>CAVPDG010000032.1:0-22016 GCA_963702535.1 uncultured Chloroflexia bacterium | reverse complement strand
CAGGGTTCTCGTGGATGATCTGGTCAATACGCTCCTTCCACAGGTGGATTTCCTTCTTGAGCACATAATGGACAATGGTGGGATTGGTGGTCGCGCCGACCGCCCCGTTCTCGATGGCGTCGGTCAGTTCCTGCACGGAACAAGAATCGTTCCAGTAGTTCGTCGGAGTGGTCAGCGCCATTTGGTGGAGTCGGCTGTTATAGGTGGTCGATGTCTGTTCTCCTTCCTGATCAATTGGATTCCTGGTAACCCAGCTGGCGCGAAATCTGTTTTGCGGCGGCAATCACCATCTCCGCCAGTGCGTTGATGCGCGCCGGGTCATAACGGATGGATAAGCCGCTCAAGCTGATGGAAGCTGCTACCTTCCGCTGTGGTCATAAACTGGCGCACCCACCGCGGCGATGCCCGTGACCACATCGTTCATGCTGACGACAAATCCTCGCGCCCGGGTCTGTTTTACATCTTGCAGCAGGCTTTCGAGCGTGGCGATGGTGTCCGGTGTGCTGGCAGGTAAGCCGCTGCGGGCAGAGTAAGCGGCGATCTGCCCGTCATCCATGCCACACAGCAGGGCACGTGGCGCTGCACCGCAGTGCAGCGGCTGCCTGCCGCCCACTCGCAGCGAGAATATGTTCACCTGGTGCTCCGCCTCCACGCGCTCGATACACACCGCTTCGTCGCCTTCCCGGATGCACAGGAAAGCGGCTTCGCTGGTCTGGTCTACGAGGCTGCGAGCGTTGGCAGCGCGAGCTTGCGCACCTCGAGCTGGCTTTGGAAGTAGAGGCCCAGCTCAAAGGCGCGCACACCCAACCGGTACTTGCGGCTCTCGACCGCCCGTTCGACATAACCGCGTTCCTCTAAAGTTGCCAGCAGCCGGTAAGCAGTAGCTTTGTTCAGTTGGAGCAGGTTGGCAATTTGGGTGAGCCCCAGCTCGGTCCATGCCTGGGAAATACTTCCAGCAGGTCCAACGCCCGCCAGACAGATTGCACGCTGCCGCTGGCAGTTTGCTGTTCTTGCGGGCTGGGTGAGGGACTGTTCGTAGGTTGTTTCACATTACGAACCAATGGTTTGCTTTATGGATATTATAGCCCGATCTGTCCCGGAGTACAAAGGGGAACACTCAAAGTTGTTAGTATATCTCGGTTTTGGGGGTGCACCCCCAAAACCGGTAACAACCTTTTAGTGCACCCGTCAAAGATGATTTATTGCGGAACATCTTTCTTCATGGGTATAATAGCCTCGATCCTATCTCGTTATATCTATCTATTCCTCTCGGGAGGTAAAAAATGAGCTCTGATAGCGGTTTGAAAGTCGGCGTGGCGGGGACAGGCTTTATCGGTCCGGCGCATGTCGAAGCGCTGCGGCGCCTGGGTATCGAGGTCGCCGGATTGAGTGAGATCGATCTGCAGCGCGGGCAGGAACGGGCAGCCGCGCTCAAGATCGGCAAGGTTTATCCCACTTTCGGAGAACTGCTTGCCGATCCAGCCATCGACGTCGTCCACATTACTACGCCCAACCACCTGCATTACCCCCAGGCTAAAGCCGCCCTGCTGGCAGGCAAGCATGTCATCTGTGAGAAGCCGCTGGCCATGGATTCGCGCGAAGGCGGATGAGCTGGTGGCGCTTGCCAAGGAAAAGCGTCGGGTGAATGCCATCAACTTCAACCTGCGCTTCTACCCGCTCTCCCATCAGGCGCATGCCATGCTCAAATCGGCGAGCTCGGCGATGTCTATATTGTCAGGGCTCCTATCTGCAGGACTGGCTGCTGTTTCCCACCGACTGGAACTGGCGCCTGGAACCCGGTCTGGGCGGCGACACTGCGCGCCGTGGCAGACATCGGCTCACACTGGCTGGACCTGACCACTTTCATCACCGGCCTGGACGTGGAAGCGGTGTGCGCCGATTTCAAGACCTTCATCCCTGTGCGCAAGAAACCGGGCGCGCCGCTGGATACCTTCGGCGGCAAGCTGCAGACAGCCAGCGAATATGTCGAGCAGCCCATCCACACCGAAGATTACGCTACGGTGCTGCTGCGCTTTAAGGGCGGGGCGCACGGCGTATTGACGGTCTCGCAGGTCAGCGCCGGGCGCAAGAACCGGCTTTTCTATGAGATCGATGCGCGAAATCCGCCCTCGCCTGGGACTCCGAGCGTCCCAATGAGCTGTGGATCGGCCATCGCGAGCGGCCCAATGAAGTCCTGCTGAAAGATCCCTCCCTGTTGGCCCGGAGGCGCGCCAGTCGCTTCCTATCCCGGCGGGCACAATGAAGGCTTCCCCGATACGTTCAAGCAGCTTTACTCGGCGATCTATCGCTATATTGAGGCTGGCGACCAGCGCGGCGAGCCAGACTTCCCCACTTTTGCCGACGGGCACAAGGAACTGCTCATCGGCGATGCCATCCTGCAGAGCGCCAGGGGCGCGGGCTGGGTGACGCTGTAAGTTCGATGATCCGATCTTCACGAAGCTCGGCTTTCTTTGCTGAAAATCGAGTGCGAATCGCTTGATAAGGAGACATGCTATGAAACTGGTTTGATGACTGCTGCTTTTCCAGGACAATCCCTGGAAGAAGTGGCTTCCTGGGCTTCGGGCAATGGCTTTGAGATGCTGGAGCTGGCTTGCTGGCCGGTCGGCAAAGCCGACCGCCGCTATGCCGGCGTCACCACCATCGACGTCAATGATCTTAACGCCGCCGGGGCAAAGAATATCCTTGCCACGCTGCAGAAATACGGTCTGGAGATCTCCTCCCTGGGGTACTATCCCAATCCGCTACACCCCGATCCCGAGCACCGCACGCTGGTGATCGGGCACCTGAAAAAGGTGATCGTCGCCGCCGAGATGCTGAAGGTGCCCGTGGTTGGCACTTTCGTCGGGCGCGATAAGGACAAGACCCTGGAAGACAACCTGGAGGAGTTCGCCAAAATCTGGCCGCCGATCGTCAAATTTGCCGCCGACCACGGCGTCAAGATCGCCATCGAGAACTGCCCGATGATCTTCTCCAACGACGAATGGCCCGGCGGCATCAACCTGGCAATCTCTCCCGCCATCTGGCGCAAGATGTGGGAAATCATCCCCGACGCGAATTTCGGCCTGAACCTCGACCCCTCGCACCTGATCTGGCAGTTCATCGATCCGGTGCGCGTGGTCTACGAATTCAAAGAACGCATCTTCCACGTACATGCCAAGGACCTGCGCATCGATTACGAGCAGCTCTACCAGCGTGGCGTCATGTCGCTGGGCATGGGCTGGCAAATTCCGCGCCTGCCCGGTTTGGGCGACGTCAAATGGGGGCAGTTCATTAGCGCCCTGTATGGCGCCGGCTATGATTATGTCATCAGCATCGAGCACGAGGATCGCGCATTCGAGAAGACCGATGAGCTTGTCAAGCGCGGTTTCCTGATCGCCCGCGACACGCTCAGACCCTTAATCCATTAAACCGTTCACTTGCCTGGATCGGAGCCTGCCGCCCGATCCAGGCTTTTTTTATTGGACTCTGGCAGCCAGGTGTTTCGCCCGCAGGGGGGCAAAGGAGAACGCCAGCAGCATGCTCAGGATGATCAGCCCCCCGCCCAGCCATTGGGTGGGCGTCAGCCTCTCCCCCAGGAACAGTATTGACCAGGTGATCGTGAACAGCGTTTCCAGCGGTGAAAACAGCGACATCTGGAAGCTGCCGAAGCCGCTAACCGCTTTGAACATCGCCAGGCGCGCCAGGTAGGTGCCCACCAAAGTCATGAAGATCAACGCCAGCCAGCCCTGCCAGCCGGGAATGCTCCATTCAGCGCCTTGCGCCAGCCAGAATGCTGACGCTACAACGGTTATGGTGATTGCGGTATACAAAGATATGGTCATGCTCGAATAACCAGGCAGGTACCATTGCACGATCACAAGGGCGAGGGCAAAGGAGGCGGCAGCCAGCAAGACCAGGATCACGCCGATGGCATCGATCTTCCCCCCGGCACCACCAGCAGGTAAACTCCGGCAATGCCCAGGAGGATCCGTACAGCCGCCGCGTAGGGTAAAGCGTTCGCCGCGCAAAGCCAGGATGCAGAGTACCGCCAGCGGGTAGACTGTGAAGATCATCGCTGAGATCGATGCGCTCATGCGACTCAAGCCCCAAAAATAGGCCAGGGTCGATAATCCGTTGATTGTTCCGACCAGCAGGCAGATCGCCAATCCCCGCCGATCAATTTTTAGCTGGTCTCGCCACCACAAGCGCAGCGTGACGGCGAGCAGCAGGGCGGTCATCAAGTAGCGGATGACCAGCATCGTGGTCGGGCTCATCCCATCCGTATATAAAAAGCGGGCGATTGGCGAGCCGGTGCTGTATGCCAGCGTCGCAAGGAAAGCCATGAGCCAGGCAGTGCGGTTGTTTTCGATTTTATCCTGCCTCAATCCACGCCGGTTGGGGTCGCTCTGCCGGTCGAAATTATCACTTTTTGATGAATGGAAGGTAAGCCTTATCCTGCACCTGGTAGGCAATCTTCAGGTTGGGATCGTAATCTTCCAGTTCTACATATCCGATCAAGCCCAAATCATCATTGCTAAGAGCAAGGTCAACCGCATACCCGGTGTCGATATCTCTCCCATCCGCCTTGTCAAATTCCCATACACCCGGGGTACCGCCGGTGCGCTCCGCAGGATAGAGTACGCCGACCTGATAATTCGCCAGAGTCGGCCAATTCAAAGCGATCACCGGGTAGTCGAGTGAATCGACTTTCAGAGAGAAATTTCCATAGGGCGGGTCTCTTGACCATCCCAGGCAAGTGTGGAACACTGCCAGCGATTTACTTGAATCGCGCCGAGGTAGTCATACCCGCAATTGCCTCCCGCGCCGACAAATTTCGCGTACCAGATCCTGGTATGCCCAACCTGGTTGTGCGCTTTCATGATGATATGGGGTGAAGCCGGGCCAATAGCCATATCCAACAGGATTGGATCATCCCCACCCAGATAAAAATCATTGTCCGTAGACGATGACTCAATTGTGATGCAGCGCCAGGTGTTCCCGCCAGGCCCGCAGTTGGCATGCGCCGTGATGGGATACGCATAGATCACGCTCTCGGTCCCACCACTGAAAAAGCTTATTCTGGGGTCACCGGAATTGTTGATTACAATCTGGATGTCGGAAGAGATGAAATTTGGTGGGCTACTCTCATAAATAAGATCGCACTGGAATTGGGTGCCCACCTCGTTCGTACAAGGATCCGTAGGCGAGCCGCCGGTTTGCTCGTGAGCATACACCACTCGATACTGCCCTCCAAACTGGAGTAACGCCACCATATGCGGGTCGCCATAGTCATCGAAGACGAAGACAGGTGGGCCGGAAATGTTCCAAACCCTATGGGGCTCGTCGTATATACTGGAATTGAATATCTCGACATTTGAAGTGGTCAGGTAAGCCAGATCATTGCTATATTCTTCCGCAATCAAGTAATACCTAGGGAAAGAGGAATCTTTGTAGATATAGCCGATCTTGAAGGAGTCCCGAAAGTTATAGACCGCTATCCGGCTGGTATGTCCATCATCCGAACCCTGGCCAATAAATTTACAATACCAGGTATTACTCGGCCCGCAGTTGCCGGTCATACTAATCGCGGGCATGGCTAATCGGAGAACCCCCTTGAGATTGTAGGGGTCATAACTGATGATGGGATATTCGTGAACTCCCCCATGAGCGACAGATATATAATTGGTGTTTAGATCGTCGTTGAAAATATGAGCTTTCCAGGGTGCGTACGCTGCCGGATTGATCCCCTCGCCTGAGGGGGCGGAATTCGCCACCCCCCATTGACTTACAGACAACGCCAGGAGAATGGCGATGATACTGGCGGTGCGAAGAAGCTTCCTCATGATTGACCTCCCCTTAATTGCGCTGGCGAGTTTCAGAGGTATGTGCAATGAAACAGGTCGTCAGACCGCGCTTGTACCAAATTTCATTATATCAAAACAACAGCTTCCGATGAGCAGTTATTCCCCTCTAACGCTCGTCTCAACCCGGGATCGAGAAGGTGGCGGCTACTTCTGGCGCTTCGTTCTGCCTTGCATCGTACTCCTTCAGTATGACCCGCGTGGAAATGTTAGCCGGAAACGAGAAACTCAATTACAATGCCAGCAAGCATATTCCGTCAGACGCAGCCCCATCACAGAAAGGGTCTTGCTGCCGTGAACGATCCTGCCGACCGTTGTTTTGATCCCGACCCGGCGCAGCGCCGCCTGGCGCGCGATTTATATGCCCGGGTTGCTGACCTGCCCCTGGTCTGCCCGCACGGGCACGTCGACCCGCGCCTGTTTGCCCGCGACGCTCCTTTGGGACTCCTACCGAGCTATTCATCATCCCCGACCACTATGTCTTCCGCATGCTCTATTCTCAGGGCGTCCCGCTGGAGGCGCTCGGTTTGCCAGCGTGGAGGGCGCCGCAGTGGAGACCGACCACCGCAAGGTCTGGCAGGTCTTCGCAGAGCATTTTTATTTGTACCGGGGCACGCCCACCGGCTACTGGCTCACCCAGGAGCTGCGCCAGGTATTCGGCGTGGAACAGCGGCTGAGCAGCCAGAACGCCCAGCAGGTCTACGATCTGGTGGCTGACCGGCTTGCCTCAGCGGAGTTCAGGCCGCGGGCGCTTTATAAGCGCTTCAACATCGAAGTGCTCTGCACCACGGATGCCGCTACTGACGATCTCAGCGCCCACCGCGCCATTCGCGCCTCGGGGTGGGATGGCGATATCCGCCCCACCTTCCGCCCGGATAAGGTGGTACATATCGATTTGCCCGGCTGGCTGGAGAACATTGCTGCCCTCAACCAGGTATCCGGCATTGATGTGTCGTCTTATGAAAGCTACATCCAGGCGCTCGAACAGCGACGTGGTTTTTTCAAAGAGATGGGCGCCACCGCCACCGACCATGCCGTTTTAGCACCCTTTACCCAGGTTTTGGAGCAAGGCGAGGCTCGGGCATCTTCCAGCGCGCCCTGCACCGGCAGGCTACCCCTGAGGATGCCCGGCGCTTCACCGGGCACATGCTGGTCGTGATGGCGCGCATGAGCATTGAGGACGGGCTGGTGATGCAGATCCACCCCGGTTCCTGGCGCGATCACAACCAGCCATTATTCGAGCGTTTCGGCGCAGACAAAGGCGCCGATATCCCCATCCAAACCGAGTACACCCGCAACCTGCAGCCCTTGCTGCAACGCTACGGCAATGACCCGCGACTGGGACTGATCCTCTTCACCCTGGATGAGAGCGCCTACAGCCGCGAGTTGGCTCCCCTGGCGGGTCATTACCCGGCGGTCCGGCTGGGTCCGCCCTGGTGGTTCCATGACAGTCTGAACGGCATGCGCCGCTATTTCGATGGCGTGATGGAGACGGCAGGCATCTATAACACCGTCGGCTTCAACGATGATACGCGCGCTTTTCCCTCCATACCGGCGCGGCATGACCTGTGGCGGCGGATGAGCGCCAACTGGCTGGCTGGGCTGGTGGTGCGCCACCTCCTGGAAGCCGACGAGGCGGTTGAAATGGCGCAGGAGCTGGCGGTGGGTCTGGCGCGGCGCGCCTACCGGCTTCCGGGCACCTGATTCGTATCGCTCTACTGCGGCGGGCGTGGGAGTGGATAAGTAGTGGGCTTACATTGTAGTGACTGTCCCATTTCAGGTTGGTCTTGATGCTTGTCCTTACCTTTGGAAGATATGCAGGGCTTGGAGGCCTCCGCAGGTTGGTTCTTTATAGTAGCCCAGTTATTTTGGGATAAACTCGATTTTGATTATTTACTCTACGATTTAATCATCTTTATACTAGAGATGGATTTTTACAAAACCCTGCACCGCAAGAAGCTCATCCCACAATAATATATCTCTGTTGCTGGATCACAAGAAGCACAACGCTGCCTGGGCTAACCGGAAGGTTGTGTTTTTTATTCTGCACGGAGGAAACCATGAACGAAGTGATGGTCTTTATTCTGATCGGTGTATTGCTCGCCGGTTGCTCTAATTCTTCTAGCCCCAACATCACCCACGTATATGCCTTTGGCGATGAGCAATCGGATATGGGAAAATGCATTGATCTCGTCAAAGAAGCGATCGATCAAGGTGAGGCGGATCCTATCGAGATGCCAAAGATATTCGATCTCAAAGTACAAGACCGATATGGTGGGCGGTTGACAAACGGGCCGGTAGCAGTGGAGGTGCTGGCTGACCGTCTGAGAGTCCCCTGACCGATTACGCCGTGTGCATGGCATTTAGCGATCACTCCACCCTGTTGCCTTCGGCTGTCTTCGATAACACAGGCCTGTTAGGGCAAATCGACCAATTCGAGAAAGATCTGAACGGCAAAGAAGCCGACCCCAATGCCCTTTATACCATTCAGATTGGGGGCGTCGATTTATTTCACAGTGGCACCTCCAATACAGCTACCACTGTGATCAGCAATATAGCTACCGCAATCCGGCGGCTGGCAGAGCTTGGGGCGAAGCACATTTTGGTTGGGAATGCGTTCAATATGAGCAAATTCCCCGGAATTCATCGGCATGGGGATTGCTAGAACTGCGGAAGAGTATCAAACCTTGTTCAATGAGACACTGCCAGGGGAGCTCGAAACCTTAGCCGAGGAGCTCAATGCCGATATCGAAATCTTTGATATTACTGCCGTTGAAAACAGCATCCAAAGCCATCCGGAGAATTACGGCATTACAAACCTGACGGAGCCATGCACCCATCTTGGCTCAGGCGATGGCGTCACAGATATCTGCACTAATCCGGATGCGTATTATTACTGGGGCTATTTCTATCCCACGCGCCATGTACATGAGATCCTGGGCGAGGCGATGGCAGAGCAGCTGAGCAAGTAGGCAGCTAATTGCTTACTTCGGGGCGGTTTATTCTTCTAGCAACGCATCAACGTACTTCTTCTCTAACTAATCGCCCCTCGCCTGCAGGAGAGGGGCGATTCTTATCAGGCCTGAACCTGCCCAACTACACCAAACACATATCAATTATCTGGTCAAGAATAAGTAAATCCTTGACCCGCTATCTTAGCCACTCCCCGGGCGTCTCCCCAAATTGCTGGTATGATTAGTCTGGCTCATTGGGATTTATCGTGGCGAAAATCAAGTCATTGTCGTTTTGGCGCGTTGGAGACTGAACATGGAAGAAACCGCATCCCTGTGCGATATCGGCTTGATCGGGTTGGCTGTAATGGGTCAGAACCTGGTCTTGAATATGAATGATCACGGCTTTAAAGTGGTGGTGTATAACCGCACCGTTGCCAGAGTGGACGAATTCCTGGATAACGAGGCGAAAGGCACGCAAGTCGTGGGGGCGCATTCGTTGGAAGAGCTGGCGCATGCCCTCAAGCGCCCGCGGCGGGTGATGCTCATGGTCAAAGCCGGGCAGCCGGTGGATGATTTCATCGAGCTGTTGTTGCCTCACCTGGAGCAGGGCGATATTATCATCGATGGCGGAAACTCCAACTATCTGGATACCGCTCGCCGCACCGCTTATCTTGAGTTCAGGGGACTGCTCTTCATCGGCACCGGCATCTCCGGCGGCGAGGAAGGGGCGCGTCATGGACCTTCCATCATGCCCGGCGGGTCGCCAGCCGCCTGGACCTATGTCAAGGATATCTTCCAGTCGATTGCCGCCAGGGTGGAGGATGGCACTCCCTGCTGCGATTGGGTGGGCGAAGGCGGGGCGGGGCATTTCGTCAAGATGGTTCATAACGGCATCGAATACGGCGATATGCAGCTTATCGCCGAGTTCTACCACCTGATGAAGTCGCTGCTTGGGTTGAGCTACCCTGAAATGCAACAGGCTTTCGCCGAATGGAACCGCGGCAAACTCGATTCTTACCTGATCGAGATCACCAGTCACATTTTGGCATATTACGAAGCAGATGGCATTCCGCTGGTCGAGCGCATCCTGGATACCGCCGGACAGAAGGGCACCGGTCGTTGGACAGCCATTACAGCCCTGGAGACTGGCACCCCGCTCACCCTGGTCACCGAAGCGGTGCTGGCGCGTTCCTCTCTGCCATGAAAGAGGTGCGCCTGGAAGCCTCTTCTCTGTTACGCGGCCCAGAGCCGCACTTCGTAGGCGATAAAGGCGCCTTTCTGGCATGCGTCCGGGATGCGCTGTACGCCTCCAAGATCATTTCCTATGCCCAGGGCTTTATGCTGATGCGGGCAGCGGCGCAGGAGTACGGCTGGAATCTTAACTACGGGGGCGTGGCGCTCATGTGGCGCGGCGGCTGCATCATCCGCTCGGTCTTCCTGGGGGAGATCAAGCAGGCGTACGCCCGCAATCCTGATCTCTCCAACCTGCTCTTCGATGCCTATTTCCAGGCGGAAATGGATGCCGCGCAAGCCGGCTGGCGGCAGACGGTAGCCCGGGCTGCCGAGGCGGGCATCCCCATCCCTGCCATGTCCAGCGCCCTGGCGTTCTATGATGGTCTGCGCCATGCGCGCCTGCCCGCCAATCTGACCCAGGCGCAGCGTGACTACTTTGGGGCGCACACCTATGAGCGCACCGACCGCCCGCGCGGCGAGTTCTTCCACACCAACTGGACCGGCAGCGGCGGGGATGTCACCTCAACGACTTATAGTGCTTAGGTAAATCCTGCACCGGATTAGGTTTGCCGCCTTTACGGCGCGATTCCGCGGGCATATAAGTAGTACAATCCGCCGCCATACATCAGCATTAACAGCAGGGCGTCCAGCTCGACGAATAGCACCCCACTCCAACCGCGCCAGGTTGCCGATCAATCCCATGCCGGTCATCAGCAAGCCCAGCATGCCGATCACCAGGAAGGCAGGGTCGATCACCCCCAGGAAGCGCCCCTGCAAGTAGAAGATGTCGGTCAGACCCAGGGCGAACATATTAAACAGGTTGCTGCCAAATAAGTTGCCGATCGCCATGTCGTCGGCGCCCATGCGCACCGCGGCTATGGTGGTCACCATCTCAGGCAGTGAAGTGACGATCGCCACCAGCGTGGTGCCGATGAAGGTCGTTCCCAGGCCGGTGATCTCTGCGATCCCGGCGCTGCTGGAGACCATCAATGGCGTCACTACCACCAGCACCGCCGCGGCCAGAGCCGAAGCCAATCATCCCGCGCCAGGCTGGGCGTCCCTTTCGGGATCTCGCCTCGGCTGGTGCACACTCGGGTGGGTCTGGTTGGTCTGGATCAGGCGGATGGCGACCACGTAGGCCAGGATGATTATCAGGGCGTCTATGCCGATCCAGCCGATCGTTGTCTCGATATTTGCCATGGCAAAAAATACTACCAGCCCGATCAGAAAGACCGCCAGGCTGCCGGATAGGGCGAACTTAAGAGCGGCTTTGCGCAGCAACCGCTCCCGCCGGTTGAGCAGGTCGAGCACTGCCAGCAGGAACATATTGACCATATTGCTGCCCAACAGGTTGCCGGCAGCCAGGTTGGGCACACCCTGGTTGATGGCGCTGATGGTGGTCAGTATTCGGGCAGCGAGGTAGCCCCAGCCAGGAGTAGCGTCCCCACGAACATGCCGCCTAGGCGGGTGCGCAGGGCGATAGTATCGCCATATTTTGCCAGGTAGTTGGCAGCCACGACGATGAGCGCCGAGCTGAGGATGAACTGAACCCAGACCATATTGGCCTCCCGCCCGTTATCCGGATACGGGACGCCTTTTACCGTGTCAAAGACCAGGCGGCAAATACACCCGTGTTCGGCTGCGCGAGATCCCCGTCAGCTCTCGGTGGCCTGCAGACAGGCGTGCACCGTGGCTTCCAGCGACGATTGCCATCAACGTGTAATGTCCTTCTTCTACCATAGAGGATTGTTGGAACACATAGCGCATCGGGATCATCTGGCGCCTCAAGCGATGGATACCGGTGCTCTCGGTAATTGTCACGCCGCCAATACCCGCCTTTTCCCAGGCATCCAATACCTCATCCAATCGGTCGGGGTTGTCCAGCACGAACCAGATCATGTACATGGGTCGGCTCCTTATCGGTCGAATCTTAGCATGACGGAACTGTAAGCTAACATTTGCTGCCTGTGGTCTAATAACACAGGCGATATTCAGTTTAGGGGAAATCTATTTCGTTTCTAATTTTATACTAAATGTGATTTGAATGCCAAGCTTTTAGAGGAGGTTTGTCATGGATAATTTCGTTGGGCCGTTGTTTGGGGTGCTTTGTGGGGGTTTTTTCTTTCTGTTGTTCATGGGTTTGGGTGTTTTCCTAATCTACCGTACGCAGCAGAGCAAGAAAAAAGCACAGCTAAGCCAGAACTGGCCTGCCACGCCGGGGCAGATCACCGATTCCCATGTCAGCCGCAGCCAGAACACCGATTTGGAAGGCGAGACGACCACATCTATGCTGCCCGGGTGGAGTATACCTACCAGGTCGGTGGGGAGACGTTTAGCGGGCACAATATTGGCTTTGGCTTTACCCCAGTTATAGCAGCCAGGCGAAAGCCCAGGCGGACTGCAGCGCGCTATCCGGTAGGCAGCCAGGTAACCGTTTATTACAATCCGGACAAACCATCGGATGCTGTGCTTCAGCGGCAGGCATCCGGCAGCAAGGTCGGGCTGATCCTGGGGATCATTTTTATCGTCATCGGGGTGTGTCTCGCCTGCCCGGTGATGGGGGTTACCCTGACCAGCCTGCTGTCATCGTTAGGTTAAATTCACAAGATTTTTTTCCCGGGATTCGCGGTCGGGACACGAGCCCCGGCGGCTGCGCCTTGCCCGCCACAGAGACAGCTTGCGCCGCCAACTGGCAACCCTGGCGCTTTCCCGCAGGCTCTTCGCCATGTGGCATGCCGTCCATATCCCGCTGGGCATGCTGCTCTTCGTGGCGGCGTCCATCCATATCGCCGCCGCAATTTATTTCGCTGAATTGCTGTAATCGCAATATTTGGATTTAGTTTGTCGAAATTGTTTACAGCCCGCTGGAGTTGGGGTAAACTAAGCGCGGGGTCAGGATGGAATCACCTTCTCAGGATCAGCTTAAAGACGAGCGCCGCCAGCTCGAGGTGGCGGTGGCTGCTTTGGATGCCCAGCGTGCGATATTAGGCGATGCGGTCGTCGATGCCGCCCTGGTTTCGATGCGCGAGAAACTCGCCCGGCTGGATGCCCAGCAGGGCGAGAAGTCGCCTCAGCTCAAGTTCGTCACCATCCTCTTTACGGATATCGTCGGTTCGACGCAGATCAGCCAGGGGCTGGATGCTGAAGATACGCTGGCGGTGATGGATGAGGCGCTACAGCGCTTCGGTGGCGTGGTCGAGCGCCACGGCGGTCGTGTCTTGCGGTACATGGGCGATGGCTTGATGGCGATCTTCGGCGCCCCGCTGGCGCGTGAGGGCGACGCCGAGCGCGCGGTTCATGCCGGTCTGTCTCTCTTAGATGAAGCCAGTCGCTATGCTGTTACCGTCCAGGAGCGCTGGGGGCTGGCGGACTTTAAAGATACGCGTGGGGCTGAATACCGGGCAGGCGGTGGTGGGCGCCGGAGTTGAGGCGGAAAACACCGTGATGGGTATGGCGATCAACCTGGCGGCGCGGATGGAGAGCTCAGCGCCGCCTGGCTGTCTGTTGATCTCCCATGACACCTATCGCCAGGTGCGCGGCTTGTTCGATGTCCAGGCGCAGCCCCCCCTGTTGGTCAAGGGTAAAGACGAGCCTCTGCAGACCTACCTGGTGCTGCGCGCGACACCGCGCAGCCAGCAGACCTCCCGTCGTGGGGTCGCCGGTGTGCAAACCCGCCTGGTGGGGCGGGACGCCGAGCTGGAGATCCTGCAGCAGACTTTTCTGGAGGCGATTGAAACGCGCCAGGCGCAGCTGGTCACCATCGTGGGAGAGCCCGGCATTGGCAAGAGCCGCCTGGTAGCGGAATTTGAGCGTTGGGTCGACCTCCAGCCGCTCGGCGCCTGCCGGTTTCATGCCGCCGCCGCTGAAGGCTTGTCTGGAACGCCTTACGCGCTGCTGCGCGACCTTTTAGCCTTGCACTTCTCGATCCTGGAGAGCGATAGCGCCGCCCAGGCGCGCCAGAAGCTCGAAGAGGGACTTTCTGCATACCTGGAAGATGACGCCGGGTATAAAGCGCACGTGATCGGCGCCCTGCTCGGGTTCGAGGCTGCCGGACTGGCGGAGAAGAATGATCCCCAGCAACTGCGCCAGCAGGCATTGTTCTACCTGCAAGGATATTTCACGGCATTTGCAGAAGCCTCGCCGTTGCTCCTGGTCTTCGATGATATCCATTGGGCAGATGGACCTTCGCTGGATGCCATCCGCGAGCTTGTCCGTCGCTGCCGCGGCTCCAGGCTGGCGGCGCTCTGCCTGACCCGCCTCCGGCTGTTCGACATTCACCCCGAATGGGAAGGAGCGCAGCCCGGCGAAAATATCGTCCGCTCGCGCCTCGATCTTGCCCCCTTGAGCGCAGGCTCAAGCCGGCAGCTTGCTGCCCAGGTCTTGAGTCGCCTGGAGTCTGCCCCTGCGGAGCTGAGCGAGCTGCTCGTGGAGCGGTCGGATGGCAACCCGTATTACCTGGAAGAGCTGGTGAATATGCTCATCGACGAGGGCGTGATCGTCGCTGAGGGTGATGGCGGGAGCTGGCAGGTGGATGCGCAGCGCCTGCATAGCGTGCGCATCCCACCCACGCTGACCGCCGTGATCCAGGCTCGCCTGGAGCTCTTGCCCGCTGACGCCCGCCAAACTTTGCAGGGTGCATCGGTCGTCGGGCGCAATTTCTGGGATTCGCTCCTACAAGCCATCAGCAAAGAGGACAGCCTGCCGCGCCGCAATTGGCTCTCCTGGCAAATCAAAAGATCGTCAACCCTGAGGCGATCTCCCAATTTGCTGGCTCGCAGGAGTACGGCTTCAACCACGCCCTGTTCCAGGAGATGGTGTATCAGACCCTGCTCAAAGAGCAGCGGCGCCTGATACACGCCGGTGTGGCGCGCTGGCTGGCGCAGGCAGCCGAGTCCAGCAAGCGTGTAGAAGAATTTGCCGCCCTGGTCGCCCGGCATTACCTCCTGGCGCAGGAGAAAGACCCGGCGGCAGACTGGAGCATCCTGGCAGGCAAGCGGGCGATCTCCCAGGGTGCTTATCCCGAAGCGCGCCGCTTCTTCGACCAGGCGCTGGAGCTGCTTCCGCCCACCGACCAACACAGGCGCTGGCAGGCGCTTTTGGGTCGCGATGAAGTGCTTGGCGTGCTGGGAGATGCCACCGCCCGCCAGGCTGACGATTTGGCGCTCATCGACCTGGCGCGCCAGATGGGTGATGAGAACTGCCTTGCCCAGGCATACGCTCGCCAGGGCTACTATCTCGCCGTAACCGGCGAAGAGCGCCTCGCCCTCCAAGCCTACACCGCCTCCGATCAGGCTGCCCGGCGATCTGGGAATGTGGAGGCTCAAGCAGATGTGCTTGCCATGCAGGTAGTCAGCCTGACTCGCCTGGGAGAACTTGAACAGGCTGCCGGCCTGATGCAGGCTGTCCTGGCGCTTCTACCGCAAGTTGGCGATGAGCTCATCCAGGCGAGGGTGCTGACGAACCTGTCGGTATATTTATCCGCAACCGGCGACCTTTCTCGCGCTGCTCAGCTCATGCACCAGACCTTAGCCATCACGCGCCGCCTGGGCGACTCGGCTGGCGAGACGATTGTCCTCAATAACCTTGGCTACTACACCGTGGTCATGGGCTTGCCTGAGCAGGGTCGAGAAGCCCTGCAGCGCGCCCTCGGGGTCGCCCAGAAGATCGGCTTCACTAAAACGATCATCTATTCGCAGCTCAACCTGGGGCTGGCTCACTTGCGGCTGGGGGATCGCTCAGCCGCCAGGCAGGTATTGGAGCAGGCGCTCACCGGCGCCGCCGGGGTAGATCACTTCGCCCTTGCCGTTGCATCCACCTACCTGGGTCTGGCAGCCGAAGCAGCCGGCGAGCCTGCCGCTGCCCACCAGCATTTTGCCGAAGCCTGGCAGCGCCTGGATGCGCTGGACATGCCCGGGAATGGTCAGGACGCCCTGGCGGGGCTGGCGCGAGCTCTCTCTCCGCCGGCGAGGCTGGTCAGGCGCTGGAATACACCCGCCGAGTTCTGGGAATACCTGGCTGAGAACGGCGCGCAGGCGCTGGAATTCCCCATCCTGGCTTACCAGACCTGCGCGCAGGTGTTCGCTGCTGCCGGCGACCCCGCCAGGGGAGAAAATGCCATCCGCCGCGGCTACCAGGAGCTGCAGGAGCGCGCTCAGCAAAATCAGCGACCCTGCCTGGCGGAGAGCCTTTCTGGAAAATATCCCTGAGCACAGGGTCATGGCCCGCTTGTGGGCGGGGATTAATGAATACATGAGAAGCGCGCCGGTTTTCTGCTTGCGGCGCGGATATTTCAGCCTGACATTTTCAGGAGGAAAGGATGCCAAAAAAAGTTGATTTTGACACAGAAGGTGTGACGGTCACGATCCCCGATCAAAGCGGAAGATTGGTGTGCGCAAGCTTGGATTGGGCAGCATGGAAAGCATGCCGTCCGGTTAAAGGTGGTTTTCAACCCGCCCGCCTGGTCTCGAACTTTGAGCTTTCGATGAAGACCAGCCCGAGGCTTACCTGGTCGAGTTCGAGCAGCCTTTCGAGCTCAAAGTGCGCTATACCCGGGCAGACCTGCAGCGCGCCGAGCGTGAAGGCGTCGCGCTGGCATTGGGCTTCTGGGATGGAAAGAACTGGGTGCGCTTCACCGCGGAAAAGCATGGCTTCCACCTGCAGCCTGACGCCAACCCTGCCAAGGGTGGCTTTGGTGTGGTTTCCATCGCGAAGTGGGGCGATCCTCCGGTTAGCTGGGGAAAATGACGGCCGGAGAACCGCAAATCGCGCAGGAGCAGGTCGAAGCCACCCTGGCGCAGGCGCCGTTGTTCCAATCCTTACCGCCACACGAGCTGCGCTTCCTGGCGGACCATCTGCGGGTGGTGGAGCTGCCTCCCGGGGCGCTGTTGTTCCGCGAGGGCGAGCGCGGCGAGCATTTCTACATCGTGCAGCAGGGATTGCTCGAGATCGTCAAAGCGCTGGATACGGGCGAGGCGCGCCTGCTCGGACAGCGCGGTCCGGGTGAATTCATCGGGGAGATGAGCCTGTTCGATCTGGAAGGGCTGCGCACCGCCAGCGCGCGCGCCGCGCTGCCCGCGCGCCTGATCGAGATGAGCCGCCAGGATCTGGACGCCCTGCTCACCCGCCAGCCGCGCCTGGCTTACCAGATGGTGCGAGTGCTCACCGTGCGCCTGAAAGACTCAGAGAATGAATTGATCCGCGATCTTAAAGCCAAGAACCAGCTCCTGCAAGCGGCTTATGACGAGCTGAAGGCGGCTCAGGCAGAGCTGGTTGAGAAGGAAAAGCTCGAGCGTGAGCTGCAACTGGCGCGCGATATCCAGATGAGCGTTCTGCCTGGGGCTCTGCCGGTTGTAGCCGGCTATGAGTTTGGGGCGCGGATCGCTCCCGCCCGTGCCGTGGGCGGCGATTTTTACAACGTCTTCCCCGTGGGTCGCAACCGCATCGGGGTGCTGATCGGGGATGTCACCGATAAGGGCGTGCCGGCTGCCATCTTCATGGCGCAGACGCATGCCTTGCTCCAGTCCGAGGCCGCCCATGGTCGCTCGCCGCGCGATACGCTGCTGCGCGTCAACCACCAGCTCCTGCGCATGAACGCCCGCGGCATGTTCGCCACCGTCCTTTACGGCGTGCTGGATCCCCGCAGCGGCGAGTTCTGCTATGCGCGCGCCGGGCACGAGCTGCCCCTGCTGTGCCAGGATGGGCAGGTCACCCTTGCGCCGCGGGGCGCGGGCCAGCCGCTGGGCATATTACCCCGCCCTGAGCTCGACCAGCAAATGCTGCTCCTCTCGCCCGGCGCGACCCTCTTGCTCTATACGGATGGCGTTACGGATACGGCGGGTCCGCAGGCAGGCGCGTATGGCTTGCCGCGCCTGCGGCAGGCGCTCATCGCTGCTTCCTCAAGCAGCGCTCAAGCCTGCTGCGACGAGATCTTTGGCAGCCTGCAAGCCTACCAGGCGCAGGAAGTCCAGTTCGACGATATCACCCTGGTGGCGGTCAATTGCCGTGCCGGCTGAGATGCCCGGGATCAGGGTTTTTCGTCCCTCGCCAGCCGCCGGTTGATGTCGTCGACCACCCCGGGCATATCCGCGATCGAATCGACGACGTAATGGGCGCCCGCCCGCCGAAGTGTCTCACGCGCCCTGCTCAGCAGCGCTTCGAGCTCGGCGGGAGAGGCGGCGTTGGAGTCTTCCAGGCTCAAGCCCACCTCGTTGCCCGTCTTCGCTAACCCTACCGCCCACGCCCCGGCATTCAAACCTTCAGCGATGCCAGGCGGGGTATCATCGACCTTAACAACCGCCGCTGGCGGATAGATACCCAGGTTGACCATATTCTGGATCAGCATCCACGGCTCGGGACGTCCCGCCCGCACCTGGCTGACGCATACGTTGCTATCGGCAATGTAGCCTTGCCGGGCTGCCGCTTCGATGACCAGCTCCATCGCTTCCGTGAAGTACCCGGTGGTCGTCCCGATGCGGATGCCCTTGAGGCGCAGGGCGGCTACCGCTTCCCGCGCGCCGGGGATCAGCTCGGAGTAATCCGCCAGGCACTGCATCTGGATCGGCTGGAACTCACGGTACATCGCCTCGATATCCTGCGCGCTCACCGCACTGCCGCAGGCGCGCTGCCAGGCGCCTGCCACCTCGCTTTGCTGGCAGATCGCCTGGATGTGCTCGCGCTTGCCCAGTCCCATCGGGCGGCGGGCTTGCTCGATGCTGATCGCCACCCCCTTGCGGCGGAAGACCTCGACGAACGCCACAGCCGGAGCGATGCAGCCATAGTCGATGGTCGTCCCCGCCCAGTCCAGCACAACCAGTTTCACGGGTCCCTGGTACGAGTGTTGGTAGGTGTGCTCCATCCCGTCCTCCTCAGCAACGATGCGCTGGCGGTCTCAGCCTCCCAGCGCGATCAAGATGATGCCCAGCGTGATCGTCACGGCAGCTATGATGCGCAGATGGGGAGAGGCCTCTTTGAAGTAGAACGCCCCGACCGGCACTGCAATCACCAGGCTAAACTGGCGCAGCGCGGCGACGTAGCTGGTCTCCGTGCTGTACTGGTAAGCCACCAGCACCAACGTGTACGCCATGAAGAGCAGCGCCGCCATCACCGCCGGCCATTTCCAATTCTCCAGCCCCCTTTCCAGGCTGACCGGCTGGCGGGTAAGCTTCAGGAAAATCCAGAAGGTGATCAGGGAGACGGTCAGCGCCAGGACGTGGTAGCGCAGCACGGGTGCGATGCCAGGGGCGAAGCGGTCGGCAGCCTGGTTATCCGCCAGGGTATAGCCCACCATGCCGGCTGCCGTGATCAGGATCCAGAGGGTGGTGCGGTTCAGGTAGGTGGAGAGGTGGATGCTGCGCAACGATTCCAGCGGGCTGGTCATGCAGCCGATGGCTACCAGCAAGATCCCAGCCCAGCCGATGGCTGTGGGCGGGTTGCCCAGGGCGATATCCGCCAGGGCGAGCACCAGCACGGGCAGGGCGCGCGCCAGCGGGTAAACGACCGAGAACTCGCCGCTCTGGTAACCCTGCGTCAGCCCCAGGAAGTACACCGCCAGGCAGATGCCGCTGAAGGTGAAATTGACCCACACACCTTGCGGCAGCGGCGCCGACCAGACGCCCGCCAGCAGCACCGGGAGCAAGCCTATGGCGGCGATGAGCAGCGGCACGCGCAGGAAGATATTCCCACCGCGGTATTTGCGCGCCAGCAAATTCCAGCCGGCGTGAAAGAAGGCGGAGACGAGCGTGAGTGTGGCAGCCAGTGGGGACACAAGGGGATCCGGATTGGGCTTAGTGTTACACGAGCGCCAGGCTTTGTCAAGGCGCAAGCGCAGCAAATTGAATGGACAAATACTGTACAAATATGCTGCAAAACCTTGACAAACTAAAGGAATCCCGCTATAATACCCATCATTGAAAGAAACAAACCAGGCTTTTAGCCTGCCGAGTGAGGTGCAAAAATGTCTTTTTACCTGGCAATCAAAGAAGTATGGCGCAATAAAGGGCGCTTTTTCCTCTTCAGCCTGGTGATCGCTCTGATCACCATCCTTGTTTTGTTCATCGCCGGGCTGGCTGAAGGCTTGGCGACCGCCAACCGTGAGTATCTAGCCAAGCTGGATGCCCAGCTGCTCGTCTTCCAGAGCGACGTGCAGCTTTCCACGCTGACCAGCCGCCTGGGCAACGACACGCTGACCAAAGTGCGCCGCGTACCGGGCGTTGAAGCGGTTGGACCGGTTGGGCTCAGCAATGCGACGCTGGTCTTCACGAATGGCGCCGAGGACCTGGATGTATCGCTGGTGGGTTACGAGCCCGGCAAGCCGGGCGGGGCGCCAGCCCTGCAAGGGCGTGACCTGAGAAACGCCCGCGCCTACGAAGCGGTCATCGACGGCGCTATCGCCCGCGAAGCCGGCGTGAAGGTCGGCGATACCATCACCTTGAAGTCCATCCAGGGGACGGAAGAGGAATACTATGACCTGAGGGTTTCAGGCATCACCGACGGTCGCCAGTACTTCTTCCAACCCTCCGTCTTCATCCCCCTGCAGGTATGGGACAAGGTGCGCCCCCAGGGGACAGCCAGCAACGGCGACGAGCCGCTAACTTACAACATCCTTGCCGCCAGGCTCAGCCAGCCGGCTGCCCAGGCGGAGATGGCGCAGCTCATCCAGAGCCAGGTCCCGGATGTCGAGGTGGCAGACGTGGTCACCGCTTACAAGGCTTCGCCGGGCTACTCCGCGCAGCAGAGCACGCTCAACACGCAGCGCGGTTTTACCCTGCTGATCGGCATCCTGGTCATCGGCGGCTTCTTCCAGATCCAGACGCTGCAAAAGGTGCCCAATATCGGCATGCTCAAGGCGATTGGCGCTTCCAACCCCACGATAGGGCTGGCGGTGGTCATGCAGATCGTGGCGGTCACCATCTTCGGTGTGCTGCTGGGGACGGCTAGCACGCTGCTTCTCGCCCTGGGTCTGCCGCAAGGCATTCCCATCCAATTCACACAGCAGTCATTGGCAGCGGCAATGCTCTCGCTGATGATCATTGGACCGATCGGCGGGCTGGTGTCTGTACGCCTGGCGCTCAAAGTCGAGCCTTTGATGGCGCTCGGGCTATCTTCCTGAAGCATTCATTCCCTGTAATCATGATTGGAGAACCTTCCATGCAGAACATTGTTGAGACCCAAGCAGTGAGCAAGATCTACCGCACCAACGAGATGACCATCAAAGCCGTAGACCAGGCGGATATCCAGGTGCGGGCGGGCGAGTTTGTCGCCCTGGTCGGTCCGAGCGGCTCGGGCAAGACCACCATGCTGGCGATGCTGGCTGCACTGCTGGCGCCCAGCGAGGGCAAAGTGCTCATCGCCGGGCAGGACCTGAGCGGGATGAAAGAGAAAGACCGGGTCGTTTTCCGCCGCAAGAACATCGGCTTCACCTTCCAGGCGAACAACCTGGTTCCTTACCTGACGGTGCTGGAAAATGTGGAGCTGATGCTGCGCCTGAACAAAATCTACGACAAGCAGAGCCACCAGCGCGCCGTGGAACTGCTGGAGCGCCTGGGGCTGGGCGAGCGCCTGAACAACCTGCCCAACCAGCTATCCGGCGGTCAGCGCCAGCGCGTCTCCATCGCCCGATCGCTCATTCACGACCCCAGCCTGGTGCTGGCGGATGAGCCTACCGCCAGCCTGGATACCGAGCGCGCCTTCCAGGCGGTGCAGATCTTCTCAGACCTGATCCACGAGCAGAATAAAGCCGGCATCATGGTCACTCACGACCTGCGCATGGCGCGCTATGTCGACAAAGTGATCCAGATGATGGACGGGCAGATCGCCAATGTGATCGAAGACTCGGCGGCGATCGCCGCCCTGGCAAGCGCCGGGGTAGAAGAGCATTCGCAGATCGCCATCCCGGTGCAACCTGCCGAGCTTCCCGCCGCCAGGCTGCCGATCTTCGTGGGACGAGCCAGTTTACCAGCCGTTGGGGATT
>CAVPDG010000031.1:0-130519 GCA_963702535.1 uncultured Chloroflexia bacterium | reverse complement strand
ACCCCCTATCCCCAACGTCATTGCGGAATACCAAAGATCCCATGTTACCCCCATTCGGCGCGATAATATCCATACGTCGTGTTCGCGACCGGATGGAGGCAGTGATGAAATACCGTGTCCACCGCTTCGACCTGAAGATGACCCGCGACCAGAGCAAGCTGGAGCAGTTCCTCAACAATCTGACAGGCGAGATCGTGGCCATCATCCCCAATGTGACCATCGATTTCTTGTGGGTGCACAAGGTGGATTTCGTGCTGATCGTGGAAAAGCTGGCATGAGCGGAGCGGAAAATCCTGGTATGATAGGAGGCATGAGGCCGGCTCGAAGCATCCTGCTCCTGCTCCCTGGCCGCGCTGCTGGGCGTTGAGGCTCCCCCGCCCGGGCAAGCGAAGCCCCGCCCAGTGCAGCCCTGTCCCGCATGCCCTGCGCCTGCTCAGGGCGAGAGACCCCTCCCCCCAGGCGCCTGCCGCAGGCTGCGGCTACAACACTGCCACCGCTTCGATGCTGGCAGATTTCAGCTCCGGCGACTGGCTCTCCCAGGTGCGGGCGCTCTCCGGCGCCGACCCGGTGACCCTGCCCGGCGGCGTATCCACCATCACCACCCGCTACACGCCGCGCCTCTTCGACGGCTCGCCGCAAGCCCGCGCTTACGATTACGTCCTGCACCAGCTCCAGCAGATGGGCTACCCGGCGTCCGCCATCGAGCAGGATGCCTGGTCGGCCAGCGGCATATCCGGCATGAACCTGGCGCTCACCATCCCCGGGCAGATCACCCCCACCCAGGTGGTGGCGCTCACCGCCCACCTGGATTCGCTCTCGCCGCCCGCCACGCGCGATAGCCTCGCCCCCGGCGCCGAGGATAACGCCAGCGGCAGCGCCGCCCTGCTGGAAGCGGCAGACGCCCTGCGCACCTACCAGCTCGAGCGCACGCTCAAGCTCATCTGGTTCACCGGCGAGGAGCAGGGCTTGCTGGGCAGCGGCGCTTACGCCAGCGACCACAGCCTGACCGGCTACCAGGGCGTGGTCAACCTGGACATGTTCGGCTACGACAGCGACAACGACCGCTGCATCGAGCTGCACGTGGGCACGCTGGCGGCTTCGAACACGGTGGGGCAGTGCTTCCTGGAAGGCGCCGCCGCTTACGGCTTGAACCTGAGCGCGACTACATCACCAGCGGGGCGACGAGCTCCTCCGACCACTCCCCTTTCTGGCACACGGCGTGTCGGGGCGATCGAGGTGCTGGAGAACGCCTTCACCAACAGCAGGGCCTGGGCTGCGGCGGGAGAATCGACAGCAACCCCTACTACCACACGGTGAATGACACGGTCTCAACAGCTTCCCGCCCTATAGCGGCGGTCAGCCCAACGGCGTGGGGGCGGATATCGCCCGCGCCGGGCTGGCGGCGGCGGTAGGCATGGCGGGGAATCGCGGGGCGTGCTTCAGCGAAGCGCCGGGTGACTCTCGACTATTCCGAACGGTTCGGCGCAGCTTATCCTGGACCGCTCCCCGGCGCGGCCGGCTACCGCCTCTACCGCCAGGTGGATAATGGTCCGTGGATTGTGTACTACAGCGGCCGTGAAACGCAGTGGACGGACACAGGTGGTGGTCGGCTTCGATCACGAATACCGGGTCTTTGGCGTCGCAGCAGATGGGATTTGCCAGTCGCCCATGCGACAGAGGGGGTATTTGTTGGATGTCCACCCGCAGATTACCTGCCGGTGGTGGGGCGGTAATCGAGGGTAGAGGCGTAATAGTAGAGACGCAAAATATTGCGTCTCTACCAGGCGAGGATCGTTAAGATCGGGAGGGTGAGGCGTCTCTTATTTGAGGACGGCTACCACGCCGATGACCCGGCTGGGTAGCGCAGGGGCACTGCCCCAATTGACAAGCGCGCCCGTGCAACCAGTGTCCAACTTCCTGTTGAAGCGAATATAGCGCGCGCCGCCGATGTCTGGCGCGGTGAGTGTGATGGTTGCATTGCCTGACCCATGGTTTCCAATATTTATGCAATATGACGGGACCGGGTCATCGGCGAAGCCGAAGATGAGTTGTTGAGCACAGCCCGGGCACCAGGGAACCTGCACGACCTGGTAATGTAATGTTACGGTTATCGTACTTCCCGCCAGAACCGGACCGGTTACCGCTCCCCCGTTTAAAGTGATTGTGGTGAATGTCGTCTCGTCGATTGTGGGCACAGGGTTGAAGGCGAAGGTGGCGAAGGCGCCATTGGAGGGGGTTTGCAGCAAAGGCAGGTAGATATTGTTCTGAGCCGCAGCGAGCCGGAAGCCGGCAATGGTGGCAACCGCGACAAGCGCCACGGTGAGGATCAAGATCAGGATTCTGACTGGATTTAACCCTGTCGTCGTTCATTGGAATTCTCCTTCAATTGGATCGTTTAGCTTAATTTGCTGGTGATGGGCAGTGAACAAAGCACTGACCTGGCAGGAAAAATTTCCCTCCCCGAGTACAGGCAATCCATCCAGCTCAAAAGCGCCGGTGAGCTATGAAAATTGTGTGGTGTTTGGGCTGGGATACCGGCTGGTGCCCGCCGGGTATTGAAGCACCCATTGCATGCGCTCTGGGTTAAGTATAGCAAAGTAACGGGCAGATTTCAACTATTTACGGACGAATGGTAGGGATTCTCATCCAATGCGCTGCTTTCTTGAACGACCGGTTTGCACACCAGCAGTTCCCTGCCCGCTTCCACGATCTCCCAGCCGCCGGCGGCGGCGATCTTCGCCAGGGTCGTCTCGCGCGGCTGGAAGCCATCGTTGAGAACCAGGCGCCCCTCCGGGCGGGTGATTCGGCGCAGCTCCCTCAGCAGGGCGGTGGGGTCCTGGACGAAGAAGAACATGTCGAAGGCGGCGACCAGGTGGGCGGTGTGGTCGGGCAAGCCGGTATTGTAGCCCTGCGCCAGGATTGGGGTGACGTTCTCCAGCTTGTAGCGCTCGATCTGGCGCTGCGCCGCCTGCATCGCCAGCTCATGGATATCGACGGCGTAGACCCTGCCTTGCGGTCCCACCTTGCGCGAGTAGTGCGGCAGGTAGCGCCCGGGTCCGCAGCCGTAGTCCACCACGGTCATGCCGGGCTGGATGCCCAGGGATTCCACCCGCCGTGCGACCGTTGGGATGAGCAGGTCGCGCATCCTGTAGAGCTGCGTCATGGTCTTGAAACCCTGGTCGAACATGCGGTCGCCGTTGCGATAGGATATCGTGACCTCCAGAAACCATTGGTAGAGACGCAATATTCTTGCGTCTCTACACGAATTTGATCCACGTACGCACGCGCGGCAACCAGAATGCCAGCAGCAGCGCGGCAATCAATGCCAGCGTCCCGCCGAACAGGAACGGCGCCGAGGGTCCGAAGCCGCCCCACGCACCGGCGCCCTGCCACAGGATGCCGGCGATGAGCGAGGCGGGGAACGCCAACAGCCCGATGGTGGCGTTGTATGTGCCGTAAGCCGTGCCGCGCAGGTGCTCCGGCGCCAGGTCCGAGACCAGGGCGTTGGCGGTGCCGTACGCCATGCCGTAATACAGCCCGTAAGCCACGTAGAGCAGCCACACCTGCCAGCCTGCCGAGGCAAAGGCAAAGCCGAAGTAGATGAGGGCATAGACCAGCCACCCGCCGATGATCAGCCGCTTGCGCCCCACCCGGTCGGAGAGCGAGCCCGCCGGCGTGGAAACCAGCGAGTAGATCAGGTTGAACATCACCAGCATGAGCAGGATGCCGGTCACGGAGATGCCCAGGCTCTGGGCGCGCAGCACCAGGAAGGCATCCGCCGAGTTGCCCAGCGTGAAGATGCCCACGATGACCAGGAAGACGGTGAACGGGCGCCCCATGACCGCCAAGGAAAATTCGGGCGCCTGGCGCTTCCCTTCACCGGCACGTCTTTGGCGATGGCGATCAAGGCGATCACCGCCAGTAACGCCGGCAGCATGGAGACGAGCACCACCGTCTGGAACGTGGAGCGGGTGAGGTCCAGGGCGTTTTTCTGCGCCAGCCAGACGACGCCCGCGGCGACGAGCAGCCCCACCAGCGCCCCGGCGGTGTCCATGGCGCGGTGGAAGCCGAAAGCCAGGCCGCGCGTCTGCGGCGTCACCGAGTCCGCCACCAGGGCGTCGCGCGGCGCGGTGCGGATGCCCTTGCCGATGCGGTCTGCCCAGCGCACCAGCGCCACCATCTCCCAGGTGCTGGCGAAGTAGAAGAGCGGCTTGGTGAGGGCTGAAAGCCAGTAGCCCGCCACCGCCAGCCACTTGCGCCCGCCGATCTTATCCGAGAACCAGCCGGAGAACAGCTTGAGGATGCTGGCGGTGGCTTCGGCGACGCCCTCGATCAGCCCGATGACCGCCGTCTGCACGCCGAGCACGTTCGCCAGGAAGAGCGGCAGGATGTTGAGCACCATCTCGCTGGAGATGTCCATGAAAAAGCTGGTGAGTCCCACCGCCCAGACGTTGCGCGGCAGGCCGGTTATGGAGCGATCTTCCTGGCTTTCAGGGGATGATTGCATCTTGTCAGCCTCGCTGGATAGTGGATAGGATTTCATTATATTCCCATCCGCCAGGGCGGAACAACCTGCACCAAAACAGGAATGTGCCCTCGGTAAAGCTGGCGCTGGAGCTGAGCGCAGCACTGGATATGCCGCTCCAGCAGGTATTTTGACTGGCAGGCGCTACGCCGTGCATCCCGAGATGGGCGTTACCGCCCTGCGGCGGGCTGGAGAGCGAGGTGGAAGGAAGGGCGGAGGGCTGGCTGCCCTTCCGAACGCGGTGAGGGGATGGGGTATAATCTCTAAAGATTTCCATTGCATCACTGTCCCACGGGGCGGAAGAAAGTCACGGGGACACTTCACTCAACCGCTGATTTAACCTCATATCCTGCGCCTCTTCCAGGCTCCAGATGCCTGAGGGCGGAAAGGGGATAACCGGTCATGAAACCCAGGCGCTTCGGAATCCTTTTGGCAACGACCTTCATCTGGCTGGCTCTGACAGCAGGGCAGGCGCTGGCTGCCGGTGAAGAGCCGGGAGCCGCCTCGCCCTCCAGCCGGATGGAGGTGTTGAGCGCCGGCGAGGCGCATACCTGCACCTTGCGGCAGGATGGCACGCTGCAATGCTGGGGAGAGAACGGCAGACGGGCAGGCATCCGCCCCTGCTGGCTGCTTTATACAGGTCAGCGCAGGAGGCAGCCATACCTGCGCGGTAAAGAGCGATGGCAGGCTGGCTTGCTGGGGGGCGAACGGCGCCGGGCAGTCTGCGCCGCCCGCCGGCGTCTTCCGCCAGGTGAGCGCGGGCGCCAGCCATACCTGCGCCATAGGAGCGGACGGCGCTCTGCAGTGCTGGGGCTCGAATCAGGACGGGCAATCCGACCCGCCCACTGGGATCTTCATCCAGGTGAGCGCAGGGGGCAATCACACCTGCGCCATCCAGGATGATGGGGCGCTGGCGTGCTGGGGAGCGGATACGGCAGGGCAATCCACGCCGCCGGCGGGCAGCTTCATCGACGTCAGCGCCGGTGGAACGCACACTTGCGGCATTCGAGATACCGGCGCTTTGGCTTGCTGGGGGGCAGACGATCAGGGCCAGTCAACCCCACCGGCGGGAACGTTCAGCCAGATGAGCGCCGGCGGGTCGCACTCCTGCGCCTTGCGCAGCAATGGCACGCTCGCCTGCTGGGGCTCGAACCTGAGCGGGCAGTCGACGCCGCCCGGCGGCACATTTACGCAGGTCAGCGCGGGCGGCAGCCATACCTGCGGCGTGCGCCCGGATGGCAACCTGGCGTGCTGGGGGGCTAACCTTGCCGGGCAATCCAGCCTGCCGGCGGGCAGCTTTTACGAGATCAGCACCAGCTGGGGGCACTCGTGCGTGGTGGCTTCGGATGGGCGCATCCAGTGCTGGGGCAACAATGATTATGGCAAGGCGAGCGCGCCTGCCGGCAGGTTTGCCCAGGTGAGCACGGGGCAGGAGCATACCTGCGGGCTGCGCCTGGACGGCACACTGCAGTGCTGGGGAGCGAACGGCGACGGGCAAGCCAGCCCGCCATCCGGGAGCTTCACGCACATCAGCGCAGGGAACTATTTCAACTGCGCTGTGCGAGAGAACGGCGACCTGGCTTGTTGGGGCATCAACGACTACGGGCAATCCTCCCCGCCTGCGGGCAGTTTCCTGCAGGTAGGCGCGGGCTACCGCCACGCCTGCGCGGTGAGCACCAGCGGCAGCCTGGCCTGTTGGGGCGACGCTGCACAAGGCAAGACAGCACCCCCAACGGGCAGCTTCCTGTGGGTCAGCACCGGTCTATGGCACGCCTGCGCCATGCGCACGGATAACCGCCTTGCCTGCTGGGGCGGCCTGAACCAGTTTGGCGAAGCCTCAGCCCCCTCCGGCAGGTTCACCCAGCTCAGCTCCGCGGGCTACCACAATTGTGCGGTCAGGCTCGATGATTCGGTGGCTTGCTGGGGCAACAATAACCGGGGCAGGCAAGCCCTCCTCCCGGAGGGTTCATCCAGGTAGATACGGGCTTCGTGAATACGCTGCGGCTTGCGGCTGGATGGCAGCGCCCTGTGCTGGGGGGATAACGTCTACGGGCAATCCACGCCGCCACGCGTCAAGGCTTTCGTGACGGGGATCTCAGCGGGCCAATCCCACGCCTGCGGCTTGCAGCCCGGGGGTTTTGCCGCCTGCTGGGGTGATAATGGGAACGGCCGGGCGTCACCCCCCACCGGCTATTTTACGCAGCTCAGCGCTGGCTATACCCACTCTTGCGGATTGACCCCCGAAGGCATCTCTGCTTGCTGGGGCAGCGACCAGTTCGGCCAATCCTCGCCGCTCACGGATACGCTGCGCCTGGTCAGCTCTGGCGGCGGGCACACCTGCGGCGTGAAAGCCGACGGTATAGCCGACTGCTGGGGATTGGATGCGGATGGGCAAGCCACGCCCATCACCGGCACGCTGCGCACGCTGAGCGCCGGTGCAAACCATACCTGCGGGGTGAAGGGCGATGGCACGCTGGCTTGCTGGGGATCGAACGAAAGTGGCAAAGCCACGCCGCCTGCCGGCAAATTCCTGCAGGTGAGCGCGGGCGTGTACCACACCTGCGCCCTGCAAAGCGATGGCAGCCTGGCATGTTGGGGGCAGAACGGCGACGGCCAGTCCACGCCCCCTGCGGGACTTTTTCGCCAGGTGAGCGCGGGTGCATCCCACAACTGCGCCATTAAGAGCAGCGGCGAGCTGGCTTGCTGGGGCTGGAACGACAACGGACAAGCCTCCCCGCCGGAGGGCAAGTTTATCTACGTCAGCGCCGGCGAGCGGCACACCTGTGCCGTAAGACCGGACGGCACGCTATCTTGCTGGGGGGCAAACACGCAGGGACAGGCGCCGGTCGTCGATCTACAGCCGGAAGCCCTGCCCGGAGGGCAGTGGGGGCAGGGTTATGCGCAGACGCTGAGCGCTAGCGGTGCAGCCGCGCCTTACTTCTTCCGCGTCAGCCAGGGCGCGCTGCCGGCGGGCTTGCGCCTGGCACCGGACGGCAGCCTGGGCGGGGCGCCATTCGATTTCGGGGTGTTCAGCTTCACCGTCCAGGCGCTGGACTCTTCGCTGCCATCCTTTTCAGGGCAGAGAAGCTATGTCTGGACGGTGGAAGCCGTGAAGCTCTTCCTGCCGGTTGCCCAGCGCTGAGCCTTCCGGCGCAGGAGGCGGTTATGGTATAACAGGCTAGATCCTGCGCCAGGAGGTCCACGATGCAGCCGCCATTGACTTTCCAGGAATATACCACCCGTTTCGAGAGCGCCCTCGCCGGTCAAGCCGGCGTGCGCCTCACCCGCCTGCCCAACGGGACGCCGGTCGCCAGGATCGGCAGGCGTGGACCGCGCCTGGCTGTCGTCGCCGGGCTGCACGGGGACGAGACCAGCGGTCCGCTGGCGCTGCTGGAATGGGCGCACACAGCCCGCCCGCCGCTGGCGCCGCAGGGAGTGCAGCTCTGGATTGCGCCGCTGCTTAACAACCTGGGCTGGGACGCCGGCGTACGCGAGTGGGACGGGATCGACCTCAACCGCGCCTTCCTGCCGGGCAGGCAGGCGCCGGCTTTCCTGCGCCCGCTCGTCCAGGATTGGCGCCGCCGCCCGCCCGCCATGTTGCTCGACCTGCACGAGGACGCCGAGAACCCGGGCTACACCTACCTCTTCCGCTACACCGAAGAGGAGCACGACCTGCCGCAGCGCATGGCGGCTGACCTGGGCATCCAGATGCTGGATTGGACGGATTTCGGCGAGTGGCTGGGCTGCTCGGAGCTGTACGCCCGCTCGCTGGGCGTCACCCGCTGCGTGACGATCGAAACGCCCACGGTGCTGCCCATGCAGCAGCGCATCGCCGCCAACCTGCAGGCGCTGAGCTGGATGCTGAGCTACATTCCTGACAAATAACGGAAAAATTATTGGCGTTGTCAGAAATGGCAGTACAATAGCGAGCGCCCTGCCAGCGCCCGCATGCTGCGCCCGCCTGTTGAGCCATGAGTTTTGCTTCGATCTTTGCCCGGATTGCCGTACTGTCCGCATTGCTGGCGGGCGTGATCCCGCTCGCCCGTCACAGCGACCTCCAACCCTCCCCGCCGGCGCAGAGCACCAACATCTGCGCCTGGGAGTTCGTGACAGTGAGCACAGCGCTGACCGACCTGGGCAGCCGCACCTACCGGCGCATGGATGGCGCGCAGACCGGCTTCAGCGGCGGGCTGTACCCGGGGGGCAGCAACCAGCGCCCGGCCGCCCACAGCGCAGATGGCGTGCGCATGGCGAGCCTGGTAACGCCGCGAGACGCCCTCGGCGAGCCGGACGGCAATGGCAAGATCGGGCTGCTGGCGGTGGGCATGTCCAACACGGCGGGCGAATTCTTCGAGTTCATGCGCCTGGCAGCAGGCGATACGAGCATCAACCCCAGCCTCGTGCTGGTCAACGGCGCCCAGCCGGGCAAGGTGGCTTCGGAGTGGATCGACCCGCAAGCAGATACCTACACCTACGTGGATAATATGCTCGCCGAGCGCGGCGTCAGCCCGCAGCAGGTACAGGTGGCGTGGATCAAGCTGACCAACTTCCTGATCAACGATTTCCCCAACGCCCAGTACCAGCTCCAGGGAGACCTGCAGACCATCCTACACAACCTGAAAGCTAAATTTCCCAACCTGGCGATCGCTTACTTCTCCAGCCGCACGCGCTCGTATACCTACTGGCAGGGACTCAACCCCGAGCCGGGCGCCTTCGAAACCGGTTTTGCCGTCAAGTGGCTGGTAGAGGCGCAGATCAACGGCGACCCGGCGCTGAATTTCGACCCCGCCCGTGGGCCAGTCCTCGCACCTTACATTGCCTGGGGTCCCTACCTGTGGGCAGACGGGCACAACCCGCGCTCCGACGGCTTGACCTGGATGGAAAGCGATATGGTGCGCGACTGCACGCATCCCTCGCCGCAAGGCGAGGGCAAAGTGGCGCACATGCTGCTGGATTTCTTCAAGACGGATGCCACCGCCCAGCCGTGGTTCCTGGCAGGCGCCGCCCCCACGCCGCCGCCGCGCCCCACGCCCACACCATACCGCTTATACATACCCGGATTGGTGGCGGATTGGGAAGGCGATCCCGACCCCGGCGAGGGTCTGCGTTTCTACACCCCGCGCTGAAGCTAGCCAGCCTGCTTGCGCTGCGCCTGCCAGAAAATGCCCCAGGCGGCGAAGAAGGCTGCGTACACCAGCAGGATCAGCCACACGATCACCCCCCCACTGCGGTCCATAGTGAGCATGGCGATCAGGATGGCCAGGATGCTCAGAGCGCAGTAGACCGCCTCGAACTCGACCACCAGGCGCGTTTCCTTCTCCAACTGCCTTGCCTTGCTCCAGCAGCGAAAGCTGAGATATGCCAGGGCGAGCAGCGCGGCGCCCAGCAGGCGCGTGATCAGGGGGTCGACGAAAGTCTGCCCGGGTATGCTCAGGTCGCTCTCGGGAAGCTGTACCCAATCCTGCACCCAGCCCATCAGGCTCAGGCTGCGCCCCGGCGTCAGCATCAGCGCCGAGCCGAGCACCAGGCTCAGTATGGCATGCGCCAGGAAAGTGATTTGTAGTCCCTTGGGAACCGGTTTGTCCATTTCCGTATCCTCCTTTCAGCCAGGTACTGACCCCATTATCGCGCCGGAATGCGCATAATTCAACCGGAATCCCCGGATGAGCGCATGCCAGCTCGGCGGCAGTGGGTGTGGGGTGTTTTCGCAGATGGGGCGCCAATCCGGCATGCCCCGCTGATCTACGCAATTATACGGTCGAAATTAGGGATTTGCCCTATACTCGCGCGAATCCCGCCTATGTTAGAATGAGGGCATGGGCATCTCACTGGCGCGCATCTACGACCCCAAGCCGGGCTGGTACCGCGGGGATCTGCACTGCCCACAGCACCTGCTCCGACGGCAGCCTGACTCCGCGTGAGCTGAGCCGCCTGGCGGACGAGCAGCGCCTGGATTTCCTGGCGATCACCGACCATAACGATATCCGCGCCTTCGACGACTTCGACGGCGCTCACGAGCGACTGATCCTGCCTGGCGTGGAGGTGACCCTGCTGGAGGGACATTTCAACGTCTACGGCTTTGCCGGCAACACGGCGGAGGCGCGCGAGATCTTCCGCGGCATCGTCGATCTACCGGAGGAGGAGAAGCACCTGCTCAGCCGCGAGCACGGCGAGCTGGAAGACCTGATGCAGCGCATCTCTGTAGTGGGTTATTTCGCCTCGCTCAACCATCCACTGCTGCAGCCCTGGGAGTGGCGTGACGCTCAGGCAGACGTGGGCTGGTTCGAGGGCTTCGAGCTGGTCAACGATCCGTCATACGGCGAGAACTACCGCCTCAACCCCCTGGCGACGCGCCTGTGGTCCGCCTGGCTGAACGCCGGCTACCTGTGCACCGGGCTGGGCGGCTCAGACTTCCACTCGCACAAGCCTGCCGATAACCCGCGCCGCCGCCCGCGGCTGGACCAGCCACTGAACTACGTCTATGCGGAGGAGCTTTCGTGCCTGGGTATCCTGGAGGGGCTGCGCCGGCGCAGGGTGTACATCTCGACGGGAGCGACGCTGGAGCTGACGCTGGAAACGGGCGGGCAAACGTACCAGATTGGGGATGACGCCGGCATACTGCACAGCCCGGGAATGCTGCGCCTGGAAGTAAGCGGCTGTTCGGGGAGCGCCCAGCTTATCCTGGTGCGCAACGGCAAAGCCCTGGCGAAGAAGGCGCTGCAGGACGGGGTAGCAACGCTGGAGGTGGAGATCCCGCCCGGCGACGCCCCGGTGCGCGCCTGGTACCGGGGCGACGTGATCGATGCGAGCGGGGCGATCTTGGCGATCAGCAATCCCATCTTCGTGGGACCGCGCCGCAGCCCGCCGCCCACCTCTTACGGGAGTCTGGCGAAGAAAATTGGCGCTTGAACGCCGGACGCGCCGACTTAAGCCGGACGCGCCCGGCGTTTGGATTTAACCCTTTATTGCCCTAAGGGCTTCACGCACTGCAGGAAGCTGGTGGTGCGGTCCTTCATGCAGATCTGGATGCTGCGATTGCCCTGCAGGTCGGCAGGCACCTTGTAGGTGTAGGTCTTGCCGTTGCCAGATGAGCCGATGGTCAGCGTGCCGACCTTGTACCACTTGCCGGGATTGGCGCCGTCCGAGCGCACCTTGATGAAGACCGTGGTGTTTGGGTACGAGTAGGGGTGCACCAGGATCTTGTAATCGGAGGTCAGCCCTGCGACGAAGTTTGCCGCCTTGGCGCTACCGTTGACCGACTGGTAAGCCTTGGGGATACTTTTTTCGATCTTCTCGGGGATGCACAGCTTCTGCCCAACGTAGATCGTGTAAGGCTTTTTCAGCTCGTTAGCCCACGCAAGCTGGCCGGCGTTATAGCCGAAAGCCGAGGCGATCTTCGTCAGCGTCGAGTTCTTGTTGACCTCGTAATAGCGGGCGCACTTGACGCCCTCCGCTGTACCGGCCAGAACGCTCATCGGCAACAAAGCCGCCAGCAGGCTGAGCAGCAACAGCACGGCCAATCCTTTGGATACACGGGAAGTCTTTCGATCGCTCATGGTGCATTCTCCTTCGTATGATAAATAGGTAACCGTCACCTACGGTGCAAGATCAGGACCAACCTGCCAGGAAGAGCCTGATTCACAAACCCTAGCGCACGGAAACGCACTGCCAAGATTTATTTCTGAATATCGTTCTGAGGCAGACCTGCAACTGATCCACTTTCTTCAGCTTGTCGGGCAGCTCGAAATGGTAAGAGCTGTCGCTCTCAACGACCGGATTTTTCACCTGTTTGTATAGCCTGACAGGCTTACCTGCGGGTCCGACGAGCAGGGTAGGGTACTTCCATGAATAGTTCGTCGTGATGTATACGTTATCACCGCTGCGAAAGGCAGTAAAGTAAATCGCCGGGACAGTGGTGTATTTTACTTCGATCTTGGGGGCTTCTTTGTCGATCTTATCCGGGATGCACAGCTCTACACCCACAAAGATCAGATATTTTTTGGGGAATATCGTACTATTGTTGGCTTTTACGATCGTATTGGCATCCAGTCCAAACTTTCTGGCGATGGAGGTGAGCGTGTCGCCGCGCCTGATGATATCACGCGTATCGCACTTTTTTTTCGCAGCGCCTGCCACGCCCGCCGGTATAAGGGTCGCCAGTAAAGTGATCAGCAGCAGCACAGCCAGCCAGCGGGATAACCTGAAAACCTTGTGCTTGCTCATGTGCATTCTCCAATTTTGCGCCGTAGGTGAATGTCACCTACGGCGCTGATTTCAGGCGTATGTCTTTCTATTCTACGGCAGGGTCACGCACTGCAAATAGCTGGTGGTGCGGTCCTTGAGGCAGACGCGCAGGTTCCTGGTGTTCCGCAGCTTGTCTGGCAGCTCGAACTTGTAGGATTTGCTGGGCACGCACCGACTGCACGCCGAGCTTGGTGTAGCCGGCGGTGGAGGTGGCAGACGTGCCGGCTCGCACGAGCACGGTGGTCTTGGGATAGGTGAAGGTGTAGATGACCACGTTATCCCCGCTGCGACCGGCGGTGAAGTAAGCTGCAGGGACTTTGGTGTACTTATCGTCGATCTTGGGGGCGTCCTTGTCCTTGTTGTCCGGGATGCACAGCTTTTGACCCAAGATAGATGGTGTAGGGCTTGCCCAGCTTGCTGGCTTTCACGATGGTCTTGGCATCCAGGGCGTACTTGTTGGCGACGGAGGTCAGCGTGTCGCCGCGCTTGACCGTATAGTTCACATCGCACTTGGTGGAGGCGGCGCCTGCCACGCCGGCTGGCAGCAAGAGCCACCAGCAGGCTGAGCAGCACCAGCAGGATCAAGAACTTGGATTTGTTGCTTTTGAACATATTTTTCTCCTTTCCAAACTGAACCGGTTCCGAAGTATTGGATCTACCGGTATACGCGATTTACAGGAGCTGCCCCGGTATTTCGATGCGCCACCTGCGGCGGGTGTCTCGATCGCACACCCCAGCGGTGGCGTACCCGGCAACTCCTCGAACGGATAACTCAATTATAAGACGTTTTTAACCCGTGTGGGGTTCCCGCAGAAATCCATAACCTCGTCCTAACATTCTCCGGCAGCCATCTTTCACAAATGAAAGTTTGCCAGTCGAAAATTCCGGCGTAACCACGCCCCATGAGCAGTGTTAAATCTAAAAACCTGCCCGAAAATTCGAGCGGTTGTCGGTTGTTGTGCACATCCAGTTTATCGTGATGCGCCTGGATGCCAGGTCTTTGGGAGGATCATTTATGGTTAAATTCGAGATCTACGAGTTCATCCAGCGGACGCCGGAGGTGGTCTTCGATTATTTCGCAGACCCCGCCAACCTGCCGCAGTGGCAATCTTACGCCGAGCATGCAGAATGGGTCTCCCGCGGCGAGCCGGGTGTGGGCTCGGTCTTCAAGGTGATTGTCCTCGCTCGGCGGGAGCCCGGAGGAAGTCCTGCTGCAGGTGGCGATCTGGGAGCGCCCGCACCGCTACGCCTTCCGCTCGATCGATACGCCATTCCCACTCAAAAGACTGGAGGGCTTACACCACGCTGACGCCGAAGGAGGAAGGGACAACCTGGCGTTCAAGGGTCAGATCGCCCTGAGCGCCTTCTTCAAGCTGGGGGAGAGCCTGGTCAGCAAGCAGCTCAACAAGCAGGATGGGGCAAACATCCTCCTGATGAAGCAGGCGCTCGAAACGGGGCAATCGCTAAGCCTGTAGAAAACGCTCAGCCGGGCGTTACCTGCTCCCCCGGCTGGGCAGCTTGCTTCCTCACCCGTCGCCGGACGACCATCGGGAAGGCGATGGAAAAGATAAAGAGCGCCAGCATCAGCCAGCCGAGGAGATCGCCCAGCCGGGTGTAGGGCGCGCCGCCAGCGCCGAGGCGCACGTCGCCCACCAGGACGAGGTGCTTGTTCCGCCCCATGTCGAGGGCGACGACGGTTCCATCCGGGTTGATGATCGCCGAGCCGGTCTGGCGGGCGGCGACCACCATCGCCATGCGGTTCTCGACCGCCCTGAAGGCGATGTTGGTCCAATACTGCTCGCCGAAGCCGCCGAACTCGTTGAGCCCGGCGCCGCTGAGCTGGGCGCCGTTGCCCGCCAGCTTGCGGGCGATATCCGTATAATTGCCGTCGTGGCAGATGAGCGCAGACAGCCTGCCCAGGGGGTCTCGAAGACCGGGAAGACGCCGGCAGACTGCGTCGGCGGCTCGCCAGGGGGGATTTTGTTCTTGCCGTAAACCTCTGAGAACTCGCCGGAGGGGCTGAGCAGCAGCGCTTCGTTGCGGAAATCCCGCCCTTCAACGGAAACGGTGTAATCCAGGTACAGGTAGGCGCCCGTCTCGGCTGCCAGGCGGCGCAGCTCGTCTGTGAACTCCTCACGTCGGGTCAAAATTGAAGAGCATCTCGGGGGTGTAGATGATCTGCGCCCCCTGCGCGGCTGCCTGGCGGGCGTCGGCGACGAAGGCGTCCAGGCGCATCTGCGAGGTATTGACCTGATCCTGGAAGGCGGGCTTGATCGTAACCCGGCTGGATTGCGGCTACGCGCACCGTGGGCAGGTCCCTGGGCGCCGTGGCGAGCAGGATCAAGCTGATGACGAGCCACCCGCCCAGCGTGGCGCCGGCGACCACCAGCCCATTGCGCGCCAGGCGCATGTCCAGGGCGGGGCACCTCCGCAGCGGGCGCCTTGCGCCCCGCCCAGGCGATCAGCGCCTGGGCGATGGCGTAGTTGAACAGGATCATGACGATATTCAGCCCGTAGACGCTGAAGATCGAGACCGGCTGCGTGATCCAGGGCTGATTGCTTTGGGTCAAGCCGATGAAGGCGCTGGTGGCGACCAGGGGGATGAGCGTGGCGCGCACCATCTCGAAGCCCACCCAGCCCGCCACGCCGAAGAGGATGAACCAGCGGAAGCGGGTCTGCTCGTGGAAGCCGCGCTCCTGGGAGATGAAGAAATTCAGCAAACCGATGAGCACGCCCAGGTAGTAGAAGAACGGTCCGTTATCCATACCGAACAGGCGCGCCAGGAAGGGTCCCAGCCAGACGAGGTTCGCCAGGGCGACCGCCAGGCTCGACCAGCGCAGCGGCATGAGGCGGTACTGGGCGAAGATGTAAGGCACCAGGGCGAACCACGCCAGGGGCCATATGCGGTAGGGCGGGAAGGAGAGCAACAACAGCACGCCGCTGAGGATGGAGAGCAGGATGCCGGTGGCGAAGCGCTGCTTTCTCAGCTTTGGTGAGCGGCTTCTTCTCTTTCTTGGGTTTTTGTGCGGTGGTCATTCGCAGCCTCCTGGATCATGCTTCTGATGAAGGACCAATCGTTCTCCCAACCCAACCCATACCAACCCGGCTGCCAACATTAAGCGTATCCCCCATATCTCCACGTGCAATCGCCGCGGAATTCAAGATCATTATACAAAAGATTCGAAAAATAATCCTGGTTTAGGGCAGGCACAAACCATCCCCACGCTGGCGAGCTATTAGGTTATGAAAATAACGCCGCCGCGCTCGGTTAGGAAATCCGCGAGGAAAACGAAGTCGCTGTGGCAGCGGCGTTATTGGGATAACATGCTACTTACTTGATCGCCACCGGCAGGAAGACCTGCTCCAGCGGGGTGAAGGCGGTAACCGAAATCTCCGTTGCGCCGAGGGTGTAGCCCACCTCGCCGCTCGCAGACAGGCTGAATGCCACCGGGACGGGATGGCGCTGACCCGCGACATCCTGCCAGGCAGCGCCAGGGTGAGGCACACGACGATCAGGAGTAAGAGATGGACGAATGAGGTGGTATGGCGAGGGTAGAGCGCGGCAGTCGATGTGGACAATGGATTTCCTCCCCTGTTTCCCCGGCGTATGAGCCGGCGTCCGTCTCCCCTCGGCGCAGGCTCCTGGGATAAATGTTAGGAGATTCGTCCAGACAACCACCTTACAACGAGCTAACAGATGGCAAGCCTTGCCGCCGCCTGGGTTGAAAGAATTGCATGTATAATTAACTCAAGAATATCCCATCATCTCGTCAGGAGGTCGATTGCCATGTTCATCCGTGAACGCATGACTCGCAACCCGGTGCTTTGCTCCGCTGCTCTACCGATCAGTGATGCGTTTGACTTGATGAAGAAAGAACACATCAGTCGCATACCGGTGGTCGATGAAGGCGGTAAGCTCATCGGAATCGTCTCAGAAAAGGATGTGCTGCGCGTCCTGCCTTCGCCCGCCACGACCTTGAGCGCCTTTGAAATCCCAGCGCTGATGGCGCGGGTAAAAGTTGGTGACGTGATGACGAAGAAGGTCATCACGGTGAACTGAAGACACGCCGATCGAGTATGCGGCGCGCACCATGGTGGATAATCGCATCGGCGGCTTGCCCGTGGTCAACTCCGAAAATGCTGTGGTGGGCATCATCACCGAGACCGACATCTTCAAAACTTTCCTGGAGCTGATCGGAGCGCGCAAACCTGGCGTGCGCATCACCCTGATCGCCAAGGACGAGCGCGGCGGGCTGGCGCGCATGTCAAAGGCGATAGCCGATGCCGGCGGCAACATCGTGGCATCGGTGGAGGTGCCCGGCACCGATTCGACCAACTACGAAGTGCTGATGAAGGTGACCGGGGTTTCCAAAGAGGCGCTGGTGGAGGCGATCCAACCGGTTGCGGTGCGCATCATCGACGTGCGCGAGGATTAGAAACCATCATCCCGCCGGCTCAGCCGCCGGCGGGATGCGGTAATTGGTGCGGATGCGCTCCAGCGATGAGCCCTAACAGGGCGTTGGCTTTCTCGAGCGTGGTGATGCCCGGTTCACCATACAGGATCACGCGCACCAGAGCATTCTTTTCAAGCACGACAGCAACGACAAGATCATACCCACTCTGCTGGTCATGGTAAACCTTCGCCCAACCTCGGTCTCCCATTTGCAATGTCTCATTGGCTTTAGCCTCCAGCGGAACATCTCCCACGTAATCCTCGGCGATCCTATCCAACGAGCTTTGCATCGCTGCATCCGTATCATTGGGGAATGAAGCAAGATAGATGACCAAACCATCCAGAAACATGTCGGGTGAAGAAAACTGGCGCTGGCTGGCATCCAGGAGGGTGGTATCTTCAAAATCATCCCGGCTGTATTCACCGTCCATATAAAATTCGCTGCCCAGGTCACTTGCAAGCAAGTTGGCGTCCGCAGCTCCTTTGGAGTACAGGTCCCGACAGGCCTGAGCGAAGATCCATCGAACACCAGATACAATCCCGCATAAAGCAGGATCGCCAGACCCAGCGCGAGGAAAAACCGCCAGGCAGGCCGTTTCCAGGTGATCAGCGGGTCACCGGCATCCACCACCAGCGTTTTGGCTTTCTTATCTCCCAGGCGTTGCTGCAGCGGGGGGTGCATATTGAGATATGCCACCCAGCCAAACAGGAAGCCATCGACAATGCGCAGGATACCCCTCACCAGCGCAGCCTTGAAGCTGCAGGGAGCGCCATCTTCTTGCACCACGCGCATGCGTAAGACCAGCTTGCCCGGCGTAGCGCCGTACAGCCATTCGAAGAATACGAAGTACAGAATACCTGCCAGTATGGAGAAAAAATAAGAGAGCCAGCGGGAGGGCTCAACAACGCTGTAAAGAATGTGCGCCTGTGCAAGCAAAGCCAATACCGTCCGGAATAAAAACAATAGCGCCGAAAATAACTGCACTGCCGACAACATTGAGCACGACGCCATCGATCAGGTAAGCGCCTACCCGGATACCGAAGGTCTTCCCCTGGGTCACGGCAGGCGTCTCAGGCAGCGGCGTACCCCCGTCCATTTTGAGCCTCATCTGCTGGTGCACGTCCGCAGCGAGAGCTAGGCTCGCCCGCTCTACCGACTCTACTGGTCGGCATCCTTTGTGGCATCCTCCAGCGCGAGCACCACTTCCGGGCTGCTCTCGCTCGCCACGCGCAGCTCCTCGCAGGCGTCGTAGCGCTCGGAGGCTTTCGGGCTTTTGAGCATTGCAAGGCATTTATTAAGATCGGTCATATTTCCCTCCCGGTAAACCTGGTTTTTAAATCCCATCAGTGAAGGTCCGGATAAACCATCTGCCAGCCGATCTGGTCCAGAACGCCGGCGCCCAACTTGCTATATTGAGGTCATCATCACCCCTGCATAGAGAAGTACCCAGATCCCCAAGACTAAACAAAGCGCAGCGAAAAACCTCCCTTGGGGAAACTTAACTTTGATCACTGGATCGTTGGCGTCCACCACGATGGTACCGGCAACCTGGTCACCGATGCGTTGTTGGAGTGGGGCTTTCATGGAATATTAAGCCACCATGCCGAAGAATAGGCCATCCACCAGGCGTAAGACGCCACGGATGAGCGCAGAGACGAAATTGCATGGATCACCGTTCTCCTTTACCACACGCATGTGCAAGATTATTTTTGCCGGGCTTGCGCCATAAAGCCATTCAAAAATCATAAAATAGAGCATGCCCATACTGACGCCCAGGAAAACAATCTCGCTACCTGAAGTCTCACCGAGGACATTAATCTGAGCTATACGCGAACAAATAAGTCAGCGAAAGCGCCGGGAAGAAAGTCCGTTCCGGAAAGAAACGCGATAAATACCAGGTTGACCACTAACATATCCAGAATGTAAGCTCCCGACCGGATAACGAAGATTTTACCCTGGGTTCTGGCGACAGTCTCACCTGGCGGCGCAACCCTGCTCATTTTGAAAACCACCTGCTGGTGAACATCGGCAGCAAGGGCTAAAATCGCCCGCTCTACCACAAGTCGATTGTCATCCTTTGTGGCTTCCTCCAGCGCGAGCACGATTTCCGGGCTGCTCTCGCGTGGCGACGCGCAGCTCCTCGCAGGCGTCGTAGCGCTCGGAGGCTTTCGGGCTTTTGAGCATCGCAAGGCTTTGTTAAGATCGGTCATATTTCCCTCCCGGTGAACCTGGTTTTATAATCGAGTCAGCGAAGGTCCGGATACACCATCTGCCAGCCGATCTGGTCCAGGACGCCGGTGCCGACCTCGCCGACGTTGGCGCCCACCAGCAGCGCCCAGGGCGGGTCATCCACGGATAACTGGATGCGGTCGCAGACAGCCTGCTCGCCGGTCGCGAGCTCATGCCAGCCAGGCTGCAGGTTGTGGTTGCTGGCGTTGTGGTGGATAACGCCTTGAGAGCCGGTCTCGATCACCTGTAACGAGTAAAGCAGAACATCCTTCGTCTCCCCGCGGAAGCGGGCGCAAACCAGCAACCGGTTTTGCGGATCGAGGGCGGCATAGGTGGCTACCAGGTCAGTGGAGCCGAACATCTCGCGCGTGATGAAATCGCGGTTGGGATCGCGCTGCACGGGCGGGATGGCATCTCCCTGAGCATCTCGCCAGGTCGTGGGGTCAGAAGGATCGCCGGACGCCAGCCTGGCTAAACGGGCAGGCTTAGGCTGGGCGAAGGGCTCATCCTGGCGCACGAAGCTGCGCATCAAGTAGCCGATCTGCTTGAGCTGGCTGGTGTATCGCGTCACCGCCTGGTCTTTCAGCTCGACATCCTGGGGGGTCAGATCCAGCCGGTACCAGACCGGATCGACCTCGTACGAGCGGCGGGGGGGCAACAAATCCATCTCGGGATTGTAGACCTTGGGCGAAGGAAAATCGCGGCGGTGAACCAGGTAGGCAAACAGGTCGGGCTTGTAATCCGCGTCCTCCTGCTCCAGGCTGGCTGCTGCCAGGCGCGCCAGCGCGCCAAGCCCCCAGTGATCGCCATGCACGTCGTCCGGGTGCGGGTAGAGGATCAGGTCGGGACGATATTCATCCATAATGGATTTCAGGTCCGCCAGGTAATCCTCCCCGGCGTAAACCGATTTCGGGTTATAGGTAATCCAATAAGGGCTTCGCCAGGATTCGCTATAGGGCGAGAGATATGGATTGTCGCGCTGCCAGTTCTCTGATAGCAGAGCAGCGCTGCCGCGGTCGGGGTAGCTGAGGAAGATCACCTGCTCCGGCTGGATGCCAAGCACCTGCAGGGCGTCCAGCGATTCCTGCTGGCGGATATTGCCCATGCGGATGAAATCTTCGGCGGTGGGATACGCCTGGCGAAATTCTTCCATCGTGGCGAACTGGTAACCATCGCCATTGGTGGCGATCACCACGCGCACATCCATGCCCATGCGCCTGGCTGCCAAGATAGCGCCGGCTGCACCGAGGACTTCATCGTCGCAGTGCGGGGCGAGCACGAGCAGCTTTGCATGCCCTGCCAGCGGCAGGGGAGCCAGGTCGCTCAGCTTTGGGTAATTATAGACAATCTTATAGACGATGTAGACGAGCAGCATTAATGAGGCAGCGACGATCAGGCAAGAGGTCAAGAATTGTTTGCGCCGGGCGGGCATGGCAGCCTCTCCTCATTTGTATTGTCAACGCTGAGATCAGCATACACCACATTTACCGCCAAATCAAGCGATTTAACTGCCAAAAGACGCCAACCTGACGGTGTCTTACCGGAGAAGTCTCACCAAGCTCCTGGAGCAATGCCTGGAACCACCCCCGGGCAAAGACATGCGCCTGCATCCATAATCCAGCGTGGCTAACTGGTACTTGAGGATTTCCTTGTACGAAGCGGGCACTTCAAGGCGGCTGTACTCGCTGCTCACCGCGCCCAACTGGCGCTGAGCCAGGTCAACCGCTTTGAGGATCTCCACCACGACCTGCCTGCGCTGCTCAAGACTCGGGAGCAAGCCCAGGAAATAGACCCTGGAAAGGGCAATCACCTCCAGCTTGTTGGGCGGGATCTCGGAGAGCATCCAGGTGTAAAAGGCAGACCGCCCCTGATCGGTGATGCTGTATACCTTTTTGTTGCGCCCTTTATCCACCTTTTCTTCATAAACCACCAGCCCTTTCTTGAGCAGATTCCGCACGGCAACCTGCAGGCTGCCGTAGCTGGCGCTGTAGAACATGGAGATGCCCTGCGTAAAAGCGCGGTTCAGGTCATAAAGCGTGAGGCTCTGGATCATCAATAATCCCAAGACCACGTGCTCCATAGCGATACTCCTCTCCTACTGCTTGAAAATCCTTTTGGGTGGCGGTCGAACCTCGGTCGTGGATGACCACACCGGTTCGCCTCACCCGGGGGTTGACAAAGCAACGATGCTATATTACTATTAGTAACATATCTATTAGTATTATTATACACACAAGTGTACAGGAAAGTAAAGGAGAAAGTAAGGATGAACTTGAACAAACCGCTGAGCCCGCTGCAAGCCGCAGACCAGCTCGACCGCTATTTCCAGCAAGCTACACGCAAAAACCCCAGCCTTCCCTTGCAGGTGAGGGTGCACTCGCAGAAACTGGGCTTGGATTACACCTTCCCCGCGGATTCTTGCAGACCAGCCCTACCACGTCGCCAGCATCGGCAAACTGTTCACCGCCAGCCTGGTGATGATGCTGGCAGAGCGGGGAGCCTTCACAACCAGGGATCCGATCCACCCGTTTTTCTCGAGCGCAGAGCTGGAGCGGCTATTCGTCTTCCAGGGCGCCGATTACGCCCGGCAGGTGACGATCGAGCAGCTATTGGGTCACACTTCCGGACTTGCGGACTACTTCGAGGGGGGCGTGACGGGCGGCAGGTCCTTCCTGGACGAGGTGCTCGCCAACCCGCAGGCGCATTGGACGCCGCAGGCGCTGCTCGACTTCACGCGTGAGAAGCAGGCAGCCGTAGGAGCGCCCGGGCAGGTTTTCAATTATTCGGACACGGGCTATATCCTGCTCGGCTTGCTCATCGAAAGGGTGAGCGGGAGAGCCTTCCACGAAAACCTGAGGGATGAATTCTTCCTCCCGCTGGAGATGGACGACTCGTATCTGATGTTCTACTCTAAACCCACCCGGACGCCAACCAAAGCGCTGGAAAAGATCTGGTTCAACGGTGTGGAGATCAGCGGCTTCGAAAGCCTGAGCTGCGATTGGGCTGGCGGCGGGATCGTATCCACCACGCAAGACCTGTTGAAGTTCAGCCGCGCCCTGCGGGAGGGCAAGCTGGTGCAGCCGGCGGCGCTGGCAAGCATGGATACCTGCACGCACAAGTTCCAGCCGGGCATCTACTACGGGCTGGGGATGATGGAAATCCGCTTCAAGGAATTCTTCTTTTTACTGGGACGCCTGCCGAAGGTGAAAGGGCACATCGGCATCCTGGCGACGCACCTGTTTTACGACCCGCTCCGGGAAGCGCATATCGTGCTGAACTTCGGGTCGAACCGGCGCATGGTGGAGAGCTTCAAGGCGCTGATCCAGGTGGAGAATATCTTAGCGAGGCTGGCATAGGGTTATTGCGACCGGGCGACGACCGGCAGGTACAGCCTGCGCCAGCTAAACTCCACTGCGCCGATATCGCAATATGCTCCCTGAGGCCGCGCCACGCCGCGCTGGTCGCTGCTGGGGCAACTGTTCGGAGCGTTGTAGATCACTCCATCGATCGCCGGGCTACCCCAAGTGGGTGCCATGCTCAGCGTTTTCCCCCGTTATTTACCAGCGGACCCAGGAGCGGATCTGTATTGCTCAGCGAGCCAGTGGCGGCGTCCCATCCGCAGCTCTCGCCCGAATCGATATTATTGTAGGAGTTCGCGATCACTCCGCTGCAATTGCCGCCGCTGAGGCTGTTTGCGATAATGCTATTGCGCACGTAGATTGGTGTGGCAAATTCGTTACGCAGCCCGCCGCCGTTTACGCTGGCGCTGTTGGCAACGAAGGTACTGCTGTTGATTGTGACGTTGCCATTGTTCAGAAGCGCGCCGCCGTATTCAGCCTGGTTGCCCCAAAATGTGCTATTGCTGATATTGAGAGTGCCAATTTCCCGAAAGACCGCGCCGCCGCTCTGGGCATGGTTTTGCTGAAACGTGCTACCGCTAACAGAAACATTGTGGCCGAAAGCATAGAGCCCGCCTCCCTGACCGCTGGCGGTATTGCTATACACACTCGTTGAGGTAATGTTCAGGTTATTGGAATAATGGTAGATGCCGCCGCCGGTATCGGCGCGGTTGCCTGAAACCAAGCTATCCCCGATGTTATTATTGCCATTGGCGAGGTAAAGTCCCCCACCCTGGGCTGCCTGGTTGTCGCGAATCTCGGTATTCGTAATGAAAAGGTTTGCGCCGCCGTGATAAACCGCCCCGCCCATAACGGCAAAATTGCCGCTCAGCACGCAATCCGCGATGCTGGCTGTGACTGAACCGGTTTGGATTTCTACTGCGCCGCCGGTGCCACCGGTGTAGCCGTGTGCAAGCGTCAGCTCCTTTAACGTGAAGCTCGGCGCTTGTGAGGCGAAAATGGCGGTATCGCCAGAGCCATCCCCATCTGAATCGCCGCTGATGGTGAGTAAATCCGCCCCGGGACCATCAATGGTCAGATCGCGGCCATCCGCGGTGATAGGCGGCAGGGCGCTGCCCAGGCGGATCGTGCCGGTGATGCTGAACGTGATCGAAATCGTTGGGAAAACCAGCCGATACACAGTCGTGATAACTGGCATTCAGATTAGCAGCAATGATCGCCTCGCGGAGCGTGCAGAAGCCATCGCCGTCGATGTCATTATCGGAGGTAGTATTGACTGTCAAAGTGGCTGCGGGAGCGTTTGTGCAAGCGCCATCGGCGCTCCCAGATAACGCCAGGCAGACAAGCAGGGTGAGGGCTAGCATCCTTACGGGAAACATCAGGCGCTTTAACATTAGTCCCCTCCTAAGCAATTATTCTTTGTAGCGACGAAATTCGCGCAAAAACCGGCTAATTTCTTTGGACTGGCTTGTAGGACAAGCTAACAGCTTGTCTTATTGCTACTTGATCTTGATCGAGCGCGCCAGGTGCTCAAGGCGGCTGAGGTTGAGGGCGGTCTCCTCATCCACATCACCGTTCTCGATCCTGCGCACGAAATCCTCCATCCACTGATCGTAAGCCGCCTGGCTTTCTAGATCGCATTTCTGAGCAGGTATACTATCCGAATCTTGCACGAAATAGAGCCTTGCAGCGGCTACCTCATCACGCAGCTCTGGAGACAGGAACTTCGACACGAAAATGAAGCCGTTAATCTGTGGATTATCAGGCAAGTTGATCATAACTTCCACAAACGGCTCAACGAACGCACCCGGACCTCCCTCACAAATCAATTGCGCGGACGGTAAGGCTATTAGGAAGGCAACATCCGGCTTGGTCTGTTTACAGGCTGATGGGAAGTAAAGGCTCACCGCGCACATCTCGGTTGTGTTATCCCTTCCAAAGCCGCCGAAATCAGTCCAGGTACTACCTCTCCCCATGCTAAAATCGGCGCTCCTGCCTCCGGCTTCCAGCATGCCAGGGTCGGGATCGAAGAAGTAGTTATACGCACGACCAGTTTCCGCTTGCCCCCACCCAGCCTCAATTTTCCCCCAGCTTAGCGGGATCTCGAAGGTAATACCCAGGATATTGTCCTGCCAGAGGGCATAAACGCCCCCAATCTGGCCAAGCTGACGTACCTCCGGAATGGGCAGATCAGGAGCAGGTGTAGGTGTATCCGTGGCAGTTTGAGTCCTCTGAAGGTAAGGAGTATGGGTGGAGGCGACCTGACTCCCCTCGGGTAGGGATGTTACTTTTTGCCGGTAGCGGCGATGGTGCGAGCTTAGTGGCTGAGCTTATTACAGGCGGGATCGTGACCAGAGCGTGCACTGGCTCATTGGTTGCTGCCGGCAAGGAGGTCCTCTGAGTCTGGCAACCAACAAGCAAGATCGCCAAGAAAACGATCAACTCTAACTGATAAGGCTTCTGTCGCATCCGGGATGCCTCAATCGCAAGAAACGCCGCCCGGGGACGAAATCCTGGCTTCTCTAGTGAGTTCTCTTCTTGATGCCGCGCTTGCCCGCCTCGGCAGTCGCAGGGTTGGCGGTCGATTGAGCTGAATTTGCGCTGCCTAACAGTGCGCCCAGCGTCGGCGATCTTCTCCGGCAGCTTTTCATCCACCGCCTCGCCGCCATCGCCCAAGCCTTGACGGTAGAAGCGCAAGGCGCGACCGCCGTCGCGGCGGAAGGCGAGCTCGTCGCCGCGGCGCTGCGCCAGCTCCGCCAACTCGCGGAACAGGTCCGCCACCAGCAAGAAGCGCTCCAGCTCCAGCCTGCCGCCGGTGGTGAGCATCTCCTTCAGGCGCTCATCGTCCAGCTCTTTGACCAGGCTGGCGCGCAAACCGAGCTGCCCTTCCAACGCCTGGTCGACCTGCTGCTCGGCTTCCTTGTACTGCTGGGCGGCTTTGAGCCCGGCGATGACCTGCAGCATCGGCGATCACCTGGCTGATCAGGCGGATCAGGTAATCTTCAGTAAGATAGACGTTGGGCAACCTTCTTTACGCCTGCGGCTTCTTCCAGAACACACCCGCTCCCAACAGTCCGCCGACGGCGCCGAAGATCGGGTACAGGATGATGTTGATGAAGAAGAAGACCAGCGTGCCGATCAACACACCCAGGAACCCCGATCCAGCCGAGGGCATATCGACATCCAGGGCACGTGCCGCGGATTGCATCAGGGGAGTTGTGATGAAGCTGGTGAGCGCATAGACCACCGCGCCGACGAAGGCGCCGACCACGCCTGCCAGCGCGCCGATGCCGGCGCCCTGCCCCGGTGTGGCGCTGGCTTCGACAACCTGGGTGCGGTTGCGCTCGTAGCGATTGTAGAGATAGACGGCAAAAATGCCCCCCAGCCACACCCACAAGCACAGAACACAGTTGATGAAGTTCAGCACGGGCAGGTTAGCGAGCGTGCCCAGCACAGCGCCGGCGATCAAGGCGGAGAGAAGCAGCGAGCGGGTGTTCATGGGAGTTCCTCCTGGTGCAGCAACATGGACAAACCTCAAATGACCTTTAGATACCTGTTTTCTGTGAGAAAACGGGTATCTGTATTTTATGCTGCTATTGTTATAGCAAAGTTTCGGCAGAAATGCAACAGGGAAGAGCAAAAAAGAAGCGCCGGCGGGAAAGATCACCCGCCGGCGCCGGTGTAGACATTAGCGCCCGCCGCCGGTGGCATTGTAGAACATCAGCGGCAGGGTGGTGTAGTAGAAGCCGGCCTCATACGCCTCGCCGGCGGTGTAGCCGCCCGCCAGCGGGTTGCCGGCGGCATCCACGATGCTATCGTCATCCAGCACGTCCAGGCGCAGGCTGCCCGCTCCGCTGCCGGTGCTGACGGTGACGGTGTACGTGGCGCCCGAGCCGGTCACGCCGCTGACCAGCACGCCGCTCAGGCTGCCCGTTGAGCTGGTGGTGAAATCGGTGATATCCACACCGCTGACGGCTTCGGAGAAGGTGACTTGAAAGTCCACGCTGGCAGCCTGGGTCGGGTTGGCGTCCAGGCGCAGGCTGGACACGACCGTGGGTGCAGTCTTATCGACTGTGTAGCTCTCGCCGAGGTTGTACGCCTCTCCTAAAGGATTGTGCGCCGCGTCCTGGATGCTGTCATCATCGAGCACATCCAGGCGCAATGAGCCATCGCCGCTGCCAGTGCCCACGGTGACGGTGTAGACAGCGCCCGTACCGCTCACGCCGCTGACAGAAGCGCCGCTCAGGGCGCCGCCAGAGGCGGCGCTAAAATCGGCAGCGTCCACGCCGCTCACCGCTTCGCTGAAGGTCACCCGGAAATCCACGCTCAGGGCGTGGGTGGGGTTGGCGTCCAGCCGCAGGCTTGAGACAACCAGCGGGGCGGTCTTATCGACGGTGTAGCTCTCGCCGCTGAAATACCCGCCGGGCAGAGCAGTTGCCTACGAGATCCTGAATGGTATTCGTGGCTGCCACATCCAGGCGCAGTGTCCCATCGCCGGTTCCCGTGCCCACCGTCACGGTATAGGTGGTACCCGCGCCAGTTACCCCACTCACGGAAGCGCCGCTCAGGGCGCCGCCGCTGGTAGCGCTGAAATCGGCGGCGTCCACACCGCTTACCGCCTCGCTGAAGGTCACCCGGAAGTCCACGCTCAGGGCGTGGGTGGGGTTTGCGTCCAGGCGCACGCTGGACTGCACCTGCGGGGCGTCCTTATCAATCGTGTAGCTCTCGCCGCTGAAATACCCGCCGGGCAGGGGTTGCCGGCGAGATCCTCGACGCTGTTGCTGGCTGCCACATCCAGGCGCAGGCTGCCGCTTCCCGTTCCCGTACCCACGGTGACGGTGTAGGTCGTCCCCGCGCCGCTCACCCCACTGACGGAGGCGCCGCTCAAGGCTGCCTCCGCTCGCCAGGGCTGAAAGTCGCGGCGTCTACGCCGGTCACAGCTTCGGTGAAGGTCACTCTGAAATCCACACTGGCGGCGTTGGTGGGCGAGGCATCCGCCCGGGTGATACCTCCCACCTGCGGGGGTGATGCGTCCACCGTGTGCGCTTCCGTATCCGAGGAGCCGTTGAAATTGCCATCGCCGGCGTAAGTGGCAGTGAGGGTGCGCGCCCCGCCCGTCGTCAGGCTGAGGCTGCACGAGCCCGCGGCGACCGTGCCGCTGCACGAATCGACTCCATCACTGACGGTCACATTCCCGGTAGGCGTGCCGCTGCCGGGGGCGCTTACCGCCACCGTATAGCTGACGCTGACCGCCCCGCCGCCGGCGGAGGGGTCTGGGTTATCGGCTGTGATCGTGGTGGTGGTATCCGCCGGGTCAACCGTATGACCGGCGGTCGCCGCGCTGGGGCGGTGGGTCGCATCGCCGTTGTACGTGGCGGTGAGAGTTTTAGCCCCGGTTGAGGTGAAGGTTACATTACAGCTCCCGCTCCCCGCGGCAAGGGTGATGTTGCAGTTAACATCCGCGCCGGTGATGCTAACACTGCCGGTGGGCGTGGTGGCGGTTCCGGTGACGGTGACGCTGACGCTAACGGTCTGCCCGGTGACGGAGGGGTCGGGCGCGTCAGCGGTGAGCGTCGTCCCGCTCGGCTCCAGGGCTTCGTAGGCGCCCAGGTCGCAGACGGCGTTGCCATCGCCGTTGCCATCCAGCGGGCGGGTCACGCCGCGCTGGTCGAGGTTGTTGACCGGTGGAGCGGCGCAGGCGGTATTATCCCCGGCGTCGATCGCCGGCGAGCCGGGCAGCAGGGCAAAAGTCTGGGTTGGACCGCCGTTATCCGCCAGCGCAGCGAGCAACGGATCACTATTGAGCGTAAAGGGACAGGTACCGCTCTCCATAAGCACATTCGCCACGCTACCCCACGCCCCGCCGAAATCGCGGCAGTCGTCGCCGGAGGGGCTGTTTGCCAGGATAGTGTTGACCAGGCTCATGGCGCTGAACTTGGCAACCCCCCCGCCCCCGCTCACCGCGCTGTTGCCGGAGAAAGTATCGTTGACCAGCGCCATGCTGCCATCGCCACCGGTGAGCAACCCGCCGCCAAAATCGGCCGCGCTGTTGGCGGAGAAGGTGCTGTTCGCCACAACGGCGTTACCCGAGAGCATCAGGTACATGCCGCCGCCCTGACCGGCGCTGTTGCCTGCCAGGGTGCTATCCAGCAGGGTGAGCGTGCTGAGGCTGTTGCGGTTGCTATCGAAAAGCATCCCCCCGCCCCAGGCGGTGGCAAGGTTGCTCGAGAAGGTGCTGTCTACCACGGTCAGGATGGCGTTGAAGAGCAGCAACGCCCCGCCGTAATTGGCGCTGTTGGCGGTGAAGGTGCTGTTCTCGATCGAAAACGGGCATGCGGAACCATTGCGACAGTCGAATGCAATAGCCCCGCCGTAGTTCGCCCCACCCCCGGTGAATGTGCTATGGCTGACCACCAGGGGTCCGTTGTTCTTGGAGACAGCCGCGCCGAACCCGGAAAGCGCCTGGTTGTCGCTGAAGCGCATATGATCCAGCACCAGGCTGCCCCCCACCTGCTGGATGCCCGCTCCGCTGCCGGGAGTGTAGCCATCGGCGATGGTCAGCCCGGAGATGGTGACCGCATAGGCGCCGATATCGAAGACCCGCGTGGCGTCTCCGCCGCTGACGGTCAGGACGGCGTCGCCCGGTCCGCTGATCGTTAGATCCTTGTCGATGACGACCTGGCTCAGCAATGAGATCGTCCCGCTGACGCTGAAGGTGATGGTATCGCCGGAGGCGGCATCCAGCACCGCCTGGCGCAGCGTGCCGGCGCCGGAGTCGGCGTTGCTGGTGACATCGATGACTGCCGCACGGGCAGGCGGCGCAATCGCGGCGCTGCCGAACAGGGTAGCCAGCAGGCTGGCAAGCAGCATGAGGTGAAATATGGTTTTCGAACGGGTGGTATGCATGGGGGACCTCCCTTGTGGAACTAAAACGCACCTGAAGGACAAGGTAACGGCCTCAAAGATTACGCGGGGATTGGAAAACCCCCCATCTTGAGACCCTCATCGATCCAATTTTATATCAATACCACAATATTCCATGCGCAATATCGAAAAGCGCGATCTTACTTGCGATTTTGTAAGCCAGAACGATTTATTCATCCATGCACCCGAACGGATGCCAGGCGGATACCGAAGCAAAGCGCGAGTGTTGCGAGTGGTTACGGAACTTTCAGGCATGCACCAGCGTATTAAAAGCTGTCACAGTTGCTCAGTCCGCAGATGGGAACACCGGACAGCGTATGCCCTGGTATAATCTGACCTTATTTATCCGTAAACAAAGGGGATAAAACACAGAGGTATTTGCAGGAATTGCCGGGGAAGGGGGTATCCCGGCTACTCCCATCGAACCAAAACGGATCCAGGAGGGAATAAATGTTCACGAATATCATCGGCTGGCTTGTGATTGTAGCCCTGGCAGCGCTTTTCGTCTTACTGGCAAGGCGCGCCTGGCGGGCGAAGAACCGCTTTGTAAAATGGGCGGGCGTGCTGCTCAGCGGGTTGCTCGCCGTGGTGTTTACCCTGGCAGGCGTGCTGGCGCTGGTGGGGTTGTTCAAATCCTACACCCCGCATAAAATGGCCGCGCCGGAGATCAACGTGGCGCTGACGCCGGAGAACATCCAGCGCGGCGAGCACCTGGCGAACTCCTTCTGCACCTCCTGCCACTCGCTCAGCGGCGAGCTGCCCCTGACCGGCGGCGTGGACCTGGGGAAGGACTTCCCCATGGCGCTGGGCACATATGTCGCCCCCAACCTGACCCCGGCGGGTCCGCTGGCGGGCTGGACGGACGGCGAGATCTTCAACGCCCTGCGCCACGGTGTGAATCCCCAGGGACAGCGCCTGGTGATCATGTCTACCGCGCGCATGCGCTATATGAGCGATGAAGACACCCAGGCGGTAATCGCCTACCTGCGCAGCGCCTCGGCAGTAGCACACGAAACGCAGAATCCAGCCGACCAGCCCAACCTGCTGGCATTGCTCTTAAACGGGGCTGGCATGATCCCCGGACCGCTCCCGCCCGTGCAAGGCGCCATCACCGCCCCACCCAAAGCGCCCAGCGTGGCGTACGGCGAGTACATCCTCAGCTTCCAGGACTGCCGCGTTTGCCACGGCGAGGACCTGAAGGGCGGCAAAGAAGGACAGCTCGCCCCCATCGGCTGGAACCTGGACCCGGTCAAGGCGTGGACGGCGGAGCAGTTCATTCCGGCGATGCGCACGGGGGTCAATCCACAGGGTTACAGCATGAGCGCCATCATGCCCTGGAAGCAGATCGGGCGCATGGACGATGTCGAGCTCACGGCGATGCACGCCTATCTGGCAAGCTTACCGTAAGCAGCAACGAGGGGTTGTTGGCGGGCTGCGCCTGCCAACAACCCCTTCTGTGATGAAATAACCTTATGCGTGTTGGGCGGACACTCAGGTTCGCCCCTGCATTTCACATCACGGAACGACGATCTGCAGTGCCTCGGGCATGCTGCTGGTGGTAAAGGGCGTCTTGCCGTCGATATCGCCATCCAGCCACACATCCTGCGGCGGCTCTGTCTCCAGCGTAATTTCCTTGCCGCGGTAATGGTTTACACCCCCCTGCCACTCGCCCAGGTGGAACATGTGGTGAGTAACGGCGCGCAGCGGGCGGATGCCCTTGGTGACGACGAATAAATCCAGGTAGCCATCGGAGATGCTCACATCGCCTACCTTGGGCAGGTCGATACCCATCACGCCTCCGATGGTGCCGGCGTTGAGGATATAGCAGATCAGCGCCTGACCTTCGATGCGCTCGCCATCTACCGTGGCGCGGTAGGGTGTTTCAGCCATCTGGGTCAACATTTTCACGCCCGCCTCGATATATGCTAGCTGACCCATCTTATCCTTGCTCTCCCGGCTGGCGGCTTGCTCCTGGCTGACACCGGCGTAGGCGCGCAGCATGTAAACCTTGTCGCCTGCCCGCGCCAGGTCCACCGCCCGGCGCTTATGGCTGGTAGTGATCAGCTCCGCCGCCTGGCGCAGGTTGATAGGGATACGTCAGGTCGTGCGCCATGGCGTTGCCGGTGCCGCCGGGCAGGATCGCCTGGGGAATGCCCGTACCCAGCAAGCCGTTCGCCACTTCCATCTGCGTGCCGTCGCCGCCGTAGCCCGCCACCAGCTCGTAGCCCTGCTCCACGGCTTCCTTCGCCAGGCGGGTGGCGTCGCCGGATTGTGCGTGATGCGCACGTCCCAATCCACGGTGCCGCGTGAAAGACATCGTTAAGCGTGTTGAGGATCGGCTCGTCCTTCCCGGCTGCCGGATTGACAATCACCATGATCCGTTTGTAGGGTAGCGTCATGCTGTTCTCCTGTTCAGGTTTTTCATAATTTTACCCTGATCCTGTCGGAAACATAAGACAGCAGCGAGGGCAGCCGTGAGCTGAGATTTCCACCGGATATTCACCCCCTGCATTCAACTTATCCAGGTAAAATGCCATGGATGGAGATTCCCGCGAATCCAATTGCTGCCAGGGTGCAGCAAGCCGGGCAAGCGCACATCTACGAATGGTGGCCCGAGCTTTCAGCAGAACAACGGCTTGCCCTGCAAAAACAGGCAGGCTCGATAGACTTCGATTCGCTCGCAACGGCGCTCCAGGCATATCGCCAGGCTGGTAAAGCGGATTTCTCCAGGCTGGCGCCGGAAACAGGCGCAGAGCTCGATACCCTGCAAGCGGCGCATGCCAGAGCTGTCGGCAAGCAAGCGATGTCGCAAGGGCAAGGTCTGCGCATTGGTCCTGGCAGGCGGGCTGGGAACCAGGCTCGGATTTGGGGCTCCCAAGGGCATGTATCCAATTGGACCGGTTACGAGAAAAAGCTTGTTCCAATGGTTCGCCGAGAAACTCATCTTCATCAGCCGTTGGGCAGGCGCACCCGGGTTTTTACCCTGGGCTGTCCTGACCAGCGCAGCCACGCATGACCCAACGGTTGCCTTTTTCCGTGATCACGACTTCTTCGGCTTGCCAGAGGAAGGCGTGCACTTTATCCAGCAAGGCGTGCTCCCCACGGTGGATCTGCATGGGAAAATCCTCATGGATGCGCAATGGCATATTTGCGAAAATCCGGATGGACACGGCGGGTTGGTCGGGGCGCTGGGCAGCTCCGGCTTCTTGGAAAAATTGTCCCGGCTGGGGGTCGAGCATCTCTTCATCCATAACATCGATAATAGCCTGGTCAGGCTATGCGATCCGGTGTTTCTCGGGTATCACCTGCTCACCGGCGCCGATTTTTCCTGCAAAAGCGTCACGAAGCGCGCCGCGGATGAAACCCTGGCAACCATCACCCGGCAGGACGGCAGCCTGAGGCTGATCGAGTATTCGGATATACCTGCAGATGTAGCCAACCTGCGGGATGAGCGATGGCAGGCTGGTCTACGCAAGCGGGAGCATCAACACATTTTTCGTACGGGTCGATTTTATCCAGAGGCTGGTGCGAGAACAAGCGCCTTTCCCGCTCCACGCCACGCGCAAGAAAATCGATTGCATCGATTCCTCCGGCAGCCTGATCCAAGCCCAGGCGCCGAATGGACTGCGCTTCGAGAAGAAGGTTTTCGATGCGCTGCTGTATACCCGTAAAGCCAGCGTGATGTGCGCCGACCGGGCAGACGAGTTCTCGCCGCTGAAAAACAGCCGGGGGCTTGAATCCCCTGCAACGGTCTTCGACGACCTGCAGGCGATGTACAGGCGCTGGATGCTCGGCTCAGGAATCCCGCTTCCCGAGAGCGGGTTACAAGCCATCGAAATCAGCCCGTTGTTCGCCGCAGACGAAATCAGTTTTCAGGAAAGTATTGCTCAGATGGGTAGAGCTACGCTTGTTGAGCTGCTCGAGGGGCAAATCGCAGAGACTGGAAGGATCAGCCTTTGACCTGAGCGCCGGCGAGTAAATCGATGAGCTCTGAGAACGGCATTCTAAGGCAGTCGCCCAGCTCCATCAAGCTCGTGTTCAATTGGAGCTCATCTGTCGACCGGCTTAACAAATTCCGGTAAAGCCTGGAATCCAGCGCGGCGCATAACTGGCGGGTGGTCATCCGGGCAAAGCGCACCTGGGCGGTTGGGTAGGATGGGCTGGAACCGATCACGGGTTGGGTAAACCCGTCATAACGCCAGTAGACCCGGGAGGAATCCTCACAAAAACGGGGGGACCGTCGACGCCTACCGTGCGGATGCTCAGCGCCCGGTTGCAATTGAATCCGGCATACCATGGGATTTGCAAGCCGCCGTGCAACATCTCAAAATTCCGGCAGCCTTTGGTCTCGAAAATCACCCGCTTCCCGGCGCCGAATGCGTCGATCTCGTCGATCAATCCCCTGCTCAAGAATCTGGGGTCGATACATCCCGATTTGGGTCCGTGCGGGCTGACGATAAACCTGCCCGCCGCAGTATGGCGGTGCAGGCTGGCAAATTCCGGCTCCTGGAGCAGGTCTTGCATGTCTTCATAAGCGATATCGTTGCCGTAGCGCCCACTCCGGGGGATAAAGTGTACGGTTAGCTGCGGGTTGGCGGCGATCATCACCTCGAAGCGCTTGATGTCGATCACCGATTCCAGGGTGTCATCGCAGAAAAACACGAGCAATGTCGGGCGCGGCGCGCAGACCACCTCCGCCTGGTACGCTGAAAGCGCCTGCAGCCCAAATTGACCTGCGCTGCTCCCGCTGACCGCCAGCAGGCGATCCGCCACAGCGCAGATATCCGCCTCGGATACCGCGCTCACAGCCTCCATGGAGCGGATCCACTCTTCATTCAAAGGGATCAGGTTGCGATTCAGCAGTGTCGAAGCAGCCGAAGCCGAGCTTTTTAAATTGATGCCCACGTAACCGGACAGGACAGCCACCTGGATGATTTTGGCGATCTGGCTGACCTGTTTTCCGATCATACCCGTTTCTTCCATCCGGCGGATCAGCGCCAGCGCAATCCGGCGGCAGAGCGCATTGAACTCTTGATAAAGATTGGCTTCTTGCCTGGAATCAGCCACATCGACCAGTAGCATCACCATGCGGATGAAGATATCTTCGTACATTTGTTGGGGTATGGCATCTGCTAAAGCGGCGCCGTGCGGCGTTTGATACTCCAGCAGCATCATTACCTTCTGAATAATCTCGTCGGCAGGCGCACCTGGCGCCAGCAATCCCTTGCTTGCATCTTGAGCAAGATCTTGCGGATGCTCCGATCCACCCAATCGGGAAAACTTTCCAATTCCGACTCGGTTGTATCGGCGAAGAGGAGGGGTCACGCTGGCGATAACCGATCGAGGTTGTCCCCGGAAAGCGCGGGGGACCGAAATAGCGGCTCACATCGCTAGCTTCAGCCAAATCCTGCTCCTGGCACAGGAGCGCCTGGGTGATCGCCTGCTGCGCCCCCAGCTCGATCTCAGGCATGTGGCTTGCCGGACAGGTGCGGAGGCTGTGGAGAAGATCATCCGGCAAGCTGATGGTCATTTCTTTTTGACCCACACGCGCAAGACCGCACCGTTTTCATAATAACGGTAGGCGATATTCTCGAAATCCATCGACCTTATCTTCGTCTGCGCTGCGGAACTCTTCCATCAGCTCGTCCATATCCTGGTAAAACCTGCGGATCTCGCCGATGCGCAGGCGAGGACCGCTGTTCAATACTCGCAGATCTTCCGTCATCGGGACGCGCACGAAGGTGTGCGGCGGTCTTTTTCCCTTTTCACCATGCTCGCCGACCGGCATGTTGAAGTAGTTCGTGGTCCAAAGGCTGAGCAAAAAGACACCCCCGCTCTGCAAGGCGGCGAAGACTTTGCGATAGATTTCGATGGCTTTGATTTTCGTCATGTAAATGATCGAAAAATTGGCGTAAACCAGCGAATATTGCGCCGGATCGCAGCGGTTGAGATAGGTGAGCATATCGCAGGCGTTCAGTGTACACTGATAATGAATACGGTTCCTTTGCTCCAGCTCTGTGATTTTCTCCTGCAAGTACCCGATCGCGGTTGGGCTGATGTCCACATAATCGAACACCGTGTTGGGATGCTCTTTGAGGATTTCCAGCGACCCGCCGCCGCCGTCTCCGCATCCCAGGTCGAGGATCCTGCCGGGGGATGCGTCCGGGATAGAGCTCTTTGTAATCCTGGTAGAGGATGTCGAACTCGCTGTCCCGCGACCTGCCCTTTTTCTTCCACTGCGCCTCCCAGATCTCTTTTTGCAGGTTGTAGAGCAAGAACAGGCGGTTGATCTCGTAGTACTTCTCCTCGACTTCTTCGTGAAAATCTTCGAGGGCGACCGAATCATAATCCCACAAGTAGTCGAAATGGACTTCGAGGCTTTCCTTGATCTTGCCGTTGCCATACACCAGGTGCGGCAGGATGCCGTACAATTTTCCCTTAGGCTCATCTTTCCTGCGCCCCAGGATCAGGTTCTCGCTGATCGCCCGCTTGCCGTTGATCAGCAGGAAGTTGGGCGATGCCGAGCTGTAGATATGGCATTGCAGGTTGACTTTATAAGTGCTGGAGTTCTGGATCAGGTCTTTGATATTGGAGATGGTGCGCTCGAAATCCCGGTAAAGGATCTCTTGTTTATGCTGCGCCAGGGTATGCTTGCAGATATCTTCCGTTGGATTGGATTCGGGCTTGAGCGGGCGGCTTTCCTGGATGGAGCGGGTGATGGCGTTCATCGAATACGGATTGAGCAGTAACACCCGGATCTCTTTTACTTCTTTATTGATGATCTTATTATTGGATACATACTCGGTCATGATCCCGGTATTGCTGAAGGCGATATTGAGGGTCACGCCCTTCAGCCGGATGGTGTCTGCCTGCGGGGTTTTCCGCCCACTCGCGGATGCTCCGGGTGATCAATGCCTTGCCGCGCTCTTTATCCTTGAAGATCGCCGTCATATTCTCTTTTTTCATAAAAGCGACAAACCCAATGAAATCGGAATGCGCAATCAATGTATAAAGCCCCCAGATGATCAAGCCGGTGCCAAAAGAGATCAGGATAAAGCCGAAGCGCACACCGTAATCCTGGAACGTAGTGTTCTGGAAAATCAAGACCAGGAAGATGCCTGTGATCAATACCCCCACACCCAAAGCCGTTTCATACCTCTTGGAAGGCGTTTTTTCGTCTTGCGAGCTCATAGAACAACCTCCGGAATCCCAGATTTAACTATCCCCACCATCCCCTATCCATTATATTACCTAATTGGAAGCTCGCCTGTTCCTTCCTGCCCGGCAAGCCATTTTCCGATCGTTCCTGCAAGCCCTGACCCGACGTTCGGGATGGACTGCAAGCCCTTCAGCCCCATGCTCTTGTAGATCAGCCGGATATCTTGCTCCAGGTCTTCCACCGCCCAGGCGGCTTTGCGATAAGCCCAGATTTGCGATTGCGATGCGGCTTCCAGCTCCAGCGTGTACGCCTGGTCCGCCAGGCGCTCGACGATGCGCTTGTTGACGGCGAGCTTATCGCCGGGGATCACCGGGCGCCTCATTCGGTCGCGGATGCCGTACTTCTCACACAGCTCACGGATTCGAATGGCGATCTGCCGCCAGTCATAAGACGCCGGGGCATAACTGCCCGCCGGGTAATGTCGCTGGTAGAGGTCGAGAAGGTCAGGAGCATGCTGCTGCAGCACCCGGAAGAAGTAGCTCTTCTGCTGGTCGGAGAGGGTCAGGCTGCTCGCCAGGACGAACGTTCCGCCGTGCTCTGCGGTGGAGCGGATCACCGCTTCCAGGTTGGCATCACTCGTCGCAAACGCCGGGCAGGATGGGCATGAAACAGATGCCGGTCTGGATACCGGCTTTTGCAATAGCCTGCATGGCTTGCAGGCGCTTCTCGGGCGGCGGCGCCAGGCGCTCCATCTGGCGCACCCGCGCGTAAGCGGGCGAGCCCGGGGCGCTGATCAGGCTAAAAGCCACCACCGAGGGGGCTTTGCGGTCGATCTCCTGGATGAGCTCCAGGTCACGCAGCACCAGCGGAGAGCGCTCCAGCACGAAGACCGGGAAGCCCAGGTCGCGGCACACCTCCAGCATGCGCCGTGAGACGCCAAACTTGCGCTCGGCGGGCTGGTAATCGCCGGTGAAGACCATGTCCACCCGGCAGCGGCTCAGGGCGCGGCGCAGCAGCTCGGGGGCGTTCTGCTTGACCTTGATCATATAGGCAAAATCATCCGGGATCGGCGTAGGGGGAATACTTCTGCTCGCGGCAGTAGCAGAACTCGCAGCCGTGCTGGCAGCCCAGGTAGGGATAGGCGCTGTAGCGCGACCAGAACCAGTGGTCGGCGCGCTTGCCCTTGTTCAAGACCGTCTGGGGAGTATACGGCACGAATTGCAGGCGGCGGCTCATCCCCGCTCCCCGAGCTCGCGTGCTTCCCCGGTGTTCAATGGACCCGCCTACCTCGGCTCCAGGATCACCAGCGGGATCTCCCGCCCGGCTTCACGCGCCTTGACGATGTACTCATCATAAGTCGGGAAGATGCTGGCTCATCACGGCCACAGGCGCTGCTTTTCTTCCGGCGTGGCGGTGCGCGCCCAGGCTTTCATCTTCTTTTCCTTCACCTGGATCTCGACCAGCGGGTTCTCGACCAGGTTCAGGTACCAGTAAGGGTGCTTCGCTGCGCCGCCGTAGGATGCCACCAGCAGGTAGTTCTCCCCGTCGCGACCGTAGATCAGCGCCGTGCGGCGCAGCTTGCCGCTCTTGCGGCCGCGCGTGGTCAGCAGCAGGGTCGGGTAGCCGCGCCATTCGTGACCCTGCGCTCCGTCGCTCGCCACGTAGTCGCGGATGTGGCTGCCCACCCAGTCGCGCGGGCTGTCGTAGACCGGCTCGGCGAGCGCCAATCCCTGCGCAGCCAATGCCTGGCGCAGCGCGGCGATCGCTTTGGGACCCACGCCGTGCAGCGCCAACAAATCCGCTTCGCTGACGCCTGCCAACTGCTCCAGGCGGGTATAGCCGGCGGCTTTGAGCGCCCGCTGCGCCGGCTGGGATAGACCGGGAACCAGAATCCCCCCTCCGTTTGTTTCTTTCTCTTTTGTCATAAACTCTTCTCCTTGAAGGTTGGCGAACGACCTGTGGGGGTTCGCCGCTACCTTAAGCGCACCACCAGCGAGGTAAATTGGTCTGGAGAAATGATCTGCACGCCCTGGCAGGATTTCTGATTGAGCAGGGCAAAATCCCAGGTCACGATGAACTCAGCATTCGCCTCCAGCGCTGCGTCCAGCAAGAAATCATCCGCTGCATCCACCAGCATACCGTGCGCCAGAGGCGCGCCGCTGGTCCAGAGCGCGTCCTGGCGTAAACGGCGGAACAGAGCCAGCTTGCGTTGGGGATCGATCTTCCCCTCCACCTCCGCGCGCCCCAACACATCAACGAACTCACTAAAGATGGCAGGTGAGATCACCAACTCATACCTTTTTTCGTACCACAGCGCCATCAGCCAGGCGCCTGAGCCGCGGGGAGAGCAGCAGGGAGATAAACACACTCGTATCCAGGACAGCTCTCATGACCAGGGTCAGCGGTAGCGAGCGCGCTGCTCGCGGACGATCTGAACCGCCAGCTCACGCGCTTCTTCCTCGAGCATAGCGCCGGGTTCGGGAGGCGCCAGGAGGAGATCGAAATCCCTCTGCCGCTGCTGCTGCTCGATGGCTTTCAAGCGGTGGTACTCGTCGATCCCGATCAAGACAGCCAGCTCTCGCCCCCGGCGAGACAAGATACAGGTATGACCAGCGTTGACCCGATCTGCCAGCTCTGGCAGATTCCTACGCGCTTCAGAAAGTGAAATCGTTTCGTTCATCTTGTACAGATATCCTCGATAAAATTGTACTTAAGGACAGATGCATTGTCAAGCATTTGAAGGTTGACCGGCTATCGAGATGGTCGAGCTTGTGGCAGGCGGGGAATATCTAAGATAGAATAAGAGCCAGATCAAAGCGCAAGCCAGCGAGGGCAACCCATATGTCTTACACCGTTATCGACCCGGACAAGATGATCTCCTCCCTGGAGCTCCTGTCGCGCCGCATCCAGGAGCGCTTCCCGCAATCCGGGCTGTACCAGGTGAGCATGCAACTGCTCACCTTCGGCAAGAACGCCCAGGAGGATGCGCGCTGGATCGCCCGCCCGATCCTGCCCCTGCGCATTGGCGTGGCGCTCCTGGTGGTGCTGCTCATCGCCGCGCCTTGCCTAGACGCTGCGCAGCATCGTGAGCATGCAGGATCTCAGGGAAATCCTGCGCTTTGAGAATTTCATCCCGCTGCTGGAAGCGGGGATCAACGACCTGATCCTGATCGGGGCGGGCATCTTCTTCCTGGTCAGCGCAGAGACGCGCGATCAAGCGCCGCAGGGTGCTCAGCTCGCTGCACAAGCTGCGCGTCTTCGCCCATATCATCGACATGCACCAGTTGCACAAGGATCCGGAGCGCATCCTGGGGAGAGGCGAGCTGGCGCCTTCGACGCCCCGGCTGGACATGACGCCCTTCGAGCTCAGCCGCTACCTGGATTACTGCACCGAGCTGCTCTCGTTCACGGGCATCATCGCCGGTTTTTACGCGCAAAACTCCGAGGACGCCGTGCTGGTGGATGCCGTCTCCGATATCGAGGGGCTCACCAACGGCATCTCGCGCAAGATCTGGCAGAAGCTGATGATCCTGGACCTGCTCAGCGCCGGCGATCAAGCCACCAGCCGGATCAGCCTGGAAGAAGGCGAAAATTGATGCCGGAAGCGCAACACCTGGATGGCAAAGCGCTGACCGAGCTGGTCGCCGGCCATCCAGCGCCGAAATACGCCTGGCTGCAGCGCCTGTGGCTGGCTGCGCTCTTCACCGGCGGCGCCTACCTGTGGGGGCGATTCCTGAATTGGGGCAGGGGTCCGCTGGACTTCCACGATTGGGCGCTCATTTATGGTCCGCGCCTGGCTTTTTTGCGCTCGGCGATCCTGCGCTGGGAAATCCCCCTGCATCTATCCGCGCCCGCCGTCGAGGACGGTGTCACCTTGCGCTTTTTCTCGAGCCCCGACCAGATCCTCTCGCCGCAAATCTTCCTTCTGCCCTGGCTGGATGCCGGTCGCTTCGTCACATTTCAATTTATCCTGATGTATGCGCTGGGCTTCTGGGCTTTGCTGCTGCTGCGCCGTCGCTTTCAGCTTTCCTTGCTGGCATTCACCATCCTGTTTGCGCTCTTTTCCTTCAATGGGCACATCCTGGCGCACGCCAGCGTGGGTCACGCCAGTTGGGCGGGTTATTTCCTGTACGCAGCCTTTGCCGTGCTCGTTTTCGACCTGCTGGAGGGTCAGGCAGGCTGGCGCTGGGTGGCAAAGACGGCGTTCCTGGCGTCCTTCATGCTGCTGCAGGGCGCCTACCACCCGTTCGTCTACCTGCTCTTCTTCCTGGGTTTTTTGGCGCTGAGCATCCCGCGCCGTATTGCGTGGATCATGGCGGCGGGCGGCTTTGCGCTGCTGCTATCCGCCTGGCGCCTGCTACCCGCCGCGCTTATGGTGGGCAAAGTGGATAGCGATTTCATCTCCGGCTACCCGCAACATCGAAGCCATCTGGCAGTACCTGACCCGGCTGCAGACGCCCGAACGATATCACCCTGGGCGGCGGGCTGATCAAACCCACCGGAACCTGGGAATTGACCCTCTTTGTCGGGCTTATCGCCGCTGTGTTCATCCTGTATTTCGGCGTAGTGCGACCGCTGACCGACCGCGAAGCCGCATACCCCTTCCAGGCGCTGTTAGTCCCTTGCCTGGGGCTGGCGCTGCTCTCGCTGGACCGGGTTTACGGCGCCCTGCGGGGCTTCTTGCCTTTCCCACCCCTGACGGGCGAGCGGGTGGCAGCCCGCATCCTGGGGCTTGCCTTCGTCTTTCTATTGATCATCGCCTGCGCCATGTTCCAGCGCTGGCTGGATAAGAACCGCCCCAATTGGGTGCGCCTGATCGCCATGCTGCTCTTGCTTGCCCTGGGCGCCTACGAGCTTTTGACCAACGTGCGCATCTGGAGCGTGAAAAACGTGGCGCCCTTATTTCCGGTGATCGATTTCGACCCGGCGCGCTACTTCCCCGTCAACCAGCTCAGCGATACCTACCTGGCGCTGCTGGCGGTTGGGCTGCTGGTATCGCTCCTTAGCGCCGCCGGGTTGCTGGATTAGTCTGCCGCTGCAGCGAGGGCAACGTAACTGCTTAATACAGCTGCGCACTTGGGACGGTCCATTCTCCGTGTAACGCTTCATCAATGCTTCTTCGCTCACTGTAGACCGTTGAGTCATCCGGCGGTTTTGCAATTAAGAGGAGGAGCAATCCATCCATTCACACACTAGTTCAATACTCGACGGATCGGGGCAGGAATCATTCCTTTCGGGATTGCAGCGATTAGCCGCTATTCTGTAACATTCAGCATCAAAGAATTGAAATGTCACCTGATCAGCCCTTCTCTATCTGTAAATACCCCAAGCCAAGTCGACGCAGTCCTGCATCGCCATTTCAGCTGGGTCCGTTACTATTCTTCGCCAGCTTATTCCCAGTTATCCTGGATCTATTTCAAAGCAGCCTGCCGACCCTGTCACAGTCGTTCAGGAAGCTAGACGCTTGACAGACGTGGATGGCTTTATGAAACTCATCTCCAAGTGCGTTATTGTCGAGGGTTCTCACCGGTATGATAGCCCTGCAGCTATTCGCGAGTATCAGACGATCTAATGCCCAAGCACCTTCGGATTGAGCTAATCGATCCAGTCTCAGAGGGCAATGATGTGATCTACACGGTGAATGTCTACCAGGGCGATGTGCTCATAGACACAATCGATGAGGTTCTCGATGTCGTCGTGGATGGAAAGATCATTTTCGAAGGCACGGTGAAGGAGCGTTACTTTGAGTGCATAACAAACGCCTCACAGGCTTTCTGCCCGGAAAACTGACACGTATTTTGTCTGAACTCCAGGCAGCTCATGCCCTTCCTGGAACGTAACGGGATTGGGTTGCAGGCAGGATAGGCTTCCCGGTTGGCGGTTGGTGGAGTGGCGCAACTGCGAGGCATGCATATCCCTAACCCACCTTCAGCTCTTTGCAGAAATAGTTCTCCATGCGCAGCTCGGTCACGTCCACAAAGCGACCGATGTAGGCATCGCCAAGCTTTTGGGTGATCTCGCGAGCGCCGGATCATGCGCCGGGAGATCGCGTAGGTCTCGCCTATGCGCTGCTTATCTGTGCGCAGCAGCCTGGCGGTTTCCTCAGGATTGCGCAGCTCCGGCAGCCCAGGATACCCCAGGGTCACGTAAGAATAATGCCCGGCAGCCAGGTCGCCTTCCAGGTCTTGCCAGTCATCGATCATCTGGATGGCTGCGCCAAACTGCAGGAATACTTCCCAATAATCATCGATCAGGCTTGCCCTGCCCAGGCGCTCCAGGCAGAGCATAAAAGGCGTCACGGCGTTGGCGCCCTTGGCGCCTAACTGCTCGGGTTGCTCCCGGCTATAGGGGCTGGCTTTGCCGCGCCAGAATTTCTCTTTGATCTCGGCATACAGGAACAAGCGGCGCATCTTGTGCAGGATGGCCAGGTTCATCGGTGTGACGCCGAAAATCTCCAGGGCAAGGTCTTCGTACTCGGCAATCATCGCCTGGGCGGTAAGGATCTCCACCGGCGAAGGCGTGCTCTTATCGACATTCGCATCCAGAATGCCGTAACCAGCCACAGCAAACACACCGGCTCTCAGGATATCCGCGAAGCGCGCCAGCAGCTCATCCAGCCCATTCTCGTCCATCCAAACGGCTAAGAAAGCGAAGATCGGATAAGCGTCTTTGAGATACTGGCTGCGGTTGCTCTCCCAACCGGAAACATCGAAGCCGAGAGGGGCGCTGAAGTCGCTCAAGATGCGCCGCGCCGCGCCGTCCAGCCCGCGGAAGGCAGACAGCAAACCGAAGTCGACGCGCAGGTTTTGCCACCAATCCAGGAGCGAGACGTTGTTCTCCAGGAACGGCGCCATAACTGCCGCCCAGAAGGCTTCTTTGTCACGATGATAGACTTTGAGGATGGTTGGGGCGAACTTTTCGAAGGCAGTGCTCATGAATCTCACTCCACGACTACCGAGATGAGTGAGATTTTACCCTCGAATTGGAGGATTCAAAACGCCGGTTTACTTCCCTCCCGCCCACTCCACCACCGGCTTGATCCATTCATCCAGGGGCTGGTAGAGGATGCCATGCCCCAAGCCGAGCTGCAACACGATCTCGGCATGCCTGCCCAACCCCTTGCCTTCTGAAGCCGAGAAGAGCTCGGAGCAGGAGCCGGCGTTCTCGTCGACCGCGTCGTAGATCGAGAGCACGTTACCGGACAACACCACCTGATCTGCCACGAGCTGCGCGACGGTGTCCGGGTGGCAGATCGCCATGGGCACGAAATTGACCTTCTCGTTCTTGAGCAAGCTCGAGACAAAGATGGCGATGCCGCCGCCCTTGGACGCCCCCACCACCGTGATGTTCTGCGCCGGGACCCCGGCTGCCAGCAAGGCGTTGACCTGCTCCACCACGTGTCCCGCGTACTTGAGCGGGTCGGTATCCTTGGGGCGCCTCTCGCTGATGACGTGAAAGCCACGCCCGCTGAGCGCCTGCAAGATCGCCGCGTACTGGTACTCCCCGTAATCCGGGCTCACCGCCGGCAAGCCCTGGTCTTCGATGATCTTGCCGTGCAGGTAGAACAGGTACTTTGCCCGCCGGGTCGATCAGCGCCGGGAAGGCGTAAGCCGCGAGGTCGGGTGTCGCGGCGGGCTCCACCGTCACCGCTGAAGCGCTTTGGCTCGCCGGCTGGCACTCGCCGCGCAAGAACGCCCACTCCTCGCACTCGCTGCCGTCCGGGAAGACGCACACGCCGTACTCAGCGCCGGAGGCGTCTTTACGGATCTCGAGCACCCCGCCGTGCTCGAGGCAATTGACGGATGCCGGGTTGGGGATACCCGCCGCGGCGGGAGGGGTTGGGCTGACCGCCGGGGTTTCTTCTGTCATCCCGTGTTTCTCCGTAGGCGTACCATGAGAGGATGTTGGCGCCGGCTGGCAGGCTACCGCAAGCAGGGCGAGCCATGCCAGGCAGAGGCAGGATAGGGGGAATTGGATTGCAGCATGGTTCCTCATAGGGATAGGACGCTGAGGTTCGAGGGATTGTTCCGGCGCCGGGTAAGGATTGGCATTAATTGCAGGGGGTAATCCTGTCCGAAAATATCACAGCCCTCCCGCCGCCTGCGACAAACGCGGCAAGGCATCCCTTATTCAGTGGGCTTTTGACCAACGATTACAAACAGACTATCTTCAGGCTTGACCGGGTCAAACGTAAACTCACTGAACAACTGAATATCCTGAAAACCACTCCTTTCAAACAACTCCTTCGCTTGAGATTGGCTGTATGAGCGCGTGGCGGGGGAGCGCTGATGTTGCTCTTCCAAGACAACTTCATCACCCATTATTTTTTGATACAGGTCTTCTGTATACTCACATTCGCTGGTGGGATCAAAACGCGAGCGAGCAACTCTCCGAAATTGCACGCCATCTTCCTGGCGAACCGCGGTTTTCTCCCATTGCGACTCAAGCGGCTCTCCATCTTTCCACAGCGTCATGATGGATGCGACCAATATGCCACCGGGAAGCAAATGATCCCGCAGCCGGACCATCGCTTGCTCCACCGATTCGGGTTCGATAATGAGCTGCAATGAGCTCGAGGGAATCAGAATGGTTTGGTATTTCCTGGGTAACTCCAATTGCTCCAGGTACTGCGCATATAATCCTGGTTTTAGCTTCAAATCTTCAGATTTCCGCTGGCAGATTGCCAGCATTTCTGGAGAATTGTCGACGCCGTCGATATCGATCCCTTGCTGCAAATAATCCAGCAACAGGCGCCCGGTGCCACAGCCAACATCCAGAACCGGCTGCCCATATTTTTGGATGACTTCCAGATAGAAAAAACGATCTGCCCAGTGGGATGTATCTCCCCGTAACACATCCCAGGCTTCTGCCATCAAACCTTTATATTCATATTCAGGGAGTTTCAAATTTTCATCCTGTCTAGATATTTCTGTCATCGCTGTCCGACGATTAATGAGACAGATAATTCCAAACCCGCGTAGCAACCATTGATCTCATTGATTTCGACGGATCTTGTACCGTTCGATCCGAAGATTATAGCATCCCATAAAGTAAGCTGCAGCGTATTATGCTCTGCAGGGTGCACTAAAAGGTTGTCATCGGTTATTGGGGTGCGGGCGGGCGTACGACCGTCCGCACCTCAATAACCGGAAAATACTCACAACTTATGAGTGCTCCCGCTCTGCAGATCTGACGCAACCAACCTATATGCAAGCTGCCAGCTCGTGGGGAGATGCCGGCACACCCGCGCGATGCCGATACACCTTAAATGGCGGGAAGGTGACAGTCACCTCTGCAGATGACTGTCACCTGGTATCGTTTTACGTGGCGTACGAAGGGCGAGTATTTTACCGAGCAGCCTACGGCGGCGGCAGCACGCCGAGCTGCTGCATCATGCTCATCGGGTCGAAGGGCGACCAGTGCTCGATCACCTTCGCCGAAATACCTCTTGACTAGAACGCCGCGAGCTGAACGGGCAGATAAAGCCTGAAAAGATTTTGGCTGGACGGCGCGCGCGCCGTGATGAGCCAGGAATCCGCCCACGCCTTCGACAAGTCGGAGCTCGCCCCACCGCCCGTCAGCCAAAGCCTCCCATCGGGCAGGAGGACGGTGGCGGCGTAAGCCTCCGGCTGGGCGAGCTTGCCAACCTGGTACCAGCGGTCCGTCACAGGATCATAACTCTGGATTTCCCGGATGAAAGAATCCTGCGTCCAAGGATTGCTGCCCGTGTAGTCATACTCCCAGGCGCCACCCAGGGAGATCACCTGCCCATCAGCCAGCATCGCCAGGGCATGCGCATAACGCGGCTGCGAGAGCGCCGCCGCTTCCGTCCAGGTATTGGACGCCGGGTTGTAGATCTCGGCGCCGGAGAGGACATTGGGGTTGTCGGATACGCTGATGCCCCCTACCACCAGCACGCGCCCATCCAGGAGCTTGATCGCCGGCGCCTGGGCTCGCCACTGCACCATTGGCCCGGTGCTCGACCAGGAGTTCGCAAGCGGGTCGTAAAGGGACCCTGTTACCCCGGCTGCGGGTCCGCCGCCCGCCACCAGCACCCGCCCATCATCCAGCAGGACTGCGGCATGCGAGGCCAGGATGGATGGTAAAGGCGCCGCATCGCTCCAGGTATTGGTTTGCGGGTCAAAGACTTCAGCCCGGTCGGTGCAGACGCCGCTGCCAATACAGCCTCCCGCCACCAGCACGCGGCCGTCTGCCATGCAGGGTGGCGGTATGCTGCACGCCGTGTGGATAAAGCGGCGGCACGACCGTCCAGGTATTCAGCAGCGGATCATAGAGCTCGGCATCCGCCAGCCAGCCTTGCTGGGCGTTATAGCCGCCCACCACCAGCACACGATTATCCCCCAGTAGCGTAGCGGTATGCCCATGGCGCGGCGTATTGAGCGGAGCAACGGCGGTAAGGGCGCCGCTGACAGGATCGAAAATCTCGACGAGGGCAAGCATGTCGTTGATGCCATTGCTGCCGCCCGCCAGAAGGATTCTGCCATCCAGCAGGCGCGTGGCGGTATGCGCGGTGCGCGGCATCCCCAGGGAAATTCCCGGGGTTACATCCAGAAACCATTTGCCTGGGGGCGCCGGCGGTACGACGACCGTCTCGCGCACGATCCGGGTGACTTCCACCGTGGCGAATTGGATCTCGCGCTCGATGCGCGGCACTTCCACAGTGACATACTGGATCTCGCGCACGATATGCGGCACTTCTACGGTTACGATCCCCGGCTTCCCGGCGCCACAGGCGGTTAAGAGAATGCATAAAGCCAACAAAAGGCTGAACAGGTTTCTTGATCGCATATTGCCCTCCTCCCCACTTTGAACAGGTCTGGTGCAGCAGCCTCGATTACTATCTATCCGAAAATGGAAGGGAGAACCGATTTTTCGGAACCCCTCGAAATTTCGGACAGGTTCTTATCCCATGACCAGCCAGGCGCTACGGCAAGCGATCGGTGAGGATCAGCTGGTCCAGGTCAGCAACGCCGGACGTGCTGCCCTTCCGTGGAAAATTTCAGCGAATGCACCCCGCCGCTGACCTCTCCCAGGTCGATCGGTACGGTCCAGGCAAATTTGTCCCAGTCTTGCAGGTCGAGCAGGTAGATGCTGGCTCTGGGGAACGGCTCGCCGTCCAGAAAGATCTCCAGCGGCGCAGTCGCCGGGCTGTTTTTCGAGTAGCGGAAGAGCAGGTACAGCCGCTGGAGGTGGGGCGTGCGGATGTTCGTGTACTTTACAAATCCCGGCGCGGCAGACCAGGGCGGGCTGTCGGTCGTTCCAAATTGCCCGTGCACCTGTGAAGCAGAGGCGTTTACGCGCTCAACCATCTGCCCTACCGTGACCTCATCCGGATATTCGCATTCTCTCTCATATCCATCCCACGCAGCCGGTTTCCGCAGCGCAAAAGCCGCGACGACCGCCAGAGCAATTGCAGCCAGGAGTAAAAGGCTGACCTTCCACGGGCTTTGGCTTGCCCACCTGCCTGGCTCAGGTTCTTCCAGCCTGGCAGCTATTGGCGATCCTACGCCCCCATTATGTCCATTTTCACCCTCGGCTGCAACTGTGGTTTCCCCCAGGTCGCCGCCAAAAACACCTGTGGATTTCCCCAGTTTCAAGATGGCTTCTGGAGCGGGAGCTAACCCCGAGCTTGGCGTAGATGTTTTTTATGTGAAATTCTACCGTGCTCACGGAAATGCCGAGCAGCGCGGCAATCTGCTTATTGCTCTTGCCTTGCAGCAATAAATCAGCCACTTCTTGCTCGCGCTTGCTCAACCGGTTAGCGTTTGCCATCCCAAGACGACCCGTCCACCTGGCAGGGTTTTATGCTGCCACTACGTCCCAAGCAACCGCCGCTGCTCAACGCTCGCCAGCGGCGCAAACAGGCGCACGTTGGCTTCGATCTTGTCCATTTGCGCCGCCACGGCTTGCGCGCCTACACCCGGCGGGAGCGTACGTCACGTACAGCACGCCGCCCGTCCCGGGCGTGACCGGCGAGCGGTTATCCTGCCCGTACAGGATCGAGCAGCAGATGCCCTGCGCGTCGCGCATTACCATATCGCCCGGCAGCAGCGCCTTATCTGTGCCGTTCATTTGCGTCATGCGCTCGCCAGGGCGGGAGACGTCCAGCACGATCGCGCCATCCAGCTTCGCCACATCGTGGCTGGCGGTCAGCGCCAATGTCTCGACCTCCGCCATGAAGTTGGCGTCCACCAGTGGCGAGACGCCCGGCAGGCTCTTGCCCTTGAGCACGATCGACTCGACCTGCAGCAGCACGTGGTAGGTCTTGTCGAAGCTCCGGTAATAGCGCACGTATGCCGCCATGACGGGCAGCTTGAGGAAATCGGGACGGGTAAACCCGGCGTAGCGCTGGCGCAGGCTGGCTTCCACCTGGCGCCTGGCATGCCTCCAGCGCCGGGGAGGGCTGGGAGTTTTCCACGCCGGAGAGCTCCAGCAGCCCGAAGAATGCCCCGGGGTGTGCGCTTCGCCAGTCATCCGTCGCAGTGATCGATAGCATCCATACCTTCCCTAATCCTCAAATACCGCCACTGCCCGCACCGGAGAGCCGGTGCCGCCCCGGATCTTGAGCGGAAGCCCGATGAAGCGGAAGCGCCCCCTGCCCAGCAGCAGGTGCAGGTTTGCCAGGTTCTCGTAGTGCGTGAAGCCCAGCTCGCCGCAAACCTGGTGCACCGCTTTGTTGGATACCTTGCGCACGCCCGGCGCCTCCGTCTCCACGCCGAAGGCAGCGATGCCCTGCTCGCCCAGCCAGCGCGCCGCCTCCTGGCTCAAGCCGGGACCCCGCTCCCAATCCGGCGTCCCGAATGCCCGCCGGTAGTGATCGGTGTAGAGCAGCACCGTATCCCCGGGCCTGATCTCCTGCCCGGCTATGCGCAGAGCGGCTTGCAGGTCCTCCACCTCGATCAGCTCGCCAGCGCCCTTGTGCGAGAGGTCCAGGCAGATGCCCTCCGTGTAGAACATGCCAGCGGCAGCGTGTCGATCGTCTGCCCTTTGTTCGCCCGGCTCATGTGGCTGAGGGCGTCCACGTGCGTGCCGCTGTGCTCGCCCAGCTCCAGGCGGTTGACCGCCGGGGTGGATTCTGCGCTCTCTATCCCCTCCCATTCTTCGTGCGTGGCGTGAACAGTCACCCGCACCGGCGGCATGCCGGAAAACACCGGCATACCGTCGTAGAGCTCGCGGCTCAGATCGATGATCTCGCTCACGCTCGCCCTATCAGCCCCGCGCTGCGCCCTGTTGCAGCTTCTCCCCCACCTCGCCCGCCCAGCGGCGGATCGCCTCCCAGTCGCGCAGGTCGCTGGCGGGCTCTTTGCCGGCAAACATCTTGAGCGGAAAGCCCAGCTTCTCGGGGTCGTACTTGCCGCCGAACATCTCCAGCGCCACCGGCTCCAGCCAGGGGAACGGCGCCAGCTCTTTCTCCAATTGCTCCCAGGAGCTCTTCCACTCCGCCTCGTCATGCGGCTCGTGCACCGGTCCCAGGACGAAGATCGCCACCGGCATCTGCGCCAGCGCGGCTTGCTGCCGCCCCAGGAAGCCCAGCGCATCCTTGTGCCAGTGGAACATGAAGAGCGGCGCGCCCAGCACCACCGCCTGGTAGCCCTCCAGCTTGCGCACCTCGCGCAAGACCCGCAGATCGACCGTAAAACCGTTTTCCTTCAGCGTAGCAGCCACCGCCTCCGCCACTTCCTGCGTCGAGCCGTAACGGGTTGCGTATGCGACCAGCACTTTTTCCGGCATAGCGACCTCCTTGTTGCTACAGCTATTCGCAGCTTACGGCAAGCCGTGCACCACGTCAGGCCCTCAGGTTGACGAACCAGGTGTATATAAGCCTGCCACTCCAGCCGGTTCTTGACCTGCCTGCGCTGCTCCAGGCGATCGGGACATGAGCAATTCAGCTGTACACCCACCGGTATCTATCAGGACAGCGCAATTCATAGTCCCCCTGGAGGGTGCAAGCTCAACCCGTAAAGGATGCCCAGCAGGAGCATCTCAGCCAGCCCTGCCAGCAGGGTATAAGCCAGCGTCTTACCGGGCACTGTGTACATCATCCACGAAGAAATCACGCTCATCGCCACGCGCAGGAACCAGAGCAACAGCCCGTAGTGAAACCCCTTTCACCAGCCCGCTGGCGCCGGGCAAGGCCGGATAGAGCAGCAGGAACAGCCCCGCCAGGATGAAGCCGTATGCCAGGTCGATGGCGATGCCGGCGATGAAATTGACGGAGGTCTTTGCGATCGGCTTGTAGACTTCGTACAGCCTGACCGCCAGGGGATTGGCGTTGATCAGACCATCCAGCACGCCGAACAAGACGCCGCTGATCAGGCTAACGATGATGTAGCTGGTCATCGATCACACTCCGAAGCTTATTCCTTTTCCGTATGCTGACGCCGATTTCAAAGATTCTGCTTACCGATTGAAATCCTTTTGCACAGCTCAAGGCTTCTTGGCAACCTGGGGATGATGAAAGGCACTTCGCTGCTTGTACTTCAGGTAAGGCTCGCCAAAGCGCTCCGCCAGCTCGCGCTCTTCGAAACGCTTCAAATAGAACAGCAACGCCGCTGCCAGAGCGCCAGCACCATGGCGCATCCACACACCGTTCCAGCCATGATCCCCAACCCCAGGTATGCCAGGATGGTGCCCAACGTCATCGGGTTGCGGCAGTAGGCGAAGGGTCCCCGGATCAGCAGCTCCTGGGTGGGCATCAGCGGCAGCGGCGTGCCCCGCCCGCGGTCATCTGCGACGTAGATCGACCACAGCGCAAAGAAGCCACCCACGATCATCATCACCCCGCCCAGGATGATATTGATCACCCCAACGTAGAAACCCTGCAGGCCAAGCCTGGCATCCAGGTTTGGACCTAGCACAAGGATCACATAGGGCAGCAGGATCAGAAAAACCAGCCCTGCTGGCAGCAGGGCAAGGATCCGCCTGCCTCTCACTGTGTTCTTTCTGCGCCCACCGGGAGTAATGTGACATCAGCAGCCTCCCTTGCTGTCCTGCGCATCGCTAGGTAAAAGCCTTTCATGTGCCCTACATTAAAAAGTATAGCACTATCACGCCAGTGCGTGCAGCGATTTTCGCCCCCTGCATTCTTGACTCCCGGAAAGATTGCGCATAAGATATCTGCGAGACTTGCGGGTTTCGCTTAGATTGACCTTGGGATTTAGCATCTCGGCCTCTTCGCCATGAAGACTTTAAACTTCCTCCTGCTCGCTCGTCTCGCCATCCTGCTGGTCCTCCTGTGGAACGTCCAGTGCGCCCTGGCATTCCTGTTCTGGCCGGAGCGCTTCGCCCTATCCTTCGAGCTCACCGGAGCGGCCGGCGAGGCTGCCGTGCGCGGCGTTGGGCTTGTATTCCTGATGTGGAACGTGCCCTACGCTGTGGCGCTGTGGCACCCGCTGCGCCACCGCATCTCGCTCTACGAAGCCAGCGCCATGCAAGCTATTGGGCTGCTGGGAGAAAGCATCATCCTGGCTGTCCCTGCCGCCCGCTCATGCCACGCTGCAAGCCAGCCTGCTGCGCTTCATCGCCTTCGATGGCGCCGGGCTGATCCTGTTACTTCTGGCGGTCTGGCTGGTTCGCCGGTGAGGCAACCTGCGCTATGCCGTTCTCCCGCCGCCGTTTTCTGAAAACTGCCGCCGTATTCGGCGGCGCGCTGGCGCTTGGCGCCGCTTCGCGTGGCATCTATAACCACCTCGGGCGAGACTTTCAAGCCCGAGGGCGCGCGCATCTACCTGGATAGCCTCCAGGCCCGACCCGCACCCAGAATCGCTGCCCAACATCATTATTATCCTCACCGACGACCTGGGTTATGGCGACCTGAGCTCGCCCGCCATCGACACGCCCAACCTGGATGGCATGGCAGCGGAAGGCGCCAGCCTGCATCCAGCTTTTACGCCGCCGCCTCGGTGTGCAGCCCGTCGCGCGCCGCCCTGCTCACCGGTCGCTACCCGGTGCGCACGCTGATCACCACCCCGCTGCTCTCCACCTATGATGCGATGAATGCCGTGATGGACGTGCTGGGGCGCTACTCCTACAATGTGCGCGGCATCCCGCAGGACGAGGTGCTGCTGCCCGAGATATTGAGCCGGCGCGGCTACCGCACCGGGCTGGTGGGCAAATGGCACCTGGGCGGGACTGCCGGCTACCTGCCCAACGACCGCGGCTTCGACTATTTCTACGGCGCGTTGTGGAGCAACGACGACCAGCCCTACGCCATCTACCGGGACCGGGATGTGGCGATCCCCGCCCCCGCCGACCAGGACGTGCTGACGCAGGATTTCACGCAGGCGGCGCTGGATTTCATCCGGTCGAACCGCCAGCAGCCCTTCTTTCTGTACCTGGCGCACGCCATGCCGCACGTCCCCACCCATGCCTCGGCTGAGTTCCGCGGCAAATCGCAGGGCGGGCTGTACGGCGACGCCGTGCAGGAGCTGGATTGGAGCGTGGGGCAGGTGCTGGGTTTGCTGCGCCAGCTCGGGCTCGACGAGAAGACGCTGGTGCTCTTCTCCAGCGACAACGGTCCCTGGTGGCAGGGCAACCCCGGCTATGCCCGCGGGCGCAAGCTGCAATGGTTCGAGGGCGGCTACCGCGTGCCCCTCCTCGCCCGCTGGCCCGGCGTCATCCCTGCCTGCCGCCAGCCAGCGCTGCGATGAGCATGAATTTCGACCTGTTCGTCACCTGCTGCAAGCTGGCGGGCGCACCCCTGCCCTCCGACCGCATGATCGACGGCAAAGATATCCTGCCCTTGCTGAAGGGCGAGACCCCCTCGCCTCACGAAGCGCTCTATTTCTTCCACAATCGCTTCCCGTTGGGTGTGCGGCGCGGGCAGTGGAAGTACTACCGCAAATTCATCAGCGACAACGCCAGCTTTTGGCCTCTGCAGCAGGGACCTTTTCTCTTCAATATTGAGACCGATCCCAACGAATCCTACAGCCTGGTCGAATCCATGCCTGGCAAGGCTGCCGAGCTGGCAGCTTTGCTCGACGCATTCGAGGCAGACCTGAGAGCCAACCTGCGCGGCTGGCTTTAGCGATTAGAGAACACCCTCGGAGAAGACGATCTCGCCATCGTGCCATTCCGGGTCGGCGCTGAGCAGCGCCCGCAGGCGCTGGTACTCGGCGTCCTGCTCGGGGCTGTGTGCGTTGGCGAAATAGCTCGCCCGGTCGCGGAAAATCGCCACCATCCACAGCTCGTCGGCGGCATCATCGCTCTGGAATACCAGGCTGCCCATTGCCCCGTCCGGCTTGCGACCGGTCTCCATCTTGCGGATCTCTTCCAGCGCACCCTTTTTCACCTTCAACTTCGCAATCGTCCCGTACATGCTATCCTCCTTTGGGAAAGGGGATCACCCCGCCCGTAACAAGATAAATATGATATTATTTATCTATTATATACCAGGCAGCACATACGTCAATCGCCTCGCGCCATCTCGGCGCGGTTCTCCTCCTTATCAACTGCTCTTCTGCCGTAACGGTCGTAGGAGACCACCTCCTGCACCGGCTTGCGCCTCGTCGGTCCGTAATGCCCCAGGGGCCAGCCCAGCGGGATCACGGCGCAGGGCGTCACACCCCACGGCAAGCCCAAAATCCGCCGCGCGGCGAACAGGTTCCAGAGCGGGATGGTCGTCAGCGCCGCCCCCAGACCGGCGGCGCGCGCTGCCAGGAGTAAATTTTGCACCGCCGGGAAGATCGAGCCAAAGTACGTCGCCGCGGTGATGTGCAGGAAGGGAAAGTAATGCCCTTTCAAGCAAGCGACCACGATCACCGGGACATCCTCGAAATGGTCCGCCTGCCACTGCACCGCGTCCAGGATCTTGCGCCGCTTGGGATCGTCCCGCGTCGCCCGGCGCCCCAGGCTGCCGTACAAACCCCATAAGTGCCGGTTGACTCGCGCAAGCCCGGCTTTGACCTGCGGGTCTTTGACGATGATGAACTCCCAGCCCTGCCGGTTGCTCCCCGTCGGCGCCTTGAGCGCCAGCTCGACCAGGCGCAGCACCAGCTCATCGGGAACCGGGTCGCTCTTCAGGCGGCGGATGGCGCGCTGTGTGAGCATGGCTTCGTCGAGAGGCATTGAAAGATCGTAGTGATCGGTCATGAGGGTATCTTGCCATCCTTTTTCGGCTATTTTACCCCTCATACTGGCCTCTTGAGCCTGCCGGTCAGGCGCGCATTCTGCTTAACGCCCAGCGCGATTACGCCGCGCCTGCATGCAAGCTCCTGCCGGCAAATCCTATCCGATCACTTGCTTTTCGCGGCCGGATAAGGACTCGGGTCCGTAGCGCTTGCCGATGAAGATCACCGCGGTAATCACCGCCGCCGTCTCCACTACGGCGATCGCGCCGCCTGAGCCTGCCGCGGCAGCGTTGTACGAGCCGTGCCACAAGATGCACGCCAGCAGGCTACCGCCGGTGCTGTTGTACAGCCAGGAGAGCAGCGCCGAGCCGGATAGGATTCCGATGGTGAACGATAGTACGCTGACCACAGACAGCTCGTAGTTGTAGAAAAAGGTCGGGATGTGCCACGCTGCCCACAGCCCGCCCAGGATCAGCGACGCCGTGCGCGGCGCTGTACGTCTTCTGCAGGCGCGGCAGCGCGAAGCCCCGCCAGCCGGTCTCCTCTCCCAAACCAAAGGTCAGGATCCAGACAAGCCAACCAGCTAACCCGCTCACCCCCGGCAGCTCGGCGATGCTGCCGTAGGTGCCGAGCGCCAATGGCTGCCTGGTAACCAGCCCCAGCACCAAGGCAGTTGCCAGGTAGATAGCCAGCGGGCTGAGCAGCGCCACCACCATCCAACCCCAGCCGATGCGCCAGCGCCCCATACGGCTGAACAGCTCGCGCAAACCCGCCCTGCCTTTGGTCAGCGCCGTAACGACCAGCGCGGCAAGCGCTGGTCCGTACGCCCCGGCAAGGTGCAGCCAGGGGGCCACGCCGCTCAGCAGCCCCTGCGCTTGCAGCGCCAGCGGGATAAAAACGCACCAGCTCAGGGCGTATGCCAGGATGAAGTAGAGCACCAAGGCAGGGGTCATCTTACGGGTTTCCTATTTTATGGCACAAGTATAGCCAAGCAGGATAGAAAGTCAACGCCTTCTCTCCAATCGTTCAATGGGAATCGCAGTGGAAGTACTATAATCATAGCAGCGCTCGTTTGTGATTATCTGGATTAAATCCAGGTCCAGGAGAAGAACCGCCATGCCTGACGACCAGCAAGAATTCATTCACCTGGCTTGCCCGCGCTGCGGCGCGACCCTGCAAATGCAGGGAGAGGTCTTCCAATGCCCCTACTGCCAGGCGAAGCTGATCCTGAAGCGTACCGCTCAATCTCACCGGAACGCCTCTCCTGGCGTAGTGGTGAGCGGCTTTTCCCTGCAACCCTTCGCCTATTACGACCCTCAATCCGGGCTGGAGGCTTTCTCCATCCTGGTGCCCCAAGGCTGGCAGGTCAACGGCGGCGTCACCTGGGTTATGGAGCGGCCTGCCGCCCCGGCGCAGATCAGCCTGCAGTTAGCCAATCCCAACGGGCTGGAGGCTTTCGAAGTCTTCCCCAACCTGTACTTCACCTGGACAAACAACCCCCTCATCGCGATGACCAAGCCGGAAGGCAGCCTGTACTTCGGCTTCGAGGTACGCCAGCCCCTCCCCGCCCGCGACGGAATGCGCCAGTACGTCTTACCCCGCTACCGTAGAATCCAGGGTCTCTCAGTAGCCGACGAGGGACCCGCCATCGAGCTGCTGAGCGCCGTGTCACCCAGCCAGCCCGCCCAGGGGGGCCAGTACGCCAACAATTCAGCTCGAGTCCGGCTACATTACACCCTGAATGGCCAGGCGGTTGCTGAAGAGATGTCCGGCGTGGCGGAATATACCCGCATGTCCACCCCCGGCATGTTCGGCGCAGTCGAAACGGTATACTGGAGCATCGGCTACCTGACCTCCTTCCGCAGCGACCGCCAACACCTGGAAATCTACGCCGATCTTTACCGGGCTATCTTCTCCTCGGTTAAAATCAATCCCGCATGGACGGCGCTCGTGGGACAGGTGATCCAGGGTCTCACCAGCAACCAGATCCGCCATATCCAGCAGATCGGCGCCATCTCGCGACAGATCAGCCAGAATGCCGAAGAGATGAGAGAAAGCAACTTGCGTGGCTGGCAGGAGCGCTCGGCTGCCTACGACCGCGTATCCGAGCAGTTCAGCCAGACCATCCGTGGCGTGGATCCCTATTACGACCCGAATAGCGGGCAGAACGTCGAACTCCCATCCGGCTACACGCAGGCATGGTCAACTCCCCTCGGCGAGTACCTGCTCACCGACGATCCCAATTTCAATCCCAATATCGGCTCCAACCAGACCTGGACGCCGCTGCCCCCTTCCAGGCAGTAAACCAGCCCTTCAAAAAATCGCTGGCTTCATATACTATGGAATGTACAGGATAACTGGGAATTAGAAGGTAAAGTCGCGCTGGAAGGTCTCTGGGCTGCTGCTTGTGCTCGGGGCTCGGGCATAGCGGATAGCTTCGATGCCCGCTGCCAGGTCGCTCAATCCATCCAGGAAGCCCTGCAAATCTGCGCATTGCGTGTACAGGCGCGGCGTGGTCAGGCTGAGCTCCTCGCCGCTCAGGCTGATCACCAACCCGGGTATGCGCGCCAGCGGCGCCAGGCGCTTGCGCAGGTCGCGCGAGAGGAATAAGCGCTCGAGGAACTCCTGCGAGCCGCTGGAATACGTGAACCCCCGGTCGAACAATGCCAGGTCGTCCGGCGTCCGCAGGCTGGGGGACAGAGGATTGGCTTTCATCACCAGGGTGTTGCTGGCGTAGTTGGTGGTGGTCACCTGCAGCGCCATGCCCGCCCGGAAAGTCCCCAGCATCTGGATGATGCGCCCGCGGTACATGCCCGTAACCGAGCAGCGCGTATAACCGCTGTTGAAGCGCATGCCATACTGCTGCGCCAGCTCGCCCCAGCCTCGCACCCAGGCGCGCTGCAGGCGCAGGGCATTGACCATGCGGGCGAGCAACCAGACCAGCGCCAGCAGCAATATTGCCAGGGCTACCAGGACAATGATGTCTTCGAGCATGCGGCAAACTCCCCTTATCTGCTATATCATACAATCCATTGCCTGTGATTCACTTTGCGGTTTTGTTGGGAATTGCAAAAAAAGCAGCGTTTCCGCTGCTTTTCATGAATCGAAGCGCCCTGCCCTGGTTCGCTGGCGCTGAATGCAGGCAGTATATGCTGCCTGTGCTCTATCAGGGTCCGCTCTCCGTCGGATAGCCGGCTGCCTGCCACTGGTTCATCCCGCCAGCCATCGAAGTCGCCTGCTCGTAGCCAGCCTTAAGCAGGATATCTCTGCCCTGCTGGCTGCGGTTGCCGGAGCGGCACACCACCACCACTTCCTGGTCTGCGGGCACTTCACTCAGGCGGTTGGGCAGCTCTCCCAGCGGGATAAGCGTGGCGCCGGGGATGTGCACCTGGTTCCACTCCTCCGGTTGGCGCACATCCAGGATGAACGCCCCGCTCTCGCGCTTGGCGAAGGCATCCTGCACGCTGATCTCGCCTGGCAAGCCTGCCGCCTGCTTTGGAGAGAGCAGCCAGGCGCCGGCACGCGGCGGCGATGACGACCAGCAATCCAATCCCTACCCACATCCATATGCTCATCGGGTTCTTCTTTTTCGGTGTTGCCTTTTTAGGGGGCATCTTGACCACCTTCGCATGAGATTCTGAAAATCGGCCGGCGCTGCCGACCGATTTTCACAGATATTATATCTTAACCGCAACCCCCGCCGCCAGGACCGCGCTTGACATCCAGCTTGATCTTGGGCGTGTACTCCAACTCGTACTCGAGCGGGTCCGGGGTGGCAGCCGGGTAGCGAGCGCCCAGCGCAGCCGGGAAGGCGTAGCGCAAGGTGTCCGCCGCGGCGGCGGAGATGCGCTGCAAGCTGCCATCTTGCGCCGCAAACGTATCCAGCCAGCGGTTGATGCCGCCATCGAGAATGTACACGTTGGGCACGCTCTCGGCGACCAGCGTCTTCCACACCTGCGTGGCGCGCTCTTCATCGTTGCTCATCACCACGATGATCGTGTTTGCCGGCTCCTGCAGCAGGGCGTCGACCTTTGCGGGGATGGTCTCCACCGGCGCCAGGATGGCGTCTTCGATGTGGAAGAGGTTGTACTCGGCTTCACCACGCACGTCGAGCATGATCAGGTTCAGGTTACGGTCGTTCATGGTCGCCAGCAGCTCGCCGGGGTGGATCTGCACCTGCCGCTCCGCCAGCAGCGCGCCCTTGGTCGGCTCCAGGCTCGCCCAGCGATCTTCGGTGGTCGGCTGCCCGATGAAGAGCACTGCCAGCGCCCCAACCAGCAATGCGGCTGCGCCGGCGTAGCGCAGGCGCGGGGCTTTCTTGGGGTCTTTGCCGCCAAAGATGCCTTCCAGCTTTTCGGCGCCCCAAAACATGAAGAGCGCCATCAGGATCACGAGCAGCACCACAACGCCGGTCGTCAGACCGAGCCAGTCCATCAGCGTCAGGCGCCCGAAGTAGGACGAGTTCCACCACACGGCATAGCTATCCACCGTCTCACCGAAGACGAAGATGCCGATCAGCGTGCCCAGGGCGAAGAACAGCCCGTCGATCTTGAAGGTGGAAAGGGAGACGAGCGAGGTGCCGGGGCAGAAGCCGCCAATGATGAAGCCCAACGCCCATGATCAAGCCGCCGACGATGCCAGGCCACAGGTAGGTGGGCGGCACCCACACCAGGTTGAAATCCAGCAGCCCCAAAGCGGTGGCGCCAAACACCAGCACCATGGCGACCACAATGGCGGTGAACATGACCTTCAAGACGGTCATATCCTTGAAATAGAACTGGTTCGCCAGCTTGGTGGAGATGGCGAAGCCGGAGAGCTCCAGCGCGGCGCCAAAGGCAATGCCGATCACCAGGTAAACCAGGTTGGCGGTGGCGCTGCCGAGCAGGTGAGAGATGTTGAGAGGGAATGGAGGCATGCTAACCTTCCTGTATCCTTAATTCCAGAGCCTACGCACGAAATAAGCCAGGGCGTAGCCGCCGGCAAAGATGGCGAACATGATCGCCCAGCTCCCGGCAGAAAGCACCGAGCCGCCGGAAAGCGCCTGCCCGGAGGTGCAGCCGCGCGCCAGGCGTGCCCCGAAGCCCATCACTGCCCCGCCGATCAAGGCGAAAGTCCAGCGCGTCTTGTCCGAGATGCGCGGACCCTTGTTGGTCTCGATTTTCAGGCGACCGTTGAACCAGCCGGAAATGAAGCCGCCGATGATGGCGCCGATCGAGACGAACACCACCCAGTTATCCAGCGGGTTCTTATCGCCGCCAGCCATCGCCAGCAGGAAGGGCACGCGGTCGATGTGACCCGGCGCGACGATATCCTCGAAGAAGACCACAATGCGGTTCAGCCCGCCCGAGGAGCCCAGCCCGTTGCCGGTGAAGAACATGGCGAGGAAGAGCACCACGCCCAGCAGGGCGCCGCCCAGGTAGGGGTTGAGATACGGTCTTTCTTTGCGCCGCGTCAGGAACTTGGGCAGCTTGTACTGCCGTGCGGCGGGTTCGGATTGCGCGATCTGGCTCATGCTTCAGCTACCTCCTGGGCGGGGTGGGAGGCTTCCCCTGCGGGGTGCGAGCTCTCCACATCTTCCCAGCCCATCATCATGGCTTTGATTCCGGTCAGGGGTTCCGGACCGGTGGTGGTCAGGTAGACGTGTGCGACGATGAACGAGGCAAACGTCCAGGCGATCAGGGTATGGAAGGGCGCCAGGAAAGGCAGCCCGCCCAGGGCGCTGGAGATCGCGGGCCAGCGCGCCACTCCCCACATGAATATCCCGGTGAGGATCTGCAGCGGCAGCAGCACGTTGAGGATGCCGAAGTAGGTCACCTGCTGCAGCGGGTTGAGCTTTTTGCCCGGCGTCTTCTCGAAGGGATGTTCCGCCCCTTTGAAGATGCCGCGTACAGTAGTAGATAGCTTGCTGGATGGCGTCTTCGAAGAAGCCGCGCGGCTTGGGAATGTACTGGCGGATCTCGCCGCTCGCCAGGTGGTAGAAGAGCGACAACCCGGCGTTGATCACCAGCAGCGCCGCCAGCACGTTGTGCACCAGCACCACGCCGCGGAAGGAAAACACGCCAAAGGTGTCCGGGTCGTGGATGATCACACCGGTAAAGAGCAGCAGGATGATAGCGAAGGTTTGCAGCCAGTGCCAGAAGCGCTCGTAGACGCTGTACATGTACACCGGCTCCATCTCCGGCTGCTGCCGCGGGCGGCGCATGGCGCTCACCAGGCGCAGCGTGGCGTGCACGCCGATCGCCGCAATCACGCCCAGGAACATCAGCCCGCCAATCAGGTCGATCCAGTTCACGCTGCTCATGCCCAGGATGTACATGTTCGCCGTGGCAGTGTCAGGCGTGTAGTTTAGCTTGCCGCCGGCTTCCTGGCTGATCTGCCCATCTGCCTGGGCGTTGACCCCGGCGACGAATTGCGGCGTAACACCACCCGGCGTATAGGAAGCCAGCAGCACCGGCTGGCTCAGGCGGGATGCGTCCGAGTGGCAGGTCTGGCAGTCGCGCACCGCCCACTCACCGCCCGCCACATTATGGTTGATGCTGTAAGGCTGCACCTCACCCACGATGCGCGGGTTTTCCAGCCCGAGCGCCTGTAACCGCCCGGCGATCAGGGCTTCCTTCGCATCGGTGTCGATGCGCAGCTCCGTGCTGCTCAGGTTTTTATCGCCATCCTGGTCGAATGCCGCCAGCACGTCTGCCTGGTAAGCATCGCCATCCAGCCAGGCGGCTTTCAGGTCTTGCAGGCGCACCGGGCGCGGCGGATCGCCGTACACCCAGTACCAGGAGCTCGCCAGGTTGAAGGGCGCGATGCTGGATCCGCCGCCTGCATTCTGCTGCGGCAGCAGGGCGGGCTGGTAGCCGGTGACCAACGTGTTGACCGCGCTGCCCCCGCTATTGCCATCCGCCACCCCCCGGCAGCTTGTCAGCGGCTCGCCGCTGGGCTGCAGCACCGTCCAATCGGTTTGCTGGAAGGCAGTAGCGTACATTTGGGGCACGTGGCAGGTCTCGCAGCTCACTGCCTGCATGTGCCGGGCGCTATAAGGCAGCCAATCGTGTGTGCTCTGCGCATCATGGCACGATTCGCAGCGGCGCATGCTATCCTGGGTCTCGGGCGCCACGCTATCCTGGGCGCTCTGCCCGCGGGCGAACTGGTGCAGGGGGGTTTTAAGGTACTCGCCCAGCTCGATGCGGCGCGGGTCGAACTCCAGGTGCGCTGGGCGATCTTCTTCATTTGTCTGGAAGAAGACCGGATTATTGAGGCTGTAGTGGCAGTCGGTGCACTGCAGGCCGCGCTCGGCGTGGATATCCCACGAGCGGTCCAGGCTTTCTTTATTCGCCAGGTTCATGCCCGAGTCGTTGATTCGCTGGGGTGAGATGATCTGCCCGGTGGTCTGCGTGCGCCATTCACCCGTCTCGCAGCCCGAAGCTACCAGGGGCGTGTCCAGGTCGGTATGCACCACGCCGTGGCAGCTGCCGCAGTTCTGGTTGGTAGGGTCCTGGATGGCGACGAATTCCTGCGCCAGCTTGCCCTGCGCATCAAAAGCCTGCGGGTTCCAGGTAAAGCCATCGCCGCTCTTCTCCACGATGCCGCTGCCCGACAGGGTTGCCGTATTCGCCCAGGCGAAATCCCCGGCTTGCAGTGCGGCGATGCGCGCGGCGTTATCCGGCTGCGGCGTGTGGCACAGGAAGCAGTTCATCTCCACCACGCCCAATTCTTGCCAATCCCAGGGCGCCGGATTGCCCGTCTGCGGGTCCAGGATGCTCGCTTCCGGGTTCGCCGCGTCCGGCTTCAGCGCCAGCAGCGACTCACCCGCACGGCTGGTCACAGCCGGACCGCCGCCGGCGTGGCGGGCGCCTACCTGCATGATCCAACCCGCTGTGCTCAGGTCGAGCAGCTCGTCGCCGGGAGGGTTCAGGTAGCCGTAGGTCAGCGGATTCCAACGTCCAAACAACCCGGGGCTCGTATCCCAGGGACGCCCGTTGGGTACTTCGCCGGGGGCAGCCATTTCATCGAATCCAACGGAGGTATGGAAGCTGTGACTGGCGATGAACTGGGTGTCGTGGCACTCGCCGCAGGTCTGCATGCTGGAGACCGGCTTGCCGCTCTCCAGCACGTTATCTCCCGCGGCATCCAGGAGTGCAAAAGTCGGGTGGATCGGCGATGCCTGCGCCGGGGTCGCCGCAGCTCCCCTCGCCCACGCCCGGTAAGCCGTCCAGCCGGTGACCGACAGGAGCAATGCAAGGCCGGCGGCGAGGATGAATATCGAAGTGCGTTTCTGAATGCGGATCATGTTGTCAGCCTTCTCTGCTTTGCGCTTATGGGTTGCTCACGTCTCTGCCGCCCCAAACCATCGGGTCTCCGGGGTAGCCCAGGGCTTGCCAGTCCAAACGCCCGTTGTCGGAGTGGCACTCGGCGCACTGCAGCGCATCGCTGGCGGGCTGCACCATGTGGGTGATCGGCCACCACATCCAGGTTTCGGCAAAGCCGTACTCGCCCGCTGTAGTCCATCCCGGTTCTCTCGGCGCCCAGCTTGAGAGCAGAGGGCCAGTCGAAGGTCGTCCAGAAGCCGCCCTCACCCGCCGTCAGCGGCTGAATCAGCACGTTATTAACCGAGTCATAGGGCTGCTTGGCAACGTGGATCTTGAAGGGGAATATCTTGGAGTCCGGGGTCGGAGATGTCGCCGCCGGGCGGGTTGAGCTAGGTGGGCTGGCTGGGATCGATCTTGTCGCCCAGCAGGTAGCGGTAGTCTACCGTCTCGTTGTACCACTGGTAAGTCGGCTGGAAGTCTCTCTTCGTAGACGAAGCTGCCCTTGATCTTGAGATAGGTCATGCGTGGTCTTCCGGCAGGTCCTGCCCGGCGGTGGACCAATCCCAGAACATCTTGGTCGGGTCTTTGATCGCCCCGGAGGGGATGTGGCAGGTCTGGCAGGCAACCGCGTCGGTATGCTCGTTGAGGCGCTCATCCTCGTGCGGCGTGGAATTGTGGCAGTCGGTACAGTAGATCTGGTTCTCGCCCTCCACGCTGACGGAGATCATGCGCCCGCTCACCAGGTGGTCTTCTGTCTTGTGGCAGTCGATGCACTCCATGTCATTGGAGCCCATGTGCACGTCCACACTATCGCTGGGGAAGATCAGGCTGTCATCCAGGTCGCCGTGCTTGACGCCGTTGCCGCCGCCGCCATCGAAGTGGCAGTAGCCGCAGTTATCCCGCTCGGGGCTGCGCACGCTCTGGGCAGCAGCCGCCAGGTCGACACCTTCCGCCGGGATAACCGTAATCGCCCTTGGCGTAGATGTTCGTATCGGCGTGGCAGATCAGGCAATCGACGTTGAGCGGGTTCTGGAAGTCGAAGCTGTCATCCTGCCAGCCGTACCCGGCATGGCAAGACATGCACTTCTTCTCGTTGCCCTGCGCGCCGATGCAGAAGTTGTTGATCTGGTTCTTCTTGCCGATGGTCGCCACCACGCCATCGTGCCCGGGCACTTCCACCGGCTGGCTTTCCCAGGTCCAGTGGACGGTCTTCATTAAATCCCAGGCTGCTTGCTTCGTGGCATTCCAGGCAGGCCGCAGTCACCTCCGAGCCGCTCTCGAAGGACCCCTGAGCAGGGCAGCATGGTCGGTGTGGGGCGGGCGTTCGGGAATGCCCGCCTGGGGATTATCCCCCTCTGCGCTGCGGTTGGAGGCGAAAACTACGATCGGGATGATGATCACTGCCAGTGTCACCAAGAGCCCAGCCAACCAGATGTACTTGTGCTTTTTGAAGTCCATAGTTCACCGTAAGGAAGACATGCAAGGGGTTGGCATGCGGTTGTCGCCTCTAGAGCGCAACCTCATCGCCGGGTAATGCGAAACTGCTCGCCAGGTCAGCCCGGCGAGACAGGTTATCCCGCAGCACGCCGCGCAGCAGGTCGAGGGCGTCGATCAAGCGCGGGTCGTTGAGCGAATATTCCACACTGGCGCCCTGGCGTGTGGCGCGCACCAGGGCGCGCTCACGCAACACCTTCAGGTGGCGAGATGCCGCCGGCTGGCTGATGGAGAGCTGGCTTGCCAGGTCTTTGACCGTCGACGGGTGCTCGCGCAGCGCGTAGAGCAGCAGGATACGCGAAGGATCTGCCAGCGCCGAGCAGATATCGGCGTGCAGCTCGTGGATCTCCTGCGAAAGGCTGGAAGTTTCAGGCATTGTTTCGTTTGATGTATGCATATATCTGCATAAGTCATTATCCATATAGTGAAAATTATAACGATCCATAGGGGTGTCAAGTTAGTGACATTCGTCATGTTTAATGTAATATTAAGGGTGATCGTCGTCTTTTGTTGTACATTTATTCCAACAGCCGGAGCTTGATCACCAAAGATTAGAAAATATTGACATCGCTAAGAATTTATGATATTTTAATAAGAAATAACTTTCTTGAAAGCACTTTCCTAAGGGTTCAAAAAGATCGATTTCCACACCTAGCATGAAGCGATCCAGAGGAAGCCAACCGACAATATACGACGTCGCTGCGCTTTCGGGAGTGAGCATCTCCACGGTTTCACGCGTTCTCAACGCCCCAGACCAGGTCAGTGATGAGGCGCGTCACAAGGTGGTTAAGGCGATCGATGAGCTTGGTTTTGTGCCCAAAGCCGAAGCCCGCGCCCGCGCTTTGCAACACTCGCACAGGATCGGGGTGCTGACACCCTATTTTACAGCCCCGTCATTCGTCCAACGCTTGCGGGGTGTCAGCACTGCCCTCGCCAATACCAACAACGAACTCATCATTTACACCATCGATTCGCTATCCAGGTTGCAGGGTTACCTCACCACCCTGCCCATCAATGGTAACCTGCAAGGCTTGATCGTCATTTCCTTACCCGTCGACGCTGCATCTGCGTCACGGCTGGTGAAGCATGGCTTGAATACCGTCTCCATCGAGTATCGGACAAATGGATTCAGCAGCATCGAGATCGATGACAGCGCCGGTGGGAAGCTGGCTGCAGAATACCTGGTGTCCAAAGGTCATACACGGCTGGGCTTCATCGGCGATATCGACCCTCCCAACTATGCCATCCGTCCGGTAGGAAAGCGGTTGGAGGGCTTTCGCCAAGGGCTGAGCGAAGCTGGCTTGAAACTCGAACCTGAGTATGTCTGTTCGTGCGCATATCTTCAAGAGGAAACGCAAGCAGCCGTACTCCGGCTGATTGGGTTGCCAAAGCCGCCGACCGCAATATTTCTTGCCGCAGATATCCAGGCAACAGTTGCTCTCAAGGTCGCCCGGGGGGCAGGGCTGCATGTTCCCGGCGACCTGGCGGTCTTGGGTTTCGATGATTTGGATCTGGCAGGCTATGTGGGTCTCACCACCATCCGCCAGCCTCTGGATGATTCGGGTCGTATCGCTGTCGAGCTTTTGCTCTCGAAACTGGCTGACAACGACCGTCCTCAGCAGCACATCCAGCTACCCTTAAGCATTGTGGAGCGAGATACTGTATAATGAATACGCCACAATGTTGTGTCTTTCACTAACAGGAGGTGAACGCCCCAGAAAACCCCAATTGCATTCAAATCCAAGTGAATACGTTCAATTCAACCAAGGAGAAGAATGATGTTTAAAAACAAAGCAATTTGGTTATTTTTGGGCTTGCTGACCGTGCTCGCGCTGGTACTGGCGGGTTGCACCAGCCCGGCGACGCCAGCCCCCACCGAAGCGCCACAGCCCGTGGCGACTGAAGCGCCAGCCCCTGCTGAGACCGAAGCCCCCGCTACGGAACCAACCCCAGCCTGCACCACCGAGCTGTGGTCAGCCATTCCGGGCGGCGCCTTGGAAAAAGCCTACGCTGGCGAGTACAGCGGCAAAGTAGTGACGATGATGGGACCCTTCACCGAGGGCGACATCGTGCGCTTTGAGCAGTCGATCAAAGCCTTCGAAGAGAAGACCGGCATCGACATCCAGTACGAAGGCACCAAGGAGTTCGAAGCCACCATCGGCGTGCGCGTCGGCGCTAACGACGTGCCCGATATCGTCGATTTCCCCCAGCCCGGCTTGCTGGCCAACTTCTTCAAGCAGGGCAAGTTCATCGACCCCACCACCTTCCTGCCCATGGACTACCTGAAGCAGCAGTACAGCCAGGGCTGGCTAGACATGTCCACCATGGCTGGCGCGGATGGAAACCCGGCTACCGGCGGCATCTGGGCGCGCTTCAACGGCAAGAGCCAGGTCTGGTACCCCAAGGATGATTTCGAAGCCGCTGGATACCAGATCCCCACCTCCTGGGATGAGCTCATCGCCCTCTCCGACCAGATCGTCTCCGACGGCGACACCCCCTGGTGCGTCGGCATCGAGTCCGGCGCCGCCACCGGCTGGCCCGCCACCGACTGGATGGAAGAGTTCATGCTGCGCACCACCACCCCCGAGAACTACGACAAGTGGGTCAAGGGCGAGCTGAAGTTCGACTCCCCCGAAGTGCGCGAAGCGCTGCAGAAGCTCTCTGACCTGTGGCTCAAGGAAGGCTATGTCTACGGTGGTCAGGAAGCCATCGCCACCACCTTCTTCGGCGACGCTCCGGCTCCCATGTTCGAGCAACCCCCCAAGTGCTGGCTGCACAAGCAGGGCAACTTCATCACCGCCTTCTTCCCCGAGGGCGTCGAAGTTGGCAAGGACTATGACTTCTTCTACCTGCCTGGCATCGATCCCCAGTTCGGCGAGCCCTACCTGGTAGCCGGCGACATCTATGCCATGTGGCGCGATGCCCCCGAAGTCCAGGCTGTCTACGAGTACTTCACCAAGGGTGAGTCACTCAAGGAGTGGCTGGCTGCGGGCGGCGCTCTTGCTCCCCAGAACGACACCTGCCTGGATTGGTACACCGACCCCGTCGAGCAGAAGATCGCCGGTCTGGTGAAGAACGCCTCCACCGTGCGCTTTGACGCTTCCGACCTGATGCCGGGCGCTGTCGGCGCTGGCTCCTTCTGGAAAGGCATGACCGATTACTTCTCCGGCGCTGCCGATATGGACACCGTCTTGAAGGAAATCGACGCCTCCTGGCCGGCTGATTCTGGCTCCGTGGGCGGCACCGGCGGCGAGTCCGCCGCAGCCTGCACCACCGAGCTATGGGCAGCATTGCCCGGCGGCGACCTGGAAAAAGCCTACGCTGGCGAGTACAGCGGCAAAGTAGTGACGATGATCGGACCCTTCACCGAGGGCGACATCGTGCGCTTCGAGCAATCGATCAAAGCCTTCGAAGAGAAGACCGGCATCGATATCCAGTACGAAGGCACCAAGGAGTTCGAAGCCACCATCGGCGTACGCGTCAACGCGAACGACGTGCCCGATATCGTCGACTTCCCACAGCCCGGCTTGCTGGCGAACTTCTTCAAGCAGGGAAAGTTCATCGACCCGACCACCTTCCTGCCCATGGACTATCTGAAGCAGCAGTACGGCCAGGGCTGGCTAGACATGTCCACCATGGCTGGCGCGGATGGCAACCCGGCCACCGGTGGTATCTGGGCGCGCTTCAATGGCAAGAGCCAGGTCTGGTACCCCAAGGATGATTTCGAAGCCGCTGGATACCAGATCCCCACCTCCTGGGATGAGCTCATCGCCCTCTCCGACCAGATCGTCTCCGACGGCGACACCCCCTGGTGCGTCGGCATCGAGTCCGGCGCCGCCACCGGCTGGCCTGCCACCGACTGGATGGAAGAGTTCATGCTGCGCACCACCACCCCCGAGAACTACGACAAGTGGGTCAAGGGCGAGCTGAAGTTCGACTCCCCCGAAGTGCGCGAAGCGCTGCAGAAGCTCTCTGACCTGTGGCTCAAGGAAGGCTACGTCTATGGTGGTCAGGAAGCCATCGCCACCACCTTCTTCGGCGACGCTCCGGCTCCCATGTTCGAGCAACCCCCCAAGTGCTGGCTGCACAAGCAAGGTAACTTCATCACCGCCTTCTTCCCCGAGGGCGTCCAGGTTGGCAAGGACTATGACTTCTTCTACCTGCCTGGTATCGATCCCCAGTTCGGCGAGCCCTACCTGGTCGCCGGCGACATCTATGCCATGTGGCGCGATGCCCCCGAAGTTCGCGCCGTCTACGAGTACTTCACCAAGGGTGAGTCACTCAAGGAGTGGCTGGCTGCGGGCGGCGCTCTTGCTCCCCAGAACGACACCTGCCTGGATTGGTACACCGACCCCGTCGAGCAGAAGATCGCCGGTCTGGTGAAGAACGCCTCCACCGTGCGCTTTGACGCTTCCGACCTGATGCCCGGCGCCGTCGGCTCCGGCTCCTTCTGGAAAGGCATGACCGATTACTTCTCCGGCGCTGCCGATATGGACACCGTCTTGAAGGAAATCGACGCTTCCTGGCCAAAGTAGGACACTAACCATCCAACAGGATAATCTGCAAAGGTTATCCTGTTCCCCCTTTAAGCGAGGTGATGGTTGGTCTGCAGGGCAGACCAACCATCACCTAATACAAGAGAGGAGGTTCCAATGGGCGAACTGATAGAGATGAAGACCCGCTCAAGAGGGTTTTTCGACTCGTTGGTTAGTTTGATTGGCAGGATTATCATTGCCCTCTTTGTTCCCGCTATTACCTTTGTTGTTTTATGGCAAGGTTTTATCTTCCTGCGCGACAGCGACGCTCCCCAATGGCTGATTGTCCTCGTGGCAATCGTCTGGGGTGTAGGCGGTGTCGCCGCTCTCTACTTTGTTTCCAACTGGATCGTTGAAAAATTCCCGCCTATCTGGGTGCGGCGCTTGCAGCCCTTCGTATTTGTAGGACCGGCAGTGGCGATCCTGTTCTGGTACCTGGCGCTGCCGGCCGTGCGAACCTTAATCCTCAGCTTTCAAAATGCAGATAGCTCACGATTTGTTGGCTTGCGCAACTACATCGAAGTCTTCTCCAACCGGGTCATGCTGCAGGCTTTCCGTAACAACATCTTATGGATCCTGGTTGGCGCCACGCTTGCGGTAGTCATGGGTCTGCTTGTGGCGTACCTCGCCGATAAGAGCAGTTTTGAAACCTTCGCAAAGGCGATGATCTTCCTGCCTATGGCGATCTCCATGGTCGGTGCAGGGGTGATTTGGAACTTTATCTATGAAGTGAAAGACGCCGCTGACCCGCAGATCGGTTTGCTGAACGCCATCTGGGTCGCCCTGGGAGGGCAGCCGCAAGCCTGGACGGCCACGTTGCAACCCTGGAATAACCTGTTCTTGATCTTGATCATGGTCTGGCTGCAAACAGGGTATGCCATGGTGATCTTCTCAGCCGCCATCAAAGGTGTACCGGTCGAGATCCTGGAAGCAGCACAGGTAGATGGGGCAACCGAACGGCAAGTCTTCTTCAAAATCCTGATCCCCTCGATATTACCGGTTATCGTAACCGTCGGCACCACGGTGTTGATCTTCACCCTGAAGATTTTTGACGTGGTCTGGGTGATGACAGGTGGCCAATTCGGTACTCAGGTCATCGCCACCCAGTTTTATCGAGAGCTTTATACAGCTAACAACGCAGGCTCCGGCTCAACAATCGCGATTATTTTGCTCATTGCAGTGGTACCGGTGATGATCTACAACCTCAGGCAGTTCCGTGAACAGGAGGCTTTTTAACATGAGCGCTAAAGAGAGACGCGGTAAGCCTACCAAGCTGTCCACAAAAATATTCGTTAACGGGACCCTGGCTTTCATTGTCTTTCTATGGGTCTTGCCGATCATCGGTTTGTTGGTTTCCTCCTTCCGCGACCGGTTCTCCATCCAGACCTCCGGCTGGTGGACGGTATTCCCACACAAAGAGCTCAAGATGGTTGAAGAGTTTCCGGTGCCAGAAGGGCTCGATCGCAATGGCATTATGGATATCCGCGGGGCAAAAGGCACTTTCGAGGAATTCCGCAAAGGGATAACCTCGCCACAAGGTGAGCTATTGGTCTGGGTGGGGAATAGGCGTTTGGGCACGATCCAGGTCCAGGAGAATGTCTGGACGACGAATACGAATTTCACCCTGGACAACTACAAGGAAGTGCTGGGCGGTCAGGAGTTCGAGTTCAAACAGCCAGATGGGTCTGTCATTAAAGTGAAGGGCAACAACCTGACGCGCTCTTTCTTGAATAGCCTGGCAGTAGCAATCCCTGCGACACTGATCCCCATCCTGATTGCAGCCTTTGCTGCCTACGGTTTTGCCTGGATGCGCTTCCCTGGGCGCAAGGTATTCTTTATCGGGGTGGTGGCGTTGCTGGTTGTGCCTTTGCAGATCGCCCTGGCGCCGATCTTGCGGGATTACGTATCTCTAAACCTGAATGGCACGTTCTTAGGCGTCTGGCTGGCGCACACCGGCTTTGGCTTGGCTTTAGCCACTTATTTGCTTTACGGCTATATCTCCACCTTACCCAGAGAAATCCTCGAGTTAGCCTTTATCGATGGCGCTTCCCATTTTACAATTTTTGTCAGGCTGGTAATGCCGCTCTCCATTCCCGCCCTGGCTTCCTTCGCCATCTTCCAGTTCTTGTGGGTGTGGAATGACTACCTGGTAGCGTTGATTTTCATTGGTGCCAAGCCAGATGTACAGGTACTCACCATGCGCATCGCCGAGCTGGTTGGCTCGCGCGGCAATGACTGGCATCTGCTCACTTCTGCTGCTTTCATCGCCATGGCTTTGCCGCTGTTCGTCTTCATTGCGTTGCAGCGCTACTTTGTGCGCGGTCTGATGGCGGGCTCGGTGAAGGGGTAAGAGCGATTTCTGCAATGAAATACACCCTCCTCGGTCGCAGCGGGCTGCTTCTTTCCGGGATCGGTCTGGGCAGTATGATCTTTGGCGAGACCGGCGCGCGCGGCGTTAGCGAGCCAGACGCTTTGCGCCTCGTGCATGCCTTTCTGGACACAGGCGGGAATCATATCGATACCGCCAATGTTTACGCCAAGGGGCTCGCCGAGCAGATCGTTGGCAAAGCCATTCGAGACCGGCGCCGCCAGGTGGTTTTGGCAACCAAGGTGCGTTTTTCCATGAGCGCCGATCCCAACGACGCCGGTCTCTCCCGCTATCACATCCTGCGCAGCGTGGAAGATAGCCTGCGTCGCATGCAGACCGATGTGATCGACCTGCTCTACATGCATTGCTGGGATCCCCTCACCTCCCTGGATGAGTTCTGCGCGCCTTCGACGATCTGGTTTCATCCGGCAAAGTGCGCTACATCGGCATCTCCAATTTCAAAGCCTGGCAGTTAATGAAAGCTCTGCATCTCAGCGCTGCCAACGGCTGGACTCGCTTTGTCGCAGCCCAGTACCAGTACAGCCTGGTCTCCCGCGAGATCGAGATGGAGTTTAGCGACCTTTGCGCAACCGAAGGGGTCAGCATCGTCCCTTGGGGTCCGCTCGGCGGAGGCTTCCTCAGCGGGAAATACCAGCCGCACCGGCGCCCCACCCTGCCCGAGGAAGGCCGCCTGGCGGTCCAACCCGACCAGGACGAGGAAGCCTGGGTGCGGCGCTCTACCGACAAAAACTGGCACATCGTCTCCGCCATCAAAGACGTGGCGGAAAGTCACCCTGGCAGCACCCCGGCGCAGGTCGCCCTGGCTTGGCTCATCGCCCAGCCCGACGTTTGCTCCCCGGTCATCGGCGCGCGCACCCTGGAGCAGCTCCAAGATAACCTGGGCGCCCTCAGCCTGGCGCTATCCCAGGCAGATCTCAGCTTGCTGGACGAAGCCAGCCAGCCTGAGAAGGGCTACCCTTACCGCTTTATCGACAACTACGGCTCTCGAACAACCGGTTAGCAGGTCTGGCAGGCATGCCACTGCCCGCCTGTCTCAACCGCTGCACATCTTAGCTCAACCAGGCAGCATTATCTGATCTTATGGCAAAGATTCCTGAATCTCCATGGTGGAAGCGGGGCGTGATCTACCAGGTCTACCCCCGCAGTTTTATGGATGCCAACAGCGATGGCGTGGGAGACCTGGCAGGCGTCACCAGCCGCCTGGATTATCTTTACGGTACGCTTGGCGTGGATGCCGTCTGGCTCTCGCCGTTCTACCCTTCGCCCATGGCCGACTTTGGCTACGATGTCATGGACTATACCGGCGTCGATCCGGTTTTTGGAGATCTGGCGGATTTCGATGAGCTCCTGCGTCAGGTGCATAACCGGGGTATGAAGATCATCATCGACTTTGTTCCCAACCATTCCTCCGACCAACATCCCTGGTTCATTGAAGCGCGTCGCTCGCGCGACAACCCCATGCGCGATTGGTACGTCTGGGCAGATGGTCGCCCGGGTAGCGCCCCACCGAACAACTGGCTGAGCATCTTCGGAGGGTCCGCCTGGGAGTTGGACGAGAGCAGTCGAGCAGTACTACCTGCATAGCTTCCTGAAAGAGCAGCCCGATCTTAACTGGCGCAATCCGCTGGTCAAAGAAGCTATGCTAGACGCTTTACGCACCTGGCTGGAGCGTGGCGTTGACGGGTTTCGCATCGATGTGGCGCACTTCATTATGAAAGACCCGTTGCTGCGCGACAACCCGCTCAAGCCGGCAGCCCTCCGCAGCCTGCACAAACCTCTGGGTGCGTATGATCGGCAGGAGCACATCTACGACAAGGGTCACCCCGATGTCCATGCTGTTTACCGGGAGATCCGCCGGCTATTAGACGCATACAGCGAGCCCCAGCCGCGCTTCTCACTGGGTGAGGTGCATATCTTCGAGTGGGACAAGTGGGCAGGCTATTACGGCGCCCGGCTGGATGAGTTGCATATGCCGTTCAACTTCCAGCTTCTGGGCGTGCGATGGGAAGCCCAATCCATCCGCAGGTCGGTTGGCTCCCTTGAAGCTGCGCTTCCCCCAGGCGCCTGGCCCAACTATGTCCTGGGCAACCACGACGAAACCCGGCTGGCAAGCCGGTTGGGTTTACAGGGAGCGCGACAAGCCGCCATGTTACTGCTGACCTTGCGCGGCACACCGACCTTATACTACGGTGATGAGCTCGGCATGCTCGAAGCCGAGATCCCCCCCGAAAAACAGCAAGATCCCTGGGGGCTGCGCGTCCCTGGGCTGGGCAGGGATGGCTGCCGCACGCCGATGCAGTGGGACGACTCACCTAATGGGGGTTTTTCACCCCAGGGCGTAGATACCTGGCTGCCGCTTGGCGCAGACTATATCCAGGTGAACGTTAAGAACCAGCTCAGCCAGCCTCACTCCCTGCTAAATCTTTACCGCAGCCTGCTGAATTTGCGCAGATCCTACCCCGCCCTGCAATTTGGCGCATACCAGCCTCTAGCTGCAACCGCGGATGATTGTCTAGCTTATCTACGCATACTGCCAGGGGAAGCGGAGATCCTGGTTGCAATCAATTTTTCTCCGGGCGATCTGTGGCTAGATTATCCTGGCAACCGCGCAGGTGAAATCATCCTTTCAACCGAGATGGATCGGCAGGGGGCAGTGGGTGGAGATCAACTACACTTGCGCTCCTATGAGGGCGTCATAGTCAGGCTCCCGATAGCCTGATCCCCGCGCACCTCATCCCTGGAGAATTGGCTATGAATAACGAACAGCACTGGTACAAGAACGCAGTATTCTACGAAGTTTACGTCCGGGCTTTTTACGACAGCGATGGCGATGGGCAAGGTGATCTGCAAGGATTGGCGCAGAAGCTGGATTACCTGCAAGGGCTGGGCGTAACTACCATCTGGCTGTTGCCCATCACGAACTCGCCCTTGCGTGACGACGGTTACGATGTCAGCGACCACTATAATCTCTACCCCCCCTATGGCGCTATGCAGGATTTTCGTTTCCTGGTCGATGAGGCGCACCGCCGCGGTTTAAGAATAATGGTCGAGCTTGTGCCAAACCACACCTCGGACCAGCACGCCTGGTTCCAGGCTTCCTGTAACCCAGAGCATCCCAAGCATGAGCGATACCGCGATTACTACGTTTGGAGCAAGACCGACCAGATTTACTCCAGCGCACGTATCATCTTCCTGGATTATGAGAAGTCGAATTGGACGTTCCATCCACTCCGCAAAGCCTTTTACTGGCACCGTTTTTTCCACCACCAGCCCGACCTGAACTACGATAACCCCGAAGTCCAACGCGCCGTCCTGCGCGTGATCCAATTCTGGATCGACCAGGGCGCAGACGGCATCCGCGTGGACGCGCCACCCTACCTGTACGAGCGCGAAGGCACCAGTTGCGAGAACCTGCCGGAGACTCACGCTTACCTGAAGCGCTTGCGCCGCTTTGTGGACGCCTATGCGCCTGGCACGCTGCTGCTCTCTGAAGCCAACCAGTGGCCCGAGGATGTGCGCCCCTATTTCGGCGACGGGGACGAGTTCCACATGAATTTCCATTTCCCGCTCATGCCGCGCATATTCATGGCGCTGGCGCAAGGTGAACGCACGCCGCTTGAGCAAATCCTGGCACGCACTCCTGCGCTGCCAGAAAACTGCCAATGGGGCGCTTTTTTACGCAATCACGATGAGCTGACCCTGGAAATGGTCACACCGGAAGAGCGCAAGTCGATGTGGGACATCTACGCTCCCGAGCCGCGCATGCGCTTGAACCTGGGCATCCGCCGCCGGCTGGCGCCGCTGTTGGGCAATCAACCCGCCATGATTTGGGTCGCCAACAGCATACTGTTCACCCTGATCGGCTCGCCCTTTCTTTACTATGGCGATGAGATCGGCATGGGTGATAATATCTGGCTCGACGACCGCATTGGCGTGCGTACACCCATGCAGTGGGACGGTTCTGCAAACGCGGGCTTTTCTCAGGCAGCCGCCGGGCACCTTTACGCTCCAGTAATCGAAGGTGGAGAATTCGATTATCGCCAGGTCAATGTCGCCGAGCAGGAAAAAGACCCCGCCTCCTTGCTCCGATGGACACGCCAAGCGCTGCGTATCCGCAGCCAGCACCCTGCATTCGGCTCGGGCAGCCTGTCTATTCTGCCGCTGCCCAACCCAGCCATCCTCGCTTACCTACGCCAAACAGAGGGCGAAAGCGTGCTGGTGGTGAACAACCTATCCTCCGGCTTCCATCCCATCGATCTTACGTCCATCGGGCTGCAATCGGCTTCAATAACCTCGCTATTCACCAGCCTTCCTGAAGAGCAGGCTATCTCAACCGATCGTGAATTCGTCCTTGAGCCTTATGGATTTCGATGGTATCAGTGTGGTGAGAACAAGACGTATGCAACTTGATGGAGGCAACACCAAGTGATGGGGAGCCCTGTACCCCATTTTTTCTGGACAATCCCGCTTCAAAGGATAACTTATGGAGATGAACTTTCCGCAAGGATTTATCTGGGGCGCCGCTACCTCTGCCTACCAAGTTGAGGGCGCATGGAACGCTGACGGCAAGGGCGAAAATATTTGGGATAGGTATTCGCACCGTCCCGGTAACGTGCAAAATCGCGAGACGGGCGATGTTGCCATTGATCATTACCACCGCATGCCACCCGATGTTGCCTTGATGCGCTCATTAGGCTTGAAAGCCTACCGCTTTTCGATATCCTGGGCGCGCGTCCTGCCCGAAGGGCATGGGCGGGTCAACCCGGCTGGTCTGAGTTTTTACGACCGGTTGGTGGACGAGCTGCTACGCGCCGGTGTCCAACCGGTGGGATGTCTCTACCATTGGGATTTACCCCAGGCTATCTTCGAGGCAGGCGGTTGGCCCGACCGTCAGGCGACTGACTGGTACGCGGAATACGCTCGCCTGATGTTTGATAAGCTGAGCGATCGCGTCTATACATGGGCGACCTTCAATGAGCCGCGTTGCACCGCCTTCCTCGGATATGGCCAGGCGGTGATGGCACCCGGCATCGCCGATACCTCCCAGGCTTACCAGACCGCCCATCACCTGCTCCTGGCACACGGTAAGGCTGTCCAGCTTTTCCGCCAGGGTGGATACCGCGGCAATATTGGCATCATCCTGGATAGCGAATACTCGCAACCCGCCAGCAATCGCGAAGAAGACCAGGCTGCTTGGCAGCGATATTATGAAAACGACACCCTGGTTTTCACCGATCCGCTCTTCAACGGCGAATACACGGCGAGTCACATGGATTGGATCGGTCCGATGGCGCCCCGCATCCTGGCTGGAGATATGGAGATCATAAAACAGCCTCTGGATTACCTGGGCATAAATTACTACCGGGCTACATCCATCGCTTTTGACCCCAATGGGGGCTATCTCAAGTGTCGTAGCGCCCACCGCACGCTGCCCATGTACGGGTATACAGAGTCGGGTTGGGGTATTTATCCCCAGGGGCTAACCCGCGTCCTGGTTGCGTTATCCCAGCGATATACCTTGCCCGAGCTATATATCACAGAAAATGGCTGCGCTGTCCGCGACGTCCCCGATCCCCGCGGCTTTGCTAAGGATTATGAGCGTATTCATTATTTGCATGACCATATCGCGGCTGCATACGATGCCATCCAAGCAGGAATCAATCTGCGCGGTTATTACGTTTGGAGCCTGTTCGACAATTTTGAGTGGTCGGAAGGGTACACGCCGCGCTTTGGTCTGATACGTGTTGATCATGACACACTCGAGCGTATCCCCCGCCAAAGTTATTACTGGTATCAGCAGGTGATCGCCGGAAATGGTCTTGCAAGCTAGATTAGACAGGTGACAGGTATGAATGATCGCTGGTTGGAAAGACAGGCGCAGGTCACGCTGAACCGCCTCCTTCCCGGTTGAGGGAACGTTATCAATCCATCGCCGAGAAAGATGCGCAAGGATGGCAGGAGTATTGCCGCCGGCTGGCGATCAACTTCCCCAGCCTGTTCCGCTTGCTCTACGAATTATACGGTCAGCAATACGATTTTTTCTATCACCTGGAAGAGCTGCTGAACGGGATGGCATCTGCCTGGGTTGAGCGTTCTGCAGAGCTCAAGCAATTAGATGCCATTCGGGAAGCGCATCCAGACTGGTTCTATTCACACCGCATGTTGGGTGGAGTTTGTTATGTGAACCTGTTTTCCGGCAGCCTGAAAAAGATGCGCTCCAAGATCCCCTATTTCAAAGAGCTGGGGCTCACATACCTGCACCTCATGCCGCTCTTTCAGGTACCGGCGGATGAAAACGATGGCGGCTATGCCGTCAGTAGTTATCGTCACGTCGATGTTGCGCTGGGCGATACGCAAGACCTGGTCAACCTGGCAAAAGATCTGCGCCGTGAAGGTATCAGCCTTGTGCTGGACCTGGTTTTCAACCACACAGCGGATGAGCATGAGTGGGCGCAGCGCGCCCTGGCTGGCGAGCCGGATTACCAGGAATACTTCTTTTTCTTCTCGGACCGGAGTATGCCCGATACCTATGAGCAGAATATGCGCGAGATCTTCCCAGACGAGCACCCCGGCGCGTTCACCTATCGCAAAGAGATCGATCGTTGGGTGTGGACCACTTTCCATTCGTACCAGTGGGACTTGAATTATGCCAACCCGGTCGTATTCAACCAGATGGTGGGAGAGATGCTTTTCCTGGCAAACCTGGGGGTCGAGGTCTTGCGCCTGGACGCGGTGGCGTTTATTTGGAAGCAGATCGGCACCAGCAGTGAAAACTTGCCTCAGGCGCACCTGCTGATCCAGGCATACAACGCTATCGCCCGCATCGTCTGTCCGGCTCTGCTTTTTAAATCTGAGGCGATCGTCCACCCGGACGATGTCATCAAGTATATTCGCCCGGATGAGTGCCAGCTATCGTACAATCCGTTGCTGATGGCTTTGCTGTGGAATACCCTGGCGACGCGTGAAGTGAATTTACTAGACCAAGCGCTGCGCCAGCGCTTCAAGCTGCCCGAGGGAACCGCATGGGTGAATTACGTGCGCTGCCATGACGATATTGGCTGGACATTTTCGGACGAGGATGCAGCAAGGCTCAACATCAACAGCTATGACCACCGCGCCTTCCTGAACGCTTTTTACTCAGGTCGCCACCCAGGCAGTTTTGCCCGTGGACTGCCCTTCCAGGAGAATCCAAAAACAGGCGATATGCGCATCTCCGGAACCTGCGCCTCGCTTGCCGGTTTGGAAAAAGCGTTGAATGAAGAAACGCAGCGGGAGGTCGATCTGGCGATCCGCCGCATCCTGCTCATCCATGGCATTATCTTAACGGTAGGCGGCATCCCGCTCATCTACCTGGGGGATGAGATCGGTATGTTGAACGATTATTCATACCGCCATGATCCGGCCAAAGCCGCTGACAGCCGTTGGGTACATCGCCCTTTCTCTGATTGGGATAAGCTCGCCCGCCGTCACGATGCAGGAACTCTGGAGGGGAAGATCTACTCCGGTTTGCAGCGCTTGATCCAGCTACGCCTTCAAAACGAGGTGTTCGCCGGGCAGGAGCTGCAAGTCATCAACACGGGAAATCCGCATGTATTAGGCTACGTCCGCCTGCACAATCACCAGCGAGCGCTGATCTTTACCAATTTCAGCGAAGAAGCCCAAACGCTGCCAGGAAACTTATTGCGCCTCTATGGGCTGGGATACAAGCTTACCGATATGTTCACCGGTGAGGAATTTGCTATCAAGGATTGGGAGATACCGCCGCTGGAGATGGTCTGCCTGCGCACCTGAGTTGCCGCTGCTGCTAAATAAATCGTAAATACTTCTCCGTCGCCGCATCCAGCTCGGCGTACTCGCCGCGGTATTCCTCGGGCAGCAGCGCGGCGATCTGGTACATGATCTCGTCCGTGATCACCTGGCGCAGCGGGCGCGATCACCTTCTGCCCGTGAATGTCGAGGGTGAACGGTCGCCCCACGGTGATATGGAAATCGGTGCGCCGCAGGCGGGAGAGGTTATCGCGGAAGCTCTCTCCGCCGTAGTACGCAATCGGCAGCAGCGGCGCGCCGCTGCGCATCGCCAGCACCACAATGCCCGGGTAACCGCGCTGCATGCGCCCGTCGCCGCTGCGCGTCCCTTCGGGCGCTACCGCCACGATCTTCCCCTGGCGCAGCGCCTCCAACGCCATCTCCAGCGCCGCCAGGTCGGGCTCGCCGCGCCGGATGGGGATGCCTCCCCACACGTTGAACAACAGCCCCATCACCGGGTTCTCCCACGTCTCCGCCTTGACGAACCCCGTCACCGGGCGCGGCTGCAGGTGAGTGTAGACCACCGGCGCATCCAGGAAGTTGACGTGGTTGGCAACCAGCAGCAGCGGACCCTCCTGCGGCACCTGGTTGAGCTGGCTGGCGTCGATACGGCACAGCATGCGCGTCAGCCCTTTGATGGTGGTGCTCACCACCGTATTCGCCAGGCTCATACCTGCTCCTCCGGCGCCGGGCAGATCAGGTCGAGCTGCTGCGGCAGCAGCTCGATCTCCAGCCGCTCGCCCGCCATGCACAGCGTCTCGCCGTCGGCGTGGGCTGGCAGCGCGCCCGCTACCGCCGTTACCGTCACCCGGCGCGCCCGCGCCGTGCTGATCGGCTCCTGCGTCGCCTGGTCGCCTTTCATGAAATGAGGGATGAGGGTGAAGATGCGCCCGCGGCTCACCTGCCGCGCGATGCACAAATCCAGCAATCCGTCGGTCGGATTGCCCTGCGGCGCCATCATAAAGCCGCCGCCCATGCGCCTGCCGTTCATAATCGAAACCATCAGCGCCGGCAACTCCAGCGCCTGCCCGTCATACTCGATGCGCACCGTCGGCGCCTTGAAGTACAGGAAGATCGTCTTCAGCGCCGCCACGATGTAGGAGAGGAAACCGGTCAGGCGTGTCATCTTAAGCGCCTCGAAGCCCACCACGGCGTCGAAGCCGATGCCCACCCCGTTGCCGAAGTAGCGCCCCTGCGGGTAATCCCCGCCCACGGCGACCCCGATATCGATCTTTCTGCGGTAATCCCGGGTCAGCGCCGGGAAGCCCGCCTCCAGCCCGGCGGGGATGCCCATCCCGAAGGCGAAATCGTTGCCCCTGCCCACTGCCAGCATGCCCATGGCGGTCGAACCAGCCCCATTTTGCCTGGCTTGCATCAGCCCGTTGATGATCTCGTTGGCGGTGCCGTCGCCCCCCACGCCGATCACCGCGGCAAAACCGGATTCTGCCGCCTGCTGCGCCAGCGTGATGGCGTGCCCGGGTCGCTCCGTTTGCAGCAGCTCATACTCCTGCCCCAGGCTCTCCAGGTGCTGGCGGATCGCCGGGATCGAGCGCTCGCCCGCCCCCCGCCCCGATATGGGATTGACAATGATGCGGTATCTCGCCAAAGCCGATTGCCTCCAGTAGAGTGGATTGCCCTGCCGGTATTCGTGTAATTTTACCCGATATTATCGATCCTCACCTCGTTCTGCGGTATGGCTCATTGGGATTTTCCGTGATGATTTTCGGATATTTGGATCCGGAACCTTCCACGGCATTCCCACTTAACCTGCGGTATCATTGGGCAAGTAAATTCTCGCCCAGGAGCAAACCATGAGCCTCACAACCTGCCCCGTGCGCCAGGTGGTGCACCCGCAAAATGTCCTTGAAGGCGCCGGCGTGCGCCTGAAGCGCAGCTTCCCCACTTACCTGCTGGATTTCCCCGACCCCTTCCTGCTCTTCGACCACTTCGGATCGGATAACCCCGCCGACTATCTCGCCGGTTTCCCCACCCACCCCCACCGCGGCATCGAGACCGTCACTTATATGCTGGAAGGCGCCGTCGCCCACCGCGACAGCCTCGGCAACTCCGGCGTCATCGGTGCGGGCGACGTGCAGTGGATGACCGCCGGCAGCGGCATCCTGCACGAGGAGATGCCCAAAGGCGTCAACGGCAAGATGGAGGGTTTCCAGTTGTGGGTCAACCTGCCCGCCTACCTGAAGATGACCCGTCCCGCCTACCAGGAGATCCCCGCCAGGAAGGTCCCCATCCTGCAGCGCAAGGATGGCTCCACCGTGCGCCTGATCGCCGGCGAGCTGGATGGCGAGCTCGGACCCGTGGTGGGCATCGCCGCCGACCCGGTCTACATGGACGTTGAGCTGCCCGCCGAGTTCCACTTTCTCCCTGCCGGTCGAGCGTGGACAGACCGTCCTGGCATACCTCTTCCGCGGCGCGGCGTCCTTCGAGGAGCCGCCGCCCCCCGGCGACGAGATGCCGCTCAGCTCGCCCTTGCCCGCCGCCCCGCTGGGTTACAGCGTGCCTGCCGCCGAGCTTCAGGAAGAGGGCTGGCTGGCTGCCCCCAAGCTGCTCGTCTTCGGCGATGGCGAGCGCCTGCTGGCGCGCACCGCCTCCGAAAAAGCCCGTTTCCTCGTCTTCCTGGGTCGCGCCCTGCACGAGCCCATCGTGCGCTACGGTCCCTTTGTGATGAACACGCGTGAAGAGATCGAAGACACGCTGCGCGACCTGCACAGCGGCACTTTCATCCGTTGAAAAAATCCTCTTTGGGACACGGATAAACACGGATGGTACGGATCATTTTTTGTTTGCCGGTTGCACCGTTTTTATCTGAAAATCATCCGTGTTATCCGTAATATCCGTGTCCAATTTTTCTGAATAACCATCGTTCCAAGAGCCGGTAGCCAAATGGAGGTTCATGTGACCGTACCCCCCAACCCCCAACCCGAGCAGCGCAAGCACAGCGGCGTGGCGCGCGAGTACCGCAACGAGCAGATCGTCGTTTATTGGGAGCCGCAACTTTGCATCCACAGCGCCCGCTGCCTGCAGGGCTTGCCGCAAGTCTTCGATAACGAGCGCCGCCCGTGGGTAGACGTCAGCGCCGCCTCCGCGGACGAGATCGCCGAGGTGGTGCAGCGCTGCCCCACCAGCGCCCTGCGCTACGAGCGCCTGGACGGCGGCGAGCAAGAGCAAGGCGCCGCGCCCACCACCATCCAGGCGCGGCGCGACGGTCCGCTGTGGGTGCGCGGCGACCTGCAGATCATCGACCAGGACGGCAGCGTGCGCCGCCTGACCCGTGCAGTGCTCTGCCGCTGCGGTCACAGCGCCAATCGCCCCTTCTGCGACAACACCCACCGCCGCACCGGCTTCACCACCTCAGAATAGACCTCGCCATGCCTCGCACGCGGTTTGGGTGAGTGCAGCTCCGCGATTTCACCGATCTCTTAACCAAACTAATCTTGACAATTCGGATAAATAATTCGATAATAAAGCCGTGAAGAGTTACGCGGCGGGATTGAAGCTGATCTGCAAATGGGGAGTTGTCCGGGTTTAACCCGCACAGCTCCCCATTTTTTGTTGGATTCTCATCAAGCTGCGTAATTTCTGCCATGATCGGGGGTGATTGACAGGGATTTTCCTTATCCCTCCGCACCCCAAAATACTCTGAAGTGCGTAACTCCTACAATTGAATAGTTCGTTTGCAAAGGAGGAAACATCGTATGACAATCACAAGTATGGCAAAACTGGGATGGCTGCCCGACTACCCCGACTTCCGCGATTTCACGCCGGATGTCGACGTGGTCTCGCAGAAGCTGCAGCTCTCCGGCGAGACCCACAGCATCAAGGAGATGCTCACCGATGTGGGCGTGGGCAAGCCGGTCAAAACCGGGCTGGCAACCAAGGTGGACCTGCGTTCGTGGTGCTCAGCAGTCGAGGACCAGGGAGCGCTCGGCTCCTGCACCGCCAATGCTGGCGTAGGCATCCTGGAGTACTTCGAGCGCCGCGCCTTCGGCAGCTACACCAACGCCTCGCGCCTCTTCCTCTACAAGGCTACGCGCAACCTGCTGGGCTGGACCGGCGATACCGGCGCTTACCTGCGCTCCACCATGGGCGCCCTGGTGCTCTTCGGCGTGCCGCCCGAGAACTACTGGCCCTACGACATCGCCAAGTTCGATGAAGAGCCCACCAGCTTCCTGTATGCCTTCGCCAAGAACTTCCAAACGATCAGCTACTACCGTCTCGACCCGCCCGGAACCGCCCCCGCCACATTGCTAACCAGGATCAAGACCTACCTGGCAGCCGGGCTGCCGCAGATGTTTGGCTTCACCGTGTATAGCTCCTACTCCCAGGCGAACAAAACCGGCGCCATCCCCTTCCCGGTGACCAAGGAGAGCGTGGTAGGCGGTCATGCCGTGGTGGCGGTGGGCTACGATGATAAGAAGAAGATCAAGAACAACGCCCCCGGCGGCGCAGAGACGACAGGCGCCATCCTGATCCGCAACTCGTGGGGCGTGGATTGGGGCGAGGACGGCTACGGCTGGCTGCCCTACGAATACGTCCTGCGCTCCCTGGCGGTCGACTGGTGGTCGCTGATCAAGAGCGACTGGATCAACACCAAGCAGTTCGGGCTATAGTCAGGGTCAATTCCAAGCCCGGATCACCATCTCAGCCCGCCGAACCACTCTAGGGATGGCAGCATGCAATGGCGGGCTGAGCTCGAGGCCTATTGAGAGGTCTTCCGGTTGCGCGCCGATCAGGTGCAGGCGCTCCGGCAGCCGGCCTCGGAAGCGTGCCAACGCCAGCACTTCCTGGAAACCTACCTGGTGCTCAGATAGCTTTTGCGTTGAGCTGAGCGGCACCTGATCGCCGCTCAGCTCGATCAGGGTGCCTGTTGGCTTGCCTGCATCAATAGCGTCCAGCACCAGCAGGCAAGAGCTATCTTCAACCAACGGTAGCAGGCTCAAGCCAAGCGCTCCCCCGTCCAGGCACTGCACGCCATCCATCCTAAGCAGGCGTGTCTGGAGTGCTCGTAAAACATGGATGCCAAAACCTTCATCGCGCTGGAGAAGGTTCCCCAGCCCCAGTACGGTGATCATTGGTCGGTAGGCTTGCATAATCACCTTCATATCGGCGACCGGCATACGCCGGTCGCCGGCATTTTTATCCTATTTGCACCGTCATCCCGACGGCATTGCTGCGTGCGTCGATGAGATGAACCGAGCATGCCATGCATGGGTCGAAGGAATGGATAGTACGCAGGATCTCGAGCGGTCGATCAAGGTCAGTCAGCGAGAGGCCGATGAGCGCGTGCTCGAATGGCCCGCGCTGCCCCAGCGTGTCGCGCGGCGAGCCGTTCCAGGTGGTGGGGACCACTGCCTGGTAACGCTGGATACGCTGGTTGGAGATACTCACCCAATGCCCCAACCCGCCTCTTGGAGCTTCCGTGCTGCCCCATCCACTTGCCTGCGCTGGCCAAGTTGACGGGTTCCAACGCGAGCCGTTGTGGATGAGGACATCGTCAGCATTCATATGCGCCTCTAGCTCGGTTATCCAGGGTGCGAGCTGTTCCGCTAGCGCCAGGGTTTCGATGCCGCGTGCCAGCATGCGCCCCCAGGTTGAGAAGAGCGCCTGTGTCGTCAAACCAAGCCCCGTCAGTGTCTGGTCAACGAGCTGGCGGAGGCGGGTATGACCGGCAGCATAAGCTACCACGAGGCGCGCCAGCGGACCCACCTCCATCGGCAGGTTGTTATAACGCGGTGATTTCAACCAGGAATATTTGCCTTCCGTATTCAAAAGGTCATAGGGCGGCGTGGGACCGGTGTAGTTGGGCGATGTCTCGCCCAGAGAGGGGTGCAGCCCAACCGCGTCCCCACCACTGTAGGAGTACCAGGAGTGGGTCACGTATTCCACAATTTGGGCAACGTTCAGCGCGGCAGGTACGCTCGATAGATTATTCCCAGTCACGATCCCGGCTGGCAGGTAAAGACCGCCATCGGTTGGGAACTCGCCATACGACAGATAATTTCCAGGGCCGCCGCCCTGGGTAGCATATTCATTGTAGAAAGAGGCGATCGCTTTCAGATCTGGCAGGTAAACCTGGCTGATAAAGCTCAGCGCTTGCGTCGCCAGGGCGCGAAGCTCAGCGATACGCGCCGGGTTGATTGCTTTATTGCTAAGCCGGTCGACGGGGATCGAGACACCTCCCACCAGGTAGCTTTGCGGGTGCGGGTTCTTGCCGCCCAGGATGGCGTGGATCTTGATGGCTTCGCGCTGGAAATCGAGCGCCTCCAGGTAGTGCGCCACCGCCAGCAGGCTCACTTCAGGAGGGAGCTTATAGCCAGGATGCCCCCAATAGCCGTTGGCGAAGAGTCCGAGCTGCCCACTGTCGACCAGCCCTTGCAACCGGCTTTTGATCGCGCTGAAATATCCTGGGCTGGAATTGGGCCAGTCCGAGAGTGAATGTTGAAGATTGCTGGTGGCTATTGGATCCGCCTGTAAAGCATCGGTCACATCCACCCAATCCAGGGCGTGCAGGTGGTAGAAATGTACAACGTGATCCTGTATGAACTGCGCCGCGGCGATCAGGTTGCGGATGATGCGCGCATTCTCCGGGATACCGATACCCAAGGCGTTCTCCACGGCTCGCACGGAGGCCAGGGCATGCACTGTGGTGCATACGCCGCAGATGCGTTGGGCGAAGAACCATGCCTCGCGCGGGTCGCGCCCACCCAGGATAGTCTCAATGCCGCGGAACATGGTGCTCGAACTCCAGGCGTCAGTAATCACCCCACCCTGCACCACGGCTTCAATGCGCAGGTGCCCTTCTATTCGCGTCAGCGGATCGATAACAATGCGTCGAGGCGGCGTTGTGCCGCCTTTGGTTACGAGGGGAAGATGGATTTCAGGCATGGCAGTTCCTCTTAGTCGTCTTCTAGAGCCGTGTAAACCGGGAAGGCATCCCAAAAGCCCGGCCGCGCGCAACCCACACAGCCATGTCCGGCAGTAACGGGCCAGCAGTCTGTGCCATTCCACTTTACCGTGGAACAATTGTGATCGGTCTCGGGGCCTTTACACCCCATGCGGAATAGGCACCAACCCTGGCGATGTCCGGCGTCTCCCCATTGCAGCACGAAGCGGTCATGCTCATAGTGAACCTTGCGCTCACACGATTCGTGGATCTCGCCGCCGTAAGCAAACAGGGGGCGGCCCGTTGAATCTCTCGGCGGTAGGGTATTGAAGGTGATCAGGTGGACAATGGTAGCTGCCAGGTTGACGACATTCATAGGGCAGCCCGGTAGAGCGGCGTAGCTTGCCAGCCCGGGTACTGCCGTGCGGGTGCCCGTGGCGCCGGTGGGGTTCGGCGCGGCTGCCGGCAAGCCGCCATCCACCGCGCATGTGCCCGCGGCGATCACAGCCTTGGCTCCCGGCAGAACCTGCTGGGCAATGCTGAGTGCCGTACGCCCACGGATGGTGCAATACGCCCCGCCTGCCCCCATCGGGATGGCGCCTTCAACCACCGCCAGGTATGCTCCGGAATAACTCTGCAACACATGGTCCAGGGATAGCTCGGAGAACGCTCCGGATGGCGCCATGAGCGTTTCGTGATACTCCACTGACATAAAATCCAGCAGGATATCTACTATCGAGGGATCAGTCATACCGGACTGTAGTGGGTCCGGACGCTGGCTGGCCTTGAGAAAAGACATGCTGTCTCCGGTGCAGTCCTGGAACTCCAGCCAAACCACCGGCAGGCGGGGACCATCCGCCAGCACTTCAGCGATCTTCCCGGCGTAGCTGCTCGGCAACGCCAGCGTGGCTGCCATCAGGCTGCAGAACTTGAGGAAGCCACGCCGGCTGATATGCGTGGAGTTAGAGCCAGGTGATCGTGTTGATGGTTGATTCGTCATCTGTGCCTCCTTCAAGGGATTCTTCAGGATCATTAATGGCAGCGATCACGATCAAGAACTGGGCGTATGATCGTCGCATTTCTATTTATGACGGTGAGCGCAGCTGACTGTGACGGTTTGTTATGAAAGCTTAACGGAGATGTTTTCGATTACCCGCCATGGATAACCTCATAAACTTCCCGTATCGGCGTTCCCGCCAGGATCAGAGAGACTGTGGCAACTTGCTCACGGTAGTAGCCGCCGGCCTCCCCGGCTTCCATATCTGGCTATGTCTCCCAGATGGCGATGATCTCCGCCTTGCCGTTCTCCCGATAAGGACAGCATTTCGGCTATATCTCTGGGTGCTAGCTGGATCTGCACACTCATGTACAGAGCATCGCTTATTGCCACGATCCCATTTTCGTAATAGATTTTAACCACAGGGTGTGATCGAGCCGGTTCTGGAGTAATAACATGGAAAAAATTCTTGTCACCTACACCACCAATTCCGGCTCGACCGAGGACGTCGCCCGCCTCATCGCCGAGGAGCTGGGCAAAGAAGGCGCTGCCGTCGACCTGCTGCGCCTGGAGGATATACCCGACCTGTAGCCTTATTCCGCCCTCGTCCTCGGCGCGCCGATGATCATGGGCTGGCACAAAGCGGCGCTCAAATTCCTGAAAACGAACCGCGCCGCGCTCAGCCGCATCCCGGTGGCGTACTTCATCATGGCGATGAGCCTCACCCAAACGGATGACACCCAGGTGGACGGCGTCCCGCTCTTCATCGACCCCACCCTGCCCGTCCCGCCCAAACGTCCCGGGCATTTGAGCTTCCGTGAGAATTATGCTACTCCAGTAAAGTACGTGCGCCCGCTGCTCAAAGCCGCCCCGCAGGCGAGACCGCTGAGTGTGGCGATCTTCGGCGGCTCGCTGGCGCTTTACCGCCTCAAGCTGCTGCAAATGCTCTTCGTGATGCTGGTCGTGCGCGCCCAGGCGGGAGAGAAGCGCAATTACCCCGCCATCCGCCAGTGGGCGAGCGGGTTGAGAGAGCAACTTGACCGGTGACAGTCACTTACGAAGTGACTGTCACCTGAACCGCTCAATCACTCCATCTTAGGATTCCAGACTTCCCACACCTTGCCCACCAGCGCCGGTCCAGGCTTCAGCGTCATCTGCCCGGGTTCCCAGCCTGCCGGGGTGGCTTCCTTGCCGCCCGAGGCGCGCACCAGTTGGAATGCCTGGATCTGGCGCACGGACTCGGCAAAGCGCCGCCCCACCGGCGGGGTGAGCACTTCCATCGCCTGGATCACGCCATCCGGATCGATAATAAACCGCCCGCGCAGCTCGATGCCCTGGTTCTCGTCCCAAACGCCGTAGGCGCGTCCCACATTGCCAGCCTGGTCGGAGGCCATGTGGAAGGGCACGCCGCCCTCCACCATCTTGACCAGCTCGTGGTCGTTCCACATCTTGTGCACGAAGTGGCTGTCCACGCTGATCGAGATCACTTCTACACCCAATCCTTGCAGCACCGGATATTTGTCGGCGACCGCCGACACTTCCGTCGCTCAGACAAAGGTGAAGTCGCCGGGATAGAAGCAAACCAGCACCCACTTACCGGCAAAGTCTGAGAGTTTGACGGTGGTGAAGGCGCCTTTATAGTACGCCGGGGCGGTGAAATCGGGGGCTTTCTGCCCAACACGAGCGGTCATAACGGTCTCCTTTGGTACGCTGGGGGTAGGGGTAGAAGGTGTTTCCAGTACGGGGGTTGATACACTGCCCGTCACGCGGGCGCAGCCAACAGGTTCTGCCATAACGCCTCCTTATTGTGAAAATTATTACCAGGCTGTGATCCAATTATATCAATGTAACTTCTCCGTATGGTCAACAATTTTACCCGCCGCGTAAGCCAGCGCGGCTTCGTCGATATCCGCAATATCGGTCACCACCGGGCGGATGCCGCGCGCTTGCATGCTCTGGTAAGCGCCCATGCCCATGCCGCGGCACAGCACAGCTTCGCAATCCGCGATGGCATCCGACATTTGTAAGTGCTTGTCATGCGCGGCGGCATCCAGACCATGCCCGGGTCCATGCTCCTCCGCTTCGTGCGGCTGGCTGGCAAACTGGTTGTGCCCCAGCTTCGAGCGTAGCTGGCGGCTTGTGATCATACCGTCTTCCACGGTCAGTACCATGTAATACTGCGCTCGCCCAAAGTGCAGGCTGATCGTTTTACTGTCGTCCGTGATTGCAGCGATTATCATTGAAATTCTCCAAGTTTTTGAGTTTACCCGGCGGGGCTTACACCTCGCCTGGCTTGTTGGCGCATTTCTTGCGGCAGATGGCAAAACAGATCCCCGCCACCACGAGTATGCCTGCCAGCACCCCCGCCGCCCGCCAGGGTTGGAATTCGGGCGGGCGCTGAGGCGGGATCGCCAGCTTGCTTGCCGGCGCCGGCTCCGCTAAGGCGCTGAGCTGGAGTGTTGGCGGCTTGATCTTGGTGGCGTGCACCCCGGAGACCGCCAGGAACTTTTCGATTTTCTCGGCGTAGTCCTGTGGGTGGCAGCTCTGGCATACCGCCGGGTTGTCTGTTGCCGGATTGGCGACCATGCCCGCGTGCGCCAGGTCATCGTTGGTCTGGCTGGCATCCCCGCCATGGCAGGATGTGCAGTTGGAGCGCATGGCGCACTGGCAGTACCAACGCCCCGTATCGTACAGGTAATACAGCGTTTCGTGGCAGTTCTTACAGGGGGTATCTGCAGGCGGCAGATCGCCCTCTGCTTTCGCTGCCGCGAATGGCGCGATGGCAAAGAGGACAGCAAAGGCAATCAAAAGAATTCGGCTAAATCTACCCAGGTGACGCATGGCAAGCCTCGTTTCTTCACGAACACTCCCTCATGTCGCCAGCACTGCCTCGACGCTGAAATGTCGTTCGCTGGGATCGTCACGCTCGTCTGCCGGGCACAACACAAGGATGAAGCGCGCCGGATTCTCCTCCAGATTTCTCCAGCGGTGCGGCAAGTGCGCCTCGAAGAGCAGGCTATCGCCCGAATTCGAGGGTGTAAATCTCATCATCTACCTGGTAAGCGATACGCCCTTTCAAGCAGAACACCAGCTCATGCCCGGTATGGACGATGAGCTCGGGACCGCTGCCGGCATGCGGCTTGAGCGTGACAACGAAGGGAGCGGCGCGCGGCGCAGCCAGGCCCGTCCCCAGGTCCTCCAGGCTGCCGTGGGTGAAGGTTGCCTTGAGCCGCTCGCCGGATTTCTGGTAGATGACTCGCTGCCTGGAGACGCCGGTCTCGAAGAATGCCGTGATAGGAACATTGAGCGCTCGCGCCAGGTGTTGCAGGGTGCTCACGCTCGGCGAGGTCTTCCCGTTCTCGATCAGGCTCAGGGTATTTGCGTTGAGCTGGCTCTTCTCTGCCAGCGCCCGCAAGGAGAAACCACTCGCGGCGCGCAGCTCGCGCAGGCGCCTGCCGACGTCGATCTCTGCCGACGCATCGATCGGGCGAGTTCATCCCCCTCCGGCGTACCTCGCCGCCTTGAACGGCGGGATGTCCCTTGATCTGGCGCTGAAGTGTACCCCTGTGCCATACCTATTGCCTCCGTCCCCAGAATGGAAAACAGCCCATCACTCGCAGGTTTCAATTAATATTATAGTACATTATTGGGTACAAATCAAGTGTTTGTACCAATATAATAGTACACCCCTCAGTTGAGGGTGCTTGAAAAGCGCGAGGGTATTTACAGGAGCGTTCGAAGGATTGAGAGCTTGAGGCGGGATAGCCCGGCGGGTCAGCGTTGCAAGCCGCAGGCGGTGAAGAACTCCGCCCGCAGGGTGGGATCGTCGGCGTACATGCCGCGCCACACCGTGGTGCGGGTCATCGGCGCCACCTCGCGCACGCCGCGCATCTCCATGCACAGGTGGTGCGCTTCCAGGTACACCGCCACCCCGTGCGGGTGCAGCATCGTCTCCAGCGCGTCGGCAACCTGCTGACCGATGCGCTCCTGCACAGCGAAGCGCCGGGCGAAGAGGCGCACCAGGCGCGTCAGCTTGGAGATGCCCAGGATCTCCTCATGGGCGATATAGCCCACGTAAGCGTGCCCGAAGAAGGGGAAGGCGTGGTGCTCGCACAGCGAGAAGAAGTTGATCGGTCCTTCCACCACCTGGCTGATGTGGCATTCGTCGCCCGAGAAGCATTCCGTCTGGAAGACCTTGAGCAGCTTGGGGTCGCCGTCGTAGCCATCCGTGGCTTCGAACAGGGCGCGGATAAAGCGCCGCGGCGTATCGTGCGTGGATGGCGTGTCCAGGTCCATACCGTAGGCGGAAAAGATCTCGGCGATATAGCCTTCGAAACGCTGTTCCTGCTCGTGGGTCAACTGCCGGCAGTTCAGCTCCATGGCTTCCAGGAATTCGGCGTCGTCGGGGTCTGAGTGGCTTTTCATGAAGGGGGTTCCTCTCCAGGATTTTGGGTCAAATTTCTAGATTCGCTCCGATTATACATGCTATTGCGCCGGATCAATTTTTCTGCGGCAGTTTAATCACCTAGCTCAAGACGGTTTTGCTCAAGGCGTAGACACCGGCAAATCCATCACCAGGAACTGGTCGCCCACCCGCTTCACCGTGTACGGGAACTCCCATTTTGGCGGCATCTCGGTCTCCGAAGCGCCGCAGCACGGACCCAGGGTAAAGCGTGTGCCATCCTCATTCTCGAACTCCACGATGAATTGAAACTCACCTGGCGCTGACTGTTCTTGCAAGATCGCTTGGTGTACCTTCAAACAGACCATGCCGTTGATCTCGCAGCCGTTCTTCCACAGCGCCAGGTGATCCTCGGCAGGAATCGTCGGATTCCAGTAAATCAGCGTCTCGTAGCTCCCCCCATACAGCTCCGCTGCCTGCTCATAATCCCCGGCATGCAGCCGGTCGAAGAAATCGATCAAAGTCCGGTACGCCTGCTCCTGCTCGAGATCTTGGGTCAAACCCCCTGTGGCAGACAGGGTAACCGCAGGCGCGGGACCGGCGTCCACAGGCTGCCAGCAGCAAGCACAGGCACAGCATGGCAATCCAGTTACGAGCAGACATATTCAATTCCTTACCTTTGCCTCAGATCGAGGGCAAAATCATCCAGGATGATCACATCGATCTTTTCCTGCAGCCGCTTCAACGAGCGATCATTGCTTATGAACGCAGCGGCTCCGTTCAGCAGGCTGGCGCTGATTTGCAGAGCGTCGGGGGGACGGACGCGGTAATTCGCGCGCAACTGCGCAGCCAGGCGGATAACATCCCTGTCGAGGTCGACGACATCCAGGTAGGGAAAATTGACCAACAAGGCTTCGTATTTTCTGGCAACATCGCTTCGTCCCAAAGCAAAGGGACGCGCAGCAATTTCCATCAAGGTGATGGTTGAGGTGACCGCCCTGTGCTCACCCTGCTCAATGCTGGTGAATAATTCACGAGTAAGATGAGCGTAGGTAGCATTTTCTTCGAAATGATAGATGAAAATGGCGGTGTCCAAGCCAACGACGGGAATCCCGCTTAACCGTTCGACGAGCTTGCCCATGCCTCCCGCTCCTCGGCGATGTATTCCTCCCCACCCACCCCCTCCCAAATCTGTTTGTGCAAGCCGGCAAGGGCTTCGGTATAGTTTTCGGGTTCAGGTATTAATAACAGGATGCCATCCTGGACATCTACCAGTAAACGATCGCCGCGATCGATCTTCAAGAGCTGGCGGGCGAGGGCAGGCACAGCAATCTGATAACGTTTGCTGACTTTTACTGACGAATAAGTTGTCACCGGAGCCTCCATGCTGCTTAGCAATTCATTGATATTGCTTAGCATTATAATCGTCTTTACAAGTGCAGGCAAGGCTTTGCCAGCCCACAGACATGCCCTTCCTGGTGAGCGTTTTCTCCACATTCCACGTATACATACTGAGTGAACATCGGCTATAATTTCACGCGTCGAATAACACCAGGAGACCGGTATGCCGCAAACCGCACCTACCGATAACTACGCCCCCCAGCCCTCCAACGTGGACGGCATCCAGGTCTTTGCCCCTGCCCCGCTGCAGGAGGAAAAACACCAACCCGTGGTCGACTTCAAGTGCCCGCAGTGCGGCGCCACCACCGCCTACAGCGTGGCGGACAGTGGCCTCACCTGCACGCATTGCGGCTATCACGAGCCGCCGCCCAAGCCCGTGGTAGGCAGGGGCGCCGAGCAGTTCGAGTTCACCGTTGAGACGATTGAGCGCGCCGCCCACGGCTGGGGCGCCGCACGCAGCGAGATGGAGTGCCAGAGCTGTGGGGCGCGCACCTCCGTGCCAACCGACACTCTCACCCTCACCTGCGCCTTCTGCGGCTCCAACAAGGTCATCCAGCGCGAAGCCCCCCAGGACGTGCTGCGCCCGCGCTTCATCGTCCCCTTCAAGATCGAGCCCGCCCGCTGCGGCGAGATCACCCGCACCTGGCTGGAGAGCTCCTGGATGACGCCCTCCGGCTTGAAGAGCCTCTCCCGCCTGGCAGAGTTCAGCCCGGTCTACCTGCCTTACTGGACCTTCGACTCAGTCACCAGCGCCGACTGGAGAGCCGAGGTCGGTCATGATAAAGTGGAGCGCTATCACGAGAACGGGCAGTGGAAGGAGCGCACCGTCACCCACTGGCGCTGGGAGTCGGGACACGTGCGCCTGACTCACGACGACCTGATCGTGGAGGGCAGCGCCCGCCTCAGCCGCCGCCTGATGGACCAGCTCAAAGATTTCGACCTGCGCGCCCTGGCGCCTTACGAGCCGTCCTTTCTCGCCGGTCTCCAGGCGCGCGCCTACGACATCCCCCTGGAAGATGCCTGGGAGACCGCCCGCCAGCAAATGCGCGAAGCCACGCGCCAGGCTTGCTACGGGCAAGCCAGTACCCCCAAGGTGCGCAACTTCAGCATGGAGCTGGATTTCAGCGACGAGAGCTGGCGCTACGTCCTGCTGCCCATGTACGTAGCCTCGTACCGCTTTCAAGAGAAGGTCTTCCAGGTGATGGTCAACGGGCAGACCGGGCGCATCGCCGGTCAGCGCCCAGTGGACTGGACCAAGGTCGGCTTCGTGGCTGCCGCCATCCTGGCGCCCGGCTTGCTGCTTTGCCTGCTGGGGCTGTTCACCCTGCTGGTCGGCATCGGTTTTGGCATCGGCGGTTTGGGGCTGGTGCTGCTGCTCGCTGGCGGGGTGATCGACGCCATCATCATCGCCAAAGCCATGAGCCTGGATGATATCTGATATGGACGCCTCTCCTCTCCCTCCTGCAACGCCACCCGTCGCCAACGAATCCGCCGAACAGGTCAGCTTGTGGGGCGTTGAGCACGCCCTGCTGGCATGCAGCGCCTGCGGCTGGGGCTTCCTGGCGCCTGCCAGCAGCCCGGCAGCCCGCTGCCCGCACTGCTTCAAAGCCGCCCTCAGCCCCATGACGTCGCCCCCTGAAGGCTACCTGCCGAGCGAGCTGCCGCCGGAGCTGGTCTTCCCCTTCACCCTCCCACCGCAAAGCCTGGCGCAGCGCCTGCAGGGCTTCACCCAGGGCATCCCCTACCCGCCCGCCGACCTGAGCCCTGAAAATCTACAGCAGCGCCTGCAACGCATCTTCATCCCCGCCTGGTTGGTCGACGCCAGCGCGCGCGCCAGCTGGCAGGCGGAAGCGGGCTTCAACTACGAGGTGGTCAGCCACCAGGAAAAATTCAGCGACACCCAGGGCGGCTGGCGCACCCAGGAGGTCAAAGAGCCGCGCGTGCGCTGGGAGCCGCGCCTGGGCAAGCTGGAGCGCACCTACCCGAATATCGCCCTGCCCGCTGTGGAGAAAGACCCCGCCCTGCAGCACAGCCTGTCTGAGCTGGAGCCCGCCACCGCCAGGTCGTACGCCCCTGCGCTGGCGGGAGAAGCTTTCATCCGTTTGCCTGCGCGCAGCCGCAAGGACGCCTGGCCCGACGCCCTGCCCCGCCTCCAGGCGCTGGCGGCGGAGGAATGCCGCCAGGCAGCCGGCGCTGACCACCTGCGCGATTTCCGCTGGACCCCGGAGTTTCTCAGCCAGAACTGGACCATCCTGCTCCAGCCGCTGTACGCCACCTACTACCTGGACGATGAGGGTCAGGCGCAGCCCGTGTACATCAACGGGCAGAACGGCCAGGTCAGCGGCGCTCGCCGCGCCTCACTGCAGCGCGCCCGGCGCCGCTCGCTCACCATCCTGATCGTGGCAGCCGTCATTTTCATGCTCAGCTTGCTGCTGGCGCTGGCGGGCGCCGTCGTACCGCCTCTGCTGGCGGTGGGCGGAGTGGGACTGTTTGCAGCGGCGCTGGTGGCGCTCGCCGCGGCGATCCCCGCCTTGACCGCCTGGCAGTTCAACCGCTCCCAATAATGCGGACAGCACAAGGTTAAAAATGGAGTGCGGTGTAGTTTGAGCAACACCGCACTCCTTTTATTGGGTCGCTCGGGAGCGCTCAAAAGTTGAGGTGAATTTCGTCCATCGGACAGAGACGAGAGAATTTAGAGTATAATTATCGTCTATTATTGCACAAACTTACCCGCAGGGGGGAATCCGGTCTTCGATGAAATTTCCATTTTTACTCACATTTGCATTGCTTGCTGTGTTGCTCGGCGCCTGCCAGGGGGCAAAACCTGGGTCGCTTCCGGCGACCACGCCAACTGCAACCATGAGCATCTCCGCCACCACTCTGACCGCCAATCCAGCTTCCCAGGCTGGGCTTCCGACACCCACCCCAACCGCCGACCTGCCTGTGCTTACCCCCACCCCGAACGAGAGCAGCCCGCTTGCCACGCAGACCGCCCCTGCCAGTCCACCCACCCTAACAGCCACGCAATCCGCTCCAGCTGCCAGCCCGCCAGCCACACAACCCACACCCACCCGCTCCTGCACCGACCGGGCGACGTTCGAGGCGGATGTTACCGTGCCGGATGACACGCTCTTCCAACCTGGGGAAAAGTTCACCAAGACCTGGCGCCTTTACAATTCGGGCGATTGTGCCTGGGGGGAGGGCTACCAGGTCATCTTCGCTTACGGCGATGCAATGGACGCTCCGCTCTCCAGCCCCCTGCCAGCAACCGCACCCGGCGCCAGCGTCAATATCTCGCTTGATATGACCGCGCCTACCTCCGCCGGGCAACATGCCGGTAACTGGCAGTTGCAAAATGCCGCCGGCGAGCATTTCGGTGTGGGTCAGAATGGGCAAGATTATTTTTGGGTGCAGGTTTCCGTCAGCTACGCCGGCGCCGTCACGAGCGCGCCAGGGAACAGCGCCCCTGCGGCTGGGGACAACCCTGCAACAACACCCGGCGGCTGCGCCTATAACAGCGATCCCCAGGCTGAGGCGGAAATCCTGCAACAGATCAACACAATCCGTACGATGCATGGCTTGAACGCCCTCACCCGCCAGCCGCAGCTCGACGCAGCCGCACGGACGTACAGCCTGGACATGGCTTGCAACAACCGCGTGGATTTCACCCGCCATACCGATTCACAGGGCGGCAGGTGGTACGAGCGCATCGCCGCCCAGGGCTATTCCTATTCAAAAGCCTTCGAGAACGTGTATAGCGGCAACCCCGCTTATGGCGGTACAGCCCAGACCGCCATGAACTGGTGGATGAACAGTCCCATCCACCGCGACAATATCCTCAACCCGGCTGTCAGCGAGATCGGGATTGCTTACGCGTATACCGATACCAGCGATTACGGCGGTTACTACACAGTCGACTTTGCTTCGCCTTAGCCGGGCGTCGCTTCACGCCAGGTACCCGCAATCCGGGCATTGCGGGTTGCGCTTCACCTGGAAGGTGTTGAACGCCATCTCCTCCCCATCCCAGTAGAGCAGCTTCCCTTTCAGGTTCGTACCCACGCCTGCCAGGTATTTCAGCGCCTCCAACGCCTGGATGCAGCCGGTCACACCGGCGGTCGCGCCTAACACTGGGAAGGTGCTTTTCACGGGCGGCTGCGACACGATGCAGCGCAGGCAGGGCGTCTCCGGCGGCTGCAAGAAAGTCACCTGCCCCACAAAGCCCCAGATCGCTCCGTGCACCAGCGGGATGCCGCGCTGCAGGCAACAGGCATTGAGCAGGTAGCGCGTTTCGTAGTTATCCAGGCAGTCGACCACCAGGCACGCCTCTCCCAAGATGCGCTCGATGTTGTTCGCCTCCAGCTGCTCGACGAAGGGCGTCACCCGCACGCCGGAGTTCAGCACGTTGAGCGCCTGAGCCGCCGACTCCGCCTTAGGCATGCCCAGTCGCCCCTCGCTGTGCAGGATCTGGCGGTTCAGGTTGGAAAGCTCCACCTCATCCGAATCGACAATGCGCAGCTCGCCCACCCCGGCAGCCGCCAGGTACAGGCAAACCGGGCTGCCCAGCCCGCCCGCCCCCGCCACCAGCACGCTGGACTCCTTGAGCCGGCGCTGCCCTGCCTCACCCCACCCGGAGAGAAGCATCTGCCGGTGATAACGCATCCTATCCTGACCTGTCAGCTCCGCCATGCCACAACTCCATCAATCCTATCCCTATTTCCAATTCCATATTCTGTACTCACGCTAATTAACGTGAGTTCGGGATAAGTGGCTTTTTTGCTAACCCGAACTAACGTTAAATTATACAGGTTACAGAAAGGCGCAACCAGGATTAACCCACGAACAGCAAGAAGATTGTGAAAATTGAACCTTTAATCTAGATTTTTTCATGCTATAGTGTTAAGGAGTTAAATAATTTTCGGACCGTTCAGACGAGGTTTACCTGGGGAGGTTTAAGATGAATCCATCGGTTGATCGCACACGCTTACCGTCCAGCCACGCGCTGCGCCTGTTTTCCATCGTTGCCATCCTTTCCCTGCTTTCTGTCACCCTAACCCCTGCCAGTGGAGCGGCGCCCCCAAATGAGGCGGGCTATGCCGCTGTAATCACAACGGGACCCGGCGAGGAGACGGCCTGGTACCCCGACCCACACCCCATCCTTAGCGATGCCCGCGTGCGCCAGGCAATGGCCTACTGCACCGACAAGATGGCGTTGATCGCGTCGGTCTACCCGCTGCTGTCCACCGCGGAGAAGCAATCTTTGGTGCTGAACAGCATGATCCCGGACGAGCATTGGGCATACGCCGGCGACGCCAACCTGACCATCTACCCCTACAACCCGGCGGCAGGCATTGCCTTGCTGGAGCAAGCTGGCTGGACGTTGCAGTCCGGCGCCACCTACCGCACCAACGCCCTCGGCGAGGAGTTGGCGGTCAAGCTCACCACAACCACGGCTGCCTTCCGCCAAACCTGGGCAGAGGCGTGGGAAGCGCAAATGCAAGCCTGCGGCATCCGCATCGTGCGCTTTCACGCCAACGCGAACTGGTGGTTTGGCGACACCACCGGTCTGGCACGGCGCGATTTCGAGCTGGGCGCCTATGCGTGGGTCAACGAGCAGTACCCTGGCGGCAGGACGCTGTGGGCTTGCGACCAGATCCCCACCCCTGAGAATGGCTGGACCGGGCAGAACTATATGGGTTGGTGCAATCCCATGGCGCATAGCGCCATCCTGACCGCCAGCGCTACCCTCGACCATGACCAGCAGGTGACTGCATACCGCCAGTTGCAGCAGGCGTACACGACCGACGTGCCTGCTCTGCCGCTCTTCCAACGCATGGCGGTGCTCGCCACCAACTCGGATTTGAACGGCTTCGACCCCGACCCCGGCGAGGCGCTTTACACCTACAACGCCGGCGCCTGGACGATCAGCGGGAGTAACACGATCACCCACGGGATCACCCAGGAGCCGGTTACGCTCTTCGGTTTGGTGGATCAACAACCGGTCACCCACCTTACGCTCAATTTGATCGGCGCAGGACGCTCCTACACCACCCTCGGTTATGAAAGCGCCACATCCTGGCTGGTGGCGTTGCCCACCCTGGATAACGGGCGGGCAGTCAACAACACGGTCACCGCTAACCAGGGCGATCGGGTGGTGAATGCGCTGGGACAGATTGAGGAACTGCAACCGGGCGTTTTGGTGCGCAATGCAGCCGGGCAAGAGACGACATATAGCGGCGGTCCCATCCAGATGAAGCAGCTCGTCGTCCAGTACGAGTACCGCTCCGACCTGCTCTGGCCCGACGGGCAAGCCATCCAGGCTGAAGATATTCAGCTTGGCTACGATATCGACTGCGATCCGGCTGCCGGCGCTGCCAGCTATGATACCTGCGACCGCACGGTCAGTTACACCGTCAGCGGGCGCACCGCCACGCAAACTCTGCTGCCGGGCGATCAGGACCCCAGCTACTCCACGCGGGATTTTCACGTCTACCCGGCGCACCGCATTGTCTCGGGCGGGCGCCGCCTGGACCAGGTGCCTGCCTCAGAATGGGTCAGCTTGCCTGAGGTGACGCGCACACCGTGGGGATTTGGACCCTACCAGGTGGTGAGCTGGGCTCCCGGCAGCAGGATCACCCTGGCTGCGCACCCCCACTGGTTCGGTGGCACGCCGGCTACGCCAAATTACGCGCTGCGCATCATCGCCCAAGAAGACGCCGTAGCCGAGCTGATTAACGGTGGTGTGGATTTGTTGGGGAGTGATGTCTTAAATACGAGTTGACCAGGATCTGTTGGATGCTGAGACGGCTGGCGTCATCGAGGTCAGCGTGCTGCCCAGCCCCACCTGGGAACATATCGATATGAACTTCTCTGCCCTGCCGCCGCCCAATGCGGCGCTCAATGATGTGCGCGTGCGCCGCGCCATGGCTTACTGCACCGACCGGCATACCCTGGCGCAGGCGGCTTATCCCGCCCTGAGCGATCCTGAGATCGACGCCCTGTTGATGGATCTTTCTTCACGGACAATCACTGGGGCTACGTCCAGCCTTCCACCCTGTATCCCTTCAACCCTGCTACGGGGCGGGCGTTGCTGGAGCAAGCCGGTTGGACCCTGCAGCCTGGCGCCGATTTCCGCAGGAATGCTGCAGGCGAAGAGCTGGCCTTTAAGTACACCGCCAGCGATGCCCAGATGCGCCAGGCGATCGGGGAGACCTGGGAGAGCCAGATGTACGACTGCGGCATCCACATCGTGCGCCTGCACGCCGACCCAAGCTGGTGGTTTGGCGAAACTACCGGACTAGCCCGGCGCGATTTCGACATCGGCGAATATGCCTGGGTCTGGAATAACGATGCATCAGACAGCGTGGGGGAGCTGTATGCTGTCGACCGCATCCCTTCCGCCGCCAACGGCTGGCAGGGGGCAAATGTCATCGGCTGGTACGACCCGGCTGCCAGCGCCAACGCCCACCTGGGCGACAACCAGGCGCTCACCCTGCTGCAGCGCCGCGATTACTACGCCATCGTCCAGGAGCGCTTTGCCAGCGAGGTGCCGTCCATCCCGCTTTTCGAGCGGGATGGCATGCCCGGCTTCTGGGAGCACATTGATTTCAACATGACCAGCCTGCCACAGCTCTACCTGCCGGTGACGCGCAAGTAAGCAGCGTCCAGCCAGCTTACAGTAATGTAGAGCAATTGGCATCTTTGCCCGCCTAAATTATTGTAGAATACGGTTGCGGGACCGTAAATTGCTGCCGGCCGGGGTTTGGGGGTATGCTGATTTACCTAGCGCGCTTGGGCATCACTCCATCTCAAAGACATCGAATGCCATTCTTTACAGGAGTTATCTATGAACCGTCACCGTTTTGTTGCATTCCTCCGTATTCTGCTCATCCTTGTCATCCTGGGCGCGGCGCTGCCTGCCGCACAGGGGGCGCGGGCTGACACGCCTGCGCCAACCGTCCTGGCAGACGCCGGCGACGCCGTGGCGCTGGAATGGCTTGCGTCCAGCGGGGCGCAGAGGCTCGCCGATTATGGCGCTTTCTCGCTCTGGCGGCTTAGCGCTATGCCCGCAGACCGCCTCAGCCAGCAGCCGGCTTCCCTGCAGCCCACCAGCCAGGTCATTTTCCTGCGCGATCTGCAGCTCCAAACGGATCAGAAAGACCCTGAGCCGCGGATGCCTGGCACTCTTCAACAAGCTTCGTCGCTGCCGGGCGTCTCCCAGTTCTGGATGGTGCAGTTCGCCGGTCCCATCCGCGACGAGTGGCTCCAGCAGCTCACTTCTAGCGGTCTGCAGATCGTCGCCTACCTGCCCGACAACGCCTACGTGGTCTGGGGTCAGCAGCCGGCTGCCACGCTGGACGCCCTGACGGGATCTGGAGAGCGTCATGGGGTGGCAGGGCGCATACCATCCCTACTACCGCCTCAGCCCCGAGCTGCGCCCCGATGCAGTGCCTGCTCCGAGCGGCGACCTGGACGTGACCGTTCAGGTCTATAACACCCCTGAGCTGAAGACCATCCCTGGCAGCGCTGGAAAAGCTGGCTCTACAGGTCTACGGAACGCCGCAAATCGGTCCTCAACCTGACCAACCTCCGCCTGCGCCTGCCTGCCGCCAGCCTGGAAGAAGTGGCCTCCCTGAACGACGTGTTCAATGTCGAGCAGTACATCCGCCCGGCGCTCACCGATGAAGCCCAGACACAGATTTTAGCCGGCAACGTCACCACCTCCGGCGGCAACCTCGTGCCCATCGGACCGGGTTACCTGACCTGGCTCAGCTCGAAGGGCTTCCCAACAACCCCTTCCTCCTACCCCATCGTGGATGTGACCGACGATGGCATCGACCAGGGCAACGCCAGCATCGGTGCTGCATCCCGATTTTCACGAGCTGGGCGTCGGGGGCAGCCCCGATCGCATCGTCTACATCAACAACTGCACTTCGAATCCTACGGGGAACGCGGTCGGGGGTCATGGCAACCTAAACCTCGGCATCGTGGGCGGCTACAACAACTCCACCGGCAGCGCCTATGAGGACGCCTCCGGCTACCAGTATGGGTTGGGCGTCTCCCCTTACGGGCGCCTGGCCGGCACCAAAATTTTCAATAACAGCGGCAGTTGGGATGACACCGCCTGCGGGGGTTCCATTATCCACAATGGTGTCCAACTCCTATAGCGGCGGGGCGCGCATCACCAACAATAGCTGGGGCGCCAACGTTGGCGGCGCGTATAACGCCGAGTCGCAGGAGTATGATGTCCTGACCCGCGACGCCACGGCAGCAGCCGGCAACCAGCAGATGCTGCATGTCTTTTCCGCCGGCAATGCTGGGTCGGCTACCAACACCATCGGCTCGCCGGGCACCGCCAAGAACGTGCTCACCGTGGGCGCCGGCGAGAACGTCCGAGCGGAGGGCGTGCTAGACGGCTGCAGCATATCCGCAGCCAATAACGCCAACGACATGGCGACTTACTCTTCACGCGGACCCACGGATGACGCGCGCGCTAAGCCGGATGTCGTTGCACCCGGCAGTCACGTCACCGGTCCGGCCTCCCAGGACCCGGCTACGACGGTTCAGGCGTGTGCAACCAGTACTATCCCAACGGGCAGACGCGTTATGCCATGTCGACCGGCACCAGCCACTCTGCGCCTGCCGTGGCTGGCGCAGCCCAGCTTGTCTATGAGTACTACGGGCGGGTGTGGGTTCCGGGTTCGGCGCCCAGCCCTGCCATGCTCAAAGCGCTGCTGATCAGCTCGCCGAGCTATATGAACGGCGCCGGCGCCAACGATACCCTGCCCGGCGTGGGGCAGGGCTGGGGTTTGGTCAACCTGGGCTCCCTGTTCGATGCCACCCCACGCAAGCTCGTCGACCAGACCCATACCTTTGGCTCAAGCGGACAAATAACCTCCACCATCGGCACCATCGCCGACAATACCAAGCCATTCCGGGTCACCCTCGCCTGGACCGACTCTCCCGGCTCCACCACGGGGAACTCCTACGTCAACGACCTGAATCTGGAAGTGGTCGTCAACGGCGTGACCTATAAAGGCAACGTCTTCAGCGGCGCAAATTCCACAACCGGCGGCGTAGCCGACCCGCGCAATAACGTGGAAAACGTCTTCCTGCCCGCCGGCGTCACCGGGAGCTTCCAGGTGAACGTCATCGCAGGCAATATCGCCGGAGATGGCGTGCCGGGCAATGCCGATACCACAGACCAGGATTTCGCCCTGGTGATCTACAACACCGGCGCCTTGTCGCAGCCCGTGCTGTATAGGAGCGCCACACGCTGGATCGAAGCGTTTGGCAACGCCGATGGCGCCGTCCAAACCGGAGAGGTTTGGGACCTTGAGGTGGATTTGAACAACGTCCAGGGCGCCCCCACGGCGAGCGGGGTGAGCGCGGTCCTTTCAACACCCTCCAGTGGATTGCAGCTCCTGCAAGACACCTCCGCATATACCGATATCCCCGGCGGCGGGATGCAGACCAACCTGGCGCGCTACCGGGTGCGCGTGCTGCACAGCCTGGGCTGCAGCAGCGCCCCGCTCAACCTGGCAGTAACTTACACCGGCGGCTCAAGCGCTGTCACGTTGGACCCGCTGACCCCCACGCCGGTCTCCAGCAGCTCACAGACCTACACCAGCACGGCAGTGCCGGCTGCCATTCCGGACAACAATGCCACCGGCGTCCTCGTCCCGGTGACTGTCGACGCTGGGACTGTCGGCGATGTCAACGTCAACCTGAGCCTGACGCACACCTATGATAGCGATCTCGCCATCTCGCTGCAAGGACCGGGCGGAGCAACCACGGTTTCGCTGGCTTACCGGCGCGGCTCCAGCGGAGACAACTACACCAACACGACCTTCGACGATGAAGCCGCCACACCTATCAGCAGCGGCAGTGCGCCTTTTACCGGCAGCTTCCGTCCCGATTCGCGCTCTGAGCGCTTTCGATGGGCTACCCGCTGCCGGGACATGGAACCTGAAGGTGGTGGATATGGCTGGCAGTGATACCGGCAATGTGACTGCCTTCAGCCTGACGGTGACCACCGTCTCCTGCACACTGCCGGCGAGCACCACATTCAATTACCTGCCGACGATCTGGAGATAACCGGCGACGAATCATAAAAAGCAGTTTGCGGGCGATCGCTCGCAAACTGCTTTTTTGATCTCAGGGATGATCGCCCAGGCAGGCGATGGCGGTCATTCCGGGGGAGGCGGCAGGCGCGATTCAATCGCTGCCAGGCGCTGCGCCTGCTCTTCCAGCATCTGCTTGATCTCATCCATCGGATCAAATGATTCTTCAGCCGCGTGGAAGCCAAAGTGATGCCTTCGCCGGCGGCGGTTGAGGAATGAATTCGCTAAAAAACCGGTAAAGGCGCCGAACAAGCCGACGCCGGTGATGATGACAATCGTGCCGATGATGCGTCCCAGGTTTGTCACCGGGTAGCGATCGCCGTAGCCCACGGTAGCGATGGTCACAACCGACCACCACAGGGCATCCGAGGGCGTCCGGATATTGGCGTCGGCTGCGCCAGCCTCGGCGCCCAGGATGAAGTAACTGCCAAACTCCAGCACCAGGATACCCAAAAATGCCACCGAGAGCAAGGTGCTGCCCGCCCGGTCCATGCGCAGCTCGCTGCCCATGTTTTCGACCCCATACTGGCGCAGCATGCGCACGGTGCGCCCGGAGCGCACCAGGCGCGCCAGCCGGATGAAGGGGATGGGCAGGCTTCCCAGGAAGTCCAACCAGCCGTACTGGCGGATGATGTAGTTTGCCTTGCTGCTGGCAGTGAAAAACCGGTACACGAAGTCGATCAGGAAAAAGAAACAAAAGCCGAAATCGACGATCAGGACGACCTCCCTCATCGACCGCGGCAGGCGCAAAGTAAATGAAAAAGATATTGATAACCGATAGGATCGTTATCGCCACCAGGAAGAGCTCGTAGTTGATATTCTTCAGCTCGTTAAGATCGATGTCTGTCCGTTCCATACGTGCCTCAAGACGGGGATTTTCTCGGATTTCTCCCAGTCGCGTTTGATTATACGCCGAGACTCACCCGGCTTACCAGGGTTTTCACGGCGTATTTTGGTTATAATGCAGGATATGGCGCCTCCCTTGCGGATTGCGATGATCTCTTCTGAAGCCGTTCCCTATGCCAAGACCGGGGGACTGGCAGACGTCGTTGGCTCCCTTCCCCGCGCTCTCCGCCAGTTGGGGCACGATGTGCGCGTCATCCTGCCCAAGTACGCCCTCATCGATTACGCCGAACACGGGCTGCAGCCCTACCTCAACCCGCTGGGCGTGTGGATGGGAGACGGGCAGGAATGGTGCGCTACGCACCAGACGCGCAATGGCGGCGTGCCAATCTACTTCATCGAATCGAATAAATACTTCGACCGCTGGGGCATTTACCACGACGCCGATTTCAACGATTACCGTGACAACGCACGCCGTTTCGGATTCTTTTCACGCGCAGCCTTGCAGCTCTGCCGGGACATGGACTTCTCGCCAGACGTGGTACACGTCCATGATTGGCAGTCCGCACTGGCAGCCGCCTACCTGAAGATTTGGCATTGGAACGACCCTGTGTTGGGCGCGGCTGCCAGCCTGCTGACCATCCACAACATCGCCTACCAGGGCGTTTACCCGGCTGGCGATTATGGCTACCTGGGTTTGCAGTGGGGCAATTTCACCCGCGAGCGCTTCGAGGACCACGGGCGGGTGAACTTCCTCAAAGGCGGCATCGTGTACGCTGATGTCGTGAATACGGTCAGCCCGCGCTACGCCGAAGAGACGCGCTCTGCGGAACACGCCCACGGTCTGGCGCCTTACCTGAACGACAAGGGCGAGGATTACCTCGGCATCCTCAACGGCGTGGATTATGAGACCTGGGACCCGAGGAATGATCCGTTGATCCCCGCCAATTTCAGCGCGGCCGATCTCTCCGGCAAGGCGGAATGCAAGCGCAGATTACAGCAACGCTTGCTGCTCGAAGAAGCCCCGGACGTGCCGCTCATCGGTGTGATCAGCCGTTTTGTGCCGCAGAAAGGGCTGGACTTGCTGGCAGCCACGATCGAGAGTATTTTGGCGAATATGCGCGTGCAGTTTGCCATTTTGGGCGCGGGCGACAAAGCCCTGGAGAATTTCTTTGGCGACCTGCCCAAGCGCTATCCGGGGCGGGTGGGCAGCTTTATCGGCTACTATGAGCAGCTCTCGCACTGGATCGAGGCTGGCAGCGATTTCTTCCTCATGCCATCGCGCTTCGAGCCGTGTGGCTTGAACCAGATCTACTCGCTGCGCTACGGCACACTGCCGTTGGTGCGCGCCACCGGCGGGCTGGACGATACCGTGCAGCAGTATGACGAAGCCAGCGGGCAGGGCACCGGCTTCAAGTTCTGGGAGCTGAGCGTAAACGCCGTGTATTACACCATCGGTTGGGCGGTGAGCACCTACTATGACCGGCGTGAACACTATCCACCAGATGGTGCAGTCTGCCATGGCGCAGGATTACTCCTGGGAGCGCAGCGCGCGCGCCTATGAGGCCGCCTACCAGCAAGCAATCAGGAAAACTATACGCAGATGAGCAATCGCTTGTCCCAATCTATTCGCTTGCCCGATGGGCGTACACTGACCTATGCTGAATTTGGAGCGTTGGATGGCGCTCCAGTGATTTACTTCCACAGCTATCCATCATCTGGAGATGCGATCACGCCATTGGTTTCAAGTATCTCGGCTCTGTGAGCGCAGCTTTAAGGGGTTTCGTGGTGAATTGAAGGAATTAATAAAAAATCGGGGCGGGTTCGAACCCGCCCCGAAAGGTATAACTTGATTACGAAGCACCTTACGGCGCCGGGTACGGTTCCAGGCTGGGGGCGTTGCTGGCAGGCAGGCTGCAGGGAACGCCGTTATAGACACAATCATTGAAATTCGTGTACCACTCCTCTGGGAATTGAGGCGGCATCTTCGGATCGACGCCCACATCGCCAGGGGTAACATCGGGATAGGCGCGCCAGATATTGACCCGCTCTTCAGGCCAGTGCCAGGTCAGGAACGGGACGACCAGCATGAGCGGGTTGCCCGGACCGATCTCATAGGTGGGGTTCTGGTACACGGAGAGGTGTGGCTGGAAGAAGAGCCGCTCGCCGTGCTCGTTCCCTTCTACGGTCGGCAGGTAGGGGTCAACGTCGAAGAAGAACGGGTTGTCGAACTCGATGCGCAGTGTAGCTGTGCCGAGCGTCTCCTGGCGGGGCTTGGTCTCGACCGTGTTGACGATCGTGCCGGGCAAAGCCAGGCTGGTGGGATCGACCATATCAAACTGGTTGACCTGGCTGGCGATGAAAGGCGCCTCCACCGGCACACCGATCACATTGCCGTTCTGATCGTAACGGGTGAGGATGGCTGTACCGTCGCTGGGGAAGATGTTTGCCGGGAAGTCGATGTGGTAAGCATGGTCCAAGCCTGCCCCGCGTGCCTGAGGGGTGACGTTAAGGTCGATTTGCCACAGAGAGACCCTTGCTCAGCCGTGCGGCAGTAGCGCAGGTCGCCTGCAATATCGGTGACCCAATCATTGTAGTCGAAATCCATATAGCGGTTGGAGAGGTCCAGGTCCTCGTAGCCCACCGAGACATTGTAAGCGATGTTCTTGGTCTGCGCTTTCAAGTATGTGCAATACCTGGCAGATGCGTCTCCGGGGAAGGGAGTGCAGTCGCCCCAGGCGCTCATTTGCGTTCCGGTCTGCTGCTCGGTGGTGTCGACATGGATGGCAACCACCAGCGAGTCCGCCTTGGCCCATTCGAGCTTCATCGGCAGCACAAAGGTGTAGGAGGTAACGCACTCATTGAAAGAGACAACCTGCTCGAATTCGGCGAGGCACTGGGACGCCCTCTACCTGGGGGATGCCTGCCAGCTCGGTAGCTACCTGTAGCTGGATGCCTGTCAGGCACTGCCCACCGGCTGCGGTCACTTCCACGTAGAGGTACTGGTTGTCATGGTGCATGTTTACTTCACCGACCACATTCCCCTGGCTGGTGACCAGGTTCTTAACCGTCGGTCGTAGCCCACAATCAACAGGCTGGTTGATGGAAGCGTTGGCATTCCCCACGCTATTGCGCACGAGCAGGGGCATGTGCAGCTTCAGCGTACCCACTTGCAGATATCCGCTTTCGAACGCAGAAGCCAGGACCTTCCCGGCGCGGCCATGCTGCCCGCTACCAGGGCGAAGGCAACGAACAGGACGAACACGAGCGTGACGGTCTTTTTCATATGAGCTCTCCTTGAATTTTGAAAAAAAGAAGATCGGACAATGTTGTGTTGGTTCCTTCAGCCCCCGGTCTGAGACCGTTTTCCCCTGAAGCGGCATGATACAGTTAGAAAAATTTACGAGTACGTGATCCTAACAAATTTGCAAGGCATATTATACTCTTAATAACGGACAAATTTAGTCGAAGTTACGTTAAAACAACACAAATTTTGTCTGAATTTCTGACACTCGTGTCAGAAATGGGATATGACCCATACCAGAACTTTTAGGGATAGACGAGCGTCTAAAATCAGAGAGGGCGCCCATAAAAGTGGACAATAGTGCTCACCCATCCTATAGATAATTTGGACAGAATTGGTTATAATTGCCACAAATCCTTCTCCGCTCATAGAGAGAGTTCTATGGTCCATCGATCCACACCCCTTTCACGGCGCAGTTTCCTCAAGCTTGCCGGGGCAGCCGCTGCCGGTTCTGCGTTGGCTGCTTGCAGTGGTGTGCGCCCCACCCCTACCGAGAGCGGACCCGTGCAGCTCGTTTACCAGGACTGGCGCACGGAGTGGTTCCCTGGGCTGGCACAGGAGATGCTCGAGAAATTCAACGAGCTGCACCCCAACATCCGCGTCTTCTATACACCAGACCCGGACAACCTGGAGGCCAAGATGCCGGAGGATATGGCAGCCGGCACCGCTCCGGATGTGTTTTCTGGCTGCTGCGATTTCTTTCCCGCATGGGCTAACGCGGGTTACGTGCTCGACCTGCGCCCCTACGTGCAGGCGGATATTGACGCAGGATACGGTCAAAGACTGGTCGCCCGCCCAGTACAAGGCGCTCTTCACCGCGGATGGCAAGCAGTTCGGGCTGCCCAAATACCACGGAGGGCTGGCGCTATACTTCAACAAAGATGCTTTCGACGCAGCCGGTGTGGAATATCCCACCTACGAGTGGACGCATGACGATTACCTGGAGGCGATGCGCAAGCTGACGGTGCGCGTCGGCGATACGACCACGCGCTGGGGAAGCATGTTCGATGTCTCCTGGGAGCGCATCCAGATGCACGTCAATGGCTGGGGGGGCATTATGTCAATCCCGATGACCCCAGGCGCTGCGAGATGGCAGCGCCCGCTTCGCTGGAAGCGATGGAATGGCTGCGCGCTCGCCTGTGGGATGACAAGGTGATGGCGACCTCCCTGGATGTACAGAACCTGGAGACCCGCGAAGCCTTCATCCAGCAGAAGATCGCCATGGTGGAAGATGGCTCCTGGGCTTTGAAGGATATCCTCGACCGGGCTGAGTTCCGCGTCGGCGTGGCGCCCTTCCCGGCAGGACCGAAACGCAAGGTGACGTTGGCAACCACGGACGGCTTCGGCATCTTCGCCGGCACGCGCCACCCGGAGGCAGCCTGGGAGCTGCTCAAGTTCCTGGTGAGCAAGGATTACGGGCTGGCGATGGCGCGCACGCACTTCCTGCAGCCGGCGCGCCTGTCGCTGGTGCCGCAATGGGTGGAGTACATCCGCCAGGAGTACCCGAACAAAGCCAAGGAAGTCGATATCGCCGCCTTTGCCGATGGGCAGATCCAAGGGTTACTCCGCCACAGCCGAGATCTTCCCCGAGATGGTGGGCGTGGGCAATATCGCCCGGGATGCCTGGACGCAGATCTTCACCCTGGGCAAGGCGCCGGTATCCGATATGGCAAAGGTTTGCCAGCAGATCGAAGCCATCCAGGGCAAGAGCACATCTGGGCTGCCCCTTTCCGCAGCAACCCTGACAGTCCTCCGAGGCGTGCGATTGCCGCCTCACCGATTGAAAGTGGTTAAGGCGTGCTCATCCCCCGCTTGAGGTCCAAGCTGCGTACCAAAATTATCGCCTGGTCATTCATCCCCACGGCGATTATTCTGCTGCTCGTAGCCCTGACCACCTACATCTCTTACCAGAATGTGACCGAAGATGTAGCCATCCAGCGCGACGCCGAGCTGACGCGCCTCTCCGCCAGCGAGCTTTCGAGCGGGTTCGAGGAATACATCGACCGCCTGACCAACTTATCCCGCCAACCGGGCGTCAGTCACGGGGCGCGCAACGAGCAGCGCGTCGCCCTGCGCGCCTTCCACAACCAGCTAGTCCTGTTCGACGCCGGCGCCTACCTGTTGAACAACCTGGGCGTGGTGGTGGCAGCCGATCCGGAGCGGATGGAACTCTTGGGTCAGGACTGGTCGGACCGGGTATTCTTTCGCGAGTATGGTCCGCCAGCCCGGACTGGTGATCACGGATGTCGAGCCGGACGGACCGACCGGCGAGGATGTGATCTCGATCGCCGTGCCGATCCAAGGGGATAACAATGAGTTCAAAGGGGTGGCGCTGGGCATGTTCCGCCTGGACGCCAGCGCGGTCAGCCCCTTCTACGGCACGCTCATCAAGCTGCGCATTGGTCGCACCGGCAGCGCCTACCTCGTGGATGGCAAAGGCGAGGTCATTTATGCTTCGGATTTCAACCAGATCGGGAAGATGTTCGCAGAACACCCGGCAGCCACGCAAGCCCTGAAGGGGCAGGTCGGCGCCTTGCGCACGCGCTCGCAACTAGGCAAGGATATCGTCGCCGGGTATGCGCCTGTGCCCCGCACCCACTGGACGCTGGTGGTGGAAGAGGAATGGGCGGAGCTGATCCGCCCCAGCCTGGGTGTGCGGCGCACGCTGCTCATCCTGCTCGGCTTGGGCGTGATCATCCCCAGCATTGTCGTATTGGTCGGCGTGCGCCGCATCACCGGTCCCGATAGCGGAGTTCATTGCCGCAGCCCAGCGCATCGCCGATGGAGATTTCTCGCAAACCATCTCCGTGCCCACCGGAGACGAGCTGGAAGGGCTGGCAAACCAGTTCAACGCCATGGCAGCCCAGCTCAAAGAGTCCTACGAGATGCTGGAGACGCGCGTGGCGCAGCGCACCCAGGAGCTTTCTGCATTGAACGCCGTTGCCGGGGTGGTCAGCCGCTCGCTCGACCTGGAGCGCATCCTGCAGGACGCATTGGATGAGACCATTGAAGTGATGGGCATGCAAGGCGGGGCTATCTTTCGCCTGGACGAGGAGACACAATCGCTGGTGCAGGTGACGCACCGCAACCTGGGAACTGAGATGGTGGCGCTGGGCGATAACCTGCCGCTCAATTCCAGCATCATCCGCCAGGTGCTGGAAACGCAGCACCCTGCCTCCCGCCTGGTGCGCGATTATCCCCCGGGCGGCATCCGCCAGGCGCTCGAAAAAGGGGGCTGGCAGACCGTGGTCAGCATCCCGCTCGTGGCGCAGGAAAAGGTGGTGGGCGCCATGAACGTGATCAGCCATGATATCCTCCCGCCCAGCGAGGAAGCGCTCGCCGTGCCGGCTGCCATCGGTCAGCAGATCGGTGTGGCAATCGATAACGCCCGCCTGTACGAGCAGAGCGTGGAATACGCCCGCCAGATGGAGCTGGCGCGCCAGGCTGCCGACGCCGCCAACGCTTCCAAGAGCATCTTCCTGGCAAATGTGAGCCACGAGCTGCGCACTCCCCTGGTCTCGATCCTGGGATTCGCACGCATCGTACAAAAGCGCCTGGATGAGCGCATCTTCCCGCATGTTCTCCAATCCGATACCCGCACGCAAAAAGCCATGGGGCAGGTGGATGAGAACCTGGAGATCATCCTGTCTGAGGGTCAGCGCCTGACCACGCTGATCAACAACCTGCTCGACCTGGAGAAGATCGAGGCGGGCAAGATGGAATGGCATTTCCAGCCCGTTTCGGCTGGCGACACGATCCGGCACGCGGCTGCCGCCACCGCGGCGTTATTCGATGGCAAACCGCTGTCGCTGGTACTGGACATCCCCCCCATCCTACCCATGGTGAGAGCCGATCCGGATAAGCTGCTGCAGGTGGTGATCAACCTGATCTCCAACGCGGTCAAATTCTCGCCGCAGGGCGTGATCCTGGTGGCGGCAAGCAGCCAGGGGAGCGCCGTGACCGTGCGCGTCACGGATCAGGGCGTCGGCATCGACCCGAAGGACCAGGAACACCTCTTCGAGAAATTCACCCAGGTCGGCGACGCCCTCACCAGCAAGCCCAAAGGCACCGGACTGGGCTTGGCGATCAGCAAGGAGATTGTAGAGCACCATGCCGGGCGCATCTGGGTAGAAAGCCAGCCCGGGCAGGGGAGCACCTTTGCCTTCACCGTGCCGGTCGTTGAAGAAGCGGTCGAGGCAATGCCGGACGCCGCGTAAACCAAATGAATTGAGGAACTTGTTATGACCGAGCCCGCGCCTAAGAAAGTATTAATCGCCGACGACGAAGCCTTCATCCGCTTGTTGATCGAGCAGACGCTGGAAGACATCGATGGCATAGAGATTGAGGTACTCAGCGCAGAGAACGGCGCTGACGCCTTGCAGAAGATTCTGGCGCAAGCGCCGGCGCTCGTCTTCCTGGACGTGATGATGCCGCGCATGAACGGTTTCGACGTGTGCCGGGAAGTGAAGCAGACCGCCGGCATGCAACAGGTCTACATCGTGCTGCTCACCGCCAAGGGGCAGGAGTACGATCGCCAGATCGGCATGGAGGCCGGCGCCGACCTTTACATGACCAAGCCTTTCGACCCCGATGAGCTGCTCGAGCTCGCCCAGCGGGTGCTGGCAGGCTAAACCGGTTCGCACCCCAATCTTCGGGGTTCGCCTCCCTGAATTGCGGTACTCCGATCTGATGACAGGCAAATAAAGGAAGTTGGATGGCAGCCATAACGCTGAAGAAAATGTTAGGCAAAGGCAAGAGCACCACCGTCCTCCTGGAGGCGGTGCTGGCGGCGGTGAACGATCCCCTGGCGATCCTGGACGATCAGAACAGGCTGCTGGTGGGGCAGATGCCAACGACAGCCGCCAGGACGCAGGGTCCGGCGGATGCGCCGGCGCCGCACGAGCGCGCCCCGGTGATCTTCAACAACGAGGTGAATGGATATGTCCTCGCCCGTCCAGGATCGCATTGGGGCGAGCGACTGGCGAGCTTCCTTGCCTTCCAGCTCGAGCAGGAGGACGAAAAACGCGCCCTGGCTGCAGAGGTGCTGGACAAATACCGGGAGCTGCACCTGCTCTATCGCCTCGCCGAGAAGCTGGTATCCTCCCCACACCCGGAAGCGATCGCCCGCATCGCCCTGAATGAAGCCAACCCGCTGATCCCGGCGCAAGCCGGCATGGTGCTGCTCTCCGACCACGAGGAGTTCGGCGTGCTGCTGCTGGCGACCTGTGGATCGCCGCGGCGCTTGAAGCCAGGCGCCGAGCGCTCCGAGGGCGTGCTGGGGGCGTGTGCTGCAAAGCGGAGAGCCCGAGCTGGCGAACGGCGTCCCGGCTGCGGAGACCTTTGCCGGCATGGAGGGAGAGAGCGTCTCGCTGCTGTGCGCCCCGCTCAAGTCGGAGCAGGGGGTGTTCGGAGCGATCCTGATGGCAGGCGAGGGCGAGCGGCAGTATTCCGCCGGGGATCTCAAGCTGCTGGCAGCCATCGCACTGCAGACCGCCCCGGCGATCGAGATCGCCCACCTGCACCAGATGGAGCTGGAGCACGTGCGCATGGAGCGCGATCTGCAGGTGGCGCGGCAGGTGCAAGCTGGCTTGCTGCCGCGCAACCTGCCGGAGATGCCCGGCTGGCAGGTGGATGCACTCTGGCAGCCGGCGCAGGCGGTGGGCGGCGATTTCTACGATTTTCTAAGCTTTCCGGATGGGCGCACCGGGCTGGTGATCGCCGACGTCTCCAACAAGGGCGTGCCCGCCGCGCTGGTGATGGCGAACACGCGCAGCGTGCTGCGCGCCGTGGTTGCCAGCGCCCGCAGCGACTGCTGTGAATCGCCGGGCAAGCTGCTGGCGCAGGTGAATGACCTGCTCTGCCAGGATATGCCGCGCAATATGTTCGTCACCTGTTTCCTGGCGATCCTGGACCCGCACAGCGGAGAGATCGCCTTTGCCAACGCCGGTCAAAACCTGCCCTACCAGCGCACGCGGGATGGGATCAAGGAGCTTTACGCGTGCGGCATGCCGCTGGGGCTCTTCCCGGATATGGAATATGAAGAAATGCACACCGTGTTGCAGCCCGGCGAGGGCGTGTTGATGTACAGCGACGGGCTGGTGGAAGCCCACGACCCGCAGGGCGTTATGTTCGGCGAGGACAGGCTGGAGAGCTACCTGAGGCGCAGCGAGGCGAGGGGCGATGGGCTGATCCGCGCCATGATGGAACACCTGCAGACGTTCACAGGTCCCGGCTGGGAGCAGGAGGACGATGTGACCTTCGTGACGATCGAAAGGCTAGTTTAGCCGAAATTGGACTAGAGAAACGCGTCTTCTCCGAGCTCACGTGACTTAAATCGTCCACTGGTCGTGGATGATGCCGATGATGTACCAGGCGCCGCCTTCCTGCACCATGACCAGGCGCAGCGACTGCCAGTCCAGCCCGCCGTACTGCGGGTCTTTGGGCGCCAGGTAGAACTCCACCACCACGGACCCGGGGTAGAACTCCTGGCTGTTGTCGATGGAATTGCTCACGCCGGTGCGCTGGTTGAAGCTCACCTGGTCCGGGCTGGCAAACTCACCGCTGTAGACGAAGCGGGCATGATAATCGGGGTACGCCAGCTGGATCGGCTCGCCAGAGCCATCGAAGGCGCCCCAGGTATAGACGGTGGGGTCTTGCAGCAGATTGGCGATCTGCTCGGGGGTGAAAACCAGGTCTTCCGGCTTCACGGTGGCGTAGGGAGAGAAGCGGATGCCGAGGGTGGGGTGCGCCAGGCCTGCCAGGGCAGGCATATCCTGATCGCGCAACGCCTGGACAGCCTTGAACGCCTGCAAACCCGCCTCCGCCATGCCGCGGGGCAAGCAGATCCCCAACGAGCACATAGACGGCATTTTCCTGCAGCGTGGGACAGCACTGCGGGTCTTCGGGGGCGTGCCGGGTCAGCGCCAGGCGCACGGCATTGCCATCGATGGTGATATCCTCCACGCGCACGCGGTCGCCGAGGAATGCCGTGGCGTTATTAGCCAGTTGACCATCCTGGTCCAGCAGGGTTGCCAGGTAGATGAACCTGCCCGAGCCGCCGGTATCCATCAGCAGGACGGCTGCGCCATCGGTGAGCCCGTCGCCGTTCAAGTCGCCGCTGACGCCGTTGAGCAGCTCCACGTGCAGGCTGGCGGAGGAGTTGGGGATGGGCTGGTCGATAGACGCCATCCGTGAGCTGGATCGTCCCGCCGGTCTCGGGGAAGGTCTGCGCCAGCCCGGGGATGCGGTATGCCAGGTTCGCGAAGGCGGTCAGATCGGCAGGCGGCGGGGGAGCGACATCCGTGGGCGCTGCGGCGGTTGGCTCGGGGTGGCAGACGTCAGGGGCGTGATGGTGGCAAACGCCGCCGGGCTGGCAACAGGGGGCAGCGTCTGCGGGGGACCGGCTTCGGTGGTGGGCGTGGCAGGCGGTAGCGGCGCGGCGCAGGCGCTGAGCAAGGCTGGCAGCCAGCAGCAAAATGAGCAAACCAAATCGGGTAGAGCGGATCATGAGTACTCCTCTGAGCATGCGGGTCATTCTGAATCTGAGACGTGCCCACAAGCGGGATAGTTCCGTAAAACCCCAACCGCTGCGTGCCGGACAACCGGCTGCACATGCCCGGCTCTTCCTGGCTGCCGCCAATTATAGAACCAAACCCGCCCAGCGCTATGGGAGGATTGTCGTAAGAATCCTGCGCCAGCGCATGAGCGGGCAATGAGCGGCAGGCTAAGGCGTGACAAATTCCAGAGGCGGAACCTGCGCCAGGCAGCTCGAGTCCGGCGCTTTGGACGGATCGTCCAGGAAGGAAGTCACCATCCGGTTGGCGCAACCGCCGGTGAAGTCGTTCCACCAGATGACGCCGTGGGTGACGCCAGGGAACAGGTAGAAATAGCCATTCTTCAGCGCTTTGGCGGTCTGCTCGCCCCACTCCGGCGGTGTGACGGGGTCGAACTCGCCGGAAAGCACCAGAGTGGGCACCGAGGATTTGACGGGGCGGTTCTCCTCCATGCCGGGATCATCCCGATCCCATGCGGCGCAGGTCTCCAGAGAGAGGCGCTGGTCGTTGAGGTTGCCGCGCCGCAGAACAGGATCAGCCTTGGCGACGCTTTTCTCGACCTGCGAGTAAGCGGTGAAGGTGGATTCTGTCGAGCACATCACCGAATAATGCATCCCCCAGGCAATCACCGAAGGGAGGATAAAGAGCGGGTCCATGAAGCGGGCGAGGGTTTTCCCGTTGCCCTGAAACGCATCCGCGATGATCTTGGGGATGTAGGGGATGGCAGCGGCATCGTAAAAGATATTGAAGAGCAGCGTGACCAGCATGTCACCATCCACCCGCACCTCGTATTTCTTCTGGCTGAATGGGTTGGCTTTCTCCACAATCAGCGGCTCAGCGTCCAGCTTCGCCAGCAAGGCGTAGAAATCCTGCTCCAGGGTGGGATATGCGGCATGGCAGGCGGCGTCGGCGGCGCAGCGGTCGAACAAGAGGCGGAAGGCGCGCTCCTGGCTCAAGACCCAGCCGGAATACGGCTCCACCTGCGGCAGGAAGGTGGAGTCCAGGATGGCGGTGCGCACGCCGGCGGGGAAATCGCGCAGCACGGTGAGCGCCAGGCGCGTGCCATAGGAGGTGCCCAGCAAGTCCCACTGGGCGTAACCCAGCGCCTGGCGCAGGTCTTCCAGATCGGCGGCGCTCTCGGCGTTGTTATAAGCGCTCAGGTCGACGCCTTCGGACTGCAAGCGCTGCCGGCAGGCGGGCAGGGCTGCCATGGCGGCGGCTGAGAACTCCTGGTAGGGCAACTGCTGGCTGAGGGCATCAAAATACGCCTGGCGGTACTCGGGACAGGCGAGAGAAGGCTGCGAAGCGCCTGTGCCGCGCTGGTCGACCAGGATGAGATCCCGGCTCTCGAGCAGCTCGGCATAAGGTCCAAAGCCAATGCTCAACTCGCCCGAGGCGGAGGAGCCCGGACCGCCCGCCAGGTAGACGACCGGATGCGGGGCAGGAGCGGGGTTATCCGTCTTGACCACCGCCACCTGGATGCTGGATGGTTTTGCTCTGCGGGTCGCTGCGGTTCTCCCTCACCGTGCAGCACGCCACACTCCACCTTGTAGCTGGTGGGCAGCTTGTAGGGGCAGTCGCCCGGCGTATAAACCGCCGGCGGGCGGGGCTTTTCAGAGGCGGCGCAGGAAGCCTGCGCCAAGAGGATGGCGCAGCAGCAGGCGAGGCACATGGATTTAAGCAGCCAACGGGGTGCGTTCATCTATCCCTCCCAAGCGAACACATAAAAAGTGGAACTCCGCTTGCCACCCCCGAGCAGCGGCGAGGGTAGAGAGATAGGGATGCAGCGATTTCGATCATTATACAAGATATTTCCTGGCTCCGACAGCAGAACACCGGGCAAACCAGCGGAGGCGCTTTGTGAGTGAGAAGGAAGGCGGATTGGGGCTGGAAAGCCCGAGGCGCATCCTGTAAGGTTGGAAAGATGTTATCGAGCAATCAGATCAGGCAGCAGGATGCGCCAGAGCAATATCAGCACATTTGTTCTGCTTTGTCAAGGGTGATTTTTTTGAGAGGCAAGTTATAATAAAGATATCCGGCAGGTAACGATCGATTAATCGTAGGAGGCACTCTGATGGACGATCCCGAGCTGAACGAAGCCGTTGAAAAGCTGCACCAGGAGCTGGAAGGGGCGGACGACCTGGACGACGAGGCGCGCGAGCAATTGCATCATCTGGAGGGCCACATCCGGGCTGTCCTGGCGCGCGAGCAGGCCTCCGAGGAGGATGACGACGAGTTGTTTCTTGAGCAGATCGGTGAGAGCATCCAGCGCTATGAGGCCTCGCACCCATCCCTGACAGCCGCCGTGCAGCATGCGCTGGAAATCTTGAGCGGGGCGGGGATTTAGAGGGGGACGTCCCTCAATTGCAGTCGGGAGTAAACGTTTGTGGTTGGCGGTTGACGCCCCGAAAAGGACGCTCGGGAGTAAACGTTAGCGGTGAGGGGTAGCTCGATGAGCGTGGGGAGGGCGCGTCACGGCGGGGCGGTTAAGGTGTTGACCGCTTCGACCCTACCTATTCCAGGTTCTCCAGATCGGCTAAATCTTGCAATCTTCCTGAAGCTTTCTTGTTCTTGCGCAGGTTTCCCAAATCGATGAAGTTAACCTTTACGCCGTCGATCTCAACAGACAATCGCTTGTCGTAGCATGCGGCGAATGTCACCCCAGGCAAGGTGGTCAGGATGTCAATGCGGTTGGGCGCGTAGCCCAATTGGATGATCTGATCTTCCACAAGGAAATCGCTTTCCTTTAGCCCTAATGATGCAAAGCCAAATTGCGCTAGCGCTTTGACGAGATGGTCCGCATTTTCCTGCGCCAATTCGATCCAGATATCCATGTCTTTGGTATATCTCGGATAACCATGTAACGCGACCGCATATCCCCCGACAACCAGGTAACGAACCTGATTATCGTTTAGTAATTGAATAAACTCTTTGAAGTCCTGGTTGAGCATTCCCGCTCCAGCGATGATACTCTGCCCGTATTTCTTCTAAGGTGGAAAGACGGTCAACATAGGATTGAGATTGCCAGTATTGGAAATCGCTTTTTTGAGTACTGAGCCGGGCGATTTTAACAACCGGTTGGATACTTCTTGTTTTATTGACCATGGATGTATTATATCCGCATAGGGAGGATACCGGGCCTACACAATTCAACGCTTCCAATACAAGGCTCGCGGCCTGGCGCTGAACGTCACCCCGGGTAGCTCCCTGAGCACGGCCATCAGCCGGTCCGTTTGCGGACCGTTCTCATTCGTGATCTTGTAATGCACATCCTCCAGCGTCAATACCCCCTGCGCTTGAAGTAGTCGCATGGCTTCCACCATCAGCGAGCGGGGATTTCCAGTTGGTTCCCCGAAGGATATTCGATCGTCACCCCTAGCTCGTTCACAAACATCAGCGCCGGATCATTTTGTGTCAGCGTTAAGCACTACTTGCCGCTTAACGATTTAAGCTCGCTGTACATGACAGGCTGCTCCCTCGACTTGAACATGCCGAACAGCATGGGAATCATGGGTTTACCTCCTTTCTTTTAGGGTGCGGGGTGATTAAATGCAAAAGGTCCGCCTCGAGGTGAGGCGGGCTTGCATCACGGTATGGGATCAGCGTCCCTATTCAGTTGTATGGCCCAGGCTCAGGTAGCCTGGATTGGTGAGATGAGGAAGTGAGGGGGATACCCCCCTATGTTCACTTTGAGCCTTTCCACTACTCTTATGTAACCATCTCGAGAAGCCGAGCATTTTACCCCTGAAAGCCTTTTCGATATTCGGAAACATTGGCGTGGAGTGTAAGGAACGTAACCATACTTTTCTTGCCCACCGGATGCCAAAGGTGAGACGACCACACTTGCGAAAAGTGAGATTTTCGCTATTTTGCGCCTAAAACGGGACATGCACCCAATCAAATTGTCGCTGTTGTTTTGAAGGGGTAAATGATATATACTGAAAAAGAGAAACACATGCCATCCACCGCGTGACAAACCTTAAGGAGGCAAGCCATGGCCTGGATCAGTCAGCACAAGAACTGGGTTCGTATGCTGGTATTTGTGCTGCTGCTGATCGCCATCGTGGGTCCCTGGGGCTACGAAGGCGACGGCGTCCCGCCACCAGAGTTTTGCCACCCTCCTTTTCTCCTGTTAGAGAACGGCAACTGCGTTGGACGGATGTCGGGCGCCTTCGTTCTTTCTTTTTCTACTTTGGCTATCCCATCATTGATTTCTCAATTCTTATCAGGAGAGCTTGTACTCTCCGAGCGTGGCCGGGAATTTCTAATTATCCTCCCGGCTTTACTTATGGTCCTCCTGCCGTGACCAGCACCCTGCTGCGGGTGAGATCCCCAAATAACCGGTCTTTCCAGATATTCAGTGTGATTTCCTGGGGGCTGGCCCTGGGTTTGGGTCTGCTGATGGCAACGTTCGCCGAGGTCTTCCATCCAGCCCAGTTATGGGGTATCTGGCTTTATTTCGGGTTGGCAGGCGCCATGCTGGCATGGGAGCTGTACAATTTAATCGAGAGCAGGCGGGAACGCTCGCCTACACCCTAAAGAGAGTTGACTGCTACAGGAGCGGGATAAGGTCGGTTTACCGTATCCTCCATCCTAACCAGGAGGAAGTCAAAGTGTGGTGGGCTTTCAAAATGGCGGGACGAGAGATGCACCCTTTCAATCAAAATCACTCCCAGGGTAGGGCGAAGAATTTTTCAAAGGAGTTTTAAAATGCTTGAACCATTCTATTTCGCACTAGGTCTCGTGAACAGTGGGTTCCTGATTTTCATCTTTCTTATTCGCAAGAATCATCTTGCGCTTCTGCAAAGAATTGGATGGGTATATTTCTTATTAGCGATTCCAGCCATCTATGCGATTTTCCTCGTCCAACAGGAACAGAAGTCACCCCGATACACGATCTTTCTGGTAATCTTCTTGGCATTTCTGGCGATCGAAGCACTGTATGACTGGATATTGAAGATTCCGTTCCGAGAAACAATGGATTGGAAACAATTGGTGCCCTATGTCGCGCTCTACATCTCGATGAATTATGGATTTGTGGTAATGACCTGGAAATATTATTCCTTGATAGGTGGGATCATCTTGCTTGGTCTTTTTGTTATCCAAATCATTGCAAATATAGTCACGCATCCACAATCCACATCGAAAAAAGGTGACCCTGGGGCTATACACCGGGAGGTATAACATGAAAGCTCAGACGCATGTCAATCCTTGGTGGGCAGCACTTACCGTGTGGGGCGTGGTGAATGCTGTCAATGTGCTGCAGGCAGCGGGGTTCCTTTCGCGGGTGTACACCAACAGCATGACGATCAATCACATCCTTGGCTACGTGATGATCGCGCTCGGCTGTCCCGACTGCTCTAGCCATTGTCGCTTTCGGGCGTGCGCGAGCTGGTTGGCGGCAATGGGGCGGCCCGGCGGTATACCTCGCATTTGTTGCACTCATGGTGATCGTGGACTATGTCTGGCCGGTCGAGTTTCGGACACCGATGCGCTACAGCATCCTCGTGCCCTATCTGCTGCTTTTCTTCGGTGCGATTCTGCTGATGGGCCTGCCGATGTTCCGCATGGATCGGCGGCTGTGGCTTGTCACTGTGGCGACTACGGTTCTGCTGCTAGGGGCGATGGGGGTTGCGATGTATGTGGGTGTGGGGTGAGCAAGTAGGGCGGGTCTCAGACCCGCCGCACTTATTAATCGGGAGCCTTCACTTCTTAAGATACAACACCCTCGGCTCAGCGCTGAACGTCACCCCGGGCAGCTCGCGTAGCACAGCCATCAAGCGGTCGGTTTGCGGACCATTTTCGTTGGTAATCCGGTAGTGCACATCCTCCAGGGTCAGGATACCCTGCGACTGGAGCAGACGCATCGCTTCCACGATCATCGAGCGCGGCATTTTCCGGCTGTTCCCCGAAGCATATTCAATTGTCACCCCCTCATCATCCACATGCATCGTTGCCGGATAATTCCTGGTCAAAGTGAAGCACTTCCTTCCATCCAGCTTTTTCAGCTCGCTGTACAGGTCGGTCATTTCGGCATTTCCTTCCATTCCGAAATCAATACCACTTCTCCTGGTACAGTCCGGCATATCTCTTACCAGGAGATCGCCGAAACCCTGGGTGACCTGCCCCCATAATTTATACCAGTTCTTATGTTAGTCGAACTGACTGAAATTGGGAAGGCTGCAGCAGGATCGCAGCTGGTGCAGGCGGTCGATAGCCATATCTACCGTGCTGACTAGCTAATGCCACAATCCGCACAGACAGGATCTCTTCATCGTCTACAATGCGCTTGTTGTAGCTCTGGGTCGAACGAGGCTGTCCCAACACCCGGCACACACGTCTCTCAGACACGTCCAGCACATCCTGCACTCGCTCGACTGCCTGGCGACGCCTGTCCGGGCTGACTACTTTTTCGAGAGCACCTCCTTCAGGATCGCATTGTCCAATGACAGATCCGCCACCAGCCGCTTCAGCCGAGCGTTCTCCTTCTCCAACTCCTTCAGTTTCTTTGCCTGCGTTGTGTTCAGTCCCCCATACTCTTTGCGCCAGCGATAGTAAGTCTGCTCGCTGATCTCAAGTGCACGACAGGCTTCTTTGACGTTCTTGCCCTGTCCAAGCAGTACTTCTGCTTCGCGGAGTTTGACGATAATCTGTTCTGCTGAATATATCTTCCGTTTTGCCATTGCTCCTGCCTCCTGACCGGTTTAATACTATCATCACTTTTGGACCGGTTTTTGGGGGGCAGGTCACATCTCTAACCCCGTATCATCTAGCGCCCGGCTCTCACCGGGCGTTTTTTATATCTATTGCCAGCAATCCATCGCAAATGGTGGATTGGCGGGATTATGGAAGGTGAGGGGCGTTGGGTTTCGCAGGCTCAACCCACATGAAAGCCCGGAGATTTATCTCCGGGCCGTACGGGCTGACAGGTTGGAGGTCGAGCGGAAGCAATCCGCCGCTCTCTGCTCTTACTTCTCCTGGATGCGATGCTCGCAAACGGGCGCGTTTTACCAGAAATGGCGCGATAATGAGTATGTAGTTTGACTATTACGCCGCTGCCGCTGAGCCACACCGTTAGGCGGTTATGCTTTTGTGCCGTTCCATATAGCATCCCAAGACTGTGATGACAAGGAGTAACCTTCATGGCCATTCTCGACCGTTTTCGCCTGGAGAACCGCGTTGCCATAGTGACCGGCAGCAACCGTGGATTGGGGAAAGCGATGTCTCTCGCGCTGGCTGAAGCAGGCGCTCAAGTGGCTGTCGTGAGCCGAAAGACTGAACAAGCACAGGCTGTGGCCCGTGAGATTCAGATGTCCACCGGAAAAACGTGCTATGGCTATCTTTGTGATATGACTGTGCCAGGACAGATCACAGCGCTGGTCGAAGGAGTGCTAAACGACTTTGGGCAAATCGATATTGTGGTTAACAATGCTGCCATTAACAAGCAACGACCCATTGAGGACTTATCGCTGGAGGAGTTCCGCGAGGTTCATGACACGAATCTCATTGGTCCGTGGTTACTATGTAAAGCCGTGACCCATCACCTGAAAGAGCGACGCTATGGAAGAGTGATCAATGTTTCTTCAACAGCAGCGGTCTCAACTTTCCCAGGCCTGACGCCTTATGCAAGTAGCAAGGCTGCACTGTTGCAGATGACTCGTACGCTAGCGCTGGAGTGGGGACCCTACGGCATCACCGTCAATTGTATCTTGCCGGGACCGTTCGCCACCGAGGCGAGTGACCTGGAATCGTTGAAACAAGACCCGAAGGCTTATGCAGACTTTATTAGCGGAATACCATTGCGACGCTGGGCAACCCCGGATGAAATTGGTGGACTAATTGTCTTTCTCGCCAGCGAGGCGAGTAGCTTTATCACCGGCGCAGCTATCTTAATTGACGGTGGTCGGACAGTGCAGTAAAGTAGGCAAGGGCGTTAGCGCAAAGGGGCTTTGCGTGCTGAGGCGTACGAGAATGCGTCATCCGTCCTTAAAGTCGCCGGGCGGATCAGCTCGAAGCTGTTAGGTGGAGCTAATAGATAAAGGAGAAATTGATGAGTACAAAAGTAGGTTTGTGGATTGACCACAGGAAGGCTATTATCGTGGCTATTACGGACGAAGGGGAAGAGCTCGAACTGATAATATCGAAGGTTGAAAAACAGCTCCGCCGTTCTGGAGATTCACCTCTTAAGGGTCCCTATGAATCACAGCAAGTACCGGCAGACAGTAGCCGCCAGAGAACGTTTGCGGGACTTCTCAACATTTACTACGATGCAGTAATTGCGTGTATTCGTGATGCAGAATCTATTTTGATATTTGGTCCTGGTGACGCAAAGGGCGAACTAAAAACACGTCTTGAAAGAAGCGACCTCGGTGGACGCATTGAAGGTATTGAAACAGTTGACAAGATGACAAATCGTCAGATTGCGGCGAAAGTTCGACAGCACTTTCTAAAATAGCGTTCGACAACAGGATCGAGATGGAACCGCCTAACCAGGCGCATCCACATGACGACTGATGCGCACCGTTGGGTGTCAAAAGTCAATCACAGAAGATTTACGTTATGACAACGGTCCAACGACATTTAGAGGCCCTTACACAAAAATGGTGGTTCTATTTGGCATTCTTGGTATTATTCTTTCTCCCTTCTTATAGCTCCTTGCCGTATGATCCACGCCGCACTTCCGATTTGATTACAGCTGTTTTGTCACATCCTCTCATTTACTCCTTTCCTCGCGTTATGCCGCTCTTCAAGATATTCTTTGCCATGTTAGTGTTAGCCCTTGTAATATGGGGAGACAAAATAACGCGTCTATTTGATGTTTACGCCGCAATAACCATTTTGCTGTTCGCCCTTTTCCAAAACATGGCGGTGACCCAAGAGTTCGGATTCGCGGTAATAGCCGGCAATGTGGCAGTTTACTTGTTCGTTTCCTCTGTCTGGTTTTTGGAATTGGTCTCAAAGTCAATGTACTTACTTTTCGGCGACAACCTCTCTGGCGCTATTGGGTTGTCCCGATGGCAATATTTGCCTATTGGTTCCCGGTCAATTCGGAGACTTTGGGGCCGGATTTTGCGCCAGCACACCTTCTGACCAATAGTGCTGGGTTGACCCTTTGCATGATGTTGCCGGCATACCTGGCGATTCTTACATTGTGCTATCCCACCATTAATCGCCCCGTTTTACGGATAACCGGTTTCGCAGGAGTTATCACCGCTGGTTTCAATGTTCTGCAATGGTTTTTCTTTACTTCTTATACTTGGCTTGGAATAGTGCATTTGCCTCTGCTAACGATATCGTTATATAGTTTGATTCTCTCAAAGAAGAATGAAGCGGCACCGGTAAAAGGAATTTAGGGGGATAACCCCAATCCTTCAAAAAAAGACCCCTGCCCCCTGGGGTGTTCACCTTTCAATAGCGCGAGCCTACTCTAAAGCCTCGTATACAGCGAAGCATGGCGCGCAGCACGCGCGGGGAGGCTATGCTAGGTCTGGGTTTCAAGAGAATGCAGGCGAAGGATTTAAGTCAGTGAAAGAATTCGGTTCCATGATTTCGGGCTATTCCGCTTGTTTCGCGCTGAAATATCCTATACAATTTCGATAGAGAGATCCCATACTCCAACACGGGCACGCATAAGCCAGTATGATTGTATTTCGGGTAGGGAGCCGCGATGGACATCATCAAGATATCTGGCAAACCACGCATCTCCGCCGTGTCGGCAGCGATTGCGGGTCGTGTCATAAGTAGCGCACACTCTAACCAGTCCGCCGCCAGGCTGGCTTTCGAAACCATTCGTGTGAAACTCTCGGCAGGGTCCGCTGACGTGGATGTTTACTGGCCGGACACCGCCGCGCCGGCACCCCTGGTGATCGTCGCCCACGGGTTCTTTCGGCACCGCCATAACATGTCCGGATGGGGGCAGCACCTGGTTAATGAGGGCTTCGCGGTCGCAGTGCCTGATCTACCGGCATGGTCGGACCACGCCCGCAACGGCCGTTTCATCTCCGATCTGCGAGCATTTCTCTGTGCCAGCGAGTCCTGGATGCAGCGCATCGACCCATTTCAGGTTGGGTTGATGGGATTCTCTGCTGGCGGGCTAGCCAGCCTGCTATCGGCTGCCGACAATCCGGACCTATCGATCTGGGTTGGGCTCGACCCGGTCGACTGGAACAGCATTGGCGCGAAGGCCGCCCCCCAGGTCAAGTGCCGCGCCGTCGTGCTGACAGCCGAGCCCTCCGCCTGCAACTCGCACGGGAACGCTCGCAGCATCATCGCAGCCCTGCCCCACTGCGAGCATTTCAGTATCGTGGGCGCGGTCCACGTGGACGCTGAGTGGCCTACCGACTGGATGGCCGAAGCTGTTTGCGGTCGTTCCACGGACGAGAGGCGCAGTGAGTTCCGCCAGCGCGCGACCGTGGCCCTTCGTGATGCTCTGACGAAGCCGCCAGCGGCCGGGAGCCAGGAAGGCACCCGATGATTGTAAGGCTGGGATATCCCGTCTGATATATAATACTTTCAGTGCATCATCATTTTCAGACTTGGTGGGGATAAGACAATGATCGATGATACCGGTATTACGCGTGCGCGGTGGGGGTAAAATAATGATAAAATTTCGTATGATTTAGCGCGAACTCCGTTTATAAATCACCTCCATAGGAGAATGCAATGAACCAACAATATGGGTATGGGCGTGCCCTGACCGCTTTGGTGCTGGTCGGGCTGTTGTTCGGCGCGTTCGCGCCGCTCAGCACACAAGCGCAAGACGCCGCCAATAACAAGTTGGTGCCTTTGGTGGGGCATTCATTATATAATGACAAATCGCCCGCCCTGCGGGACATGCTTGCCGCGCTGCCCGCGCAGCCGGACTTGAGTCAAGTTACCGTGCAGCCGCGGCTCTCGCTGCCCAGAGCCAGCGCCCCTGCGGAGTCCGGGCTCCTCGCCCAAACGCAGACTTACCCCTCGGCGATGCCTTCCCTGTTGGCCAACTTCGAGGGGCTGTCCAATTCGACTGGGATCCTCCCTCCGGACACCAATGGGGATATCGGCTACGATCCCACCACGGGTAAGAAGTATTACTTCCAGACCGTCAACATGTCTTTCCGCTTCTGGGATGTCTCCAACCCCGCCATCCCGCTTCCGGTCACCCCGCCTACCGCCAACAACAGCTTCTGGATAGGGGCGGGTGGGTTGTGCGAGACCTACAATGACGGCGACCCCGTAGCACTGTTCGATCCCCTCGCCCACCGTTGGATCTTCAGCCAGTTTGCCCTCAACATGCCCAACGGCCCCTTTTACCAATGCATCGCTATTTCGGCAACTGCTGACCCGTTGGGATCGTGGTATCGCTACAGCTTCCAAATGCCGGACGGGGATATGAACGATTATCCCAAGCTGGCAGTCTGGCCGGACGCGTATTACATGAGCGATCACCAGTTCTACCACGGCGCGACCTGGGATGGGGCGGGCGTCTTCGCCTTTGACCGGGCGAAAATGCTGGCAGGTCAACCGGCGACTTATATCTATTTCAACTTAAAGGACATCGATATCAACCTGGGCGGCCATCTCCCTGCAGATTTTGACGGCCTCAATCCCCCACCGGTTGGTGCGCCTGGCCTTTTCATGGAATTGGATCACGGTATACCGGCCGATGGCGATGCATATCTCATGCGCATCTGGGAGTTCCACGCCGATTTTACCAACCCGGCAAATTCAACTTTCGGCTCCACCACCAGCGGGGATTGGGGTCATGCCAACTACAAGCTGGTCGTGGATCCATTCAACTATCTTACCGGCTATGTCGTACCGCAGAAGGACACCGGGCGCATGCTGGATGCCATCGGCGACCGGCTGATGTACCGCCTGGCTTACCGCAACTTTGGCGACCACCAGGCGCTGGTGGGCAGCCAGACCGTGGATGCAGGCGGCGGGCGGGCGGGCATCCGCTGGTTCGAGGTGCAGGACAGCGGTACGGGATGGAGCATCCACCAGCAGGGTACTTATGCCCCCGGCGATGGCGCCTACCGCTGGATGGGATCGATTGCCGCGGATGCGCTGGGCAATCTGGCGCTGGGCTTTTCCATCTCCAGCGGAAGCATGTTCCCTTCAATCAATTTTACCGGGCGGCTGGCTAATGACCCCCTGGGAGCGATGGCCCAGGGCGAAGCGGTGCTGGTCAGCGGCGGTGGTTCGCAGACTTACTACCCTGACCCGCGCTGGGGCGATTACTCTTCGATGTCCGTGGACCCGCAAGACGACTGCACCTTTTGGTACACCAACGAGTACTACTCGGTCACCAGCGCCACGGCCTGGCAAACTCGCATCGGCGCCTTCCGCTTCTCCGGCTGCGGTTTACCCGCCACCGGCACGCTATCTGGCATAGTCACCCACGCCAGCGGCGGCGCGCCCCTGGCCGGCGCCACGGTCACCGCGGGGACTTTGTCGATGGTCACCGGCGCGGATGGAAAATACGCCTTCGCCCTGCTGCCGGGCAGCTATAACGTCAGCGCACAGGTCTACGGTTTCGTGCCCGGGTCGGCAACCGGCATGGTGATTACAGTGGGACAAACGACGACCCACAACTTTGCCCTGACGGCGCGCAGTCCGGCCTCTCTGCATGGGCTGGTCAGCGACGGTTCCGGGCACGCCTATCCGCTCTATGCGCGCCTGGAATCAGCGCCCCTGGGTTCAGCGCGGCGGTATTCACCAACCCCATCACCGGGTTGTATTCCGCCAACCTGTTCCAGGGACAGGCCTATTCGCTGCGGGTGACCAGCCTGGGATTGGCCGGTTACACTGCCCAAAACGCAACGGTGACCCCGTCGGCAGCCAGTGTGGCGCTCAACGTTAACTTGCCGGTCGACGCGACCTGTACGACCCAGGGTTACCAGCTGGTAACCGGGGTGTGCACCCCCATTCCCGGCGGGCTGGCAAGCGGATTCGTTACAGATGCGAATTATCCAGCTGTCGGCTTGAACGGCGCGTACGTGTCCTCAGGCGTGGGTCAAGATACTCATACTTTCGCCACCCCATTGGATCCGTCCGTGGGCGATGGCATGTACGTCATTTTCCAGCCCACCACCGACAATACTCATGATGAGGATCATATCCTGGGAGCGGACCTATTCCCTTATTCAACTGTCATTTATACGGTTAGCTACCATCCCAATGGGGTGGTAAGGCAAGACTTCGCCCTGCCTGCCGGTCGGATCAGCGTGACCCCGGCGGCGCTGGATGTCAGCCTGGCGCCAGGCAGCTCCTTCACGCGAAGCCTGCGCGTGACCGACACGGGCACAGCCAATGCCTATTTCACCCTGCAAACCCTGCCCCTGGCTTCGCCCGGCTACGGGCCTTTTGACCCGCCCACCTACGCCGTTAAACCCTTTAAGCAGAACTACCGCACGGCGCAGTCGCTGCATCTGCCTTCTGCCCCGGAATACCCGCCGTTTAATGCCGGTGAGGTTTTGACCACCTGGTCTTCAGGCCTCGCAAGCGCCTGGGCGGTAGGTACGGATGCCTCCGGGCAGGTCTGGGTGAGTAGCCCTTCTGCAAATTGGGGTGGAGACAGCGCCTTGCATGCTTATTCGGCTGCGGGAACACCCGCCGGTCAGGCGCTCCCTTACGCCTGGCAGCCCTTCTACGGCCCAGCCGATCTGGCCAGCAACGTGCACACAGGTACTTTCTGGACGGTGGGCATGGGTGAAGCGGATAACTGCATTTATGAAATGTCGCCCCAGGCGGGCTTCACCGGCCGGCGCGTCTGCCCGGGCGGTGGTTCTGGCTTCCCTGTGGCGCAGCGCGGCCTGGCCTATGATCCGGCCTCCGACACTTTCTATTCCGGCTCGTGGAATGACTTCTCAATCCGCCAGTTCCGCTCGGATGGCACCCTGCTGCGCACGCGCTCGGTGGGGTTGGCCATTTCCGGCCTGGCGTATAACCCGGATACGCACCACCTGTTCGCCATGGTTAATGCCGAGGATACCAGGATCTTTGTTTTAGATGCTGCCAATGATTTCGCACCGCTAGGCGTCTTTACGGTGGGCGCGGACCTGCTGGGCGCCTTCAGCGGCGCTGGCCTTGAAATGGCCTGCGATGGCAGCCTGTGGCTCACCGACCAGTCGAACGGGCAGGTTTACCAGGTGACCAGCAGCGAGGCGACCACGTTGTGCCAGGTGCAGGCCACCTGGTTTAGCGTTAACCCCACGAACGGTTACCTGGCGCCGGGTGAGTATATCGATGTGCAAGTGACCTTTGATGCCAACGGGCTCACAATCGGCGATTACACCGGCCAACTTATGGTTGGGGAAAACACACCCTACGATGTGCCCAACCTGCCCATCACCATGCACGTGGTGCCTGGAATGGATATTTACCTGCCGATCATCATGCGCAGCCATTAATTGGGGCGAAGCATGCAGGAGTGCGCGTGTCTGTGGAGAGATAGCCCAATTTACCCTGGACGTCGATGATAATGTTCGCCCAAAAGAAGGCA
>CAVPDG010000030.1:0-48190 GCA_963702535.1 uncultured Chloroflexia bacterium | reverse complement strand
GGCAGCAGGGACAGCAGGAGACAGCCGGGTCAACGGCCCCGGGGTCAACCGCAGGGTCAACAAGGTCAGTCGGGACAGCAGTCGTGCGTCCTCCGGCGGCGCGTCGGGTTCTCAGGCCGGCCAGAGCCAGGGCCGCGAGCGGGCGCGACCGGAGCGACGCCGACCGGCTTGCGGGACGCGGCCAGCGAGATGGCCGCGGCCGCAGGTGAGTTGCAGCGCGAGTCGCCGGGCACGGCCAGCGAACGAAGCCAGCGGGCGCTCGAGCGCTTGCGGGCGGCAACGCGCGGCGTGGAGGGTGAGCAGCCTGACGAACGTCGGCGAATTGCGGGCGACCTGCAGGCGGAGGCGAGGCAGTTGGCCGAGGCGACGCGCGCGCCTGGCAGAGCAGGCGGAGGCGGCCGCGAAGGCGGGCGACAAGGAAGGCATCGGGCGGCTCGCGGCTCAACAGGGGCGACTGGCGGAGCGTGCCGACGCCCTGGAGCGCAGTGCTCGCACGCTGGCGGAACGAGGCCAGCGCCCGGGGTCGGCACGCAGTGGCCAGGCCGCTGGCGGCGCGAAGGCCGCGGCCGAGGCCGTCAGGCGGGCGGCGCGCGACCTGTCGGCCGAGCGCATCGGCGAGCGTCTGCGGCAGCGGCGCGGAGACGGCCGAGACCGACGGCGGACGGCGGCGGGAACCCCGCCGAGGCCGGAAGGCAGCTCGCGGCGTCGAGTCGTGGTGTGGCGCAGCCGCTGGACCGCCTCGCGGACTCGCTCGGCCAGGTGACCGGCCAGGATGCCGAGTCGGAGGCGGCTCTCCGACGCCCTCGAACGGGCCCGTCGGCTGCGCGACGCGATGGCGAGTGCCGACCGCGACCAGGGAGGCGCGGAACCGAGGAGCGGCGCAGTTCGTCCGGGAGCGGCCGCGGCGAGCCCGGCCGGGCGCAGAGCGAGGCGCGTAGCGCGGAGCCCGGTTCGCGCGGCGCTGCGGGCGGACGTGGTTTGGGGAACTCGGGTGAGTCCGCGCGCGCCCAATCGGAGTTCGTGCGGCAACTGAGGCAGCAGCAGGAACTGCTCGATGCGCTGCAGCGCGAGAACCCGTCCCTCGGCGCACGCATGCAGTCGCTCGAAGGGTGGTCGCCGAGCACGTCCGCGCCCGGCACGGAGACGTGGAAGCAGGACCGGGCCAAGTGGGAGGCGCTCAAGAAGGACATCACGCTCGCCATCGAGCGGTACGAACGTCTGCCGCGGCCCGCCTTGCCGAGCGGGACGCGCGCCAGCGGCTCGACGCGGGCAGCGACGCGCCGGCGCCCGAGGCCTGGCGCCAGGACGTCGCCGACTACTTCAAGGCCATCTCCAGGAAGCCGCGCCAGTGACCTTCGCCTACGCGCTCCCCGCCTGGGCGATCGTCCTCGGCGTCGCCTGCGTGGTGGCGCTGGCGCTCCTGTCATATTGGCGCGCGCGGCGGACACTGTCGACGCCACGGTTTGCGCTGCTGGTGGCGCTGCGCGCGATCGTCTTCTTGCTGCTTGCGGCGTTGCTGCTGCGCCCTGTGCGTGTCGAGCCGCGCCCGCAGTCTGCGGGCGCCGTTGCGGTGCTGGTGGACGTGTCGGCGTCGATGTCGCTCGCCGACGAGGGCGGCCGCTCGCGGCTCGACGCCGCCATCGCGTCGATCGCGCAGCGGTTGCTCCCTGGCCTCGGCGACGGCTTCACGCCGGAGATCCTCGGGTTCGGCGAACGTCTGGGGCCGCTCGACCTCGGCGCGGCGCGGGCCGAGGCCCGCGAGTCGCGGCTCGACCTCGCCTTGCACGAGTTCGGGCAGCGCGCTCGCCAGCGCCCGCTCGCCGGCATCGTCGTCGTCTCCGACGGGGCGGTCGATGCCGGAGACCGCATCACGGGCTGGACGGCGTTCCCGTATTCGCCGTCGGCGTCGGTTCGTCCGTCCCGGCCACGACCGCGAGGTGCGCGGCCTCACCATCGGCGACGCTCGCGTCCAGGGCTCGCTGGTGGACTTGTCCGCGCTGGTGGCGGCGCATGGCAGTTCCCCCACGCCGGTGGACGTGACCATCGAGGAGAGCGGGCGGCCGGTGGACGTGCGGCACCTCGTGCTGCCTGCGGACGGCACACCACAGCGCGTCACGGCGCGCGTGGCTCCCTCGCGGGGATCTCCGACGGTGTATTCGGTTTCCGTCAGCGCCGCGGAAGGCGAGGTCACGACCCGCAACAACAGGCAGAGCGTGCTCGCGCCGCCCGCAGGCGCCCCGCGCCGCGTGCTGGTGGTCGAAGGCGCGCCGGCCTTTGAGCACGGGTTCCTCAAGCGTGCCCTGCAGGAGGACCCCGGCCTGGAGGTGGACGCCGTCGTCCGGAAGGGAAGCAACCAGTCGGGCGACGAGACGTTCTACGTGCAGGCCGACGCGGGCCACGCGCCGCAATTGACGTCGGGCTTTCCCACGGCGAAGGCGGCCCTGTTCGCTTACGACGTCGTCGTGCTGGCCAACGTGGACGCTGGCGCGCTGACCCGCGAGCAGTTGTCGCAGTTGCAGGAGTTCGTCGCCGTGCGCGGGGGCGGCATCGTCCTGTTCGGGGCGCGATCGTTCGAGTCGCGCAGCCTGGTCGGCACGCCGCTCGAGGACGTGGTGCCGGTGGAACTCGTTGACCGCGCGGGCGGGCTGGCGCGGGTGTCCGCCAGCGGCCGCGAACCGCACCGCGTGGCGTTGACGGGCGCGGGCGAGGACCACCCGGTCATGCGCCTCGGCGCAGGGCCGGCCGAGACGCGCAAGGGCTGGTCGGTGCTCCCGCGGTGTCCGGCGTGGCGCCGCTCGGTGATCCCCGCCCGGGAGCGACGCTGCTCGCGACGACGTCGGCCCCCGGTGGCGTGACGCGGCCGCTCGTGGCGGTGCAGCGATACGGGCGCGGCCGCGCCGTCGTGTTCGCCGGCGAAGCGAGCTTTCGCTGGAAGATGATGCTGCCCGCGGGCGATCAGACCTACGACACGTTCTGGCGGCAGGCGGTGCGGTGGGCAGGAGCCGAAGCCTCGTCGCCGGTGGCCGTGACCGCGACGACGTCCGGCTCCCGCGTTCTCGTGTCGGCCGAGGTCAGGGACGACACCTTCGCGGCCGCTCGCGACGGGCAGGCACGCGTCCGCCTGGTCGGGCCCTCCGGTGAAGAGCACGATGTGCCCGTCTCCTGGCCGCACGGCTCACGCGCGCTTGCGCAGGGTGAGTTCGACGCCGGCGAGTCCGGCGTCTACCAGCTCGTCGCCGACGCTCGACGCGCCGGCGTCAGCCTCGGGACGGCCACGACGTGGGCGTTGGTCGGGGGCGCCGACCGCGAGTTCGTCAACCCGCGCCGAGACGACGGCGTGTTGCGCCGCGTGGTTGACGCCACTGGTGGGCAGGTCCTCGATCTTGCGGACATGGCGCGACTGCCAGGACTGTTGCGCGAGGCGATCCGGCGTCCCGAGGAGATGGTGGAGCGCGACCTCTGGCACACCCCGTGGGTGTTCTTCGCGATCGTCGCGCTGCTCGGGGTCGAGTGGACGTACCGCCGGCGGTGGGGGCTGCGATGAGCCTGCTGCGCCTGTTCGTTCGCGCTGCCGCGCGTCGGACGCCGTGGGCGGTCGTGCTGGCGTGCTTCCTGGCGGGCACGGCGTCCGCGTCGGAGCGCTACGTGCTGGTCGTGGCCGGTGCGGCCGGGAGTGCCGACCATGCGGAGCATCAGGCGCGCTGGCTGACCACGCTGGTGACGAGCCTGCGCGGTTCCCTCGGCTTGCCGGCGGACCAGGTCGTTGTCCTGGGCGGACCGAACGCCGACGCGTCGGCGCGATCGACCGCGGACAACGTGCGCGCGGCCATTCGTCGCCTGCAGCAGCGCGCGGGCCGGGAGGACGTGATCGCCGTGGTGCTCATCGGCCACGGCACGTGGGACGGGGTCACCGCGAAGTTCAACCTGGTCGGCCCCGACCTCGACGCGGGTGATTGGGCCGCGCTGCTCGCGCCCCTGCCCTCGCAGGTCGTGTTCGTCAACACCACTGCCGCGAGCGCCCCGTTCCTGAGCGAGCTGGCGGGGCCACGGCGGGTGATCGTCACCGCCACCAGTTCCGCGGCGCAGCGCTTCGACACCGTGTTCGCGGAGTTACTTCTCGGCCGCCTTCACCGAGGGCGAAGCCGACCTGGACAAGGACGAGCGGGTCTCGGTGTGGGAGGCCTTCACGTTTGCCAGCGTGCGCGTCAAGCGCCACTACGAGCAGCGGGGCCAGCTGGCGACGGAGCGGGCGGTGCTCGACGACACGGGCGACGGTGTCGGCAAGGAGGCCGGCGACGTCGGCCCTGACGGGACCGTCGCCAGCCGCACCTTCCTCGACGCCGGTCCCGCGGTGGCGCGCGCCGGCAATCCGGCCTTGTCCGAGTTGCTGTCGCGGCGCGAGCGGCTGCTCGCGGACCTCGACGAGTTGAAGCGCAAGCGCAGCTTCATGCCCGAGGGCGACTACGCGTCGGAACTCGAGCGGCTGCTGGTGGACATCGCCAGGATCTCGCAGCAGATTCGGAGACAGAGTTGAACTGAACCCGGTCTGCCTGCAGCCTACGGCCTACGGCCTGCAGGTACTACGCACCGGAAACGTCCAAAATCGCCTTCGGAAGTTCACGAGTTGATGTCACAGGTCTTAGACCTGTGCAAAACAGCGCTAAAGCGCTGTTCCACACCCTCGACCAGTGAACCCCGGTGTGGCATCCCGTTGTTGCGGGGCTGCTGGGCGCATTGCGTCGAACGCGCTGGATCGGCTGAGGGCTGCGGCCGGAGCAACCATCTTGGCGGCGGCTCACCGAGACTGCAAAGGGATGGCTTACCGGTAGGCTGTAGGCCGCAGGCCGCAGGCTGACACGGCCCGTTCAAGCCCGATCCCACCACTCGACGCGCTGGCGTTCGGGCCGGCGAAGCAGCAGGACTCCAAGCATGCCCACGACGAACCCGCCCGCGTGGGCCCAGAAGGCGACGCCGCCGACGTCTGCCGTCTGCCCGAGGCTGTCCACGCCGCTGAGCAACTGCAGCGCGAACCACAAGCCGAGCAGGACGATGGCGGGCACTTCCACCAACTGGACGATGATGAAGATCGGGATCAGCGTGAGCACGCGCGACCGCGGGAACATCACGAAGTAGCCGCCGAGGACGCCCGCGATGGCCCCGCTCGCGCCCACCATGGGGACCCGCGAGCCGGCGCTGAAGGCCACCTGCAGCAGGGCGGCGGCCAGGCCGCACAGCAGGTAGAAGCCGAGGTAGCGCGCGTGGCCCAGCCGGTCCTCGACGTTGTCACCGAAGATCCACAGGTAGAGCATGTTGCCCAGGAAATGGGCCCATCCGCCGTGGAGGAACATCGACGTGAGGACGGCGAGCCAGCTGAAGGCGGCTGGCACCAGTCCCCAGGTCGTCACGAACGCCAGCAGTTCACGGTCCCCGAGCGACTGCTGGAACAGGAACACCAGCGCGTTGGCGACGATCAGGGTCACGGTGACGACGGGCGTCGTCCGTGACGGGATGACGTCGCGAATGGGGATCATTTGGCGCAGTATAGTCCGGTTGCTACACTAGTTCGGTTCTCGCTCGTGTTGAGCACGTGTAGGCCGGGGCTTTAGCCCCGGCGCGCCGGCCCTGTAGGGCCGGCCTACGAGGTTTGTGCCCAATACAACTGAATACCGGTCTAGGGAACTGCCGGGCCCAGGCGCGTCATGCCGGGACGCGGGCCACTGCGCCGTGCCGGGTGGCCGTCCCTGGAGCGGGCGCGTCGGAGCGCGTCGAATCGATGGTCTGCAACAACTGTGGCGCCGAAATCGCCGAGAAGGCGCTGATCTGTTATCGGTGCGGGAACGCGACGACCGAGGCGCGCCGCCGTCCTGCGCCGCCGCCCGGCCCGCCGGGCATGGGCGGGCTCGCTGGACGTGCCACGCCCGTCCTGGCCCTGGTGGCGCTGGGACTCGCGGGGCTCTACATGGGCCAGGGAGGCGACGTGGCGCCGGAGGTCGTCGTGGCGCCAGGGATGAAGTTCATCCGTCAGATCAGCCCTGTGGACCGCATACTCGGCATCCATATCAGCCTCCGCCAGCACCCACTGGATGCCGGCTTGTAAATTGCCCCGGCATCCCCGGTTGGCAAGAATCAGATCGAATACACCACCCCCGATATGTTCTTCTATTGCGTGGATGTGATCCCCGCATGTGTAACCGTCGGTCTCTCCGGGCTGTGTGGCAACATTGCACACATAGATCTTGAGCGCCCGGCTGGACCGGGTTGCTTCTGCGATGTCTGGGACAAGCAGGTTGGGGAGAATACTGGTATAGAGGCTTCCTGGACCCACAACAATGAGATCAGCCGTCAACAAAGCCCGCAAAGCCTGAGGAAAAGCCGGGGGGTTATTGGGCTCCAGCCAGACACGGCGCACATGACCGGCAACCTCTGGTATCTGGCTTTCCCCCTCAATTCTGATCTCATTGACCAGGTGGGGTAAGACAATATCCGCTACCAACCGGACATCGTGCAAAGTGGATGGCAAAACGCGACCATCCACAGCCAGCACCCGCCCGGATTCTGCCACCGCCTCCTCAAAGCTGCCGGTAATCTCCGCCAGCGCGGTGATAAACAGATTGCCAAACGAATGACCTTCCAAGCCGGTATACCCATCTGCAAAGCGATATTGGAAGAGTTGGGACAGCAGGGCTTCATTACTGGATAGTGCAGCCAGGCAGTTGCGAATATCTCCTGGTGGAAGGATTCCAGCTTCGCGGCGCAAGCGACCCGATGAACCGCCATCATCTGCCACGGTAACGATTGCAGTCAGGTTGCTTGTGTATTCCTTCAAGCCTCTCAGCAATGTCGCCAGCCCATTCCCGCCGCCAATAACAACCACCCGCGCTCCCCGCTCTCGCTTCCGGTGGTGCGCCAGCGCGTCCACCACCGTCCGCCCCGGTCTGCGGAATGGCGCCATCAATGCCCGGTTAATTCCCCAAATCCCAATGATGATTAACGATACACCCAGGCTGCCAAAGATAGCAATCCGTAACGGGCGCGGCAGGAAACGCAGGGCGGCTGTAGATAGCAGGTCAAGATACCATTGGGCTTCTGGTGCGTTACGGTAGAGATCCAATAAAAAAAATGCAAAGCCGACGCTCAGTAGCGTCGTACCGATGATGACCGGTATCATCCAGCGCTTAACGCCAAGACCGGGCACCAGCCAGCGTAATGATTTTCTAATCTCTCCCCAAAAGCCGTGATTCCATAAAGACCGTTTATCAGCCATGCAATTGGAGATGATAGCAGCCTTTTCCAAACTCGTCAACTCATCTCCGCGACAAGAGGTCGCCAGCACCCTCGCTCTCCGAACCCATCGAATCAAGATATAATATTTAATGTGAGCAAGGGACAAGTGAAATTGTCGCTCCCAAACCGCACCCAAGACCTCATTTCACCTTGTCTCGCATACACGTGATTAATCATCACCGAAGATAGCCATGATGCTCTATATAGGAGATTGGCATGTCGAAGAAGAAGGATGAAAAAGAGAAGGTCAAGGTGGGAGCTGAAATTCCCGCTCCGCAGACAGTTCCACAACCCCAAATCCCTGAACAACCCTCCAAGAAACTCGAAAAGCCTCCGGAGGTACAGGACCCTTCTTCTGCTCATCCACAGAAAGAGCTGAGTGACAGCGTTTACCTTAAAGAGTTGGCGGCGCTGCAGGTTGAGTTGGTCAAGTTGCAAGAATGGATAAAGTTTAAAGGTATGAAGGTGGTTGTCATTTTCGAAGGACGTGATGCGGCAGGAAAAGGCGGCGTCATCAAGCGCATCACGGAAGGTTTGAATCCCCGCTATGCCCGCGTGGTCGCTTTGCCAGTGCCTACCGAGCGCGAGAAGACACAATGGTATTTTCAACGCTACGTGCAGCACCTGCCCGCGGCAGGCGAGATGGTACTCTTCGACCGGAGCTGGTACAACCGCGCTGGTGTGGAGCGCGTGATGGGCTTTTGCACTGAAGAAGAATACCAGGAGTTCCTGCGCTCTTGCCCGGAATTTGAGCGCATGTTGATCCGTTCCGGCATCATCCTGATTAAATACTGGTTCTCAGTGAGCGACGAGGAGCAGGAGAAGCGCTTCAAAGCCCGGTTAGAAGATCCCACCAAGCGCTGGAAGCTTAGCCCAATGGATCTAGAATTCGCTCACCAAGTGGGTCGAATACTCGCGCGCCAAGGATGAGATGTTCAAGTACACAGACACCAAGCAATCGCCGTGGTGGGTTGTCAATTCGAATGACAAGAAACGCTCCAGGCTTAATACCATACACCATCTGCTGAGTTTGGTCCCCTACGAAGACCTGACCCCCCCGGCTATGGAGCTGCCTCCCCGCCAGCCGGATCGGACCGGATACGTTCGTCCACCCATTACCGACCAGACCTTCGTACCGGAAGTATATTGACAGGGATGTTTCGCCCCGAGAAACCAGCGCCTTTGCGTTTTGTTTTATCGGGTCTTGTTTTTCTTCTACCGATCCTGGTAGGGTTAGCCTGTAATTACCCCCAGAGAACCAGCCTGCCCAACAGCCTGCCAGGGGAAGCTCTCCGCCAGACTCTGTCTGTGGTCGAGGGTGCTCCCGTTGATCCAGCTGCTGAGATCACCCCCTCCCCAGAAAGCAGCAGCCCGGTAAGCACCGGAATAGCTGCTCCAGCCCCTTCTGTGGGGTATTTCGAATACCTCACCCGACCTGGCGACACACTCGCTAGCTCTCCAGGAACGCTTCGGTACGCCAATAGAACAAATCCTGGTTGCGCAGGGATTGCCGGTAACCGGCTATTTGACCAGCGGTGTAGCGCTAACCATTCCCGACATTCTGAGCGGGGGGGGCAACCTGACGCCCGCCAACCTTCTACTGCCAGACAGCGAAGCGCTCAACTCGCCCACGTCTATCGGCTTCGATGTCAAGCGGTTCGTGAATGATGCGGGCGGCTTTCTCAGCCGGTACCAGGAAATCGTGGATGGCAGTCCAGCGAGCGGCGCCGAGATCGTTCAACGTGTTGCCAGCGAATCCTCAGTCAGCCCGCGATTGCTTTTAGCATTCCTCGAATACCGCACCGATCCTTCTGGAAACGGAACGGGGTGGGTTTACGGGCAGCCTCATCCAGGCGCAAATCTTGATTACCCATTGGGCTTTGCCGTCCCCGATCGCAAGGGTCTCTACCAGGAGCTGGTAATGGCTGCCACGCATCTGAATATCGGCTATTACGGCTGGCGAGAAGGCACAAACCTCACCATACGCTACTCCAATGGCAAGACCGCTCGCCTCCACCCGCAGTTGAATCCGGGAAGCGCCGGTCTTCAGAACCTGTTCGCCAAGCTATATGAACCGGGTCCCTGGCAGGAGGCTTTGTACGGTCAGGAGAACTTCATGGGGCGCTACCAACAGATGTTTGGCGATCCCTGGCAGCGTGCAGAAGAATTCGGTCCTCTCATCCCGGCGGATCTATCCCAACCGCTATTGGAGCTGCCCTTTGCGCCTGGCGAAAGCTGGAGTTTTAGCGGTGGTCCGCACCCTTCATGGAACACGGGTAGCCCACGCGGCGCGCTGGATTTCTCACCCGTTACAGGTGAGGCAGTGTGCGCCGTTTCTAAAGCCTGGGCGAGGGCATCAGCCCCGGGAGTGATTGTAAGAGCGGCGCACAATGTGGTCGCGTTGGACCTGGATAGCGACGGCAATGAAGGGACGGGCTGGGTGCTGGTTTATGTCCACCTGGCAACCAGCGAGCTGATCCAAGACGGCTCGGTTGTTCGCCTCGATGATCCTCTGGGACACCCCTCCTGCGAGCGCGGCAAATCCACGGGCAAGCATGTGCATCTGGCTCGCAAGTACAACGGTGAATGGCTATCCGCCGATAGTCCGGCGCCTTTTATCTTGAGCGGCTGGCAAGTTGTGGTCGGTGCGCGCAATTACCAGGGTGACCTGGTCAAAGGCGCCCAGGTTGTTAGCGCCAATCCTTCTGGTGCACGCCGGTCGGTGATCCAGCGCTGAGACAAGGGAGGCGCGGGTATGATCTACCATATATTAACATCCGACGAATGGGAGCGAGCTCGAGAGCAGGAATCCTATATACCGGATACATTCACCCGGGATGGCTTTATCCACCTGTGTGAGGCTAAGCAAATGGAAGGCGTAATCCGCCGCTATTTTACCGGTCAGGACGGGCTGGTCGCGCTCTGTGTTGCAGTCGAATCTTTGCGCGCCCCACTGCGTTACGAAAACCTGCTGGGCGGAGACGATCTTTTCCCGCATTTGTACGGTCCGCTCAACCTGGATGCGGTAACAGATGTTATCGCCTTACACACCGGATAAAAACAGCTAAACTTCCCGCCCTTATTCAAGAACATCACAGCCAGCCCGGCAGCCTAAACCACCTTGCTGACCTCATCCATCTTCAGGCTGATCACCTGGCTGCTCGAATCACGCCCCATCGTAATGCCGTAGATAACATCGGCAACCTGGACGGTGTTGCGGTTATGGGTGACAACGATGAACTGGGTCGTTTGGCTCAGCTCACGCAGAAGGTCCCTGAAACGCCCGACATTTGCCTCATCCAGCATAGCGTCGACCTCATCGAGCACGCAGAACGGTGTGGGTGAGATCTTAATCAACGCAAAGATCAATGCCGCTGCGGTCAGGCTGCGCTCGCCTCCGGAAAGCAGGGAAAGCCCCTGAACGCGCCGCCCTGGCAGGCGCGCCTCAATATCAACGCCTGTATTGGTCACGTCATCAGAATTGGTAAGCTTCAAGTGCGCGGATCCACCCCCAAACAGGCGTGTAAACAGCAGGCTGAACTCCTCGGACACAGCCTCGAAGGTGCGCAGCAGCTCACGCTCCATCAATTCATCCAATTCGCTGATAACCCGGCGGACATCCGTCTCAGCCTGTTCCAGGTCTGCAACTTGAGCGGTCATGAACTCAAAGCGTTCTTTCACTTCGCGGTATTCAGCCTGCGCCTCAGGATTGATCGGACCAATGCGCCGCAGTAAGGCACGTTGTTGTTTCAGATTCTCTTCAATCTCAGGCGCGAGCTGGGTGATGCGAGGCAGTTGCTCTACCATTCCATCCAAAGGTAACGGCGTAGGTCCGGAGATATCCTCCACATAATCAAACGCCACCAACCCAAAATCATCCTGTATCCGCTGCCTGAGGTTATCCAGAGCTTCCTGGGCGCGCGATTGCCCCAGGTGTGCCTGGGCATGTGTGTGCTCCGCCAGGGTAAGCGCCTGGCGTGCTGCTGCCTCAATAGCCTGCTGTTCGGTCTGCTGGCTCTCTGCGCCTTCAAGCTCCTGTTCCGCAGGCTCGCTCTGCTGTCGCAAGGCTACAATCTGCGCGCTTACCACGCCCTCCGCCTGTCGCCAGGCAGTCCGGTCGGCATCCACCTTTGCCAGGCTTTCCTGCAAGACCTGTTGGCGTGCGCGAGCAGAAGCCAGCGCTGAAGCGGCGCGGTCAAATAATTCCTGCTGCTCCTTCAAGCGCCTTTGGGCGTCTGTGAGCGAGCGCCGGTTCGCTTCGACAAGGGCGTTCCAGTATGTCTGGCGGGATTGGTACTCATCCAGGTCGACATCATCCATCGCGGCTGCTGCAACGCGCACGGCATCTTCTGCGACCAGGATCTCGTCTCCCAGCTTTCCCAGGTCAGCCGCGAGACTCGCCAGGGTATTTTCCATGCGACCGATCCCTGCCTGAATATTTCTTTCCTGCTCCATTTGCCAGGTTACGCGCTGGGAGATCTGCTCCAGCTCCACCGTCTCGCGATTGAAGCTTTTCCGTGCCTGGTCTTCTTGTTGGCGAGAGAGGCGTAACGCGGCATCCAGACGCCCATCCTCTTTCCGCTGTGTGGTCAAGCGCTCGTCATATTCAGCCAGCTTGGCTTGAGCAGATCCTGCCTGCGCCTCGGCTTGAGCCAGGGAAGCTACCAGCTCCTTCTTCTGGCGAGGGCGGCTCAACGAAGCCGGGCGGCTATCCATGCCCCCGACCACAGGTCCGTTGGCATAGAACACCTCGCCGCGCAAAGTAACAGCCCGGACACCCGGCTGCTGTCCGATTAACACACGCCGGGCTGCTGCGCGGTCATTGACGATCAGGGTACTCCCCAACAACACATCTACAAGGCTCGTCAGATCAGGTCCGCTTTTTACCAGGTCTGCCGCCACGCCCACGACGCCATCACCTGTAGCGTGAAGGCGCTTCCCAGGCGCGGCGCGATCGAGCGGAAGAATCACCCCGCGCGCCGCCTGGCTGGCAAGCAGATCGAGCGCGGCCTCATCACTCGCACCTTTATCGAGCACAAGCGCATCCAGGTATTCGCCCAGCGCGGCAGCTACAGCAATCTCCAGCTCCGGAGGGACCTCCAGATAAGCGCTGAGTGCGCCTCGCGCGCCAGGCAGGCGTTTTTGCCGGGCAGCGCTCAGCAAAACTTGCGCGCCCCCTGCGTAACCGCTCAGAGACGCTTCTGCCTGTTCAAGCACCTCGATTTGAGTTTGCAGGCGGGCGATCGTTGCCTGAAGGGTGGCGCGCTCATCCAGAACCGACTTGCGTGAAGCATCCACATCCGCGATCTGCTTGCGCAGACCGGTCAGATCTGCTTCTGCCTTGCGGGAAGCCGTCTCGGCATCGGAGAGCGCCTGGCGAGCGCGCTGGTAACGCTCCTGCGCTTGCACTCGGTTTGCTTCGAGGCTCGATAGCGCCTGCTGGCTCGACTTTAACGCTTTGCGCTGACCTTCCAATTGGGAGGCGGTTTCCTCCTGCCGGGTGAGCATCGTGTCACGGCGCGCCTGTAAGCTTGCCAACGCCTGGCGCAAGGCTTTCAAACTCGCTTCCTTTGCCCGGCGCTCTACCTGGCGCGCCTCAAGCCCCCGTGCAGCAGTCTCTGCTTGCGATCGGGCTTCGGCAATTTCACTTTCCTGTTGACCGACAGCCAGGCGAGCAGACTCCAACCGCTCTTTCTGCAGCGCCAAATCTTCCTCTAAACGCGAGAACTCCCCTTCCAAAGCCTGCGCTTGTTCTTGCGATGAGCGTATGCGCTCATCCGCCACAGCCAACTGGCGGCTTAATTCTTCTCGCCGCGTATGCAACCCGGCTTGCTGCCGGTGCAGCTCATTCAGCGTCGTGCGCAGACCCAGGATCTGCTCGCGCAGGACATCAAGCTGCTGCGCCAGGACCGCTTGCTCCTGGCGCGCGGTTTGCAGCTCGCGCTCCTTGGTACGCGCCAGGGCTCTGGCTGACGCCAGCTCTTTTTGCGTAGCATGCCAGTGATAGCCATACCACTGGCGGAGTATTACGCGCAGATCTTCCTTAACCTTATCGTACTCCAGTGAGCGACGAGCTTGTCGCTCGAGGCTGCGCAAGCGAGGTTGTAGCTCAGCCAAAATGTCCTTGACTCTATCCAGGTTACGGCGGGTTGTATCCAGCCTGCGCAGGGCTTCCTCTCGACGGGTGCGGTGTAAGCCTATGCCAGCAGCTTCTTCAAAAAGGCGGCGGCGCTCTTCGGGCTTGAGCGCCAAGGCTGCGTCCACCACGCCCTGCCCGATGATGGTATACGTGCGCTCGGCGAGACCGGATTGCGCCAGCATCTCACTGACATCCTTGAGCCGCACCCTCTGACCGTTTACCAGGTATTCATTCTCGCCGTCCCGATACGCCCGGCGGGTGATGGCCACTTCAGCAAAATCGATGGGCAGCCAGCCGTCACTGTTATCGAATACAACCGTAGCAGAAGCCATTCCAGCCCGCGGGCGCTGCTCCGAGCCGGAGAAGATCATATCTTCCGTGCGCTTCCCTCGCAGCAAGGTATAGGATTGCTCCCCAAGCACCCAACGCAGGCTGTCGGCAATGTTAGACTTTCCTGAGCCGTTTGGACCAACAACACAGGTCACTGCCCCTGCAAATTCAAAAAGCGTCCGGCTGGCGAACGTTTTATAACCCAGCAATTCCAATGATTTGAGACGAGATGACATAAATCCTGGCCAAGTGCAATGAATTAGGGAATCAGCCTGGTATTTTCGAGTGCTGCGCTGGCAGCTTGTTTGGCAGCCGCCTGCTTGCTGTGTCCAGAACCGCGCCCGTAGACTTCACCGTTTACAAGCACTTCCACTTCAAAAATCCTGGCATGGTCGGGTCCGCTTGCTGCCACCGTCCGGTATTCCGGTGGACCATGACCCTGGGATTGGAGCAATTCCTGGAGGAGGCTTTTGGGATCAAGATCCTTATTGGATGACAGGATTTCGTCCACAGCCTGGCGCAAGAAAGGCTCGATAAACACTTGCACAGGTTCAATGCCAGAATTCAAGTAGAGCGCTCCAACGAGAGCCTCGAATCCGGCGCAAAGCACCGCCTGGCGGTCGCGCCCTCCTCCACCCAGCTCGCCTCGCCCAAGCCGCAGAGCCAGCCCCAGATCGATGCTCCGGGCGAATTCAGCCAGCTGATCTGTGCGCACCAACGCTGAACGCATGCGCGTTAGCTCGCCCTCCGCCATCTCGGGGAAGCGGTTGTACAGCCAGGCTCCTACCAGAAAATCCAGAACAGCATCGCCGAGGAACTCCAAGCGCTCATTGTCTTCGAGCGCATCAGGATGCTCATTGATGAATGAGCGGTGTGTCAGCGCCCTGGATAGTAGCAGGTTATCTGTGAATGGCAGTTCTAAACGCCGGGCAAAATCCTGCGGAGATTCCTGCCCCGAGGCGGCTTCCACAGGATTTCCCTGAGTGGATTCCATGTTTCCTCCTGGAACTCAGGGAACGGCAAACTCCCCACCCCTTAACAGCGGGTCGGGTGTCTGGCGTTCCATCAGTTCCTGCATTACGGATAGCGCCGGATCACCAAGACGGCGTTGTGCCCTCCAAAGCCAAAGGCATTGCTAATCGCCACATCCACCCGAGCCTGGCGCGCTTGGTTCGGCACGTAATCCAGATCACATTCCGGATCGCGGGTCTGGTAATGGATGGTGGGCGGAACAACGCCATCACGGATCGCTAATGCGCAAAAGATAGCTTCCAGCGCCCCTGTGGCTCCCATCATATGCCCGGTCATAGATTTGGTGGATGACACCGGGATTTTATAGGCGCGTTCGCCGAAAGAAGCTTTGATCGCCCGCGTCTCAGCTTTGTCGTTTAGCACGGTTCCCGTCCCGTGTGCGCTGACATAGCCCACATCAGCCGGATCGACGCGGGCGTTTTCCAACGCCCGACGGATAGCCAAAGCGCCGCCGCTGCCATCTTCCAGAGGAGCGGTGATGTGATAGCCATCCGCACTGGCAGCATACCCCGCAATCTCACCCAGGATTGTGGCGCCTCGGGAACGAGCATGGCTTTCCCGCTCGATTACCAGCACCGCAGCCCCCTCCCCCATCACCAATCCATCGCGGTTCAGGTCGAATGGTTGTGGGGAACGAGAATAATCCTCGTTCCGGCGCGAGATGGCGCCAGCTCGATCGAATGCGGCAATCCCTATGCCCGTGATGGTGGCTTCGGCTGCCCCAGCAATCGCCACGTCGATGATGCCCGTCCGGATCAAGCCCCAGGCTGTGCCAATGCCGTCCGCTCCAGCCGCGCAAGCAGACGTCACCGAGAAGGCAGGTCCCATGTATCCATGATCGATGCTGATCAAGCCTGCTGCGCCGTTTCCCATCAGCATCGGGATGATAAACGGCGTAACACGCCGGGCGCCCTCCTTCAGAAATGTGTACACCGCTGATTCCAGGCTGCCCAGTCCGCCAATGGCAGATGAAACCATAACACCGATACGGTCAGCCTTACCCTCTTCAACTTCCAGCCCGGATTGTTGGATAGCTTCTTTAGCAGCCGCGGTTGCAAACTGCTCAAAGCGATCACGCCGGCGGGCTTCCTTTGGATCCATATAATTTTCGGGAGCAAAGCCCTTTACTTCACAGGCAACGCGCACCGGCAACGCTGAAGCGTCAAATAATGTGATCGGACCAATCCCGCTTTTACCATTGAGGATATTCCTCCAGGTCTCCTCGACTGATAGACCGAGAGGGCTGACCGCTCCAGTACCTGTGATGACGACCCTTTCTTCCATTACAAACCGCCTCTATACATTTTAGCCAGAAGTCCGCGAGGAACCAGTACCCGAATCCCACAACCGGATGAGGAACAACGCCATTATTTTATACGCTTTTCCAGAATGTTACAAGAAGTGAGACAAACGGAATCCTCCGACGCATTTGATCTGGATGAACTAGACACGATCCGAAGCCTTAAAGCCGGAGCCGGTAAGCACGGCAACAATCGGATCGGGCAGTTCCCGGCTCACTTGCGCCAGGGCGCCCCATACCACCGCTGAAGTTGGCTCGACGTACATTCCAAGGCGGGCTAAGGCGTCCCGAGCGGGCATGATCTCTTCCTCGTCGACAGCCAGGAAGCTCCCACCAGATTGGGCAACCGCCTGCAGCACAGCATCGCCGCGCACCGGCAGCCGTACCCGGATGCCCTCCGCCAGGGTAGGCGCTTCCGCAACCCAGGCGAGTCCCGAGGTCCATAATGCGCCAACGCCCATAATGGCGCGCAGGCTCTTGCCTGTACGCCGATCATACACGGCAAGTGAGCGATCAAGCCTGCCTCTTTCAGCGCCTGGAAGCCCCGCCACGCTCCAAGCAGCAAGCCCCCCTGCCCAACCGGTAAAACGACGCTGCCCGGAGCGCTGCCGAGATCCATCCACAGCTCATAAGCCAGAGTGGCATAACCGGGCAAGTTGAAAGGCAGGTATGCGTGGCTGGCATAAGCAACGTGATCACCCCTATCAGCCAGGACTTCCTTCAAGGCTTCCGCAGCATTGGAGCGTTGCCCTGGCACGGCGATCACCTCAGCCCCGTACATTTCTATCTGCTTCCGCTTTGGACCGGATGCCGATTCCGGCACGAACACCCTGGTGGTTATGCCGGCGCGCGCGCTGTAGGCGGCAAACGAAGCCCCGGCATTGCCTGAAGAATCCTCCAGCGCCTGAGTTACACCGCGCGAGCGTAAAAAGCCCGCCAGCGTCGCACTGCCTCTATCTTTGAAGGACCCGCTCGGATTGAGAAACTCGCATTTGAAGGCTACCTGTCGTCCAAATACCGGCGCCCAGACGGTGGGCGTATTGCCTTCCCTCAGCGAGAGCGGTTCTACATCCGGCGAGAGTCCGAAGGCATGGCGGTAGCGCCAGATGCCGGGCAGATCTGGCTCGATGGCGGTTGGATCGTAAGCGAACGGAGAGGAATAGTCAAAAATACCGCCGCAGTTTGGGCAGCGGTAAGGTGCTCCCCGCAGCGGATAAGGTTGCCTGCAATTTGTACACGCAATATGCATGGTCTGCATTCAAACGAGATTTAGCTTCTCTGCCGCCTGTTTAACTTGAGACTGCTAATCTTCTGGCTTTGGAATGTAATCGCCTTCCACCCATTCTTGTCCCTGGGGACCTACTTCTTTCTTCCAGACGGGCACGATCTCTTTCAAACGATCGATTCCATAACGTGCGGCTTCGAAAACGCCCGTATCGCGGTGCGGGGCGGTACACGCAATCAGAACAGTGGGCGTGCCTGGGTGCAGGCGCCCTATACGCTGGACAATGGCAATACCTTCCACACTCGGCCAACGCACCCGGATCTCGTCTGCCACCTGGCTCATCTTGGCTTCCGCCATCGCCTGGTAAGCCTGGTATTCCAGATAGAGCGTGTCGTGTGCTTCCCCGCGGCGGGTAACGCCCCGGACCATACCGGCGAACATGCAGGCAGCGCCCGTACTTGGCAGCGTGATCCGCTCCAGTAGGTCGTCAAGGTCCAGCACACGCTCTGTTATGGCAAAAAAAGTAGGGAAATCAGCGCTGCCTCCGCTCACCGGCGGAAATAGAGCCACTTCAGCGCCTGGGGGAATACTATCGTTGTCGAATGCAAATTCTCGGTTGACCGAAACCAGCGTTGATCCCAGCATGCTCTCCATCTGTGGGAATAGCAGGACGATTTGTTGCTTTAGGATCCGCACGCTCGCATCGGCTGGAAGCTCCAGCTCGATAGCCGGTGTTCCGGTGCGCGCCTGAAGCGAAGCAAAGAACAATACTTTTATTTTATTCATTCACCACATCTCCGGAACGCCCCCCGTGCTTCTCTACCAGGCGGATATTCTCGATGCGCATGGTCTTCTCAGCCGCCTTAGCCATATCATAGATCGTCAAAGCAGCAACGGATACAGCCGTGAGCGCCTCCATTTCCACGCCGGTTTTCCCAACTGTCTGGACGCTGGCGGTGATACGCACGCCAGGTAAGGAGGCATCCGCTTCAAGCTCAACGGCAATATGCGTGAGCGCTAGAGGGTGGCAGAGAGGGATCAGTTCAGCGGTACGCTTGGCTGCCATTACACCTGCCAGTTGTGCAACAGTGAACACATCGCCCTTCTTTATCCCGCCAGCCTGGATCAAGGCAAGCGTTTCCGGTCGCATGACGACCTGACCTTTGGCGGTCGCTACACGCTCGCTATCCGGCTTGCCGCCGACATCGACCATCCGGGCGTGACCAGCTTCATCAAGGTGAGAAAGTGGAGTAGACATGGGTAAATTATAGCAAACAATATGCCCCTGTTTTCCCTTAAGACCGCTTAACTTTAAAGCCTGCTAATCCTGGCGGGCTGATAGAATTGCGATAACATCTTTCGAGAGATGTCCAGTAACTGCGCCAGGACGATCAGAAAGATTAACCGGGAGTGGGGTGGCTTTCGATGGCACGTGCAAAACTTGGCGCTCCAATCAAAACCAGCGGGCGCCTGTCTTATCGGCTTCGCAGTTAATTACCCTTCTAGGATCCTCTGCATCCGTTTCTATTCGCAGGTTGATCCATGGACCGCTGTTGCCTGGATGGACATGGACACTGGAAGTCGGCACACATTTCCTGCGCCGCCAGACAAAAGTTGCCTTTGAGATGCGGAAAATCCAAGCCAGTCGCGCTTACGAGGACTTTTTGATATTCGCCTCCCCTGCCGTCCATAAGGTGACGATCGAGCCTGCCAGCTTCCCACAGAAGAATGGAAGAAATGCCGCTCATGCAGACATCCGGCGCATCCAGGGTCATTGGTTCACTCCTCTCGAATCCTCGCCTCAGGTGGTCATGCTTTATCTTCACGGGGGTGGCTTTGCCTATTACTCAAAATTCCACACCAACCTGATCGCACTCGTCACCCTGGCTGCTGAATGCAAAACCTTTGCCCTCGATTACCCTCTAACCCCGGAACATCCTTTCCCGGCTCAGCTCGATGACGCCATCCAGACCTATCGCTGGTTGCTGGAGAGCGGTGTAGCGCCTGACCGCCTGGTGGTAGCGGGCGATTCCGCTGGCGGGAACCTGGCGTTGGCTTTGCTGGTCGCCTTACGGGAGGCGCAGACACCCTTACCTGCCCTTGCGATTTGCATATCCCCCTGGACAGATATCGGCAACTCCGGCGAATCAATGGCAAACAACCAGATCTACGACTGGCCTCAAAAACGTATGCCAGAAAAATGGGCTGAGTGGCTGTGCAATGGAGACAACCCTCAAAACCCACTGATCTCCCCCATCCATGCCGACCTGCACGGGCTACCTCATATCTTCATCCAGGCGGGTGAAACGGAGATATTATTCGACATGATCCGCCAATTTGCCGATAGCGCCAGAAGGCAGGGGGCAGACGTGGTCCTCGAGGTATGGGAAAATATGAATCACGATTTCCAGGCTTATGGAGATAGAATCCCCCAAAGCCACGCAGCCCTGTCGCATATTGGTCGGGTCGTTCACCAGCATGTCCTCGGGCTGGCAGAAGAGATGACACTGGAATCGTTCAGGCTATGAAGATCCTGGCGTTGGAAAGAGAGATGCCCGGCTCGCAACCCGAAGCATTTCAGCCTTGGTTAAAGAGCCGAAGCAGCAACGGTCTGGGAGTTGCATCTCCAGGGCGTGATCCGCGAGCTGTACTTCAACGCTGAGGAGCATACTGCTATCCTGGTGCTGGAGTGCGAAGATCTGCAGGCTGCCAGAAGAATCCTGGATCGATTGCCGCTGGTCGAATCCGGTTTGATCGATTTTGAGCTCATTCCACTGGCACCTTACGATGGTTTTGCGCGTTTGTTTTGCGGCTCAATCCCTGATTGACGAGGAGGCAAGATCCTCCTGTAATCTACTAGCTCCCTCTGCAACGCTGCAATATCTCAGCATGTTATAATCCTCTGCCATGGCGAATATATTCAACAAATGGAAAGAGGGGCTGGCTAAGACCAGCAAGGCAAAATTTGGACAGATCGCAGCGCTGATCGGCGCCAGCGAGATTACGGACGAGACCTTCGAAGAGCTTGAAGCGTTGATGATTTCAGGCTGATTTGGGCGTAGAGACCAGTGAAGCGATTCTATCTGCGCTGTGGGAGCGGGAGCGGAATGAGGGGCTAACCAAGACGCATGAGTTGCGCCAGGCTTTCCGTGAGGAGCTTCGCAAGCGGCTGTCGGACCCGCCCACGCTGGATTTATCTTCAAAACCTACGATTATCCTCATCGTCGGCGTCAACGGCTCTGGGAAAACTACCAGCATCGCCAAATTAGGGAAACGCTTTCGCGACCAGGGCATGCAGGTTTTGCTTGGCGCCGCAGACACCTACCGCGCCGCTGCAGTAGACCAGCTCCAGATCTGGGCAGACAGGCTCAAGCTCGACATCATCACCGGTCAGACGGGCGGCGATTTAGCGGCTGTCGCCTACGATACCGTGCAGGCTGCCAGCGCCCGCAAGTTCGACATCGCCATCATCGATACAGCTGGACGCCTGCATACCCGTTACAACCTCATGGAAGAACTCAAAAAAGTACACCGCGTGGCGGGAAAAGCCATGTCCGGAGCCCCACATGCCGTATGGCTGGTCATGGATGCTACCACCGGGCAAAACGCTTTGCAGCAAGCGCGGGCGTTCAAAGACGCTGTCCACGTCAACGGGGTGATCCTCGCCAAGCTGGACTCATCCGCCCGCGGAGGTATGGCGTTCGCCATCCAGCGCGACCTGGATCTGCCGATCTTATTTGCCGGTTTGGGTGAGAAGCCCGAAGACCTGGTGCCATTCGATGCGGATGCCTTCGTAGCAGGTATCATGGGTGAAGACCATCCATGACAAACCGGATCGGAGCAGACTAGAGAAGGCGGGTTATCCTGATCTGGCATGAACTCCCGGGATTACCAGACCGCACTCCGTTCGCTTCAGCCGCTCTCCAGCCAGGCCGGGCAAGCAGCCTGGCGAGATTATCTACTTGAGCATAGCGGTTTACCGGGTCCGCGCTGGCAACCTGGAGTTAGCCCAGGCAGCGGCAGCAGAAGGCAGCGAAGAGCTTTTCTTAAAATACATTTCGGAATACACTCCAAACGTAGCACCGGTTAACTCGCCCGAAGAGTTCCTGGCTTTCTGCGGGACGTTGGGCGTAGGCAGGCTCATCTCAGAGGGAAAGCTGCAATACCTGTCCTTATTGCGCCATTGCGCCAGCGATCCGCGCTGGCGCACGCGCGAGGCAGTCGCCATGGCGTTGCAGAACTGGGCTGACCCGCCCACTTCCACCGTACGCAACCGGAACCTACCTGCACTTCTTGATGAAATCGAGCGCTGGAGCGAGGGCAACCACTTTGAGCAGCGCGCAGCAGTAGCTGCAATTTGTGAGCCGCGCCTGTTAACCGATCCAAAGGATGCTAGGCGTGTATTCAATGTTCTGGACGCGATAACAAGCGCACTCGCTTCCGCCGGTCACCAGCGCGATGAAGGCTTTCAAGCCCTGCGTAAAGCCCTGGGGTACGGCTGGAGCGTTGCCATCGCCGCATACCCCGAGAGTGGCAAAGTTCAGTTTTCTCACTGGCTATCCAGCCAGGATAAAGATGTGCGCTGGGTTTTGAAGGAAAATTTAATGAAAAACCGGTTAACCCGCACGCATGCCGCCTGGGTTGAGCAATGCCTGGCGCAGCTCTGAAAAAGCTTTACGATTCTGGATGAACATAAGTCCCGCAGGCGCTGTGTGTCCTGATTTAGCAAGGTATTTCTAAGGTGGGAGAGCAGCCATTGCCGCTATAATCAGCGCGTATCACCGACCCAAATCTCAGGAGGGTAAAGATGTTCACCCCAGTATCCGCCTCAATCAACGAAACTGTCGCAAAAGCACGGCAGTGCCTCGTCAACGAAAACAGCGAAGGCTATGAAGCCTTGGATTCGCTCTTCCGCCGCCTCGATGCGGTGGCGCGCGAGGTATTCCAGGACAAGCTGCGCAACGATTACCAGGGACTTGTCGAAAAGCTAGAGAAAGGTCGTGTGCTCACCCCGGACGAGCAGAACACCCTGGAGCTGTTGATCATTGGCGTGGCACGCACTTACTTGCAGATGGAGTCTAATTTCCCCGCCTGGAAAACCAAGGTAGACAGGCTGGCGCGTGAGCTGGAAGCGTTGGAAGCCAGCGGCGTCGATTCCACCGATGCGCTGATGCGCGTTCAGAGCGTGTGCCTGGAGGCAAAAACGGTCCTGCCTGAGCTCACCAACTACCTTCGTGAGCGAGAGCGCGTCGAGCGCTTCGAAACCAGCATGCGCTCCAGCCTGGGCGCTGAAAGCGGTCAGCTCTTAGCAGATGTCGTGCGCGAGATGATGCAGTCCGGTCGATCGTAACCCATGCCACCCACCCCTTGAGAAGCGTCACGCTCCATGCAGCAGAAAATGACAATGGTGGGCTCTTAAAATAGTCAATTGAGCATCATTTACCGCCCCGGCACACTATTGGACACCTACGCCACATTCCAGGTGTTCTTGCATTCTGTGCTCGACTTGAGCCAGCGGCAGGGCGTAGTAGCCATCACCGGCGGAGATGACCCAACAGTTCTGGAAGAGCTTTGGCAGCGACGTCGCTCACTCATGGAGCACCTCACTCGCACTGCCGAGCAATTCTGGGTGGCTGAGAATGATGGCAAAATCATCGGCTACGCCCGCTCGATCCTGCGCTCGTCGCAGGCGCAGGAACCACTGAGTTCCCAACACCTGGAACTTACCGAGTTCTTCGTGCAGCCTGGCGAGCAATCTCGCGGTGTTGGCGGCGAGCTGTTAAAGCGTGTCTTCCCCGCTCAGAGTGAGCGCTGGCACCGCTCGATCATCGCCACTACCGATAGCCGCGCTCTGGCGCTGTATCTAAAAAGCAAGGTTTACCCGCGCTTCCCGATTATCAATTTTGAGCGTGCCCCTCAGATGGTTGAGATCCCGTCTGACTTGGAGATCGAGCCATTGACCTTGGACAATAGATCATTGGCTGCTCTCTCTTCGCTCGACGAAGCTGTGCTCGGCTTCCAGCGCGAGGTAGATCACCGCTGGCTCGTAAGCGATCGTCAGGGATACCTGTACTTCCGCGCTGGCAAAGTTGTTGGTTATGGCTACGTGGGTTACCGCAGTGGACCTTTCGCACTGCTGGATGCGAGCGATTTCCCGGCTGTTCTGGCACACGCAGAGTCGCGGGCAGCCCATGCCGGTTATTCCACCTTTGGCGTCGAAACGCCAATGATCAACCGCAGAGCAGTGGATTACCTGCTTGTGCGTGACTTCCGCCTCTCCCCCTTTATTGCTCTGTTCCTTTGCGACAAACCGCTCGGGTGCCTAGAGAATTACCTGGCAGTAGCTCCTCCCTTCATCTTGTGACATCAATCAGGCAGTATTAGCAAACTTCCAGGGTTCATTCCTAAGATATAATAACTGGACTGCCTTTCGGAGGACTGATGCGCCCCACTCCCCTGTTTATCACCCTCACGTTTGGAATAGCCCTGGTATTGGCAGCCATCGGCTATTTCTCGTTGCAGCTTGATCCGCTGCTTTCCTGGCTTGTGGCTGTTAACCTCGTGACTTTTTTGACTTATGGGTACGATAAAAGCATCGCCGGATCCGATAGTACGCGCGTTCCGGAGCGGGTGCTGCTCTTATTGGCGCTGGCGGGTGGATCACCGGCGGCAATCCTGGGGATGCGCCTTTTCCACCACAAAACATCCAAGACCAGCTTCCAGCATAAATTCTGGCTGGTGCTGCTCGTCCAGGTGTTCTTGGTGATAATCTATCTTTTATGGAGGTCTGAAATGATCCAGCTATTTAACAAGCGCAGCGGTGAGCCGATCGGACCCATCAACCAGACCCAGCGCCAATTTCTTATCGACCAACTGGAAGAGGAATCGCTGGAAGATCAGGACTACGCTATCACCGGTATGACCCTGGATTACTTTCAGGAAATCGGCGGCGATCCCGAGTTGATCAAGTTGCTGCGCAGCGCGCTAGGCGCCAATGACGAGATTGTGATCATCTGGATGGAATAGGCGGTCCCGTATGTGCCGCAACATCAAGGTTTTACGCCAGCCAGAGCGCCAGCCAACTGATGAGGAAATCCACCTGGCTGCTCTGCAGTTCGTTCGCAAAGTAAGCGGCTACCGCCAGCCTTCGCGTAAAAATGCACCCGTCTTTGACCAGGCCGTGGAGGATATTGCGGCTGCGACGCGCCAGATGTTCGACAGGCTGTTAACGGGGTGAATCCTCTGCCGAGTACGGTAAGCCATAAATCGAGAAAACAGATCGAAACGCCGTTATGTACAATCCGGTGGCGATCTGAGGCTGATCCTAATCCATATGAGTGAGGCGCCATCCAATTCCATTCAACCAACAACCCTTGAGGAGTGGCGCCAGTGGCTGGAGGAAAACCACGCCAGGACTGAAGGCGTCTGGCTGATCAGCTATAAAAAAGCCACGGGGAAACCGCGCTTTAATTATGACGAAGCTGTAGAAGAAGCCCTTTGCTTCGGTTGGATTGACAGTAAACCCAATAAGCTAGATGAGGAGCGCTCCATGCTCTGGTTCGCACCGCGTAAGCCAGGGACCGGCTGGTCAGCAGCCAACAAGCTACGCATCGAGAAGCTAAGCCAGGAAGGTCGGATGGCGTCTGCCGGGCTAGCCAAGGTAGAAGCCGCCAAAAAGGATGGCTCGTGGTTGGCGCTGGATCAGATCGAAGCTTTGGAGATTCCCTCCGACCTGGAACAGATGCTGGCTACCTACCCGCCCGCGCAACGGAATTTCACGGCTTTCCCGCGCTCCGTGAAGCGTGGCATCCTGGAATGGATTGCCAGCGCTAAGAAGCCGGAGACTCGCCTCAAGCGCGTTGAAGAAACAGCCCGGCTGGCAGCCGAAAACAAGCGCGCCAACCAATGGCGGAAATAAAGCGAACAATCCATACTCGGTTGAGCAAACCTGCCAACTGATGTAAAATAATACCAATTTCATGCTAAGAGGAACCTGATGCAAGACCTTATCGATCGCCTAACCCTTTGCACCGAGAAACTCCAGAACTTACTGGTGCGTCTTTGACTTCCCCGCGCAAGAAGCTGAATACGAAAAACTGAAGACGAAATCCGAAAATCCGGACCTCTGGCAAGACCCGGAGAGCGCCCAGCGCCTGATGAAGCGCATGGCAGGTCTGCGCGACGAGGTAGAGAGCTGGCGCCACTTGCGGCAGCGCCTGCACGACGCCCTGGAGTTGGCGAGCCTGGATGACGAAAGCCTGCGCTCCGAACTGGAAGCAGAGACAGAAACGCTAGAAAAGGGAATCGACCAGCGCGAGTTCTATGCCAAGTTCTCTGGGCGCTTTGACCATGGCGACGCTTTACTGGCAGTCCATGCTGGGGCAGGCGGCACCGATTCGCAGGATTGGGCAGAGATGTTGCAACGCATGTACCTGCGTTGGGCGGAGAGCCACGGCTTCACAACCGAAGTGCTCGACTTTTCCGAGGGTGAGGAAGCCGGGATCAAGAGCGTCACCATCGCTGTCGATGGTCCTTACGCCTACGGTTACCTGCACCCTGAGAAAGGCGTTCACCGTCTGGTACGGCTTTCTCCCTTCGACGCAGCCCACCGGCGGCATACCTCCTTTGCCCTTGTGGAGGTGCTGCCCCAGGTGGAGGATGATTCTGAGGTGCAGATCAGTCCGGATGACTTGCGCATCGATGTCTATCGCTCATCGAGCGCCGGTGGTCAGAACGTGCAGAAGAACGCCACCGCTATCCGCATCACCCATCTACCTACAGGTCTCGTGGTGACCTGCCAGAATGAGCGCTCGCAAACGCAAAACCGTGAAAATGCCATGCGAGTTTTACGGGCCCGCCTGCTTGAAATGAAGCAGCAGCAGCAGGAAGAGCAGATCACCGCCCTGCGCGGCGAGTTCAAAAAAGTAGAATGGGGCAGCCAGATCCGTTCCTATGTATTGCATCCCTACCAGATGGTTAAGGATCATCGCACCGATTACGAGACCGGCAATACTACTGCGGTGCTCAATGGAGAGATCGATGGCTTTATCCAGGCTTACCTGCAGACGCAGATCGGTGAAGATCAGGCAGAGCCTCCAAGCGTCGCCGCTGAGCGCAGTACAAATGGGAATGAGCACGAGTAGGGTTTGACGACTGCCTCCATGCGCCGCTTCTTGCCGTTCCTTTTGGTCTTGCTTTCTGTCTTTCTTAGCGGCTGCCTGCAGCTTTATGACCCGGAAGCCTCGCAGGAGCAGAACAGCGGCACAATCGCTACCATCGAACCAGGGCAGGCTTTCGAGCAGAGCTTCATCTCCCGTCGTCCCAGCTTGGAAGCCATCGGAATAAATCTCGGGGTACCGCAAAGCTCCTCAGCCCCGCTGGGGCTGCGCGCCGAGATATACGCCCTACCCGAGGTTACTGACCCCATCGCAACAGCCCAAATCACCCCCCAGCAGGTGAGCAGTGGCAATGCAATCATTGCGCTGCCGCCTCAGCCAGACTCCGCCGGTAGAAGCTATCTCCTGCGCTTGACCGCCGATTCTGGCAGTTTCCAGGTCAACGGTAAAGGGGAAGATGTTTACATCAAAGGCAGCGCAAGCACAAGTGGGAACCCTCTTGCGGGCGACGCTGCCTTTCGTGTTTACTACGCTTATGATTGGCGGGCGCTGCTCTCGGACTTGTGGGGCTATGCAGCCGGTGCATGGCTGCTGATCCCCCTGGCATTTTTGCTACTCCTACCCGGATACCTCGTGCTTGACCTGCTGGATATGAACCGGTTTTTCTCCGGCGGCGAGCGTGTTGCGCTCTGGGTTGGATTTTCATTGGCAGCGGTACCCGTCCTAATGACCTGGACGACACGCCTGCACCTCGCCTGGAGCCGCACGGCGCTCTGGTTTGTCGCCGGTCTGTTGGTCGCCTTAGCGATCTGGCGCCTGCGCTATACGCTGCGCAAGCCGCATTTTAAAGTGAGTTGGGAGAGCATCCTCCTGGCTGCGGTTATTCTGCTTGCACTGGTGGTGCGCCTGATCATGGTGCGTGACCTCTCCGCCTCACCCTGGGTGGACTCGGTGCATCATGGCGTCATTACGCGCCTCATCCTTGAGACAGGGGGCTTCCCCTCCTCCTACGCGCCATTCATCGATATCGATAGCGCTCAGTACCATGCCGGTTTCCACAGCGTCCTGGCTTCCTTCCAATGGCTCACCGGATTGGAGCTTCAGCAGGGTATGTTGCTCTTCGGGCAGGTGATCAATGCCCTGGCAGCCCTGGCCGTATACTTGCTCGCCGTGCGGCTGAGCGGGAACCAGCTCTGCGGAATTTTTGCCGCGCTGATCAGCGCGATCTTCACTCCCATGCCGGCATACTTTACCAGCTGGGGGCGTTATACGCACCTCACCGGGCTGGTGATTTTTCCTGCCGCCTTTGCGCTGCTCCAATGGGTGATTGAAAATTCCCCCTTCAGGTCAGAGGAAAGCACGGATCCTGTTGGCGCAGTGCGGTCTGAGGCCAAGCAAATTGATCTCAAGTGGGTAGGCGGGCTTGTGGCAGCCGGGGTGACCTGCGCCGGACTTTTTCTAACCCATTACCGCGTCGTCGCGTTCTTGGGCTGCCTTGTTCTGGCATATCTGCTGGTGCAGGCAATTACCCAGGTCAGGGGCAAGAAGCTCTGGAGAGACCTGGGCGTCCTCGCGCTCGTGGCTGCCCTTGCACTGTTGCTGGTCCTCCCCTGGTTGCCGGCAACGATTTCGACGCTGGTTCTACCCAAGCTGGCTGCCTGGACAGGAGAAGGCGCCGAATCCTTCAATACCTTCGCCTGGACCTACCTGACCGCTGGCTTGGGGAGTTACACCCTGATCCTGGCAGCCATCGGATTTATTTGGGCTCTCGTGCGCCGCGCTTGGTTCAGCCTGACGCTGCTTATCTGGGTATCCCTCTTGTTCATTATTTCCAATCCTGGCAGGCTGGGCTTGCCAGGTGAGGGTTTCGTCAACAACACCTCGGTGCAAATCTCGCTTTATATTCCCATTGCAATCCTGGGGGGGTATTTCTTGAGCCAGGTTCTCTCCTTGCTGCTGCACTTCATCCCCTCCCGTTGGCAGCCTGCCGTTTATTTTGGCAGTGTTATCGCCGTTTTGCCTTTGGTGATCATCGGAGCGCGCACCCTCATTCCCCTGCTCAATCCGGTGACCTTCCTGTTCCGCCAGGCTGATCTGGTAGCGTTGAGTTACATCCAGGAGAATGTGCCACCAGGGGAAACGGTACTCGTCAATCCATTCGCCTGGGGTTACGGGCTGTACGCCGGAAACGATGGCGGCTATTGGATCTCTGCCCTTGCAGGTCGGGAGACCATGCCCCCACCAGTGCTCTATGGACTGCAGAACGACCGCGATGAGCTCCGCGCCATCAAGAACCTCAGCCAGCGGGCTATCGAGAAGAGTGGGAACCCTCAAGAATTAGCAGCCCTGATGCGCCAGGCTGGGGTGCATTATCTCTATATCGGCGCGAAAGGCGGGGTCTTTTCAGCGCAATTGCTGCGCGAAAGCCCCGCCTTCGAGACTCTATTCGAAGAGAATGGCGCCTGGCTCTTCCGGCTCAGCCAATAACTGATTTTTATCGCGTCGTCAGTTCCTAAGCCTTCTTCTTTTCTTCCGCTTTAGAATTCTCGGTTTTAGCGCTCTGCCGTGCGATGATCAGGATCATCAGTATGACTGCCTGTCCGATGATCATCCCCGCCAGTTCTGGCCAGCGTTGGGCAAACTCAAGCACCCAGCCGCGCCCCCCGGCACTTGTCGTCAAGCTAAAATTGGCAATCACCGTCGAGATTTGCGTCAGGTGTTCGGTTGTGTAAGCCACCGCAGAGAGCGCCAGCGCAGTAAAGGGGATCGCCAGGATCATCGTCCAGACGACCGCAGTGATTTGAACTTTACGCATAACCCACCTCTCCTGGTTGAATCACCTGATCCAACCAATGTTAGTATAACAATCCCTGTCGCGGATTTCAATTGGCTGGAAAGAGCATTTTCAGGATAGGGTGAATACACTATACCTTCAGGGGGTCTGAAGGAAGAAAAGCGGATGCATTCCTGAACCCGCTACGCGCTGATCAATCCTTTCCGGATTGCGTACTTCACAAGCTCGCTGCGATTGTGCAAGCCCAACTTGCGCATCAGGTTCTCCCGGTGGCGAGACACCGTATGCTTGCTGATCGATAATCGGGCTGCTATCTCGTCATTGCTCTCGCCGGATGCCAGCGCAACCAGGACTTCCTGCTCGCGCTTCGTCAGACCATCCAGCTTTGCAATTGAAACATCGTCTTCATCCACCCTCTGCAGGAAATCGTTCACCAGCAGTTTGGTCAGAGCGGGGTAGATATAGATTTCTCCGCCGTGAACCAGATGGATCGCGCCCACCAAGTCTTCAGGCGCAGCCCGCTTCGGAACGTAACCCGCTGCCCCCGCCTGAAGCATCTCAAAGAAGAACTGTTCATCTTCATGAATGGTCAGGGCAATAATGCTCGACGGGCAGCCGGTTTGCTGTATCTGGCGGGTGGCTTCAACGCCGGAGATATCCGGCAGGGTCACATCCATCAGGATAATGTCTGGTTGGAGTTCTTGCGCCATTTCAATTGCCTGGCGACCCGTGCTGGCTTCGCCCACGATCAGCATGCCTGCCTGGCTTTCCAGCAGCATGCGCAGTCCAGAGCGGACAATGGCATGATCATCAACCAGCAGGATTTGAATACAACTAGGTTGTTTGTTCCGCGACACGCTTTATACTCACTTCCACAGTAGTTCCAGCGCCCGGCGCGGAGCGGATCTCACATTCACCACCAACCAACCCCGAGCGTTCTATCATCCCGAGCAATCCGATGCACTGGGGCTCAGAGCCTCCCAATACTGCATTCACATCGAAACCCTTTCCGTCATCGGCAACCACCAACCGGATTAATGAAGCGCTGACATCAAGGGTGATCTGAACCTGGGTAGCCTGGGCATGGCGCACCGTGTTCGTAATCGCTTCCTGTGTGATCCGAAAAAGCACCAGGCGGATCTCATCAGGAACCTGTTCTCCATTTGCTCTACCGCTTACAAGGATAGGCAGATTGTAACGGCTGGTTGTCTCCTGGGCAAACCAGCGCAGGGCAGCCAATAAACCAAGCTCATCGAGCTGGGGGGGGTGCAATCCTGCCACCAGGCGCTGTAGCTCTTCAATCCCCGCCGTAGCCAGGGTTTCCAATTCCCGCGCTTGCCGCACCGCCCGGTCAGGCTCAGCCGGGATCGTTTGGGTTAGCCCCCGTAACCCAAGCCCTAACGCAGTCAACGTTTGCCCGGTTTCGTCATGCAGTTCATGCGCAATCCGCCGGCGCTCAAGCTCCTGCGCCTGAACGGTGCGGTGGAGCAGCTCGGCGCGTGTTGCCATCAGGCGTTCTCTCTCTAAAATCTGAGCCTGGCTTAATGTCTTTATGCGGCGTTGGTTTTCCTCATCGAATGCACGCAGCGAGCGGATGATAAATACCGCCGCGATGATTGCCATCAAGGCGCGAAATCCCTGGATGGGAAAACCGAACCAGGTTAAGAATACATTTGCATTGAAGATTGCCGAGGGAAATATCATGCTTGGGGTAGCAAAAAGCTGCCCAATCCCACCGTAGAAGGCAAAGGCGAATGCCGCTATGGTGACATCCAGGCTGAAACGAGGCATACCCATCTTCTGGAATACCCTGCGTTGCAAGAGCAGCCCCCAGGTCGTCAAAGCGGCACCAGGGATTGCCAACGAATAGCGAGTATAGACATCTGCTGCCACGAGCTGAGCCCGTGTGTGCCCGCCGGAGAAGATCAGGATCAGCCCCAAACCCCATAATCCGAGCACCAGCAGTACCATGATCACCTTTAAGCGGGATTTTCCCGGACCAATGATCAGCCGTGCGCCAAAGGCAACCAGGAACAAGAAGGAGATGCCCAACAAGATCAGGCGCAAGTAATAAACCCAAGCCTCCTCCACCTGACCTGTCAGGCTGGTGCGAATAATCAGCCCCATCTCGAACCACTCATGACTGCCGTGTACCAGACCAAAACCCGCCAGGAGCTTGAGAGCCTGGGCGAAATCCAGCTCAGAGGAGCGCGTTACTTCGATGAGAATGGCCAAGCCCATCGAGAAGAAGGCAAGGCCATAGAAGAAAAAAACGCCGATCAGGTTTTCGGTGAAAAATTGCGCCATTGCTGTCAAGGCGCCGGTTGGTTGGTTAATTCTCCGGCGCGCCCGCCTCAATCCAATCGATTACCTGTTGCAGCTCGTCGTTGGAGAGCTGCCCGGGATGTCCGCCCTGCGATTGCATCTGGACGAGCACGCTTTGCTCCGGTCTGCCTGGGACGATTGCTGGTCCACGACTGCCGCCCGCCAGGGCGTCTCGGTATGTGGCTAAAGATAATCCACTGACCCGCGTTGTGCTGTGACAGCTGCTACAGCGATTCCGGAACAGGGCTGCATAATAGCCATCCCAGCTCTCTTCTGCGGGGGGGACCACGCCGGCGGTTGGCGACGGCGCCGGCGTAGCCGAAGCGCGGGGTGTGGGCGTAACAGGGACGAAGACCTCGACGGTTTCCCCTTGGGGAATGGTAGTTATCGCCGTTGTCTCTATCGTTACAAAGCCGATCAAGCCAAGGCTGAAAAGCGTTGCTAGCACGATTGCTGCCGGCAAGAATATCCGCTTGCGCCGGCGAAGCACGTCAGGGGGAGGCGGCTGATCTGCTTTCCCGGCTTTGATCTGATCCAGCTCAGCCGGATGCTCGTGCGCCATCTCTTCCTCCGATAATTTACCGGTAAACATACTCTTATTAAAATGGCTCACATGCACATTGTAGAAATGCCAGATGAAGATGGACAGCACAGCCAGCACTGCCTCCGCGCCGTGCGCTGCCTTGGCTGCCGGGATGAACTCGCCCGGCAAGAATCTCGTCGTTACGATGGGATTCCACATCATAAAGCCGGTGATAGCCATGATGATCGTCCCCCAAACCACCGCCAGGTACTCCACCTTTTCCCCATAGTTATAACGTCCGTAATAAGCCTTGTGCTTGCGCATGCCCAGGTAATACCGGATATCATCGAACAGGTGCTTAAAATCTTCGATTACCGGCAGCATCGTCCAGCTCACCCGCAAGACGTAAACCCGGTAAAGGACAATGATGATGTGGTAAATCGAAACAGCCATCAGCACAAAAGCTGCCGCGTGGTGCACCCATCGTGTATTTTCGATCCCGCCGAGGGCTTGCATGACAAATTGGCTGAATGGCGCTTCTGCGTATTTTTGCACCAAGCCTGTCAGACCTAGCAGAGAAAATGAAACCAGGAAGATGATGTGCTCAATCCGCTGGGATAGATAAAAGCGCGTATACTGCTTCTCAGGCTCGGAGGCAGCGTTATTCTGTTGAGCCATGCTCGGCCTCCTCTCCGGATTGTTCGCCGGTTGGAGATGGGCTGTTTGGGGCAACTTCGTCTCCTTGCCCGCCTTGATCGACATCAGCGCTTACACTCGCCGGATCTTCAAGCGGCGTATCTTCGCCATGCTCGGAGGCAGGGGATGCCTTCCGTTGCTTCTCAAGGCGGCGCTTATGGCGTAGGTTGATCACTCTGCGTGATGCATCCAAGAAAACCAGGAACCCCATGCCGCCTACTACCGTAGGGATAAGGAATTTATAGAAAAGATTGACGTAAAAGACCAGCGGGTACTTATCCGGTGAGGGGATGTAGTGAGAAAGCCAGGAAGTTGGAAAGTTTTCGTCGGCATCGGGATGGCACTTCTGGCAAGTCACCAGTAAGTTCTCCTTGACCTGCAGACCCTTCTGCGGATCATCCGCCCGTGCGATGTTATGCACGCCGTGACAGTCGTAGCACACCGGTTTATTGGTCTCAGCATCCGGGGATTGTTTTTCGAAGATAGCTACCGTCGTCCCGTGGAAATCAGCCACATAAGTATCCAGCACATCGGTTGAAATGCCGTACTTTGCCATGCGCGCCGGATCGGTGTGGCATTTAGCGCAGAGTTGCGGCGAAGCCAGGCGGAACTGCGCCGTAGTGGGATCCTCGATGTTGTGAACGCCGTGGCAGTCTATACAGGTTGGCACATCCGGGTTATCCTCATTCGTCAGCGCTGAGCCATGCACACTGGTCACGTATTCTTCGTAAATCGCGCTATGGCATTTCGCGCAGGTTTGAGGAATAGCCGTCCTGGCTTCAGGCAGCGTCTCCCCGGTCTGCGGGTCTACCCACTCCTGGACCGCATGTGCAGAATGGCAATCGGTACAAACCGCCGCGTCCGTGTATCCTGATGAGCGCGCATGGGCATGGACGCTGTCCTGAGTTTGCTCAAACTGGCTGGTATGGCATCGTTTGCACAGATCATTGAGCACCAGCGTTGCATCCCGCTGGTTAGCCGCCGAAAAGGGCGGGTGTGGGTATTCGCCCACATCGGTGTGGCACTGCACGCAGGCATAACCTCGCCTACCGTGGATTGAACTGGCGTGCTCCGCGGGATCAACATATAGGTCTAGGCTGCTCCCGTCGTTGAGCTTGAGCGCCAAGCCTTGCTGTCCATGGCAGGTCAGGCAAGTCTCATCACTGATGGAGAGGTTTGGGACCGGTGTTGCCTCCTGCGGGAGCATGGATGCAGCGCCTGGTGTAGAGATGAGAAGCGCCACGGTTAACAGGACAGCCGCGGCAAGGAGGGCACTGATCAGCGCCAGGCGCCTCATGATTTTTCGCCTCCGCTATCATCCGGCTCTACGGGTTTCCCCGCCATCAGGCGCTCATACTCAATGGCATGGTAAGCCTGCATATCTTTTTCGTTGATCTTGCCGCTGAATATGCTCAGATTTAAGCGCTGAAAATGGACATGGAAGAAATGCCAGATCACAACAAAGATGCCAGCTACGACCGCTTCTGTGCTATGTGCCAGCATCGCCGCCGGGATGACACCCCCTGGCAGGAAGCGGGTGATGAGCTCTGGGAACCATAGGATCAAACCGGATACCAGCATAATGCCGACCCCAATAAAGATGAACCAGTAAGTCACTTTTTCTTCAAAACTATACTTGCCATACGCCGGTTTATCTTTACGCAGGAAGAACAGGTAAGCCAGCATCTGACCCGCGTCGCGGAAATCTTGCCAGGAGATGAACATATCATCCGGCATATTGCGCCGCGCCATGCGGTAAATCGCCTTGCCAAGGTGGTAAATCACTTCCAGGATCAGTACAATCGCCGCGATATGGTGAATCGTCTGGATCAGGGCAAGCTGTTCAGGCGTGGCGATGAGCTGCTGGCTCCAGGTAGAGGTTCGGTATTTCTGCGGCAAACCGGTCAAGAGCAATGTGGTGAAGCTGGCGAGAAGGATCCAATGCTCCCAACGCTGGCTGTCGGAGAAGCGCTGAAATACCCTCTCAAGTTGGACAGCAGGGGTCGAAGTTGCGCTGTTCGGATTCTGCTCGCTCATCTCAGACTCCTCCTGACACGGTCAACCGTTGCTCGCAGGATTTGTAACAATACATAAATCCCTGCAGCCCAGAGCACGAATGGGGTAAACGATGAATAAAAGACATCTACGTAAAACAACCACGGCGTGCGCTCCAGGCTAATTTTGTTATGACCGGTCCATGAACCTGTCCAATTCGCGCTCACGCCGGGGTGGCACGTCTGGCAGGTTTCCAGCAAGTTGGCGGAGTTGACACGTGACTGTGGATCGTCAGTCTGTAGGATATCGTGCACCCCGTGACAATCCGTGCAGACAGCGCTATCATGCCATATCGTCGGCCAGCGCGATTTGTATACCGAAACGTCCACACCATGCCAGGAGAGCTTGTACAGGTTATAAACATCCGAGGGCAACCCGTACTTGTCCATGAGCTCGGCATTCGTGTGGCAGTTGGCGCACAGCTCAGGAGTTTCGATGCGAAATTGCTCCGTGCGCGGGTCGTGGATATTGTGCACACCATGACAATCCGTGCACACAGGCACATCCGGATTGTCTTCATTGATCAACGCCGAGCCATGCACGCTATTTTTGTATTGATCGTAGATTTGCGTGTGACAGGCAGAGCATGTGGTTGAGATCAAGGCGCGCGGCTCATCCGGTGTCTGCACGTAATGAGAGCCATGGCAGTCGGTGCAAATCGGCGCGGCCGGGTTATCTGCTGCCACCTGGGCGTGCATGCTGTCCTGCGCTTTCTCAAAGATCGAGGAATGGCATTTCTGACAGGCAAGGTAGTACGAGCGGGATAGCTCGCGCCGGGTAGCTGCCGTGTTTTCGGGATGAGGGTACGTCTTTATTTCTGTGTGGCAGGCTTCGCACTCGATACCTAGGGGGCTGTGGATGGATGTTTTCAGCTCCTGCGCAGAGACATATAGTGAAAGCTCCTCGCCGCTTGGCAAGGTCATCTTCAGATCTGGGTTATCATGGCAGCTTAAGCAGTATGACTCGGTCTCTTGAGCCGGGTAATCTGCCTGCACATTGCTGGTAAAAGCCAATACCAAACACACCGCCAGGCAGGCAACAGCCATTCCCATGAGCAGTTTAGTACTCATCCTGTCTTTACCCATGGGCAAGGCCTCCGTCCATCGGTTTATGGTCGTTGTGGTTGTTGTCTTCCTCATCATCCCACCCTTTTGGTGGAGGTGGCGGCTTGGAGATAAATCCGAACCGCCGGAGCAGGTAAGAGAGACCCAACATGATACCCAACGGCACCACGCAGCGTAGAATGTAGAGAAAGAATACATAGAGTGGATTCAGGCTTCCCTCATTCATGGCGTTCTCCTCTCTCCTGCGTCTGCGCGGCGCGTAAGGACGGCGTACCTGGATTAAGCCCTGTCAATGCTGCTCTTTCTCTCCAAATAGCGGAAGGACCTTAACCCCAAGGGTTAACATGGTGAGTGCATAACCAATTATACCCACCGCCACCCCCCACTCCGTCAGGTTTGGGAAGTACCTCCCTGCCGGGAGGACATATTGCGTCCCCGGTGAATAGGCTAGAGGAACGAAGAGACCGCTCACCGTCACATCCCACCGATTGATCACAATACCCGATACCGCCATCAGCCCGCCCAGCACCAACAACGCCGGATTGCGATTGAAGCGCGGTGTGAGGAATAAAATCGCCGGTATCACGATTCCGATGAGGATCTCTCCAACCCAGAAGGCAAAGTTATACGGCGTTTGCTGCTTAAGCGTGAAGAATGCCAGGTCTACCGCCGGCGTCCGCCCGTAATACGTCACCGCTGCCAGGTCCCAAAACTTGATATAGCCGTAGATGAGCAGGGCAAATCCACTGAAACGCGCGATCGTCCGCAAAATCGCATGGTCAATAGACCGCTTACCCGTCACCCACTCGAGAATGATTGCCACCGACATGGTCAGCGCCGGTCCCACTGCAACTGCCGATAGGATGAACATAATCGGCATGCTGGGCTTGAACCAGATCGGTCTGGATTTGACAATCCCATACGCCGCGCCCAGCGAGGACTGGTGCAAGAGCGAGATGCCCAACCCGAGCAAGGCAAAGAAAGGCGCAGCTTTATGCAGCAAATGGGCAAAAGGTCTGATCCAAGGCATCCGATCGAAGAACTTGTGCTCCGTAATGACCGGCAAGAACTCCATCACCATGATCGTCAGGTAAATCGTAATACACCATGTGATCTCCCAAAGCACCGAGTGAATATTCCAGTACGCCCACGGGTGCCAGAACCGGTCCGGGCGACCGATATCCATCACCAGCGTCAGCAAGGCGCAGGTATAACCGATGAACCCCACAAACACTGCCAGGCGGACAATTGGTTGAAAGCGCTTCAATCCAAACAGGTATACGATCGCCGAAAGGGTGAACGCTCCTGCGCCGAGGGCGATCGCCGATAGGTCGATGGTGATCCACAACCCCCATGGGACGTTATCATACATGTTCGTCAGTGACAGTCCATAGATAAATACACGGATGGCGGAGATCAGCCCAATCGTTAGCAAAATACCCAGCACTGCCATCCAGGCTAAGAAGCCGGGCGAGAAAGAAAACGTTTTACGCTCTGCTGTCAGGCTTGCCATTTCTACAATCCCTCCTTCGGCGGGATATAGTAAACGCTGGGCTCAGCGCCAAGCTCCTCGCGCAGGCGAATAGTCGGATTTTCTTCGAGCACTTTTGAGATCGTACTGTTGGGATCTTTGAGGTTCCCAAAAGTTCGCGCGCCCACCGGGCAGATATTAACACACGCCGGGCTCGCGCTCGGGTCCTCACCAGGCATCAAGCCGCTTTCCAGAGCAGCATCGATGCGCTGGATGCAAAAAGTACACTTCTCTACCACGCCGCGCGGCCGCCGCTCTACTTCGGGCGTCCCATAGGTCGGTACGTATGGATTCTCATAAACCGGCGCTGACCAGTTAAACCGTCGCGCATCGTAAGGGCAAGCAACCTGGCAGTACCGGCAGCCAATGCAGCGCGTGTAATCCATCACTACCAATCCGTCATCCCGGTGATAAGTGGCTTTCACCGGGCACACCTCGATACAAGGCGCGTTTTGGCAGTGTAAACAGGGGCGGCTGAAATAAAATATATGCCCTGTGGATGTCTTCTCCTCTACCACAATATTCCATGGCTTTTCGGGGCGGACATCATTATTGGCAGAGCAAGCCCGCAAGCAATATTCGCATCCAATGCAGGCATCCAGGTTGATCACCATTCCCCAGTGGAACTCTCCAGTATGGGCGCCATGCCCCGTCTTGGGAATCCCTTCAAGCTGGCTTTGTTTCAGCTGAGAAAATGGCGATAATGGTCCCGTCGTCAGGAATTGAGCTGCTGCGATCGAGCCAACCGCTGCGCCGGCTACCGTTAAGAAATCGCGGCGCGTCAGTTCGACAATCACCTTCTTTTTTTTCTTGCTCATTCTTCTTCCTCTGCCTCCTCAACGATCTTGATCCGCTTGCTTACGATCCAGGCGGCTGTCCCACCGATAATCAAGCCAACGATCGCCCCCTGCACCAGACCCGTGTAAAGACGCACCGTGCTCTGCCCTTCCAGGCCTTTGATGGTCATCTCCTGCTCACTGATCTGCTGTTTCAATGCTTCAGCATCTACGACAGGCACACCCTCTTCTTGTCCGCTCAGCCTCACGATCGTATCACGGGTGTGCACAGTATCCTGGTGGCACCCAATGCAAGCCTCAGAGCCGACCGTGAAGGTATGCCCGGTAGGAACCAAACCCATGATCGCGTCCCCGGTGCGGGGTGCGGTATACATATGGCAGTTGCTGCATTCCAAACCTGCCTCTGCGTGGGTACCGTGTGCAAAGGTATCTTGCATATCTTTATGACAGTTCGTGCACAGATCGGTGACCGTGTCTGCCCGGGGTGTCTGAGAGTGCGGGTTGTGGCATGCCTGGCATTGGATATTTGCTTTCTTATGCGGGCTTGCCAGCCACTCATCCGTTGTCGTCTTATGACAGGTGCTGCAAAGTTCAGCGTCTGGTTTCTGCGGCATCAGGGTTTGGGGGTGCCCCGGCTGGAAAGGTCCGTGGCATGATTCGCAGGTGACACCCTCATGCGAATAAGTACTCTTGGTCAGGTCATAGCCAGTAGTATGGCATTCCAGGCAGGTGAAATCCGAGCCTTCTGCCTGCCAGTCTCGCTGGAAGATCGGTGAGGAGAATGCCTGAGCATGGCGTGTGGATTCCCAGGTGTTGTATACATCCTCATGGCAATTCTTGCATGCCTCCGGTCCAGCATACGTTCCCGTGCCCTGCGCCTGAACCGCTCTAGAAGGGGATGCGATCGCGCTTTTGAGTCATTCCGAAGAATGCTCCTGCAGCCAGGCAAGCCAAAAAAAGAGTGCTGAATACCAGCCACGGAGTGTATGGATTGTGCAACGATACACGTTTCATTATTCTCTTCTCCACGTTAATAGCCTTGCTGCTTGAATCTAAAGCATACTGATTCCAGCATATTTTGATTGAAATTAGGCGAATTGGACAGTGATAAAGGTCATAAAGATTATTTGATATTCATACACCCGTCATACAAAGATCTTGCGAATAATCCAGAAGCCTAACCAATAATAATAGTCTGCGCAGCTCTTCAAGAACTACGCAGACCATAGGCATTCAGGATTCAAGGTGCCGGTCGATCATGATAGCCCACCGATGCGTCGATCAACTCTTGATCGGTTTTCGCCGTCCCCCGGCCGGCGCCATGGCAGTGGCGGCAGGCAAAGTTCAATCCGATCTCAGAGAGCGCGTATTCTGCCGCCATCCCGTTCGTATCGGTGATCGTCTCATACTGCTCTATCTGGTACGGATCGATCGCCGCCAGATGGCTGCGGACGTCTCCGGTAAACGTAGCCGCATCGCTCCAGGCTGCCATACCCATGCGCGGCATGTGGCATTCCACGCAAGCTAAACTCATGTTTTTATGCAGCTCATTCTTCTGGAATCTCGCCTCTTTCCAGTGGCAGTTCTCGCAGGTGGTTCGCGTCGGCTCCAACCCGGCGTCTTCGAGCTGTACAACGCCGGCATGCGCATCATGGCAGGTGGTGCAATCCAATGCCAGATGCTTGCTCTGGAAAAGTTCATTGTACTGGGAATTAAGATGCACAAATCCATCACTGGCTGCCACCCGATTCACTCCGCCGCTCCGGTGACATTCCCCGCATGCTTCAGCATCGCGCTCAATTTCCATATCGACAATTGCCGGATTCTTGATATGCAGGCTCCCGGGACCATGGCAAGCCTCACACTGCACGCCAGGAGCTGCCCACATCCCCACAATACCAGGCAGATTATCCTGGTTCCCGTTGGGGTTGTAGCCCGTCGTATGGCATGACCCGCAGTCGGATTGGAGCTCAATTTCCTCTGAGTGAGCCGCAACCCAGCCGGCATCTTGATCGAGGAGGGAGTTGGCAAAGTTATACTGGTTCAGGTAAGTATCATCGCCGGACACCGCGCCGGGTTTAGCGGTGATGATATAACCATCTCGGTCCATGAACAACGCTTTTCGGTTATAGCCGCCGATCACGTAAGAGATATCTTCCCAGCCATAACCCTCGGGCGGCTGGTTGAGCGTGCTGCTCGGGTAGGCAGGCGGCTTGCCATCCGTAACCGGATTCATGATCCAGGGGTGGCCCGACTTCATAAAAACATCGTAGATCTCTTGATGGCAACCGCTGCATACAACCGAGCCGGCATATTCAGCTACAGGCACCTCTGCAGACTCGCCCTGTGGTCCCGGTGGTCCCTTTTCGCCCTGCTCACCTTTCGCTCCCTGCGGACCAGCCGGACCAGCCGGTCCAACCGGACCCGTTTGCCCGGCGCAGGCAGTCAGGAGAATCGCCAGTAAAAGTACCACTCCTATGTAGAAGATCGACCTACGAGCCATGTTCACTTCTCCTCAATCGGGGGAATAAGCCGGGGTAGAGGCAAACCCAACCCTTCGCTGCGTGCCTTGAACATGTCCGCTGAGTCCCGGGAAACGCCAAGCGAAGACTACAATACCGGCACATCGCGTATTTTACCCTATATGAGTGTAAGATTAATATTAACTTTCCGGATTTTCTTTGAAGACTCTTCAGATGGCTTACCCCTTTGTCATCCACTGGCATATGCTCGGCATGCGATGAATGCTGGAAACCTGCCAGAATTTACCGCAGAATATGCGATAATACAACAATTACGGCTGGCATCCCCCTTGCCAGCGACTAGGACAACGGAGGCGCGCATGGATGAAAAAACGAACGATCTGCAATCGATTGATGTCGGCTCCCGGCTGCGCGAGCTACGCCAGGAGCGCGGCTTGTCTCTGCGTAACCTGGCGCGCGCCAGTGGACTTTCCACCAACGCATTGAGCATGATCGAGCGTTCGCGCACCTCACCCTCAGTGAGCACGCTGTATAAGATTGCCGATGCCCTCGGTGTACCCATCACCGCCTTTTTCCGGCTGGAGCCTCCCAGGCGCAATATCGTCTTCCGCAAATTTGGAGAGCGCACGCGCCTCCCCGTGCCGCGCGGGATTTGGGAAGGTCTTGGGGGGGAGGAGTTCACCGGCGGCGTTGAGCCGCTCATGCTCAGCTTGGAGCGCGGCGCCAACAGCGGGCAATTCACCATGCTGCACAGCGGGCACGAGTTCGTTCTATGTCTTAGCGGAACATTGGACTACGAAGTCGAAGGGCAGCGCTTCAACCTGGGTCCCGGTGACAGCCTGCTCTTCTCCGCCCAGCTCGAGCATCGCTGGCGCAATTCCGGTGCCACCCAAACGCAGGTATTGATCGTATTAAGCGGCTTCAGCAAGGGTGAAAGTCCATTGGAGTATCACCTGACGTCCGGAAAGGAAACCGAGACATAGTTGCAGCGATCCATGCTGCCTCTCCCCCATTCGAAACCTCCGTGCTATAATTCACCAACTTATTCAGGCAAGAGCGATTGATGATCACCGGGCAGCCTACCGCCAACGCTAACGATAATAATAATCCCACGACCGCGCGTCGGGCGGAAGCGTTCAGCCTGCCAGGTTGCTGATCTTAGGCTATACCAGACAATCGCCCGACGCTAACAGCGAAGGGCGATTTATTTTTATGCTGGAGGAAAACCATGTATAAGAGTCACACTTGCGGAGAGCTGCGCCTGGCAAACAACGGCGACCAGGTTACTATGGCTGGGTGGGTTCATCGCCGCCGCTCATTTGGCGGATTGACCTTTTTGGATCTGCGCGATCGCTTTGGCATTGTCCAAATCGTTGCCGACCCCGAGCTATCCCCCGAAGCCCACCAGGCTTTGGAACCCGTGCGCATGGAATGGGTTCTGCAGATTCAAGGTGTTGTGCGCCAGCGCCCGGAAGGTACTCAAAACCCCAATCTACCAACCGGGGATATCGAGGTCGTCGCCAAGCAGGTGCGAGTGCTCAATGCCTCCAAAACACCGCCTTTCCTGATCTCCAAGGATGAAGAAGCTGATGAAAACACCCGTCTGCGCTACCGCTACCTCGATCTGCGCCGGGAGCGCATGCGCCGCAATCTGGAGATGCGCCACCGCACGATCAAGTTCATCCGCGATTACCTCGACGAGCGCGGCTTTATCGAAGTAGAGACGCCCATCCTCTTTAAAACCACGCCGGAAGGCGCTCGCGATTACCTGGTGCCATCGCGAGTCCACCCCGGTGAGTTCTACGCCCTGCCACAATCGCCACAGCAGTTGAAACAATTATTGATGGTCGCCGGTGTGGAACGCTATTTCCAAATCGCCCGCTGCTTCCGGGATGAAGACCAGCGCGGCGACCGCCAGCCCGAGTTCACCCAGCTTGATATGGAAGTCTCCTATGTTGAGCGTGAAGATGTCATGCAGCTGGCTGAGGGCTTATTTACCGCCCTGGTCGGCGCCCTTTACCCTCACAAGCGCTTGTTAGCATCTCCCTGGCCGCGCATCACCTACGCAGAGGCGATGCAGCGCTTCGGCAAAGATAATCCTGACCTGCGCTTTGGGCTGGAGCTCAAAGACATCACCGATCTCGCACAGGGTTCCGGCTACCAGGTCTTCGAAAGCGTCGTTGCAGCCGGCGGGCATGTGCGCGGTCTGAACGCCAAAGGACTCGGCGATTACAGCCGCAAACAACTTGATGAGCTGGCTGAGTTTGTCAAGAAATTCGGCGCAAAAGGGCTTGCTTTCCTTGCCCTCACTTCCGACGGGCGCCAGCGCGCCTCGTTTGGCAATTTCTTGCCTGCTGAGCGCATCCAGGAAATCATCCAGCGCTTTGGCGCAGAGCAGGGTGATCTGCTTCTCTTTGTCGCCGACCAGCCGGCTGTCGTCTTCGAGAGCCTCGGGCGCTTGCGCGAATACCTCGGCGACCGCTTGGGGCTGCGCGATCCCTCCCTCCTCGCCTTTACCTGGGTGGTCGACTTCCCCTTCGTCGTTTGGAACGCGGATGAGAAGCGCTGGGATCCCAGCCACCACCTGTTCACCGCCCCCATACAGGAGGATATCCCGCTGCTGGATTCAGACCCTGGCAAAGCGCGCGGCCAGCAGTATGACATGGTGCTCAACGGCTACGAAGTCGGCGGCGGCTCCATCCGCATCCACGACGCTGCCCTTCAAGAGAAAGTATTCAGCCTGATCGGGCTCGATCCCCAGGTAGCCCGCCAGCGTTTTGGACATATGCTCGAAGCCTTTGAATACGGTGTACCCCCTCATGGCGGCATTGCCCCCGGCATCGACCGTATGTGCATGCTATTGTTGGACGAGCCCAACATCCGCGAGGTCATCGCCTTCCCCAAGAACCAGGTTGCCCGCGATGTCATGGGCGGCGCGCCTTCGCCTGCAGATCCTCAACAACTCAAGGAATTGCATATCAAGGTAGAATATGGCTCGAGGAAAGGATGATCACATGATGCCAGCCACTATTCGTGTTGAACAAATCGCAAACTACGTTGGTCAGGAAGTCACCATTCAGGGATGGGTCTATAACCACACCCATAAGGGCAAGCTGGTTTTCTTGCTGCTGCGGGATGGCTCGGGCTTTGTCCAGTGCGTGGTATTCAAGAACGACTTGCCCGCTGAGCTTTTCGAGCGAGTAACACACCTTGCTCAGGAGTTTTCCGTTATCGTCACAGGTAACGTGCGCGCAGATAGCCGCGCTCCCGGCATCCCGGGCGGCTACGAACTGGGCGTCACTGCCCTGCAAATCGTCCAGGAGGCAGCCGGAGATTATCCCCTGGCGCTCAAGGAGCATGGCGTTGAATTCGTCATGGATAACCGCCACCTGTGGATCCGTATGCCCAGCCAGTGGGCAATCCTGCGCGTGCGCGCCGCTGTCATCAGCGCCATTCGAGACTGGCTGGATACCCACGGCTTCATCCATATGGATACCCCCATCCTGACACCTGCTGCCTGCGAAGGCACCACAACCCTCTTCGAAACCCCTTACTTCGATGAAGGCGTGGCTTACCTGGCGCAAAGCGGGCAGCTCTATAATGAAGCCAACATCTTCTCCTTCGGCAAAGTATATTGTTTCGGTCCTACATTCCGCGCCGAAAAATCTAAAACTCGCCGCCACCTGACCGAGTTCTGGATGGTGGAGCCGGAGATCGCCTTCTGCGACCTGGATCAGCTTATGGAGATCGAGGAGCAGATGGTCAGCTACGTGGTGCAGCGCATCTTATCCGAGCGCGCCGCGGAGCTCAAGTCGCTGGAGCGGGATACCACCCTGCTCCAGGCCGTCCAGCCGCCGTTCCCACGCCTATCTTATGATGAGGCGGTGGAGATCCTCAAGCAGATCCGCGCCGAGACCGATGACCCCGAGCAGAAAGAATTGCTCAATATCGAATGGGGGATGGATTTTGGCTCGCCCCATGAGACTGAGCTCACCCGGCGCTTCGGCAAGCCGGTCTTCGTCTACGGCTACCCCACGCAGGTCAAGGCATTTTACATGGAACCCTGGCCCGGGCGACCCGAAGTTTGCAAGAGTGCCGACCTGCTTGCCCCGGAAGGTTACGGGGAGATCATCGGCGGGAGCGAACGCATCTCAGACTACGATCTCATGCTGCAAAGGCTACGCCAGCACAATCTCCCCGAGGATGCCTTTCGCTGGTACCTGGAGCTGCGCCGCTACGGCAGCGTGCCCCACAGCGGCTTCGGGCTGGGTGTGGAGCGCACCGTCTCCTGGCTGTGCGGCATCCAGCACATCCGCGAGACTATCGCCTTCCCCCGCACCATCAAGCGCGTCTACCCCTGAGTGACCTTACAAAGTGATCGACCTGAAATCAATGGGATCGCTGGCAGGTATGCCGGCGATCTTTTCTGTTGCTTCTCGGAAACCTGTTTCCCACTCCCACTGCTTCATCTGGTGCAGGGCGGGATACGCTGTAAGATCGAGCTGCAAGGGCGTGATAGACACATACCCTTCTTCAAGCGCGCCGATATCAGTGCCGGTTTCGGGTATCCCCGTTGGCGAATCGCCGCCGATCCAAAAGTACGGGTGCCCGCGCGGATCCACACGTTGATCGAGCCGGTCGCGATAGACGCGCATCCCCTGCCGTGTCATGCGAATCCCATGAATCCGTTCGAATGGCTGATGGGGTATGTTCACATTGAGCAAGATGCCTGCCGGCAAATGTTGAGTATAAACCGTTTGCGTGATCCGGCTGGCTATTTGAGCCGCTTGTGAATAGTCGATTAAACCCTCGAAGCCTGCCTTAACGTCTAGCGAAACTGCTATGGCTGGAACTCCCCATATGACTGCTTCCATTGCAGCGGTGACTGTACCCGAGTATGTGACATCATGTCCAACATTCGCAGAAGAGTTGATACCTGAAACAACCAGATCTACTTTTTCAGGAAGGTAACCGAGCAAAGCAAGAGCCACACAATCAGAGGGTGCGCCATCACTGGCAAATCCAACACTCCCATCGGGCAAGACTACTTCTTTGATCCGCAGTGGACGGTCGATTGTTTTTACATGCCCCCCGCCCGACCAGTTTTTATCAGGCGCGAGAATATCCACATTGCCAATCTGACGCAACGCTTGAGCCAAACCTAATAATCCTGGTGCGTGAATGCCATCATCATTTGTTACCAAGATGCGCATGATCATCTCCTGACACCAATAATTCTGGGATCTTTACCGCTATTGCATCGCGCACATCGCGAAATTCCCTCACCACCGCTTCCCAAGGTCCTTTAGCGTGCGCCGGATCAGGAAACCCCATGTGAACCCGCTTTCCCGCACCCAGCCACACCGGGCATTCCTCTGCCGCCGAATCACAAACCGTAACCACCAGATCGAAAGGAATGTCCCTGATTTCTTCGATGCTCTTTGACCGACCGTGATGCTCGATTCCGATCTCCTGCAGCACCTGGACCGCCATGGGATGCACATAACCAGCCGGACGGGTGCCCGCGCTGAAAGCCTGCCAGCGATCTGTCAGGCGTGCGTTGACAATGGCCTCTGCCATCTGCGACCGGCATGAATTACCCGTACACAAGAAAAGCACTTTATTCATTATGTTGTAAAGGATAACACGGTTGGATGAAAGTTCCAGTCGGGGAGGTAAACAATCCATCAATAACCTGTAAAGGATTGGTTAACGGTCAGAACAAGGACGATCGCCCTGATTAAAAAGGATTTCCCGGAAAAACCCTTATCCAGCGGTAGGGATGGAAAAATGAAATGCGCTGCCCTTACCCTCAACGGACTCAACCCAAATTTTCCCCCCGTGCGCTTCCACCAGGTGGCGTGAAATTGCCAGGCCTAGCCCCGTCCCACCCTTCGAACGAGCCCGGTCCGCCTTGAAGAAGCGTTCAAAGATGCGCGGTAAGTCTTCTTCGGCAATACCAATGCCTGTATCCTCAACGGAAAAGATGATCACTCCTGTTTCCTCACGTGCCGAAACCTGGATCCTTCCACCACCTGGCGTGAACTTGATGGCGTTATGCAGCAGGTTTACAACCACCTGTTCCAGCCTTTGTGGATCTGCGAAAACCAGCGGTAAATCGTCGGGGCAATCCAGAATAACAGCCAGATTAGAGCGCTCTGCTTGCAAACTCAATCGCTCCACCGCGGGGGCTAAAATCTTGCAAGCCTCCGTTGGCTTCAAGTTTAACGGCACCCGTCCCGATTCGATGCGGGAGAGCTCCAGCAGTTCGGAGACCATCAAGCTGAGTGAATCCACCTCGGTATCCATCTGCTCCAAAAAACGGCGGGCAGCTGGTGGATCGTCCAGTGCGCCCTCTGCAAGCGTTTCCGTGAGTGCTTTCAGGGCTGCCAGAGGCGTGCGCAACTCATGGGAAATATTACTGATGAAATCCTGCCGGACTGTCTCAAGGTAGCGTTGGCGGGTAAGGTTCTGGAATAACAACAACATGCTGCCCGATAATTCCCGCTCCAATAACACCGCGAAACCCTGAAGATAGATACGCCTTGAAGTCACTTCGAAGGAAACACTACGCACTCCCCCGCTGCGTCGTGTTTGCTGCCATAAATCTACAACCTGATGTTGCCGTAAAGCACTTGCCAACGAACGACCTGCAGCCTGCTCACTCGATATCCCGAACATCTCCTCAGCAGCCGGGTTGATCATCCGTATTGAGCCATCTTCGTCAACCATGACCAATCCATCGGTCATCTGACGCAGGATAGCCTCTAGCTTCCCTTGCTCGGTTTGCAGAGCCTCCACCTCGTTGCGAATCTGCTCTGCCATGCGGTTCAGCGCCCGGGATAGCTGCCCAATCTCATCATCGCTGGAAACCCGTACACGCGTGTTGAGATCCCCATCCGCCATTTTTTCAGCCACTTTGGTTAGCTCACGGATTGGGCGTGTGGTTCGGTTGGCGATCAGCAGCGTCAACAACACGGCCAGGATTGTTGCCAGGAGCGTAATCCCTGCCAGGTTTAGCTGCAGCTTTCTAATCTTTACATCAACTACCTGGATGGGAAGAGCTATTCGGAAAATTGCCAGAGGCCTGCCACCTTCCTTAACCAGCGTGGCGTAATACAACATATCATATTGCGCGGTACCACTATAGCGGATACTCCGCCCTTCGCCCTGCGCCAATGCCTGGATCACTTCTGGCCGGTCCGAATGGTTACCCATCAGTGTACGATTTTGTTCGGACTCTCCGATAACTTTCCCATCCGGATCGATGATGGTTATCCGTGCTCCTACAAGACCACCCCATCGCCTGGCTAATTGGTCAAGAGTTTCGGGATTTGCCCCCCCCAACAACGCTTCGACCAGGCTGTCACGTACCAGCAAGGACTTGTTTGCCAGTTGAGATTCAAGTTCGTCCAAATATACCTGGCGGAGAAAGGTCGAGAGATAGACTCCCAGACCGAGCATGGTTAGCAGGATTAGCAGGACAGACGGTATTG
>CAVPDG010000029.1:0-43225 GCA_963702535.1 uncultured Chloroflexia bacterium | reverse complement strand
GCATCACCATCATCTTCAAGACAGGAGACTTGCTCGACTTATGTTAAAGCGTATTAGATGCGTCATTTCCCAATGATCTGCGGGACCGTTACGGGGACTCGGGACCCTTCTTGTACCCAATTGGGCGACCCATCGACCTTATAACCCCAGTTTCTCAGCCAATTGTTTATTCGAAGGCTCGACCAGGATCGATCCATACCACGAAGACGATCGTCGGTACGCTGCGCATACATTGATTGGTATCTTCACAAAACCATTCTGCCTCCTTATTGACCATGGATGTTGATTGATGAACTCATATGCGATCTTGTTTTGATCCAGGTAGCGCCTGGCTTGCCGCGATCTCCGCACCAGGTGGTTCCGTACATCTTGATCGTTGGGCTTGTCACCTCGATGCTCCAGTTTGACCGTTATGTTGAAACAGGCGTGTAACACCATTTCTCACAATCAAATCACCCATTCGACAATTATAATAAAATAATCCATAAATCTTCGGGAAAGTTCTCACAAAGCCTCGCGGGGCGGAGCCCGCTCATCCGCCTGGCCTTATAATGGTTATTTTTAGAGAGGATCGTTGCCCATGAAGCTGACAAATTTCGCAAAATTCGCCTGGGGAGTGCTCGGGTATAACCTGCTGGTCATCTTATGGGCGCTTATGTTCGCGCCACTGGCTCCGGCGCTGGCTGCGGCAGCCATTCGCCCCTGTGCGATGGGGAGGTTATCCCGCGAGCGCCCCAGATGGAGACGATGATCGAGTTTACCCATCGCCTGATGAGCGGCTTGACCTGCTGCTCGTCATCTGTTATTGGTTTGGGCTTTCCGGGCATATCCGCGCGGGAGCATAGTACACAAAGGCGCTGTGCTGTGCATGGTATTTATCATTACCGAGGCGTTGGTCGGAGCTGGTCTGGTCTTATTGAGTGGGTGGCGCACGAATGCGTCTCTGGGACGTGCCCTGGCAATGACCGTACATCTTGCCAATACGTTTTTCCTTCTGGCAGTGCTCACACTGACCGCCTGGTGGGCTTCGGGAGGGGCAGCGCCGCGCTGGCGCGGCAATGGCTCTGCGCTGGTCTGGCTGGGTATTGGGCTGCTGGGCGTGCTTGTGCTGGGGATGAGCGGAGCATTGACTGCCCTGGGCGACACACTTTTCCCTGTTACCAGCCTCCAGCAGGGCTTGAGCCAGGATTTCTCCTCCACCGCCCACTTTCTCATCCGGCTGCGATTGCTGCATCCCACCATTGCGATCGTGGTTGGGATCTATCTCATCTTGATGGCTAGCTATATGCGCAACACCCGCTCCGGGGGTGATACTCGCCGCTTTAGCTTATTGTTAACCCTGGTTTTTATCATCCAGCTTGCCGCCGGATTTATCAACGTGCTCTTGCTTGCCCCGGTGTGGATGCAGCTTGTCCACCTGCTGCTGGCTGACCTTTCCTGGATCTTGCTGGTGTTGCTCGCCTCGGCTGTGCTTGCTGGAGAGCGCCTCGCCAGGCGCTCAGACCTTCCCGAGATAGAAACGGTTCCCACGATTCAGGGGTAATCCTCGCCGCGCTGCTCATTGACTGAGTTCCCATCCTTTGATTTATAATATTCGCCTATGAACAACCTTGAAGCCGAAAATCTGCAAAAAGAAGCAGCTCAGCTTCGCCAGGAGATCCATTACCATAATTATCGCTACCACGTCCTGGACGCCCCTGAGATCAGTGATGCTGAGTTCGACCAATTGCTGCTCAGGCTGAAGCAAATTGAAGCAGCCCATCCCGAGCTGGTCACACCCGATTCCCCTACGCAGCGCGCCGGCGCCGCGCCCGCAGAAAAATTCGCCAAGGTCAATCACCCGGGTCCGATCCTCAGCCTGAGCAATGCCTTTTCCGAGGATGATCTGCGCGCCTGGTTCGAGCGCATCGCCCGCATCGATGCACGGGTGACCACCACCGATTTCGTGGTTGAGCCGAAGATCGATGGCTTGACCGTGGTGCTGCACTACCGCCAGGGCGTCTTTATCCAGGGCGCGACCCGCGGGGATGGCGAGGTTGGCGAGGACATCACCCATAATTTGCGCACCATCCGGGCGCTGCCGCTCAGGATACCGGTGTCACCGGATGGACCCCTCCCACCGGAGGTTCTCGTGGTGCGCGGAGAGGCTTTCATTAACGTGCAAGATTTCGAAAAGCTGAACCAGCGCCTGGAAGAGGCGGGTGAGAAGACCTACTTAAACCCCCGGAATACCGCGGCTGGCTCTCTGCGCCAGCTCGATCCAGCCCTGACGGCAAGCCGCCCGCTGACGTTGCTGACCTATGCGATCGTTGACATCCAGGGCAGCCGTAACGAGGACCTCACAACGGAGCAGGCGGTGCTCGCCTATTTACGCCAGCTTGGTTTCCCGGTCGTCCCGGAGCGCGTTTGCAGCGATCTGCGAGACGGTTATCCAAGCTTACAACGAGCTTGAGGAAGAGCGCGATCGCCTGCCTTTCGAGGCGGATGGCGCGGTGATCAAGATCAATGACCTGGGGTTGGCGGCTGAGCTGGGGGTGGTGGGCAAAGACCCGCGCGGCGCAATCGCCTTCAAATTCCCCGCTCGCGAAGTGACCACAAAGCTCTCCGATATCGGAGTGAATGTAGGGCGCACAGGGGTGTTGACGCCCTATGCTATCCTGGAGCCGGTCAATATTGGCGGCGTCATCGTCAAGCAGGCTACGCTGCACAATTTTGACTATATCCTCGAAAAAGATATTCGTATCGGCGACCGGGTGCTGGTGAAACGGGCTGGTGATGTCATCCCCTACGTGATTGGTCCCATCAGCTCGGCGAGGACCGGCGAAGAACGGCTTTTTTCACCGCCGGCGGTCTGCCCGGCTTCCGCGCAACCGGTGGAGCACTTCGAAGGGGAGGTCGCCTGGTTCTGCGTCAACTCCGCATGTCCTGCCCAATTGATTAGAAATGTAGAGCATTTCGTCTCGCGCGGGGCGATGGATATCGTCGGCTTGGGAATCAAGATCGTTGAGCAACTGGTCAATGCCGGGCTGGTGCAAGATGTGGCGGACCTTTATTCATTGGGACAGGAAGAGCTGCTCAAGTTGGAAGGTTTTGCCGAGAAAAAAGCCGATAACCTCCTTCAGGCGATCCAGGCATCCAAGAGCCAATCCGCTGGCGCGCCTGATTACCGCCTTAGGCATTCACGGGGTTGGCGAGGTCGTGGCTGCCGACCTGGCAGCGGAATTTCCCCAATCTCGAGTTGCTTTCCCGCGCAACCTTGCTCGATCTGCAGACGATTGAAGGCATTGGTCCAAACATCGCCCAGGGCATCGTCGACTGGTTTGAGCGCCCGGCTAACCAGCACGTGCTGGAAAAGCTGCGTCTGGCGGGCGTCTGGCCTTCTGAAGATGCAGCCCAGGGAGATTCGGGTCTGCTGCAAGCCTTCGAGAACATGACGTTTGTGGTCACGGGCACGCTTGCAGGTTTTACTCGCGAAGAGATCAAGGATTATATCGAGGCACGCGGCGGCAAGAGCACCGATTCGGTCAGCAAGAAGACGAGCTACCTGGTGCTTGGCGAAAATCCCGGCTCGAAGCTGGAGAAAGCCCGCTCTCTTGGCGTTCCAGTGATCGATGAGCGCCAGCTCCGCCAGCTGGCGGGTGAACCGGAATAGCGCATTCCTGTGGTTTGGTAGTTGACAGTTCCACAAGCCTGGACTAAACTTGCCAGGACTATCTCAAAGGAGTATTTTATGGATCATCTATCCAATGATGCCATCGCAGAGCGCATCCAGGCGATGAACGAGCGGGTAAAGGGGATCAAAGCAGCCGACCTGTATTACTACAACCAACCGATCTCCGAGCTGCGCGGGGGGCGCGAGTTCTCGTTAACGGTCGTGAGATGGGTATGTATGCTTCTTACAGTTATCTGGGTCTTGTGGGGCACCCCCGCATCAATAAAGCCGCCAGGGAAGCTGTCGACCGGTTCGGCACGGGCACGCACGGTGTGCGCACGTTAGCCGGCTCCCTGACCATCCATCGCGAGCTGGAGGAAACGATTGCTGCGTTCAAGAAAGCGGAATCGGCGGTTACATTTTCATCCGGTTATGCCACGAACTTGAGCGTCATCTCCGCGCTGGTGGGGCGGAACGATTATGTGATCTCGGATAAATTAAATCACGCCAGTATTGTGGATGGCTGCATGATGTCCGGAGCAAAATTCTTGCGTTTCCGTCACAATGACATGGAAGCGCTCGAGCAGCGTCTGATCCAGGCTTCGGATGGCGCCAAGCTGGTGGTCGCCGATTCTGTGTTCAGCATGGATGGTGATGTCATTAATTTCCCCAAGACCGTCGAGCTGTGCCGCAAATATAACGCCTGGCTGATGATCGATGAAGCGCACTCCGTAGGTGTGCTGGGCAAGAGCGGCAGAGGCATAGAAGAGCACTTCGGTATGGAAGGCAGCATCGATATTAAGATGGGCACGCTGAGCAAGACCATCCCCTCGGTGGGTGGTTATGTCGCCGGCAAGCGGGAGCTGGTCGAATTCTTGCGCCATACCTGCCGGGCGTATATCTTCTCGGCAGCCCTACCCCCTGCCCAGGCTGCCGCAGCCAATGAAGCCTTTAAAGTGATCCTGGATGAGCCCTGGCGCGTGGAAAAATTGAACGCCAATTCCCAACAGTTCATTAGCGGCTTGAAAGGGCTTGGCTTCGATACGCTGTATACCGAAACTGCGATCGTGCCGGTGGTCTGCGGCAGCGATGAAGTGGCATTTGCGATGACGCGTGAGGCGCAACACCATGATGTGTTCGTCCTGCCGGTGGTTTCTCCTGCCGTCGCTCCGGGGTTGGCGCGCCTGCCGCGCCACGGTCACGGCAGCGCACGAGACCCAGGAAATTGCGCGTGCTATCGATGTGATCGGGGTCGCCGGAAAGCAAATCGGCGTCATCTCTTAATCCTGTGGAGAGCAGGGAAAGACAGAGGTTATTGGGGTTGGGATCACGCTCGGTTCCAGCCCCATTTTTCTTATGATCGAGTTTCATTTACACGCGGGACGCGAAGCATCTGTCTTGCGCCGTCACCCCTGGGTGTACGCCGGCGCGATTGCGGGCATGTCTGCTACGCCCGAGGATGGAGATACTGTTGAGATCCTGGATGCACAGGGCAACTGGCTGGCGCGAGCTGGATACAGCGCCCACTCGAAGATCCGCGCCCGAATCTGGACCTGGGATCAAGATGAGACAGTCTCTGTAGACTTCTTTGAGAGGCGTTTGGCGGGGAGCATTGCCCGCCGGCATGCATACCACATCCCCCAGCAGAGCAACGCCTTCCGCCTGGTGCATGCCGAATCCGATGGGTTGCCCGGATTGATCGTTGACCAGTACGATCGCACGCTGGTCGTGCAGGTTCTCAGCAGCGGCGCCGAACGGTGGAGGTCTGAGATCGGCGAGATACTGGCTCATCTCAGCGGCGCAGATAGCATCTATGAGCGCTCGGATGCCGAAGTACGCAAGTTGGAGGGTCTGCCTCCCAGGGCGGGTCTCCTGAAGGGGAGCGAGCCTGCGGATAGGATCAGGGTTGTTGAGAACGAGCTGCAGTATTGGGTCGATATTCGCCAGGGGCATAAGACCGGCTTCTATCTTGACCAGAGGACAAACCGCAAGGTTCTCACCACCCTGGCTGCAGGGCGCAAGGCATTGGATTGTTTCTGCTACACAGGCGGCTTCACGCTCTCGATGATGAAAGGCGGAGCGGCATCCGTCATGGCGGTGGATGAATCGGCGCAGGCGTTAGAGATGCTGAAGGGCAACCTGTTGCTGAACGGGGTTGACCCGGCTCATGCATCCATCCGCGAAGGGGATGTTTTCCGCGTGCTCAGGGAATTCCGCGACCGGGGTGAGGCATTCGATCTGATCGTCCTCGATCCGCCGAAGTTCGCTGCGACTGCCGCCCATATCGAGGGCGCGGCGCGCGGTTATAAGGATATCAACTTACTGGCGATGAAGCTCCTCAATCCTGGCGGAATACTGGCGACGTTTTCCTGTTCCGGCAATATCTCACTGGAATTATTTCAGAAGATCCTGGCTGGCGCGGCAGTGGATGCGCGCCTGGATGTCCAGATCGTGGATACGCTTTTCCAGGCGCCGGATCACCCCGTAGCGTTGAACTTCCCCGATGGCGCTTACCTGAAGGGGTTTGTGCTCGCAAAAAAATAGGATCCGGCTCACTGCATTTTCGCCGGATCCAACTGGTGGAGATGTCGGGAATCGAACCCGAGTCCGAAAGAATAGTCCCACGGATATCTACGAGCGTAGCCTGGTGTTCAGTCTCGCCAGAAGGATCTCAGCAGGCAAAGATTCCTTCCAGCCAGCCGCTAGGACCCGAAAGCCCTTCTTAAGCACGTGAAGCGACATGGCGTGCAGCACTCCGACTTTGTTACGCCCGACCCGATCACCGGTCGGAGGACGGGACCGGCGGACGTGGCTCTACTGATGAGAGCCAGCTGTTCGCTCATCGCTTATGCAGCGAGGGGCAGAGCAGCATAGTTTGTGCGGTTGGCACTTTGGTTTGCGCTGATTTCTCGAGCTCGGCGCCTCTCGGCTCGCAATCCGGGGCCAGCCTCTCCCGTCGAAGCCAGTCATCCCCGTGCGTTGATATTTTATCATGAGAGCGTTCGAAAATCCTTTGTTATTTCGGAAAACCCTAACTTCGTTCCTGGTCAGTACCACCCGTGATTTTGGCTGATATAATGGACTTCACAATGTTCAATGGATCAGGTTCATCTGATGAAGATCACTTCTGAGAGTAACTATTTAGGGGTAGTGGGGTTTTTACCCATAGACCCCACCCAACAGGGTGAGGATAACCTTGGAATTTGACGACGATGCAGCACTGACGAACGCCGCCCAAGGCGATATTGAGGCTTTCGGTGTTTTGTATGAGCGTTACGTGGGGCGCATCTACAACTACATCTATTATCGGACGGGGAACTCAGCAGACGCAGAAGACCTGACCGCCCGGGTCTTCTACCGGGCGATGCGTCACATCGGCACTTACCACGATCGCGGTTTGCCGCTTTCGGCGTGGTTGTACCGCATCGCTCATAATGTCCTGGCGAACTGGCATAGGGACAACAGCCGGTGTAAGGAAGTCCCGCTGGATGAGACCGTGGCGGGCAAGGCGGACGGTCAGTATCCGGAAGCAGAGTTGGTCCAATCAGAGGAGACGGAGCAGCTCCTGACAATCATCCGTTGCTTGCCGCCGGACAGGCAACAGTTGCTGATCCTCAAGTTTGTGGAGCATCTCCCCAACTCCGAGATCGGTCAAATCATGGGACGGACAGAAGGCGCGATCAAGAGCCTTTACCACCGCACCCTGTTGTCCTTAAGAGACGAATACAACTTCGTCCTGTTATCCGATACGGAGATTGATCAAGAAGGGAAAGGATGAACCCGTGAGCAACGAATCCCAGGATCTTAGCGCCATCGAAACCAGATTGCAAAGATCATTGAGACCTGTTTCTCCACGCCCCGACTTTATTACTGACCTGCGTAAGCAGCTTGTCAACCAGTTGCAGGTATTACCGACGATCTCGCGCTTCGGGCGCTCGTCTGTGCTCTGGTTAGCTTTGCTGCTTGTATTACTATTTTTTACGATGTTCTTGCTTAGCCTACGCGCAGTGATCCTGCTATTCAGCATCCTCACGCTCTTCCAGCAATACCGACGCCAGAACAATGCGGGGCAAGAAAAGGCGCTTTAGCCGCTATTCAGCCCGGCTGCCGGGGGCGATGTACTGCGTTGATTTGTACGGTTTAACCTGCTCGCCAACATTGTCCTTGAGCACATTCCCGGAGACGTGCATCAAAGTATCCCCAAAGTCCACATCCTTGCCCATACTGGCAAGGCAGGGGAAGTGGTGGTGGAGCAGTCCGGCTTTTTCCTCCGCTTCGTCAGCAGATACGCCGACTAACCTCTCAGCGACGTAGCGCGCGCAGCCGCATACGGCGTCGCGCTGCACCTGGGCGGACAAAATCAACCTGCTTTCCGGGTCTATCTCAAGTTTCAGCTCGGGTTTGCCGAAATAACGGGCAAATTCACTGATGTACTCATCTTGATAGCTGATGCGCTGCCGGCGCGTCACACCGAAATCGGTCTCAGTCAACGAGCAGAGCGGCTTTGGCGTGGCGCATGCAACGCCCATTTTCTCCAGCCAGCCGCGTAGCTGGCGAGCAAGCCCACGCGGTAGCCAGCTTTCATTATCTATGGCTGCCAGGACCGATTTGGCGCCGGTCATGCGGGCGATATCCGGTAACAACTCAGCGATGCCTTTATGCTCGCCGAAGGAAAGGATCAAATCACAGGGGGGTAAGGAGGCGGGAAGGTAATCCTCCGGGTAATCGATCACCAGGGGGAATAAGGCAGGCGCTTGCCAGGTTTCCAGCGTCCAAGTTGCAGGTCCATGAGCCTTGATATTGGCGACATGCCGTGCTCCGTATTCACCGGAGGTGATTGCGAGAATGTTCATGAGCTCATTTCCTATTGGTTAAGAGTACCGTCTCCAGGCGCGTGCTGGTGCTGGAAGTCAATCCAGAAGCCTGCTTTTTAACCGGCGCGCTTCCTCGATCAGGTCTACCGAGACGGGTAATTGCTGGTCGGTATTCACACGGAGCAAAAGGTGGTCGACGATGTGGTAGACTTCATCCGACAAATCTTCAAGGTTGTGAAGGTCCCGCAAGCGATCATAGGCGCTGGGCTGGATAGGGGAGATGCCGAGGCGGGCGAAATATTCGCCGGCGATGAGCCCGGCAGCCCGCCGCGCGCAGACCCGCGCCCGCCCTTCGTTACCGGAAGCCCTGGCAGCCTCAGCCATCTCCAACTCTCGTTGAAACGGTTCTTCAAAAGACGGATCGGTCATAAAATGCATCCAACACGTATGGATTGGGATGAATTTTATCATAGTCAATTGGCGCAAACCTCCGGGAGGTACTTCTCCGCCGCTGAGAAAACCTGCCTGGTCTCGTCGGATAAGCTTGACCGGGGGATGTGTTTCGCATAGAATTATCCCGGTAATAAAAACTCGCTTATGACCAACGATTTGAGAAAGTACGCCAGGCAGACGAATACCCGCTTGATTGCAGGGGGAATACTGTTGCTTTTCTTGCTGGGTGATGGATTGATCTATGTATTCTACGGGGGCGGGGCCGCGGTGATGGGCTTGATTTGCCTGGCTGCCGGATTGTTCCCGTTGTTGTTGATCTGGCTGTCGCTTGCGGCTGTGGAGTGGTTTACCAGGCGGGCAAACCGAGAATAGGACGTACCAACACATGGCGGATCAGCCTGAAACGGTATCGATCAAGAATTGGACTGTGCGATTGCGCATCCCCGAACCTCCGGGGCCGCATCCCGTGCTCGTTTTGTTGCACGGCTTGACCGGGGATGAAAAGGTTATGTGGATTTTTGCCGACCGGTTTCCCAAGGAGTACCTTATCCTATCTCCGCGCGGATTGTTCAATTCGCCGCGGGGTGGGTATAGCTGGCGCCCTGAAAAAACCGAGCGCTTGCCTGTGATTGAGGATTTTTACACAGCGGTGGATGCTCTGAAGGATCTGCTGACCCAAGAAAACTTCCCCTCCGGCATCTTTTCGACAGTCTCCCTGGCTGGCTTTAGCCAGGGCGCTGCCCTGGCGTATGCGTTTGCTTTGCTCAATCCCAGCGTTGTTGACCGGGTGATGGGCCTGGCTGGTTTCCTGCCCGATGGGGTCGGAGAGCTGGTCGAGCAGCAGCCGCTAAGTGGAAAATCGATATTCGTTGCCCATGGCACCCAAGATGAGCTGGTTCCGGTGTGGCGGGCGCGCCAGGCAGTCGAGCTGCTCAGCAGGGCAGGCGCGCAGGTGACGTATTGCGAGGATGACGTGGGTCATAAGTTGAGCCTGGGTTGTTTCAGAGGCTTGGAGTCGTTTTTTAGCCGCTGACGGAGAATTTATCAGCGTCTCATCTTGGGCTGATATAATTGCTCAACCGCAGTGCTTATAGCCTAAAAATTCACGTTAGGAAAGCCATGAAACTGAGATTATTTGATACGTATTCGCGCAGCTTGAGAGATTTTGAGCCTTTGAACCCGCCCAATGTCGGTCTTTATACCTGCGGTCCCACGGTATATGACTATGCCCATATCGGTAACATGCGCACCTATATTTTCGAAGACGTCTTACGCCGCACACTGGAATTGAACGGTTACAACGTCAGGCATGTCATGAATATTACGGATGTAGGTCATCTCACTTCGGACGCCGATTCCGGTGAAGATAAGATGGAAAAAGGCTCGCGCAGGTCGGGAAAAACCGCCTGGCAGATCGCGGAGGAGTACACCCAGGCTTTTAAGCAGGATATGCAGGCTCTTAACCTGGTTGAGCCGACGATCTGGTGCCGGGCTACGGACCACATCAACGAGCAAATTGACCTGATTCGCTGCATCGAGGCGAAAGGTTTCACCTACCGCACCACGGATGGGATTTACTTCGATACTTCACGTTTATCGGATTACGGCGCGTTGTCCCGCCTGGATATTGAAGGTTTGCAGGCTGGCTCCAGGATTGAAGTTGGCGAGAAGCGGCGCGCTACGGATTTTGCTTTGTGGAAGTTCAGCCCCTCTGACCAGAAAAGGCAGATGGAATGGCAAAGCCCGTGGGGAACCGGCTTTCCTGGCTGGCATATCGAATGCACGGCGATGTCGGCAAAGTACCTGGGCGATTTTTTTGATATCCACTGCGGCGGCGAGGATCACATACCTGTGCACCATACCAACGAGATCGCCCAGAGCCAGGCATGCTACGGCACTAACCTGGCGAATTACTGGATGCACGGATACTTCCTGCAACTTGAAGCCGAGAAAATGTCCAAATCCTCCGGCAAGTTCTTGCGCATCCAGACGCTGATCGATCGCGGCATCGACCCGCTGGCATATCGCTATTTCTGCTTGACCGCGCACTACCGCGCCAAGCTCTCCTTCTCCTGGGAGGGGTTGGATGGCGCCAGCAAATCCCTGGAGCGCCTGCGCAACGCGGTCTACGAGTGGGGGGCGGCGGGAAAGGCAGACGATGGGTACATTGAGAAGTTCATGGAGCAGATCAACGACGATCTGAACATGCCGCGCGCCCTGGCGGTTACCTGGGACCTGGCGCGCAGCGAGCTGGATGCAGCCACCAAGAAAGCCACGATCCTCTTCTTCGATCGCATCCTCGGGCTGCGCCTGGAGCAATGGCAGCCTGTGCAGGAGAGCATCCCGGCGGACATCCTCGCCCTCGTCCAACTGAGGCAGGATGCCCGGCGTGAGAAACGTTGGGCGGATGCGGATGCGCTGCGCCAGCAGGTAGGCGAAGCCGGGTACGAGATCGAGGATACGCCTCAAGGCGCCAGAGTAAGGGCAAAGAAGGTCCAGGCGCTGGAATCTTGATCGGAAAATCGCACCAGACCACTTTTACTGGGCAAACCTGACACAAAGGAAAATTACATGAAATTGGCTGTTACGGGTAAAGGCGGCGTCGGCAAGACGACACTCTCTGCGCTGCTGGCGCAGTCCTACGCTGACATGGGCAGGCAGGTGCTGGCAGTGGATGCAGACCCATCTCCCTGCCTGGCTGGCGCCTTGGGTTTTCCGGATGAGCTGCGCAAAAAGCTCAGCCCCATCTCGGAGATGGATGATTTAATTTACGAGCGTACCGGCGCGAAACCCGGTACAATGGGCGGCTTCTTCACCATCAATCCCCGGGTCGATGATATCCCCGAGCGTTTCAGCGTGCTCCATCGCAATGTCCGCCTCCTGGAGATGGGGGCAGTCGATATCGGCGGTTCTGGCTGTATTTGCCCGGAGAGCGCCATGCTGAAAACTTTGTTTACCCACCTGCTCTTCCGCAAGGATGATCTGCTCATTCTGGATATGTATGCCGGGGTGGAGCATCTCGGGCGCGCAACCGTGGATTTCGTCGATGCGATGATCGTCGTCGTTGAGCCCACCCGGCGCAGCCTGGGCACGGCTGCTCAGATCAAGAAGCTGGCAAATGATATCGGACTCCATCGACTCTGGCTGGTGGGCAACAAAGTGCGCGACGAGGTTGAGGCAGCCTTTTTGCACGCTGAGACGCCGGGAATCCCGGTGCTGGGCGTGTTGCCTGCCGATTTAGCCGTCCAGGAAGCCGACCGGTTGGGGATAGCCGTGTATGATTACGTGCCCGCTCTACGGGAGAGCGCAAATGAGATGGCGGTACGGCTGGCTGAGCACGTGAAGGCATGATCTCGATGGATTGTTTCTTTGGAGTTAGCAGATGACAACGACAATTGCATTGGCAGGTAAAGGTGGTGTAGGCAAGACAACCATCTCTGGCATGGTCATCAAGTACCTCGTCCAGAACAAAGATGGGTCGGTCCTGGCGATCGACGCTGATCCGAGCAGCAATCTCAATATGGTTTTAGGTCTCGATCTGGGTTGGACGGTGGGCGATATCCGGGAAGATATGCTGGCGCAGGTAAAGCAATCTCTCACAGCCAGCGGCGCGGCGATGGGCGCTATGCCGGGCGGCGGCTCCAAACGCGAATACCTGGATTACCACATCCGCTCGTCCTTGAGCGAGGGCGATCGCTTCGACCTGATCGCGATGGGGCGCTCTGAAGGGCAGGGCTGCTATTGCGCTGTGAACCATAACCTGCGCGAGGTCATCGATGCCTTCAGCAAGAACTACCAGTACGTGGTGATCGATAACGAAGCCGGCATGGAGCACCTGAGCCGCCGCACAACCCGGGATGTGGACCACCTGTTGATTGTCAGCGATCCCACCCAGCGGGGCATCGTTGCCGCCGAGCGCATTGCAGAATTCCGCAACGACCTGGATATCCGCATCAAAAATACTTACCTGATCTTGAACCGGGTCATGGATGGCATACCTGATGCCCTGCAGGAGAAGATCGATACGCTAACTTTTCCCCTGCTGGGCGCTGTGCCGGCTGACCGTGAGCTGGCAGAATACGAATACTCGGGCAAGCCGCTCGTAGAGCTGCGCGACAAATCGCCCGTCTACCGGGCAATCGCCGGCATGTTGCAGGAAATCCTGTAAGCTAAGCCACCTGCGACTGTAGCAACCTGAGCAGCGACCGCTTGGCGAGCAGGTCGGCTGTGATCATGCCGGCCACAATCCCCTGGTCGACCACCGGCATCGCAGAGATCTCGTGGTACTCCAGCTTGCGGATCATTTCGAGGATCGTGTCAGCGGGGCTGGCGGTGATCACTTTGCGTGTCATAATCCGCTCCAGGGGCTGGCTGTCTGGTGAGCCGAGCGCGGTTGCCCGGGTGATATCCCACTCGGTTATCACGCCCACCAGCTCCCCGCTCGGAGTGATCACTCCAAGAATGGGGCTGCACTCACTCACCAACAGGTTGGCAGCTTCGCGTACGGAGCGGTCCGCCGTAATAGTGGGGATATCGACCATCAGCTCTGCTGCCGTCCGGTCGCTTTCGCGTGAGGCAATGCGCCGGATGCTGATGCCTTCAGCCGCTTCGCACGGCAGCAAGTCGGTGTCGGCGATCAGCAGGTCGATCAGTTCCTTCATATTTCGCCGGATCACATTATTCCGGAAGGTCTCTGCCGCCTGGCGGCGCGTCTCCGCTAATTCAGCCATGTCTGCGCTGTGCAACTCGAGCCAGCGGTCCACCTCGTCACGATTACCGAGACTATCGGCCGGGATGCGCAGGTGCATGGGGGTCTTGATCAGTTGCTCCTGAGCGGCGTAGATCACGCTTCCGGAATTCACCAGGAAGTCTGAAGCGATCAGCGTGCCCTTCTGCCGGTAGACTGCCCGCTCCATGCGGGCGCGTTGCGCCCTGTCTGCGGGGTCAGGAGAGTATGTATTGGCTCCTTCGATGATCACTGCCCACTTCCCCGCTTCATCGACAGTGATACAGGGATTGCTGGACGCGTGTGTGTCGATGTAATGGGTCACCGGCGATGCAGGGATCAGGCAAAACGCCGATTTCGCGCAGCAGGTCATCGGGTGCATTCGAGTATTTGACCTGCAAGCCGTCTTTCACAATCTGGTTCTGGAAAAAAGTCCAGGTAACCGCCCCCTTCTGTTGCCAGATCTGGAAAAGCGCTTCAACCGGCAGACCTTCTGCAGTATACAGGTAGCCATGCATGTCGCTGACCCCCGTAACGCGGCAGCCGGGCAGCCTCTCTTTGAGGAAGCGCGCCGTGTTCGCTCCCACCGCGCCGAACCCCTGGATCAGGATGGAAATCTCGCTGGGATAGGGGACTTTGTAGCCGGCAAATTGTGGCAGCACTCGCAGGCGTGGCATCTCCTCCAGGAGCGCTTCGATAGCGATCACCAATCCTCCTGAGGCAGCGCCTGCCTGGTCGACCTGGTTGCCGCCCATCTCTGCCGGCTTGGAGACTGCATGGTCGATGCCGTTGCAGATGGCAACCGTTTTCATATCGGCGTCGTTGGTGCCCACATCTGGACCGGGGAGGTAGATGTCTTTGTAGCGGTACAGCAGGCGCGCAAAACCCTCCACGATCAAGCGGTGCGCCTCCGGTGACTGCTTGCGATTGGCGATGATGCCTGCCTTGCCGCCTCCGAAGGGCAATCCTGCCGCTGCATTTTTCAATGTCATCCCCCGCGCCAGGTTATGGATCGTGGCGGGAGTGAGCTCGGGCAGGATGCGTATGCCGCCCATGGACGGGCGCCCCATCGCCAGGTTATCGATGACCAGATAGCCGCCAATTTCTTGCTCGGAGGCGTCGTCCCACATGCACACCACCAACCGGGGACCCAATTTATCTACTTCAATGCCGAGGCGGGCTAATCTCTCGGTATCGACGGCGCTAAATTCCATGAAGCACAGGTCGCCGTCGCGGGTCAGGCGGTTTTCCCAGGTGCTCTCCGGCAAGCGCCGGCGGAGAAAAGAATCCATTTGCTTAGGGATCATGGCGTTGGTCTATGTAGTTTCTCGGCTGCGATAAAAGAAAGACCGTTGGCAGTCAGCGCCCAGGCGGTTTTATTGACTGCTTCGAATTTATCCAGGAAGTTGGTTTGCAGGTGCTCCCAATCGCCAGAGTCGATCACCTCTTGCTTGTCGCGGAAGTAATCCAGGATATCCGAAGGGTGCGAGCGGGTTTGATCTACATCGGGATCGCCGCCCTCGTGCTTGGCGGAGATATTGGCGACATGGTCTGCAATTTCAACCAGCTCTGCTCTGCGGTCATAGGGTTGCCGGACAATGCTCTTCCATGTCTCTGTGATATGGTGCTCGAAGCGGACGACATCCTCGAATCCGAGCTGCTTCCTGAATTGAGCTGTGATCTCCAGCGTCTGGTTATTGACGGAATTGCTCCAATTGAATCCGATCAGGGGCGAGGTGCCATCGTCGCGTGAGAACAGCTTGGCGCCGATCAATGTCCACAAGCCTGCGTATGGGTTATCGTTGCCCATGAACACCGAGATCTTGAATTCGATATCCACGCCCAGGCGGTAAAGCAGGTAACCCACCAGGACAGTTCCCGGGTTGATATTGAGCACCTGCCTGACGCCATAATTCGTATAGTAATACAGGAACTCATCCAGCCATTTCAGCGGGTAGTGATTGGGCTGACCCACTCCCCCGAAGTAGCCTGTAATTGTCGCCGGACCGCCCAGGTGGACATTGGATCCGTCCGTGCCCTTGGTATCGAGCGTCTCGACATAGCTGGCGCCGATGATCTGCATCGCTGCTGCAATGGCGGGTAAGTCCCCATCTAGCTCCTGTTCTTTCATCTTGCGGACCTTGATAAACCGTCCCGGCATCAGGCTCTGCTGGGAGATGGCGCGCTTTGCAGCTTCGATGATCCACGGGAAATATTGAGCAGCGCTGATCTCCAGCGTGACGGCAAATTGGTCATTGAAATGGGTATTGTTCTGCCTTTGCACCGAGCACTTTTTTGCGATACTCGGCGATGGAGATAAAGGCGTTCCTTTGCCGCTGCTCCTCCAGCCATTCCAAATCCTTCAAATATTCCGGCTTCGTTTCCTTGACGCGTTGCAGCAATGCCGGGAGCTGACCGGCAGCTATCGCTTTCTGATTGATCTCCTCTGGCGATCCATATTTTGCCACCACAGCCAGCAAATCATTGACGACCTGTGTATCCGGATTCAGTAACACGGCGTTGATTTCATCGAGGCGGTTGTAGGGAATTTTCAGCGCCTTCCGAAGCCCTTCATCCATTCGAGCTCTCCTTTACTAAACGGGTACAAGTTTCGGATAAACCTTTCAGTTGCAGGTATGGGTGAGTTGGCTCCCCATACCTGCAACCCTCTTACTGGATGTCTTGTCGCAATCGGACGTAGATCATTATTTAAGCAGGTTCAGCAGCTCGTCGTATTCATCATCCGGCATGCCAAACCAGTTTTCTGGCTGCGGGAAGGTTTGATCGGTAACTTCTTGGGCATATTGTTTCAAGCCGTTCAAGATCACCTCCCCTGCGTTGCCGAAGACCTTTGCCATGCGCGGCTTAAACCGGGGGTACAGACCGAACATGTCATGGTAGATCAGCAGCTGACCATGTGCGCTGGGACCCGAGCCCAGGCTCATGATGATGCAATTATCAGCCCGCTCAGTGATGAGCTTGCAAACACGGTCCGGAACCATCTCGAGCAGGATGGCAAACGCGCCGGCTTCCTCGAGCGCTTTGGCGTCGTCCATGATCTTCTTGGCTTGCAGCGCGCCTTTGCCCTGCACCCGGAAGCCGCCCAAGGCGCTCAAGCTCTGGGGCGTGAGACCCAAATGCCCGATGGCGGGAATACCCGCGGATACGATGCCGTGGATGCGGTCTGCCATCTCCGCGCCGCCCTCCAGTTTGATGGCGTCGCAGGCTGCCTCAGCCATAAAACGACCGGCGTTGCGTATAGCTGTCTCAACGCTCGGCTGGTAGCTCATGTAGGGCATATCGCCTACCAGGAAGACAGTCGGCGCGCCACGGCGGACAGCCTGTGTGTGCCGGATCATGTCATCCATGGTCACGGGCAAGGTTGTCTCGTAACCGAGCATCGTCATCCCCAGGCTGTCTCCTACCAGGATCATCTCGATCCCGGCCTGCTCCTGCAGATAGGCGGTCGGGTAATCATAGCAGGTGAGCCAGGTGATGGGTTCTTTATTGGCAACTTTCTTAAACAAATAGGGCAGAGTAATCTTTTTTCTTTCAGTCATTTTTATCCTCCAGAAATTTTATCCTCCAGAATTTTTATCCTCCAGAATTTTAATCCTCCAGGTGAGATGGATAGTTCCCGTATCATTTTATCCGAGATCGGTTGATCAAAATGCCAATAACGATTACGATCACGATCGAGAGACCCAGAAGCACCATAATATTGCGCGTAGCCGGATCTGAGGGCGGGGGGATGAAGATTGGCGTTGAGGTTGGCTTGACCCTTTTTGTAGGAGTCGGAGATTCTGTGGGCGTGCTGGTCACCGTCGGCGTAACTGTAGGGAGCGGGGTACGCGTAGGCTGCAGCGTTGCCGACGGGGTGATCAACACCGGGGTGACCAGGCGTTGAGGGCGCGGCATTGATATCCGCCGCTTGTGGTGTTATGCTTTGTCCGCGGGTGAATATATCCAGCAGCCCATTGGCAATGACCGGGTTGTTATTGGAGCCCATACCGAGCACAGCTTTGCGGAAATCCATGACAAAGATCGCATAATCGCCAATCGACCTGGCGCCGTCTTGATCGATTTCAATCGCGCCATCGCGCGGCAAGCCCAGGCTCAGCAGCTCCGGGTGGCGATAAGCCAGTGAAAACATTTCCCCCCAACGATTATCTTCCATGATGCGCGGAACGAATGTGGCGTTCAAGAATCCAATACCCGCGCCATCCTCCCTGCCTGTGTTGTCCGCAAGAGTTTGGGTGGGAACCGCGATGCGCTGACCGTCATCATCGATCATGGTTTGGGGTATGTAATAGCCGCCGATGATCGCCGCTCCGCCATTCGTCGCCAGCACGGGCATACCATTCAACCAGGCTTCCTTGAGCGCGGCAAGAGCGCTGGCTTCCACCTTTCCCGGGTCAGCGATACTCAAATGATCCCAGAATACACCTGGTTGAGATCAGTCGCCAGCTGTGCCTGGTTAGTGAGCACGCTCACCTCGCTGTCTCGCCTTTAACTGGTTGGCGATATCGGCGCCAGCTTGTTCTGCTTCAGCCTGGGACGGATACCCTCCAGTAAGCACGAGGATATCTCCACCCGAGCCGCCGCTCAGCGAGGTGAACGCTGTCCAGCAACTCCCTGGCGTTGGCAGAGTATTCTACGTCGCCTGCGAGGATCAAAGGACCTGCACCCGGCGGAAGAGATCAAATCCTCGAAGGTCCGGGTGAGCTGCTGGTACGGCGCGCCCAGGGAGTGGCGCTTCCGTACCAGATCGTAGGAAAAATCCCCCGGCGCCAGCGTATGGACCAGGACATTTCGCATGCTGATCTGATGTTCCGCTCCGGAGTATTTGACAGCATCTGCCGAGTGGTACGTCTCTGCGTCCAGGATAGTGATCGAGTTTTGCCCGAACACGTTCTCGATCCTGTCGCCGGAAGGGATCATTGCCCCGGTGTTCTCGTCAAATCCGACGCCGACGTTGGGTATATTCGGCAGCGAGATGGCGTTCAACAGCCAGGCAACCTTGCCATCCTTGAAGAAGCGATCTTCGATCATCGCTTCTTTGATACCGAAGAGCAGCCCGTGTTGCTCTGCCGTATCCCATACCACCACTTTTCCAAAGTTGAGATCATCCGATGGATTGCGATTGGGATCGACACTCCCGATCATGGGATTCGATTGCATAGCGCCCCCTGCGCCGTTTCCCGCCACGATCACACCCTGGTCATAGACCCGCGAGAGCTGGTATTCCAGCGGCGTCCCTCCGATGACATCGACACCGACCGCTCGATCGCCGTCCGGGATGTAGACGGCGGCCAGGTCGCCGGTGAGCAATTTCAGTTTATCCGCGTCCGTTGCGTCCGTTCGGGTAAGGATGGGGGCGCTATCCACCTCGCACAAAAGTGTCTTCGGCGCCATTCCCCGGCAAAGCGCTTCGATTTGTTGGCGCAGTGTTTCCACACCCCCCAGGATCTCGTTGCGCTCATCGGCTGAGATGCTCAATGAGTCAGATGCCAGGTTGATGGGTAGGATGAGGATTTGGACTTTGCCCTGGCGCGCGTTGAGAATGGCAGCGTCGATCAGCTCCGGCGGAATTTCCCCAGTTCCACCACCGATGGGTGTTAAAAGTGGATCTCGGGGAATGTTCTGTGCTTGGACTGGTAGAGCCAGGAAAGCGAGAAGAAGCAGTGCAAGAATAAAAGGGTGAAGTCGCATAATTGCCTGGTCGGTAAGGCAATTTTACCTCGAATCACCCTGCTTCAAGATGTGGGTAATCACAGTCGCGCCGCTCCCGCCGATATTCTGCGCCATACCGGTCCTGGCGCCATCCACCTGGGTCACACCTGCTTCGCCGCGTAATTGTTGGACGACCTCGACGATCTGGTACACTCCGGTTGCACCCACCGGGTGGCCGCGGGCTTTCAACCCGCCGCGCGTGCAAATAGGGATCTTTCCGTTGGGCAAGATCTCACCTTCCAGCGCCAGCCGCGGCGCCTGGCCTCGCTCTGCAAAGCCGCTAGCTTCGAGTGAAAGAGCAGACATGATTGAAAATGCATCGTGCAGCTCGAAGATATCCACCTCTTCAGGGTGGATACCTGCCTGGTCGTAAGCTCTTCTGGCTGATTTTTCTGCAGCCGTGAGCCAGAGCAGGTCCGGACGGTCGTGGAGCGCCAGGGTATCCGTGGCGCTGGCAGAGCCGGCAATGGATACCAGGCGGGGATTAAACCGGTTGTGCTCATCCTCGGGGACGATCACCAGGGCGGCGGCTCCGTCTCCGATGGGCGAGGCATCCAGCAGGTTGATCGGTTCAGCTACCATGCGGGATCTGCGATAATCTTTTTCAGTAATCGCTTCATGCAGGCGCGCATACGGATTCTCCAGCGCGTTGGCATGTGCATTGATCGAGAAGGGAGCGAAGTCGGTATGTTTCCAGCCGTATTCGTGCAGATAGCGCTGCATCACCAGGGCATTCAAAGCCACAAAGGAGACACCTTGCGCGGCTTCGTAATCCGCGTCAGCGGCTGTGGCAAGCGCGGCTGTTGTATCTACCCCTTTAGTCTCAGTCATCTTCTCGACGCCGACGACCAGTGCGCAGTCCATCTCTCCAGAAGCCACCGCCATCAGCGCAACCCGAAGCGCGGCCGCGCCTGAGCCGCAGGCAGCCTCCACTTTATAGGCTTCCTTGCCCCGGATGCCAGTCCAATCCGCGATCAGGCTGCCGAGGTTCTCCTGACCAGCCAGCATACCGGAGAGCATATTTCCGACAAAGATGCCATCTACGCTCTCGCGCCCCGCATCTTCCAGCGCTGCGAAGATCGCCTGCCCCGCCAGCTCGCGCAGCGAGAGCTCCCAATGTTCGTCTACCGGTGTCTGACCGACACCCAGAATCGCTGTTTTTCGCATTGTTCAGCCCATTCCCGTGATAAAAGGTTGTTCGTCAATGCAGCCTCAGGCTGTACATTATTTCACAGGACAGATTGTACTTCCTCTCACTCTCATAAACTATCAGCTTCAAGGACTCATTCGTTGCTGGTTTGTGCGATCCAATTCAAGGGCATTTAGCCCTATTCCTGTCGCCCAACAGACCCTACTCCATGCACATCAGTGAAAATACGGCGATTTCGGGGCGGCTCTGATACCGGAATTGAAGCTCAGCGGTACCCAAGCCACTGTTTGAGTAAAGCTGCATCCCCGCGATATTGTAGAGTCCTGACGGGTATTTGCGAGCATGGGTAGGCAGGTACAGGGGTCCGCGACCTGGGATAACGATCTGCCCGCCATGGGCATGTCCGGAGAGTTGCAGGAAGAAGCGAGATGTCTGGGCGCTGGTATCGGCAAAGTCCGGTTCGTGGGCAAGCAGGATGGCTCTTTGCCCATCCGGCAGCGCGTGCAAGATTGCGGCGAGATCCGCTTTACCCACCATGAGATCGTCCAGCCCGGCGATATACAAGCTTTGACTGCCTCGCTGCACCGGGTAGACCTGGTTTTCCAGTACACGCGCTCCGCTACCCGCCAGGCAATTGCGCACAAGCTCCAGGTCTGTCCAATGGTCGTGGTTCCCGAGCGTAGCCAGGATTCCATCCGGGGCAGTCAGGCGGCTTATGGCGGCGCTCAAGTCGCCGGTAAATCGCTCCGGCGCATAAGTGACGTAGTCGCCGGTAATGGCGATCAAATCCGCTCCCAGCCGGTTGACCTGGTCGACTGCATCGAGAAGGTACTCCCGGGTCAGCCAGGTTCCCAGGTGAAAGTCGCTGATCTGGGCGATGCGGTACCCGTTGAATTCCCGCGGCAAACCGGAAACAGCAATTGGGATCTCGTTCGTATCCAGCCAATCCTTTTTATCCGGTCGGTAAAGGAGTTGGCTGACGCTGAGTGCTTTGATAGCGATAGGGTTATGGACTGCGGCGCGCAGGAACCTGACGAATAGCTCGTTCCCGCCCCGATTAGCATCGTTGGGTTCGCTCACAAGGATTATTTCGGGATGGATTGCTCAGTGGCGTCGATGATCGTCTCAATTTCAGGGGAGGGCAAGCGGATCTGTTCGAGCACTGCCCCAGGGAGTCTCTTCATGAAACCGGGTGTGTAGAACCTCTCCTCGGGACGGGCTTCCCAGGCGTAAACAGCGAAAGTGCCAGCCAGCTTATCATGCCAGCCCTGGCGGCGATTGTCGATCAGGATCCAGAAAAAACCCAAGCCAAACGGGATCAGAGCGATGACATAGCCGATCAGACGTAACAATGCCCGGAAGGGACCTACCCGTTTGCCATTGGTTCTGATGATGCGGATCCCCAAAACGGCGTTCCCGATGGTCATGCCGGCAAAGAACCAGAAAAATGCGTAATAAGCATAGGTGAATACTGCGGCAAAAACTCCGGAAGCAAGCAAACGTTGGATGCCTGTCATCCAGTTTGTTGTGAACGACCCGATACCGATGGAGTTCAACAGGATCTGGGTGATCCAGGGGATCATGGCTAATGCAATGGCGATGATCAGTGCATCAATGACAAACGCAGCTACCCGGGTGAACAAACCGGCATAATGTCCCTGTAAATTGGGAGGTTCGGCGTCAGGATCATCGAAATAATTGGGGGGGAGCTCAATCGCCTGCATGTGTTTAGCCCTTTCCGGATGGTTTCTTGTAGGGGGTTGAGCGCAAGGTGACAGCGCTCAACTGCACGGCGGGCGGCGGCGGCGGTAATTGGTACCTCGGCTTGCGGCGGAAGAGGGCGCGGGCAAAGCCTTCCAGCAATATATCGGCTGCCACCGTGCGCTCGCGCACCTCCTCCATTACCTCTCCTGCCAGGCTGGTCGATTGGGTAGCAATCAGGTCCTGGACACCGGGCATATCCCCCACATAGTCGATCGTCTCATCGACTGTGCTGGTGAAGGCGGTCTGCGCCAGCACGCGGCTACGAGATTCCTCCTGGCGACCGATCTCGATCCATCGCTCTACCCTGTTCTGGCTGGCTGAAGCGATCCTGCGGTAACCCCTTCTCGCCGGGGAGAACAGTCGGCTGGATGCCAGCGGCTTGATGATGGGGCTTGCCCGGCGGCGGATGCGTTTACCAACTTTGCTCGCCCTTCCCATGCCTTTGCGCATGACCACCTGTGCATCGAAAACCATTCCCGTCATGGCATAGCGCAAAAGCTGGTCTGAGCTGGGCACATCACCTACCGGAGGCGCTTCTTGCGCTTTGGCGGGAAGCTTAAGGCTCCTGGATTTTTCTCTGGCTTGCGCTTCATCGGTCTCTTGCTCCCATTTGCGCAGGCGCAGCCGAAGCTCCTGGATGGCTATGCCTGCCGCGCCGAGAGCCAGGCGGGTGAGGGAGCGTAGATCATCATCTTGGGGCGAGTTTGGAGAAGCAGGCATAGCGGCGTCTTCGTTCTTTTCCTGTCTCGGACCGGTGTTCAAGGATAGCACCAGAAAACCATCTGGATGCGGTTTCTGTTATGAATTTTACCACCCCGGCGATTATTGGCTAGATATCTGCTTACCTCAATCTGCGCCTTGTTGAACTTCGCAGTATTCGACCGCTCCGTTCGATAGCCCGGCTTCCTGGTTATCGACTAACGCTTGCACTGGACGAGCGCCGTGGAGTGTGATCTCGACTCGCTCGTAAGGCAACGGGTACTCTCCCTGGCTCTCCCAGGTGATAGAGAGACTGCCCTCGCTCTGCTTTATCTCGAAATTGTCCAATCGCCAGGGTCCATAATCGTCGCCGGAATCACTATAAATTGCGCCGGTGTACTGCGCCAGATTGCCTGAAACTGCATTCGGCTGGCTGGTGTAGATGTGCAATTGAAGCGTCGCACCCTCCTGCAGGGGGATCAGGCTTCCCGCTCTGATAAAGACCGGGATACGCTCCAGTTGCGGAAAGATGTTCGTGGAATATACCCCCTGCGTAAAATCTGTCCTCCCAGAAGTCGTACCAGCCTCCTTCAGGAAGCCTGACTTGCCGGATGTGTTCGCCCGGTTCTACGATCGGAGCGATGAAGATCGCGCTGCCAAGATAAAACGCGTCGTCGATCTGTGCTCCAGGCATATGGGTAAGCGTGCCGTCCTGTGTGTACCAGCCGCGTGGGCGGACCAACGGGCGCCCGGTTTGCGCCGCCTCCCAGGCAAGGGTATACCAGTAAGGCAAGAGCTGGTAACGCAGGCGTAAGAACTTGCGCGTGATCTGGGAATAGGGCTCGCCATAAACCCACGGCTCCCGTCTCGGCGTCCCGGATGCCGAGTGTGTGCGGAAAAATGGCATGAAAGTCGCCAGCTGGAACCAGCGCAGGTACAGCTCGGCAGACGGCTCGCCGCTGAAACCGCCGATATCGGGTCCGCTGTAGGGAAATCCGGATAGCCCCAGGTTGAGCACGGTAGCAATGGTCTGCTTCAGACCCTGCCAGGTGCTCTCGGTATCGCCGGTCCAGTTCCAGGCGTAGCGTTGTCCCCCAGCCCAGCCGGAGCGGGAGACCACCCAGGGGCGTCGCTCCGGACGGATGCGTCGCATGGCTTCGAAACAGGCGCGGTTCATTTGCATGCCATAGATATTATGCGCTACGGTATGGTCTCCCCCCTTGCCTTCGAGGTGGTGCTGTAGCGCATCCGGGAGGTGCAACCCGCCCCAGGCTGCAAAGCTGCACGGCTCGTTCATATCATGCCAGATCCCTGCTACTCCGGCGTCGAACAACCGCCTGTAATATTCTCCCCACCAGTGACGGATCTCAGGGTGGGTGAAATCCGGAAAGACCGTCCATCCGGGCCAGACGAGCCCGGTGAACAGCTCGCCATCTGGCAAGCGGCAGAAGGCATTCCTCTGTAACCCTTCCTGGTAAACATCAAATCCCGGATCGCTTTTCACGCCGGGATCGATGATCGTAACGGTTTTGACTCCCTCATCCTCCAGCTCTTGCGCCAGGCTGGCTAAGCCGGGGAAGCGCTCCCGGTTTACGGTAAACACCCGGTAGCCGTCCATGTAATCGATGTCGAGATGGATGGCGCTCAGCGGCAGGTCATGTTCTCTGAACCCGGCGAGCACCTCTCGGATATCCTGCTCATTTCTGTAACCCCAGCGGCTCTGGTGGTAGCCCAGGCTCCACCGTGGGGGTAAGGGGGCTCTGCCGGTCAATTCGGTGTAGCGCTCGAGCGCGTGCGGGAGAGGTCCGGCGATGAAGTATTGGCGCAGCATCCCCCCTTCGAACCGGAAGGAGATATGTGGATTGTGCGCCCCGATTGGGTCGATGTTGACCTCGCCGCGCTGATGATTTTCATAAAAGACCAGATAGCTGCCCAGGTTGTGCACACCGAGATAAACGGGAATGGGCATATAGATTGGGTCCGTCGAAACCCCATATTTGCCCCCAGGATCGGTGTTCCAAAGCTGATGGGATTGACCACGCAAGTTCAACGATCCGCTATGCTCTCCAAGCCCGAAGACAGCTTCTTCCGCTCTGAGACGCGCCCGGCTGCTCCACGCCTCGCCGCGGCTTTCCGGCGGCTCTTCCACGCGCAATAGATCGCCGCTCCGGGATGAAAAAACCATCGTCCCATCGGGATTGATCCGGAGCTCTATGGCGGATGAGGTGAGTGTTGATTTTTCTGGCGCTGTAACCAGGCTGACCTCGTGGGGGGACCAGTCGGTTTTGGCGATGGCGTATGGCAGAGGCGGCTCCATGTTACCAGCCTTCATCCAGGAGAGGCGTACCAGGTCTGGCGCCAGGAAGGTTACTTCGAGCTGTGAATTCTCGAAGGTAAATAGCCCGCCTTGCGGGATAACTTTGCAGCCGGTCATTCTTCCTGGTTGGACAGGCGGGTAGCTCCGTTTGCGCCGGGCAGCTTTGCGGTTCAGCCGGTCTCTCGCGAGCGCATAGCGGATCGTGTCAAGGATCGGGTAGGTATCTGGGGAGCGTAGCGCAAGGAAAATTTCGTGCAGGTTCGGCATGAGTATCCTTGTTGGTGTTGGTTATTTGGCTTACGTGGATCCGTTCATCGTCAGAAGGTATTATATGCTGGGATGCTATTCTTCGCAGATTGTCACGAGAGTTGCTCATGTCTTTGCTGCTGATAATCCCGCTGGTTGCGGGCACTCTACCGGTTGGCGGAAGTTTAAGTTGTACTGGTTGGTGTGGCTTCCGATGAGCAAGCGAGACTCGATTTTGTGTGATAATTGAAGGGAGCGTTTTGTATAGGATGATTTGCTGACGGGCATAATGGATTTAGCATCAGGTTGGTTCGATCGGAGAATCCCAATGAATGACACAATTGATCACGTCGTCGCCCATCCTTTGCTCGAGCGCCAGCACGCCGCCGAAGAATTCCTCCCCGGCGGCGTGGCAGGTTCGGCGCGCTTCAACCCTGCCTTGGGTTACGCCCTGGCGCTCTCCCGCGCCCAGGGTAGCCGCATCTACGATGTGACCGGCAAGGAGTACATCGACTTCAACCTGGCGCACGGGGCTGCCTTCCTGGGTCACGGGAACCCCGCGGTGCGCCAGGCGCTTATGACTGCTCTGGAGAGCGGTGTGATCTCAGGCTACGAGACTGAGCAGAACCTGGCGCTGGCGCGCAAGATTTGCGAGATCATCCCCTGCGCGCAGATGGTGCGCCTGACTAACAGCGGCACGGAAGGCACAATGCTGGCGCTGCGCCTGGCGCGTGCCTACACCGGTAAGCCTAAGCTGCTCAAGTTTTGGGGGCACTTCCACGGCTTGCACGATTACGTCATGTACAACGCGCATTCACCTCTTGCACCGGTGAGTCGCGGTTATCGCGTCACCCTGCAGCGCGAATCGGCGGGCATTCCTGCTTTGCTGGATGAGCTGGTGGAGGTCATCCCCTGGCAGGACGAAGATGCCCTGTTAAGCGCCGTCCGGCAGCAAGGCGACCGGATCGCGGCGATCATGATGGAGCCGATCAATTACAACTCCGGCGGGATCGTCGCCAGCAAAGCATACATGGAATTTGTCCGCCGGCTGGCAAGCGAGCACAACATCGTTTTGATCTATGACGAAGTGCTCTCCGCTTTCCGCACCGGAGTGAGCTGCGCCCAGGGTTATTACGGCGTCACGCCCGACCTGTGCGTGATCAGCAAAGCGCTCACCAACGGATTGCCGTTGGCAGTGGTTGCCGGAAAGCGCGAGATCATGTCCCAGGTTACCCCTTTCGGCGATGTAACCCACAGCGGGACCACGACCGGTAACCTGCTCTCTGTTTCTGCTTCGCTGGCTTGCCTGGAGGAGATCACGGCTCCAGGCTTCTACGACAATATCTATAGCCTGGCGGACCACTTATACCGGGGCTTGACCGAGCTATTCATGCGCGCGGAGATACCGGCGCGCATCCAGGGGGTGGGGGCGCGCTTTGGCTTATTCTTCGGATTTACAGAAGAGGTGCAGAGCTTTGCTGATACACTGAAACACGATGGCGGCCTGGCAGCCAGGTTCCTGCGCCTTTGTGCCGGCAAAGGCGTGTATTTCCACAGCTATGGCGCTCTGGTGAGCGGTCATCACGGCTTCTCCGCGGCGCATTCTCATGAGGATATCGATGAAGCTCTCAATCGCATTGAGAGCGCTTTGCGGGAGTTCTGATGGAGAAAAATTCATTGATGCCGAAGGTGTTGGTTTTCTCGATGAGGAGATTATGCAACGTAACCTGACCAATCCACGCTTGAAAGATAAGATCGCCCTGGTAACCGGCGGCAGCCGCGGGCTGGGGGCAGCCATCTGCCTGCTCTTCGCCCAGGAAGGCGCCCGGGTGGGAGTCAATTATCGCCAGCGCCGTGATAAGGCAGATGAGATCGTGCACGAGATCACCGCGGCAGGCGGCGAGGCGCTGGCGGTTGCCGGTGATGTGGCGGTGGACGCAGACGCTCGCTTGATGGTACAAGAGACGGTAGACGCCTTCGGGGGCATCGATATCCTGGTCAATAATGCTGGCATCACCTTCTACCGGCCCTTTCTTGAGCACAGTGAAGAGGATTGGGACCATGTGATGGGAGTCAACCTGAAGTCGCTTTTCCTGTGCTGCCGTTACGCCATCCCGCACATGATCTCTGCCGGGGGCGGGGTAATCATGAACATCGGCTCGTGCCACGCATTTGCCACTCAGCCAAACTGCACTGCTTATGCTGCTTCGAAGAGCGGCATGAACGGCTTCACCCGCGCCCTGGCGCTGGAGATGGCGCCGCATAAAATCCGCGTGAATTCCCTGGTGCCTGGCGCTTTCTGGACAGATATGTCCAAAGACGCCGTTGCCAGGTTGGGAAAAGAGGAAGACATCCTGCCCCTGGTCAACGCCCGGCTGCCGCTGGGCAGGCAGGGCGAGGCGGATGAGTTTGCCCATGCGGCGCTCTTTCTGGCGGCAAATTCGGGCTCTTACTGCACCGGGCAGACGTATATCATCGACGGCGGGTTGCTGGCGGGGATGAATCTATAATATCGCCCAGGTTTGTATCGCTCTAACTTGCTGCCAGGTCGATCGATATGCCTGAATCCTTCGATTCTGGGTAGATCGTGCTGTAACCGTATTGCCCTTTCAGCTCCTCGCTATCCCAGATCTCGTTGCGCGGGCTGCGGTAGTTGAAATAGAGCTGGGCTTTGCCCTGGCTGCCGGTGAGCACACGGGCTATGGCTTCCTGATCCGGGTGCTTGAAGATCGAGCCGTTGGTAGAGATCACGAAGCGCTGGCAATTGAGCTTGTGGACAAGCTCCAGGCTGGTGGTGTACGCGCTGCCGTGGTGGGAGACCTTGAGCAGGTCCAGGCTGAGAGCGCTGGTTTGGCGAAAGCTTTTCGAGCGAAGCCAGTACATCGCCGGCAGGCGCATCCGCGGCGAACAAGGCGCGCAGTCCCTGGTATTCTGCCAGGAAGGAGATACTCGAATGGTTGGCGGAAGATGTGTCTTCCTGGAAGGGTGTTGCAGAGAGCGCCTGCAGGTCAGGCAATATGGGGATATCGAATGACACTTCCTCTTCGGGAACGGCTTCGTCATTGGGAGGCTTGACCGCGCCCTTGCGCAGGTTTGCCTGGCGGATCTCATCTTCCCAATCGGAGCGCAGGTTGAATAATGCCTGGGAAGTCGGCGTGAGCAGGGTAATTTTCATACCCCCGGCGAGGGTAATGGGTTCTGCTAATCCTTGCGCAGGCATGCAAACCGCATTTTCTCCGAAGGACTTGTTCCAATCCCACCCGAGGAAATCCAGCCGCTCGGTCAGCCGCTCCGCCTGCATTGGGCTGAAAACCACCTCGTCGGGATCTTCGGGCAGGTGGCGAAAAGCGTTGAACCAGACTTCCTCAGCGGTGAATCCGGGGGTGTCTTGCTCAAGCAAGCCGAGTATGCCTTCCAGGTGGTCGCGGTCGATGTGCGAAATGACCAACAGATCGAGGTTGGGTCTGGATTGACCGGTTTTTTGCATTGCCTCGCTGATCTGGCGGCGCGTCCCTGCTGTTCCGCCGTCGATCAGGATAGTATGCGGGCGAGCTGCATCTCCGTACTCGATCCAGATGGCGTCGCCAAAACGTGCGGGTAGGAATGTAATTTTGAACATGGCTTCTCCTTTGGCTGCCAGTAGCATAGCATAATTTCAGAGTGTCAACAAGCATTTCACTGCGGATATGTTACACTTCAGATAGGATCAGACCATGAAAATTGCCATTGCGCAAATCTGGCAGGAGACGAACACCTTCAGCCGCATTCCTACCGGCTTGCGGGAATTCGAGCAGGGTGGGCTGTTCTCCGGCGATGAGATCCCGGAAAAAATGCAGGGTCTCGGTGAGATCGGGGGATTTATGGATGCGCTCAAGGGGGAAGTCCTGGCGCCGATTCTGCGCGCCTGGGCAATGAGCGGCGGCAGGGTGACGGCAGAAGCGCTGGAGAGCTTCAAAGATCGCCTGGTTGAAGGACTCGAGGCGAGCCTGCCCCTGGACGGCGTGCTGCTCTCGATGCACGGAGCTTCAGCCAGCGAGAAGATCGACGACCCGGAGGGCTACCTGCTGGCAGCGGTGCGAGGGGTGGTGGGTAGGGACACGCCGGTGGTTGTTACGCTGGACCACCACGCCAACATCACCCGGCAGATTGTTGAATCCGTTGACGGGTTGCTGGGCTACCAGACTTTGCCGCATGATCCCTACGAGACGGGCGTGCGCGGCGCTCAATTGCTACGCTCAATTATCCAGGGTCAAGTGAAGCCGGAGATCGCCTGGCGCAAGATCCCTATGCTGGCGCCGGCTGATCGTGGCAAGACAGATGAATATCCCATGCAGGAGTGGTTCGGGCTGGCGCGCCAGATGGAGCAACGCCCGGGCGTGCTTTCGGTCTCCAACTTCCCCGTCCAGCCCTGGCTGGATGTGCCGGAGCTGGGCTGGAGCACCGTGGTGGTGACCGATGGCGATCAGCCCCTCGCCGAGGCGCTGGCTGCGGAGCTGGCGCAAAAAGCCTGGGAGATGCGCCATGAGTTCTGGCAGGTGCGGCGCTTAGCGCCGCAGGAAGCAATCCGCCGGGCAGTCCAGGCGCCGTCCGGTCCGGTGATCATTTGCGACGCTTCGGATAGCGTGCTCTCCGGCGTGCCAGGCGACAGCACCTGCTTGCTCGAGGAGATGCTGCGCCAGCAAGTCCCCTGCCTGGCGTTGCTGCCCCTGGTCGATGCGCAGGTTGTTGCACAAGCCTTCGCTGCCGGTACGGGGGCGGAGATCGATGCTGCCATCGGCGGCAAGCTGGATCAGGTGTATGGCAAGACCATACGCGTGCGCGGGCGCGTCGGCGGGGTCGTTGAGAACGGCATGGTCTTCACTTTGGGCAGGTTGGGCGCCTCGGATATGGGACGCTGCGCCCTGCTGGAGCTGGGGAACGTGCGCGTCGTCGTGAGCGAGAATCGCGGCATTGGGGGTACGCACCCGGATATCTACCGCCGCTTTGGCATCGATCCGGCGCAGGCACAGATGATCGTAGTGAAGACCTACTTCAACTACCAGATGTTTGCCCCGCTCTACACCGATGTCATCTGGGCAGACTGCCCAGGGCTCTCCGGTTGGGATTTGCGTCAATTCAAGTGGGAGAAAGCGCCGCGACCGCTCTTCCCGCTGGACGACATCGCAGAGTGGCAGGCGTGAGCAGCGTAGTCGATTGAAAATTCGGTGGGTCATGGATGATATTTAGGAGAGGGATATGTCGAAGATCGCCATCGTGACGGATAGCACGGCAAACCTGCCCCGCAAGTGGGTCGAGCAATACCGGGTGCATGTCGTCCCGCTCAAGGTGCATTGGGGAGAGGAAACTTACCGCGACGGTGTGGATATTTCCGTGGACGAGTTTTACCAACGGCTAGCGAAGAGCAAAGAATTGCCCACCACGTCGCAGCCATCGGTGCAGGATTTTCTGCAGGTCTTTGAGACTGCTGCGCAATCTGCAGACGCCATCATTGCCCCGCTCATCTCCTCCGGTATCAGCGGTACCGTGGCAACCGCCCAGCTCGCCAGGAGCGAATTCACGCGCATCCCGGTAGAGATTGTAGATACCCGCATCACCTCGATGGGACAGGTGCTGATCATCCTGGCGATTGCCCGTGCATTAGAACAGGGCAATTCCCTTCAAGAGGTCAAGCAGATTGCCGAGGATATCGCCCGGCGCCTGCACGTATATTTTGCCGTAGACACGCTGGAGTACCTGCACCGCGGGGGGCGGATCAACACCGCTTCCCGTTACCTGGGGACGGTGCTCGCCGTCAAGCCCATCTTATACTTCAACGAGGAGGGAAAAATCGATGCCCTGGAGCGGGTGCGCACCTCCAGGAAGGCATTGCAGCGCCTGCTCGAGCTGGCTGAAGAGCATGCCGCTGGGCAGCCCGTGCACGTCGGTATCGTGCATGCCGACGCTGCGGATGTGGCTCGGGAGTTCCAGGCCGAGGTGGAGAGCCGTTTGAATTGTAAGGAGATCTTCACCGTAGAGTGCAGCCCGAACATCGCCGTCCATGTTGGACCGGGCACGATCGGCATTGCGCTGTACACCGAACCCGGGTGAGTAGCCGGCTTAGAAGGGCTTGAAGACCATCAAGGCCACGATCACGATACCGGCCGCTTCTTCAAAATGATGCCCCCATTTGATCGACTTTATCATCGAGCGCGCCTTCAGCTCAGGAGTGACGTGACCCTCCGCCAGCGCCGCTTGGATGATCGGCTCCAATCTTCGGTTATAGGGCACGAATAGCGCAAATACAACTACCAGGATGGCGATCACCAACAAGTTGGCGACCAAGAGCCAGTTGCGAGAAGCGCCCTGAATAAATCCTAGGATGGGCTGCTTCAGAACCAAGGCTAGAATAACCCCGAAAATGATAACCAGATCGCTGCCTGGTATCACCATGAGCCGGTCAATGCGGCCCGCAGCCTGGGTCAAGAAGGCGACCTGGTGAATGTCATCGCTCTTCCTGGCAATGCCTCTCACCACCTGCCGGGCGAAACCGCCACCGATCATCACCATTGCAGCGACGATATGTAGGAACTTGACGAATATAATCCAGTTCATTTAAATCTCTCCTCAAACTCTAATCAAAGCAAGATCAATTGCACTCTCCATCGTGATGGAGCGCCCTTCACTCCAGAGGGTATTTAAAGTTGAATCGTGAAGTAACGAATGTAAATGGGTTAACTGCTGGTCATATTCCAATCGTTCGTGCCCGGTCATCTGGCTTTCGACCCTCTCCCTCAAGGCATCGGCGGCACCGAGTAGCTTGGCTGAGCGCAGCGGCTCGCCATCGCCGAGGGCAATAAAGGCGAAACACTCGAGTTGGTGGGCGATGGCAGCACGATTGCCAGCATCTTGAAAGCGCAATATTGTCTGTTGGTAAATCTGCTTTGCCTGGGGGATGTCACCCGTCAGGCGAGCAATGTGCCCCAGCTCGCTCAGCATCACGTTTTCAAAACCCTTGTGGCGCAACCGCTTGAAAATGGCCAACCCCTGCTCGAAATATCCTTTGGCGATTTCGATGTGATTATTGAAGCGTTCCGAATAGCCCATGCTGAGGCAAAACATGCCTGCCTGGAATGACAAGGGATCATCTTTTATGAGTTCTTTTAGCATGCCGAAATACTTTTGGCTTTCGTCATCATTGCCGCGCGCTAATGCCAACCTGGCCATATTCATCGATGCCATTACTTTGCCCCAGTTGTCATTCATGTCGTTAAATACTGCGATAGCCTTCTTCGACAGCATCGGCGTCGGCTAGAACGTCATTGAATGCAGAGGCGGTGTACAGCATCTCCAAGCTGTAGCCCAGCAGCCTTTGGTCGTCGACCTGGCGTGCCATAGAAATGGCCTCCTGCAATGATTGGATGGCAAATGATATGCCACCAGTAGCCATCGCAGTCATGCCTTGTGAGAAAAATGCCCGGGTAAGCAGCCTTTGTCGGTGTAATGCGGTTTCACTATCGACCGGCGGAAGTGTATTAAAGCGCTCCCGGGCTAAAGTGAGTAAGGTCTGGCCTTCGATCACGTTACCTATCCAGCTCGAGATGAAGTTGAAGTTGGATGCTAAACGCAATGCAGCTTCTATATGCCTCTCCAAGCCCCACTCCAGGGCCAGACGAAGGTTCTCCAGCTCGTCACCGGCGATATCTCGCGAGAGTGAATAATCTTTCAACCCGCGGTAGTTCTCCCACATCGATTCCGACAGTTGATCGAAGTAGAAAAAGTGGCGGTCGCGCACGTCCGTAGTTTCCTGTGTGTCGAATAATTTTTCGCGCGCATACTGACGGATGGTTTCCAGCATGCTGTAGCGCATCTCATTACCCCGCTCCTCTGCAATTACTAACGATTTATTGATGAGCTGTTCCAAGTGTTCCAGAACTTGCGGGTCGCCCGAGACGGCTTCGATTGCATCCAGCGTCCAGCCGCCAATGAAGACGGAAGCAGTGCGCAGGAGCCGCTTCTCTCCATCCGTTAAGCAGGTCATAGCTCCAATCGATCAGGGCGCGCAGGGTTTGTTGGCGGGGCAGGGCGGTGCGGCTGCCGCCGACCAGCAGGCGGAAGCGGTCATCCAGGCGGGCAACTATCTGCTCAGGAGAGAGCAGCCTGGAGCGCGCCGCTGCCAGCTCGATCGCCAGCGGGATGCCATCGAGACGGGCGCAGATTTGAGCGATAGAGGCTGTGTTGGCTTCGGTGAGGTTGAACTGCGCATTCGCCAGGCGGGCGCGCTCAACGAAGAGCCGGGTTGATTCGGACTCCGTGAGTGGAGGGGTGCGATAAACCACCTCGCCGGCAACGCCCAAGGCTCGCGACTGCTGGCGAGGATCTTTAAGACCCGGCGCATTAGTGCAGCAAGTCATCGGCCAGGCGGGCGCAGGCTTCGATCAGATGCTCACAATTATCCAGGATCAGCAGTGCTTTTTATCGCGCAGATAGTCCATCACCTGGGTGATCTGTGGGATGAAAGGCATCGATTGCAAGCCGAAGTCTGTGCCATGAGGGGGATGATCTGCTCCGGGTCTGTGAGGGGCCAGCTCGACCAGCCATACGCCTTGTGTGAAGGTGGGGAGCATTTCCGCAGCTGCTTCTTGGGCCAGGCGCGTCTTTCCCGGTGCCGCCGGAACCGGTGAGGGTGACCAGGCGGGCCGCATTTGAGCAGGCTTTTGATCTCAGCGATCTCTTTTTCACGCCCGATGAAAGAGGTCAATTGCAACGGCAAGTTGTTGGGGATTGTGCTCAGGGATTTGATCGCCGGGAAATCCTGGCGCAGGTCTGGAGCCACGAGCTGGTACAGACGCATGGGCAGGCGCATGTCTTTCAGGCGGTGTTCGCCCATATCACGGAGGATAACATCCTCGGGTAGGTCGTTCCCCTAAAAGATCGTGAGTGGTTTGTGAGATCAAGACCTGCCCGCCGTGAGCAGTGGACATGATGCGTTGCGTTGCAGCCAGGGTCGTAAGCCTGCGGAATAGCTTTGCGATCTATCGTTAGAGATTTCCGCGGCTACTCCGGTATGTATCCCCATGCGCACGCGTAGCTTACCGGTCTCACCCCAGGGCTCTGCGTGCAGCGCTCGTTGGGCAGATAGGGCAGCACACAAGCCATCGTAGGCGTTGTGGAAGGAGGCGCAAAAAGAATTGCCGATGATTTGATAGACGTATCCATTGTGGGATTCGATCGCCTGGCGCAGGATGCCATTATGGCGCGGGATGCGAGACAGCCATCGCCTGCGGCTTTTCATGCCATAGGCGCGTGCTGCCCTCGATATCGGTCAACAGGAAAGTTACAGTGCCCGAAGGAATGGATGACATCTTCTTAAAGTCTCAAGTTCGTCAATCTGATTCGTGATTTATTTTCCCACCATGTTTATCGCTTCATTGATTATACAATAAATTGGATCATATTAGTAATTAATCCTAGATTGTCCCTTTAATGATCGAATAACAACTTCGTTTTTCGCCCGCCAACCAGGTTATCGCACTTAAGTTAATCACCTGTTCGTCCTTATACATAGTTCACCGTGTAATTGATCGGAAGTAGAAAAGTTGGGAATGGTATACAATACTAGGGGATGCTTGGATCTTTGGGAAACGACAGTATAACCAGTTACCGGAGTGAGTGATCGAGTCATGGAATTCGCCATCGAAGTTCAGGATCTCTATAAAGCCTTCGGCGAAGTGAAGGCGGTTCAGGGCGTCAGCTTCCCTGTGGCGCCCGGCGAGATCTTCAGCTTGCTGGGACCTAATGGGGCGGGCAAGACGACCACGATCTCGATGCTGGCTACACTGCTGCGCCCCGACCAGGGTGACGCCCTGGTGATGGGGCATTCGCTGCGCAAAGATGCGATGGGGGTCAAGTCGGTGCTGGGGGTTGTGCCCCAGGAGATCGCCCTGTACGAGGATCTGACTGCCCGCGAGAACCTTACCTTCTGGGGAAAGATGTACGGGCTGCGCGGCTCAACGCTGCGGGCAGCGCGTCGATGAGGTTCTGGAGACGATCGGGTTGACCGATCGCGCCGGCGGCAGGGTGGGCAAGTACTCGGGTGGTATGAAGCGGCGCGTCAACATCGGCGTGGCGCTGCTTCACAAGCCCCAGGTGATCTACATGGACGAGCCGACCGTGGGCATCGACCCGCAGTCGCGGCGCAACATCCTGGATAGCGTGGTGGCGCTCAAAGACCAGGGTATGACCGTCCTCTATACAACGCACTACATGGAAGAAGCACAGGAGCTCTCTGACCACATCGCCATCATGGACCACGGCGCGCTGATTGCCAGCGGGACGCACGAGGAGCTGGTCAAGATCGTTGGTGAGATGCACCGCCTGCACCTGACGATCAACGCTGAGAGCGATGGCGTGCTGGAAGCCTGGAAAGCCGTACCGGGGGTGAGCCAGGTCAGCGTGGAAGACGGTTCCTTCACCATTCTGGCAGAGGACAGCAACCAGGTGCTGCCGCGCTTATTTGAAGCTGCTATGGCGAAGAACGTGCGCGTCACCTCAGTGGAAATACAGGAGCCTAACCTGGAGACGGTGTTCTTGCACCTCACCGGAAGGGCATTGCGCGATTAGCCTGATGTTATGAAGATCCTCGACATTGCCTTGAAAGATATGCTGCGCTTTCTGCGCAGCACGATGGGGGTGGTTTTCATGTTCGCCATCCCGCTCGGGGTGACCGGTCTGTTTTACTTTGCCTTCGGGAATATCGGTAGCCAGGAGGGGTTCGAGCTGCCGCGCACGGAGCTGGTGGTGGCTAACCTGGACCAGGACGCCCCCCGCCTGCAGTCGGGATCCGGCAAAACGCCCGGCGGTTTCAATGCCAGGACGTTGAGCGAGCTGGTGGTGGAAGTGCTGCGCAGCGAAGACCTGGCGGACCTGTTGGAGGTAAGGCTGGTCAATAGCGCCGAGGAAGCCAGGGCAGCAGTAGATAGCCGGCAGGCGCAGGCAGCAATCATCATCCCGCAAGGCTTCTAGCAGCCAATTCGGTGACCTGAACGGCACGTCGCAGGTCGAATTCTACCAGGACCCGACCCTGACCATTGGTCCGGGGATCGTCAAATCCATCCTGAGCCAGTTCATGGACAGCCTCTCTGCGGTAAAGATTACCGTCGATCTCGCCATTGACGCGGCAGGGAGCCAAAATCCGGCGCTGGTGGGGCAGGTGGTGCAGGAGTACCTGGATACGAGCAACACCCAGACGGACGATTTGGGTGAGACTTTTCTCATTGTGCAGTCGCCACAGGAGAAACCGGCATCCGAGGCAGAGCAGAGCCCAGCCCTGGCTATTGTCGGTCCCATCATGGGAGCGATGATGATCTTCTATGCCTTCTACACGGGTACGGCTACGGCAGAGAGTATCCTGCGCGAGGAAGAAGAGCGCACGCTGCCAAGATTGTTTACCACACCCACACCCCAGGCGACGATACTGGGCGGCAAGTTCTTGTCCGTATTCATGACGGTGCTGGTGCAGGTGATCGTTCTGATCGTGGCAGCCCGCTTGATCTTTGGCATTCAATGGGGTGAGCCGGAAGCGGTTGTATTGATGGCTATTGGGATTGTGCTATCCGCAGCGGGATTTGGGGTATTCATCAACTCCTTCCTGAAAGATACCAAGCAAGGTGGTCTCGTGTTCGGCGGGATACTCTCAGTGACTGGCATGCTGGGGATGATCAGCGTTTTTGCGATGGCATCGCCCATAGCGGCACGGCTGGGAGATACGGTAGCTTTGCTCGTACCGCAGGGCTGGGCGGTGCGCGGGTTAACGATGGCGATGAACGGTGAGCCGGTGAGCAGCGTGCTGGTCAATACGCTGGTGCTGCTGGCATGGGGCGCCCTCTTCTTTGTCATCGGCGTGTGGCGCTTTAACCATCGCTATGTATAAGGGTAGCCGATGAGACCCATCCTCGACATCGCCGGAAAAGATTTGTTGCAACTGCTGCGCGACCGCAAGATCTTCCTGTTCCTGCTGATCATGCCAATTTTGTTCACCTTTTTTATTGGATTCGCATCCGGCGGCTTCAGCAAAGCGGGCGATCCACGCCTGCCGGTGGGGTACATCGACGAGGATGGCACGTGGCTGAGCCGCGCCCTGCACGAGCAGTTAGTGAATTCGGAAGTGATCCGGCTGCAGGAATTCAACTCGACAGATCTGCCAGCCATGCAAGCCAGGATAGCAGATGAGAAGCTGGCAGCCGCGATCATCGTGCCCAAAGGCTACAGCAAACAGATGCTGGAGGGAAAGCCAGCCAGGTTGGTCTTGATCGGGGATACAGGCACATCCGTTGGGACAAGCGTGAAAAGCGAGGCGCTAACGGTCGCCATCCGGCTGGAGAGCGCGGTGCGGACGGCAGTGATCATGGAGCGGGTAGCGGGCGACCAGAATCCGTTCGATTACACGTTCGAGCAGGCGCTTTCGCGCTGGAAAGAGCCGCCCATCCGGGTGAAGGAGACCACCAGCGCTGTCATCGAGTCGGAAGCTACGGGCAACAAGGCGCTGGCGAACACTTCGCCGGGGATGATGCTGCAATTCGCCATCGCCGGGCTGCTCACCTCAGCCGTCATCATTGTGAGCGAGCGCAAGTCACGCTGCCTGCAGCGCATGCTTACCACAGCAACCCGGCGCGTGCACATCCTGCTGGGGCACTTCCTGGCGATCTTCAGCATGGTGTTTTGCCAATTCATCATCCTGCTGGTGTTCGGACAATTCATCCTTAAGGTGAATTACCTGAGGTCGCCGCTGGCAACCCTGCTGGTGGCGCTGGCAGCGGCGTTGTGTATCGCCGCGCTGGGATTGCTGATCGGGACGCTGGCGCGCACGGAGGAGCAGGCAATCATCTTCGCGCTGGTGCCGATGTTCCTGCTGGCAGCGCTCGGCGGGGCATGGATGCCCCTGGAAGTGACGGGTCCCACTTTCGCCGCCATCGGGCACTTTTCCCCCGTCGCCTGGGCGATGGACGGCTTCAAGAATGTGTCCATCCGTGGGCTGGGTGTCGAGGGGGTGCTGTTGCCCGCGTTTGCTTTGTTGGGATATGCGCTCTTGTTCTTTGCTATTGCCGCCTGGAGGTTCCAGGTGAGCCAGGAACATTAGCGTTTTTGCTTTGTGAAGCGGTTGTTGTTTTTCACTGGCAGGTAAGGCAGTTGCACCGTGATTTGCGCTTGATCTGTATTCCATAACAATAAGTGGATAACATCGGTATAATTACGCAATTATAGTGGGGTTTGGAGGCGCTCTTCCGTGAACTACCGTAATCTATCCGTGCTGGCGCTCAGCTCCATGCTGGCTACCTCCGGCGTGTCGATTGTGGTGCTCACCTCGGGCATCATCGGCGCTGAGCTTGCGCCAAGGCTGGAATTCGCCACGCTGCCGGCATCGCTCATGATTGTCGGTCTGGCGCTGATGACCATCCCGGCGGCGATGATCATGCAGCGCATCGGCAGGCGCAAGGGTTACCTAATTTCCGCTGTGCTCGCCGGGCTCAGCGCCTTGCTGGCGGCATACGCCATTGCTCTGGGCAGTTTTTCCTTGTTCTGCCTGGCAGTACTGCTCATCGGCACGAATAGCGCCTTCACCCAGCAGTATCGTTTCGCTGCAGCCGAGAGCGTGGAGCCGCGCTTTGCCGGTCGGGCGGTATCCTTCCTGCTCTTGAGCGGTGTGGTGGCGGGCTTCATGGGACCGGAGATCGCCCGCCGCACGAAGGACCTGTTTCCAACGCCGTATGCAGGATCATTTGTCGCCCTGGCGGTGCTGTATGCCCTGGTTATCGTGGTACTGCTCTTCATGCGCGAGGTCAAGCCCGTGCAGACGGAAGCGGCAGCGGACCTCGCAACAAGATGCCGCGCCCACTGCGCCAGATCGCCCGACAGCCCAATTATCTCGCTGCTGTCCTGGCGGGTACGGTGGCTTACGGCGTGATGAGCTTCATCATGACCGCCACGCCGGTGCACATGCACAACCAGGCGGGTTTCACCCTCGGCGCTACCGCCCTGGTGATCGAGAGCCACATCATCGCCATGTTCTTGCCCTCTCTCTTCACCGGTTTTCTGTTGGAGCGCCTCGGCGAGCTGCGCGTGATGCTGATGGGCATCGCCGCCATGCTCGGAACGGTGCTGCTGGGTCTGGTGAGCCGCGATCTGCTGGCGTACTGGGTAGCGCTGGTCTTGCTGGGCGTGGGTTGGAACTTCCTCTTTGTTGGCGCCACGCTGAAGCTTACCGGGTCTTACCGCCCCGCTGAGCGTTTCAAAGCCCAGGGCTTCAACGACTTCTCTATCTTCTCCGTGCAGGCGCTGCTCTCGCTATCGGCAGGCGTGGCGCTCTTTCGCACGAGCTGGGGCGCGCTCAACTTGATGATGCTCCCGCTCCTGGCGCTGGTGCTCACCGCTATCGTCTTGACCCGCAAAGAGACGACAAGCGATGAATTAGCCGCCGCTCGTTAGCTTACCTAAACCCACTCCAGCAACACGCCCAGCATGCTCCGGTCGCCGGTCTTGATATGCTCGTAAACCTGCGGCGCTTGCTGCGCCGGGAAGCGGTGTGTCAGCATCTCAGCCACGTGTAGCTTACCGCTCGCCATCATCTCCAGCAGCAGCCGGCGGTTCGCCTGCTGCGTCCACGTCCAGTACAGATTCTCGCTCACCGGACAGTGTGGCTGGTGCGCGGCGATGATGCTCAGCTCGCGCGCCAGGAACTCCAGGCTGATCGTGATCGGCTGGTCCTGCTCCCAAAGCCCAGCGCAGATGATGCGCCCGCCGTGCGTGGCAAGCTGGAACGCCAGCGGTAGCACGCTCACATTGCCGGTCGCTTCGATGATCAGCGGAGCGCCTTTGCCGCCGGTGATCTCGAAGATCCTGGCTACGGCGTCTGCACTGGATGGGTTGATGGTCACATCAGCGCCATATTGCCGCGCCAGCGCCAGCCGGTTTTCCGCCAGGTCGAGGACGATGACCTGGCTGGCGCCGTCCATGCGCGCCAGCTGCACCAATGTTAAGCCGATGATCCCCGCCCCCAAGATGACCACGCTTTCGCCCAGGCTGAGCTGGGCGCGGCGCAGAGCATGCAGCGCCACGCTGGCAAGCGGCAGGAAGGTCGCCGTTTCGTAGCTCACCCCGTCTGGGATCTTGAGCGTATCCCACGGATCGCTGGACGCCAGCATCAGGCTGGCGTGGTTGCGCAGGGTGATCACCCGGTCGCCGGGCTGCAGGTCGCGCACTCCCGGACCGGTTTCGATCACCTCGCCTGCCAGGGCGTAACCCGGGTTCTCGCGGAACCCGGCGTCATCCCAGATGCGCATCAGCGCGGCGCGTTCTGTGCCCGGGCTGATCAGTGAGCAGACCGTCTGAATGAGGATTTGTCCATCGCCGGTCTCTGGCAGCTCACGGGTAGCCATCTCTGCCCGGTCTCCCTCGAATATGATTTTTTTGTAGCTTCGGTTGGACATCTTGCACCACCTTGGACAGTGAAAAATGGGTAAGAAAAGCGCCGGTGGGCAAATACCTGCCGGCGCGATTATGGTTGCATGGATCTTGCGTACCACACCAGGCAGGACGGACCGATGGCGCTGGATTGCAGCGCGGACGGGAGGATCTCCAGCGCGCGGATGCTGGACTGGATCACACGCTGTGCCAGGGCATGGCGGGCGGAAGGGAGGATGAGGTCGAAAGCAGCCAACCCCAAGCCTCCACCGATGATAAAGCGCGCCGGATTGAGCACCGCCACGCAGGATGCCATAACGATGCCCAGTGAGTTGCCCATTTCAGCAAAGGCGTCCAGCGCCAGTGCATCGCCCTGGCGGGCGGCGGAGAGGATCATGGCTGGCGATAGATCCCCGGAGGCTGTCAGCGACGAGCGAAAGCCGCCCAAAGCCAGGCGCTCGCGCGCCAGCGTGACCAGCCCGGGTCCGGAGACGGTCGTCTCTGCGCAGCCGCGCAGCCCGCAGGCGCATAGTCGTCCGTTGCGGATCCAGCGAGATGTGCCCCAGCTCTGAAGATTGCCAGGCAGATCCGGTTACGATTTGCCCATTGACGATCAAGCCTCCGCCCAGCCCGGAACCGATGGATAGGTAGACGAAATCGCGGCAGCCGCTCCCGGCGCCGAAGTAATACTCTCCCAGGGCGCTGGCGTTGGTGTCCTTGCCCACAAAGACGGGCAGGTCGTGCTCCAGGTGCTTACGCACCCCGCTGACCAGCGGCACTTCATCCCAGCCCAAATTGACAGCGTTCCGCACCACGCCTTCCCCAGGGTTGACGATGCCCGGTGTGCCCATACCGATGCCCGCAACGCGCTCGCCAGCGCCGGTTAGTAGGGCATTGATCTCCGTGGCAATGCGTTGCAAAACAGCGTCAGCGCCATCCTGACTGCGTGTCAGCGTCTGGCGTGAAGCCAGCACGCCTCCGCTCTCGGTCACCAGGGCTGAAGCGATCTTGGTTGCCCCAAGGTCGATGCCTACCGCTAGCGTTTCACCCACGGCGCAGCCAGCCCTGGATTTGGGGGTTGCGGCTGCCCCATTCCTGGAGCAGATCTTTGTTGTGCGCCGCTGCGCCGCGCATATTGAAGCTTGCGTACACCGGCGCTTGCTCACCAGCTTGATGCATCCGGGTAAGCACCTCGGTGATCAGCGAATTCCAGATGAAGGCGCCCAGGATCGTGGAGCTGGGTCCTACTCGCCAGTCGGAACCCTCCAGCGGCACCAGCCCGTCGCCCGGCACGCCCAGGTTGTCGACCACATAGTCGGCGACCTCATCCAGGCGCTGACCGATGGCGCTGAGTGGCGCCACCTTAGCGTATGCGATCGAGCATATCCCTACGACCGCCAACCCACGCTGGCGGGCGAGCATGGCGATTTCGACCGGCAAGTGGTTGACGCCGCTGTTCGAGTAGACGAAAAGCATCTCGCCGGGTTGGCACTGGTACTGGTCGAGCAGAATGGCTGCGATGCCTGCCGTGCGCTCGAGCCGGCTGCTCAGATCGGGATTCTCGTGCAGCATCAGGTCTGTCATGAAGATCGGCACTGCGGCTGCCAGCCCTCCTGCCCGGTAGAATGCTTCTTCTGCCAGCATGTGGGAGTGCCCGGTGCCGAAGACGAAGATGCGCTTACCATTGCGCACTGTGGCGAGCATGTGCGTCGCGATCTGGTCGAGGACTGCTGCCTGGGTTTCAACCACCTGGCGCTGCAAGTCCTGGATAGCGGTGAGGTATTGGGTAATGCCTGAGATCGATGGGGTTCGATTGCATGATGTGTTTTCCTGTCGATGATTTATCGGATCTGGTTCACCCGGGATCGTAACACCTCCTGCAGGGTGAGCATGCTGATGCCGCGCAGGAATGCCTCCTGCTTAAGCTCCGCAGGGATGATCTCGATCTTGAGGTTGTTCGCGCCGGAAGCGCTCCAGCGCCTGGTGTAATGGAGTGAAGTAAACATCCCCCAGCTCAGCTACCTCTCCACCGACAACGAAATGAGAGATATCCAAGAGAGAGGCATAAATGGCTATGCCTTGCGCCAGGTGTGCGGCAGATCTTGCCAGGATGTTGCAGGAAATGACATCTCCCTGCCGGGCTGCCTGGGCAACGATCTCCAGTGAAATTTGTTGCGGCTCATCGTTACTGAGCGAGGTAAGTAGCTCCGACCGCCCGTGGGATGCCATCCAGCGG
>CAVPDG010000028.1:0-27838 GCA_963702535.1 uncultured Chloroflexia bacterium | reverse complement strand
CATGCCCGAACCGGAGAGCAAGGCGACTGGCAGAGGCTGAGGATGAACTTGCTGGAGATATATCCATCGCTACTTTTCTGGATAAACCGGATCTCATTGCCGCCTCCGGACAATGAAATCCGCATATGGACCAATTGCGCCTGTCGCCCGTGAGCAGTACTGTCCTGTAGCCTCACGGGCGTATGTTTTGAAGAAGAGTCCAAAGGGATTGATTTTGTAAAGGTTCGCGAAAGGAGAGTACCATGATATCGGTAAAGGAGATGCCCTATAAAGAAAAGCTCGAAGCGGTTGTAAGACATACAGCGCTGTACCGCAGCGTTTTGCAAAAGTTCGCCGAGGTTCACCTGGGCGAGGATGCGGTTGACGAGCTGGAGCAGACCTGGCTGAAGGGCAGCGAGCGCACGCCGGTAACGGCGACGCCGGCGGAGGAGTACCGCATCGCCTATGCCAATTGGATCTGGACGGCGAAGAGCGGCTTCAGCTTTGTCACGAGCTGACGGGCGAGGAGGGCGTGCGCTGGCTGGAGCAGATGCTGCTGCACGCCCTGATCCAGCAGAACAAGGGTTGGTCTCTGGTGATGCTCAACCTGGTGCGCCTGGCGTCGCCAAACCAGGCTTTCAAGATGCTGGCAGAGCAGCTCAGCTACAACCTGCAGTGGCGGACGGCATACTCGGTGATGGATTCGCCCGCGTAAGCTGGTGCTGGGGATCGATCGCTGCCAGGTGCTCGAGTACCCGGGGACGGATGACGTGTGCCGGGCTTGCCGGGAGGTGTACCCGGCATGGGCGGTAAGCCAGCTCATGGTGGACATGAATTTTGAGCGTACTGGACCACGCTGCACGTGCACTGTGCGCCCGCTGGGGGGTGATTAAAGGTCGACCTGCACGCCGGCGCCTTCGGCAAGGGCACGCTCGTACACCAGGCGGGCGGCGGCGACATCCTGCACGGCGATGCCCACCGACTTGTAAAGGGTGATCTGGTCTGGCGACGTGCGCCCGGGCTTGAGCCCTGCCAGCAGCTCGCCGATCTCGTCGGAGACGTGCTCGGCGGTGATCAGACCTTCCTGGATGGGCACGATGAAGTCGCCGGCTTCTTTGAGGGCGCCCTGACGCAAATCGACGGCGACACGCGCCGCCTGGATGGTAGCGCCGTCCAGCTCGCGGGCATCCGGGGAGTGCGAGCCCACGCCGTTGATATGCGCGCCGGGCTTGAGCCAGGAGCGATCGACGACGGGCGTCTTGGAGGGGCTGACGGTGCAAACCAGGTCGGCGCCGCGGATGGCGTCTTCGGGGGAGTCCGCCCGGCGGAAGGCGAGCGCCGGGAAGCGCTGCGATTGGGCAGCAATGAAGCTCTCCGCCGCCTGGGGCAGGATATCGTACACGGCGACGGATTTCAGCGGGCGCACCTCGGCCATCCCCCACAGGTGCGTTGCAGCCTGCACGCCGGCGCCGATGAGCGCCAGGCTGGATGCGTCCGGGTTGGCAAGCAGGCGGGTGGCGACGGCGGAAGCAGCAGCAGTGCGCACGCCGGTGAGGTAGCCGGCGTCCATCACCGCCAGCGGGCGACCGGTATCGGCGTCGTTGAGCAGCACCAGTCCGAGAATGGCAGGCGCGCCACGCGAGGGGTTGGTGGGAAAGACGGTGATGCTCTTGACGCCGAAGACGCCGCCGAAGGGCAGCACGGCAGGCATAGCGAGGTGGACGCCGCGCTCAGGCACCTTGGTGCCGAGGCGCACGGGCATCACGGTCTCGCCGGCGGAGAAGCGCTGCATGACTTCGGCGATGGCTTCGATGCAATCGCGCATGGTGAGGACCTGCTGGACGTCGGAACGGGTGAGGATGAGGGTCACGGGATGCTCCTGGGGGGGGATTGTCCTCAGCTCGCCGCTCTCTTCACGAGTGCGGTGATCAGGGCTTCTTCTTTGGGGGTCAGCTCCTTGAGGGCGTAGGCGGTGGGCCACATGGCGCCATCGTCGAGGTTCGCCGAGTCATTGAAGCCGAGCGTGGCGTAGCGTGCGCCGAACTTTTCCGCGCTCTGGAAGAAGCAGACCACCTTGCCGTCATGGGCGTAGGCGGGCATGCCGTACCAGGTCTTGGGGAAGAGGACGGGGGCGTTGAGGGTGATGATCTCGTGCAGGCGGGTTGCCATGCTGCGATCCGGCTCGGGCATCTCGGCGATCTTGGCGAGCAAGGCGCTCTCGCCTTCTGCCCTATCCTTGTTCATGCGCTCTTCCGCCTTCAGCTCCTTGGCGCGCTCTTTCATGGCGGCTTTCTCTTCGGCGGTGAAACTTTGCGATTCGTTTTTTGGGCTCATGGGTTGCTCCAGATGGGTTGATCCGATTTTAACTGCTTTTCCGCAGATTTCGCAGAAACCGCTGATTTTTTTTCTTTGATCGGGCTGGGCGACCGAGAAACGCGGATTCTGTAATGGACTCAAGATGCACCCGTGTTGGCGCCCAGGACGGGTGATGGGTATAGTTTAGAACATTTATTCAGTTTAGTCAAGATAGAAATTGTCCGATTTAGCCGATTGAAACACAGAGAACACTGAGGCACCGAGAACCAGGAGAGAAATTAGAGGCGCTGCACCAGTGGAAAGGTAACAATCACACGCTTTTATCGTTGCATTTCCCGGAAATATCTGCTATAACGATTGTAGTGTTTAACGATCGCACATCCCCGCTCCACCGCAAGGTTTCCCGCCCAAGATCGGTGCCAGAAATAAATCTGATTCCCAACACAGGAGGTAGCGATGAATATACGCTCGTTAATCCTATCTGCCCTGATCGCCGGGGTAGTGCTTGGCACCCTGGGCAATCTGCCCGTGCTGAACTTTGTCAACTGTGTGCTGTGCCTGTGGGTCTGGCTGGGGGGCATCTTCGCTGTGTATTTATACAACCGTTATGAGCGCAAGCGCACCCAGCTTGATCAAGCCAGCGCCACCGTCTGGCAGGGGCTAGGAATAGGCGCGCTGGCAGGCGTGGTGGGAGCCTTCGTCGGCTTCTTTGTGTACGCCTTGACCAGCTCCCTCTCGACGCCGATGTTGGTGTCGCTGGCGAAGACTTTTAATCTCCAGATGTTCAATCCGGGAACGGGCATTGGCAGGGCGGTAACATTCTTTTTCTTCAACATCGTCCTGTACCCTCTCTTTGGCGCTATGGGCGGTTTGCTGGGCGCCGGTGTGTTCTGGAAGAAGCCACAAGCTTGAGAGTGGTTGCGTTATTTGAACCCGCGTGGTCAGCCCGCAACACAAAACCATTTTCAATCATCTAGGACTTACGCAGTTGGTAGGGGTTTGGGGGTGTTTCGGCGGGCGAAGCCCGCCGAAACACCCCCAAACTTCCCTGAAGTGCGTAACTCCTATCATCATTAAGGAGAGTGCGCAGCCATGGACGAGGGGTGGGTCGAGGAAATCCGGAAAAACCTGGAAAGTAAGAGCAGTGAAGAGTTGGTTGAAATCTGGCAAACGGACGACCGGAACGCCTGGTCGGACGCTGCCTTCGCCGCCATCCAGCGCATCCTGGAGGGGCGCGGCGTAGATCCTGGGCTGCAGGGACCGCCGGCAGCCGAGGAGAAGGCGCCGCAAGCCGAGCTGCCGAGGCGCCCGGGGTGCGTGACGGCATTCGCGGTGGTGATCGTGCTCGGGGCTATCCTGGGCGTGCTCCAGCAGGGTATGGCGCTGCTCTCTCTGCCGTACCTGGATGATGGGAGTATGGTGGGGATGGCGGTGGCTTGTTGCATCGCGGTGCTCTATGCTGTCGTGGCGGTCGGGCTGTGGCGGCTGAAAAACTGGGCGCGCATCGCCGTTATCGTGCTGCTGGGCTTGAATGTGCTGCTTTCGGGTTTACTGGTTTTGAATGGGATATTGCCGGCGCTGCTCGGTGTGGCGGTGAGCGGAGCCTGCCTGTACTGGTTTGCGGCGAATAAAAAGGTTTTCGTGGCGGGGGAGTGAGGCGGCGATAGACGGTAAGAGGTGACAGTCACCTTCAAGATGACTGTCACCTTTCAGTTAATAAAAACGGGGATCGGGGTTTGGGTTTCAGGATGCGCCGGCGAGGGGTATCACTTCTTTGCAGCGCGGGTAGTTGGGACAGCCGTAAAATTTCTTACCGGCATTACTCCCCTGCTGGGCGGTGCGCAGGACCATTTTCACGCTGCACTTCGGGCAGAAGGGAGGCGGGGCGTCCGCAGACCAGGCATCGCTCACGGGCTGCTTGCTCCCATGACCCATGTCCGGACGTAAAGCGGCTTTGAGCAGCTCCGCCAGCTCCGCTGTGTTGTAAGCCGCTTGCACGGGGACGCGCACCAGGGGCAGCCCGGCGGTGGAAAACACCTCGTCGACAAAATCGTCCCTTTCCATGCGGTCGGCGCGCTGGTGGCTGGCATCGTCCAGCTCGATGGCGAGGCGGGGCTTGAGCGTGGCGGGGTCGCAGAGCAGAAAATCGACGTGCTTGCGGTTGATCTTGTTGTAATAGGCGGCGTTCTCGTTGGGACGGCTGACGTAGAAGATCTCCGCCAGGGATACCTTGGGGCAGATCAGCAGGCGCTCGGCGAGCATGGTTTTCAAGACGCGGTAGAAAGACGCCTCGGCGCTGGAGAAGAAATCGTCGCGCACGAGGTAGGGAAAGATTTCGGGCTCCTCAACGGGCCTGGTGGTTGTTCTGCGATTAGTTTTCTTGTTGCCCAGCCCGAAGAATTGAAGGATGGCGGATAAACAGCCGGGGTTGTTGTCTTGAGACATTGGTGTGTGGCTCCTGTGCGGTGTACTGTCGGGATGACCTGGCAGGTCGTCCTTACCGCAATTGTATGGGAGATGCGCAGAGCGGGGAGATAAATTGGGATTTCCTTGCAAAAGCGTCGGGTGGTGCGGAACAGGGAGGCTGTCATCCCCAAAGTACGGGGGACCTGACGGATTTTTGGCCCCCCGCCAATTTCAGTCGGGGCTTAGGCGGATTGAACGGATTAGGATGCCGCCAATTTCCGGCAGGGCAAAGGGGGTGGTTGTGGGGTCAGGATACGTTGCAGAGTGTGATAGCACCAATTCCAGGTGGCGGTAGATGCTGTTTGAACATATCTAGCGGTGGATGATGGGGGTAGGGATGGGGAGTACGCCGTCCGAGGGGAAGCAGCTCAAGCTTTTCGGGTATTGCGGAGCTCCTGGATAGGGAATCTGGCTTGTGTAGGAATTCAGGGATGGGGGTTCTTCTAGAGGCAACAGCGGGCGGATAAAAACGGGGTAAGTCAATCCATCCTCATTGACCATAAAGCCAGAATTTGGGTCCGGGTTCGATTGGTCATACACGTCGCTCAACTTCCTGGCAGCTTCGCCTTTTAGGACAACCGGTTTCTCCGGCCATCCATTCTTCCCAGCGGATTCTCTCGATACATCTGCCAGTGTTGGCTCTTGAAGTGGCCAATTTAGGCTGGCAGGCTCATCGACCGGACTCCCGGCAAAAACGGCAACTTTTTTTGGCTCATAGCGCTTCAGGTTGGTCGGTTGGAAGCTTTTGAATAACCAGTAGGTATCCCGAATTGCAGGCAAGATGGTTGGAAAACCGGGGTCTTCTCCCCAGATTGCAGGATCGTATTCGGTCAAAAATGTGCCAAGACCGTATGCTCTCGCCGTATTGGATCTCCAGGCGTTCACTCTAAAAATGCTGGAACCGGCTCCATCTGTCAGGTAATACCCTGCTGGCGGTGGATAGGTAGAATCGTCATAGTCCAGAAAGCCAATTTGATCGAGGGTATTTAAAATTGCACATCTCGATTTGCGGTCTAACTGGGTGGTCATCGCGCCATCGATGATCACTTGCCCATCGGCGTATAAAATAAATCTCGGAGGCGAAGGGTATGTACAGCAGCCATCCCCCCCGCCGCCGGAAACTGAAACCAGCACCCAGTCCGGCTTCCATTCGTGCGCCGAGAGGCGCGGCACTGGCGAAGGTGTGAGGGAGATTTGCACTCGGGTTGGAATTAGTCGGGGCGGGGAGACAGTGGCATTGGGAGTTACGACAGATGCCGTATTTGTGGGGATAAAAGGCTCGGTCGGAGGTTTTACCGGCTTTGAGGGTGCGGAGGATGCTGATGGGACGGCGATTGACGAAGGTACAACCAGGGTTGGGGAGATGCTTAATTCAAGTACCAACACCTGGGTCAGCGGTTCCAAGTCCTGGCTGGCCTGCGGCGAAGGCGCTCCCGCTGTACAGGCAATCAGGCATAGGAGTACCAACGGAAAGAGGATGGTGACGGTTCGCAATCGCATATACAGAAATCGATACCTGTACTATACAGGAGAAAGCTCGATGTGGCAATAGGCTTGAGCTGCTGATTGACAAGAAAATGATAGGAATGCAGCCGGACTGGATCGATCCGGGTCGTATATTGGAAGGTGTGCAGACTTCCCCGCGATACGGAAACCTGCCGGATTGTGCGACTCCGCCAATTTCCAACAAGACTAGATTTGGGCCAAGCGGATGCGCCGGTAGGCTACCCAGGTCTTTTCATAATCTGGTATATTTATCAGCAACAGGGGTTCGTCGCCAGAAAATTCTCATCTGCGAGGACAGCATGCCCGCTCCCGAAATCATCCACGCGCTCGTTCAACGCTTCTGCGCCAGATCGCAGCGACCGATGAAGAGATCGACTGGCTGGTTTATGAGCTTTACGAGCTGAGCTGATGAAGAGATTAAAAATCGTCGAAGAGGCAAGGTAGCAGCGGTCTAATATTAAACGCAGGGGCGGGCTGGAAGCCCGCCCTGTTTTATGTTTCCATCAGCGCCATGCAGCGGCGCCGGTTGGTATTCATTTGTTCAACCCCCTGATGATGGGTACAGGTGATTAATCCTCGATCGATAGAATATCCAGAATTAAGTCCTGGTGGTCAGCACCTTCTACGGCCCAACGGGCAGACACGCAGGTCTGCCCCTACGGGCAGGTAACCGTGAACTTCTTCTTGTTATCCGCGGTAAAGGTTGTCTTTTTCGTTACGCCGCAGGCGTAGACGGTCACCTTGTAGGCGCCTTTCGCCATGGTGTAGAAGTTATCGGCGCCCTTCTTCAGCGTGAACATGTACGTTGCGGGACCTTTGAAGACCACCGTCGCCACGCCGGTGGACTTGTTGACGACCTCCACCTTGACCACCTTGAAGTATTTACCCAGGTCGACGGTGTGCACGTCGCTGCTGGTGACTTTTCCGCCGCAGGGCGGCATGATTGCTTTGCGATTGATCGACATATCCAGCTCGCCAGAGGCGGTGATGCCGCAGGCGCTGCCGCTGAACTTGTAATCCCCCCGGTTGACGTCGAATTTGCTCGTCTTGCCCGCCGGGACGGATAGGTTGTAGCGTCCCGCTCCGGTGAGGTAGAGCCTGAGGGTAGTATCGCTTTGGTTGATCACGGTGAGCACGGCTTGCGCCGGAGCCGCCGGGGCGGCCAGGGCTGGGGCGAATGTGGCGAAGACCAGCGCCAGCAAAATCCCCAAGTTAAATAGAACTTTCTTCATGGGCTATGCCCTCCTTTATGGGCAGGTATGAAATTGTAGGGGTGACCTGATCCGGCTACGCGTAGGTAACTCCATATTCGCGCCGAAATTCGTTAAAGTCAATTCGAGTGCATAACAAGATTGTAAGGCGCTCGTAGGACATAGGTACCGGGATACCGGTTCTGGGGTGTGTGCCGGCGCCCAGGCGGCACACACCCCAAAACCGGAGGTTTAAAATCTGTGGGATAATCCATGGTTGATACCACGATCTCGAGGGAGCCACATGAAAAGCACACAATTCCTGGGCATAACCTGCATTGCGCTTGAAAACACCGCATTGCAATTGCTCGTTACCCAATCCGTAGGACCGCGTATCCTTTCGCTGCGCTACAAGGGCGGTGAGAACCTGTTCGCCGAGCTGCCGGATGCCGTCGATGCGTCTGCCGGACGGCAGGCTTTACCACCTGTACGGCGGGCACCGCCTGTGGCACGCGCCGGAGGACCTGCCGCGCTCCTACCAGCCGGACGATGCGCCGGTGGAGATCGCCGAGACGGCGGACGGGCTGGTTGTGACCCAGGCGCCGGAAGTTACAACGGGCATGCAGAAGTCGCTGCGCATCACGCTCGCCGGGGATGACGCCCGCGTGACGGTGGAGCACCGCCTGGCAAACCGCGGCGTCTGGCCCGTGACGTGCGCCCCGTGGGCGATCACGCAGCTCAAGCCGGGGGGGACGGCGATCCTGCCGCAACCGAAACCGGATCGTGGCTTGCTGCCCACGCCGCAGCCTGGCGCTGTGGCCCTACGCCGATATGACCAGCGAGAACCTGACCTGGGGGCACGACTTCATCTTTCTGCGGGCGCAAATGCCCAAGCCGTTCAAGATGGGCTTCCCCAACCGAGGCGGCTGGATGGCGTATTGGCGGGCGGGGATGCTGTTCGTCAAGAAGGCGCCGTTCGACCCGCAGGCGCAGTATGTGGATTTCGGCAGCTCGAGCGAGTGCTACTGCAACCCGGATTTCATCGAGCTGGAGACGCTGGGACCGCTGACGACGATCCCGCCGGGGGAGTGGGTGAGCCACACGGAGACGTGGGAGATCTACGCCGTGCAGGATTTCCAGGCGGAGCAGGCTGCGGCGCAGGCGCTGGCGGAGCGCTTCAACCTGGACTGATTTTTCGGAGACCTACTGCCCGCTTGCCTCAAAGCGCACTTGAGCCGGTGAAATATCCGTAGCAATCCGTGCGACCAGGTAGGGGAAGGTGATAGCAGTGCTGGCGCCTTGGGTGGGATCGGGGGGTTGGACGTGATAACGTGCCACGAGCAGGTCCTGGCCAGCCTCTTGAACCAGGTTGAGCGAATCAATCTGCACACTAAAACCGCCACTGCGCTGGACGCCGGCGTAGATGAGCAGATAGAGGGCGGGGTCTTTCTGCGTCCTCGGCATCCTGAAGCGTTTGGATTACCTCGGGCGGCAAGTCGGAAGGGATCTCCACAACAGCCTCATCGCCGCGTAACGCCAGGGTTAGCGGCTCCTGACGGAAAGTGCCTATCGGCGCATCCTGTGCAGTGATTTCATATTCCACAGGCTGCCCTGCATCCTGGGCAACTGCAGGCGTGGTCGATGGCAGCAGGACCGCAGGGGTGGGCTGCGCTCCGCCTGGAATTGCGGAAGCAGAGCTGCACGCATTTACAAGCAAGCAACCCCCGATCACGATCGGGAGGAGCAATTTATTCCAGCGGTTCATTGTGTTCATTTTCCAGCTCCTCGGATCCTGTCCCGAATAGTCTCCGAAACGACAGGATCATCCAAGATTTCGAGGATTAGACGAAAAAGAGCCGCCGATTAGTTCCTTAAGCAACGCCGGTAAATGGGGTGCAGAGCGGGCGCAGCCCACTCTGCACCCCATTTTTCTGATCATCATTGCTTTTGGATCTGGGGCAGGAAGGTGAGTTCCTCCACCACCAAGTAAAAACCAGCCGTAGCATGCGTTTTGCTATATACGACAAGGCCGAGGTAATCAGCCGCTTCTGTATCCGTGTAGATCACCTCTTCTGTCTGGGATGTGGAAATGGAGATATCGGAGCGCGCCACCCCGCCTCCATGCGCCCGAGCGTAGGTGGATGGTGAGCCACTGGTCGATTGAAACAGCTCTATCGCCAGGTCAGACGCATTTTCAGTGGTTGGCACGACTTTGATTCTCTTGGCAATATTTTGGTCAAAATAAATATCAAAAACCTTGACCACCTCACTCGTAGTTAAGTTAAACGGCCCATACGTTCCCCCGAAATAAAGGTTTTGCCCCAGGTTGGACCAGTTGACATCGTAGCCCACTGTACCGCTGTAACGAGTGATCACATAGAATTCTTCCGCTGAAGGGCTCCAGTGGTTGCCATCCACAGCGATGAAATCCACCGCATTGGAGCTGTAATTGGAGAAGGCTAAAAACTGGCGCAACCCGGGATCGTCGAACCAGGAGCGATCGTACAGGAGCAGATCGTGGTCGCCGGTGGCAGCCGGGCGGACGCCCAGGACACGCCAGTAATTAGATGGCGAGAAATCACTGGGCAGTATCCCCAGGTGTGTGCCCATCGGGGTGGCTTGCGGGTCGCTATAAGCCAAGTCCGGCAGGATGCGGTAAATCCCGCGCCACCAGCCCACGCCCAGCCAGGTATTGCTGCCGCTCCAGGCGCCATAAAGGGATACTGTGAAGTTATATACTTCCGATGCAGGGGCGATGAAATCCACGATCTCGAAATTGTTACTCCCACTTGTCGAGGAGGCGATTAGGGTGGTGCCATCTGCCCGGTAGGCGCGCAGGTCCAGGTCGGCGGGCAGCGGATCGTTGGTGTAGGAGCCGTCCGGGTTAGACAGCCAGCGGATGACAAAACGCACCCGCTCACCCCGATAGGCATGTTGTGTGTATTGCAGGGGAAAAACGGTTGTACTGTCGATGCTCACATCGCGCCAGTGGTCGCGTTCAGCACTGACCAGGGCAGCCGAACCGTCGATGGCGCCCACGCCGTCCACCCTGCTGAGCGTGGCGTCGCCTTCGATATTATGCAAGGCGGTTGCCATGATGATAGCAGTGGAAGCCTCGGGCTTGTCACTGAGCGTTGTTTTTGCCTGGATCAAGTCAGCGCCCAGGGCAGCCACCATTGGCGCGGAGTAACTGGTGCCCCAGCCGATACCGCCTACCCAGGGATCGCTGCGGGTGGTGCTGTTGATGGTGGTGCCACTGGCGGCAACCTCGGGTTTGTAACGCCCGTCGTGGTTGTACTGGCTGTCACCCATCATGCCATCGCCTGCCCAGATGGATGAATTACCGTCGTTGAAATTTCCCACGGTGAGAGCGTTGTAACCTTTGGCGGGTGAGCTCACGTAGGGCGAGGGTGTCGTTGGATCGATGCAGCCTCCGAGGTTGAAGTTTCCCGCAGCCACAGTGGATAAGTCGTAGTTATAGCGCACCAGGTAATCCATGTGCCGGTCAACGGTGCGAAGCCCGGAGGCGCCACCGCAATCGTCCGCCCAAAAACTATTGTTGAGCACCGTCGCGTTGGTGGAACCCCAGTCCATGGCGGCTTCTAAAGCGGCGATGGTGGCATAGTCGTCGCCGTTGGCGCTGTAGATCACTGCGCCAGGCGCCAGGCCGCGCACGGAGGGGTGGGTGCTGGCTACAATACCCGCCACTCCGGTAGGGTGATTTCTGGATTCGCGGGTGCCATCGCGCACGGCTGCTACGCTGAGATAAGGATTGGCAGTAAACACCCGCTCGCCTTCCACGATAGCCACATTGACGCCGAGTCCGGTGTAATTTCCAAAGCTTTGCACCAGGTCTACGTTTTGCGTGACGCGAGCGACTTCCAGGGATGGACCTCCGGGTTGGGAGGCGTCGTCAACGGCGTCTATCTCGGGATTCCGGGCGAGGTCATCCACCTGGCTACGGGTCAGACCCGTGAGGAATATGATCGGAGCAATATCGCTGGCATACTGCACCTGGTAGCCAAGGGCGGCGGCCTCAGCCAGGAAGCGCTCACGCGCCGGGGCGATCTGGAGGCGCAGGTATTCAGTGTTCTGGCGGCTGAAAGCTTCTTGTTCGCGGCGGATCTGCGCAGCCTTGGGGTTTTCTGGCAGACGCGGCAGGTACTGCGTCTGCGGGCTTGCGCACCTCGGTAGGCTGCGGCTCACCTGGCATGCGGGTCACGACTGCCCCCAGGGCTTGGCGCGCCTCAGCGGGAAGCTGCTCCGGGGAGATCGGTTGGGCAGGGTTTTTCTCAACGCTGGGTGCGGCTGGATACTCCGGGACAGGGGGTGCGTTTTCACCTGAGGTCCTGGGAACGCCCGGTATCGCCGCGCCATCTGCCCCGCCTTCCGGCAGGTCAGCCTGCGGATTTGGCTTGGGTAAAGAACTGACGTTGACTTTTAGCCAGACAGAGACGGTGAAGCGCTCGGATGGGGAAGAGCTGGCAAGCTTTGCGACCATGGCTGGAGTTAGAGCTCCATGCGCAGAATGCCATTCAGCGCTGGCGCGCAGTCGCTCGGCTTTTTCGTCCACCATCTTGTCGCCATCGAAGACCGCGCCGATGATCTCATCTGTGCGCGTATCGAGGGCTTTGATCTTGACCAGTTGTTTGCCATTCACCAGTGTGATGGTCGCCCGGTCAGCGAATTGCAGCCCCTCCAGGGGCTTATCCAGGGCTGCAGCCAGCTTTTCCAGGCTGACTTTCTCGATTGGCGGCTGATCTTGAGATTGGAAATCCTGATTTGCGACAGCGGGGAATTCGAAAACTGGAGCTTGCAAAATTAAAACCAAACAGATCATCACCGAAAAAAGGCGGAGCACGCGCTTCATCATGGTTCCCTCCCCGGTATGGATTAGTGCTGTAGTTTGGCTAATTGGGAAGCTGCTCCCGGCATTGGGCCGGTTGAATTTAGTATAGCACCATTAACCCCTAAGTAGTCAATAACCCATAGTTCCCAGGAGCTGCCTGCTACCCATCCACTGGAGCAGCACAACTGATATTTGAGGGCTAATCAGCCGAAGCCTGGGGGGATCGGAGGGGTGACCCTCCGCCCTCCATTTGGGCACTTTTGGCGTGGTTGACGAAGAAGAGCATGCGGTTGAAGAAATTGACCTCGCTGACGCCGGCGTCGGCGTCCAGGAAGAGCAGGTTGGCGGCGGGGTACTGCTCCTGCAGGCGCTTCTGCACGCCCTTGGCGATGATGTGGTTGGCGATGCAGCCGAAGGGCTGCAGGCAGAGCACGTTGGGCACGCCCGAGCGCACGTAGGCGGCGATCTCGCCGGCGATCAGCCAGCCCTCGCCGTACTGGTGGTTGAGGCTGAGGATCTCCTGCGCCCAGGAGGCGATCTCGCGGATATCCGGGTGGGGGTGGTAGCGGCGGTAGCCCTGCATCACGGCGGTGAACTCGCGCTGGAAGTAGCCCACCAGGCGCTGCCCGAGCAGGGTGAGCAGCCAGAGCAGGTCGCGCTTCTTGACGTTCGTGCTCACGCCGTTGCAGGCGCTGATCAGTGCGCCGTCGAAGAACTCGAAGAAGCTGGGCATCACCACTTCCAGCCCCTGCTCCATCAGCCAGCGGGCGGCGTGGTTATTGGAAAAGGCGTTGTACTTGACGTAGATCTCGCCGACGATGCCGACGCGCGGGTGGCTGCCGGGGAAGGTCTCGACGCCGTTGAACTCCTGCACGGCGCGCTCGAGCGTCTCCAGGATGCCGGTCTTGGTGACGGGGATTTCCCCGGCCATGAACGCCCCCAGGTAGCGGTCGGCGATGGCTTGCGTCTCGCCTTTACGGCGCTCGCAGATGATGGTGCTGTGGTACATCTGCGAGAGGGCGTCGTTGAACATCATGCCCAGGGCGGCTTTGTAGATGTAATCGACACGGTTGAACTGCAAGCCGGGCTGGTCGTTGAACACGCTCAGGCTGGTGGTGAGGGTGACCACCGGCACACGCTCGAAGCCGGCCGCGACCAGGGCTTTCTTGATCAGCGAGGGGTAGCTGGTGGCGCGGCACTGCCCGCCGGTCTGCGAGAAGCCCACGGCGGTGCTGTCCAGGTCGTAGGCGCCGGACTGCAGGGCTTTGACGATATCGCCGATGGTGATGATGCCGGGGTAGCAGATCTCGTTGTTGGTGTACTTCAAGCCCACGTCCACCGATGCCGGGTCGGCTTCGGGGAGCTGGACGATCTTGTAGCCCATGTCGATGAAGGGGCGCACGATGGGCGGCGAGGTGAAGGGCGAGAAGTCCGGCACGATGACGGTGCGGATGCGGTCTTCCGCCTGGAAAGGCTTGGTGGTGCGGCGGGGCAGGCTCGGCGGGCGGGGGGCGTGCTCCGCCTGCTGCAGGGAAGCCATCATCGAGCGCAGGCGCAGCTTCACCGAGCCGGAGGATTCGATCTCGTCGATGCGGATGACGGTGGGGCGCTTGCCGTACTGGGCCAAGATGGCGCGCACCTCGTCCAGGATGAAGGGGTCGGGACCGCAGCCGAAGGAGTTGAGCTGCACCAGCTCGACGTTCTCCTGCTCGCCCGCCCAGCGGGCGGCGTGGAAGTAGCGGTTGATATACTCCCACTGCGTCACCACGTGGCGGTTGGCGAGGGCGACGTCCTGCATGGGGATGCAGTCTTCGGTGATGATATCCACGCCGAAATCGGTGAGCAGGTCGGGGATGTTGTGGTTGATGAGCGGGTCGATGTGGTAGGGGCGCCCCATGAGCAGGATGAGCGGGCGACCGGCTTGCTGCGAATCGCGGATCACCTGCTCGCCGAGCTCAAGCACCTGCTGCTTGTACTGCGCCTGGGCGAGGCGGGCGGCGGCGAGCGCCTGCTTGATCACGGCGGGCTTGACGCCCAGCGCGGCGAGGTACTGCGTCAGGGCTTTGTCGAGCAGGTCGTCGTGGCGGAAGGTGACGGCGGGCATATCGAAGGGGATGCCGAACCTGCCCTGGGGATCGACCGCCGAGCGGATCACATCCGGGTAGCCGGAGACCACCGGGCAATTGAAGCTGTTGTCGGCGTCGGTGAACTCGGGCTTCTCAAAAAACACCATGGGGTAGAAGATGCGGTCGACGCCCGCCCGCGCCAGGTCGACGATGTGCCCGCTGACCAGCTTGCCGGGGAAGCACAGGTTCTCGGACATGATGTAGCCTGCGCCGCCCTGGTAGAGCAGGTTGCTAGAGGCGGCTGAAAGGCGCACGTCGAAGCCGCAGGTGGTGAAGAGGGCGTGCCAGAAGGGGTAGTTCTCGAACATGTTGAGCACGCGCGGGATGCCGATGGTGAGCGGGGCGGAGGCGCCGTTATGATGGACGGCGGGCTGCCCGTCGCGCTCGAAGAGCAAGGCGTTCTTCAGGGCGGGCAGGTTGACGCCCTTGCGCTCGGCTTTGCCGCCGTTGGAGTAGATGCGCTCGCAGCGGTTGCCGGAATAGAAATGGTTGCCGTTGGGAAAGCCCAGCTTGGTGACGGCGCACTTGTTCTCGCAGCCGCGGCAGTGGATATCGCGCCGCTGCAGGTCGCCGAAGGCATCCAGGCTTTGCAGCCCGATGAACGTGCTGGCATCCCGGCGCCCCTGCTGCCAGGAATCGCGCGCCGCCAGCGCCGCGCCGTATGCGCCCATCAATTCCGCCAGGTCGGGGCAGACCACCGGGCGCCCGATGAGCGTCTCCAGCGCCTTCTGCACGGCGGGGTTGCGGAAGGTGCCGCCCTGCACCACGATATGGTCGCCCAGGATGGCGGTATCGGTGATCTTGAGCACCTTGTGCAAGGCGTTCTTGATCACGGAGTAAGCCAGCCCGGCGGAGATATCGCTGATCTCGGCGCCCTCGCGCAGGGCTTGCTTGACGCGCGAGTTCATGAAGACGGTGCAGCGCGTGCCCAGGTTGTAAGGCGCCTGCGAGCGGCAGGCAAGGGAGGCGAAATCGGCGACGTTGTAGCCCATGTTGCGGGCGAAAGTTTCAATGAAGGAACCGCAGCCGGAGGAGCAGGCTTCGTTGATCTCGATGTTCTGGATCTGCCCATCCTTGATGAAGACGGCTTTCATATCCTGCCCGCCGATATCGAGGATGAAGGTGACCTGCGGGTCGAAGGCGCGGGCGGCGCGGAAATGCGCCAGTGTCTCCACCAGACCCTCGTCGATGCCGAAAGCGGCGCGGATGAGGTCCTCGCCGTAGCCGGTGACAGCGCTGCGGGCGATGCGCGGCGAAAACCCCTGCTCCTGGAAGCGCTGGCGCATGCCCTGCAACCCCGCCTGGGCGGCGCGGATGGAGTTGCCGCCGTTGCCGGCGTAGTAGCTGTACGCCACCCTGCCGGCGGAATCGATGAGCACGACCTTGGTGGTGGTGCTGCCCGAAGTCGATGCCGAGGAAGGTACTCGCCGTCGCGGCAGTCAGCGATATCCGCGCGGGCGATGCGGTGCTGCTCCTGCGCCTGCGCCCATTCCTGGTAGCGCTCGGGCGTGGCGAACAGGGCGCTGTGGCGGCTGCCGGCGGCGTGGGCGTGGCGGCGACCGGCGGAGAGGGTGTCTACCAGGGCGGAGAGGCTGGATTCCGCTGCGGCTGGCCATGCCGGAAGGCGCCAGCGCCGCGCCGAGGGCGGGCAGCAGCTCCGGCGCCTGCGCCTGGACGACGTCTGCTTCGCCCAGCTCCAGCACCTTGAGAAAGGCGGCTTTGAGCGCGGGCATGAAGGTGAAGGGTCCGCCGCAGAAGAGCAGCATGGGGCGCACGTCGCGGCCGCGGGCGAGGGTCGCCAGGGTTTGCAGGACGACGGCGTGGAAGACGGAAGCGGCGATATCCTCTTTGGGCACCTGGCGGCTGATCAGGTTTTGCAGGTCGGTCTTGGCGAAGACGCCGCAGCGCGAAGCCATGGGGTAGAGGGCGGTGGAGCGGCGGGCGAGGTCATCCAGCTCGGTGACGGGTACGCCGAGCAGGGTCGCCATCTCGTCGATGAAAGCGCCGGTGCCGCCGGCGCAGGAGCCGTTCATGCGCATATCCGGGCGGTAGCGCTCGTCGAAGAAGATGATCTTGGCGTCCTCGCCGCCCACGTCGATGAGGGTGCGCACCTGCGGGTAGCGGCTGTGCACCACCTCGGCGGAGGCGACCACCTCCTGGATGAAGGGCCAGGCGTACGCCTCGGCGACGCCCATGCCCGCCGAGCCGGTGACGAGAAACTCGACCGGGGCGTCTCCCAGACTAGCCTGCGCCTCTTGCAGCAACAGGCGCAGTGTGGCGAGGGTTTCGGCGTTATGGCGGCGGTAAGCTGAGAATGCGGATTCCCCGGCGGGGTCCAGCAAGACGATCTTGGCGGTGGTGGAACCGATGTCAATTCCTAACCGGTAGTGGGGCGTGCTCATCGATGCTCCAGGAATTGCCGTAACGGTAAGGTTTCGGGCGGGTGTTAATTTTTCGCTCATAATTATACGCGAAAAATAGCGAATATCTAGCACGCTCAACCATAATATCCAGGACCTAACTCAGGCCGCTCGATTTCGCCTATCGTTCTGTGAGTGGGGAGGAGAGAGATATATGGCTCACACAGCAGACGTGATCATCATCGGGGGCGGGGTGCAGGGGGCTGCCCTGGCTTTCCACCTGGCGCAACGCGGGGTGAAGGCGACCGTTTTGGAGAAGCAGCACGTGGCGGCGGGGGCGACGGGGCGCTCCAGCGGGCTGGTGCGCATGCATTACGATACCGAGGTCGAACTCGCGCCTGGCGTGGGAGTCTTTCCAGTACTTTCGCGATTGGAAGGAGCGGGTGGGCGGCGAGTGCGGCTTCACGCGCACGGGCTTCATCCAGATCGTCTCGCAGGGGCAGGAAGAGGCGCTGCAGGCGAACGTGCGCATGCAGCAGGCGATCGGCATCCCGGCGCTGGTTGTGACGGCGGAGGATGTGAAGCGCCTGGCGCCCGGGTTTGTTGTGCAGGATTTCAACGTGGCGGCGTACGAGCCGGAATCGGGTTACGCCATGCCCAGCGATAGCGCCAACGCCCTGATGGATGCGGCGCGGCGCAAAGGGGCGCTGCTGGTGCAGGATTGCGCCGTGATCGGCATCCTGGAGAGCGGCGGCAAGGTGACGGGCGTGCAGACCAGCCGCGGGCAGTACTCGGCGCCGGTGGTGGTCAACGCCGCCGGGGCGTGGGCGGTGCAGGTCAACCGCATGGCGGGTCTGGACCTGCCGCTGACCACCTGGCGGCACGAGACGATGTACGTGCGCCGCCCGCGCGAGGAGAGATTGCCGCACCCTACGGTGATCGATTTCTCACTGGAGATGTACTTCCGCCCGGAGGGCGGGCTGACGCTGGTGGGGCTGGAGGACGGCAACCCGCTGGGCGAGTCGCCGGATAGCGATGTGGAGCACGCCCGGGAGGGATTCGTGGCGCGGGCGGTAGAGCGCCTCTGCAAGCGCATGCCGCGGCTGGAGAAGGGCAGCCTGCACTCGGCGCACGGCGGCTATGACGGCATCACGCCCGACCAGCACCCGTTGCTGGGGGCGGCGGGTCCGGATGGATTTTACCTGGACTGCGGGCACAGCGGGACGGGCTTCAAGACGGCGCCGGCGGTGGGCAAGTGCCTGGCGGAGCTGATCCTGGACGGCAAGGCGAAGACGGTGGATATTACGCCGCTTGCGTCCGGGCGTTTTGCCGAGGGGCAGGAAGTGCGCGGGGAATTACCAGAATATCTGGAGATAGGAAAGAGATTAAACCGCGAAGAACGACAAAAGAATAAACCGCGAAGAACACCAAGGAAATAATAAAGCGCACAAATGTTTTTTGGTTATTTCCTGTCTTTGTGATCTTGGTTTTCTCTTTGTGCCCTTTGCGGTTTTATGTTTGCCTGGCTGGTATAGAAATAATAATCCGAGAGCATTGTCGACTGCTCTCGGATTTCTGTCGGGGCGGAGAGATTTGAACTCTCGACCTCACGGACCCGAACCGTGCGCTCTAGCCGGGCTGAGCCACGCCCCGTTTGCGCAGGGGATTATACCCGAGGGAAGGGGGTTGTGCAAGGGAGCGTTAGCGCAGGGTGATGGCTTTCTCAAGAAAGGGAATTACTTGCAATCAGCAAGGCGAAAGCTCCCTGAAGATGTCCGGCAAACCACCTTCGGGCATGAGCGGCATTCGTGAAACCGGCCATCTTGAGCAAGCCCAGAACCAGATTATGTACGATCGCAAGAATCCGTCCTGCCGCACCTTTGGTCATGCGAGTCGCATCTTCATGGAAAGTGACATCCCGCCGATAATGCAAGCCTGTTTCGATCAACCAATGTTTTCGTCTCACCGCAAGCACTTTTTCAGGCGAAGCTTTCTCCCCTGGTGAGGCTGGTAATGCCGAACTCCACTTCACAACTGGTTTTGTAGACCTTCCCCTGGCGTATCCAGGTGAACTTGCGCTCCAGGCGATACACTTGTCCTATCCCAGGCCAACCGAGATAGTCATTGAGCATGGCGCTCGTTTGGAGGGTGCGTTTTTCGATCCGTCCGTGTCCGCAGTTGACCTTTTCGGTGCCTTGAAAGTCGGTTGCGATCTTACCAAATCCAGGTTTGGGCTGGTCGGGGGCAAACAGGCGCTGAATATCTTCATACAGGCGTTCCTGGTTCTCCTTGACCGGCCACAGATAGTCGCCGCCTCGCTCAACAATGTGCGCCGAAATGGCTCGCTGCGTATGCATGGCATCGCCCGTGACGATTTTTCCCGCTATCGACACGTGCCCCAATGCTTTCGGCGCTGCAACAATCTCGTTTTCCTTGATATCTACCACCTCCTGAGCTATCACACGTTGGCTTTGTCCATCGTACACGCTCAAAACATGGTCGCCGCGTTCTTGATCAGCAACCCGTGTACCCCGCAACGTTTTGCCATCCATTGCCAGTGTTTCTCCGGTTTCATCAGCTTGCGGTTGGTGATACTCCTGCATCAGTTGCTCAAATTCGGCTTCGCTAATAATATCCTGGAACATCCGCCGGTAGGTGTTATGATGCGGCATCCAGCTACGGCGCAACTTCAACAACTTGGCCAATTCTTCCGCATGATTCTTGGCCGAATCGGCAATCGCTACGGGTGTGTCCTGGTTGCACAGCTTTGCCAGAAAGATCAACACCATCAATGTCACCAGACTGTAACGTTTCCCTTTAGCCTTGCGCGGATCGCTAATCCGCTGAAAACGGTCATACAAGCTGCCAAGCGAATATACAATCCCTGTCTCACTGATCTCTTGCCAAAACTCAAGCGTGCTATACTCCATAAGATCCTCCTCGGTGATTTGGCTGTTTAGACGCAACCAATTTTACCGAAGAGGATCATTTTGTCTACCTGTCAAGGTTTCTTGAGAAAGCCATCAGCGCAGGGTGAGGCGCATCGCCTTGGGGTCGTTGCAGACGGTGTAGAGCTTGCCTTGCGGGTCGAAGTTGAGGCCGAAGACGTAGCCGCCCAGGTCGAATTTGTTCAGGTAGCGCCCGTCGGCGTCGAAGATCTGCACGCCGCCCATATCGGAGATGTAGATGCGCCCCTGACCGTCGACCGCCAGGTCACCGGGGGCGGTGAGCTGACCCTTCCCGTCGCCGCGGCTGGCGATGCGGTTGGTGAAGCGCCCATCGGGGGTGAACTTGAAGACGGAGTAGTTGAAAGAGCCGAGCACGTACAGGTTGCCCAGCCCGTCGATCTCGATATCGGCTTCCAGCTCGGAATCGCCGGAGACGGCGCTCACGGCGGCGGGCACGTAGAGGATCTGCCGGTAGCCGGGATCGAGCAGCAGGATGTCCTCCGAATCGACGATGGCGGCGATACGCCCGTCGGGGGCGACGCTGACATCGTCAAAATAATAGTCTTCGGAGAAGGTGGGGGCGGGAAGCTCGGCGCCATCCGCGAGGTTGAAGCGCAGCAGCTCGCCGCGCGTCACCACCAGCAGGGCGCCATCGCGGGCGATTTCCAGCGCCTGGACGTAATTGTCATCGCCCAGGTTGGCAAGCCAGCGGAACTTGCCCTGCGGGTCGAAGGACTGCAGGCGCCCTGAGCTGTAATCGGCGACGTACAGGTTGCCCTGGTCGTCGGCGGCGATGGCGCGCGGGTCGTCCATCTGCCCGGCGCCGATGCCCTCCTCGCCGAAGCGCAGCTCGATGCCCACCGGGGATGTGGGGTTGATCTGGTTCCACAGCGGCGCCAGCGGACCGCCGTTCGATGCCAGGGCGAAGAACACGGGAATGAGTGTGACCGCCAGGATGAAGACGGTTAACAAAATAATGCCACAGCCCAGCGACCCGCCAGCGATGCCGGCAGTTTTACCGCTGATGCCCGGGGTCGTGTCGATGCTGATCGTCGTCTGGCTCTCAACATCCGGCTGCCCGGTAATGCCATCCAGGAGTGCGCTCATGGCGGCGGAGTCCATGCCCGCTTCGAGGGCATCCACGATGTCTTTGGACTGCTTCAAGCCCAGTCCGGTCGCCTCCCTCACGCGCTTGACGGCTTCCATCTTCTGCCCCTGGTCGAGCAGGGACTTGACCTCGCTCAGGTCGAGGCTGGCGGTGGAGGCGATGACTGTACCGGATTGCGTGTAGACGTTGATTGAAGGCGCAGGTTGCGACCGTTGCGCGGCGCCGGGCGGCAGGACGCTGCTGCCGCAGTAGGGGCAGCGTATGGATGCGCCGTCCTCAGGCGCTTCGAGCGGAGCCGAGCAGGATGGGCAATGGAAAGTCTGGGCTTCGGGCATGGGCTGCTGACTAACCCCTCTCTTAAACACGTAGTTAGACCGATTTTATCATGATTGTCCCATGCGGTTTGTCGTTTAACTCCCGCGCGCGGCAGGAGGATCGAGAACCTGCTGCCGCGTCCTTCGATGCTCTCCGCCCAGATTTGCCCGCCGTGCAGCTCCACCATCACCCTGGCAACGGAGAGCCCCAGCCCCATCCCGCCGTGCTGGCGGGTGGCGTGCGATTCCACCTGGAAGAAGCGGTCGAAGACGTGCGGCAGGTCGCGGGCGGGGATGCCCACGCCGTCGTCCAGCACCGAGATGCGGATGAACTCCGGCAGGCGCTCGGCGAGGACCAGAATGTGACCGCCGGGATTGGTGAAGCGCAGCGAATTTTCCACCAGGTTGCCCAGCGCCAGGGAGATCTTCTCGGCGTCCACCTCGGCTGCCAGGTCTGCGCTGCCGGTCTGCACCACCATGGCGATCTTCTTGCGCTGCGCCTCATCCTGGAAGCCGCGGCAGACGGTTTGCAGCAGCTCGCCCAGGTCGACCACCTGCCAGTGCAGCTTGCCGCGCCCGCTGTGGGGCGATTCCATGCTGGATAGGTCGTCGAGGATCTTCTGCAGGCGGGCGACGGCGCGCAGGATGGCGTCTAGCTGCAGGCTGTACGGCTCCTCGGTGATCGCCTCTCGCAGCAGGGCGGCGTGACCCAGCACCAGTCCCAAGGGCGTGCGCAGCTCGTGCGAGGTGATGGCGATAAAATCGGCTTTCATGCGCTCCAGAGCGTCGACATCCTGGCGGGCGGGGTTGGTCTCGTCGAGCAGGGCGGAGCTGTACAAAGCAACCGCGGCGTAGGCGGCGATCCTCTCTAGAATTGTGACATCATCTCCTGTATAATGGGCGTTGCCGTGTTTATTGACCGCTTCCATGACGCCCAGCACCTGGCTCCCGTAGCGAATTGGGACTGCCAGGATCGAGCGCGTCTCGAACTGCAGCAGGCGATCGACCTCGCGGTAGATGTGCGGGCTGTTGAGGGCGTCGTTGACGATCACCGGGCGACCCTGGGTGTACGCCGTGCCCGCCACGCTGGCGTCCAGCGGGACACGGAGGCGCTGCAAGGCGTGTCGCTGGTGGGCAGGCGCGGCGATGAACTTGAGCAAGCCGGTCTCCTCTTCAAGCACGAGGATGGAGGCGGCTTCGCAGCGCAGCAGCTCGCAGGCAGCGTCGACGAATCCCTGGAGCAGGGGTTCGCGCTCGAGTCCGCTGCTCAGAAGGCAACTGACGTCAACCAGGCGTTCAAAAGTGGCTTTGCGCTCAGCAGACATGGGGTAGAATTAGGGTTATGCAGCGCGCAGGATGCAGCTCTGCGCCCGCCTCATCATTATAGCACCGGAATTATCCGATGCAGCCATGCATCGTTATCTGCTACGAAGGAGAGCAACATGAGTGATCAGAAGAAAGTCCGTGTGGCAATCATCGGCGTGGGGAACTGCGCTTCATCGCTGGTGCAGGGAGTGCATTACTACCGCAATGCCAAGGACGATGATATGGTGCCCGGGCTGATGCACGTCAACCTGGGGGGGTACCACGTGCGGGATGTCGAGTTTACGGCGGCGTTCGACGTGGTGGACACCAAGGTGGGGCTGGATCTCTCGGAAGCGATCTACGCTTATCCCAACAACACCTACAAATTCACCGAGGTGCCCTTCATGAATGTGAAGGTCTACCGCGGTATGACGCATGACGGCATCGGCAAGTACCTGACGGAGATCGTCAAGAAAGCGCCGGGACCGACGGCGGATATCGTCGGTATTTTGAAGGATACCAAGACGGACGTGGTGATCAACTACCTGCCGGTGGGCTCCGAGATGGCGACCAAGTGGTACGTGGAGCAGGTGCTGGAGGCGGGCTGCGCCTTCGTCAACGGCATACCGGTGTTCATCGCCAGCCAGGAGTACTGGGCGAAGCGCTTCCGCGATAACAACCTGCCGATCATCGGCGACGACATCAAGAGCCAGGTGGGCGCCACCATTATGCACCGCACGCTGACCAGCCTGTTCGTCGACCGCAGCGTGCGCCTCGACCGCACCTACCAGCTCAACTTCGGCGGCAACACCGATTTCCTCAACATGCTCGAGCGCGAGCGGCTGGAATCCAAGAAGATCTCCAAGACCGGGGCGGTGACGAGCATGCTGCCCTACACGCTGCCCAAGGACGATGTGCACGTGGGTCCCAGCGATTACGTGCCCTGGCTGACCGATCGCAAGTGGTGCTACGTGCGCATGGAAGGCACCACCTTCGGCGACGTGCCGCTCAACCTGGAAGCCAAGCTGGAAGTGTGGGATTCGCCCAACTCGGCGGGCGTGATCATCGACGCCGTGCGCTGCGCCAAGCTGGCGCTGGACCGCGGCATCTCGGGTCCGCTGATCGCGCCGTCGTCGTACTTGATGAAGACCCCGCCCAAGCAGTTCAAGGATTCCATTGCGCGGGATATGATCGAAGCGTTCATCAAGGGCGAGGCGTGAAACTGAAACACTGAAATCACTGAAGCACTGAAAAAGATGAGGCGCTGAAGAAATGAAGGCGATGCGGCTGCATGTCCAGGCAAGGGCGGAGATGCAGCCGCTTTCTATTGAAGATGTACCAATACCTGCGCCCGGTCCCGGGCAGGCATTGCTGCGCGTGCTGGCGTGCGGCGTGTGCCACACCGACCTGCACACGGTGGAGGGCGATATCCACCCGCCGCGCTCTGCCGCTGACGCCGGGTCACCAGGTGGTGGGGGTGGTGGAATCGATGGGTCCCATCGTAGAGACGCAAAATATTGCGTCTCTACGGGTTGGGGATCGTGTGGGCGTGCCCTGGCTAGTTTCCGCCTGCGGAAAATGCGAATTTTGCCTGAGGGGCGAGGAAAACCTGTGCCCGCAGGCGCTGTTCACGGGTTTCCACGTGGACGGCGGCTACGCCGAATACATGCTGGCGGATGTCCACTACCTGCTGCCCATCCCGGCAGGGATGAGCGACGAGCAGGCTGCGCCGCTGCTCTGCGCCGGGATCATCGGCTACCGCTCGCTACGCCTGGCAGACGTGCATCCCGGCGAGCGGGTGGGGCTGGTGGGCTTCGGCGCCAGCGCCCACCTGGCGATCCAGGTGGCGCGTGGCTGGGGCTGCGAGGTGTATGCCTTCACCCGCTGCGCAGAACACCGCCGGCACGCCGAGGAGCTGGGGGCAGCCTGGACGGGGGGTATCGAGGACAAGGCGCCAAAATTGCTCGACCGGGCGGTGATCTTCGCCCCGTCGGGCAGGCTGGTGCCGCTGGCGCTGGAGAAGCTGCGCCCGGGCGGCACGCTGGCGATCAACGCCATCCACATGTCGGAAATACCGGCGATGCCGTATAGCCTGATTTACGGCGAGCGCACCCTGCGCAGCGTGGCGAACGCCACCTACCGGGACGGGGTCGAGTTTCTTCGCATAGCCAATGAGATGGGGATAAAATCGACGGTGACGGTCTACCCGCTGGAGGAGGCGAACCGGGCGCTGCTGGATCTGAAGGAGAGCAGGATCAATGGGGAGGCGGTGTTAAGAGTTGCGAGTTAGGAGTTAGGAATCGTGAGTAAGGAGATAGAAATCGGCAGATGCAAATCTTAAAAACAGCTTCTACTGCGTTTCAGTTACCTCCAGGCAGAGCAACACGGCTTTCAAGAAACCTGGCTACTGGTTCCAGCGGGTCAAATCTTGTGGCAAGGTATACAATTAAAATCACCGGACCGACGGAGGTTGTCAATACGAGCTTCGGCTGGAACTACGAATAGGGTTTTCACTCGTTCACGTGTGGATTTTGCGGATTGCAGCCCCAAGGTACGGGCAGTTCCCCGCGCCTTAGGCTGTTTTATTTCTATAAAGCAGGCGTCTTTTTGCGGTAAAGTTACTGGTTTTGGCAGCGTAAATTCGTTATCCGGTTCCAGAATACCAGACCGACCTAAGGAGACACCTGATGAAGCCTTCTTGTTCGTCTTGTGCACGCTGAGCCTGGCAGTGCTTGCCTGCGCCGGGCTGACAGTCACTCCCTCCACGCCGACCGCCATCCCGCCAAGCGCCACGCTAACGGCCTCCTCCACGCCCGCGCCGACCATTCACACCCACGCCCACCTCCTCCCCCACGCCTACCCCAACGCCCTCCCCGACGGTTACACCCACCTCAGAGCCCACGCAGACCCCCATCCCCGGCTGGGTGAGATTCGAGAGCGGGGAATAGAGATCTGGCTGCCGGAGAGCTATGTCGGGGGCAATCCCGCGGATGACAAAGAGTTTCTGTTGGATGTCATCAAATCCGAAGGGGGTGATTATAAGGATGCCGCCAAGATGTTCGAGAATAACCCCTCCGCCTTTGTGTTCTGGGCTTTCGATACAAAGGTTGGTAAGGCAAAGTATCTCACCACTGTGAATATTGGCAGGGAAAAGCTGCCATCGATACTCCCGATAGAAACAATTTTGAACCTAACGCAGAACCAGCTCCCCAAGCAGTTTGACGTGATAGAGCAAGGTGTGGTAGAGCTGGGTGATACCCAGGCGGGACGCATGGTCCTCGAATTTTCGGCGAATGGTGCGAAAGGGATGGAATTGGTGTACCTGGTCAAGGAAGGCGATGAATTGTATACCATCACCTTCATCACCGGGGCGAAAGATTTCGAAAAACGCCTGAAGACATTCGAGCAGAGCATGAAGACTTTCCGGATATTGCCCTGAACGTTGGCATGTTTACATCTGCTCACCTTGTCTTTAGCCCGTGACCAGCTCGCGCACCGAGCGCCCGCTGGAGCGCATAAAGATCTCAGCCACCACTGCCAGGTCGTGACCCTCTGCTCCTAGCTGCTGCAGGTACTGGAAGGCGGGCGGCATTGCCGACAGCGCCCACCGGGCGGTCCAGGTGGCGAAGGCCGGGGGTGCGAGGCCAGCGGCTTCACTCGGTCAGGTATTACCCGTTTGTTTTATAATTCAGGAAAAGCAGTTCTTGGGTAGGTGAGTGGAGGCAGGTATGACTAAGCTTTGGAAGAAAGGTCGCGGCAAGCTGGGGTGTTTGCGCCGCTGTTCGGCGAATGGGTTGCGGAAGCGGATTCGGACCTGGGTCCGGTGCGTGCCGGCGCACGCTGCAGCCCGTCCTGGACGGCAGCTACGTGCAATTCATCGCCCATTGGGAATACGGCGCAGGTGAGAAGCGGCGTGTCTATGAGGAGCTGGCGCTGATTGGTGTTGGCGATGATGGGGTCGTGACCTTCTGGTCGTTCACATCGGACGGCAAGCGCTCGGTCGGGCGGCTGGCGGACGTGAGCGACATCCACCCTGAAGCGGTTGGCTTCGAAGCGCAGATGCCCGCAGGATTGGCGCGCACCGTATACTGGCCGGCGGAGGAAGGGGGTTTCTATGGGCGGTGGAGTCCCGCTCGAAGAAGGGCTGGAATCGATTCGTGGAACACCACTACCAGGCGGTGTGACCGCACGCCTGGATGGACTGCCAACCGCCGTTCATCTTCCAGCTGCGTGTGGGGACCTCTCAATCACATTCCCAGTGGCTTTAGAACCTGTCTTAAAATCGGAGCCCCCATCGATTTTTGGATAGCTTCTTAAGATGCAGGCAATATGATAAAATAGGTCTATATAATCCGCATACAGGCGGCAGGTTCGCATTCACCAGATCAGGGGAGGAAATAAAATGGCGAAATATTTATTGTTATTCACCGGCGGTGGTATGCCGGCGAACGAAGCCGAGAGCAAGGCTGTGATCAAAGCCTGGACAGATTGGTACACCGTCCTGGGTGCGGCGATCGCCGATCCTGGCAACCCGATCTCGCCGGTGGCGAAGTCGATCTCCAGCGATGGCAAGGTCAGCAATGCTCCGGTAGGAACACCGGCATCCGGTTACACGATCATCACCGCCGATTCCCTGGATGCGGCAACGGCAATGGCAAAAGGCTGCCCGCACTTGAAAGCCGGCGGGCAGGTATCGGTGTACGAGACGTTCGATGTGATGTAAGCGTTTCCAACCAGTGAATTTGCGGTTACAAGATTTATAAATACTGCATCCGGCATCGCCGGATGCAGTATTTGTGTTCAGCGCTCTTACCGGCGTTGGAACGATCACTCTTGCGCCTGAATGCGTCTGCTTTCTGGTATAACTGTTGCGTGTCTGGGAGAGTACCCCCAACCTCGCTAAGGATGCACACTATGGATTGTCGTCACTTGTCTTGGGCGCGTTAGGCAATGTAGGCGCAGAAGTTGTCCGCTCTTTGCTGGCTGCGGGAGCGAGCGTGCACGCGCTGACCTCTTCCCTGGAAAAATCGTGCAGCGCTTTGGCGAGGACGTGGCGGCGGTCCCATTCGACTACGGTCGACCCATATATCGCGCCTGCCTTCGCCGGATCCGTAAAGCTTTTGTGATGCGCCCGCCACAAAAAAACGCGGATGTCCAGGGACTCATGGTGCCTGCCTTGGAAGCCGCGTAAAGTAGCCGGGGTAAAGCACATGGTCTTCCTTTCCCTGATCGGCATCGAGCAAAATACCCGGGTGCCGCATTACAAGGTCGAGCAGTGGATGCTCAACTCCGGTCTGGATTACACCTTCCTGCGCTGCAGCTTTTTATGCAAAACCTGAACACCACACACCGCGCCGAAATCCGCGAGCGG
>CAVPDG010000027.1:0-16318 GCA_963702535.1 uncultured Chloroflexia bacterium | reverse complement strand
CATTTATTCCAGCTCCACCTGTTCCCAGAATTGCTCTGAATTTAACCACTCTAATTACCTGCTCCTGCGTGATTAAAAATGGGGCGACATCCGCTGCAAGTTGCATCAAAATCAATATCCCCGGTTCTTCAGAAGCAACTCCTGGCGTAATTTTTCGGGTGAGGTAATCCCCATCTTCTGGTTTATAAACTCATAGTCAGGCTTGGTTTTACTGAATAGAAATGTGATATCGTAAAAATCTCTTCCTTCTCGGACGTTTGCGCTGGACGGCTGTAAATATTTTTTGTGACAGCAGAGCGTCTAATCGAGTCACTCTGATTTCGGTAAAGACATCGGAATTTTCTTTTAATATCTTGATCTCGGGCTGATAGTCATACCCTTGAGCTAGCGTATCCAGTTGGATGAAGATTTTCTCTCCCTGGTGAGGGGATAAACCTTGCTCAAAAAGCAATTCTGGAAACTTTAGATCGCAATGAAAGGCGTTTCTTGCTACCAGGCTGGTCTCTACAAGAAACCCTTCCATCTCCAAATATAGTTTCACTCGTTTGATAAGCTCACCAAACGTCTTCCAGCTCAAGCTAAAATTATCCAGATTGATATCTTCTGAAAAGCGACTGTTTCCATGTACAACTAGTAAAGCTGTGCCGCCAGAAAAGAGAGCTCGCTGGCTTGTTTACTTTCAAAAATTGCTTGTAAGATTTTATACTGCAAGTACTGCCGGATCATTGCCCTATCAAACCCCTGTAGCGAGGCGGGATACTCTTTTTTTATTTGCTCTAAATCAAGCATTCAGATACTCCATCAATCGGGTAACCCGGGTATCCAGGGCTCTTTTATCCATAAGTTGTTCAAGCTTTGTAAAAAACAATCGGTCCAGCAGGTCGTGCAACTGCGTCCTATTCCAGCGCAGCTCCTCAAAATCCGTAATCGAATTGATTTCAGCGTGTAAATACAAATAATCCAATATTGCCTTTTCTGGGCTGGCGATGTTGTATCTGCGCCCGGTCAATATTCTCGCCTGATATCCAATCATATATTCGGGCTTGACGCTCCGATAGCTCGATCACCCAGTCGGTTTCATAGTGCTTGGTCTTCGGGAACTGACGCTTGTCACACCCACACGGATTCGGGAATGATTTCGTAGTAAGCAACGCTAACTCCAGACTGACGTAGGAAGGCTGGTATATTTGATTGGCTACCCTGAATAAATACCTCTCATCAATGGTTTGATCAGCCAGGACATAATGACCTCCAGCCAGTGGTTTAATGTATCCCTGGTTATGCCAGTAATGTAACTGTTGCCGATGAAACCCAGGATCAACCTTGCGTGCATCATTCAAACTAAATGCAGGTAATTCCCTAATCATGGACTCAAACTCTCGATATCTCATTGTTTATTTCATTATGTTCATATTATTATTTACAATTAGAAATATACTAACCGCCTTTTATGCTTTTGTCAAGCACAATCATGAAGAGGGTGCACTCAAAGGTTGTATCCTAACAACTTTTGAGTGCTCCCCATGAAGAATGTCTTTGCCGGTTGCAAGGCAAGCACTTTCGGGCAGCTTTTCCGAGCCGCCCGATTGCCTTATAATAGGGGCAAACCAACATCATCTCTGAATGGAGGCAATGAACCTTTTATGTATCCCGTCCTTCTGGCAGCGCATAACATCATCCGCTGGTTTGCCCTGATCATTGGCATCGTGATCGTTGTCCTGTACTTCCTAGGCTGGTTCGGAAAGAAGAATGGTCCGCGCGCGACCGCAAGTGGGGCATGTACTACACCATCGCCATGGACATCCAGCTCCTGCTTGGCTTGCTGCTATATTTTATTTTCAGCCCCATCACGCGGTCCGCATTCCAGGATTTCGGGGCGGCTATGGGTAATTCTGGGCTGCGCTTCTTCGCCATCGAGCATGCCCTGGTGATGCTGCTTGCAGTCGTGTTTGCTCACCTGGGGAGCGCCTTCTCCAAGAAAGCGCAGGACAGTACCGGCAAGTTCAAACGCGCCGGACTGTGGTACGCCCTCTCGGTGCTGTTATTGATTGCCGGCATGCCCTGGTTCCGTCCCCTGCTCCCAGGCTTTTAGATTTGATATCGAGGACACCGAATAAAATCATTGGACACGGATCAACACGGATGGCACGGATAAATGGAATGTAAAGGGTAGCTACTTGGATAATTAATCCTTGTTTATCCGTCTTTAGTCCCGATTGTCTTTGAGGAGGTATTCCGTGTCTGATTTTTCTCTTCTGATGTTGGATGATTTGGGTATCTGATAGGGATGAGGTTTCTATATGGCAGTGATGGGTCAATCTGTAGAGCGGATCGACGCCAAGGCAAAGTAACCGGAAAAACGCTCTATCCCGGGAGATATCAACCTCCCAAATCAGGCGCACATGAAGATCCTCTTCGCCGGACGCCCGCATGCCATCGTGCGCGCGCATCGACACCGCGGGCCGAGGCCCTTCCGGGCGTGCTGGCCGTCTTCACCGCCAACGACGTTCCCGTCAATGAGTACGGTCTGGATCATGCCCGATCAGCCCGTGTTGTGCGGCCCTGGCTCCGGCAAGCCCTTCGCCGACCGCGTGCGCTTTGTCGGCGACCAGGTGGCGCTGGTCGTGGCGGAGACCGAGCAGATCGCCGCCGAGCCCGCGATCTGATCGCCGTTGGAGTACGAAGACCTGCCCGCCATCACCGATCCCGAAGCAGCGATGCAGCCTGGCGCCCTTTTGCTCCATCCGGAGCGCGATTCCAATGTCTTTGTGCGCTTACCGGATCCGCAAGGGGGATGTCGCTGCAGCCTTTGCCCAGGCAGACGTGGTCATCGAAGGCGAGTACCGCACCCCTGCCCAGGAGCACGCCTTTCTCCAGCCCGAAGCCGGCATTGCCTACATCGACGAGCAAGGCCGGGTCACCGTCCAGGTCGCCGGGCAGTGGACGCACGAAGACCAGGAGCAGATCGCCCATGCCCTGGACCTGCCGCTCGACCAGGTGCGCGTGATCTATCCCGCCATCGGCGGCGCCTTCGGCGGCAGGGAGGATATGTCCGTCCAGATCGTGCTGGCCCTGGCAGTCCTGCGGCTGCACCAGCGCGGCATCGACCGCCCGGTCAAGATCATCTGGAGCCGGGAAGAATCGATCATCGGGCACCACAAGCGCCATCCCTACATTCTGCGCGCCCGTTGGGGCGCCACGCGCGAGGGCAAGCTGATCGCCGCCCAGGTGGATGTCATCGCCGATGGCGGCGCCTATGTCTATACCTCCCCCAAGGTGCTCGGCAACGCCACCCTGATGTGCACCGGCCCGTATGAGATCCCCAACGTGAGCGTGGATTCCTGCGCCGTCTACACCAACAACCTGCCCAACGGCGCCTTCCGCGGGTTCGGCGGTCCGCAAGGCGCTTTTGCCGCCGAGATGCAGATGAACCGCCTGGCGGAAGCGCTGGGCATCGACCCGGTCGAGATCCGCCTGCAGAACCTGCTGCGCGAGGGCTCGTTGCTTTCGGTGGGCACGCCGCTGCCGGGTGGCGTTTCGCTGTACGAGGTGGTGGATGAGGTCGGCAAGGCAGCCGCAGCATTGAAAGCCCAGGCTGCAAGGAGCCGCCCGCCGAGCCGCATTTGCGCCGCGGCATCGGCTATGCCGCCGCCTTCAAGAACGTCGGCTTCTCCTTCGGCTACCAGGAGAACTGCACCGCCACGGTGGAGCTGCACGGGGCGGCGGAGATCGAGCGCGTGGTGGTGCACCATGCCGGCGCCGACGTGGGTCAGGGCACGCATACCGCCATGGCGCAGATGGCCGCCGAGGCTCTCGGCGTGCCGTTCGAGAAGGTAGAGATGGTGGTCTCCGACACCGCCCTCACCGGCAATTCCGGCAGCTGCCTCGGCCTCGCGCATGACCTTCATGGCGGGCAATTCGATCAAAGGCGCCTGCGAGCAGGCGCTGGAAAAATGGAAAAACGAGGAGCGTCCCGGCCATCGCCACACATACCAGTACCTGCCCGCCCAAGACCCTCCATGCTCGATCCCGAGACCGGCAACTCCAAGCCGAACTTGGCTTACGGCTATGTCGCCCAGGCAGTCACCGTCGAAGTGGATACCGAGACCGGGCACGTGCACCTGCTGGATGTGTCTCCGCCAACGATGTCGGCAAAGCCATCAACCCGCAGCAGGTCCGCGGCCAGATCGAGGGCGCGGTGGTCCAGGCGGCGGGCTACGCCATCCTGGAGAACTTCGTCCAGAAGGACGGCTACGTGCAGACGCCGCATCTCTCCACCTACCTGATCCCCACCGTGCTGGATGTCCCCGAGCAGGTGCAGTCGCTCATCCTGGAATTTCCCGATCCCACGGTCCCTGGGGGGCCGCGGCATGGCTGAGATGCCCTTCCTGCCTGTCGCGCCGGCGGTGATGGCGGCCGTCCATGATGCCACCGGCGTGTGGTTCCACGAGTTCCCGCTGACCCCAGAGCGCGTCCTGCGCGGCCTGGGTAAGCTGGCGCCGGAGAAATCGTAGCGCATGAGTGAAGGACTGCGAAGTTGATCGTCCTGATCCGCGGCGGCGGCGACCTTGCCAGCGGCGTCGCGCTGCGCCTGCATCGCGCCGGGCTGCGCGTGGTGATCACCGAGATCGCCCAGCCTTTAGCCGTGCGCCGCCTTGTCTCTTTTAGTGAGGCGATCTACAGCGGGTCGGTCAGCGTGGAAGAGGTCGGCGCTCGCCGCGTTGCCGACGCCTCCGACACTTGAACATCCTGCAGGTGTTTGCCAAGGGGCATATCCCCGTGCTGGTCGATCCCCAGGCAAGCTCGGTCAAGTCTCTGCATCCCACCGTGCTGGTCGACGCCCGCATGTTGAAGCGTCCTGCCGAGCTGCTCCCCACCCCGGTCACCCTGATCATCGGTCTCGGACCCGGTTTCGTGGTTGGCGAGAACTGCCATGCTGTTGTGGAGACCCTGCGCGGCCACCGCCTGGGGCGCGTCTATTGGCAGGGGAGCGCCGCCCCGGATACCGGATCTCCGGATCCGGTGCGCGGGCAGTCCGGCGAGCGCGTCTTGCGCGCCCCCGTGGATGGCATCCTGGAAGCACGCCTCGAGATAGGGCAGCACGTGGAGGCCGGTCAGGCCGTGGCGCAGGTCGCCGGGGTGGCTGTTGCCGCGCCGTTTGCTGGTGTGCTGCGCGGCTTGCTGCATGATGGTGTAGCCGTTTCAGCGGGGTTGAAGATCGGCGATGTCGACCCGCGCGACGATCCCAGCTTCTGCAGCCTGGTTTCGGATAAAGCCCTGGCGGTAGGGGGCGGTGTGCTGGAGGCGATCCTGTCCCACAAAGAGCTCCGGGCGACGCTATGGACTTGAGCTGTTCTTTTCAATGAACCTGCTCCATTCCCTGCGCCTGTCTCCCGCTCCGCGACTGGCATTCGTCGGCGCGGGCGGTAAGACGACCGCCCTTTACCGCCTGGCGCGTGATTTCTCTGCGCCCGTACTGGTCACTACCACCACGCACCTCTCCGTGGAGCAGGCGCAGCTCGGCGACCGCCATATCCTCGTTGAATCGCCATCTCAGGTCGAAGCCCTCTTTGCCCACCCGTTGGAGGGGATAACGGTGTGTACCGCCCCGCCGGATGCATCGGGACGCCTGGGCGGTCTTTCCGGCGAGTCTCTTGCTCTCCTGCTGCGCCTGGCGGACGGTATGCACGCCCCCCTGCTGGTGGAAGCCGATGGCTCGCGCCAGCTACCCGTCAAAGCTCCCGCCGCCCACGAGCCGGTCATCCCCGCTTTTGTCGATACGGTGGTGGTCGTGGCGGGTTTGTCCGCCCTGGGCAAGCCTCTCTCTGCGCAAACCGCCCACCGTCCGCAGGAGTTCGCCCGGATCTCGGGGCTTTCCCCCGGTGAAACCATCGACCCCGCCGCGCTGAGCCGGGTTCTGCTGCACCCACAGGGCAGCTTGAAGGGCATCCCGCCCGGCGCCCGGCGCATCCTCTTGCTCAACCAGGCGGATACGGATCTCCTGCAATCCCAGGCGCATGCCATGCTGCTGGGGCGCCCGGACCAGCCGTCCTTCTTTCCGGCGTACCATGCGGTATTGATCGCTTCCCTGGTCCGGAGCGAGATCTACGCCGTGCACGAGCCGGTGGCGGGCATCCTCCTGGCTGCCGGCGGCGCCAGCCGTTACGGGTCGCCCAAGCAGCTGCTTGAATACCAGGGCGTGCCCCTCGTCCGCCGCGTCGCTCAAGTCGCCCTGGCATCCGGCGTTTCGCCGCTGATCGTCGTCAGCGGCGCTTATACGCCGGAGATCCGCCTGGCGCTGCAGGGGCTGGATGTGAAGCTGGTCCACAATCTCGAATGGCAGGAGGGCAGAGCACCTCTGTCAAGCTGGGCATCGGGCATTTGCCACCCGAAGCTGGCTCGGTGATCTTCTTCCTGGCAGACCAGCCTTTTATCCAGGAGAGCTTGCTGCAGGCGCTGATCGAGGCGCATGCCGCCAGCTTATCACCCATCGTCGCCCCCATGGTCGACGGGCGCCGCTCCAATCCGGTGCTCTTCGACCGGCGCACCTGGGCAGATTTTTCCTCCCTCAGCGGCGACGCCGGCGGGCGCCAGTTATTCTCCCGCTATCCTGTCCACTGGGTCCCCTGGCACGACCCACGCCTCTTGCTGGATGTCGATACGCCCGAGGACTACCGCCGCCTGCTGGATGAGCAGCCGTGAAGGTGGTCCTGCACAGAACCCTTCCATGAGGTAAAATCAGCATAGTATGATGGATAACCTGACCGCCATGCAGACCAGGAGCATCCTGGTCGTCGATGATGAGCTGGATACAGCCGAGATGCTGGTCGAGATGATGCACCTGAGCGGCTACCAGGTCTTCAAATCTTCCGGTGGGCGGCAAGCCATCCAAATGGTCACGCGCCAGCGCCCGGATGTAGTTTTGCTCGATCTGATGATGCCGGATGTGTCGGGCCTGGATGTATTGCGTACCATGCGCCACGATCCCCGCTTGCAAAACATTCCCGTCATCATCCTCTCCGCCCGCTGCATGCCCGCCGATATCCAGGCTGGACTGGATGCCGGCGCTGACCTGTTCCTGACCAAGCCGGTCGGCTCCGCGGACCTGTGCAGTGCGGTTGAAGAAGTGCTCAACGCCGGTAGGTTACAGCCTTCGTGAACGTTTCATAGCCGGCTGCGCCCTGTATGCCTGTGCTCCGCCTCTTTATCGCCATCGAATTATCGCCTGAGATCCGTTCTGGTCTGCAGCAGGTTGAAAAGTCCCTGCAGGCGCCCGCTGGGCGCACTGCCGGTACGCTGGGTGCCGGTGAAGAATATCCACCTGACCCTGGTGTTTCTGGGGGATGTGGTCACGACCCAGGTGGCTGCCCTGAAGGATATGCTCCACTCGCAGGTCGCCGCTCAGCCGGTCTTCGAGCTGGAGGTCGCCAGTCTGGGTGCTTTTCCCTCCTTCCGCAAGCCGCGTGTGGTTTGGGTGGGGGTGAGCGCCCCGCCTGCCCTGCCTGCGTTGCAGCGCCGCATTGCCCAGGGCGCGGCTCGCCTGGGTTTTCCAATGGAAGACCGTCCCTTTTCACCCCACCTGACCTTGGGGCGCGTCGCCAGGAACGCCTCTCCCGAAGATGTGTTGAAAAATCGGCGAGGTGCTCGCCGCCGAGAAGGTAGCCACGTTGGGAAGGATGGAAGTTGCTGCCGTCAACCTGTACAGCAGCGACCTGCAGCCCAGCGGCGCCGTTTACAAGTGTGAATATTCTATTGCCCTGTCTGCCTGATCCGAAAGGGTAAGTGCAGACCCCCGTCTTCTGCCAGAAAACGGGGGTCTGGATCAAAGGTGTGTTTATCAGTCATCAAGGAGGATTATCTGGACGCCCTGGAAGTTTCCCGTACCATCATTGATGCTCTTGAAGAGAAGAAGGGAGAAGATATTCTTCTCATGGATTTGCACGGTCTGGCTTCGTTCGCCGATTATTTTGTCTTCTGCTCCGGCACCAGCGAGCGCATGCTCCAGGCGCTGGCAGAAGCCGCGGTAGAAGCTGTTCACAAGCGCCACCAGCTCCCCGCCCGCACCGAGGGTCGCCCTCAGGACGGCTGGATACTGGTTGATTTTGGCGACGTGATCGTGCACGTCTTCTCGCCAGACCGGCGCGAATACTACCGCCTGGAAGAGCTGTGGGGGCAGGCAAAGATCCTGCTCCGCCTGCAGTAAGCCTAAGCGCCTCCCTCCAACACCAATTTTCCTTCGACCTGGCTTTCTACCTGCTGCCGCGTCCATAGCTGGGGTGGTATTCGCCTTTCAGCCAGGGCTGGATCAGGTCGTCGTAATGCGGGCTGCCCAGAATGCCGCACTGCCCCGGTGGATACATGACCGCCGAGCGGGTCAGGTCTCCCATGTCCACCACCTGGCGGAAGGAAGGCGCCCAGGCTTTGTTGTCGTACGGGTCGTGGGCGAAGAACGCCGTCTGGCAGGGGGTGTCGGTATCGCCGCCGATCGGGAACGGTCCGCGGTTGAACACCTGGTCCAGCGGCTTCTGCAATGCCAGGGCGTGGGCGAAGCTCACCCGGTGAGCTTGCCCCATTGCCAGGCGGATGGATCGGCGCCCAGCGTCTCGCTGCAGCCACCGGATGGCTTCCTTCAGGCTCTTTTCCAGTACGGCATCCCTGCCTCCCGCTGCTTGTCAGCCACCCGGTGTCTGGCTTAGCGAGCAGGCGCAAAACGGCGACCGTGTCGTGCCCGTAAGAACTCGTGGGTCGGCAGCAGCAGCGGGTGGAAACCTTGCCCCATCTAGCGCAGTCGTCATCTCTCCCCTAAGCTCGGCTCCAGGATGGCGCGCGTCAGGTGCAGCCGGGTCACCTCGTACACCGCGCCGCCGGCGCTGTCTGCCGCCAGCTTGCCATCCCACTCCTTCAATAACTTTTGCGCCAGAAGGACGTCTGCGTCGCTGCTCTTGACCTCGCCGCCAGCGCGGCGAGCTCCTTGCCGGGCAGGCAGGTGAAATCCGTATGCAGCTTGCGGTGGTCTTCGAAAGTGAGCTTTTCTTTGCTTTCGATGATTTCGCTGATCCCCCGCGCCCGGTAGCCGTTCATCCATACATTGCCCAGGAAGTAGGGGTAATCGTCCGGCACGATCTTGTGGTTGCAGGTGACGATATAACCCTGCTCTGGGTTGAGGGCGTGCGGCATCGCCTCGAAGGGCACTTCGCCTACCCACTCGTACTCTCCCGTCCAGCCTGGGGCGGGCACATCGCCCTCGCCCTTGCGGCGGATGGGCACCTTTCCGGTCACCCAGTAGCCGATGTTCCCATCCACGTCGGCGTAGCACACGTTGAGCTGCGGCGCTTCGATCAGGCGCATGGCGCCGACAAAATCATCCCAGCCGCCGGCGCGGTTGAGCTCCAGCCAGCCCTGGAATGCCTTGCCCGGTCTCAGCGCCATCGAGTTGACCGCCACGCGCTGCTCGCTTACGCCGATCACGTCGGAGATCACCGGTCCGTGGTGGGTCACCACCACATTCTCGACATGCGGCTGCGCCCTGCCCTTCACCGGGATGCTCTCGGGGATCACCTCGGCCTGCGCGCCATCCATCCTCGAATTGGTAGCGCCTGGCGTCTGGCGGTGTCGAACTTTTCGATGAACAGGTCTTCGCAGTCGGTGAACGCCAGGGTCATCCCCCAGGCGATGCGCTCGTTGTGCCCCACCAGCACCATCGGCACGCCCGGCAGGCTGACGCCCGTCACGTGCATGCCCGGCGCGTTCAGGTGCACCTCGTACCACAGCGCCGGCAGGCTCACCAGCAGGTGCATATCGTTGCACAGCACCGCCGACCCGTGGCGCTCCTCTCGGCGCAGATCACCCAGCTATTGCTGCCCTTGCCCTGGGAGAGGAACGGACCGCCCACCTTGCTCAGCAGCCCGGCGTTGTCCAGCCGGTTGAACTCGATGCCCTTGGGCAGGGTCAGCGGGTTGCTCCCGGGGTACTGGATCCCCAGCTCGGCGGCGCGCTCCGTGCCCACCTTTTCTGCAAGCTGCGAGCGGATCACCTCGCCGTACCAGGCATGCGAGAGCTGCCACACCATCACCCGGGTGAAAGCCATCGTATCCTCGGGCGTCCAGGCTTCGGGCGTGTGTCCCACAGGGTGAACTCCACTGGCAGCTTCTTTCCGGGGTTCAAGGAAGGCGTTGACACCTTCAGTGTAAGCCAGGATGATCTGGCGCAGGTCGTCCTCGCTATTCGCCCAATCGGTGCAGCCCAACCGGTTGAAGCCGAAGGTGCGCGCCGTGCGGTCTGTATCCAGCGAAAGCTCCCCGAACAGCTCGCTCAGCCTGCCGCGCGCCACCCGCCGGTTCATCTCCATCTGGAACAGGCGGTCCTGGGCATGGACGAAGCCCTGGGCGAAGTACAGGTCGTGCAGGTTCTTGGCGTAGATGTGCGGGATGCCCCAGCGGTCGCGCAGCACTTCCACAGCGGAAGTGAGCCCCGGCAGGTTGATCTTCCCCTCGATTTGCGGCAATCGCTTGCGGCTGAGCCAGGTTATGCCGCCGTGGGCGATCGGTCCCAGCAGGTTATCCAGTGTGGACATTTTCCCCTCCAGGTAGATTTTTCGTAACAGGCAATCTCAAAAAACAAGGCGCAGCCCTCCTGCGCCCTGTTGACCGCGTTTACAACGTGCCTTTGTACATCCCGCCGTCCACCGACAGCATCACGCCGGTGATGTAAGCTGCCGCCGGCGAGAGCAGGAAGACCGCCGCATTGGCAAACTCCTCCGGCTTGCCCATGCGCCCCAGCGGGCTGTCTTTCGCCTGCTTCTTGATCTCTTCTTCCATCGTCGTGCCGTTCGCCTGGGCGCGCTGCGCCATCAGCTCGTGCACGCGCTCGGTTTCCGTCCAGGCCGGCAGGATCGAATTGAAGCGGATGCCCTCGCTCCCCAGCTCCAGCGCCAGGCTTTTGGTCAGTCCCACTGTGGCAGCCCGCACGCTGTTGGAGAGCACCAGGTTGGGGATCGGCTGCTTGACGGAATAAGAGGTGATCGTCAGCACGCTGGCGGCCGGCGATTTGCGCAAGTAGGGCAGCGCCGCCCGGATCAGGCGCACGTGGCTCATCAGGGTCAGCTCGATGGCTTCTTGCCAGGCGGCGTCGTCGAAGCTCTCGAACTTGCCCGGCGGCGGTCCGCCGGAGTTGGTCACCAGCAGGTCCAGGCCCCCAAAGACTTCAACGCACTTCTCCACCAGCGCTTGCGGTGTGGCGGTGTGGGTTACGTCGCCTTGCAGCGCCAGGACTGGGCTGCCAGTGTCCTTTTCGATTTGTTGCGCCGCGGCGTTTAGCCTGCTCTCATCCCGGCTGTTGATGGCTACCCGGCAGCCTTCCTGCGCCAGCAGCCTGGCGGTGGCGTAACCCAGCCCCGGCTTGCCCCCGTTACCAGTGCGCTTCTGCCTTTCAGTTGTAAATCCATGATGGATGCTCCTGTTGGATGTATTCGGACTTACGCAGTTCTAGAAACCCTTTGCGCCTGATCAAATGATCTCAATCCGGTTATCTACGACTTCGACATCCTGCCAGTCCCGCTCCAGCCACTCCACCACCTGCTGCAAGAGGCGCTGGCTGTGCGCCGCGTCGTTGCTGGCGGTGGTGCAGGCGATCACGGCAGCCTGCCAGGCATCCTGGCGGTCTACCTCCGCCGCCGAGATGTTGAACTCGCGGTGCAGGCGGCTCAGCAACGGTTTCAGCCGGCTGCGTTTCTCCTTCAAGGATGTGCAGCCCGGTATGTGTAGCTCCAGGGTCAGAACGCCGATCCTCATTTCTCCGGATGTCTCGCTGTTGACGGCTTGCCCTTATTTTATACCTTGCTCGTCCATTCCGGGTGGTTGTATTTTTCCCGCACCAGCCGTTCTGCCGTCTCTTTCTCGAAGTCGTTCAGCTCGCCCGGCGCCAGGCGCAGGTCATCCAACGTCTCCTGGAATGCCTGGCAGAAGGCAGCCGCGGTCTGCTCCCAGGTGGGCGCAACCCCCAGGATCTCCTCCGCCGTCGCCGCCCTGGCGTGGACGCGTTCCGCCGCCCGCTGGCGTTTCTCTTCATGCGAAGCGCAGCGCCTGGGTGATGCGTCCCAGGTCGCCGTGCAGCGGCAAAGTGCCATGCTGCAGCACCATGCCCTTGCGCCGCGCCTGGGCGCTGCCGATGAGCTTTCTGTGCTCCTAGGTGATCTCGTAGTTCGATGGCACTTCGAAGCACACCGGACCCTTCGGATCGCTGCCGGCCGGCGTGAGCGGATGGGCTTCCGCCGTCGCCGGACGCCCAGCAGGTGCAGGGCGTGCAGCAGCGCCTGGACAGGCGCTGGTAGCTCTCGAACACTGAGCCAGCCAGGCGCGGGTCGTCTTGCGCCCGATGACGGAGTAAGTCAGCTCGTCGGTGTGCAAGATGGCCCGCCCGCCGGTGGGGCGACGCACCAGGTCCCAGCCGTGGGCTTGCAAGCGCTGCAGGTCGACGTCGCTGCGGGCTGCGCATAGCCGAGAGACAGGCAGGGCGGATCCCAGGCGTACAGGCGCAACGTGGGCGGCGAGATCCCCTGGGCGATGCCCTCCAGGATGGCCTCATCGACCGCCATGTTCCAGGCGCCTGTCGCCGGCGGGGTGTGCAGGACTCTCCAGGTTTGAGGTGCTGTCACCCGGCGTCATGGGTATGGGTATCGGGAGTATTGATTGGATCGGGTATGGCGTCTCGGGTGTGAAAGTGACTGTCGGTGTGGCGACCGCTCCCGAGGGTGTGTGCGTGGGTGTAGGTGTGATCGTCGGCGTGGTCGGCGTACCGGGGAAGGCTGCCGTTGGCGTCCCTGGCGTCAATGTGAGCACGGGTGTGATCGTTGGCGTCTTGGTGATCGAGGGTGTAGGCGTCACCCCTGTCCACACCAGCTTCAGCCGCGCCATGGTGGTGAATGGGCTGCGGTGTAGTTGGCCACAGGTTCAGGTAGGCGTCGATGGCGTCCTTGGGGTTTTTCGCCAGCTCAGCCGCCAACCCCAGCAGGTAATAATATTCGTCGCAGGTCCAGCGGGCGCGGCACAGCAGCCCTGGCGAGGTCTGCAGGGAGAGCAGGTCCTGGTAGATTTGCTTGGCATCTGCGCCGCTGAGCAGGTCTTGCCGGGCGGCGTCTACACCGTTCTGGAAGCGGTCCGGGTAAAGCTGCGGCAGCGCCGGGCGGCTCAGGTAGGGGACCAACCTGCCGGGTATGCGCTGGATGCGAAAGGCGATCGAGTTGTCGATCAGTACTGTGGGCGGGTACTCTTCTTCATCGTACAAGCTCAGCTCCGGCGGTTCGACTCCAGGCTGTCAACGAAGATGGCTTTATCCCGTCCTTATACGGCATCAGGATCCAGAACTCGAGCTTTTCACCGCTGCGGTGGCGTACGGTGAACCAGCTCTCTTTCACATCGTCGCCGTCGAAGTCGAAGTAGCCCGTCGTGCGCTGCGTGACGCCTGCTTCCCACAGTTGGGTGAGCGCCTCAGGATATTCGTCCGCCGGGATGGCTTCGATCAGCGCCTGCAGCGCCAGGCGGGCGTCGCAGCCCTCCGCCTGTGCGCAGGCTTTGTACAGGTCGGCGGGCGTCTGGTAGGCAGCCAGGAAACGTGCGGCTTCAGCCACCCATTCGCTGTCCGCTTGAGCGGGCGAGCTCACCACGTCCTGGAAATACCCCGTTGCCTTTTCTTGATCGCCTGCCAGGGCGCTGTACACCCCCAGGCGGTAGCGCCACTCATCGCGTGTATCCGCTTTGTAAGCCTTACCTTCCTCGTTCTTTGCCGGGGGCCAGTCGGGCAGAAGCTGCTCCATCAAGCTGGCGGTCACCCCGGGCTCCCAGGCATTGCCGGCGTGCTCGATGACAAAGCGACAGTAGGGCAGTGTTTGTGGGTCCGGCTTCAACCGGTAGCTGGCGTCGGCTGCGCTAAAAGCCTCACCGTCCCAGCGGTACGCCAGGCGGATGTCGACTGGGCAAGCCGGAAAGACGCTGGCGGTGAACACCAGGTCGTAGCCGCCTTCAGTGTTTTTCTCCGCGGTCCAGGTGTTCTCGAACTCTGTCCCGATATCCCGCGGGAAGAGCCGGGGGTCGAAATCCAGGCTCACCGCTCCCGCCTCAGTCAGAGAGAACACGGTCGGCGCTGCCAGGTTCGTCCCATCCAGGGGAACCTGGGCAGATCACCACCTCGTCTTTGCCGTCCCCGGTCAGGTCTGCTGATAGGCTGGCATATTCCTGCGGGTTGGTGAAGTTGAAATTGTCTGTGAGCACATGCGGCTTGTAACCGCTGCTGGTCTCCTCCAGCCAGATGAATGCCCCGCCCGCTCCGCCCACCTGCACCAGCCAGGAGCCGAGCGAGCCAGGCAGGCGCTTCAGCTCATTGACCGAGAGCTTCAGGTCCGGCTCTTTCTCGGCGAACCACTCCACGAGCGTAGCGATGCTGGTTTCCCCGCTGTTCAACCCCTGGGCAATCAGGTTGCCGTACTGCTCGCCGGCGCTGCCATCTCCCAGGCGCGCCAGGGAATATGCCAGCAGCCACTGCCAGCGGTTGGCTTGTTCCGCCTCGGGGAAGCGCAGCAGCGCCTCCTCCAGGGCTAGCTTTGCGAAGCGGTAACCCTGGTAATAGCTCTCCTCCAGCACGCCTGGCGTGGCTTGTGGCAGCGTATTCGGATAATCTTCGATCAGCGATACCAGGTAATCTGCCTGGTCGGATGACCAGGAGCCCAGGCGGTACAGGTTGGTGCTTGCCAGCGGCAGCGCGGGTGTCAAGGTCGCCGGTCCTGGCGGCGTTGGCGTCAGCGTGGGCGTCAGTGTCTTGGTCGGGGTCTGGGTGATCGTTGGCGTCTGGGAGGGCAGCGCGTGTTGGTTGCGCTGGGGGTGAGGGTGATGGTCGGCGTCTGCGTCGCCGTGGAGGTGATCGTCGGTGTGTTGGTATAGCGCCTCAGCTCCGGGATTGCCGGTCTCAGCAGCGCCGGGTAAGCCGAAATGACCACGATCAGCCCCAGGATGAAGATGAAGAGGAAGCCGATGCTGGTCAGGATCAGCCGGTTCTGTGCGCTATTCTTGGGCTGCTCAGACATGGTTCAGTTGCGCCCAGCGCTGTGCGGCTTGCTCCGCCAGCGCTTGCTGCAATTGCGTCAACGGGCGGCGTACTCCCCAGCGTGGAAAATGATATTGGCTGTGCAGGATTTCCTTGATAAAAGCGGCTGCCGGCGGAAATGCATCCAGCACGTCTCTGGCTGCATTGAGCCGGCTCTGCGTTTCCCCATCCTGCTCGCCGCGGCTGGCGTGATCCCACACCCGCCGCAGCAGAGGGGAAGCCAGGCTGGCCAGGGCGGTGATGCAGCCGGAAGCCTGGCTCTGGAGCGCCAGGCTGAACAAGCGGTCGTTGCCGTTCATCACCAGCAGATCCTTGCCAAAGAGCTGCCCCAGCTTGCGAGCATGCTCCCCATCCCCGCTCGAATCTTTCAGCCCGGCAAACTTTTCGGGGAAGGCTTCTTTCAGCCGGGCGATCAAATCGAAGGAAATCGTTATGCCTGTCACCGGGGGAATGTGATAAGCCAGCAGGTAACCGCCGGCCGGCACCGCGCGGACGATCACCTGGCGGTACCAATCGAACAACCCGTCGTCGCTTACCTTCTTGAAGTAATAGGGCGGCAGCACTACCACGCCGTCAACCCCCAGGTCGAAAGCCGCCCGTGTCAGGCTGGCGGTCTCCTCCAGGCTGGGCGTGCCGGTTCCCGCCAGGATGCGCAAGCCCGGGTGCTGCTGGCGTACCAGCATGGCAGCCCGCAGTAGCTCCAGCCGCTCCGCAGCCGAGAAAGACGGTCCCTCGCCTGTGGTACCCAGCAGCAGTGCGCCGTGGCAGCCGCGCTTCGCCAGGAACCCCAGGTATTTCGGCAGGGCTTCGCTATCGATCGTGCCATCCGGTTTGAGCGGCGTCACCGCCGCAGCGTACACCCCGCGGAGTGTATGGTTGCTGGACATGGGCTGATTATACCGGATTTATCCGCCTGCTTTCCAGGAGATCATCAGCAGGGGCGTCCATTAATCCCTTCTTTTAAATTTAAAGAATTGACTATCATGAGAAGATTGTTAATTTATTTGATAATCTATCGGTTATATGGTAAAATTACAGCTCAGAAGCAAGAAAAACCGCCCGCTAGAAGCGAGTTGAGCGCTTTGTACCCTTCCTTAACCGACTGTAATGTAAAAAATCTTAACAAGCGGATCAGCCTTGATCTGATTTGCTTTACGCCAGGGGGTACCTCGCGGTCTGAGCTGGCGTGCCAGCTCGGTTTGACCCGCGGGCAGTCACTACCATC
>CAVPDG010000026.1:0-31014 GCA_963702535.1 uncultured Chloroflexia bacterium | reverse complement strand
TCGCAATGGTTTGCCACCTTCGATCCTGCCAGTGGGCAGTTCCACAATTACCTCAGCCAGCGCTACTTGCTGCAGTTCAGGCATTACGACCCGATCGGGCTGCCCGTATGGATGACCGATACCCTGCCCACTGGCTTAACCTTTGCTGCCCAGCGCACTTCGCCGGCGATGAATTTCGGACAGCAGGGTCAGGTGTCCAGCTGGCAGACCCAGCAGCCGTTGCCCGGCGGGCAGGCTGCTCAGGTATTGCTCACAGCATTTTCGGAGCAGGTCGCACCGGGGACGACGATCACCAACCAGGCAGTCGTGCGTGCCGGTGGCTGGCATTTTGACCTGCAAGCCGCCAGCCAGGTGCCCCTTGTGCCCCCCTTGATCACCGCGCCCGGTCCAGGTGAGATTTGCCCCGGTGTGCTCCAGGTGAGCGGGGTGACTGTTCCAAACACTACCGTTACCTTGTATATTGACGGAGCCCAGGCGGGCGACGACGGTTGCCCATGCGCATGGCGCTTTCTCTATCCCATCAACCCCTCCGGGCTGGGGCAGCAGCGACCGTTCTACTGCCATCGCTTGCACCTCCGGCGCGCCCGGTTAGTGCAGCAGTTCCAGCCATGCAGTTACCCTGGATCCGCCGCTCACCTTCATCTGCCCCCAGCCCTCTACCTGGGAGCATAGGCCCCCTTCTGGTCCGCTGGCAGGTCAGCACCTGGTCTACCGCTTCCGCAATCAAGCCGGCCTTTTTGTGGGCGATGGCGCGGACTTTAGTTTGTTCCTCCGCATGCCGGCAGCGGCATGTACCTGTACGCCAAAAGCTGTGAGCAAATGGGCACGCCCCCCGTAACATCTGAATCGGTTTGGGTGGATGTCTATGAAGGCGCTCTTGTTGCCACCTACCATCCTGCCAGTATCGATAAGCCCTGGTACCACTTCGTTATTGCCATGGAGCTTGCCGATGGGGTGGAGCGTGATGTGATTGCCAGGCTGGGATGTATCTGGCCGGGCAGGTCGTTAAATAACGCGGGGGCTGCACCTACGGGTTAAACCACCTTCTCCGCTAATCTGAATGCCCTGGTTGACCAGCAGGGCGTGAATTCGATGTCACCCAGGGATTCGATCCTGCCAATCCCGAGCTGAGCGCTGTGGAGGGCGTGACCGTAACAGCGATGATCTCTGACACCGCCTGGGGTGGCTGGGTTCCCAGGTCCGCCCCCTTTATAACAACCAAGCCAATCCCCAGGTCACTGGCGCAGATGGTTATTATGCTTTCATCGCCCCGCCCGGCGTCTATTACCTGCAGGTGGATGGCGGACCAGGGTATTATTCATGGCGCAGCCCGCAATACCAGGTCGGTTCAGCGCCCCTGCATATCAACATCCCGTTGAGCCCTCGCCAGCCGCTGGCAGATCCATCGGTATCATTAACCGCTGCCGGTCCGCTTCCGCAGGTGGTGCAGGTCAGTCTGGGTCAGAGCGTTGAATGGTTCGCTCCGCTGGATAGTACGCTCAGCATTACACAGTCCATGAGCCTGGCGGATAACCCGCAGCTTCGGCTGCATACCACCGGGACGCTGGACCCGCTCCTAAACCCCCTGGGTTGGACTCTGGCATGCTCCCTCCCGGCAGTATCTTTCGCCTGCGTTTTACTCAACCTGGCAGCTACCCCTACACCGATGGCGTTGGTCATAGTGGCACAGTGATCGTACCTTATCGATTCTTCATGCCACTGGTCCGGCGCTGAGCCGGGGAGGAAATTCTGCATTTACCAACCCGACTCCATGAAATTTCCCGGTTTATCTGGACAGCCGGTCCACCATGCCAGGCGAATAACTCGTCGGCGCAAGCACTTTCTCTTCGATTTTCCCCACCAGCTCGCCGTACTGCGCCGCCATCACGCGCTTGACCTCGATCCATTCCTCGTCCGCCCGGAATCTCTCCCAGGCGCTGCGCATGGTCTCCTCGTCGGGCCATTTCAGCAGGTAGATAAATTCCGTCCGCCCCTCACTCTGGGATTCCCAGCTGCTGCCAGCTTGAAGCCGTACGGCTGCCAGATGCGCAGCGCATGCTGGCTGAAGCGCCGTGAAATGCAGCTTTGTTATGCTCGAAGATCTCGTAGATGCGTAGCTGGTGGATCATGATCCTCTCCCTCAGGGCTGAGACTTTTGTGATATTATTTTACCGGTCTTTTAACTTTTGAACGCCCCAGTAGCTCAAAGGATAGAGCGAGGCTCTCCTGCAGTTGTGGGCCTCACGATTGAAATTTTGTGAGTGAATGCGGCCAAATTGGGGAAGCCCAACGGTACTCTAGAGGCCGGGGTAATCCCGAGCCAAGCCCAGCCACTTAGGCCGGGAAGGTGTAGAGACTAGACGGTCGCCGCCTAAGGCAGATACAATGCTAAGGCGAAGGGATAGTCCGGGGAGCCGGGAAACCGGCGCAAACCTGAAGGCCGAGGTTGCGGGTTCGATTCCCGCCTGGGGCTCTCGCTAAGAGCGCCTAACGAATTTGTTAGGCGCTCTTGCTTTTTTCTATCGTTTATTGTATTATATACACTGTCAAACGTCTGGGTGCCCCCCTCACCCAGGCGTTTGACCTTTAATCCCCCCCTTATTCCTAAGTTAGCATTTTCAATGCCGCCTTTGCCGCGTGGTAGCCGCACATGCCGTGCACGCCCCCGCCTGGCGGTGTGGAGGATGAGAAAGGTAAACCCCTGGGATCGGCGTGGCGTACGGCGTCAGGCTGAGCACCGGGCGCGTCCAGGTCTGCCGCCAGTCTTGCACCCCACCGTTGATATCCCCGCCGATGTAATTCGGGTTATAAGCCTGCATGTCAGCGCAGAGGCGCGTGCTGCGCTCCAGTATGCAATCGCCGAAACCCGGCGCAAAGCGCTCGATCTGCCCCTCAATCGCCCCGGTCATATCTTGCGTTGAGCCGTTGGGCACGTGGCAGTACGCCCAGGCGGTGTGCTTGCCCTGCGGCGCCCGGCTGGGGTCGAAGAGGCTCTGCTGCGCCAGCAGGACGAACGGCTTTTGCGGGTGCTCGCCGCGCCACACTGCTTTCTCCGCTGCGGCGATCTCCTCCAGGCTGCCCCCTACGTGTACGGTAGCGGTGTTCACCAGCTCGCCGGCTTTCCACGGGATGGGCTCATTCAGGGCGTAATCGATCTTGAATACACCCGGTCCGTAGCGATAGCCCTCCATCTGTCGCCGGTAGCGCGGCGGGAGCGCATCGCCCGCCATCGCCAGCAACTGCCGGGGAGTGATATCGAGCAGCGTCAGGCGGCTCGCAGGAAGTTCCCGCAGGCTCTGCACCGCCCTTCCGGTGGCGATCTCCCCCCCGAGCGATTGGAAATAGCCTGCCAGCGCATCGGCGATGGCTTGCGACCCTCCGTGTGCCAGGGGCCAGCCGGCGCTGTGCCCCAGGATGCCTTCCACGACGGCAAAGGCGGAGGTCAGCAGCTGGTCCAGCGGCTGGATGGCATGCCCCGCCAACCCGGCAAACAGCGCCCTGCCCCGCTCGCCCTTGAACAAGCTTTTTGCCAGGAATGTCGCCGGCTGGAGCGCCGCCAGTCCGAAGCGTGACAGCGCCAGCAGGTGGGGCGAGATGGGCAGTGGCCCCAGCACCGCCTTTTCGATTTTCCCCCATTCATCAACTAGCGGTTGCATGAAGCGCGTATACGCACGCCCGTCCTCGCCGAGTTGAGCGGCTGTTTCTGCGATCGACGGATGCAACCAGACTGCCGCCCCATCCTCAAGTGGGTGCCCGAAGGAGAGCGGTGGCTGGATCCACTCCAGCCCGTAATCTGCCAGTGGCAGGACCCTCAGGAAGGGAGAAGCTACGCCCAAAGGGTGGATGGCGGAGCAGATATCGTGCCGGAATCCCGGCAGAGTCAGCTCGGCGGTGCGCATGCCGCCCCCGATGGTCTCTTTTGCCTCGATCAGTAGCGTTTTGCATCCAGCCTGGGCGAGCGTAATCGCCGCGGCTAAACCGTTCGGTCCCGCTCCCACGACGACCGCATCGTATTCGTATGCGCCGGTTTTAGACATAGTAGCTTGTGTTTTCCCCTCAGGCAGGTATTTGAGCCTGAGGGGACCTTTTCCAGGGATCAAATCCTCACTTTAACATCAGCGCAAGTCGTTCAGCCATCGTATCGGCGTTGCCGCAACGTAAAAGACAGTGCGGATGGCGGCGTTTTTCCAGATGTTTTTCGCCTCCGACCACTGCACGCTGGGGTCGATCAGGGTGCGGGTAACCATCACCTGTCCCTTTACCCCCAGGTGCTCAGCCAGCGCGGTGAGCACGTGGATCCATATATTGTCTTGTTGGCCGGATGCGCCCATGTAGCGGAACATGAATTCATACAACGGGTCGTTAGCGCGGCTCTGCTCTAGAACCTGCACCACCACCGTGCCATCTTCTTCATAGGCGCTGAACGTGTTCCAGCCAGCCAGCGGGTGTCCTTCGGGGCACATAACGGTAAATGATTCCTCGTCGGCATACAGCACCATCACCCCTGTTGCCACGGGCAGCATGCTTGGCATTCCCGGAAATGGAGGTACCTTGGCTTGGATCAGCAGCACACTCCCCGGTTGGATGCCAGTCATGGTTGGATAGAAACGATTTTCCGGCGGCTGGAATTTGGAAAAGTTCGCCTTCCATGCCTCCATCACCTGGATTGGCGTCAGGCCAATGCCACTCAGCCGGACCTTGAAGGTCTTCTGCCACATCTGCCCGAAGCCTTGTAGTGGTGAAACAGGCTGGCGACCTTCGACATTCAAATTTATTGCCCCGCCCGGTGCATCCGCGACTCTTCATGTGTGGCGTTGGCGGTGCCCACGCGTTCTCGGGATGGCTGGTTGTTGGGGTTTCCTGATTAAATTCCGCCATAGCTGCCTCTCCTTTGCTACCTATTCGGATGGCTATCCCTCAAGGCTTCATAAATCAAGCCGCGTCATTTGGACTAGAGCGCTGCCAGGGCATCGGCTTCGCTTGAAAAAATTGTGATCGCCTCGTTCAGCCGGGTGAGCAGGAAGATTTGCTGGTAGTGCTCGCTCAACCCGCAGGCCACCAGTCGCTGGTTCTGGCGCTTGGCGCGGATGAGCAGCGTCACCAGTAGCCCGATCCCCGAGCTGTTCATATACTCCAGCCCGCTAAAGTTCAACAAGATGTTTTGCGCACCTGCGCTGCTCGCCTGTGTGTAGGCATCCATCAGGACGTTCTCGGCAAATGCGTTGATCTCGCCTTGGATATCTATGATAGAGGTGCTTGCGCTGGCCTTTCTGACGCTCATCGTCACGTTCACTTTTGACATATCCCTTTCTCCTTAGTTGATTGAATTGTTCCTGTGCGTTGGGCTGCCCCTTTTTCTGCCCACACATGGCTTCTTTGGCTTACGTGCTAAACACCTCCGGTGCTCATCTCTGCCAATAAGCTGGCCTCATCCGGGTATATTTTGATGAAATCCGCCAGGCGGGTGATCTGGAAGATCTCGAGATAATGATCGGTCAAGCCATAGGCGATCATTATTCTTTTTGTTTTCATCGCCCGCGCCAGCAGGCCCACCAGGAGAGCGATCCCGGTGCTGTTGATGTAATCCACCTTATTGAAATTGAGGGCAATCGTGCCCGCCCCGCTGGCTTCCGCCTGGTCATAAATAGCGTTGAGTTCCTGATCGGCTAATCCGTTGATCTCGCCGGATAGGTCTAGAATTGTCAGGTCGCCCTGGCGGCGTAGCTGGCTGGCAAAGGTCTGGATCATGTCGCATCTCCTGCTAGCAGAAAGATCAGTTCGACCGTATGGTGGACTTCGTCCGTTGTGATGTTCATCTCATCCACCATGTTTTTGATCAGGAATAACCCCCACCCGCGTGGCGATTGTAAACCCGCCAGCTTGGCTTCCAGGTTGGGTGTTTGCGCTTCGGGAATCACTCTCCCCCCGCCCCGATCGGTGATACGGATCGATAATGCCGTTTGTGTTGCTCTCACCACAATATCCACCGGCAGGTCCTCCCGGTATTTGTTACCGTGCTCGATGGCGTTCATTGTGGTCTCTGCCACTGCCGTCTTCAGGCGTTCTAAAATCGCGCCGGGAAGGTTGAGCCCTTGCACGGCATCCACCACCATCTGCATGGCTTGGATCTCGTTGCCGGGCTCGCTGGGCAGGCTGAACTCGGCTAGGAGTTGCCAAGAGTTCATAATCATGTCATTCGGTCCCCCCGTGTTTGGGTTAGCCTCGCTTGTTGGATCAGGCTTTGTTATCGCAGCTGCGTTTACAGTTGGATCGCGGTCGATGGTGACGAAGGTAAGGTCGTCTTCTTGCTCCCAGTCAGGCCCGGTAAATTCAGCCAGCTCTTTGAGCAGGGTTGTGATCACTGCCCGCCCGTGTGCTTCCTGGCTGGCGTATGGTAGTTTCCCCACTTGCTCGCGCAGGTGGGGAAAGCCAAACATTTCACGCTGCGCATTGTGCGCCTCGACCAGTCCATCACTGTAGATCAGCAAACTATCCCCTGGGCTCAACGCAGCTTCAACCTCATCATACGGCATACCGGGCATTAACCCCAGCGGCATACCGGCTGCGGGCAGATCGATGACTTCATCACAGGTATGCAGCAACGGCATATTATGACCGGCGTTGGCGATTGTCAGGATGCCGCTGGCCGGGTCCAGGATAAGGTACAGGCAGGTGACAAACATGTTCGTCGGGATATCTGAGTAAAGCATCTCGTTGGCCTGCGCCAGGATCTTTCCGGGTGACGAGAATCTTTCCGATGCTGCGCGCAGCACGCTACGCGTGGTCGCCATGACCAGCGCGGCAGGGACGCCCTTATCGGTTACATCACCGGCTGACAGACCTAGCTTGCCGTCGGGAAAGTAAAAGAAATCGTAAAAATCGCCGCCAACCGCCCGCGCCGGTTGCCAGTGGGCAGCTACCTGCCAGCCATCCAGCCTGGGCAGCTGCTTGGGCAGTAATGTTTCTTGGATGATGCGCGCCACGCGCATCTCCTGCTCCAGGCGCTCACGCTGGCGAGCCTCGATTTGTTGCTGGCGAGCGAGCTGTGCCACGCGCAGGGCCGGCGCAGCCTGGGTTGCCAGGGTGTAGAGCAGGCGGCGATCCTCAGTAGAATAATCCTGCTCACTCAGGCGGTTGCCCAGGTTGAGCACGCCGATCAGCTCCCCCTGGTTGACCAGGGGGACTGAGATTTTCACCCCAGCCTCCTTTAGCGTAAGTAGCGCTGGAGAATCCAGGTTAACCCGGTCAATTTCAACAACACCGGAGGCTTCCAGGAAGAGCTTGTAGAGGGGGTCCCCTGGCTTCAGGTCGATCTCCACGGTCTTGCTCCGCCCACGCTTCTCTAACGCCTGTGCCTGGTGTGTCTTAGGTTCGCTTGATTTCGTGTTGTCGCCCGTTGCCCAGAATTTTTTAAATCGGGTAATCATTGCTGCCTTCGCTCTGTTTTACGTCTATATCATACACAAAGCATGTCTCAGAATTGTTACGGAAGGTGTTACGATAATGATCTTCGCGTGTAGTTTGCAATATTGAAACGGCGCTCTAATCATCATCTTTTGGTAAAAATATTTCCAAGGCATTCGGGGTTCCGGTTGGTCTCAGCCAGAACAAGATGTACTCTGGTTGCATGGTATTCTCAACTACGGCTAACAGGCGCTCATTGAAGGTGTCCAGTTCGACCTCATCCCGTAGGGAGCCTGTGAATGCTGCCAGGGTCTTTTCCATATCATATTTCTGGCGGTAAAACCGGCGGTCGATGCCATTTTGTACACGGTGGCGAAGGGGACTGAATATGGCGGCGATAGCCAGTGTGGACAGGATCGTGACCGTCTCAGTCTGACTTCTCCCCGGTGAGGGAGGTGAATATATACTGGAGCAATAACACGATCCCAATGTAGATCATCGCCAGGAATACAGTGAGCAGGGAGTAAACCAGCGTGCGCCGGATCAGGATGTCGATATCCCATAAGCGATACCGCAGGATGGCGATCGCAAAGGAGATCGGGAAAAGTAGAAGGTAGGCTGTTATCAGCGTCAGGCCTGCCATTTGTAACAGCAGTGAGTAAGAGAAGAAAGATGCTCCTATTCTCTGGTAGTAGACGTTGGAGACGTTAATTCCAGATGCGGCAGGTGAGGCGCCGGCCACCCAGAAAAATACCAGGGGACCAAATACTGCGGCTGACAGGCCAATTAGCGCCCATTTTGCCTGCTGTCTCTGAGTTGGGCTGGAGATATTCTCGTAGCGGTACAGTTGCGCATAGACTCCACTCCCGGCAAAGAAGAGTAGGACCGGTACCTGGATCCAGCGTGGCCAGGAAGCCAGGCTGATGTTCGCCGCAGGCACGAATAGCGTCGGGAGCATCAGTAAGAACCAGAGTATCGCCAGCCAGCGCGCCCAGCTTGGCGCAAATTTTCCATCCGGGAATAGATACAGTAAGAGTACGCTTGTGGATAGCCCAATCAAAGTGATCAGTTTTACCAGTAGATCCAGAGGCTCGCATTCAGGAGCTGAGGACCGGCATGAGATTTAAGGGGATCAAAGCGCTGTTCGCCACCAACGTGATGGCGACAAACAATGCAATCCATTCATCCGGGCGGCGTACATAGATCAAGAGAGCCAGGATCGTGTGGGTGAAAACCAATACATAGCTTAGCCCGAGCAGATATCCGGCATAGACACCTGCCGATAAATTTAGGGCAAATAACGAGCGATAGTCAACCTGACCGGCAAGCTGGTTGAAACGCCCTGGACTTCCGAGCAGAAAAAGCGCCAGGACGAGCAGGGTCAAGATCACCCAGGCTGCTCGGGCGAGCCGTATGATGCCAATGCGAGCAGTCTTGTCTTGAGCGCTGGGTCCCGGTCCGGTGGTAATAGACGGGTCATTATCCATCTGAATTCCTAATCTGACGACGAGGATGGTGGCCGGGTTGGGATCGGCGTGGTTTTTATCGCGGGTAGGGATTGCAGGTAAAGCCAGATTGCCTTGAGCTCATCATCGGTCATCTGGCCCACTTCCTTCCACGGCATCATTTCTGGATCCAGGATCTTGCCGGAGGGAGTTTCCCCTGTGCGTAAGGTATGGATGAAATCATCCTCTGTCCAGCTCCCCAGCTCCCCGGCCGGGGTGAGGTTGACACCAGATCCAGGTCCTCCGGTGCCGCCCGCTAGGTCAGGGCCATGACAAAGGTGGCAATATGCGGTCAAGTACTGCCCATATTGTATGGTCACACCCGGTTCTGACTCGTGCCGTGGGGCATCATGATCGATAATTTGAGCAGGAATAATGTCGGGTATCTGATGGATAAAAAACCAGGCCATCGGTCCCAGCCTGGTGTGAGGGTACACTGTGTCAACTGGGGGGACGCTCTTCAGATAAGCGATCATATCCGCGATGTCTCGATCGCTGATGGAGGTATAAAGCTGGGCCACCATGGCAATTCCAGGCTTACCATTCGGCTTTACCCCGTGGCGGATGGCGCGCACCCAATCTTCGTCGGTATAATAGCTTCCTACACCGCCATTACCGCTGGTCAGGTTAGGTGTCACCAATCTGATGACCATAATGCCTTGGTCGTCCACTTTGCCGGAAGAGTCTTCCCCGTGGCAGCCTGTGCATTGCCCCAGCACGGTAACCAGGTGTTCGCCGCGCGCAATGCTCTCTGCATCGGATGGGACCGTGATGCCTGATGGGGGGATTTCATACACTTTATTGAGCTTATCCATGGTGATGAAATACAGGGAAAACAGCGCAACAAGGAATAGCGCTACAAGCCCGGCAAGCAATATCCCAATCCACTTTAATATTTTCTTGAACATGATGTCTCCCTTAGTTATCGTACTAAGTTTACCCTTATTATCCATAAATATCTAGACATAAGGTAGCCCAATGTCCCACCACCCATCAGGGCTGCTGCCAGGGCGCCTGCCATCATCACCGTCAACATGGTTGCCCGCTCGGCTGCACCCGGGGCACCCACCCGCCAGCCGAGCGCATCCATGAGTAGATCAATGCACAGGAAGGCAAGCGCGGCTGACAGGCTACTGCCTGCTGCAAGCCGCAATCCCAGGCGTAGGCTCCGCAGTGCAATGCCTAGCGCCAGTCCACCCGTACCGGCAATGAAAAATACGGCGGGCACGAATAAGATTGTGAAAACCACGTGGATTGGTAGATCCGGCCCCTGGCCACGTTCCACGATGATTTTCTCAAGAGACGCCAGGGTGAACCCTGCCAGTATGATAGACGGGGCAAAGCTCAGCGCTCCAGCCCACCTCATGCGCCTCAAATTGACTGAGGAGGAAATTCTAGCTATCAAACTTCCCCAGACTGTCCCGGAGGCGAACAGGATACATAACACGAGGATTACGGAAATCATATTCATTGTTTCGTCTGGCATGTGCATTGGAAGATTGCTGAAGGCGATGCCAGCCGATAATCCAAGCAAGAGACCCCCGAATAAGCAGGTTGCTGTAGCCAATGCGCTTAGCAATGTCTGCTTGCGAAGAGAGATCGCAAATGGCAAAGCGGGGGATTCTATGGCATTTTCCTGGGCTTGGGTAGCCATTGGGTTTCATCCTCCCTTTACTGATCACGGATCATCACTGGCATCCCACCCTTGGGGTGCAGGGTGATGCTTGTCTTTAGTATCTACCCGAAAATGGATGGGAGAACCACAAAATCGGCCCCCCTGGAATTTTCGGACAGGTTCTTAATATTCTTCACTTAGACATATCCATCGCAGGCAGGGAGTGCAGGTACAGCCAGATCGACTTCAGGTCTTCGTCTGTCATTGTGCCGTATGCTTTCCAGGGCATATCCTCGCGCAACAACCTGCCGGATGGGGTAACTCCCTGGCGCATGACAGTCAGGAAATCTGCTTCGCTCCAGGATGCCAGCTCTCCACCCGGGGTGAGATTTGGGGAAAATCCGGCCGGTCCATTCGTGCTGCCATTCAGGTCTTTTCCGTGACAATCCCGGCACACACCCAACGCAACCAGGTAGGCACCATAATCTGCTGTCTCGCTTTGTGGCGCCTGTTGCGGTTGAGTAATCGGCGCACCCACTGGACTGGGACCAAAGATGCCTAATGCAAGCATGGTTTTACCAATTGCATTGAGCCGGATTCCTGGGATCTCATTTTTTACTGGTTTTAGGCTTCGCAGGTAACCAACCAGGGCTGATACATCCGCATCGCTTAAGACGTGAAAATTGGACGATGGAATGATCACCAATGACACACCGTCTTTATCTATCCCTTCACGAATAGCGCGCGGATCTCGGCGTCCGACCAGGAGCCAAGCCCGGTTCCGTTATCCGGCGTCAGGTTTGGAACGGCGAACACCCCGGAAATTGGGCCTTCATGTATCTCTTCTGCCACGCCAACGAATGGAATATCTCCCTTTGTGTGGCAGGCTTTATCACAACCCATCACAGATTCCGCAAGATATTTACCCCGTGCCAATCCCTCCGGGCTGGTGTCAGCCGTAATCTGGTATAGGGGTCGGTTGGCTACTGTACGCTTGAACGAGTACTGTCCATAGATCACCATTCCAATCAAAAGCATTAGTAGCACAGCCAGCAACCCGCCTGCGACGATGGCTATCCACTTAAGCGTCTTTCGCATTTTGCACCCTCCTGATCGGAAAATTCTCACTTCAATTCAAATTCTGGATTGATTTTATCTTATTTCCATCACTAGATCGTTACGGGCGGCGTTACGATTGATTTTCGTAACAATTTCGCGGTAAAATAACCCCAGCAGGAGGTATCCCGGATGGCAAGCCTGTCGGTTTTTACATTGGGGGCACCCCGTATCGAGATTGACCATCGTCCAGTTGAGGTCGATACGCGTAAAGCAATTGCCATGGTGATCTACCTGGCGGTCAGAGGCGAGAGCCACCGGCGGGAATCCCTGGCTGCTTTGCTCTGGCCCGATTACGACCAGACCCACGCCATGGGCGCGATGCGCCGCACCCTTTCCGCATTGCGCAAAGCGCTGGGAGGGGAATTCCTGGAGATCACGCGCGATAGCATCGCCATCTCACCTGGGGGGGATGTCTGGGTGGACGCCTGTGAGTTTTCCCGGCTCATAGCGGAGTGTAAAACGCATGGTCACGCCGCCAACCAGGTCTGTCCCCACTGCCTGCCCCTGATGGAGCAGGCGGCGCAGCTTTACCGCGATGACTTCATGGCGGGGTTCAGCCTCAGGGATAGCGCCGAGTTCGATGATTGGCAATTTTTCCAGCGAGAAGCGCTGCGCCGCGATCTGGGGGGCGTATTGGAGCGGCTGGTGGAGGGCTATTCCGCTCAGAATGATTTCGGGCAAGCTATTCAGGTCGCCAGGCGTCAGGTTGCTCTCGATTCCCTGGATGAGCCCGCACATCGCCAATTGATGAAGCTCTACGCTCACGCCGGGCAGTACAACGCCGCTTTGCGCCAGTACCAGGAATGCTCGCGCATCCTTCAAGCCGAGCTGGGTGTTGCACCGCTTGAGGAGACCACCCGCCTTTGGCGGATGATCAAGGAGCAGCGTGCGGGTAGCGCCGCTGACGCCGGTGCTATCGAGATGGTCCCCGCGGCTCAGCCAGTCGCTCCTGCGCCGCGTATTCCCATGATCGGGCGCGAGCGTGAGCTGGCTGCGCTGGAAAGCGCCTATCAAGGGATCAAGCAGAACGGTTATTTCCTGGTAATCGAGGGCGAAGCCGGCATTGGTAAGACGCGCCTGGCTGAAGAGTTCCTGTCTCACCTGCGTTTTACCGGCGTTGTGGCGATCGGCGCGCATTGCTACCCTGGTCAGGCTGACCTGGCGTATGCTCCTCTGGTAGAAAGCCTGCGCCGCACGCTGCTTGAGCCGGCGCGTAAAGACTGGGCGCAGTCCGTGGCGCCTCTTTGGCTGCATGAGGCTTCCCGCCTCTTGCCGGAGCTCGACCCCAAAGAGATGGGAGCATACCAGGGCGCCTCGTTGGAGAGCCCTGGCGCCCAGATCCGCTTTTTTGAAGGTCTTACCCAGCTGCTTTTAGCTCTTTGTGGCAGCCATCCTCCGGGCGTGTTCTTCCTGGATGATGCCCAATGGGCGGATGAAGCCACGTTGGACTTCCTGACCTATCTCGTGCGCCGGCTGCACGGGCGACCGGTATTGATCCTTGCCGCCTGGAACGGGGAAGATCTCCCCTCCGGGCATCGCTTGCGCCACCTGTATGCCGAAGCCCAGCGCAATAAGTTGGCTGGTCAAGTGATGCTATCTCGCCTGGCGCCAGGAGCGGTCGATCTCCTGGTGCGCTCAGTTGCCTCCCAGCCTGGCGTTGACCCGGTCTCCTTGAGTCGTCGTTTGTATCAGGAAAGCGAAGGGCTGCCGTTCTTTATTGTGGAATACCTGGCTGCCCCCCCACCGCAAGCCGCGGAGGAACAGGATGGCTCATGGTCTCTGCCTGCCGGTGTGCGCCAGCTCTTGCGCTCCCGGCTGGATCGGGTAGGCGACGCCGGTCGCCAGCTTTTACAGACCGCTGCCGTTATTGGACGCTCCTTCAATTTCGAGACATTACGCGAGGCTAGCGGTCGCACTCAGGAGGAAACGATCTCCACACTTGAGATGCTGATTGCCCGCGGCTTGATCCGCGAGACGCTGGCTGGCGTGGAACAAATGGACGAGAGCGGTCTGACTTACGATTTCAGCCACGATAAGGTGCGCTCGCTGGTTTATTTGGAGACCAGCCTCGCCCGCCGCCGCTTGTTGCACCAGCGTGTTGCCCAGGCGTTGATCGCTCACGCCCGCGGACGCCAGGAATTAACCGAGCAGGCGGGTCAGATCGCCGCTCAGCTTAAGCAGGGTGGTCAGGCGCAGGAGGCAGCCGAGTATTACCGCCTTGCCGGTGAGCATGCCCGCCTCTTGCATGCCAACGCAGGGGCGCTGGCAAGCTACCAGTCGGCGCTGGCTTTAGGGCACCCCGATCCTGCCGGTTTGGATGAGGCAATCGGTGATCTATACACCCTGTTAGGTGATTATCCCGCAGCGCAGAAGAGCTATGATAGCGCCGGTGCCCATTACCAGCTCCGCATGGATGACCTGGCGCGTGTCGAGCATAAGTTAGGGGATCTCTGTGCCCGAAGAGGGGATTGGGATATGGCGGAAAAACATTTCCGCGCCGCCACCGAAGTATTGGCTGGCATGGATGCTCTAGCCACCCTCTCTCTCATCTATGCCGATTGGAGTCGCACGGCGCATCGTCAGGGTCAGGCGAAGCGCGCCGACCAGATGGCGCGCCGGGCTTTAGAGCTGGCGCAAGCTGCTTCCGATCCGGCTGCCCTGGCTCAGGCTTATAACGTCATGGGCATCCTGGCGCGCGCCCGGGGTGATCTGCCAACCGCGATCGGCAAGTTGGAAGACAGCCTGGCGGCGGCGCGCCAGGCGGCAGCCCCGGAGGCTCAGATCGCCGCTCTGAACAACCTCTCACTGGCTTATGCTGAACGGGGCGCATTGGATACTGCTATCGCCCGCGCCGGCGAGGCGCTCGAGCTTTGCCTCTTGCTGGGCGACCGCCATCGTGAAGCCGCCCTGCACAATAACATTGCCGATCTATATCACGCAGCCGGGCGGGAAGAAGAAGCAATGAGCCACCTGAAACAGGCGGTCGTCATCTTTGCTGAGATCGGTGATGGAAGCGAAGAGCGGGTCAGTCCCGAGATCTGGAAATTGAGCGAGTGGTGAGTGTCTGCTTCAGGCTGCGAGCATCCCCCCTGCAAAGCGCGTGACCGCCATCTCAACGGTCGGCCAGGCGGGGCGGGTGGCGTCCAGCAGGTCGTGGGCTGCAGCGAGCTCGGAATACTGGATCGGCCCGGGCAGGCGCTGCAACAGCTGTCGCGTCAGGTGAGGCTTTACCAGCTCATCCCCTGTTCCCTGTAGGATCAGGGTTGGCAGGGTCGCTTTGGGCGCAGCGTGCCAGGCTGCCAGGCCTGCTTTGCGGATTTCATCGATAATGGCGATTGGAATGGCGAAGTCGCGCATTCCCTGTTGCACTTCCGGATCATCCAGGTTGACGCCCGGCATGAAGATGTCCATTCCTTTGCGCAGTGCGGGATCAGAAAAGTCCATCTTGACGAGCCTGAAGGGATGAATTTTAGGGAAGATCAATCGTAAGAGAGGCAGCAATCCCCACAGTCTGCCTTCCAGTTTCCAGAAAGGAGCCAATAACACGAGCGCATCTGGCTTCTCCTCGACGCAAGCCTGCAGCGCCAGCGCGCCCCCGAGGGAGAAGCCAGCCAGCAGCACAGGCCGGTGCTGGCTTTTCAATTGGCGCAGCCGGTCTGTGATCGCTGCGCACCATTCTGTATAGTGTCGCTCGAATAGTGTGTCGATATGTTGTCCAAAGCCGGGCAGCAGGATGCCTTCCACGCTAAACCCCGCCTTTTGCAGCACCAAGCCAAGCTCCCGCATCTCGGCCGGGGACCCTGGAAAGCCGTGCACGAGTAGAGCGGCTGCTTCTTTTCCGGGCAATGAAAAAGCCTGGTGTTCAGGCTTCTCAAAATACTTTACAAAGGGAGCCAGATTCTCGCCCATATCATCGCCGCTACGAGATCTGTTTGTAGTAATGCAGCCAGCGCGTTGGCTGGCTCACTTTGCGAAATAGCAGGTTTGTACCGGTTGCTTGCGGATATCTTGCCATGTCCAAATCGGCTTTATTCTAGGGTTTTCTCTTGCGTGGCTTACGGGTGACGGGCACGAGCACCCTTTGGACTTTCGGGGCTTTAAGCGCTTGCAGGACGATCACTAAGCTAGCAAGAGCAACGGCAACAATAACGGCGTTCATCGATATCTCCTTTTTACCTGTATTGGTAAAACTATTTTATCGCGTAACATCTCTATTGTCAATGTTTTGTATAGTATTAGTATATATATTATTTACGGATCGCGTTTTTATGATAATTGCTAAAACCGTTTTGAGGATGTGAAAACCCTGGAGTCTGGCTCAATTTGCCAAACTCCAGGGCAGTGTCTAACTGGTCTATCGCAGGTTTATTGGGTAGGGGTAGATGAGCAGACTTGCAGGCTGACGTCGTCAACATACATCGCCGTCGTATCGTTCAAGCCGTTGTTGTACACGCCAAATTGCAGCCGGATGGTGGTGCCCCGGTAGCGGTTCATGTTGAACTCGTTGTAGGTCCACACCTCCTGGTCGCTGCGACCCCACAGCAGGGTGCCGATCCAGTTGCCGTAGCGGTCGAGCACCAGCACGTACTGCACGTCCTGGTCGGTTGCCGCCTCGCTGATCGGGTAGATATACATGCTTAGCGTCGCGTCGCCCCCGGTATCCGGGATGCCCACCATCTGGTAAGCATCTGAGTAGCTGTAGCGGTTGTGGCGGGTGCGGATGATCCCATTGCGCATCGAGCGTGTGCCCGTGTTCGGGTTGGCGGTGGAGTAGCCCGCCGAGAAAGCGGTGATCGGGATCAGCCAGCTTTGATTGGTTTCGAAGCTGTTGTTGCTGATCCGCTCCGGGCAGGCTCCGGGTGGGGGCGTTGGCACGGGGGGCTCCGTGGGTGTTGGCACCGGGGCCTCTTCGACGCAGACATCCATCGTCACATCGTCGACGTACATGGTGGTCACATCATCGAAACCGTCGTTGAACGTCCCGAACTGGATGCGGATGGTCATGTCCTCGTACCGGTTCGGATCCAGGTTAAACGTCACCAGCTTCCAACCGTTGCTGTTTGTCTTTTGCCGCAGCAGCCATTGCAGGATATTACCGCTCGTGTCCATCACTAGGATATATTGCAGGTCGTTTGCCAGCGGCGCCAGCCCGAGCTTTCCGCTCATTGGTACGGCGATCTCCTGGGTGGTGGGTTCCTCGGTGACCTGGTAAAGCCACATATTCAAGGTGATGCTCTCGGTGCCTTCAGGGATGTGAACCTGCTGGTAGGCGTCTGAGTAGCTGTAGGTATCTGCGGCTGTGTAAATGATGCCGGTTCGCATCGAGCGTGTGCCACCCGTGGTGTGGTTGAAGCGGGTCGAGTATGCCGCCGGGTATTCAGTGCCGGGGATGACCCATGAGCCGTTGAACTCAAAGCCATTATTGCTGATGCGGTTCACGCAGTTCTGCGTCGGCTCCTCCGGCAGCGTCAGCGCCATGTCGCACAGCTCCAGGGATACGTCGTCGATGTATAGGGCAGTCACGCCGCCCAGCCCGTCATTGTAGACGCCAGCCTGGACCCTTACCGTTTGCCCGGCATATTTGCTCAGGTTGAACTGGTACAGCCCCCAGGTCTGCTCGTTGCTGCGCGTCCACAGCAGGGTTTCCAGCAGTTGGTTGTTCGTATCCAGCACCTGCACGTACTGGGCATCGTTGCTGGCTTCGACCGTGTCGATTGTCGGCAGGTTTTTCTGCACGATCATGCCCTGGGATACCGTATCACCGCTGATTGGGTAGAGCCACAGGCGCAGGGTCGCTCCCGGCGTCCCTCCTGGGATGGTGATCGCCTGCATCGTCGTGGAGTGCCCGCTGACGTTCGCGCCACCAACGATGCCGGTGAGCATGGAACGTGAGCCGGAGTGGACCTTGCTGCTGGAATATCCGGCGTTCGGATCGCTTACCCATGCGTCGTTCGATCTCAAAACTGCCATTCACCATCGCCTCTGCGCAGGCTGTGAAGCCCGAAAAATTCTGCGTTCCTGAAGCTCCGGATACTTCCACCTGCCCTACTGAAGGTGAGAATACATAGCCTTCCTTGGCTGGCGCAAGCTCGTAGTTACCCGCCGTGAGACCGCTCAGCGTGTAGTTGCCGTTCTGGTCTGAAATGACCGTATGCCCATACTGGTCGGTCACAGAAACGCCAGCCACGGGTTGCTCCTGGTCATCGGTTACTTGCCCGGTGATTGCATATCCTCCCATTTTTGCCATGATGGGCAGGAATATCTTGCGCGGGGGCGTCGTCTGTCCCCGGGGCAAATCCAGCCCTTTCCCTTGCACCACCAGCGTGCTGGATATCACCAGAATTAAGATGAGGGTGATTTGAACAAAACGCTTCATTACGGACCTCCTGAACCTGAATGAGAGTGGGGCTCGAATGTCGTAAATTTGCCTGCGCAGGGCTCCATGATCCTGCTTGGGGTAGACGAACAAGCCCAATACGGCTTAACTAAATCTTAATCCATGCATATAGAGTATACAAATCATGCCGAAATGTCAACAGTGAATATCTGACAATGTTGTTTTTAATAGCCATTTCAACACATGGTTTTGCAAGTTTATTGTCTTTGATAAGCTTTGCCCACCCGTCCTGGGAAGAATTGGCTTGTATACGGCACAATCATTGCAACTTTGTGATGCAAAAGACAGCGACAATCGATCTACATTGTCTCTCTGTCTGTCGTATAATTCATTAGATGTATACTTGGATGGCAGCCTTGCCCCTTGGAGGAGAACCATGGAAAAGATCCGCCAATACCTGAGAAATCCCCTGATACTTTTCATTGTCTGTCTCGTTATCGGCCTCCTGGTTGGAATTTTCGTCCTGGGTTATGGATTGTTCCCTGTACGCTGGACCAACTCCGGGGCTTTCAACTTGCGCCCCGACCTGCAAGAGGACTGGCTGCGGGCTGCCATCGATTCCTATTCCGTCAACCAGAACTCAAACTTAGCTGTGACCCGTTACAACGATCTCGGCTCAGACGCCCCGGATACTCTGGCGACCGTCCAGGCTGCACCTGGCGCCCAGGATCCGCAGGCGATCTCTGCCTACAGTGCGGTTGTTCAAGCACAGCCAAATCCGCCGCAAACGCCGAACATTCCTGGCTCCCGCCTGGTCAATGCCATCATCTTGCTGCTGGTTATTCTGATCCTGCTTGCTCTGGTGGTGTGGATCGTCATCCGCTTGCTTCGAAAATCGGCTGACTCACAAGAGCCTGAGCCGGTCGGTGAGATGTTCGCTGCGTCTGAGAGCGAGAGCGAGGAGGAGAGCCTGGAGCCTGTCGCAGAGGAAGAGCCGCCGCTTGCCCCGGCTGTAGCAGCCTGGGCTGTCGCAGAGGCTTTCGATGAGGAGCCACTTCCGGAAGATGAGTTCGAGCCGTTAGCCGTGGACGAGCCTGTTGAAGAGCCCGTCGAAGAGGAGCTGGATAAAGGGATTGAGCCTGACTTTTCGGAGGAGTTGAGCACGCCCACCCAGCAGGAAGAGCTGGCAAAGTTTTATTATGACCTGGCGTATATCGAGGGCATTGGTCCGGTCTACGCCGAGAAGCTCAAGGCGATCGGGATTGATACCCCGCGGGCGTTGCTTGAAAAGGGCGCTTCATCCCGGGGGCGCATGGATATCGCTGCTGCCAGTGGCATCAGCGACAAGCTGATCTTGAAGTGGGTCAACCATGTCGATCTCTACCGCATTAAAGGCGTTGGTTCAGAATACGCTGATCTGTTGGAAGCCGCCGGTGTGGATACGGTGGTTGAGCTTGCCACGCGCAACCCGGCCAACCTGTACCAGAGATTGGTTTCTACGAATATGGAGAAACGCCTGGTGCGCAAGGTGCCCTTCCCTTCGCAAGTAGAGAGCTGGATTGAGCAGGCTAAGACACTGCCGCGCATCCTTACGTACTAAGCCGGTGCGGGTTCCTTTCCCGCAGGCTCATCCTGGTCAACCCAGAGTTTGGTAGATGGTTTGGGTAGGTGGTTGCCCAAACCATCTACCAAATGTTCATTTCAAGAAAAACCACCGGCGCCTCATCTCGCCCGTGGTTTTTCAGGACCGCCCAAGTCTGTCTTACCGTAACCCCCTTGTAATAAGACTTAGTATATCTAAATTATACACAATACTCCGCAAAATGCAGAGATTTCCCAACAGAAAAACGATTAAAATCGGAGCATGCCGCCGGCAAATCTTTCTCCAGCCGAGTTAGATGTCGTTCGGGCTCCATCGGGCCTCAAGATATTTCTCGAGGGTCCGGCGGGCTGCGGGAAGACCACGGCTGCCGTTGAGCGGCTGCTGTTCTTGATGTCGCAGGGCATTCCGGGTAGCTCGATTTGCTCGTTCCTCAGCGCACACTGGCAGACCCATATATCCAGGCGCTCAATACCCCGGGGGTTGTTGCCGGTGGGGTGGTGACCGTGCTCACCGTTGGTGGTCTGGCGCGGCGTATGGTCGAGCTTTTTGGCCCCTGGCGGTGGAAGCGGCGGGCTTTGCCCACCCGGATCGCCCGCCCCTCTTCCTCACCCTGGAGACTGCCCAGTATTACATGGCGCACCTGGTCAGCCCCTTGCTCGACGAGGGCTACTTCGAATCGGTCACCATCGACCGCAATCGCCTGTACAGCCAGGTCATCGATAACCTGAACAAGGCTGCGGTGGTGGGCTTCCCTTATACGGAGATCAGCGAGCGCCTGGTGTCTGCCTGGGCAGGCGAGCCCGGTCAGCGGCGGGTTTACCAGGATGCCGGCGACTGCGCCGCCCGCTTCCGCCGTTACTGCCTGCAGCACAATCTGCTCGATTTTTCGCTGCAGCTTGAGGTTTCCGGACCATCTCTGGCAGGCGCCTGCCTGCCGGGATTACCTGCTCGGCGCCTACCGCAATTTGATCGTAGAAAACGTCGAGGAGGATACGCCGTTAGCCCACGATCTTCTGGCTGGCTGGCTCCCCACGTTGACTCGGCGCTGCTGGTCTATGACCACTCTGCGGGTTATCGCCGTTTTCTGGGCGCCGACCCGTCCAGCGCCTATGCTCTTCGTGTCCTGTCCGCGGAACGGGTGGTTTTCGACCGGTCTTTCGTCACCTCTTCGCAGGTCAGGTCGTTAAGTTTTCACCTCGCCCGGAGCTTTGTTTTGCCCGGCGAAGCCCCGCCCATCTCCCAGCTCGAAGGCAATTCCCTTGCCGAAGCGGAATCGGCTGCTCATGATCCTTCAGCCGCCCTTACTTACAGCTACCACCGCTTTTATCCGCAGATGCTCGATTGGGTCGTGGGTCAGATCACCAGCCTGGTGTACGAGCAAGGCGTCCCTCCGGGGGAGATTGCGGTGCTCGCTCCCTACCTCTCCGACGCTCTGCGCTTTTCCCTGGCTTTCCGTCTGGAGGCAGCCGGTATTCCCGTCCGCTCGCACCGCCCCCCCCGCTCCCTCCGCGAGGAGCCCGCGGCGCGCTGTTTGCTCACCCTGGCTTGCCTCGCCCATCCCTCCTGGGGCATCCACCCCGCCCGGTTCGACCTGGCTTATCCCCTGGTACAGGCAATTCAAGGCATGGACCTGGTGCGCGCCCAGCTCCTGGCGGAGATCGTTTTCCGCAAGCGGGATGGCGTGCCGGTCTTATCACCCTTTGAGCAAATCAAGCCGGATGTCCAGGAGCGCATCACCTATCGCTTCGGCGAGCTGTATGAAGGTTTGCGCCTGTGGCTTGAGGAGAGCGCCCAGGGTCCACAGGTCGAGCTGGATCACTTCCTCAGCCGCCTCTTTGGCGAAGTGCTCTCCCAGCCGGGCTACGGCTTCCATGTCAGCCTGACCGCGGGCGAAGTGACAGCCAATCTCGTCGAATTCGATCCAGAAGTTCCGCTGGTCGACGGGGGACACGCTGGCGCAAGAGGGGATCCCGCTGGGCAAAGAATATATCTTGATGGTGCAGCAGGGCGTCATCGCGGCCCAGTACGTGCGTAGCTGGCAGGCGGTTGGTGAAGATGCGCTTCAGCTCGCGCCGGCGTACACCTTCCTGATGCGCAACCGCCCCGTCGATATCCAGTTCTGGCTGGATGTAAGCAGCCGCGGCTGGTTCGAGCGCCTTTACCAGCCCTTGACCCATCCTTACGTGCTCAGCCGCCATTGGCGCCCCGGCAGGTTGTGGACGGATAGCGAGGAGCTGGAAACGAGCATGTTGGGCATGCAGCGCCTGGTCTTGGGCTTGTTGCGGCGCTGTCGCAGCCGCGTTTACCTGGGCTTGAGCGAGCTGGGCGAGCAGGGCTATGAGCAGCGCGGTCCCCTGCTCCGCGCCCTGAACCGTGTTTTGAAAGGGCAGCGATGAAGTCGTTCTCACCGCGTCCCAAGCAGCAAGAAGTCCTCGACTACCCTGGGGGCGCATGGGCGTGGCAGCCGTGCCGGGCAGCGGTAAAACCTGGACGCTCTCTCGCTTGGCAGCCGCCATTGTCGCCCGCGGTGAGCTTGCCGACGACCAGGAGGTTCTGGTGGTTACCCTGGTCAATTCAGCCGTCGATAATTTCTACCAGCGAGTCAGCGCCTTTATTGAAGAAACCGGTCTTCTGCCCCACCTTAACTACCGCGTGCGCACGCTGCACGGACTGGCGCACGATATCGTCCGCGAGCGTCCCGAGCTGGTCGGTCTTTCGGAAGATTTCCAGATCGTCGATGAGCGCGAAGCAGATGACATCGCCTCACAGGCTTCACACGTTTGGCTGCAGAGCCATCCGGAGGTCCTTCAGGAGTACCTGTCCTCGGATCTGAATGCGAACGACCTGGGCAAGGTCTACCGCGACTACCTGCCTGAGCTGGTCAAGAGCGTGGGGATCAGTTTTATCCGCTCTGCCAAGGATCGCCGCCCTGGCCCCCGAGCGCCTGGGCGAGCGCCTGGCGGAGTTGCCTCTCCCTTTGTCCCTGGCGCAGATGGGCTGGGAGATTTACACCGATTACCACGCGCCCTGGCTTACCGTGGAGCGGTGGATTTTGACGACCTGATCCGCCTGGCGCTGGATGCCCTTTCCCTCGATGCGAAGCTCCTTGAGCGCCTGCGCTGGCGCTGGCCCTACATCCTTGAAGATGAGGCTCAGGATAGCAGCCAGCTTCAGGAGGAGATCCTGCGCCTGCTGGTTGGCGAAGATGGCAACTGGGTGCGCGTGGGCGATCCCAACCAGGCTATCTACGAGACATTCACCACTGCCAATCCCCGTTATCTGCGCCTCTTCATCTCCAGCCGGGGCGTCCTGAGCCGCGAGCTGCCCAATTCGGGTCGCTCTACCCTCAGCATTATCGACCTGGCAAACGCCCTCGTAGATTGGACCATGAACCGCCACCCGGTAAGGGAGGTGCGCGATGCCCTGCACGCCCCGCCGTTCATCCTGCCCACTCCGCCCGGCGATCCCCAGCCGAACCCCTCCGATGACCCGTCGCAGGTGCGCCTGGTGCTGCACAATTACTCCGCCGATGGCGAGATCCGCGGCGTTGTCAATTCGCTCGAGCGCTGGCTCCCCGACCATCCCGAGGATACCGTGGCGGTGCTCGTCTCCCGCAACGATCGCGCCGATAAAGTCGTCGACGCCCTCGAGCGGCGCAAGATCGAGGTCGTCCAGAGTCTCCTGCGCAACACCAGCTCGACGCGCTCCTCAGCCCGCATGCTGCGCGATGTGCTCAGCTCCCTGTCTGATCCCGGCTCGGCGCGCAAGCTGGCAGAAGCGTACCTGGCATGGCGCCGGGCTGGCGGCGAGACCGCTGCCGATCCGAATGCCGAGCTTCTGCGCAAATGTCGCCGGGTGGAAGACTTTCTCTGGCCTAAGCCCGGCGAGGATTGGCTGAATTCCCTCGGTCTGGCTGGTGAAGATCCACGGCGTTTGATCGCCTCCTGCGTTTCCGAGATCTGGCGCGCCGCTGGCAGGCTTCTGCCCTCCTGCCGGTAGACCAGGCGCTGCTTGCCCTGGCGCAGGAGCTCTTCACGGATACGACCGATCTCGCCATCTCGCACAAGATGGCTCTGCTCTTGCGCCGCGCCAGCGACATTCATCCCGCCTGGAGGCTGCCCGAGCTCACCGAAGAGCTATCCGTCATCGCCAAAAACGAGCGCCGCTTCCTCGGCTTCCACCAGGATGAGATGGGCTTTGATCCCGATCGCTACCCCGGCAAGGTCGTCGTTGCCACCATGCACAAAGCCAAGGGTCTCGAATGGGACCACGTTTATCTGATGTCAGTCAACACCTACGACTTCCCCTCCGGGACGCGCACGACCAGTACATCTCTGAGAAGTGGTTCATGCGTAAAAACTTAAACCTGGAAGCGGAAACGCTGGAGCAATTGGATGCCGTCCTGAGATCAGGCGAGCACGAATGGTATCAAGAAGGTGGGGCATCCGCCCAGGCGCGCCTGGATTACGTCCGCGAGCGCCTGCGCTTGCTGTATGTCGGCATTACCCGGGCGCGCAAGGAGCTGGTCATCACCTATAACACCGGTCGCAATAAAGACCAGGGTATGGCGAAAGCCCTGGCTGCGCTGGCTGAGGTCTGGAATGAGAAGGTGAAATCATGAGCCTGCCGCCGGATTTTCAGTTCAGCCAGGGCAGCTTGCAGGATTTTGTAGAATGCCGCCGCCGCTTCCACTCCGCTACCTTTTGCGCCAGTCCTGGCCCGCAGCGCCCAGCGAGCCGCTGTTGGAGATGGAGCGCACCATGCAACAGGGCGCCTGCTTCCACCGCATTGTGCAGCAGCACCGCCTGGGGTTGCCGGTCGAGCGCCTGGCGCCCCTGGCGCAGGAGGCGGATCTCTCTCGTTGGTGGGAGAGCTACTTGCGCTTCAGCCAGGGCGGCGGTCTCCAGGCGTTGGCTGGCGCAGATGCGACCTTTTATCCCGAGATCACCCTTACCGCCCCCCTGGGCGATTTCCGCCTGCTCGCCAAGCTCGACCTGCTGGCTGTCACGCCCCAGGGGCGAGCCCTCGTCCTCGATTGGAAGACCTCCCGCAAGCGCCCTCGCCGCCAGTGGCTGGAAGACCGGCTGCAAACTCGCGTCTATCCCTGCTTGCTGATTCAGGCGGGCGCCTTCCTCAACGCCGGGTCGCCCTTCCAGCCGGACCAGGTGGAGATGGTCTACTGGTTTGCCGATTTCCCTGACCAGCCGGAGCGCTTTCCCTATTCCGCTTCCGCCTTCCAGGCTGATCGGGATTACCTGGGGGAGATGGTTGCTACAATTCAGCGTCTGGATCAGGATGATTTTCCTCTCACCGGCGATGCCCGCCATTGCGCTTATTGCGTCTATCGTTCGCTTTGCGAGCGCGGGGACAAAGCCGGCTCTCTCGCCGGGTTCGACTCCCTCGAGGATGAGTTACCCCTGCTCGATTTCGACCAGACGCTTGAGATCGAATACTGAGCGATGAAGACCTGGATGGAGCCGCCCCTGGAGTCGCCGCCGCTGCCGTTACAGCAGCTGGTGGGCGGGCATCCTTTGATCGCCCAGGTGATGGCGCGCCGCGGCTTCCACGAGCCTGAATCGGCGCGCGCTTTCCTGGACCCGGGGGCATATACCCCGCATTCGCCCTTCGAGCTGCCCGGCATGCAGCCTGCCGTCGAGCGCCTGGAGCAGGCGCTCCGCCGGGAAGAGACCATCTGCGTCTGGGGCGATTTCGACGTGGATGGTCAAACCGCTACCACCCTCCTCGTCTCCGCCTTGCGCCGCTTCGGCGGGCGCGTGATCTATCACATCCCCTTGCGCCTGGTAGAATCGCACGGCGTCAACCTGGAAGCCTTACGGCAGGTGCTGCAGGAGGAGGGCATCTCCGGTTCCGGCGTCTTGCTCACCTGCGATACCGGCATCAGCGCCCACGCCGCCCTGCAATATGCCTCCGAGCGCGGCCTCGCCGTGCTCGTCACCGACCATCACGACCTGCCCCCAGAATTGCCCCCTGCTCTTGCCCTGGTCAACCCCAAGTTTTTGCCGCCCGGCACACGCTCGCCAGCCTGCCCGGCGTCGGCGTGGCTTATCAAGCTGGTTGAAGCGCTTTATATCCGCGCCGGACGGCAGCAGGAATGCGCCGGCTTCCTTGACCTGGTCGCCCTGGGCGTCGTCGCCGACCTGGCGGTGCTGTCTGGCGAGACGCGCTACCTGCTCCAGCGCGGCTTGCAGGTCCTGCGCAGCACGCCTCGCCTCGGGTTGCAGATCATGATGGAGCTTGCCGATCTCAACCCCGCCGGGCTTTCGGAAGAGCATATCGGCTATATCCTCGCCCCGCGCCTGAACTCCCTCGGTCGCCTGGCGGACGCCAATCCCGTGGTGGAGTTCCTCACCACTTCCGACGAGACGCGCGCTCGCCTCCTGGCGCTCGAGATGGAATCGCTCAACGCCCGCCGTAAACTGCTCACCGACCAGGTCTTCCGCGCCGCATTGTCCCAGGTCGAGCAGGACCCCACGCTGCGCGAGGCGGCTGCGCTTGTCCTGTCGCACCCGGCCTGGCCCGGCGGGGTGATCGGAATTGTCGCCAGCCAGCTCGTGGAGCGTTTTGGCAAGCCGGTCATCCTGTTCTCCGCCCCGCCCGGCGAGCTGGCACGCGGCTCGGCTCGCTCGGTGGAGGGGGTGAACATCACCGCAGCCATTGCCGCCCAGGCGGATTTGCTTGCCGGGTTCGGCGGGCACCCCATGGCAGCCGGGCTGGCGATCGCTGCCGAGCGCATCCCCGAATTCCGCCGCCGCCTTTCTCGCGCCATCCTCGATGCCGCCGGCAAGTCTTGCGCCACGCCGCCCTGCAGATCGATGGCTACCTGCCGCTCTGCGAGCTTTCCCTCGATCTGGTCGCCGACCTGGAGCGCCTGGCGCCCTTCGGTCCTGGCAACCCGCGCCTCGTGCTCGCTGCCCGTGGCTTGACCCTCACCGGCTATGCCAGCGTTGGGCGCGGCGAGGAGCACCTGCTGCTCACCGTGGAAGACGAAGACGAGCGGGCGCAGCGTGTGGTCTGGTGGCAGGGCGCCGGTAATCCCCTGCCCGAAGGTCGCTTCGACCTGGCGTACAGCGTGCGCGCCAGCACTTATCGCGGCCAGCGCGATGTCCAGGTGGAGTGGATCGATGCCCGCCCGGTTAGCGCGGCTGCCGTTGAAGTGGTCGCTCCCCAGCTCCAGGTTGTGGATTACCGTCACGAAGCCTACCCCGCCCTGGTCTTGCAGCAGTTGCAGGCGGTCGAGTCGGTGCAGGTGTGGTGTGAAGCCCCCGCCCCCGGTCAGCCCTCCGGTCGCAACCGCCATGAACTCCAGCCGGGAGAGCTGCTTGCCATCTGGACCGCCCCGCCCGGTCGCTTCGAGCTGCGCCAGGTGCTGCAGCGCGTCTCCCCTTCCAAAGTCTACCTGTTTGCTGTCGATCCGGGCATGGACAGCTTAGATGCTTTCGTCACGCGCCTGGCAGGTCTGGTCAAGTACGCCATCAAAGCCCGGGAGGCATGTGTGGACGTGCAGTCACTGGCGGCTGCCACTGCCCAGCGTCCCTCCGTCGTCGAGGCGGGCGTCCATTGGCTGCAAGCGTACGGGTACCTCCGCGTGGTGGGGCGGGCTGGCTCCGAGCTCCAGCTCGAGAAAGGCGATGGCGTGCAGAGCAGTGACCTGCCGCAAACGCAGGCGCTCCTCCAGGGGCTGCTCCAGGAAAGCGCCGCCTACCGCGGCTATTTCGCCCGCCTCGACGCCCGGTTATTTGCGGAGCAGCTTAAAGCTGAAAGCTGAATGGGAGTAAACATGTCTCTCGAGTCATCTTGCACCATCTCCTCGCCGCCCGATGGTGGAGGCGAACTGGAAAATGGCGATGACCGTCGCCGAGAGCCTGGCATACGTTCAGGAGTTTCGCAGTCTGGTGGCTGGCGATCTGGATCGAGTCGATGTGTTGCTCTGCCCGCCCTATACCGCCATCTGGCCCATGGCGCAAGCGCTGCAAGGCTCGCCGGTCCAGCTTGGCGCCCAGAACCTGTCGGCGGAGGATGACCCGGCGCATACCGGGCAGATCTCAGCCAGCCTTGCCTTCGAGGCTGGCTGCCGCTGGGCTGTGATGGGGCATTGGGAGGTGCGCCGCGATCTGGGCGATGACGACGCCCGCCTCAACCGTAAAGTCCACCTGGCTCTGGCGGCTGGCTTACGCCCCTGCTCATGATCGGCGAGCGCCGCTCAGAGCGTCTGCCCAATTGGATGAGACCGCCGCTCAGCTTGCTGGTATTTTGAAAAACTGCACCACGGAGCAGGTTGAGCGCATGGCATTCATCTACGAGCCGGTCTGGGCGATTGGCGCCGCCGAGCCTGCCGGTCCTGAGCATGCCGCCCGCGGTTGCGCTGCCATCCGTTCCTGGCTTGCCAGCCACTACAACCCTGGCGTCGCCGGGACGGTGCGCATCCTTTATGGTGGCAGCGTTTCCCCCGCGCATGCCCCGGCGCTGCTTGCCAGTCCCGATATCGACGGTCTCGGCACCGGGCGCCAGGGTCGTCTTGCCGCCGGTTTTGCCACCATTGTCAGGCTGGTTGCCGGCGCAAAGGCGGGATGAATCCTCGCCTCAGCGCAGGCGCCGCGCCTTCTCCGCAAATTGCTCGATCGGGATTTCTTTCAATACCACCTGGCGCGCTTCCTCTCCCGAGAGCCCTCCAGCCAGCAGACCCTGCGGGCGCAGCGGGTCGCAGAATACGAAGTACAGCACGTTCACACCGGCGTCCATCCAGGTCAGGATGTGTTCCGCCTGGGTCAGCTCCCAGCTCGCCTGCGCCTCGTTGCTCTCCGGGAACGCCTCCAGGTAAAGCTCCTGCGAGTTTGCGCAGCAGAACAGCACCGGACCGCACAGGCTGTGGTCTTCGGAATCGGTGTGACCGTGGAGGATGGCTGCGTTTTCGCCGATATAAGGGATCAGCCACTGGTTGGCTTGCCAGCCCTGTGGGTAGACGTGCCAGGGTGAGCGCCGGACGGGCGGGTTGCTGTACTCTTCCATATCTTGCCTCTCTCAAGTTCAAGCCAGGTGCCGCCGGAACCAGTCCAGCGTGCGCTTCCAGGCGTCTTGCGCCGCCTGGGGATCGTAGATCTGCGGGCGCGTGTCGTTGAAGAATGCGTGCTGCGTCCCCGGGTAGACGTGTACCACGTGCGCAGCGCCGCTCTTTTCCAGCCTGGCCTCGAATTCTTTCACCATCTCGGGCGTGATGCCGTGGTCGTGCTCGGCAAACAGCCCCAGCAGCGGGCTCTTGACCCGCTCCACCACGCTCAGGTCGCGCGGCATGCCGTAGAAGGCTACGGTGGCGTCCACCTGCTCGCTGGCGGCGGCGTTTGTCACTGCCAGCATGCCTTCCATGCAGAATCCGACCACGCCCACCTTTTTTGGCGCTACCTGCGCCAGTCCTTTCAGGTAGACCGTCGCCGCGATGATCTCCTGCACCGCCCGCTCGCGGTCCATCTCCATCACCAGCTTGCGCGCCTCGTCCGGCTCGCTTGCCGCCTTGCCGTGATATAGATCGGGCGCCAGCGCCACGTATCCCAGGCGGGCGAAGCGCTCGCACACCTCCTGGATGTGTGGCACCAGCCCCCACCACTCCTGGATCACCACCACGCCCGCGCCCTCTGCCCTGGATGGGCTGCGCCAGGTAACCTGGGGTTGTCCCGCTTCTCACATGCGAATTCTATTTTTTGTGTGGCAATCTCATTCATCTATCTTAATCTCGAAATTGATCTTACTCTACAACCGGTCTGAGTGGCGTAGATGGAGAAGTATTTCGCTTGCCCGGTCATCTCTGCAGACACAGCCCACAGCCGGCGGGCGCTTCCTTCATCGTACGATGCCGGAGCAGACTGCACCTCTTTCTCCTTGGTGAAGTATTTGCCCGAAACGCCTTCCAATTCCGGCGAGCTTGCCAGGGTGATGCTCGTGCGCGCCCCCTCCTGCGGCGAGATGGCGCCGAGCTGCGCTAGCGGCATCGCTAGCCGGAACAGCAGCCCGTTGTTTTTGCCGAAGCCGGAGGCGACGAACCCCGGGTGCAGGACGTTTGCCGTCACCCCGCTCCCCGCCAGGCGGCGGCTCAGCTCGTAGGTGAAGAGCACGTTCATCAGCTTGGATTGTGCGTAGGCGGGGAAGCCCGCGTACTTGCGCTTGTTCTGCAGGTCATCGAAATTCAGCCGCCCCCGCGGTGCGCGTCCGAAGAGACGCACACGACGCGGCTCGGCGCGCTGGCTTGCAGCTTCTCCAGCAGCAGGTTCGTCAACAGAAAATAGTTCAGGTGGTTCAAGGCGAAGGTCATCTCCAGCCCCTCCGCCGTCTCCAAACGTTTCCAGAAAAACCCCCCGGCGTTGTTCACCAGCACATCCAGTCGCTCGTCCCGCCTCAGGATCTCCTCCGCCGCCCGCCGCACCTCAGCCAACAAGGAAAGGTCGGCGGCGATGTAACCCACCTCGGCATTGCCCGTCTCCTGGCGGATGCGCTCGGCAGCCGCCTGGCAGCGTTCTGCGCTGCGGCTCACCAGGGTCACCCTGGCGCCCCGCCGGGCAAGCTCCAGGGCGGTCTCGAACCCGATCCCGCTGCTCGCGCCGGTGACGACGCAGGTTTTACCCGTCATTTTCCCATCTTGGTTAGGCATACATGCTCCTGATTGATCTTGAGCTACTCACCGGCTTTGAGCGCCAGTTGGGCAGCCCGCGCTGCCAGTCTCACCCACTCGGCGTACATCTTCCCCGAGGGGTGCAGCCCGTCCGGCGCGATCAGCGAAAGATCATCCGCCGCCTGCCGGCTGGTGGGCGTCACGTCGATGTAGCTGGCGCCCTGCTTCTCCGTCTCCTCCCGGTTGAGGTGGTTGAAGGCATCGATCGCCGCAGCAATGGCTTCCCGGTCGCGCCCTCGGCGTATGGCGTGACGCTCCAGTCCGGTATCGAGAGCACCAGCACCCGCCTGGGATCGCCCCCTGCAAACGTTATGGCTTGCTCGAGCAGCCCGGCAAATTCCTGTTGGTAGCTCTCCAGGCTGTAGCCCCGGTACTGGTTGTTAACCCCGATCAGCAGCGAGACCAGGTCGTACGTCTGTGGCAGGTCCTCTTTCTCGATCGCTGCCTGCAGCTCGCCGGTTGTCCAGCCGCTGCGCGCGACGATCCGCGGCTCGCCTCACGTTGTAGCCAGCCTCGCCCAGCAGCCCAGCCAGCTGTACAGGCCAGCGCTGCTCGGCGGGCACGCTCTCACCGATGGTGTACGAATCGCCCAGGGCGAGGTAGCTGTAGGTGCGTGGTGTGGTGGTCACGGTTGGGTATCCTGGATTGGGCTTGGGGCTGCAGGCGCTGGTCGCCCCCAGGCAGATAGGCAGAGCAGCCGCCGATGCTGTTACCGGGTCCCATAACCCGCATAGTTTACAACACCTTGGGATT
>CAVPDG010000025.1:0-304555 GCA_963702535.1 uncultured Chloroflexia bacterium | reverse complement strand
TTATCGTCAGCGCTATCATCGCTGAGCGTTTGTTAGGTATCCTCTTTCCGGAAGCGGGTAAGTTCTTTTTCTTCGGTGTCCTGGACGGCGGTGGATTGCTTGGCTTTTTCTTATTTATAAAGCTATTGGATTTCGACAATGCCATCATCGTCCTCTCAGCTGTGTGGGGAGCTTCGTTTCTCAGTACCGCAGTTTTCGATCGCTGGATATTGTCCTCATATCGGTTGCTGGAGCGCTCAAGGGTTCATATAGTGGTTACTTAGATACCACGCAGCTCTTACAAACCCTGGTATGGCTGGGATTGGCCGCTCTCGGGATCCTTGTCCAACGCCGTTTGAGTTTCCAGCCCATTCCCGTGATTGAGAAGAAGAAAGGAAGTGGGCCTGTTAGTGAGCTTAGCTCCCCAACTCGGCCATCTCGCCGTGGGTGGATCATCGGCGGTCTGGTGGGTGGTCTGCTGTTCGTTTTTCTCCTGGCCGTCGTAGGCGCAGGAAATAATACGCTGGCTAAGTCCATCCGCTCATCACTCACCCACCTGGAACGTTCTTTGGGTCTAGAAGCAGAGGCTCCAGGCGATGCGTCTTGGGAGTGGGCATCAACACTGCTTCGACCACAAATCGAGCTTAAGCCGGATGACCGTATCCTGGTGCTGGTGCCACATCCCGATGATGACATCCTCTCCAACGCCGGGCTTATCCAGCAGGCCTTGGAGAAGGGCATCCCGGTTGAAGTGGCGTTATTTACGGTAGGCGACTACAACGAGACTTCTTTTGCCCTTTTCCGTAAAGAAATCAACCTGGGTGTAACAGAAGCCCTCCGCCTGGGAGAAACGCGGCATGAGGAAGCGCTGGCTGCCCAGGGGATCCTGGGTATCAAGCCCGAGCAAATCACTTTCTCGGATATCCGGATGGAGGAGGTCTTGAAATATTCGAGAAACATTGGGGAGATGCCCAACCCTATCGCGCCCTCCTCAGTGGTCAGAGCGGTGTGTTCTATACGTTTGCGCAAAGCCTTGGCGCGCCGTTCAAAGGGGAGAGCATCCTGGCTGATCTCGAGCAGGTCGTACGAGAATTTTAAACCCACCAAGATCTTCACATCGCATCCCGGGGATGTGCATCCAGACCACCAGAGTCTTCCCTTATACCTGCAGGTAGCCCTGTGGGACCTCAAAGATGAGATCCAACCTGAAGTCTATCATTTCATCACCCATTACGGGCGCTGGCCCCAGCCGCGCGGCTACCAGCCTGAGCGGCCGCTGGATCCACCCGCACAATACGATATTGGCAACCGCTGGCGCATCCTGCCGATCACACCAGAACAGCGCGACAAGAAACTTCAAGCACTCCAGGCGCACAAAACCCAATGGGGCTCGGGAAAGCCCTACCTGGAATTGGAGTGCGCGTAAACGAGCTGTGGGACGTCATCGATGAAATCCCGATTGCTCCCGGTGAGGAAGTACAGATCCTGCCAGCTCAAGCTGCTTTTTCTGGTGAAGCCCTGAGTCTGCTCCCAGAGAGTGAGCAGGAGAAATTCACAGAAACCGAGATGCGCTCGGTGAAGTTAGAAGGGGATGAGCTTGTATTTTCAATTGAATCACAAGAACCCCTGACAGGCGATGTACACGCCAGAGTCTGGACAATAGGCTACCGGTCGGATAAGCCATTCAATGAGATGCCGAAGATCTACATGGATCTGGGTGCCAGCGGATACAGGGTGTACAACCAGGGCTTTTTATTGCCGGACAATTCTGTAACCGTCAGTGGCACGCCAACCCGCAGTGAGGTGCGCATACCCCTGGCTTTATTGGGGGACCCGGAACGTGTGCTTGTGTCCGCACAGACCAGCATTGATGACATTCCCCTGGACAATATCCCGTGGGTCTTTTTAACGCTGAAAAAAGAATAAATATGCCATCGATTGTGCATTCTTTATGCGTGAGACGATTCAGTATTAAGGTAGATGCTTTTGCGTCGCTGAAGCCGGCAATAGGAGAATCAAAATGCCAGGCATTATAAAAACAATCGGCGCGATCGCCCGTGTCTTCGTTGTATGGTTCGTTGATGCTGTTTCTCTGCTGGTCACCGCCTGGTTATTCCCCGGCATCAGCATCCAGCCACAGAATGGCACATTCTGAAATCGTGATTGCCGTAGCGGCATCCTTGCTCCTGGGATTTGTCAACTTACTCATTCGTCCGCTGATTTTGTTGCTTGCTTTACCCCTGGGCTGGATCGTTATCTTCCTGACTGGATTTTTCATCAATGCCATCGTACTGATGATCACTTCCAGTTTGATATCAGGATTTGAAGTCAGTGGATGGGTAGCCGCATTTTTTGGAGGTCTTTTCCTAGCGCTGGTCAATACCATACTGACCGCGTTACTCAATATTGACAGCGATGAGTTATTTTATGACAACCTGATTTAGCGCCAGGCAGTACGCTTAGCCAGAGAAGTGGATAAAGGCAGCGGCCGTGGGCTGGTGATCCTCGAGACCGACGGCTTAAGCTACCAGCGTATCCAGAAAGCCATCGCCGATGGTTATATGCCTACCCTGAAAAAGATGATTGAGGAAGATGGGTACAAGATAAGTCGTGTGGACTGCGGCATACCGCCTACCACGCCCGCCTGTCAGGCGGGCATCTTGCAGGGCAACAACACCAATATCCCTGCTTTCCGCTGGTTGGATAAAAAGACCGGCAAGCTGCTCGCCGGAGGTCAGGCTGCAGAGATTATAGAACCGGATTTATCCGATGGCAACGGCCTGCTGCGCGGCGGCACCAGTATCGGCAATATGTTCAGCGGCGATGCGGCGCAATCGATACTGACCTTTTCGAAAATCAAAGCAGGTACCCCGGAAGATAAGAAGCGACGCGCCCATGATATGTACCTGTTGATGCGCAACCCATATTTCTTCGTTCGTGTCCTGGTATTGTTTTTTGCCGATGTGCTCCTGGAGGTATGGCAGGGCTGGCAGCAGCGGCGTCAGAACATTCAGCCACGCCTGAACCGGCTGCACAACGGGTACCCCTTCCTGCGCGCCGCGGTCAACGTCTTCTTGCGGGATATCGGAACCTACTTCACTATATTGGATATCGTGCGCGGCACCCCGGTCATGTACACGCTGTATGCCGGCTACGATGAGATCGCCCATCATTCCGGTCCCTACACTCACGACGCAGATATCAGCCTGCGCCAGTTCGACAGGCAGGTGGCGCGCATCAAAAAAGTGATTGAAGAAAAAGCGCCAAGACCATACGAGCTGATTCTGCTATCTGACCATGGTCAATCTTTCGGGCCGACGTTCAAGCAGCGCTATGGGATCAGCATTCTGGAGTTTATCCAGCAGCAGCTGCCCCAGGGCGCCAGCGTATCAGGTTCCGGTGGTGGAGATGATGGGACCATCGGTGTGGCTGCGATGATGGATGAGCTCGAGAATATGGAGGTGGAAAAGCAAGGTGGTGCGGTAGGCAAAGCCACCGTCCGCCAGGGGCAGCGCCTGATCCGCAGCAGCCTCTCAAAACAAGATTCTTTTCAGGAGGCAAAGCCAGCCAACGTCACCCTGGCTTATGGCGGAAACGGCGCGCTGGTGTACTTTGATCTATACCCACGTAAGATTACCCTGAATGAATTGAATGTAGCGTATCCAGGGCTGGTCGATAAGCTGGTCGCCCACGAAGGTATCGGTTTTGTGATCGCATATGAAGACGATCTGAATGCGGTGGTATTTGGCAAGCGCGGGGCGCGCAACCTGCACACGGGCGACGTCGTCGGAGAAGATCCCCTGCTGCCGTATGGCGATGTCGAGCTACGCGCCGGGCAGCTTCTCCGCCTGGCGGATTTTGACAATTCCGGAGACTTGATCCTGAACAGCACCCTCTTTCCGGACGGCAGCGTGGCGGCCCTGGAGGAGCTGATCGGCAACCATGGTGGTCTGGGGGGCGAGCAGACGGATGCTTACATGTTCCACCCTGGTGACATGCAGGTCCCCGAGACGCGTTCAGCGCAGGAATTTAAGGCGATCCTCGATTCGCGCCGCGGTCTGCCGGGTCCGACACCCAAACCGGAGCGCCCTGTTGCTCCTTTAATAGAGCCTTGGACAGTGGCAAACCTGGCGAAAGGCATTAGCCAGGTTGGGGTGTGGCTGCGCCTCGCTATGCAGGCGGTAACACTTAACCGGGATGCCTACCGGGAAATCGCCAGGGATGCATATATGACCGCGCCTGCACTATTAATTTCCCTGCTGGCACAGGCGATCCAATCTGTAAACGCGCTGGGCAAGTTCGATATTGTCGATATTCTGCTGCGCTACATGCTTTGGTTTGTAGTGGTATTGTTCCTGTTTTTGGCAGCCCGACTACTGCGCGGTAAAAGGCACTACACGTCCACCATGCGTGTGGCGGGTTTCGCCCAGAGCGCTCACATTCTCGAGCTGCTTGGTTTTCTGCCTTTGATCGGACCCATGATGCGCTTTATCTCTCTGCTCCTGGTGCTTTTTGGCATCTGGGTCGGCACTGCCGCGGCGCACGAGCTACGCGGCTGGCGTACTTTCCTGCTGCCAGTTCTCTACCTGGGTACCTTTGTCGTCGGGCTGTTTTTCTTGTTTGCAGTCATTCAGGGCACGGGATTTGCCCTCAACAACCTCTTGATCGATCTTGGGCTGGCGCAATAGCTCATCGGTAGCTATCTTGCTAATGTAGAGTTCACGTATGCCCATTAGACCGAAAATCTCCTGTTTTGCTGTCCTCCTGACCAGCGTTATATTGTCGGCTGGATGTTACATGGCGGATACTGCGCCTCCCATATCAACCATCAGCCCCCCAGCTGCAACACTGACGGAAATAGGCACACAAGCACCAATAGTAATCAGCAGAATTAAAGGCTGTGCCTTTTGACCTGGGTGAAAGTATGATCGCACAGCCATGGGCATCCCTCGAAGAGTTCCGCAATATGCCCGTCCGGCTCAACGGGTTGATTGCTGTACCGCCCACAGGTGATAACTTGCCAATTGTTATTATCATCCATGGCAGTCACGACATAGGCTGTCCATCCCCCGATGGTTATACGGCAACCTGGCCCTGTCCCGGAGAGGAGGTCCCCAATTATCAAGGCTTTGCGTACCTGATCGAAGCGTTGGCCGAGGACGGCTCTGTCGCCGTCAGCCTCAATGCCAATCCCGCCTACGTGGCAGCATATGGCCAGCCGGCATCGAATCAACGCCTGCCCGTCCTGCTTGATCAATATCTGGCGAAAATCGCTGCGGCGACCAAAGGAGAAGATGTGGGTCTGGGTGTCGACCTGACCGGGCGGGTGGATTGGAAGCAGCTGGTCATCCTTGGTCATTCGGCGGGAGGCGAAGGTGTGAGTTGGATCATTGAAAGCCGCGCCGATCGCACGGCGCCAGAGCAAATCAGCGCCGGGCAGGGTCCCATCGCGGCTGCTATCTTGCTGGCGCCTTCGGCCACCAGCCCTCATGACATAGAGGCTTCTTTGCCTTTAGCCGTGCTTTTGCCAGCTTGCGATCGAGATGTCGCTGACCTGGGCGGGCAATTCTACTATGAATTTGCACGCCAGAAACCAGAGAGTGACGATCTGGCTGTATCGGTTTTCTTGCCGTTTATGAATCACAACCGGTTCAATACCTTGCTCGCGGATGAGACGCTTGGGAATGCCAGCAGTATCTGTGATGGTGCGCTCCTGCCCGAAGAAGCTCAGCAAGGTTTTCTGGTGGATTATGCAACCCATTTCTTCGACGCAGTTTTGGGTAGGGATGGTGCGAATATAGCTTTAATCGGCATTGATCCTTCACAGCCCGCCCCGGCGAAGCTTTTTGAACGCACGGTGCTCACATCCCCGGCACTCCCGACCGCACAGCGATGGGTGTTACCTCTGAGTGGAGATAGCGCCAAAGGGATAGTTACGGGAGTGGACTGTGGACCCGGATATGTTCTGGCGGAGGAAAAAATGGAAACCTGCCGCCTGCGCTTCAACCAACCCGGGAGCCCAGGGGAGCTGGCACTTGCCTGGAATGGGGTGGGAGGCATCTATTCGCTAGACCTCCCAGAAGGAAAACGGGACCTGACTGGATATGAGAATCTGCATTTGCGCGCTGCCGTTGACCCGCTCAATCCGCTGAACGAGCAGGGACAGCCCCAGTCATTTTCCCTGCGTTTGACAGATGGTGAAGAAAAAACGGCCTCTGTCACTTTAAAGGATGAACCAGCTCTTGCTTTCCCTGCCGGAAAGAAGGGATTTGATGATTCTATCAAGGTGGATACCTGGGACAACCACGTGATCCTGAGCTCGATCCGCGTGCCAATGACCGCGTTTTCTGGCGTTGATCTGAGCAACATACAGGCAATCTCCCTGGTTTTTGATGCCACTGATTCAGGGGCGATCTTCGTCACCGACCTCGAGCTGCTACGACCATGATGCTCGAGCGATATGCCATCCAGTTTCTGGTCGAAGCCTGATCTGTGGCTCCTCTCAAGGCAGGGTGAGTTTCTGGTTCAGTAATGATTTGACACGCAACAGTCTCAAGCAAGACCTGAGTGTTGGAAAGGAGTTGCTTATTGCAAAGGATAAAGGTTTTCATTCAATTCGATACCGAGAGGGTTCCCTCTCCATGGATGGGATTCATCCATTACATTCAAATCATATAATCAAAAAGGAGAATTGATCATGAGTAACAAGAACAAGCACGTTATCATCAGCTACTTCCCTAATCCGGAAGCTGCCCTTGATGCTGCGAAACAGCTCAAGAAATGGGATAAAGCCAACAAGGATATCAAGCTGGGCGGTATCGGCATTCTGACCTGGAAGAAGAACAAGGTTAAGACGCGCAAGGTTGGTTCTCGCGCCGGTGGAACCGGAGCGAAGTGGGGGATTGCTTTGGGTGCTGTCACGGGTATTCTCTCCGGTGGCGTCACACTCATCGGTGGTGCCGTGGCTGGAGCGGCCGGTGGCGCGGTGTTGGGAGCGTTGTTCCACAAGAGCCTGGGCTTGACCGATGCTGATAAGGAACGCCTAGAGCAATTCCTTCAGGATGGCGGCGCAGCGGTTGTGGTCATGGCAGATGAAATCGAGGTATATCCCACCTCAGCCGAGCTGACCAGCCTGGGAGGGAAAGTCGAAAACTACCTGGTACCTGAGCAAACCATGGAGCAGGTAGAGGAATCGACCGACGTCGAGCCTGTCGCCGAAGAGGATGTTGCAGTGGTTACAGGTTTAGGTGGCCGTTTGACTACCGTCGAAGGAATAGGTCCTGCCCGAAGCGCCACCCTGGCTTCCGTAGGAATTGCCACCAAGCAAGCACTGCTGGACCGCGGCGCGACGAAAGCAGGCAGAGCTGAGATTGCCGAGCAAAGCAAGATCAGCGAGAAGCTCATCAGCAGTTGGGTAAGCGCCATCGATCTCTCGCGCGTTAAGGGAATTGGCGCGCAATATGGTGAGCTTCTTCAGGCGGCAGGTGTGGGCACGGTAGGCGAGCTCGCCCAACAAGAGGCAGCCAGCTTGCACGAGCGATTGGCTGCTGTCAATACCAACAAGAACTTGGTGCGCGATGTTGCAGGCGTATCCAAGATCAAGAGCTGGATCGATCAGGCGAAGCAGCTTCCACAGATCATCACCAGCTAGCTGATGGGTTGGTTGAACTGCCTCGTTGACTGGTAGTAGATTTGTAAAAGGGTTACGTTAAAACACTTCACCACAACCTGACCCTAAGATGATGCGCTTGAGTTTGCAAGTTGGATGATCCTCCGGGATATCAAGCGTGTTTAAGGAAGATGTAGTAACTTAGGTGTGGGATTTCTATCCCACACCTAAGGTTTCGCGATGTGCGCCTCCCTCTGGCGCTCATAGGATATCCTGAGCGTGTTACGAATTTGCTCAAACCAGCATTTGAGATGTCCCCCTGGACAGCATTCCCTGGGTTATCTTAAAGCTCAATTCGGATGAAATATTATCGAATAATGAAAGGAAATAAGCTATGGAACTACTACTGCTACTGATCATTGCCGGGGTAGCTGGCTATTTCATCGGATATTATCGCCGCAAAAAATCCACCCAACCCGCCAGCCAGCAGGTTGTTGAGACAACCGCAAAAGAAGTTGTGGAAGCAGAGAAAGCGAAAGAATAATTCAATACAGCTACGAGAAATCCCGGAATAAACCCCTGTTCAGGCTATCTAGCAGGGATTCCTCACCCTTCCGGGGTTCGGAATGACATATTTCTAGCGCATGAAACGACTGGAAGCAATTGACCAGTACCGAGGTTTTGCCATCCTGCTGATGATCCTGGCCAATTACATGAACAACGTCAGGGTCATCCCAGCGTGGCTAAAGCACGCTGATGACATTGGCTACACGGCGATAGACCTGATCGCGCCGATGTTCGTGTTTGCCATGGGGCTGACGTATGGGCTCTCCTTCCGCCGCAGAATGGATAAATTGGGCGCCTGGGATACTTACCAGCACTTCCTGACCCGCTACCTGGCATTGATCGGCATGGGATACCTGATCACCCTGGTCTGGCAGTTGTCAGGCATCCAGCCGCCTAGCGTCAACTGGGGGCTACTGCAGGCGCTTGGTGCGGCTGGTTTAATTGCGCTACCTTTTATACACCTCTCCACAACCTGGCGCTGGGGTATTGGGCTGACCATTCTGGCAGGTTATCAGATCCTGTTGGACCGCTTCTGGCTGCAGGAAGTGCTTGTAGCGCCCCACAACGGGCCGTGGGGGGCATTGAGCTGGGGAGCGATGCTCATCCTAGCGACTGCGTTAGCAGACCTTTTCCACGACGATTGGATCAACCAGCGTGCATATCCTCTGGTATCGGGTGGACTGGTGATAGCAGGTCTGGCGCTGTCGTTGCTGATACCACTGAGCAAAGACCGCGCCTCAGCCAGCTATGCCATCCTTAGCCTGGGGCTGAGTGGATTGGTTTTCTACCTAATTCATCTCATGCAGGAGCAGTGGCAGTTTAGGCTGCCTATCCTAAGCGACTGGGGTCGTAATCCACTTCTTCTCTACCTGCTGCACTATGCCTTGCTCGCGGTGTTTGCCTTACCTCCAATCCCAATCTGGTATGTGCAGGCGCCTTTCTGGCTGGTCGTCCTCCAGCTCTCGGCACAGATTGGCATTTTGAGCTGGGTAGGGCGCTACTTAAACAAACGCAGGCTGTATTTCGCATTTTGAGTAAAATCTACATGGGCTTATCCAGAGTATGCACAGCGAACACTGTATCAGCCTTGGTCTTCTGATCTTCATCCAGCGTGATGAGGGGCAGGCGTAATCGGGCTGCTACTGCAACATAAAAAGAGTCAGCGCCACGCAACCCCAGGTCAGCCGCCAAGCGGGCTGCCTCCTGCACCAGAGATTGATCCATTTCGACAAGCCGCAGACCTGGCAGACGCATCAAGGAGGCAGTAGCATTTCTCGCCAAATACGGCTCACCTGTACGGCGAGAAATTGCTCCAGCAACTTCGGGGAGGAGCAATGCTGGTGAGAGGAAAATCACTCCTTCAGAACGTTGCTTATCCATCCATGCCTTAACGGCTCGATGAAAAACATCCTTTTGAACCAAGCGAGAGACCCAAACGCTGGCGTCAAGGACAATAAAGTCGGGCATTGGGTCATCATCGTTGATGTCACCTGAAGCACTCGATGGTGGATTAAATTGCATGCTCATCGTCGGCTCTCAGTGACCGCCTCCGCCGCAGACACGCCGGCAGGCCAGCGAGCCCCAATCTCTGCTGCCAGGTGATCGATCTCCGCCCAGGCTTGAGCTTCTTTCTGTGGGGTAGGGTGGGTGACAGGGATGAGCAAGGCAACTACCTCACCTCGGTAGGTGACCTGAATCTCAGTACCTTCTTCTCGTACCCGGCGGATTAATTCACTGGCGCGTTGCTTCAATTCGCGTATACCCACGGTTTGCATATATACCTCCAAGTTATGTGTCCACAATTGTAGATACATTATAGCATATTCCCCATAACCTCTACCCATCCACAGAGCTGGCTTTTTGGTGAGCTTCAGCCACGTCATCGGAAGCCAGCTCAACGTAACGGCGCACCATCTCCAGCATTTCGTGCCCCAGTAATTTCTGCAAGGCAAAGCTATTCCCTCCAATCCTGAAAAATTTTACGGCTGCCGTACGCCTGGGCGGTGAGCTAGATACTTATTGAACGATCTCCCTTGAGTTCAGGGCAATATGAATCCATGCGATATATATTGCTCTATTATCGCTTGATAATAATATCGCAGCGTGATATCATTGCATCGATGATCGAATCCTTCGCATCGAAAGAAACGGAGAAGATATTCCTCGGTCAATTATCACAAAAACTACCTCCGGATATCCAACGCGTTGCCCGACGGAGATTGATCTATCTCGACAGTGCAGAGGATTTGCAGGACTTGCATGCGCCGCCTGGTAACCGACTTGAAAAACTCAAGGGAGATCGAGCCGGTCAATACAGTATCCGGATCAATGACCAATGGCAAATCTGTTTTGAATGGATTGATGGCAAGGCTAGAAACGTTGAAATTGTTGATTACCACTCCTGAGAGGTATAGGTATGAATGAGATACTTTCACCAATTCACCCTGGCGAAGTGCTGCTCGAGGATTTCATGAAGCCGCTCGGTTTGAGCCAGTATCGCGTAGCGAAGGACATCGGTGTGTCGCCAATTCGGATCAGCGAGATCGTGCATGGGCAGCGCTCTATCACAGCCGATACGGCGCTGAGGCTGGGGCGCTATTTTGGAACCAGCGCTGCCGTCTGGTTGCGGATGCAGGTGCGCTATGATCTCGAGCTGGCGGAGAAGGAATTGGGTGAGCGGATCTGTCGTGAGGTGAAAATCTATCAAAGGACTGCAATCGGCGAATAAGTTGGTGCACTACTGGTACGCTTTATAACCTCCACCCGTCAACAGGACTGGCTTTTTGGTGAGCCTCAGCTACGTCATTCGAAGCCAGCTCTACATACCGGCGAACCATCTCCAGAGATTCATGCCCCAGCAATTTCTGTAAGGCAAAGATATTCCCTCCGTTCCTCAAGAATTGAACTGCCGCGGTTCGTCGAAAGCGATGGGGGTGGACCTTATTAACACCCGCAGCCTCTCCCAGCTTTGAAAGCATGTGACTGAATTGGCGCTGTGCAATAGGTCGTCCATCAAAAGTCAGGAAGAGATTCTCTACATTTGGCATTGGCTCTGGTCGCGCCAGGCTAATATAACGCCATAGAATCCGCTTGGTGGCTTTACCGAAATATACATAGCGTTCTTTAGCACCCTTGCCCATTACTTTTGCACGGCCTTGCTCAAGGTTGAGATCGGCTAACTTGAGCTTCAGCATCTCGCCAACCCGTGTCCCGCTATCTAATAAGAATAACAGCATCGCCATCATTCTAAGCGAACTGCGATCAGTCATCGATTTGCATGCTGTGAGTAGAGCGCGGATTTCCTGCTCACTGAAGGGATCGGGGATGTAACGCGGTACTTTGGGGCGGGCGATGTTTTTCATCGGCGATTGTGCGATCAAATCCTCTCGAACTGCCCAGTTGAAGAAAGCCGAGAGGCTGGCGTAATAGCCCCGCACGGTGCGGAGAGAACGGATCCGTTTCTTGGGAAGTAGCTCTGGGTGTAATTCTGATTGTTCTGCTTCAGACCGCAATAGTGTCAGGTAGCTGCGAAGCAACTCGGTAGTAATCTCGCTAAGATATGGTTTATGCTTGATCTGTTTTTCCAGCCAGTTTTGAAAAAAATTTAGGTTTTTGTCATACCATAGGTAGGTCTTCTTTGACCTTCCGGCTGCCTCATTATAGAGCCGGAATCCCTTGATTGCCTGTTCCAGGGTGATGTCCATATCTGTCTCCTTCAAATGTTAAAACATTCGCCTTCTAAGATCTGTCGAGTTAGATGCTCCCGGAAAATGAAAAAGGACATTCGCGGGGTTGCGAATGTCCTAAAATAGGGCATCTGACTCGTTTTTCAGGCAATCAAATGGTACTGTTCGAGGGCTTCTGCCCCGTTTCCTGAACTCGTCTCAAACCCAATCGATCCGAAGTCAGATGCTCTGTCCATTGAGCTACGGGGGCGTCTGGCAGTGATTATACCTGAAAAGCTACCTCACGGCAGGTCGCCGGAGTGTGGGTCCCAGGCGGCGTACTCGCGCAGCAGGGCAACCAGCTTCGCCACGGTGTCCTGCAAGGCAGTCTGAAGCGACTGGATGATCACCTCGGGACCGGAAAACAAGGTCGGCAGGCAGCCGGTGACCCCTTGCTCTGCCTGCAGGCGGGAAAATTCCCTCCAGCCGCCGTCCTGGACGAAGACATCCTTCAGTCCGTGGGTATGCAGGTCGATCAGACCAGGCAAGACATACAAGTCGTTGGCATCCAATATTTCCTCACCTGCCTGCGGTGTGAGTTTCTCTGCAACGGCGCTGATCTTCCCTGCCTGGATGCGGACATCCTTGCCAGATTCAAGACGGTTGAAGTGCAACACGCAGCCATTTTTAATCAGCATCTTCTGGACCCCCGGGTACTCTCACCCAACTTCCGGTTTCCGCCGATGCGTAAGCTGCCTCGATGACCAGGTGATTGATATAACCATCCAGAATACCCGGCGAGCACTGCTTACCCAGGTGCAAAGCTCGTAAGAAGGCGTACTGGTTCTCGGCATGCGTCCTGCCCCAGCCCACGGGGGCTCTGGCAGGCAAGCCGCTGGCGCCGGGATAGCGCTGAACTGTCTCTACTCTTGTCCAGCCCCGCTCACCGCCGGTTGCTCCCTCCGGACGGCGGGCGTCGTACCAGTAAAGCCAGTTGGGGTCCATGAGATTAAAGCGCAGCCCGCCCAGGTTGCCGTAGATCTCGAGGCTGAGGTCATCCTGCGCGCCGGTGGCAAAGCGGCTGACGTGCAGACTGCCTTCGGCGCCGTTGCCCAGGCGCGCCTGCACCCAGGCTGCATCGTCCACCTGCTACGCTTTCCATCTCACTTCGCCCCCTGTGAAACAGGCCGCTGTTGGATGAATGTGCGTGTAGAACAGTGAAGCGATTCAACTTCACCGAGCAGGTGGCGGAGGAGATCGATGACATGCGAGCCGATGTCAACCAGGGCGCCGCCGCCCGCTCGCTCTTTGCGCAGCCGCCAGCCCATCGGGCGAGATGGATTCTGGTAACCGCTGTGCAGATAGTCGATGCGAAAAGAGGTTATCTCGCCCAGCTCGCCGGCGCTAAGGATCTCGTGGGCGCGCAGGATTGCAGGAAGGAAGCGATAGTTGAAGGTCATACCCACCTGCATGCCTGTCGTTTGTGCAACCTGCACCAGGTCGCTTGCCTGGGCGGCGTTCAGCGCCAGCGGCTTATCGCAGTAGACGTGCTTGCCGGCAAGTAAGGCTTGCTTGATGACGGCGTAATGGGCGTCATTCGGCACACAGCAGTCGATAACGTCGACGGCGCCATCTGCGAGCAGGTCAGCATAATTCGTATACCATGCCTGGAAGCCGGCTTCCAGGACGGCAGCTTGGGCGGTTTCTGCGTGCTGGGTACAGACTGCGGCAAGCTGCAAATGGGGGAGCTGACCCGGGTAAAGGATAGGCAGGTCGCGATATCCCAGGCAGTGTACCCGCCCGATCATGCCGTACCCGACCATGCCGATGCCAATGCGGTCCATGGGCATGTCCTTAGATGACGCCTTCTTCGCCGATGGCTTTATCAGCGAAGAAGTTATCCTGGCGAGTGCTGGGCATGGAGGCTTCCAGCAGCAGCGCCGGACCGACGCCGGTGAAGGAATGCCGCATGCCAGGGGGCATCACCAATACATCGCCCTCATTCAATATTTTTTCCTGGTCGTCGATCACCATGCGGACTTTCCCTTTGACGACAAAGAATGTCTCGTGCTTATGGGCGTGCTGGTGGTAAGGGCAGGTCTGCCCGTCCTGGACATACAAGAATTTGCCACAATAACCCGCCTCTTCCTCGTTAGCGACCCAGAACTCAATCTCGCCGATCTCGTCGAAGCGTCCCAAGCCGAAATCCAGGACCAGCGGCGTACCGCCGGGCATGGTCAGTCCCCAGTCACGGATGGTTGCCAGGCAGCTATCCAGCGCCTGCTGGCGTTTTTCTCCCGGAACCTGGTAAGGGAAATCTGTTAGCTCTTGCATTGGAATAGATACCTCCTGTTCGATGATCTGGAAAAGCGATTATCTGGCATTTTCATTTGCGGGGGTCAGGATACGCAACGCGTGGGGGATGACCTGGATGGAAAGCGGCGTCCTACCCGCCATCTCGCCGTCGAGCTGAACCGGCTGAGATGGCTCTGCGCTGATTTCGATCTGCCGGGCTTGCCAATGTGCGTAGGTGTTGGAGAGGTTGATCAACGGCTTGCCTGCAGCGATGTCGACGGCGGAGCTGAAACCGGGATCTGTGATCAGCAAAACATCCAGCAGCCCGTCGCTGACGCTGATATTCCTTCCGGGAGCTGAGCCAGCAATCCCCATGTTACCGGCATTGTCCACCAGGCAGGTCAAGCCTTTGATCTCAACCGTTTCTCCATCCAGGTTTATCCGGTACAAAGCCATTTTAGATTTTGCCAGGGCTTTCATGGCGGCAATGGTATAAGCCAGCACACCGTATTTGTCTTTCAACTGCCGGTCTGCCAGCTTGACTTTGCGGGCGGCGAAACCCATCCCCACCCGCAACAGAAATGGTGTCTCTCCCATCTTGCCCATATCCACCTGGCGGATGATGCTGCGTTCGCTGCACGCCACGGCAGCAGCCTTATCCAGTTTCTTGGGGATGCCCAGCTCCACCGACATCAGATTGGCAGTCCCGCCGGGCAAGATTGCCATCAGCGCCTGGCTACCGAGCAGCCCCCGGGCAACTTCCATCACGGTTCCATCACCGCCATAGGCAGCCACGACGTCGGCGCCCGAGGCTGCCGCCTGGCGGGCGAAACTTTCGGCATCACCGCTTTGCTGGGTGATGGATATGCTCCAGTCGACTTTGGCTGTCCGGAATACCCGGTTGAGGGTGTGCAAGATCGGTTGGGGTTGGCCTGAGGCCGGATTGATCACGACGTGTATTTTACGCGGCACCGGTCCATCCTCCTGGTAATGATGGCTATGATATCAAACTTTCCGACCAACCGGGGCAATAATTCAGGCTACCCATACCCGTTCTGGTGGGTAGAGACAAAAAGAGGCGGCAATCACTCCTTCGTGCAACTGCCGCCCTTAAAAAGAATTCAAAGCACAAGCCCTGGTTTACCCTTCCGGGATATTGTAGTAATTGTAAACGGCTCGTGAGAGGTTCTCGATCAGCTTGGACGCTGGTTCCCAGACCAGTTGGTCCGGGTGGTTGAGGAAGACAACCAGAACATAATTCCCGGCGGGAGAGTAGATGATGCCGGCATCGCCGATGGTATTGATCACGCCATTCCCGTCGGATACCCAGCCATGCTTATGCGCGATTTGCACTGTTTCGGGGATGCCAGCGGTCAAGAGAACGGGCAGTTTATTGTTCTTTAGATAATCCAGCATCGATTGGCATTCTACCTGTGTGAAATCACCGGGGAAAGCCGCCATCAAAGCCCCGCCGCCGGTCTCGGCGCACTCATAGATATCCTCGAGGAGCATACCGATATCGGAGGGGGTGGTCTGGCTATAAAGGTCGGGGTCTGTGTTGATATCCGAGCGCTGGTTGGCGGGTGTCTCGATCTGAGCGAGCAGCGGCGAGCCGAAGGTAAAGTAACCTGCCAGGAAGGTGTTCTGCAAACCGGCAGCCTGCATATCTTCGGTGACGGTAAGCGGAGCTCGATTACCATCGATGACGCGATCCATCAGCCAGTCAGCAGTCTCGTTCCCCGATTTTGTGATCATCTCGCCCATCAGTCGCATGGTTTCCGCATCCGGATTCTCGCCCAGGCGGCGGTAAACTGAAACCATAATCGGAACCTTGATGATGCTGGATGCGGTATACGCCACATCCGGCTGAACGGGCAGCTCTTCCCCCTGGCGGTATTCTAAAGTGAACTTCCTGGTTGGTTTGTAAATCATGCAGGTAGATGCCTGCCAGCCCGTCGAAACCGGCTAAGTCGACGGTTTGCTTGAGCAAGATTTTGAGGTTGTCGAATGCGGGACGTGGCGGCTGGGTGCGTTCCAGCGGCAGAACTACCTGCCGCTGGCTGAGTGAGTTCAAGGAGCTCTCGACCAACCCTAGCGACGCCTCGACGTTGAGAACCGTCCCCGGCGCACCCGGCTCAAAATTGACGGTGCCAACCACCGGTTTGGCGGCGACCGGGGGCTGGTCGTAGCGTTTCGCAACCTCATTTTCCAGGTAAGTCTGCAAGGCGCGCCTTCGAGAAGGTTGAGCGCAGGGGGACCTCCGTCGGCGAGGTTGAGCGCCCCCAGAGAAAGTCCCAGAAACCGACCCAGAAGTTATTCTGCGTGCGCTGCAGGTCTGCGGCGCCCAGCATGCTATCCAGGTCCAGCTGAAAATCGATTACCGATGGGCTGACCTGGATGAGAGCCTGGTTGTAAACCAGCTCGATGGGGATCGAGTATGCCTCCACCAGGCGCTGGGCGGCAAGCTGGCGATCCATGCCTCCTACGGGCACGCCGGCGATCTTCATCCCCGCGGGAAAATTAGCTTGAGTGCGGCTGTACTGAACCAGGTTGATGATGATGAGGATCAGAGCTGCCAGCACAAACAAGGCTGAAAACCAGCGCAGCGGGGAAAACAATGACCGGTTTCTCACAGCGGATTATCATACCATGATTTGGCTGGCTTGATTTAGAGATGAGATATCTCTAAGAAGACACCCAGATCAGCGAGAGACCACCAACTTGACCAGGCGGTTTTGCTCATCCATGGTAATCCGGGCGAAGTGCTGGTGCAGGTGGTCCGAACTGGCAACCTGTTTGCTGAGAACCACGACACGCCGCCGAGGCGCCACCCGAGGCGCCTTTCCGCGGCTTGCTGTGCTACCATCCGAATGAGCCTGGCAAGGCTGCCCCGGCTTGCCGCAGTTGAGGTGCTCCTGGCTGAAGAGGATTTGCGCATCCTGCATACCCGGTAGATACTGCCGGACGATCTGCTTGGCGTGCATCATAACCTCAGCCGGAACGGGTTGGTCTGTGTCTTCCTCCGGTTGGCGATCACACACCATTTTGAGCTTTGTCGGGGGTTTCACCGAACGGAGGATAGATTTCGATTGCATTTGCACGTCGCTGGGCAGAGCCAGGGGATCTCCATAAAGCACGAAGGAAATCAAAGTTTTCTGGTCTTCTCCGTCCAGGTAGCCCTGTCTTTGGTGCATCTCACGGGCAAGGGCGATCTTGGCGCGGCGCAACGCCTCTCCCGCCGGGCAACCCTGGCGCAGGTAGTTCCAGAAGGCATGCCCGAGGAAGTCGGCGGCGATTAACGGCGCTGTAACCGAACCATAGGAGGTACAGGTTGATCCTGCGACCGCCTGGCATCCTGCTTGCAGGAATTTCAACGAAAGCGCTTCATCCACCTTTTTGCCAATGATATGGGTACCATAGCAGGCTTCGGTGAAGATAATATCGGGAGAGCTGCTGCCCTGGATGTCCTGCGGGCGCACAGCCACCGGGTAATCTATGCCTGTAACAGCAGGCTGACCATCGATCATGTCCTTGCTGCTTGCTTTAGCCGAGGTATTTTCAGGGTCGCTTTGACCGTACCATTCCACTGCATCGACCAGCCCGTGGAGATTGAAGTAGCCCAGCCTTGCCTGGGGCAGGGGAGCGATGGACGTGGCGTCGTTGCATAGGGGCGGCGAGACTTTCAATGCCTTTGGCTCGCCGATCGGTTGATATACAACGGCTGAGGCTTTGCGCCATACGGCTGCAGTATATCCAATGCTGGCCTGCTTCCTGGCGCCCTTGCTCCCTGATTTCGGATTGATCCGCAGCCAGTAGGTAAAGCGGTGCAACCAGCCTCGATACCAGGGCGTTTTGCGGCTCTGTTTGACGAACTCTGCATGGCGCCGGGTGATACTGGCTAATCCGCTGATCAAGCTCGCCGGATCGGACGAGCAGCCTCCCGGCAGCCTGCCGACAGGCCATTCGGGGATGAAATAATTCTCGTCCCGAGTGCTATACGGGTTGTCTGAGGGGACGTCATCATCGGCATCGTCTACCGGATTGGGGAGCTGGTGGAACGGGATGACCTCCGGTCCGCCCACAATCAATACTGCGCCGATCATCTCCCCTTCTTTGCCGAGAGCGGCATCCAGGTCTGCCAGAGCCAGCTTCAGCGACCAGGGGTCGTTGTAACGCGCCGGTCGCAGGTCTGGAATGGAAGGTTGGTCGGCGTAAAACAGCATGGCGTGCCAATCCCGGCGCTGTTGTATGGCTGCTACCATGCGCTTCATCTCTTGTTCGACCAGCGAGGCTGACTGAGCGCCGTATTGGGCTTGCAACCCGCTGCGGGTGGTCATGAGCACATAAACCGGAAAACGCCCATCCGAGCTGGCAAGACCGGTTTGGTGTAGCCGCTGTGCCACGCGCTCCAGCTCGTCCTGGATGGGGCGTAAAGACTCCGGTACGCTATAGGCAGCGGCTGCTCTGGTCCCATCTTTGCTGGCTGGATCTCTTCTGGCAGATTTGGCAGCACTATCCCGCCATGGACGGGCAGGGTAGCTACCGGGTGTGAGGGCATGCGCGATCTCTGGCAGCTGGTTCCAACCCAGGGCGGCGGCAATCTCGGCAGGGATAGCGATTTCTAGCTCGATCTCAAGGCGTTCGGGCCACAGGGTCAGGTACGGGTGATGGTCCCCCCACAGACGTGATATGACCTGCCCGGTTACATCGCGGGCAGCAGCTTGATGCAGCAAGTTGACTGCTTTATCTGGCTCGCCGCCTTCCATTTGAACATTGGCAAGGATCAGGCTTAGTTGCAGGCAAGCGGGCCAGCGCTGCAGGTAATACTCAGCCAGCTTGCGCAGACTCTGCCCGGGGGCTTTTTTGGCTTGCATCAAGCGCAGATGGGTGATCGCAATGAGGGGGTTCGTCTCGCTGGACGCCAGCGCTCCATGAATGAGCGTCTCCGCGTCATCCAACGAGATATTCTCGCCTTGCCCGGGTGCTTTGTCCTGCACAAGAGCCTGGCGCGCCTGCCGCACTTGAACACTCCAGGCAGCCTGGTAGTCCAGTGAGATGGCATTCGAGCTTTTGGAGGTGATATTGACGGTTTTTGCGCTTCCCCCCAGAGCGTAGATACAGGCGCGAGTCAATTCGGGTTGAGGACCGGTCGCCTGGCGATAAGCCTGTAAGGGCGCTTTCGACACGCTCATCCTGGCTGCCCGCAGGCGATTTTCAGCCTCTAATTTCGAGGCGTACGCCTCCAGGTACTCAGGGTCTGTCTGGCAAAGCCTTTCCAGGATCGGGAGCGCTTGCTCGGCATGACCTTCTTTTAGCAAAGTTTGGGCGTAGATCAGGCTAACCGGTAAATCTCCGGGGAAAGCTGCCAGCCACGCCAGGCACGCCTCACGCGTGAAGCGCAAATGCGTGCTTGCAGAAGCCGTGCGGATCATCTTCAGGAATACGTCTCGCTTGATGCGTTGTCTCGGAGGGGAACTGTTGCGCTGCGATGTCATCCGTCAGATACCTCTATCCACCATGAATGTGTTTGAAAAGCGCCTGCTGTGCCTGGAATTGCCCTTACGCCCGGATATTGTGGACGGTTTCACGGCGGTTGTGGAGCAGGTTCAATGCGACAACGGCTGCCAGTGACCTGTGCACAGCCGGGTCGTTGGGCGCCATTTCTGCTGCGCGGCGGAGCATCCGCTCGGCGCCAAGATAGTCTTTGTTATCGCGGAAGGTCAGTCCCATCTCATTGTAGGGTCTGTAATCCTTAGGCGCTGCCGCGGCTGCCTGCTGGTAGGCTTCCATAGCTTCCGTGTATTGCCTGCGCTCGCGGTGCGCCATGCCGAGCTCGAGATAGATGTCAATCCCTTGCGGTGTAAGGCGGGCAGCCTCGCTCAAGTGATGGATAGCCTGGTCCAGCTGACCCCCCTGGCGCATTAGCTTGCCAAGCGTGAAGTGAAGCTCTCCTTGCTCCTTAGGAGAAAGTACTGCAGTTTCGCCGTTGATTCTCAAGGCGCGCTGGGCGACACGGATGGCGCCGCCCGGCTCATCGGCCTTGGCGAGAATATCTGCCATGAGTGCTAATACCCTGGGCTCGTCCGGATAGCGTTGGTTGAGCTCCTGTATCGATTGGTAAGCAGCCTGCGCGCCCTGTGTCCGGTTGAGCAAGCGCACTTTCTCCAGGTGTAGAGGCAAAGGCTGCGGGACAAACTGCACCGCCTTCTCCAAGACTTCCAGGGCTTCTTCAGGCTGGTCGAGCTCTTGCAAGGCGCGCGCCATGAGCAACAGCGCGCCAGGATTGTCGGGATCGTTCTCGATGGCGACCAGCGCCTGGCTGTGCGCGGCCTGGTAATCACCCGCGTCCATAGCGATCTCACCGCGCAGCACAAGATAAGCTGTTTCCTGCGGAGCCAGGGCAATGGCGCGCTCGGCGCTGGAGGCTGCCTGGTCAAGCTGCCCCAGGTGCTGATGAGCCTGAGCCAACAAGTGCCAGGTCCTGGGTTCATCCGCCGCAAGGCGCGAGGCTTGCTCACAGACCTGGATGGTTTTCTCCGGTTGTCCTTCTTCCAGGTAGATCTTCCCCAGGCTCAGGTAGGGGGATGGGTATTTGGGATCGAGCCGGATGGCTTCTTCCAGGTGGGAGATTGCCTCTTCTTTATCCACCAGATCATCCGGGTGGCCGCGTCCCAGATAGATCTCGGCTGCCAGCAAATGCCAGCGGGGCTCATCCTGCCACGCGGCGAGGGCGTTATGGATTGCCTGGATAGCCGAGATGTGATCGCCAGAGCGGTTGCCGTTGCGATGGTAGAGGCGCGCCATCAGTACCTGGACCAGCGGATATAGCCTCTGAAGGGGCTGCATTGGTGGGCGATTTGTTGAGTCCGAGATGATGTCGGCAGCGGCGTGCGCGGCTGCCATTGCCTGGCGGGGTTTCTCGTCCATCAAGGCAAGGGCGAGCTGCAGCAGGACAGTCGGATTCTTTGAAAAGTCGCGTGCCAGGTAGCCAGCTAAGGTAAGCTCGCCCGTCTGGCGTAAGACGGCGATCTGGGCGGCAATGACATCCGGGCTGGGAGGCAGATCTGCCAGCAACGCAGCGCTGGCGGTATCTGGCTTGAAAGCTGCTTTACCACGCGCCCGATACTCACTTACCTGGACTTGAACCTGGACGGGCAGCGACCCCCGCAGCCTGCTCACCAGCTCCTCAACTTTTTGGAGGCTGGATTCGCAATCCTGCGCCGCTTTCTCGCTCAATATTTGCTCACCCGGCGCGCGCCGGACCACCTCCAGCGCCTGGCAAAGGCGCTGGCGCTCGGCGCACAGGACCAGGGCACGTCCCAGGGCGAGGTGGGAAAGCGGCTCTTGAGGATAGTTCAGCGCCAGGCGTTCATGTAGCTGGATCGCTTGCTCCCACTGACCGATTTCAAGCGCTGTGATTCGCCAGCATGCGGTTGGTCAGCGGAGAAATTCTGGAGAGGTCGCCCGCCGCCAGCAGAGCGGAGGTGAGCAGCTCCAAAGCAGGTTGTGGATCGTTGCGCCGGAAGGCGAGGCGAGCTTGCAAGCTCAAGAGGGCGGGGTGATGCGGCTCGATCTCGCTCGCAGTCACCAGCTCGTGCGCGGCGACATATTCCTCGCCGGCATCCAGTGCGCACTCGGCACGAAGGAGGTAGTACTCCGGAGCATCTGCCTCTGCGGCTTCGGATGGGGATTTAAATGCAGGCAGGTTCAGCTCGAGCAATTCCTGGATAATATCGGGCTGGAGCTGGGCGATCGCCAGATCGGCAGCCAGCGCCCGGGCGCGCAGGCGCTGAGGCAGCGTTTCGCCGCACACCTCCAGCATCTGCCGGGCATGAGCGCTTGCCTGGCGTAAATCGCCTGCCTGGCGATAGATGTTCGCTACTCGCTCGTGCAGGTTGGGATCATCCGCTTTGAGCCTGATCGCGGTCTGCAAACAATCCAGGATCTCGCTGCTGATTGCTGTGTGACTGGGATCACGCCCCGTCAGCAGGCGAGGGCTCATTTCACTTAATAAGTCGGCTTTCATCAAGAACAAGTGTTGCCTGGTATGGATAAAGGGAAATTGCCTGGTTGATGACTTCCAGCGCGCCAGCTTGATCTCCCGCCCGGTTGCGGGCGATTGCCAGGTCTGTAAGCAGGCTGAGCGTTCCGGCATCCCTCTTGCCCGTCAGCTCGATCGCCCTTTCGAGGCAAATAACAGCCGCGCTGGCATCTCCTAGCTGCACCAGGCACTGCGCGGCAATCTGGTAGTCTTTGACTGTGGCTTGCGAACAGCCATCCGTCTCATCCTCAGCGATTAATTGCAAGAGTGTTTGGCGGGCGAGCGCATTCTCACCGAATCTCATCTGCATCTGACCGAGCTTTACAGCCAGCTCTGGTCGGGAGGGCGAGATCTGCGCGGCGCGCTTCAAGGCATTCAGGGCTTCTTGCTGAGCTTCCTGTGAGCCCGTCTTTTCATGCAATTTCATCGACTGGTCCGCGAACCAGATCAACAGATCGACATCGGTGGGCGCCAGCAACAACGCCGCCCTGGCAGACTGGAAGGCTTCATCTGCCAGACCTGCCTCCAGATAAGCCTGGGATAAACAGCGCTGGATTTTCGAGTTCAAGGGGTCAATGCGGTTGGCTTCCTGCAATGCGGCGACTGCCGTTTCAAACTCGCCAAGCTGCATAGCTGCCTGCCCCAGACCTAAAGAGAGGCGCACCTGCCAGCAAGGGTCCTGCCCCAGATCGGATAATAAAGCCTGGCTGAACGCTGCCTGGGCTTCAACCGGCTTGCCGCAGCTTAACAGCGCCTCACCCAGCATGGCGGTCGCCTGGGGGTGAGCGGGTTGGAGCTCCAGCGCCTTGTAGAGCGCCGGAAGGACTTTTTCTAGCGAGATATCGCATTCATTGCGCTGGTGGAGCTCGAGCTATGCATCCGGCATAGTCCAGGTAAGCCTCCAGATCGGCAGTTTGGCTATTCAGGATGGTTTCCAGGGGCATCAGAGCTGCAGTTAGCTCACCTTCTGCCAGCAGCACTTGGGCATATCCCCGGGCGATCTCCGGATTGGATGGCGCCTGGCTGTAAGCCTCTTCCAGGACATGATGGGCTTCTTCTTGATGACCCAGGTGTCCCAGTGTCTGACCGAGCCGCAGGGCGATGATCATGCGCAGGTGCGCCATGCGGTGCCTTTTTAGCTCAGATTGAGGGTACTCTTGATCCTGATCGGCAAGCTCAGCCGCCAGGCGCAGGTCGCTCAGCGCCTGTGTTGGCGAGCCTCCTTCAATATACGCCTCGCCCAATTTTAGATGGATCAAGGCGTCATCCGGAACCGCATACGTGGCTGCTCGCAACGTTTCCAGGGCTTTCTGGGGTTGGCTGGCGCCCTGGTAAACCTTGGCTAAAGACAACCAGGGGATCGCCAGGCTGGGGGCAACCTGGATTGCCTGGTGCAGGCTCTCCAGTGCTGGCTCGATCTCGCCGAGAGCAGCCTGGGCTTCACCTTGCCAGGCAAGCGCGATGCCGTCTTGAGGCTCTTGCTCCAGGATCTGCTCACAGACCTGTAAGCACAACCGCGCATCTCCCGCGTTCAGCGCACATTCACTGAGGGCATGCAGGTCTTCTATCGATGGTGGATCCAGTTTTTCGTTGAGGCTTTTACGTTCTAGCAGGGCTGCTTCCCAGTCTTCTGCCAGCTCCAACCGCTCTGTAAGCTCACGCCGCAAGTCCAGGCGGGATGGCTCCAGGCAAGTGGAGATCTGGCTGGACAGCTACCGCTCCTTCCCAATCCCCGCTTGCCCATTGAGCGCGAGCCAGCAAAGCGTAGATGTCGGCATCGTTGGGAGCCTGGCTGGCAGCAATTTGCGCCGCTCTGGCAGCCTGGGCAGGTTGGTTGAGCTGCATGAGCAGACCTGCCAGGTGGGCAGCCGGCAATGTGTGCAGCGGCGGCGCTGGCTCGCATTCAGTATCGCCTGCCTCCAGCAGCTCCAGAGACTGCCGGGTTTCTGACTGCGCCTGCTCTTCATTGTCGCGAAGAAACGCCAACCGCGCCCGGGCGATGTGGATCAGCGCCGCGGGACCCTGGGCGGACGCCAGGACATTTTGCGCATCGGCGGTGCGACCGGCATCGAGCAGCGCCATTGCCGTCTGACCCACCAGAGCGGCTGAGCTCGGGTCGAGCTGGCTGGCGGCCTCCCAAGCCTGGAGTGCAGCCTGGTCGTCTCCCTGCGCTGAAAGGAAACGGGCTTTGCGGGCAGTTAACCTGGCTTCAAGCATGCGGGCTGCTTTAATCGAAGCATCGATCGTCCGTGCGGCTTGCTCGGCATGTTCGGCGAGTATCCCCGCCTCAGCGGCTTTCGCCAGCGCAGAGACCTGCTCGAGGAGTGCATTCTCATCGGCTGGAGGCGGTGTGATTGAGGTTTTTTGGAGGTGGGCAGCCAGGTCGCCAGCCAGGTCGGCGCTGAGCCGGGGAGCATAGCTCTGTACCTTTTTGATGAATTCTAAGCCAGCGGCTGGCGGTAAATCCTGTAATAACTGGGTGGCAAACCCATACTGTCCGGCTGGCGACTGGGGGTTGCTGAGCAAGGCATGCGCCGTCAAGGTCGCTGCCTGCTCCAGCGAGCCCTGGCTGGTCGCTCCAGCCAGGAGCACGTGGAATGGCTCCTGAGGATCAGAGAGCATGCCGAATAGACATGCGACCGCTGTCGGGGAGAGCGCGAGCAGATCATTGTTCAGCCCATTCCAACTGCCTAACAGACGGCGTCGCTCACGCAGGCAGAGAGCGTCTTTGCCTGCCTGCGCCAGGGTGAGACCTGGCTCGCCTGCGGGGAGCTCCAGGTTTTCCAGGTCCACCGGCTGCATAGGCTCTTCACGCAGGCTCTCCGCGCTGATCGGATAATGCATGGCAAGCAACGCCAGATTAGCCGGGGAGAGCGATTCCTGGCGCCCAGAGCTGAGATCAACGCTTTTTTGACCAGCTTCTGAAATCAGGAATTCCCAGACCAGCGGGTCGTGGCGCAAGGCTCTGATGAGCCAATGCCAGACCGTTTCAGGGAAGACCCGTTGTATCTGACGGATGAAAACACTGGTTGAAGAGCTCATGGGCGCTCCATTATTCAAGGGTAAATTCTTAGGGCAAGCCAACCCGCAGCACAGATCATGCACATGCCGAATAAGGTCAGGAAAACTCCCACGCCAGCCGTCGTGCGCACGAGCTGGTTCATCGCATCTAGAAGCGAGGAGGCGTTTCCTACCAGACCAGCTACTTCTTCTGCCAAGCCTTTTTGCGCCAGGCGGCTCGTCTGGCTGGCTATGGTACGCAGGTCTTTATTGGTAACCCGTGTCGTCAGGATCAGGATACCGGTTATGGTTGTCAACATACCCAAAACGAACAGGGAGAAAGCCATAATCAGGAGAAGCTCGAAGGTAAAAGTAGGGTCCATAGCAACCTCGCTGGTGAATAGTAGCTGAATGTGTGCACCACCAACTCTATGTGATGCAAGAATTATGCCCGTTCCGAACATCCCAGTGGATACCCCTCGTTTAACTTGTTAACTTCTTCAGAGGCTTTGGTGAAGACGAGTTTTAGTGCAAGTTGGGGGCAGATGCCAGGGACGGGAACTCGCAAGAGACCCCGCCGCCGCGGTGCAATGCCTCGACGATCTCAGCAGCCATCGTTATCAGGTCCAGGTCGGTGCGGAGATGGGCTGAAGCCTGTACCAGCAAGCCGGGGAGGCGGCTTTTATCAGAAGCCAGCATTGCTCCGGAGCTCCGGCACAATTCTTGGGCGAGCTGAGCTTGCCCAAGCAGAGAGCGCATAGGCGCTTCCTCAACATTCGTAAGGTTGGTGGCTGCCTGCTGCTGGCTAAGGCTGGTGGTTGCATTGCCGGACGAGGTTAATGCCAGGATCTCAACCAATGCCGATTTATCCAGGACGATGAAGCCATCCCACCAGAGCTGCTTATCCTTGAGCGCCTGTAAAAACAAGGGATTGGGTGTTTGCTCATCCTCGAGGCTGAAGAGACGAGCCAGGTTTTGATCGATGAGGGCTGGGTTATCCTGATTCTGCGTCTGGCTGGGGTAGACGGGCAGTAGCATGAAGTGCGGGGTATCGCGCAGGTATAAAACCATCCATACCCCCTCGAGACGCGGCGCTTCTGACTGGAGGCTATCGACGCCGATCAGAAGGATATTCCGTTGGCGACCTGGCGCTTCCTGCCGGGCATCACTCGCGCGTTGTGCGGCTACTTTTGTCTGCGAGAGATTGTGTTTCGCTTGCTTCAATTCTTGCGCGACGGATCTGGAATGCCTTGAGCTGGAGGAGATGGCTGCCAGAACAGACCGCCGGGTAGTGGTCCCAATTCCGCGCCCGAGCCACAGGCTGAAAGTAAAGATCAGTAGAAAGAGCAGGATGGTCCCGGTCAACCTGGCTATTTTTAGAAGGCGCGAAGGATTCGTTTTCCATTATTTATTACCTGTGGGAGTGATTTCCGCCGGCTGGAGGTTGGGTATGGTTTGCCCGGTACGGTCCAATGTGATGAACTGAGCTAGGGTTGCCAGCGCAGGGTGCAGGCTGATCTTGGCGCCATCTTTCCGGACAAGGTAAAGGTGGCCCGGTTGCGGGTGGGTAGCTGGCGGGTTGAGACCATCGTAGAAAGCCGCGCCGATATATAATTGCGAGCGCATTAATTGGTAGGACTGCTGGATCCACTCAGCCTGCTCATTCACTGTGCGGAGATCTTGAGCCGGGCAGGTATAGCCGGTGACCCAGATCAAGCCCGAGCTGTGGTTGTATTGGGTCATCACTTTGCGGATTGCTTCGTAGTGACGCAAGACCAGCGCTGATCCATCGCCTGGGTCTGCTAGAACGTCTGCTGTCACCGCAGGCAAGCGCAGGCTGACGACGGGCATAAAGCCTCCGGCGCCAGACCTGTACAGTTTGCTCAGGAATACCAGGTCGTCCATATCCCCGTTCGACGGCTTAGATGTAAGCGGTTCAAGCCCACCGGCAACTAACAGCACCGGGCTGCCGCTCGATTGTAGTGCGCTCCAACACGCCTTGAGCAGGTTGTTGTAAGCACTGGGATCAGGCGCGGCTCCCCAGCCCTGCGCAGTGTTGGCAGCGGGGAAGAGCTCGATGGACAGTTGGTTTTGCGGGTAGCGTTGCGCCAGCAAGAGTACAAGGCGGATGGTGGCTGCCTGGTCGGGTCCCTTTGCGGTGACTGCCCAGCGGGGAGGATTGGTTATTGAGACAAGCATTCCCAGCTCATAACGGCTGGCTTTTTGCATGACGAAATCCAACGCATCAGGTCTGGGTCACTATTCCGGTCGGGCCACACTCGCGCCCAATCGATATCCACCGCGATCCAGTCTATCCCAATGCTGGCAGCGGCTTTGAGCGCCAGCGCGACATCTTCACCATAAGGGTCCAGCCGCGCGCCATAGCCAAATTTCGGCGAATCGGGGGTGCCGCTGTACCCCGCCGCGGGTTTTGGAAAGGCGATGAGGCAAATCAGGAGCAACCCGAAGGTGATGAGCCGGGAGAGCGATTTCGTCTTGGTAGCTATCATCGGTTATCAGGCGCTGGCACCAGCCGAGAGGGCGCTAAATCCCTGCCACACCCAGCAAGTAACCAAGCAAGATGCCCGCTCCTAAACAAACCAGCGAGACTTTGACGAGCGAGGCAGCTTTTGCATCTTTAAGCTCGTACAACTGCTGCAAGCACTGCTGTGCAAGCCGTGAATCACTGATCAAGCGGATGATGATCGTCCAGAAAAATACTTGAAGCCGGGCAGAGAATTGACGGGTATGCATAGCGGATTTGGGCGATATATGTTCGACCTGGTTACCGTGAGGTGGTGATCTTGATGATCTTCCCTTTTTCGGATACGACGACGCGCACCCAGCGCGGCATCGTTTTACCGCCATTGCTGCTGGCAACCTTAGCGCTGCTCTGAAAAGTCAGCAGGTAGGTGGGGCGGGCGGTTTCGCTTGCGGCGCGTTCTGCTGGCGCACCTTTGGCTGAGAGCCAGCGAACTCCGGGAAGCGCCTTTGCACCTGGGCGACGACGGTTTTTAATACTTTGGGGTCCATGACTTACCCCGCAAAACGAGCCCTACGGCGCAGGAATGCCGGTAAGTCCAGATTGGTATAAGTGGCTTCGTTCACCGGTTGCTGAAGGGGCATAGGTTTGGGCATAGGGGTGGGAGGCAGTTGGGGAGGTTCTTCTGCTTTCACAATCACTCGCTCTACTTTTTCCGGGCGGGAAATCTCTCTCTCAGATCGCGAATTGTCTCTCTCGGAGCGGGATATATCCGACATCGCCTGTTCCAGCGTGGTGGCGCCAAGTCCCGTAATGACGAGGGTGACCTGCACGCGGTCTTCCAGGCGCTTATCGTTGATGACGCCCATGACAATCTCTGTTTGACCCGTGGTCAGCTCCTGCAAGTAGGTGAGGGCGTCCTGGACTTCGAAAAGGGTCAGGTCGTCTCCGCCGGTGAAGTTGGCGATCACGCCTGCTGCGCTATCCAGGGATACAGTCTCCAGCAGAGGATGGTGCAGGGCTTGTTCCAGGGCTTTTCTGGTTTTGTTCTCGCCGTGCCCGTGTCCCATCGACATCATCGCCCCGCCGCCCATGCGGATCAACCTGCGGATATGGGCAAAATCGACATTGATCATCCCGGTTTCAGTAATCAGCTCTGAGATTCCTTGCACAGCCTGGCGGAGGACATCGTCTGCCAGTCTGAACGCCATCTCAAGGGGCAGGTTTTGAGGCGCGACGTAGAGCAACCGGTCGTTGGGGATGGCGATCAATGTATTCGTGCGTTGGCGCAGCTTGGCTACGCCTTCAGCGGCGTTCTTTTGACGGCGACCGATCTCGAAGGTGAACGGCATGGTCACTACCGCGATTGCCACAGCCCCTAGCGAGCGTACAATTTCAGCCGCTACCGGGATGGAGCCTGTGCCAGTCCCGCCACCCATGCCGGCGGTCATGAAGACCATCTCCGCGCCGCTCAACGCCGCAGCGATCTCGCGGGCGCTCTCCTTGGCGGCTTCCTCTCCGATCCGGGGATCTCCACCTGCGCCCAATCCACGCGTGACTTTGGGACCCAGCTGGATTTTCACGGGCGCCGGGTTAGCCTCTAACGCCTGGTGGTCGGTATTCGCGGCAACATAATCGACGCCGCGGATGCCGAGCTCCATCATGCGGGCAATGGCGTTACATCCACCGCCACCAAGCCCCAAAACTTTCAGGATGGGCTTATGGTAGTTCTCCGGTTCGGGTTGGTAGTGATTGGTCAGCATCATCTCGAATTCTCCTGTAAGCCAAATCGTTAAAGGACTGCCATCTGTGTTGCAATACTTGTGCCATCTCCACTCACGAGCTCGACCGCACAGCCAGCCTGGCGCAGCCTTTCGATATCTTCCGCAGGAAATGTTTGCTCTCCACCCAGCAAGGTAACGTGCCTGGCGAGCATGGCTTCAGCCAGGTTGAAGCCGATGGTGGGTTGGTGCCGGAGGATATAAGGACGGATGGCATCCAGATGCCATTCCACCACACCCCATTCGTATAGGGGTAGGAGAAGGTAGTGCTCAATGGGGTAATTCACTTGCGCAGGATGGGGCTCGTCGAATGGCGGAAACTCCTCTTCCTGCGTTTCCGGTTGCGGTTGTTCCGGCGCGGTTGGGTAAAGCGCTTCAACGATGGGTAGCACGCTGCCATCGGCTTGGAACCAGGCATTTCCAGCTTCTGGCTCATCCGGCGAACAAGCCAGCAGCCAGAAATTGCATGCCAGCACTTTTGCTGAGATCTTTTCCCCGGGTTGGGTTTCTTCGTCTGTAATTTGTTGATCTTGTACCAGCTTGACCAACGCCAGATTTTGGCGTGTATGCTGGTAGATCTCGTCTACGGATGAGGCGATATCCAATCCCAGCGCCGATGCGATAACCGGCGCCTAGCAGCAGAACATCCGGTGACCTGTGCAATACAGCCTGTGCGATGGCTATGTACCAATCAGAGATGAAGAAGCCGCGCTGGTCTTGCTGGTCTGATGGCGTGAAATAGGGTCGCGTCCCGGGCCAACGTTCTGGACCGCCTGCGCCCCAATCCAAGGGGTGTTCCCCGACCCAGGCGTAGGCTCCTAGAGCCATGGACTCAAGCAACTGCAGGTTGCCACGGCGTTGCATGCCGCGAAATGCTGCGAGCAAGAAGGATGTATCCCAGTAATCACCGCCGGGCTCCAGGGGCGGGAAGACCGGAGTTAAACCCGCCTGGCGGGCGGCTTCAGCCAATGGAATGAAGGTATCCAGGAATCTCTCGACGAGATCGGTCTGCGCCCAGGTGGATGCATTCCAGGCTGCTTTCATATTCGGTCGGTCGAAGATGGCTGCGTAGCGCACTCCCCAGCGCGCATAGCTGGAGAAGAGCAGCGACATCTCTTCCGGCGCTGGGGGAGATGCCGGCGCGAAATGGAAATGCAGCACCGGCTGAATGCCTGCCTGTACGAGACCGGTGATGAACGCTTCAGGGATCGCCCGATCTCTTGGGGCGACCAGGGTAAGCCATTTTGCCCCCAACTGATCCAGCACAGGCAACCAGGTGCGCAGGTCGCTATCGGTATAATGGCGGGTATCAGGGTAGTAATGAAAGCCGAGGCGGTTTTTCTGAATGGTGGATTTCTCCGGATTCATCGGTATCTCTCCCGGGTGGTGTGTATCAGATGATGCAAGAAATGTACCAGCAAAAATTGTGGTATAATATTGCTAATATGCTATAGTTCTGCAATCGCGCGAGAGGATAATCGATATCGAGGGGATTGGATGACGTCGCGGCGCTCGTATACAGTTAAGCTGGTCTTCTTCCTCGTTTTCTTGCTGGCATCCTGCACCCAGGCAGGGGGTAAGCCGACCCCTTTACCGGAAGGTACGTACCCGGTTGATCCCCTCTTCAGCGATCTCTACGAGCGCTACGGGGGAATCGCGCGTTTGGGTCCGGCAATCTCACCTGTCTTCGAGAGCAAAGGGGTCATTTACCAGTACGTTGACCGTGCGCTGATGGAGTACAATCCCGGCGCTCCGCGCGACCAACGCCTGCGCCTGGCGCCCATCGGACGGGATATGGGTGTCTACGAGCTGCCGGGCAGTATCGATAGCGCATCCGGGGCTTTGATCGTGGAGGGTTACCCGGTTGACAATAAATTTGCATCGCTCTACCAGGAACTTGGCGGGCTTGCCATGGTGGGAAAGCCGCTGACCACAGCCCATCAGAATATTGAAAAAAACCGAACCGAGCAGTTTTTCGAGAATCTGGGGTTCTACTGGATGGAAGGAGCCCCTGCGGATGCTGTCGGGCTGCTCTCCTACGGCGCCTGGAAGTGTGATGCACATTGCCGGCACGCCCCTCCGGAAGACAGCCGCGTTAATATGCCGACCAAGACAGCGGTCCCCTTCCTGAAAGAAGTGGCGCGCTTAGGACTGGATTTTACCGGCTATGCCCGGACGGAGCCATACCTGACCCAGGACGGATCCATGCAGCAGATTTTCGATAACCTGGTAATGGTATTCAACCCCCAATATCCCGACACGGTTGCGCTGCTGCCGCTTGCGGAGAAACTGGGGTTGATGGGCGACGCCTTGCAAACGCCTGCGGTTGATACCAACCTCTATTTTTATCCGGTGCAGGGTGGGTTGGGCTATAACGTGCCGCCTTATTTCATAGACTACATTCAGAAACATGGGGGCATGGAGCTGGCTGGGGCGCCTGTATCTCAGCTATCCCAACTGGACAGCACAACGTATCGCCAGTGCTTCAGGAACCTGTGCCTGGAAGCGCAAATCTCCGGGACGGGTGAAATTTCTATCGCGCCGGTGCACCTGGGCTTGAAGTACCGGGATCTCTTTTACAGGCGTGAAACGGCAACGGTGGATGAGAGCCAGCCGGTTGACCTGGCGATACAGGTGTGGGAAGACCTGCCCATGGTCTCACCCAACCAGGAGCAAGTCATCGGCGTCGTGGTGTATGGGAATAACCAGCCCCTGAGCGGCAGCCGCCCTGAGCTAACGCTAAGCCTTCCAGACGGCTCGCCGCGGGTGTATGTGATGGATCCGACCAATGACCAAGGGGAGAGCAAAATTGGCATTGAGCCGCTGGATGTGGCGAATGGCACGTTAATCCCGTACAAAGTATGTGTTGCTGCTCTGGACGAGCGAAAATTTTGCGTCCTGGATAGCTACCTGGTATGGATCACGGATTATGTCACGGTTACGCCGCTCGCGCCGGTGCAATATACGAGCTACATCCCCTTTGTCATCAAGCACATCGAGTTTTATATTCCGGTCTTATTGGATTCATTCACAACCTATCTTCCCTTTGTAAGCAGGGATCCGTAGATATTCGATCTAAAAAAGCTGAGCATTCTCAGGCGCCGGCTTTTTTCGTTTGCAAAATGGAATCTTAAAATGTCGAAGGGATTCTAATTTAATGTTAAGATCAGGTTAACGACTATCATTTTTGTTAATTATTGTGTAACATGCGCATGTATACTATGTTAAAGAAATTGGTACTTTAGTACTTGAATAAACTCAGCGATCCATAACGGCTGAACTGAAATCATCACGAGATCCCGGCGTCCCCCGGAGAGGTGGGTGAAGGTGAAACGAGCGGATGAGATTGCTGATCCTGAAATTTGCGAGTGGGTGGAAGCGGCTAAAAGCGAGTAGATGTTGCAAAAAATATTGATTGTCTTGTGGTTGGTGGCGATATCTCTAATAACCGCCGCATGTGAGGGCTCCGCTATGACTCTCAGCGTGGGCTTGCCACAAGGCTATTATGGGGTCGACCCGATGTTCCGGGAAGATTATGAGATGCTGGGCGGGGCGGAGATTCTCGGTCCGGCAATTTCCCCACCGTTTGAAATGAATAATGTGCATTACCAGTATACGGCTGCCGCGCTGCTGAAGCGCGACGCCAACGCCGGGCAAAATAATGTATTTCACCTGGCAGCCCTCGGTCTAGATATGGGGATAGCCGAGCCGCCCATCCCAGAGCCGCCCGATCCGGACGGTCGCTATGTGGATGGGCATGTCATCAAACTGCTTTTCTGCCGTTATATGATCGCCTGCAAGGCGAGCGTTACGTGGGAAAGCCCCTTACAGAGGCGCGTAACAACCGGGAGAAGCAGCGCACCGAGCAGTATTTCGAGAACCTGGGCATGTACTGGCTGGAGAGCGAAGGACCTGAGCAAGTGCGGCTGCTCCATTATGGCGCCTGGAAATGTGATGCGATCTGCCGCTCGCCGAAAGATGATAACGCCGTAGTGAAACTGCCTTATCCCACGGATAAGCTTTTTTGGGAGGCAGTGGGTCGTTTGGGTGCAGATTTCACCGGAGTTGCGATCACGAGAGGCATACAAGACTCCGGATGGCTATACTGAGCAGGTCTTCGAAAACGTGGTGCTCGTTTCTGACCCAGAAAATCCGAGCCATGTATTTTTACGCCCGATCGTCGAAGCCCTGGGGTACAAGGCAGATCCCCTCACCGTCCCTTCAGGTAAGGAAGGCTACGAGTTTTATGCTGTGAAGGACGGGTTGGGTTATAACATCCCGAAAGTATTCGCGGATTACTTAGCCAGGCATGGCGGCATGGATGCCTCCGGTCCTCCAATCACGGAGATTTATCGGGATAATCATCTGCTCGAACGACAATGCTTCACCAACCTGTGCCTGGAATTGCTCCAAAAGAGCTCGGGAGGACCCCTCGTGCGCCCGGCGCAGCTTGGTTATCTCTACCGGATGCTTTCGCTCAGCCCGGTGAAGCCCAAGCAGGAAAACGCAGCCCCGCCATCCCCAGAAAGTGAAGTGGGCGGCGCAGAGAGCCAACCCTCCGCCAATCCTGAAGCGACGGAAGCCAGTTTTTCAGGCATCACGGGGCGCGAGCTGACGATGCGGGTTTGGGAGAGCTACGCCATGTTGGCGCCGGACCAGATACCAGGAGATCGGCGTCAGCATATCTGAAAATAACGCCCCCATGTCCAACATGGAGCCGATTCTTACGCTTACCTTCCCTGACGGTCAAGAAAAATCATACATCATGCTGCCGAGCGGCGAGGATGGCGTTAGCACGATGACGATCGGTCCGATCGATCAGCCGAATGGATCGCTGATCTCGTATCTTGTCTGCATTTTTGATCTAACTTACGAGAGATACTGCGTTAAAGACAGCTTTATGATTTGGCAAAACCCTTAATGAATTGAAGAAAGGTTTGCCAACTCAGGGGGCAAATGCTGCAGGTCGATTGAAGCCTCGTCGCAGAACAACATGGCGCGCTCGATGATATTGCGCAGCTCGCGGATATTCCCGGGCCACTGGTGGGCAATTAAAGCCTGCATGGCGCGGGGTGTGACATCCTGGATATTCAAGCCCATTTTGGGATTGTTTTTGCGAATAAACAAGCCAACGAGCGTGGGAATATCCTCTTTGCGCTCGCGCAACGGCGGCAGGTGCAGGTCGACTACTTTCAACCGGTAATATAAATCTTCTCGGAAAAGCCCCTCCTCCATCAAGGCGTTCAAATTGCGGTTCGAGGCTGCCAGGAGCTGAACATCGACATGGATCAAGTTCGTGCCGCCCACTCGCCGGAAGGCGCGCTCCTCCAGAGCGCGCAAGAACTTGACCTGCATATCGACTGGCATCCAGGAGATTTCATCGAGGAACAGCACGCCGCCTTCGGCAACTTCCATCAGACCGTGTTTGCGCTTATCCGCGCCGGTGAACGCGCCAGACTCGTATCCGAACAGCTCGGATTCCAGCACGGTGCTCTGGATAGCGGCGCAATTGATGGCGATGAAGGGTTTACTGGCGCGCGCGCCCATTTGGTGGATGGCGCTAGCCAGCACCTCTTTCCCTGTCCCCGTCTCGCCGGTGATCAGGACGGAAACGGAGGCGGTTGCGGCACGCCGAGCGTGGTCGAACAGCACCTGCATGCTGGGATTTTTACCGACGATAAAATCGAACTGCTCGTGCTGCGCCCGGCGCAGGTGCGCCAGCTCGCGCCGCATCGCGACGATCTCACAAGCACGCTGGATGGATTTCTCGAGTTGGGCAAGCTGGATTGGTTTTTGCAGGAAATCGTGCGCGCCGTTGCGCATTGCCTCCACTGCCATTTCGATATCGCCATAACCGGTAATCATTATGATCGGCGGGCGCATCGGCATACGGGCTGTCTCTTCCAGCAGGTCTGGTCCATAACCGTCCGGCAGTTGGACATCCAACAAGATGATGTCTGCATTGCCTCGTAGAAGGGTCTCCCTGGCTTGCCCCAGGGTGGGCACACCGATGACCTCATATCCCTGACCGGTCAAGAACGTGCCGATATTCAAGCGAGCATGATCCTCGTCATCTACAATCAGTATTGTGAAGCTCATTATGCCTCCATGGCGGGCAATTGTACGTGAAACACGGTTCCGCCAGGGAAGCTGCTGACCTGGATATTCCCTTTGTGTGCGGTGATGATTCTCTTGGTGATCGCCAGACCGAGACCCGTGCCATTGGGCTTGGTTGTAAAGAACGGCTGGAAGATGCGTTCCTGAAGCTCTTTGGGGATGCCGGGTCCGTTATCGGCGACATCGATCTGGATGTAACGGCGCTCTTCGCCAGCCACCACCTGGCGCACCTTAACCGCGATGCTTCCGCCGGTGTCGCTCATCGCCTGGGCTGCATTGGTGATCAGGTTGGAAAATACCTGTTCGAGAGCGCGGGCGTTGCCTCGGACATCCGGCGTGCCGGTCTCGATCTGCATGTGGGTCTGGATGGGCGGCGTGGCGCTGCGTGAGCGCTGGCGCTCGAGCAGGCGATTCAGTAAGGGTCCAATCGCCACGGACTCCATCTCATATTCTGTCGGGCGCGAGAATGCCAGCACCGATTTCATCAGCTCTCCGAGACGGTCACAATCGGCCTGCAAACGGCTGATGATCTCCTGGTTCGGATCGTCGTTTGGCAGGTTGTAACCCATCAATTGCAAGCCGGTGCTGATGTTGTTGATCGGATTGCGCACTTCGTGAGCGAAGATCGCCGTGACTTCACCCAGTAAGGCGCGCTGCTCCAACTGCTGGGCTTGAGCCTGGATTTGCTCTTTCTCACTCATATCCTGGATCAAGAGGATCGTCCCTTGTATGCTATCTTCGATGCGGGCAGGGAGAACGCTTACCTGCGCCAGGAACGTCTCGCCGTTTCGGCGGTAGATGTGCAAGTTTTCTGCCTTCAAGGTGGGTAGTCCATCGAGCGCGTTTTTAAGCATGGGGATCAGGGATTCTGTGGCGATGAGGATGTGATCTACGGGCTGCCCCTCGGCTTCCCCAGACGAGTACCCCAGGATTGCTTCTGCTGCCTGGTTCATACGCGTGAGAGTCGAGCTCGGGAGACAGGACGATGACCGCCTCGTCGATCGTGTTCTCAACGAGCGCCCGGATCGCTGCCGTGCGCTTCAGCTCCAGCAAGTCTGCCTCCAGGCTCGTGGCGCGGCTGTGATGCTCGATCAGAGCGGACGTTGCATCTGCCAGTATCTCGACCTGCACCAGGAGCAATTCCAGGGAGGGCGTAGCGCTGCCTGCAAGAGCCAAGACGCCGATGGCAGCCGAGCTGCTGCCCAATGGAGCGCTTGCCAGGTATGCCAGGCTGTTGGAACGGGCTGCCAGATGCAGGCTGCTGGCGATACGCTTACCAGGCGTCCAGATGAGGGGGCGGCGCAGGTGCGCCATATCCTGGGCGGGAAGCGCATCAGGGAGGACCCCCGCGGCGCCAGAAACGATCAGCCTGGGCATGAGGATTTCCTGACCTGTGCCAGCCAGTTCTTGCAGGTATAGGGCGGCGGTATCTGCTTTGGTCATCTGGCGGGCGGCTTCTACCATATCCTGGGCGGCGCTGTTCAAGTGAGGCTGGTGGATGGCGGCGCTGATCATTTTCATGCTGTCGATGACCTCACCCCGCCGCGTGCTCTCCATCATGCGCCGCTGCACTTGCTCAGCCGGTTCCAGAGATGCCAGAATCCACCGGCTCTGAGAAGATAGCTTCTGGAAACTGGCGACGATCTCGACCTGTGATTTATTCCTTTTCAATAGCGCCAGCGGCAGCGTATCCGCTTCCGTGGTGCTCTTCTGCAAAGCCGCCTGGCTTGTGGGATTGGCGGAGAGACGCTCGAAATCCATACCGGCAAGCTCCGCCCGTGTATACGCGGTCAGCTCAGTTGCCCGAGCGTTAGCCAGCACCACGCGCTTGCTCCTGGCATCGAGGAGCAGTGCAGGAACTGGCAGCAGGTCGAGCAGCGCCTCAAAGTCCGCCTGACCGGGGGCGCGCCGTAAGGTTGGCAGTGTGTAGAATTGAGGGGGTGGATTCATTTCATGAGCGAAACTGCCGGATGGCTTTGGGTGCGCAGGTGCGCCGGCAGTATACCCTCCATTGCCCGGTATTTAGCCACTGTTCGCCGCGCTACGGCGTATCCCTGCCGATCCAACATCTCCGCCAGCTGCGTATCGGTGTAAGGCTTGGTCTCTTGAGAGATCAGCGTCCGCAGTGCCGTGCGGATGTGCAGGCTGCGGTCGAAAAGCCTGGACATGGGCACAATCCTGCCGCTGGGTAATTGTACCGCTTTGTTGGAGACCGCGCGTGAAATCGTTGATTCGTGCACACCCAGCTCATCCGCCAGGCTGGCACGCGTACAGGGTTCCAGGTATGCATCACCGTGCAGGATAAAGCTGCGCTGAATCGCGGCCAGGCGCTGCATCAGGCGGACGATGGTGTGATTGCGCTGCTGGAGGCATTTGACGAGCAAAGCTGCCTGCTCCAGATCTGCCTGCCACTCCTCTGCTTTTTCGGCAGGCGCCTGTTGCAAGTATTCCTTGAATAACGGATTGACGCGTACCTGCCCTGCCAGGGGAGAGACCACCTCGATGACCAGCGGCGCATCAGGCGAAGGATCAGGCGCGAGATGATGATGTCCGGTATGTGGTAAGTGTCTTGCGGCGGGGCGGAGGGGCTATGAACATCTCCCCAATCCCCCCCCCCCAAAAAAAAAAAAAAAAAAAAAAAAAAAAAAAAAAAAAAAAGAGCGAGATGATGATGTCTGGTATGTGGTAAGTGTCTTGCGGCGGGGCAGAGGGCTATGAACATCTCCCAGTGGGCGCGCGCCGGGTATGGATTGAATTCTCACTGATAAAACGGGCTATTTCCCTGGCGCGGGCTGTCGAGATGCCCAGGGCGCGCCCCAGCTCCAAATAGAGGTGCCGGCTGAGCAGATCGAGCCCCTCACGGATAGCCCGGTCTGCTAGAGACGGCACCGGGCGCGTCTCCGCAAGCAACTCCAACTGTACCAGTAGCGCCTCCTGGGGGGACTGTGAGCCTACGCCGACCGGCTCAGCGCGCTGGATCAGGCGTTGAACACTTTCTACACGGGCTACGGGCACATGGTGATAGCGGGCGATCTCGAGCAGGGGAATTCTCAGCAAGCCGTCTTCATCCAGGCTGGTGAGGATATACGCAGCGATGCCCCGGTCTTCGGGAGGCAACTCGGGTGCAATCTGCCGTAAAACATAAATCGGAAGCTCCTCCACCCCGGCTGTCAGGTCCTCGCCGGGAATATCATCCGGTAGAGCTGCACTGCGAGGGGTGTAGAAGTCTTCGCGCGGTGAGACATAAACGATTGGCTCGCCGATTCCCACGCTCTGAGGGCGGCTACAGATGGGGCAGGGCTCTTCGTTCGCCAGCGGGCGGTGGCAGGTGGGACAGAAACGCTTATCGGCTAATTCCAGCGCTGGGTTTGAAGCCAGGGCGGATTCGATTTTCTGTTGTAATTCAGCCGCTGTAAGACCCATGAGCGTCATCGTCTGCGCCAGGTGGGCTGTGGTGATCGGTCTCAGAGTCTGTCTTTGTGCTTGCAAGATCATGGCATTCCCTCGCGGATTTATTCGATTATACCTTGTTGCAAGTTTTGTGCCACAATATTTTTGGGGCTTTCATGCTAGAATAGCTCTAAAAGGATTTGCGCGCAAACTACTGATCGAAGCTTCGAATACAAGATCATCTCGTTCCGACTGCGCGACTCCTCTGAGCTGAACCTTTACTTGCAACGGGAGGCACCAAAGGATGTTCCGAACCCTGTTCATCTACTTATCTAAGGCAGCCTGGGCACGCAAACTCGTCACGAACTGGAAATTTGCATGGCGGGCAGCATCACGATTTGTCGCGGGTGAAAACCTCGACGATGCTATTCGGGTCATCAAACAATTGAACCAGAAAGGGATCAATGCCACGCTCGATCACCTCGGGGAACATACCACCGATCTGGAGTCTGCCAGGCGCGCCGCTGAGGAGATCCTTCAGGTGCTGGAAACCATACAGGCATCCGGGGTAAGAGCCAACGTTTCGATCAAGCTGACTCAGATTGGGCTGGCGCTGGGTGAGGGGATGTGCCGCGAGAATTTGCAGATGATCCTGCAAAAAGCAGCGGATACGGGCAATTTTGTCCGTATCGACATGGAAGATTCTTCTTGTGTCGATGCAACGCTGCGCCTCTTCTGGCAGATGCGGAAGGAGCAAGGATTTGAAAATGTGGGGGTGGTGATCCAGTCTTACCTGTACCGCAGCGAGGAGGATGTCCGCAAGCTGACCAGCGAGTGCTCACGCATCCGCCTGTGCAAGGGCGCTTATAAAGAGCCGAATGACATTGCGTACCCCCACAAGCCGGATGTGGATGCCAGCTACGACAGGTTGGCTCAGATCATGCTGGATGGGTCCCTGGCTGCCGGATGCCCGGTTGTCAGCCAGGACGGGCGCCTGCCCCCCACGGTCGCCCTGGCTACTCACGATGAGCGGCGAGTGAAGTTTGCGCGCGACTATGCCCGCAAGATCGGCGTTCCCAAAGAAGCGCTGGAATTCCAGATGTTGCACGGTATCCGGCGTGATCTACAGGAAAGCTTGACGAAGGAAGGCTACCCGGTGCGAGTCTATGTGCCTTACGGATCAGAATGGTACCCTTACTTTGTACGCCGCCTGGCTGAGCGCCCTGCCAATTTGTGGTTTTTCATCTCGAATTTCTTTCGCAAATAACAGGGCAGCTCTCGAAGCGATCCGGTCACTTATGGTATGATGGGCGTGATTGCGCCCTTGTGGATCAAATTTCTAGTATAAACCAGCACAGAAAGCTCACCATGGAGGATGAATGGCGAAACGCAAGCGTCGGGATAATTCACTGCCAGTGTTGCTGATAGCCCTTGGCGGCTTCGTGGTCCTGGTGCTAGGGGGCTGGCTTGTCTGGAAACTGGTTCAGCCCGCTGCAGCGCCTGAACCGGCTGCAGAGCAAGGGGTAACTGCCCAGGATGTCACCCGTATCGCCCTGGTGGATGCAAAAGCGGCTTTCGATCAGAAGAATGCGGTCTTCCTGGACGTACGCGATGCTGATTCCTTTGCTTCGCATCACATCCCTGGAGCTTTGTCTATCCCCTTGAGTGAGCTACCCGACCGCCTTGGCGAGCTGGATCAGAACGCCTGGATCATTACCTATTGCACCTGACCGGCGGAGGAATCGAGCGCCCGTGCGGCGTCGTATCTTCTGAGCCAGGGCTTTGAGCAAGTCAATCCTATCCTGGGTGGGTTGCAAGCCTGGCAGGACGCAGGCTACCCCATCGAGCCGTAAGGCAGTGCGCATGTCTGACACCCCTCAATTCCTTGCCGAGCGTATGAGAGTTGAAGGTGAGAGAACGGTTGAGTTTTTTTCTGCCCTCTCACCGGATAGCTGGGGGAAAACCGTTTACACAGATGGCTCTTGTTGGGCGGTGCGCCAGGTGCTGGCTCACTTTGTCTCCGCAGAAGCTGCGTTCGGTCGTTTGATCGAGAATATCCAGGCGGGTGGAAGCGGGGCGCCGGATGATTTTGATATTGATGCTTATAATGAACGCAAAGTCGCTTCGCTAAACCAGGTATCTCCGCCTGAATTGCTGCAGCAATTTGATCGCTTCCGTCAGCGGAATATCCAGACCGTCTCTGGCATGACCCAGGCAGACCTGCTCCGCCAGGGGCGCCATCCCTACTTAGGGAAAACCGAGTTGGCTGAGATCATCAAACTGCTTTACCGGCATAACCAGATCCACCAACGCGATATCCGCAAACACCTCGCCGAGCAATAATCTTATGCAGAACCTGCGGCTATTTGTGCGCATGTCCCGTCCATTATTCCTGCTTGGCGGAATCCTGGTGTATGCCCTCGGTGTGGGAATAGCCCATTACCTGGGAAGCGAGGTGAACTGGGAGCTGTACTTGTTAGGGCAAGCCTGGGTGACTCTGTTACAGCTCAGTGCGCAATATCTTAACGAGTATTACGATGCACCTGGCGATCAGGATAACCCAAACCGCACGCCATTCTCCGGCGGTAGCGGGGCGGTGGGACCGGGTAAGCTGACGCGCTCAACCGCTCTGATGGCTGCAGCAGCCTGCCTGGCTGTGACGGCATCCCTGACTGTTTTGCTCATCAATACCCACAGGCTTGAATCCGCTACGATCTTGATCATGGTCTTGTGCTTCCTCGGCGCCTTTTTCTATTCCGTTCCCCCCGTGCGGCTGGCTTCCTCCGGTTATGGCGAGTTGACCACCTCGATCATCGTGGCGAACCTGATCCCGGGTTTTGCTTATCTTTTACAGGTGGGCGATTTGCATCGCCTTGTGCCCATGACGACCTTCCCTCTGACTGCTCTGCACCTGGCGATGATGCTGGCTTTCGAGTTTCCCGATTACGCCTCGGATACGAAACAAGAGAAGCGAACCCTTCTGGTGCGTTTGGGCTGGAATGCCGGCATGGGATTTCACAACCTGCTGATCCTGATCGCCTATCTCCTCCTTGCGGTGGCGGTAACGCTGGGCATGCCGTTTTTTATCGCTTTGCCGGCGTTCTTTACCCTGCCAGTAGGGTTGTTGCAAATCTGGCAGATGCGCCGCATTGCGGAAGGAGCTGCTCCGAACTGGAGGGCGCTGACGCTGACTGCCCTGGTGCTATTTGCGTCTGCAGCTTATTTACTGGCGTTTGCCTATTGGACGCGCTGAATGGGACTGAGAAGAGAGTATGCCGGAGTTTCTTGAGCTCGTTCCACCTCCGCAGGCGTTAGATCGCCTGCTGGCTCATCTGCCGGCAAGCCCATCGCCGGAAATTGTTGCGACAGAATCAGCCCTGGGAAGGATTACGGCTGCCTCGGTGACGGCGCCACATCCTTTGCCGGCTTTCCCTCGCGCTACGGTTGACGGGTATGCCGTGATCGCCAGCGACACGCATGGCGCCAGCGAGACACTGCCTGCCTACCTGCAGGTCGCCGGCGAAGTGCTGATGGGCGCTCCGGCTGGCTTTGAGCTGCGCCGGGGTAGCTGCGCCCTCATCCATACCGGTGGTATGTTGCCGGTTGGCGCGGACGCCGTCGTGATGGTTGAGCACACCCAGAGCGTGCGCCAGGGAGAGGTGGAGATCTTACGCTCGCTGGCTGATGGTGAGAACGTGCTCAAGGTTGGCGAGGATGTGCAGGAGGGAGCAGGAGGTGTTGCCGGACGGCTTGCGCCTCAGACCGGCGGAGATAGGCGGTCTGATGGCGCTTGGGCTGACGCAGGTAGCTGTGGCACGCCGCCCGCGCGTGGGCATCCTCTCCAGCGGCGATGAGCTGGTTGCGCCTGATCAACAGCCCGGACCCGGCCAGGTACGGGACGTCAACGCGTATACCTTGAGCGCTTTGGTGGAGAGGGTTGGAGGAGTTGCGGTGCATTACGGCATCCAACCTGATCGGGCGGCTGATTTGCTGGCTGCTGCTCGCCGTGCGCTGTTAGAATGTGATATCGTGGTGATTACGGCTGGCTCTTCTGCCAGCACACGCGACCTGACTGCCCAGGTGATCGATGCCCTCGGCGAGCCAGGCGTTTTGGTGCACGGAGTGAACGTCCGTCCGGGCAAGCCGACAATTTTAGCGGTGTGCTGCGGCAAGGCGGTGATCGGCTTGCCCGGCAACCCGGTCAGCGCCCTCGTCATTGCTGACCTGTTTGTCACGCCAGTTCTGGAAACGCTGCTTGGTTTGCGGCGGCGCCTGCCGCGGCCCGGGCTGAGCGCGGCGCTGGCGCTGAATTTGCCCTCGCAAGCCGGGCGGGAGGACTGGGTGCCGGTCAGGCTGGTGGAGTCTCCCCAGGGTTACCTGGCTGAGCCGGTTTTCGGCAAGAGCAACCTGATCTTCACGCTGGCGCGCGCGGATGGTCTGATCCGTATCCCCGCGGATGCCAACGGTCTACCCGCTGGGGCACGTGTAGAAGTGGTGTATCTATAGCCGAGTTAATGTAAGCTACCTGAGCCGGAATTAGCAAACGAGCCTCGGTGTTGTACCAGGCGGGCTGGCCGCAGAAGCAAATTGCCGAAGCGATGGGCGTCACCAAAGGAGCGGTCAGCCAATGGATCAAGGCGGGCAAGGAAGGAGGGGAAGCGGCGCTTGCGGCTCGGAAGTCGACCGGTTCGCCTCGCCACTTGTGCACGGAAGAACGGCAGCGCATCCCAGGATTATTCGAACACGGGGCGGAGAGCTTCGGTTTCCGAGGCGATTTGTGGACCTGTCCACGCGTGGCAAAGGTCATCGAACGCGAGTTGGGTGTGAAGTACCACCCCTCCCACGTCAGCCGCATTCTGAAAGAGCTGGGCTGGACACCCCAGAAGCCTATTCGGCGAGCCAAACAGCGCAAGGAAGCCGAGATCCAGCGATGGAAGACAGAGCGATGGCCCGAGTTGAAAAAAAGGCGGTCCAAGAAGGACGAACGATCGTCTTCATAGACAAATCGGGCTTCTACCTGCTGCCGATGGTGGTGCGCACCTGGTCCAGGGCAGCTACGACCTGGTTGCGTTTGCCGGTTTGTTGCGGTGAAGCCGGATTGAGTTATCATCCATCCTAAATTAAAGGCTATCCGTATGTCTGTATACTTGCACGATATTCCCCTCCCAGAAGCGCAAGCTCGTCTTTTGGCTGCTCTTCAGGCTGCCAGAAGAGATGGTTTGCTGGGCGTCGAAGAAATACCGCTGGACGAGCACGCCTTAGGGCGTGTGCTGGCGGAGCCGGTGTGGGCTAAGATATCTTCTCCCCATTACCATGCTTCAGCCATGGATGGCTTTGCGTTGCGCGCCGAAGATACGGCTGGCGCCATGCCCTCCGCTCCTATGACGCTGACATGCGGCGAACAGGCAGCTTACGTGGATACCGGAGACCCCCTCCCGGTGTGGGCTAATGCCGTCGTGCCAATCGAAAATGTCGAACCGCTCGATGCTGCCGGGCAACTGGCGCCAGAATCGCGCCGCCCGGCTGCTATTCGCCTGCGCGCTGCCCTGCCTCCCTGGCAGCATGTGCGACCTCTTGGCGAGGACATCGTAGCAACCCAGCTTGTGCTTCCCGCCGGTCACCAGCTCCGCCCGGTGGACCTGGGGGCGATAGCCGCCTGTGGGCATGCTCAGTTGCGCGTTGCTCGCCGACCGAAGGTAGCCATCCTGCCCACTGGCAGCGAGCTGATCCCGCTGGGACAGCCGGCCCGCCCGGGCGATATCATTGAGTACAACTCGCTCGTCCTGGCGGCTCAGGTGAATGCCTGGGGGGGCCAGGCGCAGCGCTATCCGATCATCCCGGATGATTACGAGCTGATCAGGGGACGGCTGCTCGAGGCGGCAGGCGAGAGTGATCTGGTTTTGATTAACGCCGGCTCATCTGCTGGATCGGAAGATTACTCCGCCCGCGTGGTTGAATCTTGCGGTGAGCTATTGGTGCATGGCGTGGCTGTGCGTCCCGGGCACCCGGTGATCCTGGGCATGGTGGCAACTGCCTCCGGCGAACTGAAGCCGGTGATCGGCGTGCCAGGTTACCCGGTTTCAGCCGCGCTCACCGGAGAGATTTTCGTCAAGATGCTACTACGGCGCTGGATTGGACTCTCGCCGGATGAGCCGGCGAGCGTGATGGCGACCCTGACACGCAAGGTTACCTCGCCACCCGGTGACGATGACTACATGCGTGTGGCTGTCGGGCGCGTCGGCGAGCGGCTGCTGGCGGCGCCCCTCGCCCGCGGGGCGGAGTAATCACCTCACTGGTGCGTGCGGATGGTCTGGCGCTCCTGCCGCGCGGCACGCAAGGGCTTCCCGCCGGGGCAGAGGTAAAAGTCGCCCTCTATCGCTCGCTTGCCGAGCTGGAGCATACCATTTTTGCCATCGGCTCTCACGATATCACGCTGGATCTGATGGCTCAGTATCTGGCTAGGAGCGACCGCCGCCTTACCTCCGCCAACGTCGGCAGCCAGGGCGGGTTAGTGGCGCTCAAACGAGGCGAAGCGCATCTCGCCGGATCGCACCTGCTGGATACCGAGACGGGCGATTATAACCTGAGCTCCATCCGCCAGTACCTGCCTGGCGTTGCGGTGAAGGTGGTCACCCTGGTGGGACGCCAGCAGGGCCTAATTGTTTTGAAAGGTAACCCGAAAGGTATCCGCAGCCTGGAGGACCTGGTGCAACCGGAAGTTACTTTCATTAACAGGCAGCGCGGTGCGGGAACGCGCGTGCTGCTCGACTACCAGCTAGTACTTTTGGGACTTGATTCCCGTTCTATCCATGGCTACAATCAAGAAGAATACACCCACCTGGCAGTAGCAGCAGCGGTGGCATCCGGTCGGGCTGATTGTGGTCTGGGGATTGCTGCTGCTGCTCAGGCTCTTGACCTGGATTTTGTCCCGCTTTTTCAGGAGCGATACGACCTGGTCATTCCGAGCCAATATTACGCAGACCAGTTGCTTGCCCCGCTGCTGGACCTGTTGCATGAGCCCGCTTTCCGCCAGGCGGTTGCCGGGCTGCCTGGATACGACGTCAGCCCGATGGGCGAACTGATCGCCAGCCTGGAATGAGAGGAAGTCCCGCATGTCTACCGCACTGGTTGTGGATGATAACCGGCACACTGCCGATATGCTCTGCCAGATGCTGTCTTTCCTGGGGATGGATGCCGTCCCTGCATACGGACCACGGGCGGCTATTTTAACCCTGAAAGAGAGCACACCGGATGCTATCTTCCTGGATATCAATATGCCGGGTATCGATGGCTTCGAGATCATGGCTTACTTGCGGCGCGAGCCGCGTTTCCGGGATGTGCCGGTGGTGGTGGTGACCTCAGACGACCAGCCGGAGACCGCCCTGAAGGCGCGCCGCACCGGCGCCTTGCTGGTGCTGGTCAAGCCACCCACCGTCGATACCCTCGAGCGTGTGTTACAATCTGCCAGGTTAGCCTAGCCCAAAGGAGCGACGCCATGCCGATCTCAGCCGGGGTCCCTGCCCCTGAATTCACCTTGCAGGATGATACAGAAACAACGCGAAGCCTGTCTGATTATCGCGGTCAGGCGCTGGTGCTTTACTTCTACCCGAAGGACGATACCCCCGGTTGTACGACCGAGGCTTGCAACTTCCGTGACGACTACAGCGCTTACCAGCAAGCGGGTGTGACCATCCTGGGCATCAGCCCAGATACGCCAAAATCCCATGCCAGGTTCAAAGCTAAGTTTGCATTGCCCTTCCCTCTGCTGGCGGACATCGATCACAAGGTGTGCGAGCAGTACGGGGTGTGGGGATTAAAAAAGTTCATGGGCAGGGAATACGACGGTGTCTTTCGCACTACATTCATCATTGACGCACAGGGCAAGATTGCCCGCGTCTTCGAGAATGTCAAGCCGGCGGAGCACAGCGCCGAGGTGCTGGAGGCGTTGCAGGGGGATTAAAGTAGCAAGAGGTCGTTTCTCGACCGTAATTCTATCCTGCTCTTGCGGTACAATATGGGGCGTGAATTCCAAGGATAAACGCCATCCCGCATGGCTCAGGCACTCGTGGACGCGCTGGCTGTTGATTGGGCTGGCGCTGCTTCTGATTATTCTCTACGAAGCAATAGAAGCTACCTGGCTTACCCGGAGCTCCAGGGAGATCTGGATCGCACTGGATATCTTGGTCTTGTGCCTCTTCGCGGGCGTCACCTATGCTGCTTTGGAGCAGTGGCGGCGCTCCAGCCAGGCAGGCGCCGAGCTCAGGGACGAGTTGGAACGCGCTCATGAGCAGTTAGCCCAGGCTTACCAGCGCCAGGCAGCCCTCTTTCGCATCAGCCAGCTCTTCACAGATGCCAAAGACGAGTCCGAGGTGGTCGACCTGGTGCTGCATAGCGCGCTGGAGCTGCTAAAGGCGAAAGGCGCTTCATACGTGCCGCTGGATGAGCGCTCCCAGCCCCAAGCCGCGGTAAGCATGGGGGAGATGCCTTTCCCTGTCGCGCAGGCATGGGTGGAATACCTTGCCTCGCCCGCCATCCGCCAGCAATGCGCTACCTGTCAGAGCCATGAACAGCTCACGGTGAGTTGTCCCTTGCTGAAGGGCTCTTACCTGGATGCATCTGGAATGTATTGCTTGCCCTTGCGGCGCGGTGAGCAGGATTTTGGTGTGCTCAACCTGTATATCCCTGCTCCGGCAAGCCTCGACCGGGAGAGCCAGACATTCTTACGCACGCTGGTCGACGAGGCATCGCTGGCTTTGGAGGGTGTGCGCATGCGGCAACGCGCCATGACCACGTTGCGAACGCTGCAATCGGCGCGCGAGCGAGCCGATCTGAACGGATTGTTGTCCGACTTGCTGGATAACCTGCATGAAACCCTGGACGCCGATTATGCGCGCGTCACGGTATGGGACCAGGAGGCGGGTAAACCGCTAACCACCCTGCAACAAGGGGATCTGCCCGACAAGGCGCAGCACCTGCTGGATGGTATCGTGCAAAGCGTGATGACATCCCGCGAGCCGGTATTACTGGGCAGCGTTGCCGGGGATGCCGCATCCTCGCCTGGGGTGGTGTCCCTGATGGCCGCGCCGCTGCTGGTGCAGAACCAGCCTGCGCTCGGGGCGCTGCTGGTGGCAAACCGAAGGACCGCTGAATCCCGTGGGCAGGGGCGCACGTTCAACCAGAGCCAGCTCGCCACAATGCAGATCATTGCTGGGCAGGTCTCACTTGTTCTGCAGAATATAAACCTGCTGGCGCGGATCGAATACGAGACCATTGCCCAAGAGCGCACTCGCCTGGCGCGTGAGATCCACGATGGGTTGGCGCAAACGCTCGGCTTTCTGAAGCTGAAAGTGGCACAGATGAAGGGGTATCTGCGCGACGGCGATATCGAGGTCGCCAGCCAGACCGTCGATATCCTGTACGATACCCTGGCAGACGCCTACCAGGATGCTCGCCAGGCTATCGATGGCTTGCGCATCCTGCCTTCAGAAGAGGGTCTGGGCGGCTGGCTGCGGCAGACCGCAAGCGAATTCGAAGAGACCAGCGGTATCCCTGTGCATGTGCTGGAGCCGGTCGCCGACGTCGACTTGCCGCCGGAAGTGCATGCGCAACTGATCCGCATCGTGCAGGAGGCTTTGAGTAATATCCGCAAGCATTCCCGGGCCGGCAGGGTCCAGATCTCCTGCCAGGAGTATGGCGGTGAGATTATCCTGGAGGTGCGCGACGATGGATTGGGGTTCACCGCGCAAGATATCCCGGGTCCGTCGCGGCACGGTTTACGCGGGATGCACGAGCGAGCTGAGCTGATCGGAGCGGATTTCCAGGTGGTAAGCCTCCCCGAACAAGGCACGACCGTGAGGGTCAGTTTGCCCACTGTAAAGGAAAGTAGTTGATGAAACCCATTCGTCTTGTCGTGGTGGACGACCATGCCTTGTTTCGCTCGGGATTAATCAGCCTGCTCAATGGAACAGCGGAGTTCCAGGTGGTTGGCGAGGCGGGCAACGGGCAAGAAGCGTTAGATGTGGTTCGCCGCCTCTCTCCAGACGTCATCTTGCTGGATGTCAACATGCCGGTTATGGGCGGCGTCGAAACGGTCACCGAGCTGCGCCAGGGCAGTGATGCGCGCATCCTGATGTTGACCATCTCGAAAAACGATGAAGATCTGTTTGGGGCAATTTCTGCTGGAGCGGATGGATACTTATTGAAGAATGTTACTCCAGACGAGCTCTTCAAAGCCATCCGTAACGTGCAATCGGGTTTATCGGTGCTGGCGCCGGATGTGACCCGACAGGTGATGCGCGCGGTGAGCCTGGAGCAGGTGGGCGCAGCCGACCGCGGCTTGAGCAGCCGCGAGCTGGAAGTGCTGAAATGCCTGGCGCAGGGGAAAACTACCGCCCAAATATCAAATGAGCTCTTCATATCTGATAATACCGTAAAAACCCACGTGAGGCATATCCTTGAAAAATTGGAAGCCTCCAATCGCGCTGAAGCTGTGAGCAAAGCGGTCCAATTGGGGATGATCGGGCAGGACCTTTAGCCCCAAGCCATGCGCGCTGACCCGCGGAGGGGTGATTGAAAAATCACCCCTCCGTGTTACTTAACTATCCCTCTTTTTGAAACGCGCTGGTGGATGACAATTGCTACCTGATTGGTTATATTACACTTGCATTCCTATAAACAGGTGATTTTCCGGTATGGCGTTGCCCTCTAAAGTTAGACCCCAGCGTGTGTTGATCGCTTCGAGCCACCCTCTGTTTGGGCAGGGTTTGCGGAGCCTGCTGGAGGCGCGCCAGAGGAGTGTAGAAGTCATCGGGGTTGTCTCCAGCATTGAAGAAGCGATGCAAGCCCTGGAGAAGCACCATCCCGACCTGGTGGTTGTGGACTACGATGACAGGCTGCTCAACCGGGAAGAAGCTCTGGCTCGTTTCTTTGAGGGTGAGAGAAAGCTCAGGGTTGTGCTGCTTTCACTGTCTGATCCTCAGCATGCCCAGGTGTATGATCGCCGCACCCTGGCGGCAGCCCGGATAGACGACTGGCTGGAAGACTGGCCTGTGGCGGATGTGGATGAGCTCCAGAAAGCGCCCGAATCGAACAGGAGAAGTAATATGAAACATTTTATCGTCGTTGGCATCCTCGTGATCCTGGTAACCGCTTTGTTGCTCCTCGGCTTGCAGCAGGTCGACCTTCTACCTACTGCTGCTGCCCTCCAGGCTAATCCGATTGACCGGATGTTTGGTCTGGAATTCACGGTGATCGCCTTCCTCTTTTTCTTTGATCGTGGTTTTTATGTTGTACAGTATTTTTGTCTTCCGGCGCAAAAAGGGTGATACTACGGATGCCAGGCATATTGAGGGCAACCAGCGTCTGGAGATCATCTGGACGGCGATCCCGCTGGCAATGGTTCTGGGTTTTGCATACCTGGGGTCGCAGGCGCTTGCAGAGACGATGCGCGTCGATCCCGGTGCGCTAGAGATCAACGTCATCGGCTCGCAGTGGTCATGGCGCTTCGAATATCCAGAGCTGGGTATTCAGACCAACGAGCTGCGCATGCCGGTCGACCGCCAGGCGCTCTTGCGTCTCTCGTCATTAGATGTGATCCACTCGTTCTGGGTGCCCGAGTTTCGCGTAAAACAGGATGCCTTACCCGGCGGTAAAGAATTTGTGCGCGATTTGCGCGTGACGCCAAACAAGATCGGCAATTACACGCTGCGCTGCGCTGAGTTGTGTGGGTTGGACCATACTTACATGGAAGCACCGGTGATCGTCATGGCTTCGGCAGATTTCGACGCCTGGGCTGCCCAGGAGGCCGGTCTCTCCGCAGATCCGCTTGAGCGCGCCGCCAAGTGGTATGAAACATTCGGCTGTAACGCCTGCCACAGCCTGGATGGCACGCAAAATGTGGGACCGAGCTGGAAAGGCATATACGGCGAAGAGGTCAGGTTTGCGGACGGCTCTACGGCTACCGCCGATGACGCCTACATCATCGAATTGATCCGCAATCCGGGCGCCAGGATCGTGGAGGGTTACCAGAACATCATGCCCGCCGGCATCGGAAGCACGCTTACCGATCAGCAGATCCAGGACTTGATTGCGCTGATTAAGAGCTTGAAGTAGGAGATCACTGATGAATCAAAAAACAGGTTTCTTTTCATTGAGCTTTGTGCGCGGCCTGGGTGGTATGATCGCCGGCGCCCTGGTCGGCATCGTTTTTGCCATGTTGGTGCGCGTCCTTATGGGTATGCCCGCATGGAAGCCCGAGCCCGTGTGGGTGGTTGGCGCAATTTTTGGCGTAGCCGGCTTTATGCTGGGCACCGGAGTGATGAACGATTGGCTCAAGTGGGCTAAGGGTGAAGAGACTCCCGATCATCCGGAATCCAGACCCAACTTAAAGGGCTGGTCCAAAATCCTGAGTGTGTCCTACGATCATAAAGTGATCGGCATCCAGTACGGGATCACGGCGCTGATCCTCTTCATGCTGGCTGGCTCCTACGCCCTGGTCTTCCGCACTGAGCTTGCCTCCCCCGGCTTGCAGTTCCTGGGCACCAAGTCTTACAACACATTCATGACTCTGCACGGCATTGTTATGATCGGAGCGACTTTGTTGGCGGTCGGCGCGATGTCCAATTATCTGGTTCCGCTGATGATCGGCGCCAACGACATGGCTTTTCCACGCCTGAACGCTTTTGCATTCTGGATCAATATCCCCGCAGCTATCCTGCTAACCGCTGTTTGGGCGTTTGGAGGCGTCGAGACGGGTTGGACGGGGTATCCGCCTTTGAGCACCCAGGGACCGATCGGTATGGATATGTTCTTCCTGGGGGTATATTTTGTGGGTATCTCGTCGATCCTGGGCTCGCTGAACATCATCACCACGATCGTGCGCATGCGCGCCCCCGGAATGAACTACTTCCGCATGCCGATCTTTGTCTGGACGGCTTTTGCTACCGCTATCATCGGTCTGACGGCGACGCAGTTCATCGGTCTGTCGTTCCAGATGGTGATGTTCGAGCGTTTGATGGGCATGTCTTTCTTCGAGCCAGCCGGCGGCGGCAATCCGATCCTCTTCCAGCACCTGTTCTGGTTTTATTCGCACCCGGCAGTGTATGTGTTTGTCCTGACGGGTCTGGGGGTTATCAGCGAGCTGTTACCGGTGTTCGCCCGCAAGCCGTTGTTTGGTTATAAGTGGGTGGCGCTCTCCTCGTTCGGTATTGCCCTGGTCGGCTTCCTGGTATGGGCGCACCACATGTTCACATCCGGCATGGCGCCTTACCTGCGCGTGCCCTTCATGTACTCCACCCTGCTGGTGGCTGTGCCGACCGGGATCAAATTCTTTAGCTGGGTTGGTACGCTGTGGGAAGGCAAGCTCTCTTTCGAGACGCCCATGCTCTTTGTCCTGGGGGCAATCTCGATCTTCCTCCTGGGTGGCTTGAGCGGTCCACCCAACGGTGTGGTGGCTACTGATCTGCACCTGCAGGATACTTACTGGATCGTCGGTCACTTCCACGCAACTCTGTTTGGCGGATTTGTCTTCCCCTTCTTCGCGGCGATCTACTACTGGTTCCCGAAGATGACCGGCAGGATGTACAACGAGCGCCTGGGCAAGCTGCATTTCTGGTTGATGCTGCCGGCTTTCTACGTCCAGTCTTTGGGGCAGATGGAGACCGGTCTGCTAGGCATGCGCCGCCGGATTGCCGATTTCGACCCCGCACTGGGGATCCAGACGGCACAGCTGCTCGTCACCATCGCCGGCTTTGTCATCGGCACATCCGTGCTCATCGCGGTCATCAACTTCTACCGCAGCGCCCGGAAGGGCGAGGTTGCGGTAGCCAATCCCTGGCGCTCGCGCTCGTTGGAATGGCAGATCGCCTCGCCCGCTCCTGCGCATAACTACGAGGAAACCCCGCTTGTGGTAGGCGAGCCGTACGATTACGGTCTGGAAGGCTCCACGTATGTGGACCTGCATCCTGCTGGACGCGTTGCTCAGGCGCCAGCCGCCACTGATTAATTATTTACGTTGTGGAGAGATCATAATGGAAGGACAAATCGATCCAACCCTGGACGCCAAGAAAAAAGCAGCCTGGCAGATCGGCTTTGCGGTTTTCGTTCTGCTGCTGGCGTTGACCATCGGAGAATTCTTTGTCGGCGCTGTGGCTGTCACCTGGTGGTTTATTTTGATGGCTATTTCTCTGGTGAAAGCTTTCTTCGTCGTGCGTGATTACATGCACCTGCCACGCCTTTTCAAAGGCGATGAGGAGGAACATTAATGACTACAACCGTTACTACACTTCCGGAATATCGCCGCAAAGCTTGCCACCAACCGCCTGGGTTTGTGGCTCTTCATCCTGTCCGACGCGTTTGTCTTTGCCGGGCTGTTCGTGTCCCGCTTTTTCTTGCTGGGATTTTACACCCGACCGGAGCTGAACCAGATCCTCGGTCTGGTGATCACGGTTGTCCTGCTGGCGAGCAGCTTCTTTATGAACCGCGCCGAGACGGCGATGGCTTACGGCGATCGCAAGGGTTACCTGCCGCGGCGTTTTGATCACCCTGATTCTGGGCGTTGTCTTCCTGATCGGCGTGGTGGGGGTGGAGTGGCAGATTGTGCCGTTCTCCCCATCGGATGGCGCGGCTGCATCGATTTTCTTTACCATGACCGGTTTTCATGCCTTTCATGTCCTCACCGGCGTGATTTTCCTGGCGATCGTTTATCGCAATGGGCGGAAGGGTCTGTACTCTCCGGAGCGCATGTGGGCGGTCGAGGCTGCGGCGATCTACTGGCATTTTGTCGATGTCGTATGGATCTTCTTTTACCCCGCACTGTACTTGATAGGTAAGCCCCTCTTTATAGCAGAAATTCAGGTGGGCTCCCATCCCTCCACTCCGAAGCGGGGCGGCGTTGGCTCGGGGAGGGTTGGGAGCTTCACCCGCTTCTGGAAAGAATGGTTCGAAAATGAAATCCAAAGGTTTGGTGTACGGGGTGGGGGGGTAGTTCTACTGCTGTTGGCGCTGGTGGGGTGGCGATTGCTAGCGCAACCTTACACGTACCACGGTTCCTTGCTTGAAACCCCTGTTTTGGCTCCGGAAATTCAGCTCGGCGATCAGGATGGCAAGCCATTCAGCCTGAGTGATCAACGCGGCAAGGTTGTCTTACTGGCGTTTGGTTATACCAACTGCCCGGACGTTTGCCCCACTACCCTTGCCCAATTCAAACAAGATCAAGGCGGGTCTGGGGGACGATGCTGCACCGGTTCGCTTCGTGTTCATCACCGTCGATCCGGAACGCGATACGCCTGAGCGCTTGAAACTATACCTGGGGAGCTTCGACCCGGAATTCACCGGGCTGACCAGCAGCCGCTCGGAACTGGAGCAGGTCTGGCAGGAATATGGCGTTTTCCAGCAAAAGCAAGCCCCGGATAGCTCGGGGAATTATGCGGTCGATCACACCGCACGCATCTATGCCATCGATAAAACAGGTAATTTCCGCCTGACTTACCCGTATGATATTGAGTTCTCTGCCATTGTAGAGGATGTGCGCCACCTGGTCGAGGAGAGCGTGCAATGAAGACGGACTATAGCCCCTATATCGTCCGCCTGGGCGTGATTGTGATCATTTCGATAGCAGTCGCCTTGTTGATCAACGAAGGCGCTTATCTTCTGCAGCGCGACAAAATCGACCGGGCTCCACAAACCATGCAACTGGTCATACCGGCTGGAACCGCAGAGCGCGTGGCGCAGGGCGAGCCTGCTCCCGGCATCCCGGATAAGATGACCTTCATCGTTGGGGATGTGCTTGAAGTCAAAAACGAAGATGTGCAGCCGCACCAGCTCGGACCCATCTGGGTGCCGCCGGGTGCGACCGGCAGCCTGGCATTGAAGGAAGCCAACCGCTTTTCCTACTCCTGCTCATTTGCGCCCGACCGTTACCTGGGTCTGGATGTCCGCCAGACTACCGGTTTTGCCACTCGGATGACCGGCTTGATGATCTCTGCCCCCACGTTGGCAGTCTTCCTGTTCATTTACAGCCTGTTGGTTATTCCGGTCAAGCCGCGCCAACCTGGGGGGGCTGGAGGCAACCCTTGAGCGCTCAGAGCGAACGCCTTTCGGATGTCCCCCGCCGACCAAGCGCGGATGCCCGCCCCAAGCCGCTGGTGTTGCGCATGTTCAGCCGGCGTTGGATCCTGAGTACGCTGCTTGTCATTGCCGCAATGGCGGTCATGATCCGGCTGGGCATCTGGCAGCTCGATCGCCTGGAGAAACGTCGCCAGTTTAATGCCCGTGTGCTGGCGCAGGTCAACCAGCCCCCGCTGGCGCTCACCGGTCAGGCGCTAGGTGCTGACCTGGCGAGCATGGAATATCGTACGGTGACCGTCGAGGGTGAATACGACCATACCCAGGAAGTGGCATTGCGCAACCAAGCCTGGAACGATCAGATTGGCGTGCACCTGCTCACACCGCTGAAAATCGCAGGCAGCGATCAAGCTGTGCTGGTGGACCGCGGTTGGGTTCCGGTACAGGATTTCAACAGCCATGACTGGTCGCAGTACACAGAGCCAGGCAAGGTGCGCGTCACAGGTGTGATCCGTGTTTCCAGCAGCACGCCAGATTTCGGAAAACGCGCAGATCCACCGGGACGCTTGGATGTTTGGAACTTCGCCAATGTGCAGCGCATAGCCGAGCAGGTTTCTTACCCGTTGTTATCTATTTACATCCAGCAGGCGCCTGATCCGTCCTGGTCGAGCCTGCCGCACCGTTCCCAGCCAGAGCTGGATCTGACGGAAGGTCCGCACCTGGGGTACGCCTTCCAGTGGTTTACATTTGCCGCCATACTTGGCTTGGGCTATCCCTTCTTTATCCGCAGGCAGGAAAAAGCCAGACTACTTAAACTGGAGCAATCCCATGTCGATAACTCCTCCGCCCGTTGAAACCAGATCCTGGCGTGGTTTTCGCTCGCTGCTGTTGGCAACCACGATATCGGTATTCGTGCTGATCGTCCTTGGGGGTTTGTTGCGGGCAACCGCTTCGGGCGGTGGCTGCCCGGATTGGCCGACTTGTTTTGGCGTGGTAACCCCTCCAGCAGGGCAGGAAGCGATGTTGGACTACTTGCACCGCCTGGCAACGCTGGTCAGTGTCTTATTATTGGGCAGCGTTTCGTTTCTGGCGTGGAAACGTTACCGCCGGCAGGCATTGATGCTCTACCCGGTTCTCTCCGCTGCTGCGCTGGTGACCGTACAGGTGGGCTTGGGGGCGTTCGTTAGCCAATCGACAGGCAGCGCCTGGATCGGTGCGGCGCACCTGGGGCTATCCCTGATCGTTTTAGGGTCGCTTCTCGTCGCTCTGACCGCGGTTTATTATTTTGGGTCTCAAAAGATCGAAGGCTTCCGGCTATCTTTCCGCTCGCCTTTTGCCCGCCTCTCTCTTTCAGCCCTGCTCCTGATCTTCTTGTCACTGGTTAGTGGGGCGGTTGTCGCCGGGAGTGGCTCGACGAAGCTGTGTGATGCCTGGCCGCTTGTGCGCCGGTGAGATCTCGGGCTGGCAGTTAGGTGTGTGGATCAATGTGTTTCACCGGGCGCTGGTCCTGGCTGCCGCCTTCGTGGTGGGCTGGATGTTCCTGCAGTCCTGGCGCAGCCAGCGTACCCAGACAGCGGTGATCGTGGCTGCCACCGCCACAGCCGTGTTGTTCTTCGCACAAGCTCTGCTAGGCTCCCGGTTGGTGGAGGCTTACCAGCCTGATCTCCTGGTTTTACACCAGGCGACTGCCGTGGCGGTATGGGTGGCTGCACTGGTTACAACCGTTTGCAACGGTTTTGCCGCACGCACAGCTGAGCAAGAGCGCGCGGAAGCACGGCAGATAACCGGGCGAAAGGGCCTGGCACGCGACCTGCTCATGCTCACAAAGCCGATTGTTGTGGTGCTGTTGCTGGTCACGACCTATGCCGGTATGGTGATTGGGGCAAAGTCCTGGCCATCATTCTGGCTTACTTTTTGGACGCTGTTGGGTGGTTTTATGGCGGCGGGCGGGTCTGGGGCGATCAACCAGTTCATCGACCGGGTGGATGACGAGAAGATGCAGCGTACACAAAAGCGTCCCATCCCCTCCGGCAGGCTGACCCCAGGCGAGGGACTTGCCTTTGGGGTTGGCATGGCGCTGGCGTCTTTCTTCTTGATGGTAGCTTTTGTCAACTTGCTGGCTGCTCTATTGAGCCTGGCAGGGATTATCTATTACGTTCTGATCTACAGCATTTTCTTGAAGAAGACCACCGTACAGAATATCGTCATTGGCGGCGGCGCTGGGGCAATCCCTCCCCTGGTCGGTTGGGCGGCGGCAACCGGCAGCCTGAACCTGCCTTCGCTGTTCCTCTTCGCCGTCGTTTTTATGTGGACGCCTCCCCATTTCTGGGCGCTTGCCCTGGTGCGCCGCAATGATTACGCCCGCGCAGGTGTACCGATGCTGCCCGTGGTGCGCGGTGAGAAGGAGACACGCTGGCAGATCTTTGTCTACACATTGGAGCTGGTGGGTCTGACTCTCTTTCTCCCGCTCTTTGGGCTGGGCGGCAGCATTTACTTTATCGGCGCATTGATGCTCGGGAGCTGGCTGCTCTTCTCTGCCTGGAAAGTTTGGAAAAAAGGCGGAAACAAGCTCGCCTGGAAAATGTACCGCTACTCCAGCATGTACCTCGCCTTCATCTTCATTGTGTTGATGGTGGATGCCTTGCTCTGATGGCGTAAGCTACAAACAGGTTCCCCGAAAATGGGGTGTAGGGCAGGGAAGACCTGCGCTGCACCCCATTTTTACAATTAAATCGCTCTATTCCCCAATTGGTGCTTGACAAAATTAAAAATCGGCATAAAATGAGTGTACACTCAATAATTGAGTGAATACTCAATATTACGGTATGAGAAAGATTGCTCATGGATGACCACCCTCCCAGTTCTCGCCGGGAACGGCGCGTGGCTGCTCGCAGGACCTTGATCCTCGAAGCTGCCGCCCGCCTGTTCGCTGAGAAAGGCTTTCACCGCACAACGACGAAAGACATCGCCGAAGCGGCGGACGTGTCGGAAGGCACGCTGTACAACTACTTTGAGAACAAGGACGAGATGCTGATGGGGATTATGACCTTGCTGGTTGATGCGCAGCGCATGGACCTGCGTCTCACCGATGGGTTGCCGGTGGATGCTCGCCATTTCTTGATGGCGATGCTGGAGAATCGCCGGGAGATGGTTGAGCAAAAAGGCGAGATGCTGCAATCCGTGCTATCCGAAATCCTGGTCAACCCGGATCTGCGGCAGCGCTATTACCAGCAGCTTACATTGCCTGTTCTGGGTTTGCTCACCGGTCACCTCCAGGCGCGCAGCCAGATGGGTCAGATCAAGCCCGTCGATGCCGCGCTGGTCTCTCGAATCCTGGTCGGGCTGACCACTGGTTTGTTCGTCCTGGAAGTGCTGGGCGATCCGAAGGTCACGACCGAATGGGAAGAATTATCTGAAGTGATTACATCGATCCTTTTCGATGGGATAGCCAACAGGACGAACGACCATGATCCTGAAGAACCTGTTTCGCCGTAAAGTTCGCACCCTGCTCACCGTAATCGGCATCAGCATCGGCGTGGCGGCAATCGTTGGCTTGGGCGCTTTGGCAAACGGCCTGCAAGCCGGGTACAACTCGATCATCTCCGGCAGCCAGGCAGATCTAATCCTGAGCCAGGAGGATGCCATCGACCTCTCTACCAGCGCAGTGGACGAATCGGTAGAGAGAGAGCTGGCTGCCATGTCTGAGGTGTCCAGGGTTAGTGGAATGCTGCAGGGCTTCGTCCAGGCAGAGAGTGTTCCATACTTCTTCGTCTACGGTTATCCGCAAAACAGCTTCGCCCTGCAGCGCTTCCAAATTGTAGAGGGCGTCTCGCTTGACTCTCACGAGACCCAAAAGCTGCGTGGCAAGCCTGTCCTGTTAGGTGCAGCAGCCGCGGAAGTTCTGGACAAACACCCCGGCGATACGCTGCGCTTGATGGAAAAGGTATACCGGGTGGCAGGCATCTACGAGACGGGCGAGACCCTGGAGGATAACGGCGCAGTCTTAAGCCTGGATGACGCTCAGGACCTGCTGGGGCGACCCAGGCAGGTCAGCCTGTTCTACATTCAGCTTAAAGACCTGGCGCTGGCAGAGCGGCTTCAAAAACGGGCGGAGAGGGTCTGGCCCAGTCTCTCCCTCAAAACCACCGGCGACTTCTCCGATGACATGATGATGGGAGATGTGCTCAAGGGTTATGTTTGGGCGATTGCCGGATTGGCGATCATCATCGGCGGTGTTGGAATGATGAACGCCCAGTTGATGGCGGTGGTCGAGCGCACGCGGGAGATCGGGGTGTTGCGCGCCCTGGGTTGGAGCCAGCGCCGCATTATGCGCATGATCTTGCAGGAATCCTTGCTGGTTTGCATCGCTGGTGGTCTGCTTGGGATCGGCATCGCCTGGCTCATCTTGAGCGGCTTCTCAGGAACGGTGGGCTTCTTCGGCGCCACCACTACGAATATCACGCCGGATTTGCTCGGGCAGGCATTTGCGGTTGTGCTGATCATGGGATTGGTGGCAGGTATTTACCCGGCGTACCGGGCGTCCCGCTTGCAACCGGTAGAGGCGTTGCGCTACGAAGGCGGCAGCGCCGGCGGTTACCATCGCTTGCCCTTAGGGGGTATGGCTTTGAACAGCCTGTGGCAGCGCAGCGCTCGCACCCTGCTTACCCTGGGCGCGATCGGTATTACCGTGGGAGGCATCATGGCGCTGGATGCCGTCGTCGGTGGGGTAGGGCAAATGATGGCAGGTCTCAGCGCCGATGCGGAGATCATGGTCCGCCAGGCGGATGTGGCTGACACCGAGCTGAGCGCCATCGACGAGCGGATCGGGGATAAGCTGGCTACAATGCCGGGGGTGGCGTATGCCAGCGGCATGGGATTCTCGGGGACTGTTATTCCCGATTCGGGAACCATCTTCATCTTGTTTGGCTATGCACCCAATGACTATGCAATCCGCCAGTTCAAAATGATCGCGGGAGAAAAGCTGACCGGCAACCGCCAGATCATGCTGGGCGAAATGATGGCGGAGGCGCTGAACAGGTCTGTAGGGGATACGGTTGAAGTGAGCGGCAGCCGCTATAAAGTTGTCGGTATTTACAAGGGGGACGCCGGCTGGCAGGAGATGGGGGGCGTTATCTCCCTGCGTGATGTTCAGGTTGCCATGGGTCGCCCGCGCAAGGTGTCTATGTACCTGGTTAAAGTTCGCGATCCCTCCCAGGCGCAGGCGGTGGTTGACAGGATCAACGCGGAGCTGCCGGATGTCCATGCTGCCTTGAGCGGCGAGTTCTTCGAACAGATGCCCGATAAGCGCACGATCGACGCCCTGATCGTCGCCATCTCGTTCTTGACGATCATCGTCGGCGGGGTCAGTGTCATGAATGCCATGCTGATGGCAGTCTTCGAGCGCACGCGCGAGATCGGCGTGCTGCGCGCGTTGGGTTGGAGACGACGCCTTATCCTGGGATTGATCTTACAGGAAGCTTTGTGGCTGGGCGTGCTCGGGGCGATCCTGGGCGCCATCATCGCCCTTGGGTTGGGTTTCTTGATGACGAAAGCGCCCATGTTGGGCGAGGCTTTGCTTCCCGTTTGGGAATGGGATGTGTTCGCTCGCGCTTTTGCGATCTCTCTCATCCTCGGCGTGCTGGGGGGTCTATACCCTGCGTACCGCGCCACCCGCTTGCAGCCGGTTGAAGCTTTGCGTTACGAGTAGCACATGAAATGTAAGGAGTAAAGACGATGAAAAACAAACAGCACTTACCCGCTCTGCTCTTGCTCACAATCTTGCTGAGTCTCTGCCTGGCTGCCTGTAGCGCCGCGGCTCAGACTCCCACGGAGCAGCCCGTCCAGGAAGAGCCGATCAATCCTGTGGTCAGCGCAACCGGTAAGGTTATGCCCGAGAGCTCTGCCACGCTCAGCCTGTCTACGGCGGGGGTCATTGCAGAGGTGCTGGTGCAGGAGAATGAGCGGGTTGATTCTGGACAAATCCTGGTGCGACTGCAAGGGCGCGAGGAAATGCAGGCGGCTATTGCGGCTGCCAGGCTGGAGCTCACCGCTGCCCAGCATGCCCTTGACGAGCTTTACAAGGACCCCGAGCTCAAGGCATCGCAAGCCTCCCAGGCGGTTGTGGATGCCCGCATCGCAGTGCGCGACGCGCAACGTCGCCTGGATAACCTGAACGCATCCACGCCATCACGCGATATCGAGCAAGCAAGCGCCAACCTGGCGATATTGCGGGATAAGCTTGAACGCGCCCGCAAGGATTATCGTCCCTACGAGAAGAAATCCGAAGATAACCTGGTGCGCGCCGGTCTGCTGAGCCGCGTAGCGCAGCTAGAGAAGGATGTGCGCAATGCCGAGCGCAAGCTCAATAACCTGCTCGGCTCGGTCAACGAGCTGGACCTGGCAGAAGCCCAGGCGGACCTGAACCTGGCAAAAGCTAGCCTGGATAAGGCGCAGCAAGAGGAGACGATGCGCCAGCAAGGTCCCGATCCGCAAGATGTCAACCTGGCTCAAGCAAGGGTTGAGAACGCCAAAGCGCAGCTCGCAGCGGCTGAGGCGGCATTCACCGACCTGGAACTGATCGCCCCGTTTGCCGGAACGATCACGGCTGTGCATGTCAAGCCGGGACAGTGGGTTGCTCCCGGTCAGGCGGTCCTGGAGCTTGCTGACCTGGGTAGGCTGCATATCGAAACCACCGATTTGAACGAGATCGATGTGGCGCGGCTCAAGATTGGTGATATCGCGTGGGTCACCTTTGATGCCTTGCCGGAGATTTCCCTGGAGGGAAAAGTGACCCGCATCGCTCCTAAAGCAGCAGAAGGCGCTGGTGTGAACTATACCGTGCGGGTTGAGCTGCCGGAGATCCCGGAAAACCTGCGCTGGGGTATGACGGCATTTGTCGATATCGAGGTGAAATAATGGGCGCTGAACAGCAATGGATCGTAGAAACGCGCGAGCTGACGCGCATCTACGGCGACGGCAGCGAGATCCGCGCCCTGGATGCGGTGAACCTGCGCATCGCTGCCGGGGAGCTCGTGGCGGTGATGGGACCCAGCGGCAGCGGTAAGAGCACCCTGCTCAACATGCTCGGCGCCCTGGATAAACCTACCAGCGGGCAGGTATTCGTCGCCGGGCAGGACCTGGCGAGGATCCGCAACAAAGACCGCTTCCGCAGCCACACGGTGGGTTTTGTTTTCCAGCTCCATAACTTGCTGCCCACCCTGAGCGCACTGGAGAACGTCGAAGTGCCCATGATCGGTCAGCTCGGCGGCCGGCAGCGGCGCAAGCGCGCCAGGGAGCTGCTCGAGCTGGTCGGTCTCCAGGATCGCCTGCACCACCTGCCCAACCAGCTTTCGGGCGGGCAGCGCCAGCGCGTGGCTGTGGCGCGCGCCCTGGCAAATAACCCGCCGCTGGTGCTTGCCGACGAGCCTACAGGCAGCCTGGATACCGTATCCGGGCAGGATCTTGCTCAAGCTGCTCACCGAGCTAAATCGCAGCCAGGGCACCACCTTCCTGCTGGTCACACACGACCCGGCGGTCGCACGCCAAACGCGCCGCGTGCTCGTCATGGCAGATGGCATGATCGTCCGCGAAGATATCATCGGCTCGCCGGTCGAGGAGGATTTGAAGATGTGGCGTCACTCCGGGCTGGGTAAGCGCATTGTCGAAGGCGACGCTGATATGCTTCGCCATCTCGGTATGACGGATGTGCAGCGCCAGGCGCTTGCTGAGTTCCTGATAGTTGCTAACGGCAGTTAGTCTTTCTTTGGGGATTGATGCCGAGTAATCAGCTGTTGTGCTGACCGCGCCAGCACAACAGCTTTTCTTCGGTGTTCCCCCAATCTTAAGTTATTCGCCTTTTAAATACTGGTCGTAAAATTCGATGGTGCGCAGCATCGCCTGGCTAAAGTATCCCGACAGGTTATGGTTATCCCCCTCGTAAACATACAGCTCCCCGATCTTTCCGGCTTGCTGAATCTGTTGGTATAACGTCTCAGAGAACTCCAGCGGCACACTCTCGTCCTGCGTGCCGTGATGCAGTTGGAGCGGACCGGAGAGATCACCCAGGAAGGTATTTGCCGAGACGCTCGCCCAGAATTGCGGGTTTTCTTCGGGCGTGCCATACTGTTCTATCCAGCCGCTGCGCCAGCTACGCCCGCCGCCAGGAACGGGCGTAGGTACGCTGGAGCTGCTCCGCCGCCAGCGGGTCAGGAGATCGGGGTAAGAAGCTACCACGCCAGCCCAGATGACGCCGGCTTTGACGTCGGGTGAAACCACCATGGCGCGCAGGGTGAGGTAGCCGCCCATGGAATGTCCCCACATGCCGATGCGCTGGGGGTCCGCCAGGGGATAGCTCTTCAAGGCTGCCACGGCGTTCAGGACGTCGATGGCGTACCCTGGATTCCCGTAGGCGCCGCTGGCGACGCCCTCCGAGCGGTCATGGCCGCGATAGTCGATGCGGAAAACGATGTAACCGTGCCGCGCCAGAAAATCGACGTAAGCGATATAGCGCTCGGTGGTGCGGTACTGGGCGGGTGGGATGTAGCCGTGGTTGAAGACGATCGCGGGCCAGCCGCCCGCTGGCGGCTCGCCGTCAGGCACGGTGAGCAGGGCGTAGATTTTAAGCCCCTCCGACAGGTAAGAAGCATAATAGCGGCTGTAATTGTCCCCCGGTTCGAGAGTCTGTTCTATCGTGATCTCGCTGCCCGGAAATGCCATCTGCCGCAGCGCCTGGATGCTCATGGGGTGAGGCGTGGGCGTTGGGCTGGGGGTGACGGTCGGCGTCTGGCTGGGTGCCAGCGTTGGCGTAGCGGAGGGGAGGGGTGTGAGGCTTGGAGCGGTCGTCTTGCTCGGAGCGGTGGTTGCCGTGTTCGGAATCGAAATGCTTGAAACGCCTGCCGCACTACTGCAGGCAGTACAAACTACAGCCAAGAGAGTAACTGCATACCAGTAAATATTCAATTTGCGTGCCATAATCTCCCTATTCCTGGATGGTTAAGCGCGTTCCGTAGTCTCGGGTGTACCATTCGCCAGCGGCGATCACTGGCGTCGTCCAGCGGTAAATCCACAGCGCATCTTGCATGCGTCAAGTTAACGCAGCCGTGGCTCATGCGCCGCCCGAAGTTGTTGTGCCAGTACGTGCCGTGCAGGGCGATGCCATCTTTGTGAAAGAAGCAAACCCAGGGTACGCCCGGCAGCTCGTACGCCTCGACATCATCCGTTACCGCGCCATCGCCCATGTGGCGGGAGGGCATCTTGGTCTGCACGCGAAAGTGACCCAGGGGCGTCTCGGTAGGGATGCCGTTGGGCGATGGCGCCTCGCTCTGCATGCCGGTGGAGACGCTCGCCTGGAACACCGCCCGGTCGCCTTCGAAGGCGGTCAGGTGTTGTCTTCTCGATCGAAATCTCGGATACGCTTTTCGTCCGCCGGCACATCTTGCGCCAGCGGGCTGATCTCTGCCGCGGCGATGGGACGCAGGTGTGCAGCAGGCACAAAGGTCTGCACATGGTTCACATCGTCTGTGAGGCGGTACCAGGGGGCGCCGTCCAACCCTTCTTCAACTCCGGTGATCCAGTGCACAGACTGGTAGTACAGCGTATATAGCGGCGTCCAGCGCCGCTTGCCTGCCTGGCGATAGCTCCGCGTGACCGGTACAGTAACTTCCGCCAATTGACCCGTCTTTGCGACGATGCTCAAGGGTTGGAGGTTGAAATGAGCTCCATCCAGGCGCTGCAGGTAGCCGCTGTGGACGTACCCCTGCGCCAGCCGGTACCAAAGCGGATTGTAGGAGGGTCCGTTGGAGGCAGTGATCTCTTCCTGGATCGAGATGATCTCATCGCGTTTGAGCATGCCCAGCCGCTGGCTGCGGAAGGACGGCTCGCGGTAAAGGTAGATGGCATGCGCCGCCACCCGCGCCCGGGCGAGCGGGATGGTCGGCTCGTCGCTATTCGGCTCGTTCCAGGGAGGCGGGTCAAACAACAGCGCTCCTGCCCCCAGAGCGCCTAATTTGAGGAATTCGCGGCGGGATAACCTGCTCAAGATGCGTGGGTGCTTTACCCGATCTTCACCTGCGTGCCGTTCCCCCGCCGCTCCCAATCGGCGCGCAACTCGACAGGCGTCTTGAACACCGGCGTGCTCCAGCGGAACAGCCATTTGGCGTCTTCGTTGCGCAAGTTCACACAGCCGTGGCTCATCTGGATGCCGAAGTTGTTGTGCCAGTAGGTGCCGTGAAAGGCGTAGCCGCCCGGGAAGGCGAAGAAACACGTCCAGGGCACACCCGGGAGGGAGAAACCACCGGTATTTTCGGCGTCCGGGTTGCCGCTCACCTGACCCATGTGTTTGTTGGGCATCTTGGAGTAGATGCGGAAGTCTCCGGTCGGCGTGGCGGTGGGCAGATCGTCCGGCGAGCGCTTGCGGCTCGGGATGCCGGTATGAGATGCGCGTGGAGAACACCGGCTCGTTGTATTCGTAAGCGGTCAGCGTTTGCGTGCCCAGCTTGACTTCGATGCGCTTGTTCTCCGGCGGCACGTCCGGCGAGAGTGGGGAGATCTCGCTATCCGGAATCGGGCGCAGGTGGATCGCCGGCACCAGGTATTTCAGGTTGGCGTCGATCTCCGAGGTCAACTGGTACCAGGGTTGTTTGTCCGGTCCTTCTTCGATGGCTGTCGCCCAGTGGGTGGTGGAATAGTAGAGTGGGGCGCCGTCCCAGGGATGCCAGCCATCCCAGGGTGAGTGCTGGTAGGCGATGGTGTACGGCACGGTCACCTCGCACAACTGACCGCCCTCCGGCAGGCGCGCAAGCGCCGGGTTGTGGTCCAGCGTCACCCGCTGCAGGTAGGCGCTGTGCAGGTAGCCGCCCCACACGCGATACCACAGCGGGTTCCAGGCGGGTCCCCTGGGTGAGTTGATCTCTTCGTAGATGTGGACAAGCTGGTCGCGGTAGCGCTTGCCGATGATCGGGGCGTCATCGCGCGGCTCGCTGCGCAGGTCCACCTCGTAAATGGTCACGCGTGCCATTTCTCCGTTCTCCCACTCGGATGTGCGCGGGAAGACCGGGCTGAAAGCCAGGCTGCCCAGCCCCAGGGCAGCGATTTTGAGAAACCCGCGTCGGGAGAGTTTTGGCGCCATAGTTAGGGGATTATAACCGGATTTCGCCAGCCTCTGGCGTTGGCAGCGTAATTCTCAGATTTCATTAAAGATTGCGGCAATGATGAACTGGGTTACCGATTACGTCATTTATCCAGTTGCGGGAAAGGGGGGGTATGATAATATCAATCAGCGAGCGCCCGGGTGCCCCCCTCACCCGGGCGTTCGCTCGTTAACACATGTATTTGTGGTATAAGCTCACCGGATGATGATGATGGGGCTGGCAACGCCAGCCCCATCATCATCATCCGGTGTTTTTTCAGAAATCCAGTCGGGGCGAGAGGATTTGAACCTCCGACTTCTTGCACCCCATGCAAGCGCGCTAGCCGGTCTGCGCCACGCCCCGGTCGAACGGCAAACATTATAGCCCATTCACCCTTTTCTGGCAACCCTGTGGCGTGCGTTATAATCAGGGCGTTTTCCCATGCCCAAGCTCCAATCTCTCTTGATCGCGCTTTTTCTCTCCCTGGCGCTGGCTGCCTGCAGCGGCGCCGCGCCTGGCTCCGTGACCGGCGAACCCAGCCTCACGACCGCTGCTCCAGCAGAGCAGACCTTGCCCGCGGTAACGAGATCCTCGCCCTTGCGCTCCCCGCCGCCGGCAACGCCTAGCGCAACGCCGACCCAGCCGCCTGCACCCCTGCAAACCGCCACGCAAACGGCTCTCCCAGCCCTGCTCGCCGCTGAAGGAGAACTCGCTCGCCGGGCTGGCGGATATTGTGTCGGCGCCGTATAACCCGCCGCCGATGGGCTCCGATGCTCGCCACCAGGGGGTCGATTTCTCCTACTACCAGCGGGGTAAGCGGACTTCCATCCTCGGCGAAGGCGTCCAATCCGTCTTCGGCGGGCGGGTGGCTGCATCCATCTCGGGTAGCTTCCCCTATGGCAACGTCGTCATCATCGAGACGCCTGCATCCGATCTGCCGCCGGAGCTGAGGGAGCAGCTCGACATCCAGGATGACCAATCGCTCTACACCCTCTATGCTCACATGGGCGCCGCGCCGCTGGTTGCGTTAGGCGACGCTGTAAGCGCCTGCCAGTGGATCGGCGAAGTGGGCAAGAGCGGCAACGCCGGGGTTGCTCACCTGCACCTGGAGATGCGCATCGGTCCGGCAGACCAGCAGTTCGCCGGGATGGCTTACTACAGCACCCAAACCACCCAGGAAGAACGCGATAACTACACCCGCTGGCGCATGAGCGGGGAATTCCAGCACTTCGACCCGCTGACTGTTCTGCTCCCGAATCGCCCGAATTAATTTGACTTTCGCGCAAATATTTGCTATTCTATATCTACCGACCGTTCGGTAGGGAGAGTCGATGACGCGCGACGAGATCCTCGAAGCGGCAGCCCAGATCTTCCACGAAAAGGGCTTCCATGCCGCCTCCATGCAGGACATCGCCCAGGCGGTTAACCTCCAAAAAGCCAGCCTGTACTATCACGTAGCCAGCAAGCAGGAGATCCTGCTGGATTTGTTGGATCGCGCTCTGGACCTGCTGATCCAGATCATCGAGCCGGTGGCTTGCTCAAGCCAGCCGCCCGACCAGAAAGTGCGCCAGGCGATCCACCTCTACCTGCAAGCGATGCTCGATAACCGCGACCTGGCTGCGGTGCTGCTGCTCGAGCATCGCTCGCTCGAGCCGCAGTATAACGCCCGGCACATCCCGCGCCGCGACCGTTTTGAGCGCCTGTGGCATGATATGCTCCAGGAAGGCTACGACCTGGGTATATTCACCTGCTCCGACCCTGCCCTGGCAGCTCGCTACCTGCTTGGCGTGTTGAATTGGACCATCACCTGGTACCGCCCCGACGGCGCACTCACTCCGGATGGATTAGCCGCCGAGTTCGCTGATTTGTACCTGGACGGTCTGCTGGTGAGGGGAGGGTAGCCGGTGCCCGAGCCATATACATCTACACCCGGGCACGTCAATGTCTTCGAGTCCGCCGGTGGGGCGCGCATCTTCCAAATCCCGCTCAAAGAGTTCCCCATGCTGTGGGGACAGGCATACCTGGTGCTGTTGGATGACCCTGATCACGGGCAATTTCGCGTTTTGATCGACGCCGGCTCCGGTTTCGGCAATTCAAACCGCCACCTGGAAGCGGGTTTTGAGGCTGTTTCCCGGAGCATCGGCAGGTCGATCAGCCTGGCAGACCTGACCCATATCTTCATCACGCATGCCCATATCGATCATTTCGGCGGCTTGAAATACGTGCGCCCGCGCACGCAAGCGTTGCTCGGCGTCCACGAGCTGGACCTGCGCAACCTGACACAGTACGAAGAGCGCCTGGCGATGGTCGCTCGCCGCTTGAGTGAGTTCCTGGTAGAGGCCGGCGTGGACGAGCAGCAGCGCATTCATTTGTTGGATGTCTACCGCATTACCAAGAGCATGTACGCATCTGTGCGCGTGGATTTCACCTATGAAGCCGCTGGCATGCAGGTAGGTCCGTTCGAGATGCTGCACGTACCCGGGCATTGCGCCGGGCATGTGGTCATCCGCTTGCAGGATGTCCTCTTCGCCGGCGACCACGTCCTGGCGGACACCAGCCCGCACCAATCGCCCGAGCATTTGACAAATTTCACCGGGTTGGAGCATTATCTGAAATCGCTGGATGCCCTGCAAGCCTGGGCTGGCGGCATCCGCCTGACGTTAGGGGGGCATGAGGCGCCGATCCTGGACCTGCCCGCCCGCATCGAAGCGATCCGTCTGCTCCACCGCCAACGATTGGAACTGGTGCAGCAGCTTTTATCCCAGCCGCATACCATAGCTGATCTTTCGCATGTTTTATTCGGGGAGGTGCACGGCTACAATGTCCTGTTAGCCCTGGAAGAAACCGGCGCCCACGTGGAATACCTGTACCAGCGCGGGTTGCTGGAGATTGCCAATTTGCAAGATCTGGAGAATGGCAAAGAGCCGGTAACCCTGCGTTATCGCCGGGCGCCTACCATCTAACCCGGCAGGCGCCTGACCATCGAGGCGCAACGATAACTGGCTCAAGATCGGATGATCAGGAAGAGTGATCCAGGAAGGAGAGCGGAACATGTACTCTTTTGAACCCACAGAAGAGCAAGCCATGCTCATGGAGACGGCGGGTCGCTACGCCCGGCTGGACCTGCGCCCCAAGGCGCGTGAGGCTGAGGAATCAACCGAGCTGCCTCCAGCCCTGGTTGAAAAGGGTTGGGAGCTGGGTGTGCTGCAGGCATCGATTCCTGAGGCGTATGGCGGCTTTGGCGACCGCTCGGTGGTTACCAGTGTTCTGGCTGCAGAAGAATTAGCCTGGGGCGATCTGGCAGGGGCTTTGGCTGTAATGGCGCCCAGTCTATTTGCCGTACCGCTGTTGCTGGCGGGCAATGAAGAGCAGAAACAGCGCTACCTGCCGCAGGTGATCGAGGCAGAATGGAGACCCTTTACAGCAGCATTGATCGAGCCAGCCTATGACTTTGATCCAAACGAGCTGCATCTCACTGCCCGGCAAGAAGATGGCGCCTATGTCCTGGCAGGCGAGAAGACCTTCGTCCCCTATGCGGCTGATGCTGAAGCCATGCTTGTCTACGCCAACCTGGAGGGCAAGACGCAGGGCTTCATCTTGCCCCGCGGCGCGCCGGGCCTCCAGGTGGGAGAACGGCAGAAATTGCTGGGCATCCATTCTTTGCCGCTCTATTCCCTCCATTTGAATGATGTCCGCCTGCCGCTGGAGAACCGCCTGGGCGGGGTGGAGGGGCATGATTTCGCCCCGATCCTGGACGCCGCGCGAGTTGCCATGGCTGCCCTGGCGATTGGGCTATCGAAGGCAGCTTTTGAGTATGCGCGCGATTACGCGAAGGATCGGGATGTCTTTGGCGTCAAGGTGGCTCAGAAACAAGCCATCGCCTTCATGCTTGCCGAGATGGCTACCGAAATTGAGGCGATCCGCCTGCTCACCTGGGAGGCAGCCTGGATGCTGGATGCCACTCAACCGGAAGCCTCCAAACAGGCTTATCTGGCGCTGGTGGGGGCGATGGATATGGCGATGATGGTCACGGACCGCGCCGTCCAGGTGTTGGGCGGGCATGGTTACATACGTGAGCACCCCGTCGAGCTTTGGATGCGCAACGGGCGCGGCATCGCCACGCTGACCGGTCTGGCTTTGGTCTGAAATATTCGTTAGATCAGGAGGCAAATGATGATCGAGTTTGAACCCCCCAAGCCCATTGCCCAGCAGAGTGTGGCTCTTACGACCGTGGCAGAGAATATGATGCGTCCCGTCTCGCGTTACTTTGACGACCATGAGCACGAGATCCCTTGGGATTACATCAACTTTATGCACATGGCAATGCGCGCCACCGGCGCTGGTTCCCTGGCGCCGCGCGAGAGAAAGCCGAAGGAAGGCGAAGACCCTGAAAAGAAACGACCGCCGATCGGCTACCAGTCATTGTGTTTCATGCTCGAGACCCTGGCATGGGGCGATGTGGGTCTCTACCTGGTGACTCCAGGCGGCGGCTTGGGTGCTGCTGCGGTCGAAGCCGCCGGTACGCCGGAGCAGAAACAGAAATTCCTGGCGCGCTTTGCCCAGGAAAAACCCTGCTTTGGGGCAATGGCGATGACTGAGCCGCAGGCTGGGTCGGACACCTCTGCCATCCGTACTTCTGCCGTGCTCGACCGCGCCACGAACGAATGGGTGCTTAACGGTGAGAAGATCTTTGTCACCGCCGGACAAAAATCGCTCTGTGAGAGCGACGGTTTTGTGGTTGTCTGGGCAACGATCGATCCCAGCGCCGGGCGGGCAGGCATGCGCTCTTTTGTCGTCCCGGCGGGCACTCCTGGCGTCAAAGTGACCAAGCTGGAGCACAAGCTGGGCATCCGCGCTAGCGATACCGCTTCCATTGTGTTACAGGATGCCCGCGTGCCGTTCGACCACATCCTTGGCAGCCCGGAGGTGGAGGTCAAGACCACAACCGGTTTCAAAGGCGCGATGGCTACGTTTGACGCCACCCGCCCGTTGGTGGCTGCTACCGGCATCGGCGTTGCGCGCGCCTCCCTGGAGCTGCTCAAGGAGCTACTCTTCCAACAAGGCGTTACCATCCGCTACGGGTTGCCGCGCCAGAAGCTCACCAGCATCGAGCGCGATGTGATCGATATGGAGGTGATGCTTCGCTCCGCGTGGCTGCTGCTCATCAAGGCGGTCTGGATGGCGGATAACCGCAAGCCTAACCCGCTTGAGGCCTCGATGGGCAAGCTGCGCGCCGGCGATGTGGTTACCAAGATCACGCAGAGAGCGGTGGAGATCATGGGTCCCCTGGGCTATACTCGCGACCTGCTGCTTGAGAAGTGGTTCCGGGATGCCAAGATCACCGATATTTACGAGGGCACAGGACAGATCAACCGGCTGGTCGTCGCTCGCCAGATCCTGGACTACAGTGGTCGAGACTTGAGGTAATTTTACCCAGGGCAAGCCGGATGGTGGGTCGATGGCGAGCCATGCCAATCATCCGGGCGCCAATCCCTTTTTACAGGTTTCATTTACCGGTGAGTTCTATGCGACTTCTAAAACTGTACCTTAACATCCTTGCGCTTGCCAGCCTGCTGGCAGCCTGTGTTCCCGCGCCGGGAACCAGCCCTGTACCCTCCAGCATGCCCAGCCTGCCGCCAACACAAACTGTCACCAGTGTCTTGCCACCGACGAGCACGCTGCCCTCCTCCGTTGTGAGCCTGCCAACTGCCACAGCGCTGCTGGCTCCTACAACCACAGCCACACCTGATCCTTATGCCGGTTTGGGTATCGAGGATTTGCGCTTGCGCAGTTACGGGGGTGGCGAGATCGAGCAGCTCGAGACCCTGGCGGTCAATTCTTACTTCACTCGCACGCTGATGGTTTATCCGAGTGATGGGTTGAGGATTTTTGGCTTCATGAACGTCCCCCGCCGGGGGGAGCCGCCTTACCCGGTAGTGATCGCGATCCACGGATACATCGAGCCGGAGGTTTACAAGACGCTGGATTACACTACCGGTTATGCAGATGCACTGGCGCAAGCAGGTTTCATTGTGATGCACCCCAACCTGCGCGGCTACCCTCCCTCCGACGATGGCGATAACCGCTTTCGCGTGGGCATGGCGCTGGACATCCTGAACCTCATCGCGCTTGTGAAAGAGCAAGCCGGGCAGCCCGGTCTGCTGGCTCTGGCTGAGCCGGGTGAGATTGGCTTGTGGGGGCACAGCATGGGCGGCGGCATTACCACCCGTGTGCTCACGGTCAGCCCCGATGTGAGGGCAGCTGTCCTGTATGGGGCGATGAGCGGCGACGAGCGCAAGAATTACGAGCGCATCTTTCACTACTTCTCAAACGGCACGCGCGGCTCGGAAGAGCTGAATGCGCCGGAAGAGGCTCTGCGACGGATATCGCCGGTCTACTTTTTCGACCGCATCCAGGCAGCCGTTTCAATTCATCATGGCGAGAAAGATGCCGATGTGCCGCCGGTATGGTCTGCTGAAACCTGTCGCCAGCTAGAAAACCTCTCTGTGGAGGTCGAGTGTTTCTCCTATGCGGGGCAGCCGCACACGTTCCACGGCGAAGGAAATGCACTGTTTATCCAACGGGTAGTCGATTTCTTTAACCGTAATCTGAGGGAAAGGTAATTGATGGATCGATGAATAGTATTGCCCTTGAAGTCCTGATCCTCCTGGCTCTGATCTTGTTCAACGGCTTGCTGGCTATGACAGAGATCGCGGTGGTCTCAGTGCGCAAAGCCAGGCTGCAGCAGCTCAGTGAGCAGGGCAATGCGAAGGCTCGCCTGGCGCTGGAGCTGGCTACACATCCGGCTGATTTCCTATCAACCGTCCAGATCGGCATCACCCTGGTCGGGATCCTGGCTGGCGCCTTCGGTGGGGCGACCATTGCGGAAAGCATCGCTGCCAGCCTGCAATCCATCCCCTGGCTTGCCCCATACAGTGAGGCGATCGGTGTTTTCCTGGTTGTGCTGGTGATCACCTACTTCTCGTTGGTCCTTGGCGAGCTGGCGCCCAAACGCCTGGGGTTGAGCCACGCGGAGCAAATCGCTGCATCGGCTGCCGCCCCTATGAGCTTTCTCTCGCGTCTCACCTCTCCGCTGGTGCGGCTGTTAAGCTGGTCAACAGATCTTGTGCTCAAGATCGTCGGATATAAACCTTCTGCCGAAGCGCCAGTCACCGAGGAAGAGATCAAAGTGCTTATCGACCAGGGGCGCCGCGCAGGCATTTTTGCCGAGGCTGAGCAGGATATGGTTGAGGCGGTTTTCCGCCTGGGGGATCGCAGTGTGGGTAGGCTGATGACCACCCGCACCGAGATCGTCTGGCTGGACGTGGAAGACCCGCCTGAGGAGACAAGGCGCAAGATCATCGCCAGCGACCACGGGCGCTATCCCGTCGCCCGCGGCAGCCTGGATGAGCTCTTGGGCATCGTCCAGGCTAAGGATCTTCTCGAGCGAGCTATCTCGGGGCAAGATTTGGATCTGAACGCCTGCATAGTGCAGCCGCTCATCGTCCCCGAGAGCATGCCAGCCCTCAAAGTGCTGGAATTATTTCGCCAGTCGCGCGTCCATACCGCCCTGGTGATCGATGAGTACGGCGGCTTGCAAGGCTTGGTGACCGCCTTCGATATCCTCGAATCCATCGTTGGCGATATCCCGGATGAAAGTGATGTGGTTGAGCCGGAGGTGGTCCAGCGCGAAGACGGTTCCTGGCTGGTGGACGGCAAGCTGCCGGTGGACGAGTTCAAGGAGCTTTTCCGTCTCGCGAGTTTGCCCGATGAGAGCCGCGGTCACTACCAAACCCTGGGGGGCTTCGTTATGTCATACCTGGGGCGCATCCCGAGCGCTGCAGACAGCTTCGATTGGGGTGGCATGCACTTTGAAGTTATGGATATGGATGGTTTTCGCGTCGATAAAGTGCTGGTTGCCCCGATCGCCGACTCACCCAAACATCAGGACAAGAGATGACCCATGTTTCAATCCAGGCGAAGACCCGTGAACCATCGTGATGATCCAATCAAGGCTGCACGCGGCAAGGAGTTATGGATCGTTGTGTTGCTGTTCCTGCTCCCCCTAGCTGGTTGCAACCTGCCGCGGGGCACGCCTGCGCCAGCGACCGATACTGTTCTGATCTACACTCAGGCAGCTGAAACCCTCTCTGCCCAGCTGACTGCACTGGTTCCATCCACATCTGCCGAGGCGCCGGTTGAGACCGGTCAGATGCCTGGGTTGCCCACCACGGAGCAACCTGCGCAAACCGTGCAGGCTTCTCTCACAGCCACGCTCACAACGACAGCAACGCCCACACCCAGCCTGACCCCGACCCCACCCGCCGTGCTCATCTTCGAGGATGATTTCTCAGATGAGAATTACTGGTACACCGAGCAAAATAAGCGGTTCAGCCTGGAGTTGACTGACGGAGGTTATAAGATTTCAATCAACATCAAAAACGCTCCCATCTGGAGCACCCGTGATCAGAGCTTTGATGATGTTATTGTGGAGGTGGATACCCTGCGCCTGGCAGGGGCAAAAACCGGCTATGCCGGTTTGGTGTGCCGGCATCAGGACGCGGATAACTATTATGCGCTGGTAATCTCCAGCGATGGGGATTTTGGCATCGCTAAAATGGAAGGGGGCGAATTTGAGTTCATCCAAGAAGGGGTCGACCCATCTGGCGTGATCAAGAGCGGCTCAGCGAACCGGGTGCGCGCTGAGTGCATCGGCGAGACGCTCTCCCTTTATGCTAACGGTCAGTTATTACTGCAGGTAAAAGACGACGATTTTGCCAATGGCGCTGTTGGTCTCCTGGCTGTCAGCCGCATGGAGACGCCTTTTGAAGCGTTTTTCGATAATTTTGCCATCTATCAGCCCTAAAGGAAGGAGGACCCATGATATACAAGATCCACCGTGCTGTTGTGATCGGCGCCGGGACGATGGGGGCGGGAATCGCTGCGCACCTGGCGAATGCTGGCGTCCCGGTGACCCTGCTGGACATCATCCCCAATAAGCTCACTCCTGATGAAGAGGCCAGGGGCTTGTCACTGGCTGACCCTGCGGTGCGCAACCGGATCGTGAAAGACGGTTTCGAGCGCGCCCTCAAATCTCGCCCGGCGAGCTTTTTTACGCCGGAGCAGGCTGCCCTGGTGACCACCGGTAACCTGGAAGATGATTTCGCAGCCGTAGAAAGCGCTGACTGGATCATTGAAGTGATCGTGGAGAACCTGGCAATCAAGCGCCAGCTCATGCAACGCATCGACGCGGTCCGTGCGCCGAATACCATTGTCAGCACCAACACATCGGGTATTCCCATCGCATCGATTGCTGAAGGGCTTTCTGAAGGCTTCCGCAAGCATTTCCTGGGCACCCATTTCTTCAACCCGCCGCGCTACCTGAAACTGCTGGAGGTTATCCCCACCGCGGATACCTTGCCGGAAGTCGTGGACCTCATCTGTCGCTTCGGCGAGTACCGCCTGGGGAAGGGTATTGTCATTGCCAAAGATACTCCCAATTTCATCGCCAACCGCATCTTTTCCGGCACCGCCAGCTTCCTGACCGATTATGTGCTGCAAAACGGTTATAGCGTGGAGGAGGTCGACGCGGTCACCGGACCGCCCATCGGCAATCCCAAGACAGCTACCTTCCGACTATTCGACCTGGTTGGGCTGGATGTCTGGGAGCATGTGGGCAAGAACCTGGCTCCCGCGATCCCGCACGACGAGCTGGCTCTGCGTTACATGCGCTCGGAGGCGGTGCAAAAGCTGATCCGCACCATGAATGAACGCGGCTGGCTGGGTACCAAGACCAAGCAGGGTTTCTACAAGGAGGTGCGAACTGCGGATGGCGGCAAAGAGTTCTATGTCCTCAACCTGCAGACGATGGAGCACGAGCCGTCCAAAAAGGTACGGTTTGATTCGATCGGCAAGGTTAAAGACGAGCCTGACCTGGGCAAGCGTTTGAAGGTCCTGCTGGCAGCCGATGACCGGGCTGGTCAGCTCGTACGCGCCATTACCTACCAGGGTCTGGCTTACGCCTGTGACCGTATTCCCGAGATCGCAGATACGCCCAAGGCTATCGACGACGCGATGCGCTGGGGTTTTGGTCGTGAGGCGGGTCCATTCGAGATCTGGGATATGCTTGGAGTTGCGGAGACCATCCCCGCCATGACCGCCGCCGGCTTTCCGCCCCATACCTGGGTGCAGGAGAATGCTGGAGAGCGGCTGTCCATCTTTTTACCAGTACGCCGGCGATACGCAGGTGGGTGTCTACAACCCTGCGCGCCGAGGATATGAGCCGATCCCCCGCCCCGTAGGTCTGGTCCTGCTCAGGGAACAAAAGGCGGCGGGCAAGCTGGTCAAGAAGAACCTGGGCGCCTCTCTGATTGACCTGGGCGATGGAGTGGCTTGTGTTGAATTCCATACCAAAATGAACACACTCGACGCCGATATCCTGGGCATGCTCAACGATGCCCTGGATTGCGCCATTCTTGATTTCGAGGGATTGGTGATCGGCAGCGAAGCGGAGAACTTCAGCGCTGGCGCAAATCTCTTCCTGGCAGTAATGGCTGCCCAGGGGGGGATGTGGGACGATTTGAATAACATGGTCAAGGGCGGGCAAGACCTCAACATGCGCATGCGTTATTTCCCCAGACCGGTTGTCGGCGCGCCGGCAGGGCTGGCATTGGGCGGCGGCGCAGAGATCCCCATGCACACCAGCCGCATTGTCGCTGGCGCTGAGCTGTATATGGGACTGGTTGAGATCGGGGCAGGCGTCATACCCGCCTGGGGCGGCACCAAGGAGATGTTACGCCGCCTGGTCAATCCTGCCCAGCAGACCAAGAACGTCGAGGTTCTGCCCTTCCTGCAGCGGGCATTCGAGCAGATCGGCCTGGCAAAGGTTGCCACAAGCGCCGAAGAAGCGCGCCAGATGGGATTCCTCAGCCCGCGCGACCGGATAGTGCTCAACCGCGACCTGCTCTTGAGCGAAGCCAAGAAGGAGGTCCTGCACCTGGTCTCGACCGGCTACCAGCCGCCGTTGCCCGAGAAAATCTACGCCGCGGGTCGAGATGCCCTCGGCGCGCTGCGGGTGGGTATCTATATGATGAAGGAAGGCGGCTATATCACCGAATATGAAGCCCATATCGCCGGCAAGCTGGCGAATGTCCTGACCGGCGGCGATATCAGCTCTCCTGCCTGGGTGGCTGAGCAGTATATCCTCGATCTCGAACGTGAGGCTTTCCTGTCCCTTTGCGGCGAGCAGAAGACCCAGGCGCGCATGTGGAACATATTGCAGACCGGCAAACCGTTGAGAAATTAATTGGACACGGATTGAACGGATAAACACGGATAAAGAGCGAAGATCGTAGGTAAGGGTAGAAGAGCGACAATCAACGGAGGCCAGAGTTGTTTTCCGGGAAGCACAGCGACCTCACTCAAACCATAATTGGTTCGTTTTATGTGGTTTACAACCAGTTGGGTTATGGTTTCTCAGAGAAAGTTTATGAGAACTCCTTGGCAATTGAGCTAAAGAGGGCGGGGTTGAGCATTGTGCAACAGCAACCAATCAATGTCTATTATCAAGGACAGTTGGTTGGTGAATAGTACTCGGATATTGTTGTGAATGATTTGGTGATTTTCGAGCTTAAAGCTGTTCGTGAATTGCTCCAGGAGCATGAAGCCCAGTTGTTGAATTACTTAAAGGCGACAGGGATGGAAGTTGGCCTTCTGCTGAACTTTGGACCAAAACCTCAACATATCCGAAAGATTTACGATAACGAGAGAAAGGGATCGCTTACCTGGACAAAGGAGGCTGAAAGACCATGATGCCCACCGGTTCTCAGATTTTTAATCCGTGTCATCCGTGTTTATCCGTGTCCAATCCCAAGGAGAGTAACTCATGAGTAAACTTGATTCTTTGCATGATGCCGTCATCGTTGCAGCCGCCAGAACTGCTGTGGGGCGCGCCAAGCGCGGCTCGCTTGCCTCTACACGACCGGATGACCTGGCTTCCGCCGTCATCCGTGAGCTGCTAAACCGCGTGCCTGCTCTCGACGCGGCGGATATCGACGATGTCATCCTGGGATGCGCCTTCCCAGAAGGCGAGCAAGGTATGAATATGGCTCGCATGGTCGCTCTCAGCGCCGGACTGCCGAACAGCGTCCCCGCTGAGACGATCAACCGCTTCTGCTCGTCTGGCTTGCAGAGTATCGCGCATGGCGCTTTCGCCATTATGGCTGGGCAGGCGCAGGTGGTCATTGCTGGCGGCACCGAATCGATGAGCATGGTCCCGATGACCGGCTTAAAATTCTCGCCCATGCCTTACCTCGCGGAGCAATACCCGGCTGCTTTCACCAGTATGGGTCTCACTGCCGAGAATGTCTCGGTTAAGTACGGGATCAGCCGCCAGGACCAGGATGCCTTTTCTCTGCACAGCCACCAGAAGGCAGCGGCTGCCGTGAGCTCCGGGCGCTTCGACCCCGAGATCGTCCCCGTGCAGGTCTCTGTCGTTGAACCGGGCAGTGACGGGCATAAGGCGGTAAGCCGCTCATTTGTCTTTCAACGGGATGAAGGGCCGCGCGCCGATAGCAGCCTGGAAGCCCTGGCAAAGCTTAAGCCTGCATTCAAGGAAGGCGGCGTCGTCACAGCAGGCAACTCATCGCAGATGTCGGATGGCGCGGCTGGCGTGGTTGTCATGTCCAGAGCCAAAGCTGAAGCCCTGGGCTTGAAGCCGCTGGCGCGTTTCATCGCTTTTGCCGTAGGCGGTGTGCCGCCGGAGATCATGGGGATCGGTCCCATTGTCGCCATCCCCAAGGCGCTCAAGCTGGCTGGTCTATCGCTCAAGGAGATTGGCTTGGTCGAGCTGAACGAGGCCTTTGCCGCGCAGAGCCTGGCGGTCATCCGGGAGGTGGGGCTGGATGAATTGATCACCAATGTCAACGGCGGCGCCATTGCCCTGGGGCACCCCCTCGGCTGTACTGGCGCAAAGCTGACCACCCAGCTCATCTATGAGATGAAACGCCGGGATGTGCACTTCGGCATGGTCAGCATGTGCATCGGCGGCGGTATGGGGGCGGCTGGTATCTTTGAGAATCTCAACTGAATCGGACACGGATCTAACGGATAAACACGGATGAATCTGCGTTCGATTTTAGAAATCCGTATCATCCGTGTTTATCCGTGCACAAATTTTAAGGAGATGAGAAATGGCAGAATATACTGTTCAACAATTGATCCGAAACCATGAGAAGGCTTTCATGCCTGAAGTGGCTGAAGGCGTGGATGCTGTGATCCAGTATCGCCTGACCGGCGAGCAGGGCGGGGATTGGATCATCACCATCCATGAAGGCAAGTGTACTGTGGCTGAGGGCATCGCTCCCAGCCCACGAGTGACCCTTACCGCTGATGCCCAGGACTTTGCCGATGTGCTGCTGGGCAAAGCCAACGGCATGCAATACTTCATGCAGGGCAAACTACGGCTTGCGGGCGATCTCAATCTGGCGATGAAACTCACCACCTTCTTCAAGATGTCAGGTAATTAAACTGGTAGCGTTAAAACGTGCGGTGCACCGTGGCAAGCGGTGCACCGCATGTCTACAAGACCTATCGCTACTTCCGGGTTGTTTTTCGCGTTGTCACGTCAAAGATAACTGCTGCCGCAAGCACCAGGCCTCTGACGATGTACTGCATCGATATGTCGATGCCCATTAAGTTCATGCCGTTCGTCAGTGATGCCATGACCAGCGCACCGACGACCGCTCCGGTAACCCTGCCGACTCCACCGGCCACTGCTACACCACCGACAAACGCCGCAGCGATGGCATCCAATTCAAATAGGGTTCCGGCAATCGTTGTAGCGGAGCGCAGCCAGGAGGCGTAGATGATCGCTGAGACTGCAGTAAGCAAGCCCATCGATCCAAAAACCAGGTAGGTAATATTCTTGACACTGATACCGCTTAACTCAGCCGCCTCTGGGTTTCCGCCGACTGCGTAAATATGCCTGCCGGTGACCGTTTTTGTCGTGATGAATGAGTAAATGAATACCACTACCAATAAGACAACTTCGGCCCAGGTCAAGCCCTGGTATCCTGCGAGCACCCAGGTGATCGCGCCAATCAAAGCCGACACAATTACCAATTTAAGGATGAATAAGCTCCTCGGTAATACTTCAAAGTGGTAAGCCTGTGTCTTCCTGCGTGATATGATCTCGCCCCTGACAAACAGGATGATGGCGATTATTCCGAGGAGAAGCGTCGTCCTGTTAAAGTCTGTTAAAATCCCAATATCCGGAAGATTGGTGATAAAACCGTTGCCAATGGCATTAAAAAATCATCGGCGATGATGATGGTGCCTGTACTCATCGTTACCGTTTGCAGGAGTCCCCGGTAGACCAGTGCTCCGGCAAGAGTTGCAACAAAGGCCGGGATCTTCATCCCAGCCACCAAAAAACCAGTAATCAGCCCCGCAAAAACTCCTAACACCAGCACGAACGGGATGGTTGCATAGGAAGACCAGCCCCAGGATTTCATGGCAATTGCCGCCACCGCGCCCAGGAAACCCGCCAGAAAACCCACCGACAGGTCGATATGCCGGATGACTATGACTAGGGTCATGCCAACCGCCAATACGGCGATATAACTTGTGGCATTCAGCAGGTTGCCGATGTTCCTTGGCGAAAGAAAGAGGCCTTCCGTCGTGAAGTTAAAGAACAGAATAATCACGATAAACGCGATATATATTCCGTATTCACGGATATTCTGTCGAAATAATTTTTGCACATCCTGGATGAAGGTCATTTTAAATCTCTCCCCGCGGATTATTCAGCTTCTTTGATGGCAAAGTCATCGCGAGCGCCAATGAAATAGGCCACCACTTTCTCGCGAAACTCATCGAGATCCCCTTCGACGGGACTATCGAGAACCTTGCGCCCATGACGCAGGATGATCATCCGATCGCTTACCTGGTAAATATCTTCCAGGCGGTGGCTGATAATGATGATCGAAGCCCCCTGCGCTTTGAGCTCTCGCACAAGGTCAAGCACCTTGCTGATGGCCGCCACGCTCAATGCCGCTGTAGGTTCGTCCATGATGGTGACCTTGGAATTGAACGCTGTAGCTCGGGCGATGGCCACTGCCTGGCGTTGGCCTCCAGACAGCCGTTCGACCAGCAAGCGTACGGATGGGATGTCGATTTTGAGTTGATCCAACAGGCGTTGGGTCTCTTGCTCCATGTGGTGGTTGTTCAAAACCCCGATTGGACCAAGTTTCGTGCCAACTTCTTCCCGTCCGAGAAAAACATTGGCAGTCACATCCAGGTTATTAGCCAGGGCCAGGTCCTGGTAGACCATCTCGATGCCCATGCGGCGCGGATGAAATGGATCGGTAGATTAACCTTCTCGCCGTCGATCAAGATCTCCCCTTCATCAGGGGTGTAAGCGCCGCTGAGCACTTTCATCAAAGTTGATTTTCCGGCGGCGTTGTCGCCTAACAAGCCCAGTATTTCATTATGGTGCAATGTCAGGTTTATCCCGCGCAGCGCCTGAACTGCCCCAAAGCTCTTCTTGATATTACGCATTTCCACTGCAGGCGCAGCTTCTGCTATGGGTTGCATTGTTCTCTCCTCGAATTTTGCAAATGGTCAATCCACGTAGCTGGATTGACCATCTATTCCGCTTGTCAAAGTGCGCATGAACTTCAATTTACAGGAATAGTGATGGACGGAGCCATCACTATTCCTGTCGATCCTAACATTTATTGGTTATGGCAAACCGGTGAACTCGCTGGCAGGCCAGTAGCCCGAGTTGATCACGGCTTCCTGGACATTAGACTGGTCCACCGTGACGACCGCAGACGGCTTGGCCGGGACGTCGATCACACCGTTGTTGTAGGTTGTGGTCTGCCGGGGGTCCCGCCTTCAAGAAAAGCGACCGCAGCGGCGAGAGCATCCGCAACCAGGGTGCGGACGTCTTTCAAGACGGTCATGGACTGCTTGCCGTCGATGATGTACTGGACGGAGGGGATCTCAGCATCCTGACCGGTGACCACATAGCTGGTGACATCGGCGTCAGCAGCGAAGACATCGGCAATCGCGCGCGCGGTGCCATCGTTGGGGGCGAGGATGAAGACATCGCCCTTGTCGGCTGCGGGAGCAGCCGTCAGGTTGGCCTCAGCCAGGTTCTTGGCCACAGCAAAGTCCCAGTTGGTGGTGACCTGGCCGATGATCTGGCCCATCTCGTCACGGGTCAGGGTGGCCTTATCCTGCAGGGCTACCGCTTCGCTGGAGTTCTTGATGACGAAGGTGCCATCGGCGATCTTGGGTTGCAGCACATTCCAGGCGCCTTCGAAGAACAAGAAGGCGTTGTTGTCGGTGGCTGCGCCGGCATACAGGTACAGCGGGTTGCCGGTGCCGGTGGCCTTGTCAACCAGGTACTGCGCCTGCGCTTCGCCAACCGAGACACTGTCAAAGGTGACGTAGTAATCGACTGCCTCGGTGTCGCGGATCAGGCGGTCGTAGGAGATCACCTTGACACCTGCGTCTCGGGCTTCTTGCAGCCGCAGCAGCCGCGGTGGCGTCCTGCGGGCAGATGATGATTACCTTGACGCCCTGCGAGATCAAAGATTCAACGTTGGCCTTTTCTTTGGCGGAATCGCCCTCGCTGAAGAGGATCTGGACTCGTACCCGGCGGCATCGAACGCATCCTTGAAGCGGGTCTCGTCCTGGATCCATCTCGGCTCATTCTTGGTCGGCAGGATGATGCCAACAATCCTTCCGGCGCAGCAGGTGCCTGCACCATGGTATCCAGTCCGGTGAACTCGCTGGCAGGCCAGTAGCCCGAGTTGATCACGGCTTCCTGGACATTAGACTGGTCCACCGTGACGACCGCAGACGGCTTGGCCGGGACGTCGATCGCGCCGTTGTTGTAGGTTGTGGTCTCGCGGGGGTCCCGCCTTCAAGATAAGCCTGTGCAGCGGCGAAGAATCCGCAACCAGGGTGCGGACGTCTTTCAAGACGGTCATGGACTGCTTGCCGTCGATGATGTACTGGACGGAGGCGATTTCAGCATCCTGACCGGTGACCACATAGCTGGTGACATCCGCGTCAGCAGCGAAGACATCGGCAATCGCGCGCGCGGTGCCATCGTTGGGGGCGAGGATGAAGACGTCGCCCTTGTCGGCTGCGGGAGCAGCCGTCAGGTTGGCCTCAGCCAGGTTCTTGGCCACAGCGAAGTCCCAGTTAGTGGTGACCTGGCCGATGATCTGGCCCATCTCGTCACGCGTCAGGGTGGCCTTATCCTGCAGGGCTACCGCTTCGCTGGAGTTCTTGATGACGAAGGTGCCATCGGCGATCTTGGGTTGCAGCACATTCCAGGCGCCTTCGAAGAACAAGAAGGCGTTGTTGTCGGTGGGTGCGCCGGCATACAGGTACAGCGGGTTGCCGGTGCCGGTGGCCTTGTCAACCAGGTACTGCGCCTGCGCTTCGCCAACCGAAACACTGTCAAAGGTGACGTAGTAATCGACTGCCTCGGTGTCGCGGATCAGCCGGTCGTAGGAGATCACCTTGACACCTGCGTCTCGGGCTTCTTGTCAGCCGCAGCGCAGCCGCGGTGGCGTCCTGCGGACAGATGATGATCACCGTGGCGCCCTGCGAGATCAAGGCTTCAACGTTGGCCTTTTCCTTGGCGGAATCGCCCTCGCTGAAGAGGATCTGGTACTCGTACTCCGGCGGCATCGAACGCAGCCTTGAATTTTGTCTCGTCCTGGATCCATCTCGGCTCATTCTTGGTCGGCAGGATGATGCCGATCAACTCCCCGGGTGCAGCAGGCTGAGTTTCCACAGGAGCTGCGGTTTCTACGGGGGCGGCGGTTTCTACGGGAGCCGCGGTGGGGGTTGGCTGGGCACAGGCTGACAAAAGCATGGCGGCGATGAACACGAAACTAAGCAAATTGAATAACGTACTCTTTTTTAACACAGTTACTCCTCCTTACAATGGTTTACATGGGTTATTGATGGATGGGGTTATTCCCAACCCATCCTTTCACTTCCAGGGATTTTGCTACCATCACCTCCTTTCAACTCAACTAATAGTTCGGTAGGAATGGAAATTTACCCTCATCCTGTGGGTAACTCAAACGGACGCAATTTTTGGTATAACAGGAAACCAAAAGTAACCCACCTGGGCTTGTTTGAATGGCACCTCGATTTAGAAGGAATAAAGTGCTCGTAAGCAGTTCCCTTCCAATGCAGAGAACTGATCGGCAATGATGTGCACCAAACGATAAGGGTTTCTTAGATAACTATACTCATATTTCCCAACCTTGTCAATTCCCGCTTAACCCTCATCAAACGCCACTTCCACCACTTCCTCGGCGATCTCCTCCCGCATCCTCGCAATCTCCTCCAGCACCGTCGCTACAACCTCATCGTGTGCCACGATGCGTCGTTACTTTTTGGCTCGAATCTTAACCAATAATTCTCTCCACAGGCTGCTCAACCCCTTTATATTAGCCCAATGCGCGATCGTTTCATAATCCAACTCCTCGCCAAGCGAGGCCACGATACTGGTGATATCGCGCAGGTGCTTGGTTTGCTGGCTGAGGCTGTAATACCAAAGCTTGTATATGATCAGGTCCTCCGGGGCGTGTAAACACAGTTTTCCGAGCGGCTCACCAAGGTCGACCATTTTTCGCCGCTTAAATGCCGAGGCGCGTAGCTCGTCACCCGGGCGGAGTGGATACAGGTCTGCCTTGTAACCGCTATACAGGTGAATGGCGTTGATGGGTATATCGGCGCGGGTTTCCAGGATATTATCCAGGATGATTTCCGCCGGTACCAGCATGCCTCTCTTTCCCAGCTCATCTGAAAGCTTGCCTGCGGATTTAAGTGGAATATCTACCACGACATCCAGATCTAACGTGGCGCGTGGTTCTCCCCATGCCCAGGTCGCTACCGCGCCGCCGATCAAGTAGTCGATGCCAGCGGCTTCCAGGGCAGCGATCACCTGTTGGATGAATTTTTCAAAGGTGATGATCTCGCCGGTCAAGGTAAAGTCCCTGCCTGGATTGCCAGGTGTTGAGCTTCTTCAGGGCTGATTTCGGGTCGCCTTTGACGGATGCGCCATGCCACGACCTGGATGGCGAGGTTGCTAACCGAGCAGCCCTGGCGGAAGCGTTGTGCGGATGATAATTGTCTCAGGATGGCGATTTGCGCCAGGTTGATTTCGGCAACGCTGCCTTCCAAAGTAGCGGATAGCTCTGAGCTAATGGGTGGCTGGCCGCGCAGGTGATAACCGGTTTTTTGCGGCTTCTGCTATACGCCAGCTCAAAGCCGGCAGCTTCGAGAGCACGTTTGACGACCTGCATATCCCGGTAAAACGTGTCGACCCAGGCGGCATCCCCAAAGCAGCCACAACCCAGTCTGCCTTCCACGCGCGCATCAATTGTTCGCGAGTCAGGTAGCGTTCATGCTCAAGTATGCTCAACAAAGCTGCGCGCCGGGCCGTTGTCCGATCGTGGGCAATTGCGTCATCTAACAAAACCTGCATCGCCCCAGATGAGGTTTTCATGATTTGATTATATACTAAAACTGATTTAAAAATCAGTTGGGCAGTGATGGTTAAGCGTTATTGCCGTTAACAATTGGGATGCAGCCTATCCCTCGTCAAAGGGCACGTCGACAACCCTGGCTTGGATCTCATCTCTCAGTCCGGCGATCTCCGTCTGCACCGTCTCCAGGATTTTTTCGTGCGCGATGATGCGCTTTTCCGCCTGGTCGCGGCGCTTGAGCTCGACGCCGCCGGCTTTGTGCGCCCGCTCGCTGACCGTCAGGCGCAGGGGCAGCCGATCAGGTCGGCGTCGTTGAACTTCACTCCGGGGCTTTCCTCGCGGTCGTCGTAGAGCACTTCGACCCCGGCGGCTTTCAGCGCGTCGTAGAGGGCGTCGGCGCGTTCCTGCGTCTCGGTGCTGCCCTTGCCCGCCAGCGCCACCAGGTGGACATGGTAGGGCGCCACGCTGACCGGCAGGATCAAGCCATTCTCATCGTGGTGCTGCTCCGCGACACAAGCCAGCAGCCGCCCGCTGCCGATGCCGTACGAGCCCATGATGACCGGCTTCTCCTGCCCGTCCCGATCCAGGTAGGTGCAGCCCATGGCGTCGCTGTAGCGCGTGCCCAGCTTGAAGATGTTACCCACCTCTACGCCGCGCACCGTGCGCAGCGCTCCGCCGCAGCGCGGGCAGCCATCGCCTTCCTGGGCAGCGGCGATGTCGGTGATGATCTGCGCCTGGTAATCGCGCCCGTAGTTGACGTTGCGCAGGTGGTAGCCTTCCCGGTTGGCGCCTGCCACCAGATTGGGCGAACCCGGGATGGCATCGTCCACCACCACCAGGGCGCCTTTCAGCCCTACCGGCGAGGCGTAACCCGGCTCTGCGCCTACAGACCGGATCTCGTCCTCGGTGGCGGGTCGCAGGTCGGACGCCTTCACGGCGTTGGCAAGCTTGGTCTCGTTGACTTCCATATCGCCGCGCACCACGGCAAAGATGAAGCGCTGCACCTTCTCCCGTCCTTCCGGGATGGTCGCCATCATGAACACCGCCTTGGCAGTCCTGGCTTTGGTAACGTCCAGGAAGTTCGCCAGGTCTTCGATGGTCTTGCAGCCAGGCGTGGCGACTGGCTCGCTGGGCAGGGGCGCTTCTTCTGCGGCGGCTGGCTTGCGGAAGCGGGCAATCTGCCGGTTGGCGGAGTAGCCGCACGCATCGCAGAAGAGCAAGGTATCCTCGCCGATGGGCGTCAGGTACATGTACTCGTGCGCCAGCTTGCCGCCCATCATGCCCACGTCGGAGCGCACGGCAGACACCGGCAGACCGCAGCGGTGAAATATGTTGAAGTAAGCCTGGTAATGCGCCCGGTACTGGCGGTCGAGCCCTTCCCAATCGGCATCCAGGCTGTAGCTGTCCTTCATGGTGAACTCGCGCACGCGGATCAGACCGGCGCGCGGGCGTGGGTCGTCGCGCCACTTGGTCTGGATATGGTAGATCAGGCGCGGCAGGTGGCGGTAGGACTGCACCTCCCGGCGCACCAGGTCTGCGACGGCCTCTTCGTGAGTCATCGCCAGCACCATGTCGCGGTTGTTCTTGTCCTTGAAGCGCCCCATCTCGGAGCCGATCTGGTACCAGCGCTCGGTCTCCTGCCAGATCTCTGCCGGGTGCACGACCGGCATGCTCATCTCCTGCCCGCCGATGGGGTTCATCTCCTCGCGCATGATGTTCTCGATCTTGGTCAGGGAGCGTTTTGCCAGCGGCAGGTAGCTGAAGATGCCGGCGGCTAGCTGGCGGATGAAGCCTGCCCGCAGCAGGAGCTGGTGGCTGGCGGTTTCGGCTTCGGCGGGAGCCTCGCGCAGGGTCTGGCTGAAGAGTTGCGACATTCGCATGGTACGCCTCCAAAAATTGCGCCCTCTGGGGGCTGTCAGTCCAGAGGGCGGCGGCAGGTCAGGGGGATTTGCACCCGATCGCGTCTCTAGAGACCGAAAGCCCGGTCTGGCGTGCGCGGGGCGGGAGCGGAGTGCACCTGGTCATCCATATGGGGGGAAGTTTACCAAAGGTTAAGAACCTGTCAAGGGCTTGGGCGGCTTTGCGCCTGCCGGGAGCGCGGCGCTTATAAACCGGCTGGCAAGGGGAAGGAGGGGCGATTATCCAGGCGGGAAAGCCCGGCATTGGCTGCCATCGTCAGGGCTGCTTTATACTCGGCAGCGGTGATGCGCCGGTTGAGCCGGGGGTACAGCCGGGCGTTGAACGCCGGGCGATACTGGTCCATCAAGTTGAGATAGGTGTCCTGAGAAATCTCCTGCGCCAGGAAGCGCAAGATTTCCTGCGTGCCAGCCAGGTTGTTGGGCAGGATGAGGTGGCGCACCAGCAGCCCGCGGCGGGCGATGCCACGCCCGTCGATCTGCAGGTCGCCGACCTGGCGGTGCATCTCACGCACCCCAGCCTGGTTCACCTGCGGGTAGCCCGGGATTTTCGAGTAATGGCGGGCGATTTGATGGCTGGCATACTTCATATCTGGCATGTAGATATCGATCACGCCATCCAGCAGGGCAAGAGTTGGCAAAGAATCGTAGCCGCCGGTGTTGTAGACCAGGGGAAGGCGCAACCCGGCTGGCGCGGCGATCAGGACCGCCGCCATGATTTGCGGCACGACGTGACTGGGGGAAACCAGGTTGATATTGTGGCACCCGGCAGCCTGCAGCTCGAGCATCATGGCGGCGATCTCCTGCGGCTGGGTGAGCTGCCCGGCGTCGGTCTGGCTGATGTCGTAGTTCTGGCAGAACTGGCAGTGCAGGTTACAGCGGCTGAAGAAGATCGTGCCGGAGCCTGCCCAGCCGCGCAGCGGGTCTTCCTCGCCCATGTGGGCGCCATAGCTGCTCACGCGTGCCGATCTCGCCGGTACGGCAGATGCCCATCTTGCCCGCCCGCCGGTCCACCTTGCACTCCCAGGCGCAGGTCGTGCAGCAAGAAAGACGCTCGTAGGCGCTGCGCACGCGCTCCTGGAGCTCCCCCGTGGATAACAAGCCAAGGTAAGCAGGGTAGGTCTCGGGCATCTATGCCTCGTCAGGATTTGGAGCAATGCTACCACAGGTTGGCGGGTGGTAGGTACCCTGCGGGTAAGGTAAAATGGGCAGCAGAAATGAAAACCGCAGATACGATCATCCATGACTCTGAATCGGCGCAGGGCTACGACGCGCAGGCGCAGGCGACCAACTGGCGCGGCCCTGAAGTAGTCTTTGGGCTGGCATATGAATACGTCAGCGCCGGCGAGAAGCTACTGGACCTGGGGATCGGCAGCGGCTTGAGCTCGGTCCCCTTCCACAAGGCTGGCTTGCAAATCTACGGGCTGGATGGGTCGAGCGAGGTGCTGGAGGTATGCCGGGCGAAAGGGATTGCCGCAGAGCTGAAGCTACACGACCTGCGCATCCTGCCGTTGCCTTACCCGGCGGGCTTTTTCGACCACCTCGTTTGCGTGGCGGTGCTGAACTCCTTCCCCGAGCTGGAGCCGCTTTTCGCAGAGGTGAGCTGCATGCTGAAGCCTGGGGGCATCTTCGCCTTCACCGTGGAAGAGCAGAAGGCGGGGCAGGCTGCGGCGTACCCGATCAACCCGGTGGAGGTGGCGGAGAGTCCCAAAGAAGACGTGGCAGTGCTGCTGCACCGGCACAGCGCGGCGCTGACCGGCAGCGCGCTGCGGCGCAGCGGGTTCACACTGCTCAAAGAGCTGGAATTCCTGGCATTCGCCTATCCAGCGGAGGGACGGGATGTGTACTTTAAAGCGATCATCGCCCGGAAATCGTGATATTCGCTGCTGTTTAGAATAAGAACAGGAATGCCAGGTCGTTGACGTTGGTCAGGGTTGGACCGGTAATAAGCAACCCCCCGAGTGGCTCGAAAAAGTGATAAGCGTCGTTGCGGTGGAGGAAGCGCTGCGCATCCAGCCCGGATGCCTGGGCTTGCTGCAGCGTCTCGCCGCTGACGACAGCCCCGGCGGCGTCGGTGGGACCATCGCCGCCGTCCGTCGCCAGGGTGACCAGCAAGGTATTTTCCAGCCCGGCTAGATCGTTGACGGCTGCCAGGGCGAGCTCCTGGTTCCTGCCGCCGAGACCATCGCCCTGCAGCGTGACGGTTGTCTCTCCGCCGGCGATGATGCAGGCAGGGCGGGCTACCGGCTGTCCGGTGCAGTTAATTTGCCGGGCAATGGCTGCCAGGAAGCGACCGGCTTGAGACGCCTCGCCTTGCAGGCTGGTGGTGAGCAGGAGGGGGTTGAGGCCTGCCTGCTGCGCCGCCTGGAGAGCTGCCTGCGCCGCCTGGTAATTGTCCCCAACCACCTGGTAATGGGCGGAAGCAAAGAAGGGGTCGCCGGGCTTGGGTGTCTCGGGCAGCACGCCGCGGATGCCGCGCTCCAAGCGCTGCAGGACGGCGGGAGGCGCTTCCTGCCAACAGTTTGTAGCGCGCCAGCACGTCCCAGGCATCCTGGTAGGTGGTGGGGTCGGGGCAGGTGGGTCCGGAGGCGATAACATCCAGGGGATTGCCGATGACGTCGGAAAGGACGAGGGTGGCGGTACGGGCGGGGTACGCCAGGCGGGCTAAATTGCCGGCTTTCGCCTGCTCCAGGTGCTTGCGCAGGGTGTTGATCTCGTTGATGCTCGCCCCACAGCGCAGCAGCAGGGAGGTCAGGCGCTGCAGGTCTTCCAGGGTCAAGCCGGTGGCAGGCGAGGTGAGCAAGGCAGACCCGCCGCCGGAGATAAGGAAGAGGACCAGGTCTCTTTCGCCGGCATTTCCCAGCAGGTCCATGATCTGCCCGGCGGCGCGCACGCCGCGCTCATCCGGGACGGGGTGCCCGGCGCTGAAGACCTGCATACCAGGCAGGTCAGCCTGGTAGCCGTCCTTGACCAGGACGATGCCCTGCGCTAGGCGCTCGCCCAAAATACCGGCAGCGGCGCGCGCCATGGGAGCACCGGCTTTACCGACGGCGACGAGGGTCACCTTCTCGAATGTGTCCAGGTGGTAATTTTTTTCACCGATGGCGAGCAAATCTCCCTGGCGGCGCATATGCCGGCGCACGGCTGCCTCGGGATCGACGGCATGCAGCGCAGCGGAAAGGATGCTCTGGACGAGGCTGCCGCAGGCGTGGCGCTGCAGGATGGGGGCTGTCAATGCGGGAGTACAGCATGGAGAGGGAGCAATCCCCCGGTCAGGCAGCCGGCTGGATGCAGGCCGGCAGGTCGTTGGCGGGGCTGTTGACCAGCCGGGAGACGGGGTAGGCGACCATCTCCTCGGCGGGGTAAGGGCGCCAGCAGGGCGGAGAGCTCTTTGGGGTCGGCTTCGCCCGCTTGCAGCCACAGGGGATAAGCCCTCTCAGGCAGGATGACCGGCATGCGGTTGTGGATCTTCGCCAGGAGCGGATTAGGCTCGGTGGTGATGATGGCGGTGGAGAGCACCTGCGAGCCATCGGGGGCGTTCCAGATCTCCCACAAGCCAGCAAAGGCGAAGGGCGAGCCATCCTCCAAACGGATGTACATGGGGGTCTTGCTCTTGCCGCCGTCGCTGCGCCACTCGTAGAAGCCATCGGCGAGTACCAGGCAGCGCCGCCGGCGGAAGGCGGAGCGGAAGGAGGGCTTCTCGGCGAGGGTCTCGGCGCGGGCATTGATCATGCGGCTGCCGATGCTGGGGTCCTTCGCCCAGGAGGGGATGAGCCCCCAGGTGTAGAAGTCCAGGCGGTTCTTGCCGTCGTTGGGGACCACGGCAACGGGCTGGGTGGGGGCGATGTTGTAGCGCGGCTCCAGCCCCGGGGGGATGCCCAGCCAGGGGAAGCTTTCCTGCAGGGCGCTGATATCAGCGGTGAGGGTAAACCGTCCACACATGGGTTAATCTTAGCAAATCTGTCCGAATTTCACAAGAGGGATTTTAGGCGAGAGGGATTTGTGCCGGGATAGACACCAGGGATTTGTTTCTTCGAATTTGTGTTGGAAAAACGATTGCAAACGAATGGGGGGAATCACTGAGGTCACTGATAACACTGAAAACACTGAGAGAAACCGAGCGAATGAAAACCATGAAACGCTAACTCAACAATCGATCCAGACTGAGACGAACAATGAAATCCCCACGTAGACCATGACCCCGAAGACTGTCGGGGCTAAAGACTGAAATCACTGAAGGACTGAAAAGGCTGAAATTCTGAACCAAGAGCACCCCTTAAGGTCGGAAATTAGAACTTATGTGCTAATTATAGTACAGACAGTGGGTAGTGTCAAGGTTTTAGAATTGAAGAAAATGGGAGAGCGTACCCCAAGGATTCTGTGCTGTGGGGGCGGATTTTCGTAGTAGGATATCTCTATTGAGGGTGTTTTTGACTATGCCTGATGGAGACGCGGAGCGCTGGAATGCACGCTACCGGGAGGATGAGCGCTACCGACGGGACGTCCCGCCGCGGCGCTTCCTGGTGGAAAACGCCGATTGCCTGCCGCGCCAGGGACTGGCGCTGGATGCGGCGATGGGGCTGGGGAGCAATGCAGGCTTCCTGCTGGAACGAGGCCTGCGCGTGGTGGGGATGGATGTCTCCTGGGTGGCAGTGCGCAGGGCAAAAGCCCGCTTGCCTGGGCTGATGGCGGTGGCGGCAGACCTGACCCGCTTCAGCCTGCCGGAGGGGCGCTTCGACGTGATCCTGAACTTCTACTACCTGCAACGCGACCTGTGGGCGGCTTACCGGCGGGCGCTGCGACCGGGCGGCATCCTGGTGATCGAGACGCTGAGCCAGGAGATGGGCGCAATGCGCCCGGACATCGATCCGCAATACCTGTTACAGCCCGGCGAGCTGCAGGCGGCGTTCAGCGACTGGCGCATCCTGGCTTACCGGGAGGGGTGGGTGGAAACCGAAACACGCCACCCGAAAGCCGTGGCGAGCCTGATCGCATGCCGCCCGGGCTGATTTACCGTGATGTTTCCCGAATTTAGGATATCCAAAAATAGGTGAGCGAGGTGCCTTCGCGGCGCAGCCGCGTACTTCCCGCATCCATGAGCTGATTAGTTGCGGATCAACAAGGGCAGGGAGAGCCGGTAGGGCTCGACGATGACAGTGAGGGGGATGGTGAGCGGATTGGCGCTCGCCGAGGTGAGCTTCAGGCTACCCTGGTAAAGCGCCGGTGGGATACCCTCCAGATCAATGGCTAAAATGAGGTCCTGGCTGGCGCCGGGGGAGAGGTTGAAGGCGCCGGGCGATAGTGATAAGCGGGAGGCGGCTGATCGTCCCACCCATCTGGCTCTTGAGCTCGGTGGCAGCGAGGCTGGCGTTATTGAGGGAGAGGATGCCGCCCAGCTCGCTGACCGCAAAGGAGAGCTGAGCGGTACTGCCCGTGGGAGCGCTCAGCTCGAGGTGGACAGGCGCGCCGACCAGGGGCGCCGGACTTACGGATGGGGTGGATTGGAAGCGCATCTCGCCCTGGCGCGTCTCCAGACTGATCTCGACCCGCTGCGTAGCGCCGGCAGCGATCGCCTGTGTGAGGGTCCTGGGCGAGCCCTGTGTGTAGGCGCCGTTCTGCAGCGTGGCTAGCTCCAGGGTGTAGGTGATATTTTCTGCAGCGGTCAGCTCGAGGGAGTACAGGTCGGCGTTCTGCAAGGGCTGGGTGACGGTGATGATGCCGCGTCTCGGCGTAGCTGGCGCCGGGGATGTAGGGGATGAATGCGTGGACGTTGCTGGCGACCAGGCTTCATCGTAGGTCTCGGAGAAGCCTCTGCCGTTCTCATCCTGCAAGCGCCAGGCGAGAGACGGGGCATCCAGGCGGATGCGCAATACCTGCAGCGTGGCGGTGGTGGTGATGGGCTCCTGGAGCGGCGGGGCGCCCAGGCGAGCATGGTCTTTGACAAAATCAGCGTAAACGCTCGACCAGGCAATTTCAAGCGCTTTGCCGGTCAGGTTGCCGTTGGAGTAACCCGGCGCATCGACCAGCGCCAGCGGGCGACCGTCGAAATCCACCTGGCTGATCACGGCGCTGTGATCGATGAGACCGTCGTCGTCCCAATCGAAGAAAGCCACGTCGCCCTTCTGGTAAGGCTGGGAGTGCGGGAAGGTCTGCTGGTTGTAGCTGAAGTAGCGATACAGGTCTTCGGCGTAGCGGGCGACGCCGTAACGGTAGCGCCCGGGGTTGAGGCGGTGATCCTGGGATAAAGCCTGCTGCAGGTCCAGGCTGGCGCCGTATTGGTAAGCATCCTGGACGATGTCGGTGCAAACGCCAGCGGAGAAGCCGTGGAAGGGGAGACCGCAGCCGGTGTAGGGCGAAGGGCAGCCGCGCTCCAGGTCGTAAGGCATGCCGGCATCCTGGCGGGCATGCTGCACGATGGCGCTCCAGGCGGTGGAGTCTTCGTCGTATTCCCAGGTTTCCCCCAGGATGGTGAAACGCCCATCGCCGTAGCCGCCTCCGTAGAGGAGGATCTTGTCCCGGGCGCTGTCATAGACCATGGGGAATGAGAAGCGGGCGGAGGGGTGGAAGACGGCGCTGGCGGGGATCCAGTTGGCGCCGTCGTATTCCCAGGTATCGCCCAGCGGGTCGCTGCCGTTGCTTGTGCCGCCGAACAAAACGGTGATGTGGCGCTGGCTGTCGTACGCCATGGCATGGTTCTCCCGCCCGGCGGGCGCCTGGGGTGTGTTGACCTGCGTCCAGGTGAGGCCATTATATTCCCAGGTGTCATCGAGCTGGGGGTCGGCGGCGCTGCGCCCGCCGAAGAGCACCACCACGCGGCGCTGGCTATCGTAAACCATGGCATGGTGGTTGCGCCCCGGCGGGGATTGCGGGGTGTTCACCTGCGTCCAGTTGGTGCCGTTATATTCCCAGGTGTCGTTGAGGTAGAGGTTGGATGGATTGCCGGAATAGCCGCCGAAGAGCACGGTGACGTGGCGCACGGGATCGTAGACCATGGCGTGCGAGTCGCGGGCGGGCGGGGAGACGGCGGGCGAGCGCTGCGTCCAGTTCGTGCCGTTGTACTCCCAGGTGTCGCCAAGGTAACCGGCGGCGGACAGCCCACCGAACAAGACGGTGCGGTTGCGCCCGCTGTCGAAGAGCATGGCGCCCTGGATGTTCACCCTGCCGGGCGGCGACTGGGCGGGCTGGATCTGCGCCCAGTCGTGACCGTTATACTCCCAGGTGTCATCCAGGCGCTCGCGCCCGGTGCCATCGCCGCCAAAGAGCAGCGTGAGATGCCGGGCGCTATCGTACGCCATGCCATGGATGTAGCGCGGCTTGGGGTAGCTGGCTGTCAGTACCTGCTGCCAAATCGTATCGGTATCCGGGGCGAGCGGAGAGGCGCCAGCGGCGGCGCCTGCCCCCAGCAGGGACAGGAGCGCCAGCAAGCATAGCAAGGAAAATAACCGAAACGGCACGGACATATCCGGCATGTGTGCGGTTATGCCAGCAGGCTCGCTCTGCAAAAAGCGTTTGAGGGCTGATGAGATAAAGCAGCCAGGTTACACACAGGGGCGGGTGTGTTGGGCGAGTACCTGCTGCAAGCTGAAATATTATCTATAGGATACTGGAAAAACGCCGGAAAAGCAAGGATGTTTACCTTAAAAGTTCATTTCTTTAAAGCGTGAGCGACCTGACAAAACCAGGGTGAAGCGTGGACAAAGCCACACTTCACCCTGGTTCTTTGAGGTTGTTCGGCTAATAGATGTAAGCGTTTTGGTTGGGGTTAATCGGAAACCACGCGGGGCAGTTCTTTGGCTTGGGCGATCCAGCCGGCGACCTGCGCCTGGGTGGGGAGCTTGCGCACCAGCTTCTTCTCGGCGTTGGTGGCGACCATCTTCTGGTACAGGTTCTCCGCTTTGCGCTGCGCCAGCTCGACCACCGTATCGACGCCGGCGGCTTCGAGCAGGTCGGAATACTCCTCGCCGACGCCCTTGATGCGGAACAGGTCGGCGCGGTTGACCCATTCCAGGACCAGCTTCTCACTGATGCCGGAATTTTCGGCGATCTCCTGCCGCCCTTTGGGTGTGGCGCCTTTCTCCAGCAAGTCCGCCACAGTGGTGACGCCCACCGCCCTAAGCTTCTGGGCGTAGGTTGCGCCGATGCCCTCGATGCTTTCCAGTGTAGCCATTTCTGTCCTCCTCTTGTATTGAAAATCGATATGTCTGGTGGGCGAACCGGTGTGCTCGCCCGGGATGTTGGTTTGGGGTGGTCTCCTTCTAATTATAGTACAGGTCAGCATGGGAGGCGCCAGGAAATCAACTTCCTGGCGCCTCGAAGTGGTTATGCTGCCTGTGCATCCAGCCAGGCTTGCAAATTCTGGGCGTGCTCCCGGTAGTGGATATAGGTGTTGCCGGCAATCACCCGCCAGGGCAGCCAATCGGCGGGCATATCCGCGAACTGACCGGGATCGTTGAGCTCAGCCGCGCTCATGCCGGAGACCAGGGCGAGGAGGCGGGCGTAGACGGCTTTTGCCTCCGCCAGCACCTCGTCCAGGGGGCGGTCGCGGTTCTGCTGGTAGACGATCTCGTTGCGCTCGTCGTTGGTCAGGCTCCACAGCTCGGAGCCGACCAGGGCGCGCGCTGCGAGCACGCCCACCATCTCACGCTCCGACCAGGTGATATGCGCCACCAGGTCCTTGACCGACCACTTGCCGACCACGCCCGGCGTGGTCATCTGATGGGGTGGAACCCGCGCCAACTGATCCTCCCAAAAAGCTCGGGAGACCTGGAGGTGATCCAGGAACTCTACCAACTCCATGGCGTTACAAACCCGCTTATGCTGTTGCGCCGATCTGCCCGAAGAGGTGGGCGTAGACGACGCCGATCAGGGGAGTGATGACGGCGGTGATGAGGATGGCAAAGATCCAGCCGATGCAGGGGATGAGCCCGATAATGCTGGCGAGAATGCCGCCGATCAGCCCGGCTATGATGGCAAAAACCAGGTATGCCAGCCAGGCGAGCAGGTAATTGCCCAGGTTGCTCGTCGCCAGGCGGATGATGGCGCCGATCTCGAAGCACGACCCGAAGGTGGTCTTACGAGCATAGTTGACCTGTACGGCGGGCATGAACACTGAGAGCGCCAGGGCGTACAGAAAGATCACACAGCCCAGCAGGATGCTGATACCCGTGCCGGCGGTTGCCAGCATGCTCGAAAGGTCGCCTTCCGTCGAAGCTGCGCCGATGAATAACGGGATCATGAACAACGAGAGGATGATAACCGGCAGGGCATAGATGAAACCGGCAACGACCAGGACCAGACCCTGCACGAACTTCGTTCCCAGGTCATCCCAGCCCGATAAGGGCTCGGGATCCTGCCGGGAGACCCGGCGGATGATCTCGCAGGTGTAGCCGCCCCAGGCGATGTTGAGGATGGGGACGACCGAGATCAAGGCGCCGATCAATAGCTTGGAAGCCCACTTGGCATCCTCGAAGGCGTACGTGAAAGCTTTACCGATTTGCATGGCATTCTCCTTGATAGCGATGTGGTCTGGATTCGCTTAGATCCTGTCCGAAAACTCGAGGGGTTCCGATTTTGTGGTGTGTGCGGCTTCGCCGCACACACCACGAAATCGGTTCTGCCATCCATATTCGGATAGAACCCTATTAATCCAATTCTCATATTGTAGCAAAAAATCGCACTTTGAACCTGGACATTTGTGCCCCTCTGAAAAATACTCATTTTCAGTGGAAAGGCAAATCGCTCAGGATGCTTGCCGCCATCCGCTTCCTCATCTTCGACCTCCAGGTGAAGGCGGTGCAGGAAGCGGTGAGCGATGGGCGCGATCAGCACGCCGGCGATGGCGAGGAACGCCACCCCGGCGAAGAGGGCGTAGAAAGCAGCGAACAATTTTGCCGGGGCGGTTTTGAGCGGGTCGACCGGACCCATGCCGCCCAGGATCATGGCGGCGTTGAGCAGCGCGTCGATCCAGGCAAGACCGCCAATGAAGTGGTAGCCAGCGACGCCGATGAACAATGCAAAGGCGATAATGGCAACCGCCAGGAGCGTGTGCCCCAGAGCAGGCGCAGCAGGTAGGCGCGTCTGGGGAGCAGGGGTTGGTGATGGTGTTCGTAGGGCATAGAGGCACCTCGAATGATTAAACGGAAACGGCGCACAAGCTGTGCGCCGCACCTGAGCAACAGGCTGGGGGTCGAGGATTTGAACCTCGGCATACGGATCCAGAGTCCGCTGTCCTACCGCTAGACGAACCCCCAGTGATCACCGCCGAGATTTTACCACGATTGGCGAGAGGCGTCAAATTTGGTTCATTGGGAATCGCCGTGGAAGTACCCGGTTTTGGGGTGCGAGGCGGCGTAGCCGCCTCACACCCCAAAAACCGGAATTATCACGTAACTACCTTTGAGTGTCAAATTTCCTCCAGTCAACCGCAGAAAGTGGTCGCTTGAGTGGGGGAAAATTGGTTAAAATAGCTTGATACCGGAGAAAGGGATTTATTATGGAAATCACCCCTGAAGAGAACGCTGAACGGACCGATTTCATCCGCGAGATCGTGCGCGAGGATTTGCGCACGGGCAAATTCGCCGGGCGGGTGCAGACGCGCTTCCCACCGGAGCCCAACGGCTACCTGCACATCGGGCACGCCAAGTCGATCCACCTGAATTTCGGCATCGCCGGCGAATTCGGCGGGAAGACCAACCTGCGCTTCGACGATACCAACCCAACGAAAGAGGAGGTGGAGTACGTCGAATTGATCAAGCAGGATGTACGCTGGCTGGGCTTCGACTGGGAAGAGCGGGAGTTCTACGCCTCGGACTACTTCCAGACGCTCTACGAGTATGCGCTCAAGCTGATCCAGAAGGGCAAAGCGTACGTGGATGACCTGAGCGCCGAGCAGATCCGCGAGTACCGCGGCACGCTGACGCAGCCCGGCAAGGAAAGCCCTTACCGGAATCGACCGGTGGCGGAGAACCTGGATCTCTTCGAGCGCATGCGCAAAGGCGAGTTCCCGGAAGGCTCGCGCGTGCTGCGGGCAAAGATCGATATGGCCTCCGGCAACCTGAACCTGCGCGACCCGGTGCTGTACCGCATCCTGTTCGAGAGCCACCACCGTACGGGAGACAGCCTGGTGCATCTACCCGATGTACGATTTCGCCCACGGGCAGTGCGACTCGATCGAGAAGATCACGCATTCGATCTGCACGCTGGAGTTCCAGGACCACCGCCCGCTGTACGACTGGTTCCTGGATGAGCTGGAGATCTACCACTCACAGCAGATCGAGTTCGCCCGCCTCAACCTGACCTACACGGTGCTGAGCAAGCGCAAGCTGCTGCGGCTGGTGCAGGAGGGGCACGTGGCGGGCTGGAACGACCCGCGCATGCCGACCCTCTCAGGGGTGCGCCGGCGCGGCTACACACCGGAAGCGATCCGCGATTTCTGCGAGCGGATCGGCGTGGCGCGCAACGACAGCGTCGTGGACATCAATCTGCTGGAGTACTGCGTGCGCCAGGACTTGAACCTGCGCGCCCCGCGCAAGATGGCAGTGCTGCGCCCGCTGAAGGTGGTGATCGACAATTACCCGGATGACCTGGTGGAGGAGGTGGAGGCGGTGAACAACCCCGAAGACGCCTCGATGGGGAAGCGCAAGCTGCCCTTCTCCAGGGTGCTGTACATCGAGCAGGACGATTTCCGCGAGATCCCGCCGCCCAAGTACTACCGCCTGTCGCCCGGCAGGGAGGTGCGCCTGCGCTACGCCTACTTCATCACCTGCACGGGCGTGGTGAGGGATGGACAAACAGGCGAGATCATCGAGATCCACTGCACCTACGACCCGGCGACGCGCGGCGGCGACGCCCCCGACGGGCGCAAGGTGAAAGCCACGCTGCACTGGCTGTCTGCGCGGCATGCCATCCCCGCCACGGTGCGGCTGTACGAGCGGCTGTTCCTGAACGAGAACCCCAACGACGCCGAGGAAGGGCAGGACTTCCTCTCCAACCTGAACCCGAACTCGCTGGAGGTGCTGGAAGGCTGCTACGTGGAGCCGGGGCTGGCAAATGCGCCGGTGGAGAGCCGCTACCAGTTCGAGCGGCAGGGATATTTCTGCGTCGATCCGGATTCGGAAGCTGGGCGACTGGTTTTCAACCGGACGGTGGGCTTGAAAAGCGATTATCAGGTTCCCAAGGCTTAAGCCAGGCAGCGGACGGGGATTTCTTTGGCAGCAAAGCCATTGCTAAACATCTGGCTGCGATCAGAACAGCAACAGGTCCAGCAGTACTGGATTGAGGCAATCGCCGGTGCTGCTGGACCTTTTGTTTAAGTTATTGGAACACTGACCGCACTCGAGAGGCTCGCCCAACGCGCCGGGGCGGAGGCGAGGCGGTCGAGCGGAATCTGCCCTGCCGCCCGGGCGGCGTACCAGCGCTTGTTGGGTGAGCGAGGCGTGTTGCTCACCACCAACCTGGTTGTCGCCGAAGCCTACATCCTCATCCGGCGTACCGGTGGGCACGCCCAGGCAATGCGCCTGCTGGGCGCGCTGCGCGGCAGCCCGAGGTTGCAGAAGGTCTGGTCGGATGCCAACCTGGAAGCCCAGGCGGAGGCGATCCTGGAGAAACACAGCGACCAGGATTTCAGCTTTACCGATGCGGTCAGTTTCGTGGTCATGCAGGAGATGGGCATCGAGGAGGCGTTCACCTTCGACAAGCACTTCGCTGTAATGGGATTCCGGATGATCCCAGACTCTTAACAACATTGATTGAACCACGCCACCCAGGCCTGATTCTTCCCCAGGATCTATCTGTCTTCCCCCGGCTCCAACCGGTCCAGCGCTGCAACGGCGCTTTGCAAGCGCCGCATGACTTTTTCCTTGCCGATGACTTGCATGCTCTCGAAGAGCGGCGGGCTGACGGTCTGCCCGGTGACGGCGAGGCGCAGGATGCCGAAGAGCTGACCGGCTTTGACGCCGAGCTGCTCAGCCAGCAGGCGCATGGGCTCTTCGGCGCTCTCACGACTGATCTCCGGCAAGGCGCTCAGCAGCCGGATGGAGCGTTGGAGAGCTTCCCGAGAGGCAGCGACAGACATCTCTTTGCCGACGAGCTCCTCGGGCTTGGGATAGACCTCTTCCTGGAAGAAGAAGCCGCCAAAAGACAGGCAGTCATCCAGGGCGGTGAGGCGCTCACGGATGAGGGGGATGATGCGCAGCAGGGTGTCATCATCCACAGTGTAGCCGGCGGAAACAAAAAAAGGCTTGAGACGCCCGGCGAGGTCCTCACTGGCGAGGCTGCGAATGTGCAAACCGTTGAAGTGGTCGAACTTGGTGAAGTTGATGGCGGAGGGCGCCGGATTGAGCTTCTCCAGGCTGAACTTTTCGATCAGGTCTGGCATGCTGAAGAACTCGGTATGGTCGTCGTAGCTCCAGCCCATGAGGGCGATCCAGTTGACCACGGCTTCGGGGATGTAGCCCAGGGCTTCAAGGTCCTTAATGAAGATAGAATAGCCATCTTGCATGGCTTGGGCTGAATTGCGCTTGCTCATTTTGCCCTTGCCGCTGGGCTTGAGGAACACGGAGAGGTGCACCCAGGTTGGCTCCTGCCAGCCGAAAGCGCGGATGATGTGGGCGTGCAGCGGGAAAGTGGAGAGCCATTCTGAGCCGCGCAGGACGTGGGAGATCTCCATCAGGTGGTCGTCCACCATGGCAGCCAGGTGGTAGAGGGCTAACCCGTCGGATTTGACCAGGATGGTGTCATCCAGGACGCGATTCTCGACGGTGATATCGCCGCGCAGCAGGTCGTGGATGGTGATGGCGCCTTCTTCCGGCATCTTGAAGCGGATGACATGCCGCTCGCCGCGGGCGACACGGGCGGCGGCTTCGCCGGGGTCCAGGCGGCGGCAGGCGCCGTCATAGAGAGGCGGGAGCTTGTTGGCATACTGCTCCTGGCGCAGCTTTTCCAGCCGGTCGGGGGTGCAAAAGCAGTAGTAAGCCTGGTCGCGGGCGATGAGCTGGCGGGCGTACTCCTGGTAGATCTCCTTGCGCTGCGTCTGGTAGTAGGGGGCGTGCGGTCCACCCACGCCGGGACCTTCATCCCATTCGAGACCCAGCCAGTGCAGGCTGTGAATCAGCTCTTCTTCTGCGCCGGGGACGTAACGTTTCTGGTCGGTGTCTTCGATGCGCAGGATGAAGGCGCCGCCCGTCTGGCGGGCGAAGAGGTAATTGTAGAGGGCGGTGCGCCCGCTGCCGATATGGGTCCTGCCGGTGGGCGAGGGCGCCATGCGCACCCGCACCGGTTTCGAGGTTAAGGGCATATTCCCTCCATGCGATATTAATTTCCCTGCGAGAATTCGAGCGATTTGTGGCGCAGGATGACGCTCTCCACGAGACCGATGCCGAGCAGGGAGGAGAGCAGCGAGCTGCCACCGTAGCTGATGAAAGGCAAGGTGAGACCCGTGGCGGGCATCAGGTTGAGGTTGACGCCGATGTTGACAACCGCCTGGAAGGCGATCATCGCCGCCACGCCATAGGCGATCAGCGCGCCAAACGTATCGCGCGCCAGGCGCGCGGCGCGCAAACAGCGAAAGATGACGAACACCAGCAAGGCAAGAACCGTGATGACGCCGACGAAGCCAAACTCCTGCGCCATGGCGGAGAAGATAAAATCCGACCAGCGCACTTTCAAGAAGCGCAACTGCACCTGTGTGCCGTTGCCATAGCCCTGCCCGAGCAAGCCGCCCGAGCCGATGCTGATTTGTGCCTGCTCGATGTTGTAGATATCCCCGTAGCTGGCTTCTGCATCGGGAAACAGGAAGTTGTTGATGCGGTCCTTCTGATAATCGACCAGGAGAGGGTAGACCAGGAAGGGGAGCATAACGCCAACGGCGGCAAATACAGCCAGGTGCTTGAGGCGCAGACCCCCCGCCCAAAGCAGGGCAAACCAGATGACCAGAATCACAATGGAGGTGCTCAGGTTGGGCTGGATGAGGATCCAGACGACCATGCCCATGGTATAGAGGAAGCTACGCAGCACCCATGTCATCTCGTGCATCTGAGCCTGGTGGCGGCTGAAAAAATCGGCGAGGACGAGGATGATCACGATCTTGGCGAGCTCAGAGGGCTGGATCAGGATGACGCCGGTATCGAACCAGCGCGCCGAGCCATATAAAGCGGCTCCCACGACCGATAGGACGGCAAGCAGGATGACCATGCCCAGGTAGAGGGTGCGGGCGATGGATGACCAGAGGTGGTAATCGATCGAGGCGGTCAGGATGATGACGGCAAAACCGATGACGGCGAAGAGCAACTGGCGGTTGACCAGGTTCGTCTCGGTGGTGAGCTCGATATTGCCCGCCACCGCGGAGCGGATCATGGTGATGCCGAAGATGGTGAGGACCGCAACGGCGCCGAGCAGCCAGAAATCGAAATGGCGCCAATTGGCGTTGGCAACGCGCATCACTTTATCCTGTACGCCGCCGCTTGACAGGGCGCAGCGGGATGTCGGCGATGAGGCGCTGCTGGCGCCCGTCCTGGGTCATCTCGATGCGCGCGCCGCCGCGCTCGATCTCGACGTGGCGCGAGATCACGTCGATCAGCTCATCCTTGAGCTGGTCCATCTCGGTGGCAGGCATATCCGTGCGGTCGTGCACCAGCACCAGTTTCATGCGCTCTTTGGCGGTCTGAGCGCTTCTTTGATCTCGACCCAGCAGACGCTCAATGAAACTGCTCATCTCAGTTGCCTCCGGGGCGGAAAAGCCGTGCGACGCGCTTGAAGATGCCGCCATCCTCCTCGAGGGGGATAAAAGGCACTTCCTCTCCATCCAGCCGGCGGGCGATATTGCGGAACGCCTCGCCGGCTTTGCTTTTGCCGTTCAATACAATGGGCGAGCCCTGGTTGGTGCTCATGACCACATGCTCATCTTCGGGGATCAAGCCGATCAGCTCGACAGCCAGCAGCTCGAGCACGTCATCGGCGGAGAGCATATCGCCGCGCCTGACCATTTCAGGCTTGATACGGTTGATCACCAGGCGGGCGGGACCTTTTTCTTCCGCCTCGATCAAGCCGATAATGCGATCGGCGTCGCGCACGGCGGAGACTTCCGGGTTGGTGATCACCAGGACGATATCGGCGGGGGCAATGGCGTTGCGGAAGCCGCGCTCGATGCCCGCCGGGGAGTTGACCATGATGTAATCGTAATCCGGGCGCAACTCATCACACAGGCGCACCATGTCGCTGGGGGAGACGGCGCTTTTATCGCGCGTTTGGGCTGCCGGGATCAGGTAAAGCTCGTTGAGATGTTTGTCGCGGATCATCGCCTGGCGCAGGCGGCAGCGCCCTTCGACGACGTCTACCAGGTCGTAAACGATGCGATTCTCCAGACCCAGGACGACATCCAGGTTGCGCAAGCCGATATCGGCGTCGATGCAAACCACCTTCTTGCCGTTCGAGGCGAGAGCAGCGCCGATGTTGGCGGTAGCGGTGGTCTTCCCGACACCCCCTTTTCCAGATGTAACCGTGACAACTTTTCCAGGCATATCTTTACCTCAAGCCCTACTTTCTCTTGGGATTCCAGGATTCCGCTACTACCTGTCCATCTTTAACTCTTGCCAGCTCCGGCTGGGGTTTGCCGCGGTGCACTGGCGTGGTGGCGATCAGCCCGCCGATGCGGAGCTGGGTAGGCGCCAGGTCGAGGGCGCAAACGACGGCGTCATCGTTGCCTTTGGCGCCGGCGTGCACCATGCCGCGCAGGTGACCCCAGACGATCACGTCGCCGGCGGCGATGATCTCTGCGCCGGGATTGACATCTCCGATGACGACCACGTGCCCGGAGTGCTGCAAGCTGTAACCGGAGCGCAGCGTGCGGCGCACGACGATGGCGCCTTCGCCGCCATGCAAGGTGGTTTCCAGGGGCTGGGTGGTGCGGTCGGGTCGCGGCTTGGTGAGGCGAGTTGCCAGACCTAAAGCCTGGGCGGTGCGCTCCGTGGTGGGGGAATTGCTCAACACCGCCCAAAGCAGCATGCCGCGCTCCGAAATCTCATCGCGCAGCTTGCCCATCTCGGCGGCTTTGAGCACCTGGTTGCCCAGATCGAGCGCCAGGCGACCCCCTTTGAGGAAATCAGCCTGCTCGTCGATCTGCGCCAGGATTGCCTGGTGAACCTCTTCCCAGCTTCCCTCGCCCGGTAATACGAGAAGCCCTTCACGGATACCTTTAATTTGCACTTTCGGTAAAGTCATGACCAAGATCTACTCGCTTACCAGGTATACCTGCCCTAGAGCCGCCTTCACACCCACTAATCCGGGTACTTCCACGGCGATTCCCAATGAAGCCACGTTCCCGCCCACCTGCGTGACGCGCCAATACAGAAGCAGATCAGGGGATTATTATAGCACGAATGTTCAGGGTGTTGTGGCTTCCTTATCGATGTTTTCCAGCTCGAAGTAGGCGTTGAGGAGCTGGCGTACGATGGGACCGGCTACGCTGGCGCCTTCGCCGCCGTTGTAGACAAAAGCCACAACGGCAATTTCGGGGTCGTCGTACGGGGCGTATGCCACCGTCCAGGCGTGGGTGGGCCAATTGCCGGGGATGCAGCGGTTCTTCGCCTGGGCGTACTGATCGCAGTACTCGGCAGTGCCGGTCTTGCCGGCAGCCGGAACCGTGGCAAAGGCAAATTCCCTGGCAAGGGTACCCGAGGTAACCGCTCTGCGCATCCCTTCCTGGACTTTCTCGATGACCCAGGGCTCGACGTTCTTGGTCTTGCCTTCAATCGGCTCGCAGCCACGCACGGTCGTCTCGCCGTATTCCTGGATGACGTTGTCCTTGGTAACGTCCCACTTCATCACCGGGCTGAAGGATTGCACCACGTTGCCCTCGCCATCCAGCACGTCTCTGACGAGCTGAGGCTGCATGAGCTTGCCATCATTCGCAATCGTGGCGGCAGACATGAGCACCTGCAGGGGGGTGGCAAGGACATAGCCCTGACCGACGCTTGAGATGTAGGTGTCGCCGATGGACCAGCTCTCGCCCTGGTTGAGGCGCTTCCACTGCGGGTCGGGAACCAACCCCTTTTCTTCTTCGGGTAGACCGATGCCAGGATAATCCCCGTAGCCAAGGGCGCGGGCGTAGGTGCCCAGGCGGCAGATGCCCAAACCTTCCGGCACTTCATCTTTATAGCCGCCGCCGAGCTTGTAGAAATAGACGTTGCTACTGTTGGCGATGCCGCCAAGGAAATCCAGGCGCCCAAAGCCGGCGCGGTTCCAGTCGACAAACTCGCGCGGGTAGCCGGGGTCGTTGGGGTTGAACTTCTCGGTGATGACGATCTTTCCCGGGGTGTCGAGCACCTGGTCGGGCGTGACCACGCCTTCATTCAAGGCGCCCACGGCTGTGGTGAGCTTAAAGACAGAACCGGCGGGCAGGATATCGCCCACGGCGTGATTGAGCAGCGGGTTGGCGGGATCCTGGATGAGCTGGTTGTAGTAATAAGCCGGGATCAGCCGCGCCATGCGATTGTTTTCATAGGTGGGATAGGAGACCATGGCAAGGATCTCGCCGGTCTTGGGATTCATGGCGATAACCACGCCGCTGGTCGAGCGAATTTCGCGCAGGTAGACGTTCCAGAAGTTGATCTCGCGCTCCATAATGGCGGTGGCTGCCTGCTGCAAGCGGGTATCGATGGTGAGGCGCAGGTTCTGACCCGGCTGAGGATTTTCAGGCTCGCCCAGGGTGCGCAGCGTCTTTGCCGGCGACATCTACTTCTACCGTGCGCCTGCCATTCAGACCGGCGAGCAGATCCTGGTACTGCAGCTCCAGACCGGCATAACCGACCTTATCGCGGTTCGGCTCTAAGCCGATTGCTTTGAAATCCTCTTCCTGGGCGGCGGGGATGGGTCCGAGGAAGCCGATCATGGAGGCAGTGAGCGAGCCGGTGGGGTAATCACGGATGGGCTGGATCTCAACGCCAACGCCGGGCCAGTCCACCGCATCCTCTTGGATGATCATCGCCAGCCGCTGGTCGATATCGCATTTGACTTTAACGGGTGAGAAAGGCGTGGCTGATTCGCCGTATTCAACAATCTGGGCGATGCCGTGCTCTGAGATGCAGGGCACGTAAGGCGTTTCTTCGCTCAGCTCGCCGAGGTTGACGGGCACATCAATCAGGGCGGAGAGCCGGCGAAAGATCTCCTGGATCTCGCCTGGATCGTCGGGTAGATCGGCGGCGGTGATGACGACATTGTAGGACGCCAGGTTGCGCGCCAGCACGACATCGTTGCGATCGTAGATCACGCCGCGGGAGGCGGGGAGGTTGATAATGCGGGTGCGGTTGGTATCCGCCTGGGCAGTCCATTGGGCGCCCTGGAGGATCTGCAAGGTGAAAAGGCGCACGATGTAAATAAGGAAGACCAGCAGGAGCAACCCGGCGAAAACGAGGATACGCCAGGGCTGGAGGGTGTTGTTAAGCGAGGTTGAGGTTGAATCGTTCATACTTCCAATTCTTCAGGATAGAGCCACTTTGCCAGGTCGTTGATGATGGCATAGACCGGTATCGCCAGCAGGAGGTTCAACAGCAAGCTGGGAAGGGTAATGAAGTTCACCACCTCACCCAAAGGCAAGCGTGTACCGGAAACGACGATCGCCGCCAGGGCAATGGCGTGCATGATGAGGGTGCCGAGGAAGGTAGTCAGCAGCATTGCCAGGATCGGCGCCTGCCAAACGTGCCTTCTGAGCAGCAGCGCCAGGACAGTGACCAGGCTGTAGGCGATGAGCGCCACACCGACGGGTAGGGCTGAGACCAGGCTGAAAATCAACCCGCCGATGATGCACCACTGCCAGGCGGTCTCGACGCGCTTCTGCAGCGCCCAGGCAATGACCGCCAGCATCACCAGGTCGGAAGAGCCTTGCAGCAAGGGGAAACGGCTCAGCAGGCTGGTTTGCAGGATCATCAATCCGCCCAGGACGGGGATGGCGAGCAGGGTGGAGATCGTGCTGGCAGGGAAGAAGCGCGAGGCGTTGGTCATGGCTGGGCTCCCCCAGGGGTGGGGATGAGCGGACCGGTTTCAACCGGTCTGAAGTTGGTGATGACAAGGACGATATCCAGCTGGCTGAAGTCGACTCCCGGTTGGATGGATGCTTGCTGGAAGAGGTCCTGGTCCTGGCTGCGGACGCCGGTCACCTGTCCGACGAGGATATTGGCGGGGAAATTGCCTCCCAGCCCGGAGGTGAGCACCAGATTGCCCGCCTGGACATCGGCGCCTTGCGGGATCATATCCAGCGAGAGATCGCCGCTGATGCTGCCGGTGAGCACAGCGGCAGCCTGCGAGGGCTCCAGGCGCACATTGACGGTGGAGCCGGGGTCGGTGAGCAACTGGATGCGGGCAGCGCCGGCAGTGACGGCTGCGACGCGACCCACCAAGCCCTGCTGGGTGACGACGGGCATGCCGCGGCGCAAGCCGTGATCGGAACCGCGATTGATGATCACGTATTTCAAGAAGGGGCTGGGGTCACGGCTGATGACCGCAGCCGCCTGGTAGCGGTTTTCCGGGTTGGCGCGGGCGAAATCCACCAGGGCGGAGAGGATATTGGTCTCGGCGAGCTGTTGTTGGAGCTCGACGATCTGAGTTTGCAGGCTGGCGTTCTCAGACCTGAGCTGGGAATTTTCCTGCCGGAGGCGGGCGATATCTTGCGGGGCGCGCAGGTAATCCTGTACAGCCTGGTAGCGGCTGGCAATCCAGGTCTGGGTGCTGATAAACGGATTGAGGACAACGCGGGAGAGGGGGGTGAGGTAACCGCCCAGCGCCAGTGCAACCAACCCCAGGGCGATCAGGATCAAGATGACCGTTTGCAGGGATCTAGAGCTTGTCGAGTTCATTTTAAATTACATCTGCCGAGGGCGATTGTACCAGTAAAATCCGGTAACCATGCGCCAGGCGGTGGACAATCTAAGCGAACTCTTATCTAGCCATCCGTGGCGTGATGCGCGGGCTGGAGGGGGAATTACTCCGTGCGACCGTGCCGGGTGCTGCCGCGCTCCAAACCGACGAGCAGATGGCTGAGGTGATCCAGGTCTTCGAGGATCAGCCCCGCGCCGCGCGCCACGCAGCTCATGGGGTCTTCTGCGACCCAGACGCGGATCTTGAGCTCGTCTGTCAGGCGCCGGTCGAGAGCCTGGAGCTGAGCGCCGCCGCCCGCCAGGCAAACGCCGGTTTCCATCAGATCGGCAATGATCTCGGGCGGGACTTCATCCAGGGCGTCTTTGATGGTGTCGATGATGGTCTGCACCGAGCTGGACATCGCCTCGCGCACTTCAACGGAGGAGACCTCGATGGCTTCCGGCAAGCCGGTGACCAGGTTGCGGCCGCGCAGCACCATGGTTTTCTCTTCCGGGAGGTGGTAAGCCGAGCCGATGGCGATCTTGGCTTGCTCTGCCATGCGCAAACCGATGAGCAGGTTGTACTTGTTGCGCATGTACTGGACGATATCCTCGTCCATTTCGTCGCCGGCGACACGCAGGGAGCGGGAGACGACCACGCCGCCCATCGACATGACCGCCACCTCGGAAGTGCCGCCGCCGATGTCGACGATCATGCTGCCGCGGATCTCGGCGACGGGGAGTCCCGCCCCGAGGGCGGCAGCGACTGGCTCTTCGATGAGGAAGGTCTCGCGCGCCCCGGCTGACATGGCGGCGTCGTAAACGGCGCGCTTCTCAACCTCGGTGACGCCGGAGGGGATGCCGATGACGACACGCGGGCGCGGCACGGGCACGATGCTCTGCTCGTGGGCTTTGCCGATGAAGTATTCGAGCATTGCCTGGGTGATCTCGAACTCAGAAATCACGCCATCGCGCAAGCGGGCGGACGGCGATGACGTTGGCTGGCGTGCGCCCGACCATCTCCTTGGCTTCGGCGCCAATGGCTAATGGGCGGCGAGAGCGTTTCTCGATCGCCACCCAGGAGGGCTCATTGATCACGATCCCCTTACCCCGCACGTTGACCAGGGTATTGGCTGTGCCCAGATCGATACCGATGTCTAGTGAGAAAAACCCCAACAACCAGTTGAGGGGATTAAACGCCAAATCGTGCTCCTTGGAGTGACATCGGCCTATCCGATGATTGTAGGGGCGGCCTGGCTAACCCACCCATGTCCCGGTTTCGATCAAAGGTCTGCGATAGTGGGACGTCCAGCATCGCGTTGCATTATACCAAAGAACACCCCGCCATGGTTTCCAGCGAAACATGGCTCATTGGGATTCCGTGATGATTCCAGATTGGGGGTGGGGTGCCGCCTTCACACCCCCTAATCCGGGTACTTCCACGGCGATTCCCACTGAACCCGAAACATCCAGTGAAATGGGATGAAAGCACATCCTGGTCTGTTTTGTGGAAGGAAGTGAAAAATACTTGAAATGCAGCCTGAAATTTTGCTATAGTAGAAATGGACCTCTGGTTGTTTTTAGGCAGGTTTGGAGGCGCGGTATGAACGATCGATGTGGTAGATACGGATGAATGCATGTCGGAAGGACCGCAATCTGCATTGGAGAAAAAGCTCGTCGAAGACTACTTGCAGAGCAAAGGCTATACTCGCCAGGAGCTGGATGCGCTGCCCGAGGATGTGGCTAAGCAATTGATGAGGGAAGCCTGCACGTATGCTTCGTTAAAGCTGGCTGAGCTGCAGGCAAAGTCGCAGTTTCGCGAAGAGATCCACATCCCCCTTATAGCTGGCAGAAATCCGGCCGGCGGTGCAGGTTCTCGTTCCTGGGGGAAATTTGCTTTGGTACCATCAGGGGATATGCTCGCCGTTTTTTATCGGCTAGAATATCAGGTATAATGGGTAGACTTCGTAGGCACAGGAGGTGAAAGGGGACAATTCCTACGGGAAAGACAGCGCATGGCCTCTCTGGGGGAGCCAGCAGAGGTGACGAGGACGAGGGTTCTCACCTATCACGGGTGAGCTAATCCCTGGATCAGGCGGTGGAAGTTGCAGCGCCGGCGATGCGGGGAGAAAATCGACAGATCAGCGGAAGCCCTCCGGACCAGCCACGGTCCGAATTCTTTCCCTCCAGTAGAAAACTCCAGCACAACGCCGCCCGGGCAACCGGGTGGACAAAGGCGCGGGGCGTGGCGCAATTGGACGCCGGGTGTTTCCTGTTATCTATCCAGGAGCATGCCGGATCAAGCGTGACGCTGTTGGCACCCCTCTGGATGCGGTTGAAACACGGCGCGTGAATATTGATCTTTGAGGAGGGATCCATGTGTGGAATCGTAGGGTATATCGGACCGCGAGACGCGACGCCGATCATCTTGAACGGGCTGAAGCGCCTGGAGTACCGCGGCTACAACTCGGCGGGACTGGCGGTGCTGCAGAACAGCCATATCGAAGTGCGGCGGGACGTTGGCAAGCTGGCGCGGCTGGCAAGCCTGGTGGAAGGCTCGCCCGTATCGGGTCACGTGGGCATCGGGCATACGCGCTGGGCAACGCACGGCGAACCCAGCGCGCGCAACGCGCACCCGCACCTGGGGATGACCGGTGATGTGGTGGTGGTGCATAACGGCATCGTCGAAAACTTCCTGGAGCTGCGCGAAGAGCTGAGCGCAGAGGGGGCGGTTTTCAACTCCGATACGGATACGGAAGTCATCGTCCACCTGGTGGAGCGCTACCTTTCTGGCGGGAAAAACCTCGCTGAGGCAGCGCGCAAAGCCTTTGCGCATCTGAAGGGCGCGCACGGGATTGTATTAATGTCTGCACGCGAGCCGGATAAGATCGTCGCGGCGCGCATCGGCAACGCCGGCGGCGTGGTGGTGGGGCTGGGCGATGGCGAGATGTTCATCGCCTCGGATATGCCGGCGATCCTGGAGCACACCCGCAAGGTTGTTTTCCTGGAATCGCGGCAGATGGCAATTGTCACGCGCGAGGGATTGACACTGCAAGGGCTGGATGGTCGCAAGCTGGAATACCAGGTGCACCAGGTAGCCTGGGACCCGATCGCGGCGGAAAAGGGCGAGTACCGGCACTTCATGCAGAAAGAGATCCACGAGCAGGTGCGCTCGCTGACCGATACCATCGCCGGGCGCGTCGATTTCGAGAAGGGCAGGGTGCGCCTGCCGGAGCTCAACCTGACCGCCGAACAGGCGCAGGGCATTGAAAAGATCTTCATCACGGCGTGCGGCACGGCATCCCACGCGGGCATGGTAGGCAAAGTGCTCATCGAGCGCATCGCGCGCATCCCGGTGGAGGTGGATATTGCCTCGGAATTCCGCTACCGCGACCCGATTGTGGAGGAAGGGGCGGTGGTGCTGGCGATCAGCCAATCGGGAGAGACGGCCGATACGCTGGCGGCGATGGAGGAGGGGAGGCGGAAAGGGGCGCGGCTGTGGTCGATCATTAATGTGATCGGCTCGCAGGCGATGCGCATAGCCGATGGGTATGTGTCGATGCAGACGGGACCGGAGATCGGCGTGGCATCCACCAAGGCGTACACCGCGCCGCTGGTTGACCTGTACATGCTGGCGATCCTGCTCGGTGAGCTGCGCGGCGTGCTGGATAGCAAAACACGGCGGCGTTTGGTCAACGATCTACGCCTGGTGCCGGACCTGGCAGGTCAATGCCTGGACCGCGAGGCGCAAGTGGAAGCCGTGGCGCGGGCTTTGATGCATACCAGGCACTGCATTTACCTGGGGCGGGGGATCAACATGCCTACCGCCTATGAAGGCGCCTTGAAACTCAAGGAGATCTCCTACGTGCATGCCGAGGGGTACCCGGCGGGCGAGATGAAACACGGGCCGATCGCACTGGTGGATCGCGAGATGCCGGTGATTGTCATCGCACCGCGTGACCCATGGTACGAGAAGATGTTCAGCCAGATGGAGCAGGCACGGGCGCGCGGCGGCACGGTCATCGCCCTGGCGACGGATGGCGACGAGCAAGCCGCGGGCGTGGCGGACCACGTGCTGTGGCTGCCCGAGACGCCCTGGATGCTCAGCCCGGTAACGGCGGTTATCCCGTTGCAATTGCTCGCCTATCACATCGCAGCCCTGCGCGGGCTGGACGTGGACCAGCCGAGGAACCTGGCAAAGAGCGTGACCGTAGAATAATGGGATCTACGAAAAAAAAGCTGTTTGCGGAGCGTTTGTCCGCAAACAGCTTTTTTTTGGAAATTTGGGAGAATTAGACGGGGGTGGACCTGCCACGGATCAGGCGAACTACGTCCTGCACCACTTCAACAGCCTTGCACCACGATCAGGATGACCAGGATCAGGTCGGGCACCCAGCCGAAGACCCAGGAGAGGGTTTGGGTGACGTCTGCCAAGAGGCGTGCCGGCGAACGAGGCGGGGTTGAGCTCGACCAGGGCGGGACCGGCGAGCATGGCGGCGGCAAGCAGGATGCCTGCCAGGTTGAGGACGATGTTTGCCAGGCGGGTGCCCAATCCCCAGGAGCCACGGCGCAAGAGCACCAGGTGCAGCCCGATCTCCAGCAGGATGAGCAGGTTGATCCACGGCAGGTAGGTGAAGAAGGCGGGGGCGAGCATGGGGATGTGCGTCCATGCGCCGTCGATCATGAACCAGGCGCCCACCCATTGCGGGTAGAGGTTGAAGAGCGCCAGCCCGAGCAGCAGGAAGAGGATGGCGAAGATCGATTCGGCGGGCTTTACCTGGTCGGGATCGGGCTCACGGGCGAGGGACTGCGGGTCCCAGGCGGTCCTTTCTTCTTCCAGCTCGGCGGCGACTTGCTGGGCGGACATGCTGCGGTCGATGATGGCGAAGGCGATGACGATGTAGCCCAGGGCGGTGATCGACCCAGAGATGAAGCTCATGGCGAACTTGCTCACGGCGCTCAGGAATTCTGCGCCGGATAAGCCGGTGCGGTACAGGCTGACCGCCATCAGCGCCAGGAAGACGAAGAAGAGCACCGTCACCACGATCTGCGTGACCATCAGGAAGAACGGGTAAAGGCGAGGACCCACCAGGTAGCGCTTGGGCAGATAGCCGTCCGCGACTTTCTGCGGCGAGCCGTATTCCTTGAGCAGGGCGACGGTCATGGCTTCGTCGACCGGCTGCCCCGTGGCCTCGCTGCGGTCGGCGAGCATATCTTCCAGGGTGGAGCGCAGCTCGCGCTGGATATCCTGGCGGTTTTTGCGGGGCAGGTGCTTGCCCACTTCGGTTATGTAGCGATCGATCAGGTTCATTGCAAACTCCTTTATTTCTTTAGGATCGAGATGCTGAACTTCACCGCACCGCGAGAGGCGGAGAACGCAGAGAAAATCCATATCAGGAAGCTAACATGCGGTTGATGACTTCTGCCAGGCTGGACCACTCGCCCTTGAGCTGCTCCAGGAGCAGGCGCCCTTGCGGGCTGAGCACGTAGTAGCGGCGCGGGCGGGCTTCATCGGCGATGCGCCAGTCGGATTGCAGCAGCCCCTGGCTTTCGAGGCGGCGCAGGAGGGGGTAGAGGGTGCCCTGGTCGACTTCCAAGCCGCCGTCGGAGAGGCGCTTGAGCAGCGAGTAGCCGTACTGCTCTTCGTCGAGCTGGCTGAGCACGGCGAGGACGATGGCGCCGCGGCGCAGCTCTAAAATCATGTTTTGGACGAGATCAATACTGTTTTCCATATTACACCTTTTGATATATTATACTGTATAATACACAGTATGTCAAGAGGGAATTGTTACCGATTTGTGACAATTGGTACATGACAACAAGGTAAATATTTGGTTTAATGTTAAATATCATGATCCACCGCATAGAGTAGAAGGAAAGGAGATTAAACAATGAAGAAAAAAGGCTTGTTGTCATTAACCGTCCTGGCTGCTTTGCTGGCGGTGACGCTATTGATCGCCAGCTTTGTCAGCGCCCAGGTGGATCTCCCCGGCGACGAAGACCGCCCGCCGGATGGGTTTACGCAACCAGCTGCGCCGGTTGTCGAGACCGAAGTGCAAGCCCCCACAATCCAGGTCGATGGTGCTGAAGATGATATTTATGATATGCCGCAAGGCGAGCTTGCGGTCGTCAACGATATTGTTCAGGTGCAGGGGCGATTGACCAATGCCAGCGGTTTGCCACTCTCCCAGAACGTCGTCATCGTGGCTTCTATTTACGATGCCCCGACAGGTGGCACCCTGTTATGCACAGATTCTGATACGGTGAGCGTGGTGGATGGCCTGTTCACCTTGGAAATGGACTTTTGCACTGCCAGCGATTTTGACGGCGAGGGCCTGTGGCTGGGCATCCGGGTTGGAGCGGACGCGGAAATGACACCCCGCCAGCCGATCTATGCGGTGCCATTAGCCTGGGGGCTGAGGCCCGGGGCGATCGTACGAGGAGCCAACTCGTACGTGTTCATACCCGGCAGCGCGCTGATCAAGAATCAAAACTCGGATACCACCACCTGGGACATATTGTCGAATGGCGCCGCCAGGATCAGACGCGGGGCTGCACCAGGCGAAAAGACCATCTACGTCCCCATCATCCTGCCCAGTGTTCTGTACGGCCAAAACGTCACCATTGAGCATGTGCAGTTATATTACCGGGTGAGCAACGGCACCAACGCCTACATCACCCGCAGCGTGATGAATGTCCAGACGAGCGCTGAAGCCTTTGCAAACGTATTTGACGATGGTAGCCAACCTTACCAGCCCGACTGCGGCCATTTACGCTTTTTCGGGATTGACAAATAATGTCATCTCGGACACGCAAGGCTCGGTCGTGATGTTCATCCAGATGAGCTTTGCCAACGATATCGATTATGTTGACCTGGGCGGCGTGCGCATCCGGCTGGGTCATCAATGACAGCGACCAAGGAGGGACTGATGAAAAAGAAATCTCCTCTGGTGGTTGCGGGTGTGCTGCTGTTGGTGTTAATACTGGCAGGCAGCGCCCTGGCGATGTCTTCAGCCAACTACGCGCTGGAATGGTATGTGATGATGAGCGGAGGTGGAGGCGGGGAAGCCGAATCGACCAACTACAGCATGAATTTTACGGTTGGGCAGGTTGCCACGGGCAACTCGGCAAGCGCCAACTATGCCGCCGGGTTGGGCTATTGGGCAGGCCTTCCATCCTTTATCACCTACCTGCCGCTCATTAACAGGAACAATTAGAGAAATCCAAAATACAGTGGACATTGACCCGCCAGGGTCTTACTCCTCGCCGGATTCTTTCGTCGTGTAATCGATGTGGGCGATGCCCTGCTTGAGGGCGTAGAGGGCAGCCTGGGTGCGGTTGGTGAGCCCCAGCTTGGCGAGGATGTTGGTGATGTGCGTGCGCACGGTGCGCTCGCTCAGGTAGAGCTGGTCGGCGATCTCCTGGTTGGTGCTGCCCAAAGCCACCTGCTGCAAGATCTCGATCTCGCGCTCGGTGAGGGCGCTCTCGTCGGCGGCGTGACCGGGCTGCTCCTGGATATCGCGCACCAGCTTGCGGGCGATATCCGGCTGGAGTACGGGGCGGTTCTGGGCGGTCTCACGGATGGCATCCACCAGCTCTTCGGCGGAGGTATCTTTCATGACATACCCCATCGCTCCGGCTTTGATGGCGGAGAAGACCTGGTGGTTCTCGGCGAAGCTGGTGAGCACGAGGATGCGCGCCCGCGGGTCTTCGCGGCGGATCGCCAGAGTGGCTTGCACGCCATCCATGCGCGGCATGACCAGGTCCATGAGGATCACATCCGGCTTGAGCTGGCGCGCCAGGCGCACGGCTTCTTCGCCGTCCGACGCCATACCCACCACCTGCATGCCATTTTCTAATGAAAGCAGGGCGTTGAGCCCGTCGCGTACCACGGTGTGATCGTCAACAATCAGGATGTGTATCGTGTCTGTCATGTGGCGCTTCCTATCCTGGCGATGATCTGTGCGCCCTCGCCCGGGCTGGAACGGATCTCGATACTGCCGCCGGCCTCGGCGGCGCGCTCGCGCATGCTGGACAAGCCGATGCCGCCGGCGCCTGACATCTGTTGGGGGTCAAACCCGCAGCCGTCATCGGCTACAACCAGCTCTACTTGCCCGTTACTGGCATGCATCTCCACGGATACGGCGTGGGCGTTGGAATGTTTGAGTGTGTTGTTGAGGGCTTCCTCAGCGATGCGGTACAAAGCCACCTCCTGCGCCTCATCCAGCGGGGGCAGGATGCCCTTGACGGTGAAATTCACCTCCATGCCGGTGCGGTTCTCTACGGAGTCCAGGCGGCGCTGCAGGGCAGCCACGATACCATCCTGCAGGTATTCGGAGGGGCGCAGCTCGTAGAGCAAGAGGCGCATTTCTTTCAATGCTTGCTGCGCGCCCTGACCGATGCGCCCAAGATGCCCTTCGAGAAGCGGCAAATTGCCCTGCTGGAGGGCTTTGCGCCCGGCGCCGGTGAAGAGCACCTGGGAGTAGAGGAGCTGAGTGACCGAATCGTGCAGCTCGCGCGCCAGGCGCTGGCGCTCATCCATCACGGCGGCGTGCTCAGCCTGGGTGAGGAGCTGCTGGCGCTCAACGAAAAAGCCGATCTGGTCGGCAATCGCCATGAAGAGCGCCAGGTCATCCATGCTCAGGTCCGCTCCGGTCTCGCGCAGGATGCTGAACAAGCCAACCGAGCGGGCTTTGACGGATACGGGGGCGCCCAGGTACGTGGGGGTGTTTTGCAGGCAGTCGAGCGCTGAACGGAAAGGCAGGCGGGAATCGTGGCGAAAATCCTCGACCAGCAGGGGGTTGCTGGCGGAAAACAGGTTGCGCCAGAAGTGCTCGTCCGGCTCCAGGTTCTCCAGCTCCAGCAGGCAGGCGGAAGGCAGCCCCTGCTGGACGTTGAGGTGCAGGACGCCGGCGGTCTGGTCGACCAGGTGGATCATGCCGGTCTTGCTGCGCAGGGCGTGCAAGGTGATATCCAGCACCTGCTCGAGGATCTCGTCCAGGCTGAGAGGCTGGGCGCCGATGCGGTTGATATCGTACAGCGTGGAAAGCTGCTGCGTGCGCACGGCGACCTGCTTTTCCAGGTTTTCCAGCTCCAGGGCGCGCCCCAGGTAGGTGCCGGCAATCTGCGTGGTGGTCTGGTAGAGCATGTCGTCTTCGGGGGTGAACTCTCGCCCCGCGGGGTAGCACAGGCAGAGAAGACCGAGGGTTTCTTCGAAAAATTGGAGCGGGATGAAGGCTGCGCTTGCCGAATCTCCGAGGAGGGCGGCGTAGATCGCCGGCGGACTTGCCGCCAGGAATGCCTGCGCGTCGGGAAGGGGGATGGACTGGCGGGATTGGACCGCCTGCCACAGGGGGTCATCGCCGGCGGGGTGGCGCATGCCCTGCGGGGCTGCATCGGGGCTGAACATGACCACCAGGCTGGAGGCGGCGGCATCCAATGCCAGGAAGCTGCCCCTGGAAGCCCCCAGGTAGCGGGTTACCTGCTGGGTGAGGGCAGAGATGGTATTGTCGCGACCCTGGGTTTGATCCATAGCGATGGAGATCGTGGAGAGCACCTCCAGCTCCTCGCTGCGGCGCTGGGATTGCTCTTGCTGCCAGGCGCGCTCGAGGATGCTGGCGACCTGGCTGGTAAAGGTCTGCAGGGTGCTGGCTTCCGCATCGCCCAGAGCGCCCGGCTCGAGGGAGCCGAGGGAGAGGAACCCGACCATTTCATCGCCAATCAACAGGGGAGCTCCGAGCCAGGAGCGGACCGGCTGCATATCGGGCCAGGTCTCGAAGCGCGGGTCAGACTGGATATCAGCGACCACAATCGGGCGGCGCCCTTTCTTGAGCTCTTCCACCAGCGGGTCCTGAGAGGGGTGCAAGCGCAGGGCAGCAGCTTTGGGGAAGGGTGACTTCTCCGCCAGCAGATAATGCTGATTTTCATCCAGGAAGAAGATGCCGGCGCGATCGTAGGGGATGAGATCGCGCAGGCGAACGAGGATGATCTCCAATGCCTGGTTGATGTTGGCGGCGCTCGCCAGGGCGCTCATCACATCGCGCATCGCCTCGGCTTCCTGGCGGCGCTGCTGGTCTGCCCGGCGCAACTGCATCTGCTGGATAGCGACTGCCAGTAAATCGGCGATCTCCTGGGCGATCTCGGCGTGCTCCGGTTGGAAGATGCGCGGGGCATTGGATGCCAGGTTGAGCATGCCGATCAGCCGGAACTCATAGAGCAACGGCACGGTAAGGTATGAATCGATGCCGATGGCTGCCATCTCTCTCTGCAAGGGCGACAGCTCAGCCAGGCTGCTTAAATCATCGACCTGGAACGCTTTCCCCTGGCGCAGCGCCTGCAGGTCAACGGAAAGCTCAGCCAGGGTGTAGACCTGCTGGAACTGCTCTTCCTGAAGGTCCAGGTCGCTATCCAGCACCAGGAGACGCGCCTGGTCCTGCGGCTCATCGATCAGCACCACGCTGCTGGCCAGGTAATGCGGCACGAGGTGGCGGATGTGCTTGAGGGCGGCGCGCGCAGTGGTTTCCTCTTCCTGGGCAGACAGGATCGCATGCTCTACCTCGTGCAGGAGCTGCAGGCGGCGGACATTACGGCGCAACGCCTGCTCAGCCTGGCGGCGCTGGGAGATATCGATCCAGTTGAAGAGGATGGCTGGCTCGTTGCGGTAAGTGATGGGGTTGACGAGGATATCCACCCAGAAGTAGGCGCCGTCGTTGCGAATGATGCGTATTTCGGGCTGGATGGGCGCGAACTTGCCGGTCAGTACAGTTTGGAGGGCGTTCATCAGGCGCGCCCGGTCGGCGGGATGGACGATGGTCAGCGTCTCGCCCAGGGTGAGCTTACCGATCTCACCCGGCTGGTAGCCGATCATCTGGGCGGCGCGCAGGTTGGCGTAGGTCAACCGCCCGCGCTGGAAGATCAGCACGCCGTGCTGCGACTGGTCGATGACCAGGTCGAGGTCCACAGCCAGGGTCGGGTCTACGCCGGTAGGCATTTTGAGATGCTGTAATTAGAAAGTGTCTGTAAGCAACTGCTCTATCTTAGCGCGGAAGGTTTCTTCAGTAGCGCTGCCGAGCTGGATGTGGCGGATAACGCCGTTCTCGTCGATGAAGAAGGAGGTGGGCAGGAATTTCACCAAGTAGGTGTTATAAAAGTTATCGCTCTCATCCAGCAGGATCGGGAAGGTGGAACTCTTCTGGCTGACGATGGATTCGACATCCGGCAGGGGATTCTGCGCCAGTCCGTTTACAGACAGGATGACGAAGCCGCGCGCCTGGAATTCCTGTCCAAGCATATCCAGGAAGCCAAGCTCCTCCAGGCAGGGATCACACCAGGTGACCCAATAATTGATGAGCACATTCTGCCCGCGCAAGTCGGAGAGCTTCACGGTTTTGCCATCCAACGTGGTCAAGGTGAAATCCGGCGCGCTGAAGCCAACTTTCACGTCCGTGGGTGGGAGGGCATCCTGCGTAACCGGCTGAGCAGCCTGAGGCGCGGCGGTTGTCGGCTCCGGCGATGGGATCGCGGTAGCGGTAGGGAGGGGGCTGTCATCCACCACCGGGCTGGCTGCCGGCGCGGGATTGTTGGAGAGCAGTTGCAACGGCTCGACAGCCTGGCTATCCGGGGCGGGCTGCTTTGCCTGCGCGGCAGGCACGACCTGCTCGATCCAGTCAGCCTGGGAAGCCAGGTTCTTGCTCACCTCCGCTGCCTGGTCGCGGGTGGTGATCTTCACCTCGGATGAGGCGCTTGAGCTGCATGCTGCCAATGATAAAGAAAGGATAATAACAATGGAGGTCAGGAGGAGAGGACGAGATGCATACCGGTAGTGGTTTTTCAACGGAGAGGCTCCTTTGGAAGGTAGGTGTTCAAGAATTATACCGGGTTCAACCCCGAGACCCGCTTACCCTTAAGCGATGCTCATAAAAAACCGTCATATGTCCCGGGCGGGTCGAGGAGGCGGCTATGTCATTCGTCGTAATCAGCGCTCATCACCGGCATCGGCGGCTGGCAAGGCATTCTCCGCCAGATGACCGTCTGCAATCGTCAGCCTGCGCCAGTCGGCGCCCTGCCACAAACCGGTGCGCACATCCTGCTCCGCCTGGAGCAGAGAGTGGTAGCGGGAAGCCGGGCTGGTCAGCCAGCGCAGCCGGTTGCCCATCTTCGATAATCTGCCCGTCTTCGATCACGAGCACGCGCGGGAAGACCAGGGTCTCGCTGACATCGTGGGTGACGCAGAGCAGCGTGACATTCTTCCAATGCTGGCGAGATTCGCGCAGCAGCTTGCGGCGGGCGTCGCGGTCCAAGCCGCGGAAAGGCTCATCCAGGATCGCCAGGCGCGTGCCGGGGTGCAGAAAGGCGCGACCCAGCCGGACACGCTGCCCTTCGCCGCCGGATACCAGCCCGCCGCTTTCCCCGAGGGAGGTCTTCAATCCGTCCGGCAGGCGCTCCAGAACGCCGTACAAGCTGGCTGATTGGATGGCAGCCCCCATTTGGGCGCCATCCGGGATCTCGATGCCGTAGCGCAGGTTCTCGTAGAGAGACCGGTTCCAAAGCTGGACGGCGGGGTCCACCCAGGCAGTCTCCTGGCGCAGGGAGACCACACGCTTGCCATCCAGGATCTCACCATCCACCTGGATGACGCCTTGCGACGGGCGGTGCCAGCCGAGGAGCAAGCCGACCAGGCTGGATTTTCCAGCGCCAGACAAGCCGACGATGGCGATGTGCTCGCCGGGCTCGATCTTGAGATTGACGTCTCTGAGGATGGTGTGCCCGCCTGCCTGGATATAGACGCCGCTCATCTCCACGCTCACCGGCTGTGCACTTGCGCCCCCTGCCGCAGTGATTGCGTCGTTCTCGACTGCTGGCGCTTCTTGCAGCCAGATGTCTTCTTCGTCGGGCGCGCCCAACGGCTCCAACAGGCGCAACACCCGGTTGCGAAGCATCGGGTACTGCTGGACCTGGTTCGCCAGGGTTTGACCCAGGGTGGGCAGGCTGAGGGTCCAGTAGAAGAGCAGCAAGATCTCATTGGGCTGCCCGCCTTTTGCCAGGTAGTTGACGACGATCAAGTACGGCAAAGATGGAGTAGAGGAGCGTACCGAAGCTTTGGACGAAGGCAAGCCAGGTTGAAGTAGTCACGGTTGGCGCGCACCCATTCGTAGAGCTGCGCCTCGTGCTGGCGGCGCATGGCGCGCTCGGCGGAGTGCGTCTTGACCGGGATGAGACCGAGCAGGGCGTCGAGATAGAAGCGGCTCAAGGCGCCGATATGCGTGCGCAGGCGCAGATCTCTCTCCTCGAGGATGGGACGGGTTAAAAATGAAAGACCAAAGAAGAAGAGCGTGCCGGCAATCGCCAGCGGGGCGCTGATGGGATCCAGCCAGATGACTCCCAAGGCGGTCAGGACGAGCTGGAAAGCCGTGCGCAGCACGCTGAAACCCAGGTTGGGCAGGCTGCGTAGCTGGCGGAGGTCGTAAGCGCGCTGGGTCATATCTGAGGTCAAGCGGCTGCGGAAGTAACGATCGCCCAGGCGCTGCAGCTTTTCTAAGAACGTGACGCGCAGGCGAGTTTCCAGGCGGCGACCCATGCGGGCAATGATGGTGTTGATGGGGAACTCGATCAAGAGCAGCGCCAGCAGGAAAGCCAGCAGGATGACCATGGCGGCGATGCGCTGCGAGATGGTGGTGAGGTTGACCGCAATCTGCAGGATGCCCTGCAGGATGAGCGCCTGCGCCATCACGCCGAGGGTAGCTGCCAGCAGCGCCAGCGAGACCGCCACGGGATTCAGCCAGCCATCCTGTTTAAGAGCCTTCCAGATCTCGCGCTCAGGGCGGTATGCCGGCTCTTTGAGGGCAGCTTCCAGGTCCGGAGATAGGGGCTCCGCGGGAGCTTCCGAGACTTCCCCGGCAGCCGGCGCGGCGCCGGCGAGTTGCTTGCCCAGGATGCGCACCAGGACAGCGCCTTTCAGGAGCAGGTGATCCGGCATGCTCTCGATGGGCTGTACGGACCAGTAGGCAGCCGGAATCTGCAACGCGCGGCTGCGCCAGCTCTTCGTCCCCAGGTGGAGGGCTTTCGGCGCGGTTCTGCAGGTAGAAGCGCTCCAGGACGCTGCCGGCTTCCTTGCCGGTGGTAAAGGCGTGGGCGCGCACCAGCGCTTCCACCATGCGTGTGGCGGCGTCCAGAGCGGCTAAGGAGCGCCAGCCTTCATCCTGGATGGCGCCCTGGATCAATGCTTCGACAGAGTCTTCCGGCAGCGATAGGTCCAGCAGCTTGCGCCGTAAGGGTTTAAGCAAGCCTTCCGACCCAGCCCACTCACGCCAGGCTTGCACCGGGACGGGGAAAGTGTGGATATACAGCTCGTTTTGGAAGGATTTCCACGAGGGCCAGCGCCTGCCGGTCGCTGGATCCATAACCTGAAGAACCCCCCCCACCCTGCCCCAAACTACCAGGAAGTGGGTCAGCCCGTTGGGCAGGCGCACGACCACAATCGCCGGCAGGGCTTCAGCCTCAGGAAGCGCCAGGTGATCGGCGGGGAGCATCACCTGCTCCGCCTGCAGACCGAGCTGGTTGGCAAGATCCTCGAGCGTGTCGATTGAGGTGCCATCCACGTCCGTCTGGCAGGCTTCGCGCAAGCGACCGTAACTGGCAGAGATGCCGAAGCCTTCCAGGATGGATTTCAGTGCGGCCGGACCGCAGTCCATCGCCGAGGTCTGTACCACCTCCTGGGCGAGGAAGCGCTGGTCGGGCCGCGGGGCTTTCAAGATCACGGAGCCTGCTCCTGGGGCGTGGTTGTATTGAGGGGCGACTGATCCAGGTATCTACCGGTGGCGCGCAGAACCAGCCGGGCGGGGGTGATGGTTTCCGCTGCAACATCGATGCGCCCGTCCAGTTTTCCTGGCTGAAAATTCTGCGGGTTTTCGCCCGGGTAAACAAAGAACTCGGCTTCATTGTTTTCGCGCGAGGTGGAGACAACCACCGCGGGATAGGATGCGACCGGTTGGTCTGCACGGGTGTTCAGGCGCAGGTAGCCTTCCTGTCCGGGCGCGATGCGCCGCATCAATTCGGGTCGAAATACAGCGATGATGCGCCCATCTTCGGTGAGGGAGACGGAAGCGCTGCTTTCGTAGATGGTGACCTTTGCTAGCAAGAACCAGAGGATCAATGCCAGCATCAGGATGGTTGCCAGGAGCATGGCAATCTGGGAAGCCCGGTAGCTATCCAGGCTCAGTGAGCGCATCGAGCGGGAGAATTGAATGGACACTTGAACTCCAGCACTTTGTTCAAGATTGTGGGATCTTACAACTCCAACTGTGGTACTCCTAGATTATAAAGGAAAACCCACCCGTAGCAGGCAACCCTTAAGAACATCGCAGAATAAACCGTCATTTGTCTTAGCCTGATATTGGCGAGCGCTGCGCTAAATTGCTCTTGCCCGGCTTAGCGGCTGATGGTAAGATGAACGTCGGCGGATGGCGGACTGATTGAAGCCTGTGAGGATTGACCCGCTCGAAGCAGCGTGACCTCGAAACCCAATATTTGCGGAGAGAACCGAGTGAAGGTAAGGACAGATTTGAAAGCAGGGCAAGGTGTGTACCCTGAGCCGCAACAAGTGCAGCGGGTGGTGAACAGTATTGTCACCCTGGCGAAGCAGCAGAACTCCCTGGTTATTAACTGGGCGAATACGATGAGCAACCAATCCGGGCAGGTCTGGCAGGCGATGACGGGCAATTGACCGGCTACCCGTGCGTAGCTGTGGGCAGGTTGTCCACTTTCTGGAGCAGGAGAGACGCCCGACCACAAAAGGGCGTCTCTTTATTAACGAGCAGCGCTAAGAAAACGGGGTAAAATCTAAAATCGGGATGGCTCTCGCGAATGTTGATCTCGCCACAATAGCCTGGCCTCATGCGAGGCTGGGAGAGCTTGTAGAGAACCTGGCATACCAGGCGCGCTTGATTTCGCGACCGTTAAAGCTGCCACAGCCGCCTGCCAGCGTGCTACAATCTCCGGCAGAAGCCATCAGCCGCTGGGTGGATATCGCTGCGGGGCATTTGGGGCTGGAAGCGGAAGCGGTGGACACATTCTACGCCGACGCAGAACGCCTGATCCGGGCAGGTGGACCGGCGATCCTGCGCATACCCGGCGCGCCGCGCCCGGAGCAGCCACGCCTGATCGCCCTGATCAAGAGCGGGAGGGTGAGCGCGACGATCCTGCGACCGGACCTCAAGGTCCGCCGTATCCGCCTGGAAACGCTGCGGGCGGTGCTGTGCCAGTCTTATGAAGCGCCGTTGATCCCACAAGTAGACCGATTATTAGATGAGGCGGAGATTCCTCCTGGGCGGAGAGCACGCGCGCGCCAGGCGCTTCTCAACGAGCAGCTTGGAGCGCTGCGCCTGGAAGCTGGCTGGCTCTTACGCCTGCCGCCAGGAAGCGGGCTCTCAAAGCAATTCAGCCGCGGGAACGTCTATCGCCCAGCCTGGGTGCTGCTGTTGATGTACGCATTGCAGCAGGTGCTGGCAATCTTATCCTGGGTGGTGATCGGCAGGGGGGTGTTCAGCGGGAATTATGATCTTCCCTGGCTGTTTGCCTGGGCGATCCTGCTCTTCGCGACCATCCCGCTGCAAATGATCGTGGGAGACGCTCAAAACGAGCTATCGATGAACGCCGGCGCGATCTTCAAGCAGCGCTTGATGTCAGGCGCGTTGAAGCTGGATCCGGAAGAAATCCGCCATCAGGGAATGGGACAGTTCCTGGGGCGGGTGATGGAATCCGAAGCGGTGGAGATGCTCGCCCTGGGCGGCGGCTTCACCGCAATCCTGGCGTTTATTGAGCTCTTCCTGGCGGGGTTCATCCTGGCACGCGGGGCAGGCGGCGCGGCACAGGTCGCGCTGCTGGTGTTGTGGGTGCTACTTGCACTGTTCTTTCTTTGGCGCTATTACCAGGTCAGCCGCGAATGGGCGGAGTGCTACCGGGGGATGACCAACGACCTGGTAGAGGGTATGGTTGGTCACCGCACACGCCTGGTGCAAGAAGATCCAGGGCAGTGGCACACGGGCGAAGACCAGGCGCTTGACCGCTATTTCAAGCTATCCGAGTTGGTAGACCAGGTGGGAAGCCAGCTCAATTCGCTGGTGACGCGGGGATGGACGCTGGTGGGCTTGCTGGGGATAGCCTATCCATTTGTAATGGGGTCTGCCACGCCGGCAGCGCTGGCAGTGAGCATGGGCGGCGTACTCTTTGCCGCGCAGGGTCTTGGTAAGCTGGTCTCCGGGTCGCAAAGCCTGGTGAGCTTGTTCATCGCCTGGGGGCAGGTGGGACCGCTCTTCGATGCGGCTGCCCGCCAGAGGCAGATCCAGCCGCTGGATTTCGTCGCACTGAGCCAGACGCCCACGCAAGCCGTAAACGCTGCGGGTGATCCGGCGCAGGCAAGCCAGCCACTGGTGCAGGCGCGCGACCTGGTGTTCCGCTACCACCCGTTTGGCAGACCAGTGATCCAGGAGGTCTCGCTGCAGATCAACCAGGGCGACCGGGTGCTGCTGGAGGGACCATCGGGAGGCGGGAAGTCCACGCTGGGCGCCATCCTGACCGGTCTGCGCACCCCGGAATCCGGCTCGCTGTTGCTGTGGGGCTACGACCGGCAGATACTGGGAGCGGAGGAGTGGCGGCGGCATACGGTTATGGCGCCCCAATTCCAGGAGAACCACGTCTTTTCCGAAACATTCGCCTTCAACCTGTTGATGGGTCGCCGCTGGCCTGCCCAACCGGAGGATTTGCAGGAGGCGGAGGAGATTTGCCGGGAGCTGGGTTTGGGGGAGCTGCTGGAGCGCATGCCCTCCGGTTTTCAGCAGATGCTGGGAGAGAGCGGCTGGCAGCTCTCGCATGGGGAGCGCAGCCGGCTGTTCATTGCCCGCACCCTGCTGCAGAAGGCAGATTTGATCATCCTGGATGAATCTTTTGGAGCGCTCGATCCGGAAAACCTGGCGCGTGCCCTGCGCTGCGTGTTGGAGAGGGCGCCGACGCTGTTGGTGATCGCTCACCCGTGACGGGGGGCGATCTGCCGCCGAGGCAGAGATGCGGGGCAGGCGGCGGCTGATATAATACGCAAGGAGAAATGATCGCCATGAATGTGCAAACAGGAATTCGAGCCGGGGCGGGTTTGGGAGATTATGTCGCCGATCTCGCTCATCTGACGGGTATGGATCGCCTGGCAAAGACCTATGAACGCACAACGGGCAAGCCATGCGGGTGCGAGCAGCGGCAGGAAAAGCTCAATTCCCTGGTTCATCTCCCTTCACTTAACTCCAATTAGCGTATGTACCTTCAGCGGGCGCTGGTCTTTCTCGTTCTGGCAGCGGTAGTTTTGACAGGCTGCGGCTCCGCCTTGCCGCGCGGCTGCCCGCCGCTGTGTGTTGGGGAGAACCTGAGCGGCAAGAACCTCGAAGGCGTAGATTTAAGCTCAGCGCAATTCATCGATGCCAACCTTAACAAAGCGGTGCTGGTGCGGGCGATCCTGCAAGAAGCGGACTTGAGCGGAGCGCGCCTGGTACAGACCGACCTGGAGAGCGCGAATCTTACAGAAGGCGCGCTTATTAGGCGCAAACTTGGAAAATGCCATCCTGCGGAACGCGAATGTGGGCGAAGCAGATCTGCGCGGCGCAAACCTGCGCGCGGCTTCCCTGGAACGCGTCGACCTTACCACGGCTTCAATGCTGGGTGTGACTTTGAACAGCGCCGATCTGATCGGGGGCAACTTGAGCGGGCTGAACCTGAGCGGCGTTGACCTGGACCGGGCAAATTTAAGTGGCGCCAGTATGAGCACCACCAACTTGAGCGGCGCTTCAGCCAACTACGCCGAATTTAGCGGGGCAAACCTGAGGGAGGCAAACCTCTCCGGCGCCTGGCTCAATCTCGGGACGCTGGTCGGCAGTGACCTGAGCCAGGCTAACCTCTCCGGCAGCACTTTATTTGGCGCCGACCTGACCGGGGCAAACCTGGCGGGCGCAAAGCTGCACGGCGTGCTGTTGATCGGAGCGAACCTGAGCGGCGCCGACCTGCGCGGCGCAGACCTGACCGGCGCAGTGCTCATCCTGCCGGTGCCTCCGCAGTCGGCGCCGGATTTTTCGTATGATAACCTGACCGGTCCTGAGCTGCGCCGGGCGCTGGCGCAGACTGACCTTGCCAGGCTGATCTACGATCCGGTGATCCGCGAGCTTCCGGAAAGCCGGATAAAGCCATTGTTGAAGGATACCCAGTTGCAGGGCGTTCTGTACAACAAGTCTACAGTCTGGCCGACGGGTTTCGTGATCCCCAGCTCCGCAATTTTCCAGGAGTAAGAAGGTTATGGCGCGGGATCAGGCTCAAAAAAACAACTCTGGCGAGGCGCTGCGCACGCTCCTGATCATCGGGCTAGTGGTGCTTTTATTCTTTGGGATCAGGGCTGTCTCGCGGGCGGTGCGCTGCCCACCGGCATGCTCCGGCGACAATCTTACCGGCAGGCAGTTCCGCAACCAGTCGTTAAATGGCACAAATTTCAACGGCGCTACACTGAACGGGGTGGATTTCAGCGGGGCATACCTGAATTATGCCAATTTCTCAGGCGCCGATTTGAGCGGCGCAAACCTATCGGGGGCATCCTTAATCGGGGCTGATTTCACCGGGGCATCCCTGCTGGGCGCCAAGATGGTGAATACCATTATGAGCACGGCGGTACTGGACAGGACGAATCTCAACGGCGCCGATCTGACCAACGCCCGCTTGACCGCAGTAGATTTCACCCGCAACATAACGCTCACTGCGGTGGTCCTCGATAAAGCTTCCCTGATCGGCGCTGACCTCTCCGGGGCGGCGTTGAAAGGCGCCCGATTTTCACAGGCAAACCTGAACGGAGCAGACCTATCCGAGGCGCTGCTGGACGGCGCCAATTTCACAGGCGCCAGCTTGCAAGGGGCTGTCTTGCACCAGGCTAACCTGCTCGGCGCCACCCTGGACCGCGCCAACCTGGTGGGGGCAGACCTCAGCAATGCCAACCTGGCAGGCGCTACTTTCAAAGACGCTGTGATCGCCGGGGCGCTGATGCCCGCGGCGGACCTCTCCGGAGCCAATTTCACGCTGACTAATGCGGGCGGCGCCAGCCTGCCGGGTGCAAAGCTGGATGGGGCGCATTTCTACGGCGCCAGGCTATCCGGCGCGGATATGCGGGAGGCCTCCCTGGTGGAGACCAGGCTCGACATTTTCTCGGTCAGCGGGGTATATTTCCCAAGCCGGCTGGATGGGGCGGACCTGCACCAGGCGCAGCTGGGAAGCAGCTACCTGGCGGGATCAACGCTCTCGGGGACGGACCTCTCCAGCGCCGAATTTACCCGCGGTCCCAGCGGACCGGTGACGTTTGTGGATACCGTGGTCCTGGATGGGCAAAGCATCACTTTGCAGCCCAGCCTGGCGGGCGCTAACCTGGAAGGGGCGAACTTCCAGGGCGCCCGGATGGTGGGGGTGAACCTGCAGCGCGCTAATCTGAATAATGCCAATTTCCGCTTTGCAGACCTGCGCCAAAGCGATTTCAGCCAGGCGGACCTTTCAGGCGCAGACCTGAGGGCGTCTAACCTGCAGAATACCAAGCTTTCCAACGCCGATCTAAGCCGGGCTAACCTGATCGGCGCCGACCTCAGCGATGCTTCCCTGTCTGTGGCTACCTTTGACCAAACGCAGTTTACTTCCGCCACTCCGATTGACTTCCCACCGGACCTGGCGTATGCAGAGCTGGTCACATTTCTCTACACGCAGGACTGCCCGAGCGGGTATTTCTTGATCGCTTCCGGCAATGTGCTCAGCCCGGCAACGATCAATGTGACCTCAGATGTGGGGCGCAGTTTCTACAACAGCGGGCAGTGGCAGAACGCGGTTTCTTATATTTCCGCGGCAAACATGAGCGGCGTTACCATGCGCGGTACGCTAGGAGCGGCGTACCTGGCGGGGGTCGACTTGAGCGGCGCCGACCTGGGAAGCACCGATCTCTCCAAAGCCATCCTGGTCGACGAGGTCAAGCTGGACGATCTTTCCTATACCTTGCAGGCGAACCTGACCGGGGCAACGTATAACGCCTTCACCATCTGGCCGCTGGATTACACCCCACCCGCCAAGCCAACATCCAATCCCGCCGCGGAAAAATAGCTAGAGGCAGGCATGACAACTACCATCACTGTCGCAAATCAGAAGGGCGGCGTCGGCAAGACCACCACCGCTGTCAGCCTGGCGCATGGACTGGTGCTGGCAGGAAAGCGGGTGCTGCTGGTGGACCTGGACCCGCAAGGGCAGTGCGCCTCGATCCTGGGCTTGAGGCAGGAATCCGGACCGTTCAACCTGCTGGTGTCGGATCAGCCTGCCAGCCAGGTGATGCGCTCCACCGACCGCGACGACCTTTTCGTTATCCTGGGGGATAAGAAAACCGCCACAGCGCAGATGGTGTTGAGCATCCAGCGCTCGCCGATTACCTTTACGCATGACCGTTTGATTCCAGCCGCCCAGCGGGAACAATTTGATTACGTGATTATGGACACTTCGCCCAGCGTGGGCGAGCTGCAGGTGCAGGCGTTGTGGGCTGCGGATGGCGTGCTGATCCCCTGCGCGGTGGATTACCTGGCATCGGATGGCGTATTCAATATTACTGCCACGCTCAATTCGCTGCGCACGGATTTCAACTGGAAAGGCAAGATATTGGGGATTTTGCCCACATTTTACGATGACGTGACGCGCGAGAGCCGCGCCACACTGAGAGATCTCAGAGATCGCTTCGCGGGATTGCTGCTGGAGCCCATTCATCGTGCCACGGTCTTGCGCGAGTGTCCCGTGGAGGGCAAGACGATCTTCGAGCTGGATGTAGAGAGCCGGGCTGCCAGGCAGTATGAGGCGCTCGTCCAGTACGTCTTGCGCTGGTCATGATTGGATCCAAGGAACAACAAACGGGGAGCAGCCCGGCGTTTTGCGCTGGCTTGCTCCCCGTTTAGTTGTTATTCGTTGTGTGTAATCAGTCCGCCGGAGCGGCTTCGGCGCCATCGCTTTTACGGCGGCTGACGCTCTTTTCCGCGGCTTTCTTCTCTTCTGTTGCCGGTTCTTCGCTTTTCTCGCCGCTGTTAGTGGCGACATCCTGGTGCGCCTGGCGCGCTTTGCGATAAGCGCCGCTGTACACGACGACGGCTTCGACGAAGACCTGCATCAAGGCAGGCTGCTTATCCAGCTCGCCCTTCTCAACTTTACTCAGATCGAAACCCAGCCCGTTGCTGTAGCCTTCCAGCGACTTGGAGAACGCCTTGGCTTCTTCTTCGCTCAGTCCGGCAAGCCAGGTTTTGAAGGCGTCATCAAAGTACGGGGCGCCAGGTCCGGTTGCCCAGGCGCGGAACGGGTCATTTTTCTTGCCGAAGCGCCGGCGCCACCAACCGGTTGCCTTGTTGGTATAGCTTTTTGATGATGTGGCTACCGTATCTACAGCGGCGTCGACATTTTTCCTGTATTTGCTGCGGGCAAATAGATAGCCAATGCCGCCAGCCAGGATCAAAATGAGGATTAACTCCATGTTTTTGCTCCTTTATGGTTTGGTGCCGGGGTGCTTATGCCTTCGGTTTTCGGCGAGTCCCGATGAAGTAGCCTATTCCAAGAGCAACCAGGGCGAGGATCAAAAGCTCCATTGTGACCTCCTGTGGGTGTCGCCGGGTTCTGCTGATGCCAGATCCGGCGTTGTGTTGAATGCTTTCGGATTATTTTGCTCGCCATTATAACATAGCCTGGTTTTCGAATTTTCCCTGCCCCGACAGAGGCTGCACCGCGATCAACGACCCGGGGTAGGGGTGAGCGTTGGCGTGGGCTGTGGCGTCTGCGTGCCCAGGAACGATGAGCTGCCTGGCAGCGTTACCGTGGGCGAGATCGCAGAGCCTGCTGTAAGCTCCTGGTTGAAACCCATGTCTGGTATGTTGAGGATGAAAGGCTTATCGTTGGGCAGCAGCATGACCTTCACCCCGGGAGCGATCTTCTGGACGTATTCGTACGTGATCAGGTTTTGGTTCTTCTGCAGGATCTCATTGATCAGGCGCAAGGCATCCGCCTGAGCCTGGGCTTTGAGCAAGATCACCTTGGCGGCAGCTTCGCCTTCCAATACGGCGGCATCGGCTTTACCCTGCGCTTCGATCCTGGTCTTATCCCGCTCGCCCTCTGCCAGCTTGCGCATTTGCTCAGCCTGGTATTCTTTCTGGATCCTTTCCTGTTCGGCGATCTGCTTCTGCTCGATCGCCGAGGCGTACTGGCTGGAAAAGGCGATGTTGCGCAACAGGAAGCGATCCAGGATAAAGCCCTTATCGCTCAATGCCTGGCGGATCTGCTCTTCCAGCGACTTCTCCAGGTCTTTGCGCTTGGAGCTGTTCACTTCTTCAGCAGTGAACTGGGAGACTTCTGTACGAATCGCCCCGCGCAGAAGGGGGCGGATGAAATCATCTACATAGCGGTTCTGCAGGTCGATGTGGACGCGGATGACTTCGTTTGGATCAATGCGGTAAATGATGGAGCTGTCGACATAAACAGATTGTCCATCCGAGGTTCTGGCAGCGATGAAATCATTGCCGACTTTGCTGCCTTCCAGCGGATCGGAAGACATGGTGAAGTTTTGCCAGAAAATGGGGTATTGCTCGACTCGCTCTGCAAGCGGGACGATCCAGTGCAACCCTGAGCGCAGCGGTTGCTGGCGGTAACCATCCGGGCTGACCAGCGAAATGACCACACCGGTCTCCTGCGGTTCGATGAAAACCAGGCTGGCGCTGAGCAAGGAGATGCTGACAACCAGGAGCAGGCTGATGATGATCCAGGGGCGCCCCAGGGAGCGCACACCTTCGCTCAGTCCGCCATACTGGAAAGCCCGGATAACGGTGAAAAAGACAAAGACGGCGAACAGGATCCAGGCGGTTATTGAGATGAAATTAAGTAGCTGGTCTAACATGGGAATCCAGGCCTATCCATTCCTGAGCTTTTGACCGGGTATAAGAGGAGAGGTAGATCATGAGTTTATGGGCACTACCTCGCACACGTTGACCGGGCATTTGGATGTATTATAAAAGAAAATCACGGGGTATGCTTTTTCGGAGGCTCAAATGATTGAAAATCAGTCAAATGTCTTATAGCCAGGGAAGCGGAATGGCTGTCAAATCACTCTTGATAGAAGTACACCTGGCATGATAATATTGCGACGAATGGATGAAAGATCCCAACCCGGGTGAAAGGAGCTCCGGCTATGCACATCCGCACGCAAATCAAGGCAGGCTATACTTTGCAAGATGCTGCCAACACCACCTGCAAAGCAGCTCACCAGACGAGCGGTTATCTCAGCAAAGCCCAGCAAGAAGCCAGGACATTAGTGCGGGGGATTGCACTCACAACGCTAGCCGCGGGAGATACATTGGTGCGCACATTCAGCCCCAATTGATGGCTGTTGTTTTCGATGCTGATATGGAGAGCGCTGGGTCACTTACCCAGCGCTTTTATTTATTTCTCAAGCAGTTTCAGGGGGTCAACATTTCTTGACAGGCGCTTGTCGAAGATGTTGAGGTGGGTATGGTAACCACAATTGCGCCCTGTGCACAGGTTGCCTTGCATATCCGTGGTATAGCCCTTGTTGCTCTCTTTGCCAATCGGTTGACCGATTTTAACCCGCTCGCCGACGGCGACGGTGTAGATGCCATGCATCAGGGTGATCTTGTAGAACTTGTTCTCGATCACCAGCGTCGGATTGCCATAACGATCGGTGAACAGGCGGGTGATCTCGCCGTTGATGGGTGATTTGATCGTTTTGCCTTTGCCGGCGGCGATGTCGATTGCCATCTGCCCATACGATGCGCCGTGGACACCCTGGGTAATGGTGTAGTGGTTATATGGGGCAGCGATCGCAGCCGGATCGGTAACCGGGGCTACTTCCGGCGTGGAGGGCTTTTCGACCTGTGCAGGAGAGCTGGCGCGCTTGAACACCAGGTTTGATAGCAGAAATAGGGCGAAGATCAAGGCAGCCAGAGCGACGATATCGACGCGGGGTCCTTCGGCTTGCTCGTAATCGGGATGGATATTGCCTGCTTGTTGCATGGATTATTCTCGCCAGCACCCACAGGGTGACTGATGCGAACATTTGTTCTATTTATAGCATAGGATATGGATTTTGTCCATGCCTTTTTGGGCTTTAACGGTTGCGTTAAGGGAAAGCCGAAAAGGTAAGCGCGCTGCGGAATGCGCCCGCAGCGCGCCTGTGATTGGAGGGTTGCGCTCGCTACTTATTAATGAGCCATAACCAGGCGTTATCAAACTGGCAAAGCGTCTTCCCCGATTCGCTGACCCCAATCATGGCAAGGAAGCCTTTATCGAATACCGCGTTGGTCTTCTTGTAATTGTTCAGCGCCTTGCCAAAATTAGACTGCACCTGCGAGACCATGTCCTGGTATTCTTCAAGCTGCTTCTGATATTTTGCCATCTCGCTTGAGTTGTTTTGATCGGTGGGCTTGGCGGGCTTGGAGGGCAGCTTTGGCTGCGAGGGTGGTTGGGTGGTATCCACCTCACCGATCTTTACGCCATTTGTGTAGATCTCGAAGATATTGCCCTTACCCACGACGGTGATGCGGTTGGTAGAGCCGTTCTCGGCGCTGAAGCTTTTGTCGGCATCCCTGGGGTAGAAATCATGCACATTTGCCATCTCACCATCCGCCAGGGCGCTGAAGATCACGTGCCCGTTCCCCAGGCGGGAGGCGATAAGCATGTACTGGTTGGGCTTGGTCTTATCGCCATCGGAGCGGAACATAAAGCCACAGCCGGAAGCGCCGTACTGGGTATTCCAGGTTACGTCTGCAGATACGGCAAAGTCTTCCACAATGGTTTGCATGAAATCGTTGGCGTAGCCGTACTGGTTCTTGCCTTCCAGCTCGATCTTGACCGGCGGGTGAACCCACCCGACGCTGCCTTGATTGGGATCCAGGTTGTAGAAGGGAATGGCGGCGCGCACGGGCGCTTCGGCGGTGGTTGTGGCGCGCTGCCCGGTGTCTTTGGTAGAGACGGCGACCGCCTGCGTGGCGCCGATGACCTGGCTGGTCTGAGTGGCAGCTGCCTGGGCGGTGGCGAGGTCGTTGATGCTGGATTCATCCGCCGCTTCTGCGGTCTGCGTGCTGGCAATTGATAGCGCCAGGTTGTCCTGGGTGGCTGTCGGCTGCGCGCCCTGACCGGGGAGATTGCACGCCAGGGCGAGCAGGACCAATGCGGCGGTGATGAATAAAATCCGGATTCTGAGCTGTGGAACGATCGACATAGCACACCTCGTAACCCTGTAAGGGCTCATTTGACATCCTTGCGCTTAATGAGCAGGAGGATGAAGATGAAGTAAACGAACATGATGATGACCTGGGCTACCCATGCCCGCGTCAGCCAGGTACGGTAGACAGCAGGATCGTGCTTGTTCACCCATCCCCAGCCATACTGCTCTTTCATGCTTTCAATCATGCCTTGCGCTGCCTGAACGGCTGAGTTACGCGCTAGCTCATACTTAGCCAGCTCTTTCTGGTATCCAAGCATCTCTTCCTGGTAGATATCTGCTTGCGCCTGATACAAGGTCATGTCGTTTTTATAGCCGGTCTGGATCTGCTCAACCTCATCCATATAGTCTTCTAGCTCGTTGAGGAATTGAGCCACCTGGATCTGATCTGTGTTATCGGCAGGCGCCTCTGGTCTGGGTGGGATCTCCGGCTCGGTAGGCGCGTCTGGCAGGGGGGATGGCTCGGTAGGGGCGGGTTGGCTGATCTCTGGGACGTAATACTGCCCGATGCCCGGGAAGTTACAGGAGGTTGGATCGAAGACTGCCACACCCATGCAGCGGCAGTTGGCTGCCGCCGCTTGCTCGAGGGTCATCTCTTCACGCACTTGTTCCGGGAATTGCCAACACGGGTCGGCTTCAACATCCGAGCCCATACCGGTGATACCGATCAGCCCTTCGAAAGCCCAGCGCGTGGAGGCGATGGCGCTGACATTGCTGGGCACGGGCGCCAGAGCGCCGCTCAACACGATCAGCGGGACGATGAGCAGGATCATGATCATCGGCGCCGAGCTGGCGTTCGGCGCCAGGGCTGACGCCAGGATGCCGCCAACCATGCCCGCCATCACTGCCAGTACCAGCGTGAAGTAGATCAATACAAATTCGGCGACGCCGCCGGGCATCTTAAACGCCAGGTAGTGGATGATGGTATACGCCGCGGCATGATAAAAAGCCAGCAGAGCAGCCACCCATATTTTCGAGGTCACATAAGGGAAGATACGCAGGTTGACGAGCCGCTCCCTTTTATAGATATCCAATTCCTTGACGATCTCGCGCATCTGGGATAACCCGCCCACTAAGAGGGCGTAAATGGTTAAAAGGAACAAAGTGATGGAGGCATTACTGGCGTCGCCATCCAAGTAATCAAAGGGAGCCCTGCCCATCAAGGGGGCGATGACAAAATCCAACATGGCTACGAGCGGGGCAGCCAGCAGCATCAAGATGAGGCTCGAACGATCGCGGGTGAGGATCTTGATGTTGCGACCCGAGAGCACAATGAACTGCCTCAGGGAAGACACGCGCGTGCTGCGCCGCTTGGCGGGCTTCCTGGCAGCCTCGCCGGCTGGAGCGAGGGGCAGCGCTGACCCTCGCTGCTGTAATGGCGTGGTGATATAACTCTGGTAGGCGGGGTGCTCCTGGAAGCGCTTTGCCCAATCCTGGGCGCTGCCTTTTTCGGGGTTGTCCAGGATGGCGTAGATCTGGTCGAACTCCATATCCTGGGTCAAGCGCTCACGCTCCGTGCGATACTGGTCAAAATACTCCAGCGCCTCGTTGGGCGGTCCAAACCAAGCCAGGTAACCACCCCGGGCGAGGAAGACCACTTTATCAGCTAGCATGACATTCTTGGTGGCGTGGGTCACCATGACAATGGTGCGACCCTGGTCTGCCATGCGGCGCATGAGGTGCATGAAGAGGGTCTCGGTGCCTGGGTCGAGACCGGATGTGGGCTCATCCAGGAAGAACAATCCGGGGCGGGTGAGCAGCTCAACACCGATGGAGACGCGTTTTTGCTGCCCGCCGCTGAGTCGGCTGATTTGGACATCTTTCCGGTTGAGCAGGTCCAGTTCTTGAAGGGTCTCCATGATGCGCAGGTGGCGCTCGTCTTTGGATGTATCGCGCGGCATGCGCAGGCGGGCGGCATAATCGAGCGCCTGGTAAACGGTGAGCTCCATGTGGATAATGTCGCGCTGGGGCACGAAGCCAATCTCGTTGCGGATGGCGTCGAAATTCTTGTACACATCCACGCCATTCACAACCACCTTGCCGTGGGTTGCCGGGCGATAACCGGCGATGGCGTCTACCAGGGTGGACTTACCGCCGCCGCTCTGCCCGACGACGACAATAAACTCGCGCGGCTCGAAGACCAGCGAGATATTCTGCAGGATATTCAGGTTCTTGCGCACCCATTTATTCACCCCCAGCGTTTCCACGCGCAAGCCGGTGGATTCGTCGTACTGGACGAACTGGTCTTCACCGACTTCAAAGCGGTAGGGACCGATGCGGATGGTATCTTTCGACTCCAGCCAGGTATCGGCGTGGATGCGCTCATCGTTGACGAAGGTGCCGTTAGCGCTGTGCAGGTCACGCACCCGGTAGCGCCGCCCGACCCTTTCAACCTGGGCGTGAAAGCGTGAGACGGTGGGGAAAACCAGCTTGATGTCGTTGCTCTCATCGCGACCGATGGTCAACAAATTCTTCTCACCGAAGGCAATCGTTTGCGATTCGCGCCTGGCTTTCGCCTCAGACGGGGATTGGTACGTCAGGCTGACCATCATGCCCGGTGCGGCGCTATCGATACGCAGGATATCGCCGTGGTGCAGCTCGTGGCGATCGGCAACGGGACGCCCCATGACAACCAAGGAATTGATGGCTTCAGGCAGGACGACGAGCTGGTAACCCCCAGGCACGCGTTCCAGGCGGGCGTGGTGGCGGGAGACAATGCGGGAGGGGATGACGATGTCGTTGTCTTCGGCGCGCCCCAGGGTCAGTTTATCGCGGATGAGGGTGAAGGTCTGTGGGGGGGATCCGGCAACCGTAATGACCAGTTCGGGAGGCGTGCTGAGCTCCTCCAGGTTGAAATCGGCGTCGAGCATGGTCTTGTCGGAGGGCTGGGCTTTAAGTTCAACCGGGCGCGGTGGGGCGACAGCGGCGGGAACTCGGGATGCCAGAGCGGTAGTAGAGCTTAACCGAGAGGTCGGGGACGGAGCTTTCTACGCTGATCTCATCGCCATCGTGCAGGCGGTGCCTTTCAGTGACCGGCTTGCCCTGGAAGAGCAGGCGGTTGGTCGCGTCGGGATGGATGTTGATCTGGTAGCTATCCCCCACGCGCTCCAGGCTGGCGTGGCGGCGGGAGACGATTTTGGAAGGGATAACGATATCGTTATCCTCCAAGCGCCCGATGCTGACCCGGTCCTTGGTGAGCCGGTAGGTTTGCGGCGCGGCGCCAGAGACAACCACCACCAGCTCCGGCGCGGCAGGAACTGCAGGGGATGGATGATCTTGCTCGAGTATCGTCTGCTGGATTTCGGCTATGGTGGCTTGCGAAAGGCGGGTTGGCGAGACTTTCTGGGATGGATCTTCGAAGACGAGGATCACCTCCAGACCCAGACCGATCTGATCGCCCGTGTTGAGCGGCATCGCCCCCGTCACAGGTTTCCCATTCAGGGTAGTGCCATTGCTGCTGCCGAGGTCTTCGATGGTGTAGCGATCCCCCTTCCGGCTCAGCCGGGCGTGGCGGCGGGAGACAGAGGTCTGGGAGATGGCGACATCGCAGGCGGGGTCACGCCCGATGGTCGCCTCGGCCTGGCTTAATGCGTACTCCTGCCCGGGCTGGGCTCCTTGCTTGACGACCAGTTTACAAGATGTTTGTCCGTCCATGTTGAGTTCCTCAAAGGCGAGTGCGGCTTGCCCATGCCGGGGAGTCGATTGGCAAGGGTATCATGCTGCGAGGGGTGAGCATGCAACAAGCTAACTGATATTGAGATGGAGGGCTGAATGGCATTGATTACGCCTGAAGGTTGTGCAATGTTCTGCCAGAACAAAACTGGATGCCCGCCTGCAACCTGCTACGGGAATATTATATACTGATCTACGAGAATAAATCCCGATAATATTGTTATGAACCTGCCTGCCTGCCAGTTAAGTATTTCTATTGTGAGAAATCGCGGGGAGTATGCGCTTGGGATTTCCCGCTGGGCATCTCAAAATTATCCTGAGGAGGAACCAATGGCTGCCAGATACAAGAATGTTTTGCTGCAAAGAGAGATAAAGGCTGATGTGCAGCAGATCTACCGGGCGTTTACCAACGCCACAGTCTTGCGAGAATGGTTTTGTGATATCGCTACGGTCAGTCCCAACAGCGGCGGGCGCATTTACATGGCATGGGATGACGGCTACTATACCAGTGGATACTACCTGACTTTGAAAGAATATAAAGAGGTTGCCTTCACCTGGTTTGGTCGTGGTGAGCCGCGTGAGACACGGGTGAGGGTCAGGATCAAGGCTCAGAAGGGCGGTTCATTGCTGACGCTGGAGCACTCGCATATCGGGGTGGGCAAAGCATGGGGGGAGGTTGCCGGGGAATTTCAGAAGGAATGGGAGAAGAGCCTGGAGAACCTTGCTGCGGTGCTGGAAACCGGCGAAGATCTACGCCTGACCCGCCGCCCGATGATGGGCATCGGGGTCAGCGATTTCGATGCTGAGATCGCCAGGCAGATGGGTGTGCCGGTGAGCAAGGGCATTCGCCTGGATGCTGTGGTGGCAGGGATGGGCGCCGAATCGGCGGGCTTGCAGACGGGTGATGTGATCGTCCGGATGGGCGGCATGGATACACCCGACGGCGCCAGCCTGCACACGGTCTTGCAGTCGCACCGCGCCGGCGATCAGGTAGCAGTTGAATTCTATCGTGGGGCGGAGAAAAAGGCGACCAGCATGGTGCTCTCTCGCCGACCATTACCAGAGCTGCCCTCCAGCCTGGCAGGTGTCGCGGATGCTTTGCGAAAGAGATCCGACGCTGGCTTTGCAGAACTTGAGGCTTTTCTGGCGGGCGTTACCGAGCGGGAGGCGCAATTTAAGCCAGACAAGGATGCCTGGAGTGTGATGGAGGTCCTGGCGCACCTGATCCACGGGGAGCGCGATTACCAGCATTTTATCTGCAATGTGGCGGGTTACCAGCAACCTCAGCACGACGATTACGCCGGCAATCTGCTCAGCGCGCAATGCAGCCACCGTTGCGGTTTATCCGACGGTGGCTGAGATTTTGGGTGAGCTGAAACATAGCACCGCAGGAGACGATTGCACTGGTGGCTGCTCTACCTCCCGATTTCTTGGCGCACAAAGCCGCCTTCTGGCAGATGGCATATGGCGCGGTTGAGCCGGACTATCACATCGCCACGCATATGGAGCAGATGCGCGCCGCCGTGCAAGCCGCCACAAGTTAATCTCACCTAAATTGTCTGATATTCATTATAATCATCAGCGGGTGTGGACACACACCCGCTGATTGCGGGCGCAGCAAGATTCACCCTGATCCAGTGATGGAGGCATGTATGAACAGCGAAATGACAGACGATGAGAAGCTCCACAAACGGTTTGCGGTTGACCTGTTCAACGCCACGTGGGATTTAATGGAAAAACCGGCGCGTACGAAAGAGGAAGACGATGAGATGGTCCACAGCGCGCATGCCTCGCGCTACCACTGGGGGAAAGTTGGCGAGCCGGTAAACCTGGCGCGCGGAGAATGGCAGATCGCACGCGTCTATACTCTCCTCAACAGACTAGAGCCGGCGCATTATCATGCTTTGCGCAGCCTGCAAATTTGCCAAGAGAATCAGATCGGTGATTTCGACCTTGCCTACGCTTACGAAGCGCTAGCCAGGGTGAATTCCTTGCAGAATAAGATCATCGAATGCATCCACTACCTGAGGCTTGCGCGGAAAGCGGGCGAAGCGATCCAGGAGCAAGAAGACCGGGATCACTTCTTTAAAGATTTAACCAGCATCCAGATTGATGAGCCCAGCGTTTCGGTGGATTAGCGCCTATTTCACCAGTTTCGACCTGATCTGATCCCAGGCATACTCAAAGGCTCTCACCACCGCCGGATCAAACTGGCTGCCTTTGCATTTCTGCACCTCGTCAAAAGCCTCATCTGGCGTAAGTCGCGGGCGGTAATAGCGGGAGGTGGTCATCGCATCCAGCGCGTCGGCAACCGCCACAATGCGGGCTGAGAGGGGGATGGTCTCTCCCGCCAGCCTTTCCGGGTAACCTTTGCCATCCCAGCGCTCGTGGTGCGAGCGCACCACGTCCATCGCCGGGGCCAGGAAGGGGATGTTCTTGATCATCTCCACGCCGATCATCGGATGCTGGCGCATCTCCTCCCATTCGTCTTCGTTCAGGGGACCGGGTTTGCTCAAGACGTTTTCCAGGATGTGGATCTTGCCGATATCGTGCAAAATACTGCCGTAATTCAGGTGATTGATGCGGGTGGTCGTCCAGCCCATTTGCTCGGCAATGGCAGCGGCATAGTCGCGGACGCGCTCGACGTGCCCGCCCGTGTATTGGTCGCGCAGCTCAATGGCGTTGGCGAGCATGATCAGGCTGGATTCGTACGCCTGCTGGAGCTGGGCAAGCAAGAGCTGGTGGCTGCGCGCCATGCGCGAGCGGATGGTGGTTACCAGCTCCTGGCGTGTCACCGGCTTGATCAGGTAGTCTTCGGCGCCCAATTTTTTGCCTGCAAACACATCTTCACGCCCACGCCGCGCGGTTAGAAAGATGAAGGGGATCGAGACCCACTCGGGGCGAGCCCGCACAGCCTCGAAGAAAGCATAGCCATCCATTTCAGGCATGGAGATGTCAGCCAGGATCAGATCCGGTGGGCAGGATTTTACCTTTTCCAGCCCATCCAGCCCGTGAATTGCGGTATTAACAGAAAAACCTTCTGCCTCCAGTAGCGCCTGTAACCCCTGGCGTAGCACATCATTGTCTTCGACGATCAGTATAATCTCTCCTGCCATGGGACCTTTACCTGAATTGGGAATCGGATTGTGAAGGTTGAGCCTTTGCCGACCTCGCTCTGGACGTATATCTCACTCTCGTGGAGGTCGATGATTTCCTTGACGATCGCCAGACCCAGACCTGTGCCGTGGATCTTGGTCTGGCGCACCTGCTGCCCGCGGTAAAAACGCTCAAAGATATGCCCCTGGTCATCGTGGTTGATGCCGATGCCGGTATCTTTCACGTCCAAGCAGACATCGCCACGATCCAAATACGTGTTGACGTATACCCCTCCATGGATGGTGTAATGGATGGCATTGCTGACCAGATTATTGATCACCCGGGCCAACTGGTTCGGACTCTCCCCAAACGGGGGGCAGCTCCAGCGCAGGTTCGAACATCAGTGTTAGCCCGGAGGCTTCGGCAAGGGGACGGTGAGCGGTGACAACCTGCTCCACCAGGTTGTTCAGCTCGACATCGGTAAATTCGATCTTGCGGGTCTTGCCGATCGCCAGGCGGGAGAGATCGAGAATATCTTCGACCAGCTTCATCAACAAACGGGTTTGTTCTTTGAGCACGGCGAGATATTCCAGCTGCTTGCCTGGCGTGGCAGTCTCCATCAGCTCGAGGTAAAGACTGATATTGGTGGTTGGTGTGCGCAGCTCATGGGAGACATCCGAGACGAAGAGGTCCTTCAAGCGGTCGAGCTCTTTTTGCTGGGTCACGTCGCGCTGACTGCCGACATAGCCGATAATTTCGTTGCGCTCATCGCGCAGAGGGGCAAAAGTGAGCTGGACATCATATTCACTGCCGTATTTTCGCTGTCCTACCAGCTCGCCGTTCCAGATGCGCTGGTGCTGCAGCGTATCCTGCATTGCTTCGATCTCTTCTTTGACATCGTCGCCGCGATAAAACTGCCAAAGCTCCTGCCCGATCAGCTCATCTTCGAAGTAGCCAGACTGGTCCTCGTAAGCCGCATTGACATTTGCGATTTTGCTTATCCAGGTCGATCACCACCACGCCTTCGCCAACGCTGGAGAGGATGGCTTCTACACGTTTCTTGGCGGCTGCTAGCTCTTCCGTACGCTCTGCCACGGCAAGCTCCAGATCTGCCGCGTGGCGGCGCAAGCGCGTGACGAGGTGAATATTTTCGATCAGCGGTCCCAACTGACGGGCAACCACGCGCAGGATGTCCATGTCCTCGCCGCTGAAGACATCGCCCCCGAACTTGGGTCCCAGGGCAAGCAAGCCAAGCACCTTGCCATGCCCGATCACTGGCACCCACAGGTACACTTGCTCGCTATTGAGCAGCTCGAGCTCCTGGGGTGAAAGCTCGACGTCTTTCAACGCTTCGCGCAGGGCTGTACGTTCGACAGCGCCCCCCATGTTCAGAAGATAAGACAGGCTGCTCATCGGCAGGGGGGAAAACATGGGGGAAGACCGGCCGTCAATGGGTGGACGAGGAGCTACCTGGATGATCGAGAAGCTGCCTTCCAGGTCCACCAGGAATACACAGCTTTCTTCCAGGCGCAGTGTTTTCACTAACCGGTCGCTGACTGTCTCAGCCATAGCGTTCAGGTTGGTGATCTGTTCGAGCCCCTGCGTGATCTGGGTGATGGCTGAGCGGTAATCGTACCAGCCGCCGTAGAAGGCGGTATCGACGATGCGCTGCACCCTGCGGTGCAATGGGACAAAAACCGTTGCCAACGCCAGCACCAGGATGGTATTGATGGCAGGCTCGCTGATAAAAGGTTCTTTTAGAATGTACCCGATGATCGTGTATAGAATAAGATAAAAGCCGCCCAGGATCGAGTAAACCAAAATGAATGTAGCGCCCCGGTTTACATGTCTCTCGATCTCGATCAGACGGTGGCGGAAGATAGCATAGCCATATGTCAGGGGTAAGATGCTCAGGAGGACCCATATGAAGGTATACGGGAATATGGCTTGGTGGAGAAGGGCATCGGGAAGGATCACCAGGGTGACCAGCGGGAAGAGGCTGAGGAAGCCTCCCAAGACCACGATGCGGATTTTTCCCCGTACGCCGGCTGTCGTGGCATGCCGATAGGAATAGAATAACAGTCCGAATACGGCTAAGAAGTTAATTGCAAGAAAGATACGGCTGGCAAAGACGAGCTGAGAGGAGTAGGGGCTGGAATAAACCACTATCGAGCCAAAGATCAGGTAGGGCAACCCACCTAACAGCGCGATGCTGTAGAGACCCAGCAACATGGCACGCTGGTACCTGAGCACCGTTTTTTGAGGAAAATACAAGTGAAAATGGACGGCTACCGGTCCCAGCACCCATAGAAGAAAGCTGAATAGAGCCGCTGTCCAGGGTGGACCCAGTGAGGAGGTAACGCCAGCTATCAAGAAGGCGGCGCTCGTAGCGAAGAACAGGAAATAAACACTGCCTGCTTCGTTGGTCGGCTTGAAAGCCTGGATACCCAATCCCAAGCCCCAGAAGACGAGCGCCAGGAAAAGCGGCGCCAGACGTGAAAATGTTTCCTTATATGTGGGATTAACCAGCTGGAAAGAGACACGGCTGGTGGCATCCCCGCGCTGAACAACCAGCTCAGCGTGCTGCCCGGCGCGCTTATGGGCGTAGAATGGCTGTGCTTGGAAGAATGACACGCCATCCACAGTTATCACCCGGTCGCCTACAGACAGGATCTCGGCGGTGGGTCCCTGGGCATCGATCTCTTTGATCAGCCCGGTGGGATCGATGGTCAGCAGCCCGTCGTATGGGTAGGCAAACACCTCGAATACGCTCCATACCAGGAATACAAGGACGGCGAGCGCAATCAGGAAGGGAAAGCTAATCCACCAACGCTGTGATGGGTACATCGAAGATATCTAACCTGAAGCGGACTGAAAGTATTCTAACATAGGGAGGGGATTATCCCTTTGCATGGTTGTCCCTACAAAATAGCAAGGCACCAGACGCTCCCAGACGATAACGAGGCGATAGGTCGATGGTTATCGTTTGCGCGGGTCGGATGGACTGCTCTGTATACTGAACGGGGATAGAGCGGGGATTGTTACAAATGTAGGCGCCGAAGTGACAAAAACTTACAGATCCATGACCATGGCTGCAAGTGCATCCTGGTAGGGCTCCAGCGCGCCAGCTTGCTCCAGGCTGGCGAGGGCTAACCCTCGCTGTTTTTCCATCTCCGCCATGACATACAAGGCTGCCTGGCACTCATCGAGCAGCTCGACCAGGGCGTCGACTGCGGAGCGGTCTTTATCTGCGGAATCCAGGCAATCCAGCAGGCGCTCCCGCGTGGGAGAGGGGCTCAGCTCCATTGTGTAAATGAAGGGGAGGGAGCCCTTGATTTTGGCTTTAAACTGGGCTGGCACCAGGTCGTGCAGGCGGCGGATATCATCCAGGTCATCCATCACCTGGATCAGCAACCCCAGGTGCAAGCCGTAATCTGCGAAGGCGGCGAGGACGGACAGATCGGAGCAAGCCATCTGAGCGCCTGCCAGGCAAGCCAGGCGAAAAAAGGCGCCGGATTTTGCTTCTGCGAGACGCCAATAATCCTCAAGGGTACGCGCCGGGGCGGTCAGGTCCCGGTACTGACCGCTGGTCATGACCATGAATGCCTGGTAGAAAGCAGCCCCTACGGAGGAGGCAACCTGCGAATTGCCGGCCTTGCGTTGTAACCGGTCGAGCACGAACGACCCGGTGAAGTATAACCCCGAGGCGGCTGCCAGCGCTGCGCCTGGTCCTTGCTCCTGCCACCATTCATCGGGCTCATCCTGGTCTTGCACGCTGTCCATCAAATCGGCGGCTGAGTAGAAAAGCAGCCAGGCAAGGGTCACATCATCAGCCCATTCTTCCAAGCCCCCGGCTGCCTGGCAGCACAAACCGGGAAGCTGCGCCCAGCGGGAGGTTTTGGGAACTTCCCCGTTGCTGGCTTGCTTCCCGGTTAAGGCAAGATGCATGGCACTGACTAAGTCAGGCCATGCATCAGATTCTGTCCATACTGCCCCCAATAGCCGGTCGAGCCGGCCGATGAAATTGTCGGGCGCCAGCTTGTGCTACCCTCTCCAACTGGCGTTTTTGTCATCCGCCAGTTTCAGGATTTGGGATTTCTCCTGGCGATTCGGGCTCAGCAGGAAAGCGAGCTCCTCTTTGCTCAATTGATAGCCACGGGTGGCTAAGGTGGAATTCGGGATTAGACTGAAGCTGAGACGCGAAGTCCCGGTCTTTGGACATGTTGTAGACAACTTGGGCGAGTGTCATATTGTTCTCCGTAGAAGAGTTTTTATTAGATGAGGTAATACGTGCAACGATGAGATTTATTGATCTGTTGGGGGATGTTATATGGGCAGACCTCCTCGACCGGATGTATGAGTGCAGAAAAATGCCGCTGATTTCTCCTTGCATTTCTGCAAGCTTACAATTGTGATAACGATTACAAAATATCACAAAGAAAACAGTTTGTCAAGCGATTTAAATCACTTGCAGGGGGTGATCTTTTCAACCGACCGGTGGCTGGTCCGGGAACCTGCCACGCCCCCCTGCAAATACTCATGTTGGTGGATTGTAGCGCCTGGCATTAACCTTATCAGGTCTGGTGGGGATAAGCCAGAGTGGTTAGGTTAAGCAAGTGTTAAGAATATGTTAAGTGCACTTGGGTAAGATCGGATTTTACACCCCGGATAATTACTGGTCGAATGAGGGTCTCTCGAAACGCGGCACAAGAGAATTCGGTCCGCAGCGCGATCATTTTGATGTATACTTTCCGCCGTGAAAACACAAGCGGTCTATACCTTGGATTTGAATTTTATGGGCGTGGCTGGCTCGATCGCATCCTACCTGATCCGCCACGCGCAAGGATGCCTGTTGATCGAGAGCGGTCCGGGCTCCACACAGGCAGCCTTGCAAGCCAGGCTGGCAGAGCATGGCTTGCGCCTGGCGGATGTGAGCGATGTCTTTCTTACCCATATCCACCTGGACCATGCCGGTGCCGCCGGGTGGCTGGCGCGGCAGGGCGCCCGGATTCATGTGCATCCCGCCGGCGCGCCGCACCTGCTCGACCCGGAGAAGCTGCTCTCCAGCGCTGCCCGCATCTACGGCGAGATGATGGATACCCTGTGGGGGCAGTTCCTACCCGTGCCGGAGGAGCAATTATCTGTGCTCCAGGATGGGCAGGTGGTCACAATTGGCGGCGTCAGCCTGCAGGCTGTTGAAACGCTCGGGCATGCTGAACACCATTTTGTATATTTATTCGATGATGTGTGTTTTAGCGGCGATATCGGCGGCGTCCGCCCGGCTGGGCAGCGTATCCTGCGCCTGCCTATGCCGCCGCCAGAATTCAACCTGGAGAAATGGCGGGTCAGTCTGCAACGGATGCGCGATCTGAAATTCAAACAGATCGCCCCCACGCACTTTGGTCCTTTCGACGACCCGGATTGGCACCTGCAAGCCATCGAGAGTGAACTAGAGCGGATCGACGCATGGATATCTGCCACCCTGCCGGCTTGCAGCAGCGTGGAGGATGTATCAACCCGGTTCATGGATTGGACAAAACAGCGCTATGCTGCAGAGCAGGTAGCCCCGTCCCAGGTTGAATTTTTCGAGACGGCGAATCCCTCCTGGATGTCGCCGGCGGGCATCCATCGCTACTGGCGCAAGCACCGCAGCCAGGATTAAATCCCCCGTATAAATTAAACGGGTGCAGGGTGAGCTCTAACCTACCCTGCACCCGTTTTATTTACTTCTATGGGTTGACGACCAACAGCAGCGGGGCGCTCTCACCGGAGACTTCCGGATTGTAATAATCGTAAGCGTTGCTGGCAGGTGTTTGAGCCACCAGCGGGTATTTTGCCTGAAGCCTGAAGCTGAAGGAGAGCGGATTGCCGGCGCTCAAGTTGCTGGCATACACCAGGATCTGCCTGCCGGTCAGGTCGTAGCGCTCAATGGTGGGGTAGGCATAGTCTGCCGGTACATCATCGAAGCGGGCAACCAGGGCGGATAGGTCTTGCGACTGCACGCTGAAGCCGGGCGGCACGCCCAGGTCGATCAGCGCCGATTGAGCCGTACCCTGGCTCAGGGTCACTTTCACGTTGACTTCCACTGTGTCGTTGACAGCCAGCTCGGCGCGGTCGTAAGCCACATCGATCTGCACCAGCTCCGGACCGGTGGAAATCTCGGGATAGGCTGCCAGCTTGTCCCAGGGCAGGTAATAGCTGCCGGATACCTGGTACATCAAGTTGCCTTCACCCTGCACAGCGATCTGCACCGAGTTTTCCTTGCCCACGTTGACATCATCGAATGCGACGAGCTGGACGACATCGAAGTTTTCCGGGGTTACCTGTAGGTTGCGTGTTTGCCCACCATTCAGGGTAATGGTCACATTTGCGTTCACATTCTCGGCGCCGAGGCGCAGGCTCTCGATCAGCGCTTTGAGGGTCAACACGGTCGCCTGCGTGCTGTACCAGGTGCCGAAATTATCCTTCTGCTGGATCAGGTAAGTCAGGGCGGCGTTCGCCAGATCAGGATGCTCGCCGGAGCGCAGGAAAGCAAGGGCTGCCAGGGCGGTGGTCTCGATGCTGCCGGTCTTGCCCTCGCTACCCATGAAGGTTGCCACTCCGCTTGACCAGGTGGCGGTACTGCCTTCCTGGACGACCATGCCTGCCAGCCGGTCGAGCACGGCTTTGGTAGAGCCGTCCAGCCCGTTGCCTGCCTGTAAGTCAGCCGCTACCAGGGCGTTGGAGACCAGGGCTAAGACATACGCGTCTTGAGCGCCCGCCTGGCGCTCGCGCAGATAGCTGACGCCGTTTTGCGTGCGGGGGTCATCGCCATAGCCGGCGGCAATCAGGCTCCAGGTGATGTAAGCGGTTACCGGCAGGCGATCATCGCCCAGGCTGGACCAGGTGTTTTCGTGAACCAGACCGCGATCGTTCTCCCACGAGCCATCGGCAGCCTGTTGGGAAAGTAGCCATTCGGCTGCCCTGCGGATCAGATCTGCATCCACCTCGGAGACGCGTGCCATGTCGCTGAACTCCTGCAAGCCGTAGGCGGTGAGCATGCGGTCTGCCGGCGCGTCGCCGAACAGGGAAAAGCCGCCGCTGCTCTCAACCTCGAACGTGGTCAGGCGCTGGTAACCCAGGTTGATGTACTCCTCTGCCTTGAGCTGCACTTCGGGCGCGGTCTGATCCGTGGTCTTCAAGTAGTCCAGCACGAGCACATTGGGGTAGGTGGTGGAGGAAGTTTGCTCGAAGCAGCCATTCGGCATGCGCAGGATGCCATCCAACCCTTCTACCACCTGGCTGACGACGCCGGGGTAGATTTTCACCAAGAGCGCCTGGGTGCCTGGAATGGCATCGGCAGGGATGTCGACCGGTTCAATGACCGGCGTACCGGAGGTCAGACGGTCCGCTTTCGAGAAGGTGAGCAGTTTGCCGTTAGGAAACACGCGCACCTGCTTCTGGATGGCATCCGACATGCTGGATCCCCAGGCGGTGACCTTGAAGGGCTGGCTACCGAACTGGGCAGCGCGGATGCGGAAGTAGACTACCTGGATGTCGTTGGAGGGGATGGTAATCTCCTTGGCTGGCTCATCCAGCAGGTCGAACCAGGCGGCACGCTCGACCTCCAGGCGCACCGTTTGCTCCTGGGGCAGGTAGTTGAACACGCCAACCGGGATGGAGACCTCGTCACCGACGGTCAGGAAGCGGGGCAAATCCAGATCGATGAAGAAATCCTGGAAGACGCGCAGGCTGCCGGCGGTGGAGCCCAGGCGCCCATCCTGAGAGGATGCCAGGGCGGTCACCCGCCAGGTGGTGATGCTATCGGCGACGGGGAAATCCAGATGCAGGGCGCCATTGGCGTCGGTCTCGGCGTCTGCCAGCCAGAGCATGGTTTCCGGGAAATACTGGCGCAGGCGGGGCGGCTCAGATGCATTTCCCACCTGGTTGCCAACAGCGCTGCCTTTGGCCTCCTGCATCGCGGCAGGCGCTTCGGTTGGGGTGGGCATCATGGCAGCTACGGGGACTTCCATTATGGCTGCCTGCTCGGCAAATCCAAGGATGTTCGCATCCATCATTTCAACCTGACGAGGCGCCATTGCTGCACCCATTGAGCCCATCGCCAGCCCGGGCACCGTTCCAACCAGCAAGCACAGCGCCAGCACCAGGGAGGCAATGGCGGGGAGGAGGCGCCTGCCGATAGCTTCATTCGAGAAGCGCAGCAGGAACGCCAGCGGCATGAGGGTAAAAGCCCCCAGCCCCCACAGCACCAGTGATTCTTTGGGGTAGACTTCCCCGTTCCACATGGCGTAGCCTAAGCCGGCGATTGCCCCCAGGAAGACGAGCGCCAGGAGCAGTGACCAGCCGAGCGAAGCATCCTTGCGGGCGATGGCGTACACCAACAAGCTCAGATATGCAGCGACGCCCGCCAGCGCCAATCCTGCCAGCCAGGACCCGCTGTTGAACTGGAACAGCTCCAGCAGACCAGCCAGGCGACCCACCCAGGCTGGCTCCATCCAGGAGTAGCTCGTGACCGGGATTGCCAGAAAGACCAGGGCTAAAATCGCCAGCAACAGGAAGGTCAGCGAGAGCGAAAGCCCCAGGCGCTTCTCTCGCCAGGCAGCGTAGGCGCTCAAGCCCAGCATGCCGAGAGGGATCGCCAGCAGCAGGATATATAGACCTTTGCTCAGGTTGGCAAAATATTGGATGCGCAGATCTCGGGCGCGCTGTAAAGCCTCCTGGTGCGAATTTGCCTGCAGGCTGAATGCCACGCCCCGCGGCGCGGCAGCCGCCAGCGACGCCTGGGCGGCGCCCTGGATGGCGGCTTGAGCCGAGGGGTCGCTTTGGGGCAGTCCGCTCACCAGCTCGGGGACGCTAAAGCCATGCAGGTCATATTTGGGCGTGAGCAGCTCCTGCTCCAGCAGGAAGTACAGCCGGGCAAAGCCGGGATCCTGTTCTGCCAGGGCAAAGACGGATTCATCGACAATCGCCAGCCCAACGGCTGAGTGCACACCTGCCCCATCGCTGCCGTTCACCTGCAGATCCAGACCGGCCTGGTCGCCGGGCAGGTAGCTTTCGCGGTCCGGGTGGATGGCGATGCTCAGCCCTTCGGCGCGATCGACCACCACCAGGCGTGTATCCCGGGTGATATTGCCATCTGGGAGGATCTTATAAGCATGCAGCTCCAGAGTGCCGAACAGGTCGGGGGTCAGGTCAACCGCGACCTGCGCCGAACCGTTCTGAACATCCACGCTGCGGGTGCTGAGTGTCTGCCCCTCACGCACAATATCCAGATAGGCGATGCCCTGGGGTTGGGAAGTGAGCAGGGTGAGGTTCATTGTATCGCCGACCCGGTAGACAGGCTGGTCCGGGCGCAGCAAGATACTCTCCTGGCTCCACTCGCCCTCGTAATAGAATTCTTGCGAGGCGGTGTTGCCGCGCTCATCGCGTGCATCTACCCTGAATTGCTGGTAGGGGTTTTGCGGAGTCAGGCGGATTTCCGCCAGGCCGTAGGGTCCTGTCTCCACATCGATGATATTCTGACCATCGCTATAGAATTGCAGGGAGAGACGGGATGGCGCCGGGGTGCCGTCGGGGTAGCTGGTGAGCACGTAAAGGATGTTTTCCACGCCAGGACGGAACTGCCCGCCTTCGGGCATGGCTTCGATTACCAGGGAGTGCTGCGCTACCGGGAAGGAAAGGCTGGATGTCTCGCTGTGCTGCGCCAGGTCGGTCACGTGAACTTCCAGGTAGAAGCGCCCCAGACCGCCTTCCAGGTCGCTGCCGGCAATGTAGGCGGGGAGGTCGAATTCGAAGTTGAAATGCCCGGCTTCATCGGTCTGCCCATCCAGGTGGAAGACTGGGTTGCGCTGCACATCGAAGGTATAGCCGTCGATCGAGACCTTGCCAGCGCCAACAGTCTTGCCGAAAAAATATGCGGCGTCGATGCTGCCGCTAACGTGTTCGCCGGGCAAGTAAAACGGCTTTTCCGTGGTAAGGTCAACCGAGAACTTGGGCAGCACGTAATGCTCTACGGTGACCGTCTTCTCGGAGGAAGTATTGCCCAGCGCGGCGGTGATCTTATAAGCCCCGGTGTTCACCTCGCTGGCGAGCTGGAAATCGGTGGAAGCTACGCCGAAGTTGGAGGTGGTGAGCTTCTTGCGAAACACCTTATTGCCTTTGCCGTCGGCGATGACAATTTCCATCTCCTGGCTGGCAGCGGGGTCAAATCGAAGGCGCTGAGGGCGAGCCCGCGCACGTGGATCACCTGCCCGGGTTGGTAGAGGGGTTTATCGGTGGTGAGCAGCACGCGGTAATCTCGCTTCAGCGTGACCGGGCGTTCGACCACATCCGAGCCGAGCGAGGAGCGCGTCTCGATCTTGAGCACCTGGTTTTCATCCTCGCCTTCCGGGACTTGAAACGAGATGACAGCCGTCCCATCCGCGCCCGTCTTACCGGTGAAGACGCTGCGGGTTACACCGCTCTGCGCCGAGGCAAGTGAGACGAGGATATCGGCGCCGGGCAGGGGAGAGGCGTCGCGCGCGTCCCGCACCACCACGCGCAGGGCTGCCTGGCTACCCGGAACGAGCTGGCTCTGCCCCAGTACAATGGTCTCGTGCTGGCTCAGGCGCTGCGGCAGGTCGGCGAAATAAGCCGTGACCCCTGCCAGGGCGCAGATCCCCACTGCCAGTATGGTAAAGATAACGAGATAGATGCTGGTTTTTCTGGACATGCTGGACCTCCCTCTTACCTTTCAGCGATCTGTAATACGCTTTCAGCTATAATATCCCTATCCGTCATCAAGCTCTATCAATTGTCTTTTGCTGGTCTATTGACGCTGAAAGGCGAGAAAGGGTTCCGCAAATCCACCGCGCTGTTGCAATACTTTCGACAGCCCCCATTCATCTATTAGAGGAGATTGCGATGAAAATCAAGCTATCGGAGCTAAAAGAATTTGTTGCTCGTTTTGCCGTGGTGCCAGGCGTAAAAGTCGACTTGAAGAAGGAGTTCGATCCGGGCGATACTGCCGGTTACGAAAAACCGGAGAACGCCGCCGAGCTGCTGGAGGATGGCGTCGAGTTCCTGGCTTCGTACCAGGAGAAGCTCTACGCTGAGAACACGCGGGGCTTGCTGGTTGTCTTGCAAGCGCTGGATGCAGCCGGTAAGGACAGCACTATCGAGCACGTGATGAGCGGATTGAACCCTACCGCCTGCCAGGTTTACAGCTTCAAGGCGCCATCGGCGGAGGAGCTAGATCACGATTACCTGTGGCGCGCCTGGAAAGTCCTACCGGCGCGCGGCAATATAGCCATCTTCAACCGTTCTTATTATGAAGAAGTGCTGGTTGTGCGTGTGCACCCCCAATTTCTCGACGCTCAACGCCTGCCCAAGCGCACGCTGGGCAAAGGTCTCTGGCAGCAGCGCTTCAAGGAAATCAATAATTTCGAGAAATTCCTGGTGGATAACGGCTTTGAGGTGATCAAGATTTTCCTCAATGTTTCCAAAGAAGAGCAATGCAAGCGGCAACTGGCGCGCATCGATACGCCGGAGAAGAACTGGAAGTTCAACGCCGGGGACATCGAGGAGCGCAAATTTTGGGACGATTACCTTGCGGCTTACGAGGATGTCTTATCGCGCACCAGCACGGGTACTGCGCCCTGGTACGTCGTGCCGGCGGATGCCAAGTGGTTCGCCCGCATCGTGGTGGCAGCCATCATCGCCAACAAGCTGGTGCAGATGGATCCGCAATTCCCAAGTGTGAGTGAGGAGGGCAGGCAAGCCATGCTCGCTTGCCGGGAGGGACTGGCGGCTGAATGCGGTGGGGAGACGGTTAAAGAGCCGGAGGTCGAGGCGAAACCGGCTGAGGTGAAGAAAAAGGCGAAGAAGAAGGGCAAGAAGAAGTAAGCGGCTAACTCTGCCCGCGGATGCGGTAGCCGACGCCAGGCTCAGTGAGGATGTAATGAGGGCGCGCCGGATCGGGCTCGATCTTGCGGCGCAAGTTGCTCATATTCACTCTCAACAGGTGCGATTCGGCTTCATAGGCGCTTCCCCATACCTGGCGCAGAAGCTGGCGGTGCGTGAGCACTTTGCCGGCGTTTTGCGCGAGAACTCGCAGCAGGTCGTATTCTGTGGGGGTGAGCAGGATATCTCTCCCGCCTCGCTCACCTGCCGATGAGCAAGGTCTACTCTGAGCTCGCCAATCTCAAATACTGGTTCAGATGCGGTTTGCATTGAGCGTCGCAAAGCCACACGCAAACGCGCCAGTAACTCGCCAGAAGAGAACGGCTTGGTGAGGTAATCGTCTGCGCCAGCGTCCAGGGCAGCGATCTTATCGATCTCCTGCTCGCGAACGGATAAGATCAGGATCGGAATATTGCTCCACTCGCGCAGCCGCCGGGTGATTTCTACCCCGTCGATATCCGGCAACCCCAGGTCGAGGATGATCAGGTCGGGCCGGTTTGCAACCGCGGCATTCAAGGCTTCTTGACCATTAGCTGCTTCATTGACGGTATAGCCCTGGGCGTTGAGGGCAGCATGCAGGTAGCGGCGGATTGCCCGCTCATCGTCTACTACCAGAATGCGTACCCCGGTTTCCGTCATTGGACTACCCTCTCCTTTCAGGGGCAGATGTATTTTAATGATTGTACCTCCGCCGCTATGATTCTCAGCCCAAATCATCCCACCATGCGCTTCGACAATCCCTTTGCTGATCGAAAGTCCCAGACCAGTGCCGGCAACAACATCGGGACGCTGGACACGGAAGAACTTGTTAAAGACACGCTCAAGATCTTCGGGCGGAATGCCGATCCCGCGATCGGCGACAGAGATTTCCAGTACCTCTCCATGAACACCGGCGTGGATTTCGATGGGGGAATCGGGCGGGGAATATTTCATGGCGTTATCGATGATATTGAGCATGACCAGACCAATCCATACAAAATCCATGGGAACTAAGGGAAGGTCTTGAGGTAGATCGATCATCACCTTGCGATCCTCCAGGCGCGAGCCGAATTGCTCGAGCGTTGAGCCGATCAATTCTTCCACATCGCATGGCTCAGCATGGATGCGCATGGCGCCAGCTTCTAGGCGGGTCATATTGAGCAAGTTACCCACCAGGCGGTTCAACCGGTCCGCCTCTTCGCGGGCGGTGACGATCAGGCTGTGCCTGATCGCTTCGTCCATCATCGGATCTTCCTCCAGGCTGCTCAATACGCCAGTGATCGAAACCAGGGGAGTGCGCAGGTCATGGGAGATTGAATTGAGCAGGGCGGTTTGAAGCTTCTCGGTAGCCTCCAATAGTTCGGCTTGTTGCGCCTGGTCCACCAGGCGCGCCCGCTCAATAGCTAATGCGACCTGGTTGGCGAAAGCATCCAGCGTCCGACGTTGGTCGGGCGTCACGCGTTATTCGATCCGCTCGGCTTCACGCCTAATACGCCAATAACGCCCCGCGTTGTCTTCAGCGGCAGGCATCTAATGGGCGCATCGGGTAATGTGTCAGTCCCCGACCAGCCAATTGACCGTGTCAAAGACCCAGGTAGCAACTGCCAGATCGTTCTCGCCGGTAGATAAGCCGGGCGTGGTGGCAACCACCTTCAACACAGCTTCGTCGGGAAGGAAAATTGCGACTTCCCGGCTGAAGGTCTGGCTGATATGGGTGATCACGGTCTGTGCGACACCCTCCAGCCCGGCTGTCACGGTCAGATCTCTTCCAAGCTCGTAAAGGGCGGCGGTTTGCGCCTCGCGCCGCTGGGCTGCCTCGATTTGCTGACGCACTTGGGAAGTCAGGTAGGAGATCACCAATCCCACGGACAGCAAGCCGAGGAATGTGAGGATGTATTCGGAATCCGAAACAGCCATGGTGAATTGCGGCGGCACGAAGAAGAAGTCGAAAGCGACAACGCTCAGAATAGAGACCAAAATGGCAGGACCACGTCCGAGAAAGATCGCTGCCACAACTACAGAGAGTAAGTAGATGACAACCAGGTTGGTCGGCGTGATATACGGAGCTACCAATGCGCTTATTCCGGAGGCGGCAACGGTCAGTGCGATCCCCCAGAGGTAATTAACCCAGCGATGCTGTGTTTGCTGATTTTCAGAACCTTGCCTGGCTTGCGGCTCGACGTCGCTGTTCACCAGGTATACATCAATCGACCCGCTAGCCTGGATGAGGTGATCCGCTATTGAGCCATGCACAAACTCTGACCATCGCGATCTGCGCGGTTTGCCGATGATGATCTTGGTTACATTATGCCGGCGAGCATAGTCAATGATCGTCTCAGCCACGGATTGCCCCGGCAGGCTGATGGATTTGGCGCCTAATTCTTCCGATAGTTGTAACATTTGCGCGATCCGGTCTCGCTGCGCTTGAGACAGTTTTGCCTGTTGGGGGGTTTCGACGAATATGGCGATCCATTCGGCGTTTAGCTCATCAGCCAGGCGGCGGGCAGTGCGGATCAGGCGCTCGCTCAATGCACCGGGGCTGACGCAGACCAGCAGGCGTTCTCCAGCGGGCCATGGACCGGGGATGGATTGAGTTTGCATGTAGGCGCGCATCTGATCATCCACGCGCTCGGCTGCGCGGCGCATGGAAAGCTCACGCAGGGCGGTCAGGTTGCCCTGGCGGAAGAACTTCTGGATGGCGCGTTCCGCCTGCTCGGGGATGTAGACTTTGCCGTCCTTCAGGCGGGTGAGCAACTCTTCGGGTGGCAGATCAACCAGCTCAATATCTGTCACCTCGTCAATGACCCGGTCTGGGATCTTTTCGCGAACTTTCGTGCCGGTGATCTGCGCCACCACGTCATTCAGGCTCTCCAGATGCTGGATGTTGAGCGTGGTATATATATCAATCCCAGCCTCCAGGAGCTCTGCTACATCCTGGTAGCGCTTGACATGCCGGGAGCCAGGAGCGTTGCTGTGCGCCAGCTCGTCTACCAGGACAAGCTCGGGTTTGCGTCTCAGGATCGCATCGATATCCATTTCAAGAAGCTGCACCCCACGGTAGCTGATGCTCATGCGTGGGATCTGCTCCAGCCCCCTCGTCAGGATATCTGTCTCAACCCGCCCGTGGGTCTCCACGATCCCGATCACCACATCCACCCCCTCTGAGCGGCGTTGGTGAGCGGCTTCCAGCATGGCATAGGTTTTACCGACTCCGGCGGCATAACCCAGGAAGATTTTCAAGCGGCCGCGCTTGTCTTTTTGTTCTTCAGCCTGGATGCGCGCCAGCAGCTCATCAGGGTTTGGGCGGGTATCGGATTGCATATTTTTTCGACCGAGTTATGAACGGTGAGTCGATGCTCTTGCCTTCTCAGAAATGGCAAGATCTTACTTATTGTATCCCATCCAGTGCCAGGTTAAGCCTTAAGACATTGACTCGCGGCTCGCCGAGAACACCGAGCTGTCGCCCATCTGTATATTTTTTTACCAATTCGCTGACAAGCGTCTCCTCCAGACCACGCGCCTTTGCCACGCGCGCCACCTGGTAGTTCGCTGCCGCGATGGAGATGTGAGGGTCCAGCCCGCTGGCAGAAGCTGTCACCAGGTCTACAGGCACCGGCGAGGTATTTTGCGCATCAATCGAGCGCAATTCCGCGATCCGTTTGCTGACAGCCTGGGCAAGTTTGGGATTGGTTGGACCCAGGTTCGAGCCCGAAGATGCGGCAGCGTTGTAAGGCAATGGTTGGGTCGCCGAGGGACGACTCCAAAAGTAGCGCGGATCGCTGAACGGTTGCCCGATGAGCTCAGAGCCGATAGCAGTCCCATCTGCAACCAACAGGCTTCCATTAGCCTGGTAGGGAAATATAACCTGGGCAAACCCTGTAACAAACAACGTGTAATGATTCCGGTCAGCAGGCTAAAGAGGAAGATGGATACAAAGGCTGGTCTCAATTGCGTGCGCATGGCTATTTTCCTGCTTCTGGCTCCAGGGTACTGGGTCGCGCTTCAGCCTCTGCCAACCGGGCGCGCTCCAGAGAAAGTGCAGCCTGAGCGGATATGTTTTTGAGCAACAGGCTGTTTTCTTCCGGCAGCCAGCCATTTCCCTTCCAGATACAGATTTCTCCAACCATACCCGGTGAGGCTAAGATGGGCAGGATCATGTCGGGCTTGTTCACGACCACGGCAGACGCCGGCGCTCTGGCGACCAGGGGAGCCTTAGGGCTTCCGGAAGTGATGGCAATTTCAACCAGCTCAGCCTGGAACAACTGCTGCAGATGCCTGGATAATGCCTGGGTAACCGCCTCCTGCGTGCGCAAGCCAGCCAGGGTCGTGCTGAGCTCATACATGAAGTGTGCATCGTGCTCGCTTGCCTGGGCTTTGGCGATACCGGATTGGATGCGCCCAACGACAATGATCGCCACAACCAGGAAAATCACCAAGACCAACCACCCCTCCAGGTTTCCAACCGTAAACGTGTGGAATGGGGGGATAAAGAAGAAGTCAAAGGCAAGGGCTGCTGCCACAGCCGCGCAGATGCCGGGCGTCTGCCCCCAACGCGCGCGCTCCAACCTACGGGTATCAGGTAGAGTAAAGCGATGACAGCTTCGCCCAGGATCGTTCGCCCGATGAGCACCAGGGGAACCGTGGTGGCAGCAACGGTCAGAATGGCAAACAAACAATCGAATAAAAACTCAGGTGTTAGAGATGGGTGTAGTCGCTTCATTGAGAGCCTCCTAAACCAGATGTAAGGCAACTAATAGCAGATCAATCAACTTGATCCCGATGAAAGGGGCGATCAACCGCCCAAGCCAAGATCAGCAGATTATTCCGCAGGAGTTGCGCCGCGCCCAATGGGCGGTATGGAACGCCGCGCAGCGCCAGCGGGATCAGTAATACGATGATGATGGCGTTGAAGATCACGGCTGAGAGGATAGCGCTCTGGGGCGTTGCCAGCCTGCATAAAATTCAGGGCTTGTAGCTGTGGATAAATCGAGGCAAAAGCGGCGGGGATGATGGCGAAGTATTTTGAGACATCATTTGCGAGGCTGAAGGTGGTCAGCGAGCCGCGGGTCATCAGTAGCTGCTTGCCGATTTCCACAATCTCGATTAGCTTGGTGGGGTTGCTGTCCAGGTCAACCATATTCGCAGCTTCCCGAGCTGGTTGTGTTCCGGTGTTCATGGCAACAGCCACGTCAGCCTGGGCTAGAGCAGGTGCGTCATTGGTGCCATCGCCGGTCATAGCTACCAGACGCCCACCGGCTTGGTATTGGCGGATCAGGTGAGCTTTGCCTCTGGAGTGGCTTGGGCAAGAAAATCGTCCACGCCTGCTTCGGCGGCGATGGCGGCAGCAGTCATGGGGTTGTCGCCGGTGATCATCACGGTTTTGATTCCCATCTTGCGCAGATGAGCGAATCTCTCCTTGATCCCGCCTTTGACGATGTCTTTAAGGTGGATCACTCCTAGCGTCTCACCATTACGGACGACGACCAGGGGCGTGCCCCCGCTGCGGGCAATGTTCTCTATAAGCACACGCAGCTCTGATGAAACCGGTTTTCCCTGCGCCTGGACATAAGCCATGATCGCATCTGGCGCGCCTTTGCGGATGGAGCTCCCATCCAGGTCTACTCCACTCATACGCGTCTGAGCTGTGAAAGGAATAAAATGTGCCCCCGCCGGCGCCTCAGAACTGACGCCCACAACTCTGCCGCGAATGCCATACTTTTCCTTCGCCAGAACGACAATGCTGCGACCTTCTGGCGTCTCATCGGCAAGGGAAGAGAGCTGGGCGGCTTCTGCCAGTTCTTGACCGGAAATATTGCCTACCGGAATGAACTCGACCGCCTGCCGGTTGCCTAAGGTAATCGTGCCAGTCTTGTCCAGGAAGAGCACATCTACATCGCCTGCTGCTTCCACCGCTCGCCCAGATAGGGCGATCACATTGCGCCGGATCAGCCGGTCCAGTCCGGCAATACCGATGGCAGGTAAAAGTCCGCCGATCGTGGTTGGGATCAGGCAAACCAGCAAAGCGATCAAGACTGTAATTGTTATCGGCGCGCCTTGCCCACTGATCTGCACGCTGAAGAGTGAATAGGGCAGTAAAGTGCTACATACGACCAGGAAGATGAGCGTGAAGCCAGCCAACAGGATGTTGAGGGCGATCTCGTTGGGGGTTTTCTGGCGTTTAGCGCCCTCCACCAGGGCGATCATGCGGTCCAAAAAACCCTCGCCTGGATTTGCGCTGACCCGCACAACCAGCCAGTCGGAGAGAACCCTCGTCCCGCCTGTTACGGCGCTGCGGTCGCCGCCCGATTCACGGATCACTGGGGCGCTTTCGCCAGTGATTGCGCTTTCATCGACGGAAGCTATCCCCGCAACAACCTCTCCGTCTGCGGCAATGATATCTCCTGCTTCCGCCAGGAACACATCTCCCTGGCGCAATGCGGTGGAGGCGACGGTTTCAAATTTTTCCGGACGGTCCTTGTCTACCGACTCCCTTGATTTTTTTTGCCTGGGTCTCCTGTCCGGGTCCGGCGCAGCGCTTCAGCCTGCGCTTTGCCTCGCCCTTCAGCTAACGCTTCGGAGAAGTTGGCAAAAAGCACCGTGAACCACAGCCAGAGAGAAATCGCCCCGGTAAAGGCGGCGGGCGCCTCGCCTCGCCAGTAAGAGCCTGAGAGCAAATAATCCGGTTGTCATCACGCTGCCAACCTCGACGACGAACATGACCGGATTGCGCACCATCTGGCGCGGGTTGAGCTTGCTGAAAGCATCCAGCATAGCGCGCTGGTATAAGCCGGTATTCATCTTCGGGGAATGTTTCGGTTGGCTTGTGTCATCGGTTATCCACCCAGCATAAGCTGCTCAACGATCGGACCTAGACGCCAACGCCGGGAAAAAGCTCAACGCACCGACAATGATGATAACTCCAATCAACCAGGCGATGAACAAGGGCGTGTGTGTGGGCAGTGTTCCCGCGCTGGAAGGCACTTTTTTCTTCTGCACCAGGGATCCGGCAATCGCCAGGGTGGGGATGATCAACAAGAAGCGACCTGCCAGCATGGCTAATCCCAAGGCGATGTTGTAGAACAAATTGTTGGATCCCAGGCCCGCAAAAGCACTGCCGTTGTTGTTGCCTGCCGAAGAAAAGGCGTAGAGCACCTCGCTGAAGCCGTGCGGACCGGGGTTGAATACAGCCGCTTTCCCGGCGGGGAGCAGAACAGCCAATGCCGTCGCCAACCAGGACGAGAACGACAGGGATAAGCACAATCAGCGACGCCATTTTCATCTCAAAGGTCTCGATCTTCTTTCCGAGATATTCCGGTGTGCGTCCCACCATCAATCCGGCGACGAATACTGCGATGATCACAAATGCCAGCATGCCATACAGCCCGGAGCCGACTCCACCGAAAATAACTTCCCCCAGTTGCATCAGCCACATCGGCACCAACCCGCCGAGTGGCGGTAAAAATCGTGCATGGCGTTGACAGTGCCATTGGAGGCGGCTGTGGTTACGGTGCCCACAAAGCAGAATTGATGAATCCCGAAGCGCACTTCTTTTCCTTCCATATTGCCCCCAGGTTGAAGCCGTTGGTTCTCTGGTCTACTCCCAGGTTTGTAAGGACAGGATTTCCCGCTGCTCCATCCATATGTGCAGCGTCAGACAAATGACCAACATGATGGTCATTGCAGCGAGCAGCGCCCAACCCTGGCGCGTATCGCCCACCATCTTCCCGTAGGTGTAGCAAAGCGACGCCGGGATTAGCAGGATCGCCAGCATTTCCAGGAAGTTGGAAAAAGGTGTCGGGTTTTCGAATGGATGAGATGAGTTGGTATTGAAAAACCCACCCCCGTTCGTGCCGAGTTGTTTGATCGCAATCTGAGAAGCTGCTGGACCAACCGCCAGGATTTGACTTATGATCCTCTCGCCATTTGCATCCTGGTGGGCTGAACAATTTTGACGGTCTGGTAATTATCGAAAGTTTGCACTACTCCCTGTGATACTAAGACAATTGAGAACAGGAGCGAGAGCGGCAACAAGATATAAAGCACGCCGCGCGTGAGATCCACCCAGAAGCTGCCTAGCGTCTTGCGTGTGGCGAACGAGACCACGGATCAAAGCCACCAACACCGCCATCCCGGTTGCAGCCGATAGAAAATTTTGCACAGCCAGTCCGAGCATCTGAGTCAAGTAACTCATCGTAACTTCACCGCTATAGCTCTGCCAGTTGGTATTGGAGACAAAGCTGGCCGCCGTATTGAAAGCCAGGTCTGGCGCAATCCCTGTAACTCTTGCGGGTTGAGAGGCAGCCATCTTGCGATAATTGCAGTAGAAATACGACCGCGAAACCGAAAATACTAAAACCCAGCAGCGCAACGGTATAGGTTTTCCAACCCATCTCTTCATCGGAACGTATCCCAAGACCGATAGATCAGGTCTTCTACCGGCGCGAGGAGCGGGGAGAGCCAGGTGCGCTCACCCTGATAAACTTTCGCTATGAAGCTCCAAGCGGTTTGACGAGCAATATCAGTACCAAAATATACAGAAGTACTTGTAGCCAGCCCATGGGTGTCATCCGAATTTCTCCGGTGAACAATGCGATCAACAGGTAAATCAGAAACCAACATCGCAATCAAGCCGGCAATCCAATACAGTAGGTGTCATCTCAGTTATGCCTCGATCTCATTGGCTGATGACCAATCAATTCGAATCTTGTTCTTCGAAAGCCCCATACATCCCTTCGCGAAATCAATTTCTTAAACAAGGATAATCGGGACGAGGTCAAGTGCGTCAAGAACACCTGTCAAGATAGTGACAATAGTAGCCAAATACCCTGTGAGATGAGGCTTTTCGAAAGGTGGGTGAGAGGGATCTTGCAGATAGAAAATCAAAGGGTACCTATGCGGTTGACGGCATCGAAAAAAAACATACAATTAATCACGACACTTACTCAAATATTGGCTGCACAATGAAACAAAGAGGAGAATAAAATGACTGTTACTCGCAAAGAAGCTGCGGCTGGTGCGCGCGGCGAACAACCCTTTGACCTCGCCATCCTCAATGTTCAGCTTGTCAATGTCTTCACTGCAGAAATATATGCGGCAGATATCGGCATCGTTGGCGAGCGTTTTGCCTACGTGGAACGCGCGTGGAGCTAATCCCTTGCAGGCAAGGCGCGTGATCGATGGTAGCGGGCTTTGGGCTGCTCCGGGCTTCATCGACGGGCATGTTCATAATGAGTCGAGCATGTGCACCCCGGCTCGCTATGCGGAGATCATCCTGCCGCTGGGTACAACCACCGTTTGCACGGATCCGCACGAGATCGGCAATGTGCTGGGGATGCGCGGCGTCAGATACATGCTGGATGCATCCCAGGGATTGCCCCTGCGTTATTTTGTGACGGTGCCAAGCTGCGTTCCGGCTGTTCCCAATGTTGAGACGGCTGGCGCAACTTTTACAAGCCGGGAAGTAGCGGATATGCTCCAATGGGAGCGGGTTGTCGCCATCGCCGAAGCCATGGATTTTATCGGTCTGGCAAACCAGGTAGGGAACATCACCCCTATTGTGCAGGTGGGGCAGGAGGTGGGAGTTCCCATCGAAGGTCACGCTCCATTTGTGACAGGCAGGTTCCTGCAGGCTTACCTGGCTGCGGCTGGACCACGCGCCTCTGATCACGAATCGCTGAGCGCTGACAATATGCTGGAGAAGGTGCGCATGGGGATGATGGTCTATGCCCGCGTCTCTTCCTTCATGGATATCACACCGGAGCTGGTGCAAGCAATCCATCGCGTTCCAGATACCCGCATGTTTGGTTTCTGTACGGACGACATCCATCCCGACCAACTTGTGCAGCTCGGTCACCTGAACTTTGGCATGCGCAGACTGATAGAAGCCGGCGTTGACCCCGTCAAGGTCTACCAGATGGCGACTCTCAATGTCGCCCAGCATTACGGGTTGTGGGGTTTAGGAGGAATTGCTCCTGGATGGCTGGCTGACCTGGTCATCCTGGATGACTTGAAAGGCGTGCGAGTACGGCACGTGATCACAGGCGGCGATTTGCGGGTGGAGGATGGAAGCCTGATCTCGCCGATCGCGGAGCCGGTCCCTCCGCTGCTGGAAAACACCATGCGCCTTCCGGCGGGGCTGAACGTGGAGAGTTTCACGCCAAAGGCGGAGGGAACGGGGGCGATCAAGGTCAATGCGATCAACCTTGCAAACCTGGTCGATAGCCAATTGGATGTGATCGAGTTGGCTGCCAAAGACGGGAGGTTCACCTTTCCCTTGCCAGATGGCGTAGCCCTGGCGGCTGTGGTTGGAAGGCACGCTCAGGGTCGTCCACCCAGCCTGGCTTTTGTCACGAATTTTCCCATTCAGGCAGGAGCCATCGCGAGCACGGTCAGCCACGACAGTCACAATCTGGTGATCATCGGCAAAACCCCAACCGACCTTTACCAGGCGGCTGAGACGTTGCAGCAGGGTGGCGGCGGGCTGGCGGCTGTCAAAGATGGCAAGCTGCTGGCAAGTGTGCATTTACCGATTGCCGGGTTGTTGAGCCCCTTGCCCGTACCCGAGATTGCCCGGCAGGTTGAGGCTTTCGAGGCTGTCATGCCGCAGCTAGGCCTCCCGCCGATTTTTCCAATCACGCTGCTGGTGCTCGCCTTGCCGGTAATCCCTACGATTCGGTTAACAGACATTGGCATGGTGGATATCTTCACCCAGCAATTTGTCCCTATGCTGGTAGCGGGTTAAACCGCTGGGTTGTGTCTGACCCTGATACAAAAACTGGGAGCGGTGTGCAGCGCCGCTCCCAGTTTCTTTGTAACATCAGCCACTAAAACGTTAAGTCATTCACCCGCTGTATCGTTTCCGGTGAGGGGCGGATACGGCTTTCGGGCAGGCGGTTGAGCGGGGTCTCCGGCAGGTTGTAGATATCTACCAGGGATGGTTGTTCCGTATCGATATAGATCAAGCCGGTGATCAGGCAGTCGCAGGCGTTGGCTTCTTCCAGCATGCGCATGGCTTCCGCCCGGTCGGTGGGATCGTAATCACGCTCCAGCTTGTGCAGCTTCACCATCGAGCCATCGTGAAGGGTGATATCCTTGTCCTCGCCCTCGCCATAATCTACCATGATCTCTTCTGCCAGTGGCACGTAAGAAAGCTCATGCAGGGCTTCTTCATGATCCTTGCCCCAGGCATAGGAGTGCATGGCGGTATCCTGGTTGTTGAAGGTGACGCACGGGCTGATGATATCCAGCACCGCAACGCCATTGTGGCTGAGGGCGGCTTTGATCAGCTCTTTCACCTGCTTGGGGTCGCCGGCAAATGAGCGGGCGACGAATGTGGCGTGCCCCACCAGCGCTTCCCAGGCGATATCTACCGGCATGTACGGGTTGGTGCCCTGGCTCTTGAGCGTCAGCCCCTGCTCGGCAGTAGCAGAGAACTGGCCTTTGGTCAGGCCGTAAACGCCGTTGTTCTCTACAATGTAAACCAGGCGCATGTTGCGCCGCACCGCGTGCTTGAACTGTCCAATACCGATGCTGGCGGTATCACCGTCGCCGCTGACCCCAAAGCCCTTGAGGTGGTGGTCTGCAAAAAGCGCACCGGTTGCCAGCGATGGCATGCGCCCATGCAGACCGTTGAATCCAAAGGAGCGATTCAGGAAATAAGCCAGGCTCTTAGAGGAACAGCCAATGCCGCTGAACTTGACGAGCTCTTCGGGGACAATATCCAGCTCGTAGCAAGCAGCAATAATCTGGCTGGCGATCGAATTGTGACCGCAGCCCTGGCACAGGGTGCTGGGCAAGCCGCGGTAATCTGCCTTGCTCAGTCCAACCTGGTTGACCTGCAGGCGGGGACTTGTAGAAATGGTCTGGTCGGTCATTTCAGTTCTTCCTCATGGGATAAGATGGCTTCCCTTACCAGGCGGGCGGTGAGGGGCAAGCCATCGGTATAGGCGATGGAGATCAAGCGGGTTGCCAGGTCCGGGCATTCCAGGGTGAGCAATTGGTTGAGCTGCCCGTCGCGGTTCTGCTCAACCACATAGACTCGCTCGTACTGGCTGATGAAATCGCGAACTTCTGGGGTGAAGGGGATCGCCCGCACCCGCATAAAATCACTGTGGATACCCCCCGCGTTCAACTGATGACGGGCTTCCTGGATGGCGGGCAGGGTGGAGCCGAAGGCGATGATGCCCATGCTGGCGCCTGCCTGCTTTTCGATCACCGGCGCAGGTACATAAGCGCGGGCGGTTTCGAACTTCTTCTTCAGCCTGATCAAATTGTCATGCCAGACCTGGGGGTCTTCGGAATACAAGGCATCATCGCTGTGACCGGTGCCGCGTGTGAAATATGCGGCTTTGGGGTGGCGGTTTCCGGGGAGGGTACGATAGGGAATGCCATCGCCATCCACGTCCCGGTAACGCGCCCAGATGCCATTCAGGTTTTCAAGGTCTTCCTCCCAGAGCACTTTGCCCCGGTCCAGCGGCGTTTCTGGGTACCTGAAGGGCTCGGTCATCCACTGGTTCATGCCGAAATCGAGGTCGCTGAGCACAAAAACGGGAGATTGGATGCGCTCGGCAATATCGAACGCCCGCCAGCCGAACTCAAAACACTCGTTCACCGAGCCGGGCAGCAGGATGATCTTTTGCGTATCGCCGTGACCCATGAAATGCACAAAGATCAGGTCACCCTGGGCGGTGCGGGTGGGCAAGCCGGTGCTGGGACCAACCCGCTGCACGTCCCATACCACCAGCGGCACCTCGGCGAAATATGCCATGCCAGCGTACTCCGTCATCAGGCTCAAGCCCGGACCGGAGGTGGAGGTCATGGAGCGCAAGCCGCCCCAGCCGGCGCCAACCGCCATGCCGATGGCTGCCAGCTCGTCTTCCGCCTGTACAACAGCGAAGGTGTTCCTACCGGTCTCCGGATCCTTGCGCAGCAAGGGAAGGTATTCCATCAGCGACTCTGCCAGGCTGGTAGCCGGAGTGATGGGATACCAGGAGACAAAGTGAACGCCGCCGTAGATAGCGCCCAATGCGGCGGCGGTGTTGCCGTCTGCCATGATCAATCCTTGCGTGGCATCCATCGGCGCTACGTGGTAGGGGTCTTTCTTATCCAGGTTCGCAGCCGCCCACTGAGCAGCCGCCATGACCACGCCATAGTTGAGGTCGATGGGCTTGGTCTTGCCTTTGAAGTGGAAGCTGAGCGCCTGGTAGATCTTATCCAGGTCGATCTCCAGCATCTGCGCCAGGATGCCAACGTAAACCATGTTGGAGACGTAATCGCGCAGGTTGGAGGGCGCTCCAGAGTCTCGGGCGAGCTGTTTCACCGGCATGGGATAGGCATTCACATCCTGGCGGGTGATGGGCTGGCGGATATCGTCGGCGTAGAAGAAGGCGCCGCCCGGGCTCACGCTCGCCAGGTCGTCGGCGAAGGTCGCCGCGTTCATCGCCACCATGATCTCGTGCTCTTCCCGGCGCGCCAGGAAGCCATCCTTATTCACACGAATGGTGTACCAGGTGGGTAGCCCCTGGATATTGGAAGGGAAGAGGTTTTTCCCGGATACCGGGATGCCCATCTTGAACAGGGCGCGTAAGATGGTCAGGTTCGAGGTCTGGCTGCCCGAACCGTTGACCGTGGCTACGGTGATCGAAAAGTTGTTGGTCTGGTAGCCGGTTTCTTTTGCTGGGTATTCTTGTACAAGGGGTTGGAGTGCAGACATCAGGGCTCCTGTTGTCCCCGGGTTTAGCCCGGGACTAGATACTTGGTGTCTTATTGGGTTGGTTTGACTCCGCGCGCGGCTAATCCGGTCGTGCTGCCCATTAAGGCAGCCACCGGACGGTGGTAAAGAAGGTCTTTGTGTTCTGTGAGGGCTTCAAAGCCGAGATCAAAGTCGCCGGCGCAGATGGCATCCACCATGCGCTGGTGGTAGTTCCAAACTTGCTGCAGGTAATCATAATCGGCGTACATGTTCAAGCCGACCGCTTCATAGGCTTCCCAATACGCCTCGAGCATGCCGAGAACGAAGGGGTTATCGAGGCGGCGGTAGATCGCCATGTGCAATTGGCGGTGTTCCTCATGCGGGATTTTCACCTGCGGGCTGCGCAGTTTATCCCAGGCGCGCTCCATCAAGCGCTGCAGCTCGTTATGATCCTGAGCCGTGAGCAGGGTAACCGCCTCGTGCCAGAAAGCGCTTTCCAGATGGTTGCGCACATCCGAGAAGGCATCAAAATAGGCGCGATCCATCCCGATAGCGTAAGCCAGGCTGTGATGCACAGCGGGAGCGAAGCTGTAAGGCAGGCGGCGGATGCCGGTGCGCGGGCGCACCTCGACCAGCCCGAGGGTCTTGGCTGCCTCGAGCTGCTCGCGCAGGCGGGAGATGCTGACGCCTAATTCCTGGCTCAGCTCGTTGAGTGGCGGGACGCGCTCGGGGGCGCCGTTAGCGAGCAGGTATTGGATAAATTCAGAGGGGGAGGCGTTGCGGCTCATACGAGTAGCCCAATCCGGTCTAAAAATCTGTTTTGTGTGATTAATCAGATGATTGAGGGTATTCTATCATCGCCGCTCTCATCAGTTAAGTTAAAATTGCTCGTCTTTCAGAACTCCCCGGCGCGTATACCTGACAGATTCATTGGAATACCCAATTGTTACCTGATTGAACTTGACTTACACGGTCATCTTTGGTATAAAATATCCAGAGGGAATTGCATTCAAGCACCTCAGCATGATGCCAACCGATGATCGCCTGTACGCTCCGACCAGTTCAAGTTGAGGGAGGAGGAGCCAGCAGGCGCAACGTATGAACAGAGCTCCCAGGGGGCAGGAATCAAGAAGCTTTTGCTCACCCACAAGTCACATTCTATTCAGCTAGCTTTTCAAAGGTAAAATTATGCTTAACATTCCCGAAACAACCCAAATCCTTGTCATCGGCGGGGGACCGGCGGGCGCGACAGCGGCCACGCTGCTGGCTCGCTCCGGCTTCGACGTAACTTTGCTGGAAGCAGCCCGCTTCCCACGCTATCACATCGGCAAATCGCTCCTGCCCTCCATTTTGCAGGTGATGGACGTGCTCGGCGCACGCGAAAAAATGGAAGAAGCAGGCTTCCAGCGCAAGAACGGGGCGTTCTTGATGTGGGGGCGAGAAAGCTGGCCGCTCAATTTTGGAGAGCTGGGCGGCAACTCGACCTATGCCTTCCAGGTGACGCGCTCCAAATTCGACCATTTCCTGCTGCAACACGCCGCCAGCCAGGGAGTAAAAGTCTTCGAAGGCGTTGAGGTGCGCAGCATCGAATTCGATGGCGAGCGTCCAATGGCGGCGAGCTGGAGCGTGAAGTCCAGCGATAACGGCGACGCCGGGCGCCAGGGACACATCCGCTTCGACTACCTGATCGATGCCTCGGGACGCAACGGCGTTATGGCTAACCATTACCTGAATAACCGCACGTATCACCAGATATTCCAGAATATCGCCGTTTGGGGCTATTACAAAAATACCAATCGCCTGCCCGGCAGCCGCCAGGGCGATATCGCCGTAGGCTCGATCCCTGCCGGCTGGCTGTGGGGCATCCCCCTGGCAGACGGCACGATGAGCGTGGGCGCCGTCATGCACCGGGATGCCATCAAAGCCAGGGCCGGCATGTCACTCAAGGATATCCTGCTGGAAGCCATCGACCAGTCGCCCCTGATCAAAGACCTGGTTGCGCCGGGCGAGCTGATTTCGGAGGTCAAGAGCGAGACGGATTATTCCTACGCATCCACGCGTTTCTGCGGACCGGGATTCTTCATGATCGGCGACGCGGCGGCGTTCCTGGATCCTCTGCTCTCCAGCGGCGTGCACCTGGCGACATTCAGCGGCATGCTTGCCGCCGCCGGCCTTACCAGCTACTTCGCTGGCGAGGTGAGCGAGGACGAGATGCTGGCTTTCTTCGAGAAGAGCTACCGCCAGGCTTACCTGCGCTTCCTGGTCTTCCTTTCGGCATTCTACGATGTCGGGCGCGGGCGGGACGCTTATTTCTGGGAAGCACAGCGCCTGACGCAAGAAGACGTCAGCGGGCAAGATCTGAAACAGGCTTTCTTGAAGCTGGTGACCGGCTTGAAGGATATGTCGGACGCCCAGAGCGATACGCACCACTTCATCCTGACCGAGATGGGTAAGCGCATCGATGAAAATCTGAGTTTTCGCAGGGATAAGGAAGCCCTGGCAAGCCTGGAAGGTGAGGCGAAGGAAGCCGCCGACGCTAACGCGCGCTTCTTTTCATCGGTGGAAGGTATGTTTTCCCTCAACGCTGAAGAAGCGGTGGATGGGCTGTATATGACCACAAGCCCAGGCTGCACCTGGCGCGTGTGAGTGTGGATGCGGCCTCGTAGCTGCTTTGGTTAGAACGGCGGGGGAATGATCTCAAAAAGGGTGAGATGCGGGCGCTGCCTGCACCTCACCCTTTTTCGTTGCTCAATATCCCGGGCAGCTCGCGCAGAGCCAACGCCAGGCGCGTGCCGTGCCAGGTGAGCAGGCTGCCATTCACCCGGTGCAGGCGCTCACTTTTGACGGCGGCGCAATCGGGCAACAGCGATGCACATCTCCTGGATGTGCTGCTCGCCAAACTCAAACGGCTCGTCTGGCAGGAGGATCACCTGCGGATCGGCAGCCCGGATCTCATCCAGGGTCACCCGCGGGTAGCGCGTGTCTCGCTCGCCGGGGTCCTGCGTTCCGGTCATTCCCAGGTCGGCTTCCAGGGGGTAGCGTCGCTGGCGCCCGGCGAAGATATTCTCTCCGCCCAGGCTCGCAAGCAAATCGTGCGTGTAGGTATCCTGGTTGAAGGTCATCCACCAGGTTTGACCGGCGCCGGTCGTATCGCTGCCAGATGGGGCAGAAATAGCGCACGGGCTGCTTATCTACGGCGGCGCTCTTTGCCCATTCCAGGGTCATCTCCAGCACTTCGAGGCGGACGGCGGCTGAACGACTGCTGTACAACCCCACCAGGGTCCACAGCACATCCAGCGCCTGGCGCACACTTTTGGGAAAGGTAACCCAAACGAAAATACCAGCATCCTCCAGAGCCTCGACTGCCGGGCGGGTGTTCTCCTCCCAGTTTGCCAGCACCAGTTCCGGCTGGAGGGCGATGATCTCCGCGATGTGGGGATTCTTCGGGTCCTCCGAGGCGCGGCAGGTGCGCCAGCTGCTCAGAGGGGTGGGTGCAGTAATCCGTGACACCCACCACCGTCTCGCCAAAACCGAGCTCGAACATGCTCTCGGTCATGGAAGGGATGAGTGAGACAACCCGCCTGGGGGGCTGGTGGAATTGCAAAGCGGTCCTGCGCCCATTTCCGTCCGAGGGCATGGGCTCAAGCGCTGAGGATATCTGCGGCTGCGGCTGCCAGGAGCGCCGCTCCCCTGGGCAGCGCTTCTTCGTCGATGTCGAAGCGCGGGTGGTGGTGGGGGGCGTCCAGACCTTTCTCGGAATTGGCGGAGCCAACAAAAACGAAGCAGCCGGGGATATCCTGCATCATGTAAGCCATGTCCTCCGAGCCCATGGTGGCGAAATTGGACGCCACCGGCGAGTCCGGCAGGACGCTTGCGGCTACCTTTCTGAGGCGATCGGCGACTTGTTCGTTGTTGATCACAGCCGGGGTGATGGCGTCACACTGGATCTCTGCCTGGCAGCCCATGGCTTCCGCAACACCGCTAATCACCTGATGGAAACGCTCCAGCACTACACGGCGCACTTCCGGCTCGAAGGTGCGGATGGTGCCGGTAAGCTCGGCATAGGAGGGGATGATGTTGAACGCCTCGCCGGCGCGCAGTGTGGTGACGCTGACAACGGCTGCTTTGAGCGGCGGCACGTTGCGCGCCGGGATGCTCTGCAGGGCTGTGATGACATGGGCGGCTGCCAGCACCGGGTCGACCGCCAGGTGCGGCACGGCGCCATGCCCGCCTTTGCCGGTGATGCGGATCTTGAACATCTCAGCGGCTGCCATCACTGCCCCAGCGCCGATGCCCAGCCAGCCCAGCGGTCTCTCGTTCCAGAGGTGCAAAGCCAGGCTGAAATCCGGAGACGGGTTCTGCAGCACGCCCTCTTTTACCATCTGCTCCGCCCCGTTCAAGCCTTCCTCTGCCGGCTGGAAGACGAATTTGAGCGTGCCTGCCAGCTCCTGGCTGTGGGCATGCAGCAGGCGCGCCACGGTCAGTCCGATCGCGGTATGCCCGTCGTGCCCGCAGGCGTGCATGACGCCCGGATTCTCTGAAGTGTAGTCTGCTCCGGTTTCCTCCACGATGGGCAGGGCGTCCATATCGAAGCGTAGCAGCACCACGGGACCCGGGCGAGCGCATTCCATCAAAGCAACCACGCCGGTCTTGGCGATGCCCGTGGTCACCTCCATGCCCAGGCTGCCAAGCTCGCGCGCCACGATGCCAGCCGTGCGCACCTCCTGGTATCCCAGCTCTGGGTGGCGGTGAAAATCGCGGCGCAGGTTGCGCGTGTATTCGAAGAGCGCTTGGGCTTCCTGGTAATAATCCGGCATGGGGTTATTTCTTCCTTTTCTTCTTTTTGGTCGGCGCAGGCGCAGGCGCAGGCTGCGCCTGGCTTTTCTCTTTATTACAGTCGCACTCGCCGCCCGCGTGCTTGGCGCACGGCTCCTGAGCTTTCTTCTTCAACGCCTCCAGCTCTTCGAACGGCTGGAGCTGGTCGAGCTCGAACTCCTGTTGCACGCCAGTGGGGAATTCGACCATGACCGTAGATTTGAGCGGGAAGCTGTCGATCACCATGCCCTCGCCGTGCGGCGTCACGACCTGTTTGCCGCGCTTGGGGAGCTGCTTGCGCGCCTCGACATACTGCTCGTATTCATAGATCAGGCAGCAGCGCAGCCGTCCGCACATGCCGGTGATCTCGGAAGGGGTCAGGGAGATGCCCTGTTCCTTCGCCATCTTGATCGAGATCGAGCTGAACTCGGTGAGGAACATCGAGCAGCAGCGATTATCCAGCCCGCAGGCGCCCATACCGCCCAGGAGCTTGGCGACGTCACGCGGCCCAATCTGGCGCATCTCCACATGGGTGCGCGGGTAGATGCGCTGCATGGCATTGCGCAAGTTCTTCAGATCGAGCTTTGTCTCCGCTTCGGTGCTGAACAGGAATGCCAGGCGCGAGCCGTCGTAGGAGTACTCAGAGGTGACGATCTTGACCCCCTCGATGCGCATCTCCGCAGCCTTGGCGCGGCAGTTGATGGTTGCCTCCAGCTCCTTGCGCTGCCAGAATTGCTTCTGGACCAGGTCACGCGGGGTGGCGCGGCGCTGGATGGGCTTCCAGGCGCCTTCGGGGGGTGGAGGCGCCTCCTCCACGATCTGCACCACCTCACCGAGCTGGCGCCCCCGGCTGGTTTCAACGACAGCGAAATCGCCTACCTGGATATCACGGAAGCTCGAGGCGTCGAAATGATAAACCTTACCGACCTTGTGAAAGCGAATACCGACAATTGTAGGGTCCATTAGAATCAGGTGTGACCAATCGCGGGGTTTGCCGCCCGCGCATAGATTAACCGACCAGGTTGATCGGGATGATATTGCCCCGGTTAAAGGCAGCCACGCTTACCTTAGCGGCGATGTCGCTGGCAATGTGGCTCAGCGCCCTGGCAGCGGCAGAATCCGGATGGGTAATTGTAACAGGTTTGCCCTGGTCTCCACCGGCGCGCACCTCGGGGTCCATCGGGATAGCGCCGATGAAGGGCACGCCAGCCTGCTTTGCCAGGCGCTCGCCGCCGCCCGTCCCGAAGATATCCATGCGTGATCCGTCGGGCAGCTCCAGGTAGCTCATGTTCTCGACCACGCCGAAGATGGGCACATCCAACTGGCGGAACATCTCCAGGCTGCGCAGGGCGTCATCCAGCGATACCTGTTGGGGCAGGGTGACGATTACGCCGCCGCTCAAAGGCAGCGACTGCGTAAGGCTCAAGGCGGCGTCGCCTGTGCCGGGCGGCAGGTCGACCACCAGGTAATCCAGCTCGCCCCAGCTCACATCCGTGAGGAACTGGCGGATGGCGGAGTGCAGCATGGGTCCGCGCCAGATGAGCGGTTGGTCCGGTTTGACCAGGAAACCGATGGACATCAGTTTCACACCGTAGGCTTCGGCAGGCACCAGCTTGTTGCCCTGGTTCGCCGGGAGGTGCTTGACGCCCATCATGGTCGGGATGTTGGGTCCGTAGATATCGGCATCCAACAAGCCGACGCTTGCCCCGCTTTTCGCCAGCTCGACGGCGATGTTGGCTGCCACCGTGCTCTTCCCCACGCCGCCCTTGCCAGACGCGACGGCAATCGCATTGCGGATGGGCAGCTCCAGCAGCCCGCGCGGGCGCCCATCGCTGGGCACGGCAGCGTCCATCTTGATCTTGACCGAGGAGACGCCGGCGATGCCAGCAACTGCCTGGTATGCCTCGCGCTCGATCTGGTTCTTTAACGGGCAAGCCGGGGTAGTCAGCATGATGGTGAAGCTGACCTTTCCGGCTTCGATCTCCAGATCGCGGATCATGTTCAAAGTGACCAGGTCCCGGTGTAGCTCTGGTTCCTGCACTTTTCCAAGAGCAGCCAGCACGGCTTGCTCGGTTACCAGTTGTTTAGCCATATCCCTTTTACCTTCTCATGACAGCCGGCGAAAGCCTCGCCGTGCTTCTACATTAATTGAACGGTTTTAGTTTCCGCTTGCCAGAAACTGGAGCACATCCCGGTGAGCCTGGTGATAGAGTCCCACCAGCTCCTGGTCGTTGCCCCGGTAGCGATTGACGGATTGGCGAGCGCATTGTGAGCAACCGCGCAAGGCGCGCAAGGCATCTGCATGGCACGTACTGCAACCTGCCAGCCGGGCAACCGTCAGCACAAAGGCGGTCTGGTCTACGTTTCCGTCAAGCGCTTGCCTGACCAGGCGCTGCCATGCCTCGCCCCGTGAATGGAGCAGGGCAGGGATCAGGCGCAGTGGAAAGATCAGGTTGGAGTCGCTGTTGCTCAATGCCTCTCCCTGGCGATTCAGACTTTTGCCTTCTTGGCAGCTTTGGCTGCCTCCGCCTCAGCGCGGGCGGTTTCTTCGCGCTGGTAATTCACCGGACGGATGGACGCGTAGTACGAGACGGGCTTGGAGAGCTTTTCTTTATTGTAGATATTGTGCTTGTAGCGGTCGTATACGGCGATCTCATAATCGTGGTCCATCTTGATGGCGTCAAATGGGCAGTACTCGGCGCACAATCCGCAGTTCATGCAGATATCCACGTCGATATAGAACTCCGCCGGCTCCGGGATGGGACGTCCCGTGTTGGGATCGTTGGTGCGCACGATCCAAATGCACTGCGGCGGGCAAACCTTGGCGCAGATGCCGCAGGAGGTGCAGCGATCCTGCTTCTCACCGTTGGGTCCCTCTTCATACACCAGGAAGGGGATGAAGCGGAATTCTTCCGGTACGGGCAGCTTTTCTTCCGGGTATTGGATTGTGAAGATGCCGCGGACATCGGTGCTCATCCGGTGGGCGATGCCTTCCTCGGTGTAATAGCGCTTGCCGAACCAACGGATATCGTCCAGGTAGGTCTCGACGAAACGTTTCAGGGTAACGCCCATGCCTTTGATTATTCCCATGCCATCCATACGCTAACTCCGTTTCTGCTTCTCGTAGCTTCTGATCGAATCCGTTTAGCGATCGGTCTCGCCTAATACGATGTCAATCGAGCCCAGGATCGCAACCGCATCGGCTATTTTATTGCCGAGCGCCATGGTCTCCAGGGCGGTCAGGTTGATGAACGAGGGCGCGCGGACATGGTAACGCCAGGGGTTCGCTTTGCCATTGGAGACGATGTAGAATCCCAGCTCGCCTTTCGGACCTTCCACACGCCCGTAGGACTCGCCGGCAGGGACGCGCACCTGGTATTGGGGCTTGCCTTCCTGGATGGGTCCTTCGGGGATATCACGGGCGGCTTGTTGGATGATGCGCACGCTCTGGCGCAACTCGTCCATGCGGATCATAAAGCGGTCGTAAATATCCCCGTGGTAGCGCACCGCCACATCGAAATCAAAGCGATCATAGATGCTGTAGGGGTCGGCGCGGCGCAAGTCATAAGGCACGCCGGAGGCGCGCAGCACCGGTCCGACGGCTGAGTAGGCGATCGCCTGCTCAGGGGTCAGTACGCCGACGCCCTCGCCGCGGGCGCGGATGATCTCGTTCTTCGAGAGGTACAGATCCAGCTCGTCAATCTTTCTGGGCAGGCGGTCGTTTGCCAGCTTGCGAATCTGCTCCAGGATGCCATCCGGCAGATCACGCGTCACACCGCCGAAGCGGAAGTAATTGCACATCATGCGCGAGCCGGTGACGGCTTCGAACATATCCAGGATCAGCTCACGCTCTTCGAAAGCGTAGAGGACCGGGGTGAAATAGGCGCCCAGGTCGTTCAAGAAGAACCCAATCGCAGCCAGGTGGTTGCTAATCCGGGTAAACTCCGCCATGATGACACGCAGGTATTCGGCGCGCTCCGGGGGTTTGATATCCATCAGCTTTTCAACCGCCATCGCATAACCGAAGTTGTTGCTCATCGAGGAGAAGTAGTCGAGGCGGTCGGTGAAGGGCATGTTCTGGAGGAAGGTGTTGCGCTCGCCGATCTTTTCATGGTTGCGGTGCAGGTAGCCCATGACCGGTTTCAGACCCATGATCGTCTCGCCGTCCAGGTTGACGACCATGCGGAAAACGCCGTGCGTCGAAGGGTGCTGGGGTCCCAGGTTGACGATCACCTGGTCGGTTTTGAGACCCGAGTTGGCCGGGACTTCGATCCTGCCCAACCCGGCGTAGAGGGCGGCATCGCCCTCGGGCACCCAGGTTTCAGGATTGAAGCCAGCCGGGTAATCTACATTCTTGCGGAAGGTGTTCGTATCCTCGGAACGCAGTACATGTCCTTCTGGCCAGCGGCTTTTGAAGGGCTTGCCTTCATCTTCATAATAAGGCTCGCGCCAGTCCTTGCGCAGCGGGTGTCCCTCGAAGCCTTCCCACATCAAGACGCGGCGTAAATCAGGATGCCCTTCGAAACGGATGCCCAGCAAATCCCATGTTTCCCGTTCTTGCAGCTCTGCGCCAGGGAAGACAGGCACAAGCGAGGGTACGCGGGCATCCTCACGCGGCATCTGAACTTTGAGCACCAGGGGTGAGCCTCCTGTGCTCCGGCAAAGATGGTAGACCGATTCCATCATCCCTTCCGGTAGGTAATCCGTGCCGGTCAGGGAGACGAGGTAATCGTAGCCCATCTCATCTCGCAAGGCGGTGGCAACTTCGATCAGCTGATCCGCCTGGACGATGTAGCCTTCATAGCCTTTACGCCCGTCGGGTACAACGGCTTCCGGGAAGCGGCTGGTAATTTGGTCACGCTCTAGGACAGGGATTTGTTCGCTCATGGCTCGCTCCGCATCACGCCGTCTCGCTGGCAGGTTCCTGGCTGGCAGCATGTTCTTTGAGGAGTTTTTCAGTGGTGTATTGCTTGATCTGGTCGTACTCGCGCGGGTCCATCACATCCGGTCCCAAAACAGGAACGGGGATCACCTCGGTGCCTTCCTTCTGGTACCAGCGCACCTGCTTGATGGATTGTGTATCGATCTTCTTTTGCAGGGCGATCAGACCGTTCAGCAGAGCCTGCGGGGTGGGAGGGCAGCCGGGGATGTAAACATCCACCGGTACATAATTATCCACTCCGGAAACCACGTTGTATCCTTCTTTGAAAGGTCCACCGCCGGAAGCGCAAGCGCCCATGGCGACCACGTATTTCGGCTCTGGCATCTGGTTGTACAGGCGCACGATCTGCGGGATCATCTTTTTGGTGACCGTGCCTGAGACGAGCATCAGGTCTGCCTGGCGTGGGCTGGGGCGCATCACTTCCATGCCGAAGCGGGAGAAATCGTAGCGGCTGGCGGCGGTGCAGATCATCTCGATGGCGCAGCAAGCCAGCCCGAACATCATCGGCCAGATGGAGGAGCGCCTGCCCCAGTTGTAAATCTTATCCAGCGTGGTGATGGCTACCGCCCCTTGCATTTCAGGTGGGATCTCGTAGCCGGGAGAGTTGATCTCTTCACTCATGATGAAATTACCTCCTCGAACCATTCTTGATAGATTGCCGAAAGGATGGCGTCGTTTGCCAGCTGGCGATCGTCTTCGAAATTGGGCAGCTCAAGCGTCCAGTGGTAGATGGCGCCGAGGGATACTTCCTCGATGTTCGCATCTGGGTGGTGAGCCTGCAGCGCCAGGGCGATGGCGTATGAATCTTCCCAGGTCAGTGGATCGTCCATGCCAGGTTCTAATTATACCCTCAGGCAGTGATGTGTCAACCCAGATTAAAGACAATATATGTTTGCATAATTCGTTCGTTGATACTATAATTGAAGCATGGATAGCACCCGCCAGCGTATCCTGGAGCAGCTCTCCAGCAAGCATAGCCTTTCAGCCAGCGACCTCAGCCAGGCGCTGGGGACGACAGCCGCCAACATGCGCCACCACCTGGGGATATTATTGCAGGAAGGTGCGGTTGAGATCGTGGAGCAGCGGCTAGGTGCAGGGCGCGGTCGCCCCACCCACTTCTATGCCTTGACGCGGCAGGCGCAGGCGCATAACCTGGACGGGCTGGCAGGTGCGTTGCTCCAGGAGCTGCTCGATGATATGCCGCCTGAAGAGCGCCGCGCAGCTCTGCGGCGGGTTGCGATGCGCATCGTCCAGCAGCCCAGCGGCGCGGGCAATTTGACCCAGCGCCTGAATACCTGCGTCCAGCTTCTGAACAAACTGAACTACCGGGCGCGTTGGGAAGCCCGCTCATCCGGACCGCGCCTGGTTTTTGCCCATTGCCCGTATGCCTCGATCCTCCCAGCACACCCTGAGCTTTGCCAGTTGGACGCCAGCCTGCTGGAGGTAGCTCTGGAGGCGCCCGTCACACAAGCTGCCCGGTTGGCTGCCAGCCGCCAGGGGGGAAAAGTGTGCATCTTCACCGTCGGCACGCCCAACCTAGCCAGGGCAGGGTAGCGCCCGGCGGTACCCGCTCGCCAGCAGCTCCCCGCGCCTCTGGGGAGCACCCATACCAGCTCAACAGCAGAAAGATCGGATGCTTTATATCTAGCGGTGAACGGTCAGGAATCTGTCAGAGGGTTCATGTTACATCTTGGGCTGCTCATCCGTTATATATGACAAGAATGGGAGTAATAAAGTTTTGCTTCCGATTGCGCCGGCTACAAATACGCGGTTACGGTGACTCCCACCCCACTCAACGCGGGGGGATGGACGGTGACCGGCGCCATTGACTTTGTCAACAATTCCAGCGCGAACGCGGTGATCGCCAGCATCCAGGACGTACTCAGTGATGGAACAGCCGGCGCTGTCACCTGCCCATTCACCTTCCCGTACACCCTGGCGCCTGGTTTTATCACGGGTTGCACGTACACCGCTTCCGGCACAGGTGCGCTCCCAGCGAGCAATACTGCAACCATCTATCTGGCAGACGGCTCGGTGGGTGGGACGGATACGGCGGTGGTAACGAATAGCGGCTCGAGCGAGACGGATGAGTGTGTGAATGTCGTCGACGACAAAGCCGGCGACCTGGGCACGGTCTGCGCGGGAGAGGGTCCCAAGACCTTCCAATACACCATGCCGGTTGGTCCATACGAAGTGTGCGGGATGTACAAGTTTACCAATATCGCCTCTTTCACCACCAACGATAGCGGGACGACTGGTTCCGCCAGCTGGACGGTGGATATCAACGTGCCCTGCGCTGGCGGCTGCAGCCTGACCCCCGGCTACTGGAAGACGCACTCCGAGTTCGGTCCGGCGCCTTACGATAACACCTGGGCGCAGCTACCCAACGGCGCCAGCACACCGTTCTACCTGAGTGGTAAGACCTACTACCGGGTGCTGTGGACCCCACCCCAGGGCAACGCCTACTACATCCTGGCGCATGCCTTCATCGCCGCCAAGCTAAATGGGCTCAACGGCGCGAACACCTCGGTGATCACCGGAGCGCTTGCCTGGTCAGAGACCTTCTTCAATACCTATACGCCTTCCAGCACGCTGAGCAAATCTCTGCGCGGCCTGGCTCTTACTTACGCTACCCAGCTCGATATGTATAACAACGGCTACATCGGTCCGGGACACTGCTCCGAGTAAGCCAGGGTAGAATCCTACCGTAATATGTAGCACCGGGTGTGTACGGCGATCGCCGTACACACCTTTTTTATCCCCAGAAACCCCGCTGCAACAGCAGGATGCCAAAACCGAACAGGATCAGGATGCTTGCCAAACTTAACCCGCGGACAACCCTGGGTCCCAGCCGGCGCGCCTGGTGGAAGAGGGCGGCAATCGCCAGAAAACCGCCGATGAGCGCGGCATAAAAACCTAGCAGGAATGCCGATCCCTGCGCTGTCGACTCGCGCAGCGCAGCCACCAAGATCGGTCCGCTCACCAGGATCCAAAATGTGTATGGACCTGGGCTGAACAGGTTCATGAGGATGCCGCGGCCCAGCTGCGCCTACGGCGGCGGCCTGGCTGCTCTCAGGATTGGCCGCACCCGTACTTGCGCGCCAGCCCCTCCCCAGGCTGAAAGCCAGGTAGAGCACAAATACCCCACCAGCGATGTTGATGAGACGCAAGAGCTCGGGCGAAAGCTGGTCGAGCAGTAATAAGCTGGCAATCACAATCGGAATATCGGCGATCAGCGGCGCAAACGCGACCGGGGCGGCGCCTCGGAAGCCGTTTGCCAGCGCCTGGTTGATCAGGTAAGCCTGGAAAGGTCCAGGCGAGGCTGAGGCTGCCAAACCGAGCGCCAATCCCTGCATCAATAAACCGTAAATGTCTCTCACAGACAGGTTCACCCTCCCGGTCATTCCCCGCCAAAATTGCCGTGTTGGGCAGGTTGCATTGTCTGGTACGGCATTTTTCGGGCAAATTCAAGACCGAGTAATGATAACACCTGGCGCTTGCAGCAGTTTCGTTGGTGCTATACTTGGTGGGTATGCCTCCGACCGAAATAACCCTACGGCAGATTTTCAAGACCTGGTGGCCGCTGGCGGCAAGCTGGCTCATCATGGGCGTTGAGCTGCCGTTTATCACCGCGGTTGTGGCGCGCATGGCAGATCCCAAGATCAGCCTGGCAGCTTTCGGGGGGGTCATTTATCCTTTGGCGTTAATTATCGAAGCGCCAATCATCATGCTCCTGGCTGCCTCTACTGCCTTGAGCAAGGATTGGGATTCTTACCAGATGATCCGCCGCTTCATGATGGTCACCAGCGCCATTCTCACGGCGATCCACTTGCTTGTGGCGCTTACACCCCTGTATTACGTGCTGGTGGGCGACTGGATGGGCGTGCCGCAGCAGATCATTGAGCCGGCGCGCATCGGCTTGATTATTATGACCCCCTGGACCTGGGCGATCGCTTACCGCCGTTTCAACCAGGGTGTGCTCATCCGCTTCGGTCACTCGGAGACCGTCGGGATCGGGACGCTGGTCCGCCTTTCGGCAGATACGTTGGTCTTGCTGGTGGGGTACCTCATCGGCGACATTCCTGGGATCGTTGTCGGCACCAGCGCCATGGCTGCCGGGGTGCTCAGCGAGGCAGCCTACTCAGGCATTGTCGTTCGACCGGTGGTGCGCAAGCAGCTCCGTCCTTCTCCGCCTTTAGCCCAACCGCTTACCTGGCGAGCCTTTTTCGACTTCTACATCCCGCTGGCGATGACATCCCTCATGTTCTTGCTCGCGCAGCCGATCGGCAGCGCTGCCATCAGCCGCATGCCCAATGCGCTGGCATCCCTGGCGGTCTGGCCCGTGGTATCCGGGCTGGTATTCATGTTCCGCAGCCCAGGAGTGGCGTACAATGAGGTGGTAGTGGCGTTAATGGACCAGCCGCGCTCTTATAACAATCTGCGGCGCTTTACCAGCTGGCTTTCTTTGCTCACTTTCGGCGCCCTGTTGCTGGTAGCCGCCACACCGCTCTCAACCTGGTGGTTTCTAAATGTCTCGGCTCTCCCGCCGGACCTGGCGGCGATGGCGCAGCTCAGCTTGTGGCTCGCTTTGCCGTTGCCGGTTATGTCGGTTCTGCAAAGCTGGTACCAGGGCTCGCTTCTGCACGGGCGGCGCACGCGAGGGGTGACCGAAGCTGTCATTATCTACCTGGTTGCCATCGTTCTTCTCCTGGTTGCCGGGGTAGCCTGGGGGCAGGTGGCTGGTCTTTACATCGGTCTGGCAGCCATGTCGATCAGCATGACCTTGCAAACAACCTGGCTGGGCTGGCGCAGCCATCCAGTGCTGCGCAGCGTGCGCCTCAGGGACGCCGATGCGCCCGGCGATGATGCGGCGCCAGGGTACAAGCTGCCTGCAGATTAAATTACTCCCCATCCTAAGGGTAGAGGAGGCGCCCAATGTTTCATGTATATGTCGTATCCGATGCCACTGGACAGACTGCCCAGGGTGTGATGCGCGCCGCGCTTACCCAATTCGATGCTTCGAGAGTGGAGATCCACCGTTTCGGCGGCGTGCGCACGGATGCGCAGGTGCGTTCCGTCGTCAGCCAGGCATCTGAAACCGGCGGGTTCATCGTCCATACGCTGGTGTCTGCAGAGCTGCGCCGTACGGTGCTGACCGAGGGACGCGCCGCTAACGTGCCCACCATCGACTTGATGGGACCGCTATTAGCTCGCCTATCCGACCTGCTCGCCACCAAGCCGCGCGCCGAACCCGGCTTGTTCCAGCCGTTCGATACCGCCTACCTGCAGCGCATTGAAGCCATCGACTTTACCGTCCGGCATGATGACGGGCGCAATATTCAGGACCTGGAGAAGGCGGAGATTGTGCTGGTGGGGGTTTCGCGCACCTCGAAGACTCCTTTGAGCATCTACCTTTCTTACCGGGGCTGGAAAGTGGCAAATATCCCCCTGGCGCTAGGGGTGGAGCCGCCCGCCAGGCTTTTCGAGCTGCCGCGGCGCAGGGTGGTGGGTCTGATCGTGCGCCCGGAGCGCCTGGCGGAGCTGCGCCGGGTTCGCCTGGAGCACATCGGTACTTCGTTGAAGGGTTACGCTGATCTGGATTACATCAGCCAGGAGGCTGCCTATGCCTACCAAATTTACGAGCGCCGGCGCGACTGGCCGCTGGTCGATGTAACTGCCAAGCCCATCGAGGAGACAGCGGCTGAGGTCATCTCCCTGCTGGGTCGCTCGGCGCAGGACAAAGAAGAGATCCCATATCCTTAGCTGAAAAGCAGGGTCAGCGGCAATCTGGAAATCATCACGGTAAATCCAATGAGCCAAAAAGCAGGCGATGGCGGGGTGATATAATACCGAATATGTCCGAAATCAACATCGATCCACAACGGCAAGAGCAAGCCAAACGATACGCCCGCACCAACCGCCGCCTCATGCTGTTAGACCTGGCGATTGGAGCCATTTATACCCTGGCATGGCTGCTAGCAGGTTGGTCGGCGGCGTTGCAGGCGGCGATATCCACCTGGAGCAGCAATCCCTGGCTGCAGGTTGCCGTATTTGCCGCTATTTTCGGCGGTGTTTACACCGTGATCAACTTGCCGCTTTCGTATTACAGTGGATTTATCCTGCCGCACCGTTTTGGTATGTCCAACGAGACGGCGTCTGGTTGGGCGGTTGACCAGCTCAAATCATTGGCGGTGGGTGTGGTGTTGGGCGGGATCCTGATCGAGGTGATCTACGCGGTTTTACGCCTCTCGCCTGACTGGTGGTGGCTGTGGGTCGCCGGAATCCTGCTGGTCTTCACCGTTTTGTTGGCAAACCTGGCGCCGGTTGTGCTGATGCCGATTTTTTATAAGTTTGTGCCTTTGGGCGAGGAGCATGCCGACCTGGTTGAGCGGCTGTTACGCCTGGCAGAACGCGCTCACACCCAGGTGCGGGGCGTTTTTACATTCGATATGTCGCGCCGCACCAAAGCAGCCAATGCTGCTCTGACGGGTTTGGGGAATACCCGCCGCATCATCCTGGGAGACACCTTGATCGCTGAGTTCACGCCGGCTGAGATCGAGACCGTGCTGGCTCACGAGCTCGGGCATCACGCACACAAGGATATCCCGGTGGGCATTGTTTTGGAGAGCGTGATGACCCTGGTTGGGCTTTACCTGGCATCCCTGGGCTTGAGCTGGGGAGTAGCGTATTTCGGCTTCAGCAGCGTGGCAGACGTGGCGGCAATGCCGCTGCTTATCCTGGTCATGGGCGCTTATGGGCTGGTGACGATGCCGCTGGGCAATGCCTTCTCACGCTGGCGCGAGCGCCGCGCCGATGAATATGCCCTGCGAATCACGGAGAATGGCAGCGCCTACGCTTCCGCGCTGGCGCGGCTTGCCAATCAAAACCTGGCGGAAGCCGACCCCGAGCCTTGGGTGGAGCTCCTGCTCTACTCGCACCCCTCGCTGAAGCGGCGCATCGCCATGGCGCAAGCTTTCAGCTCAGCTTCTCCTGTCACAGGTTCATAACCCCAGCATATTTCTGCGCGGGAAGATACGAACGCAAATCCGCACCTCTGGATCAAGGTGCGGATCTTTTCTGCGGTTGGCTTCTACAGGAGACCTGTGTTTTCGTTTTGCGATTACGCCTTGGGGATAATGATCCACAGGATCAGGTAGATCAAGATCCCAGGGATGCCTCCAGGGATGAGGGCGATCAGGAAGGCAAGGCGGAACCAGAAGGAGCTGATCCCAAAGAACTCGGCTAAACCGCCGCACACACCCGCAATCATGCGGTTGCTGCGAGACCGGCGCAAAACCCGACGTGTTTCAACCATTTTATCCTCCATTTCATCAACGTGTATCACAACAATATACGCAACAACTTCGAAAAAGTTCCGCGCGGCAGCCTGGCGACTCGAAATTCCTCAGGTGCTATTGGCTAATCCCTGAAACCAGCTCAGGCGAACAGGCGGGCGAGGGTGCTAATCGTCTGGTAATGGATATCAACGATATCCTCGATGTTCCTGGCATACCCGCCTGCCATGACGACGGCTAAGGGCAGTCCCACCTGCCGGCAAGCCTGCATCACCCTTATGTCTCGCTCTAAGAGCCCGGCTTTGCTTAACGCCAGGCGTCCCAGCCGATCCCCGGCATAGGGATCAGCGCCTGCCAGGTAGATCGCCAGGTCTGCTCTCGCCTGCTCCAGCGCCTGGTGTAAGCCAGTTTCCAGGGCAGAGAGATAGGCATCGTCGCCGGCGCCATCCGGCAGGGCGATATCCAGATCAGACTTTTCTTTGTGAAAGGGGAAGTTCTTATCGCCGTGAATCGAGAAGGTGAAGATGCTGGGGTCGCCGGCCAGGATGGTAGCGGTGCCGTTGCCCTGGTGCACGTCACAATCTACGATGACCACACGCCGGGCGCCTCCTTCGACCTGCATGGCGCGCGCCGCCACGGCGACGTCGTTGAAGACACAATAGCCCTCACCATGCTCAGCGTAGGCGTGATGCGTGCCGCCTGCCAGGTTGGCGCTGGCGCTCTCTTGCAGGGCTGCCCGGCAGGCGGCGATCGTACCGCCCACCGAGCGCCGCGCCCGCTCGACAAGCTGAGGCGTCCAGGGGAAGCCGATGCGACGCATTTCCTTTTCGCTCATTTGCCCCGTGAAGACCCGTTCCACGTAAGACCGGTCATGCGCCAGGCAAAGCTGCTCCAGGGTTGCGCTTTCTGGCACCAGGAGCTCAAATGGGATGGATTGGGCGTCGTTCTCCAGACGCTCGCGCAGCCGGGAGTATTTCTCCATGGGAAAGCGGTGCCCCTGCGGAAGAGGCAGCACGAAATGGTCGTGGTAGAAAAGCTTCATCGGGCGAAATGCTCAGAGGCGGTTCACCATTGGTCCCAATGGATCACCTCGTCCAAGCCCTTGCGCCCGCCTTTCTTCGGCGGATTTGAGAGCAGCGCCGCATCCAGGGGGTAACCGAAAGAAAGGGCGATGCGCAGGTGCATGTCGGGGGGGAAGCCGAGCAATTGGCGCGCTTGCTCCGGCTCGTAAATGGTCGCCAGGCAGGAGCCCACGCCCATCTCCCAGGCAGCCAGCTGCATGTATGCCGCAGCCTGACCGGCGTCGAGCATCACGCTGAAGCGCGAGGCGGGGTCGGGGGTGATGATCGCCACACCCAGGGCGGCGCCCGCCAGGTGACCCGCCCACTCTCCCATCTGGGATAGCGCTTGCAAGGTGGAGCGTTGGCGGATGGCAATGAAGTGCCAGGGTTGGATATTTTTGGCAGATTGCGCCCGCCGTCCGGCATTGAGTGATTGCTTGTACAGTTTCCTCAGGTAACGGTTGGTCGGCAAACTGGCGCACGGCGCGTTTGCTGCGGATGGCATCAGATACGTTCATATTTGTTTCCTTGCACTCCTGGCTATCCCTGTTGGTATGAGTTGATAAGAATATTCCCGGAGAACTCTCCCGGTTCCGTGGACTACCACGGCTAAATCTTCCTGGAAAGATTATACAACACAGTTCGAGGGGACAACCGCTCATGCTTCCATGGGCGCTCGGCGGGAACAACGCTAGCCAGAATGCTTTCTAACATCAACATGCGGAGGCGGAGTATACATCCGCCTCCGCATGTTGATGGGTCAACGATCTCTGTCTTTACCGGGTGCTATAAACCTGCCTGGGTTGGACCTCCGGCTGCCGGGTCAGGGGCTTCATGCCGAACAAGAAACGCATCAGGTTGAAGCGGCGCACCAGGAATTCGAAGATGCCCATGATGACCCCAAAAGAGATCACCACGATCAACGCCCATTGGAGCAGGTCGGGGAGCGCCCATTGCAGGATCAAATAACCTACGCAGAGCAGGACCGTCTGGTGCAAGATGTAGAAGGGCAGCACGGCTTCGTTGGCGTATTGTAACGCCGGGCTGGTGTAGTTCAACCGCTGCATGCCAAATCCCAGGAAGGTGCTGATCCATGCCCAGACAGCAAAGTTGAGCACGGGATTATCCAGCGATTCGCTCAGACTGGCTAGCGAGGGGTTTCGCGCGTTGATGATCAAGAACATGTAGGCTGCCGTGAGCGCCAGGCTGACCCCCAACGATGCCCAGCGCATGCTCTGGATGCGGCTCAACAGGCGCTCGGAGGAGATGAGCACAAATCCGGAGATGAAGAAGCACAGGTAGAGGGCGAAGTTCCAGCCGCCGGGGTCGAGCGATTGCAGTGGAGTGTCGCTGGTGATCATCTCGACCAGGTTTAATGGGATGGCGAGCAAGTAGATAGCAGCGGGCAACGCCAGGAAATTGCCGGTCTTGATCAAAACTTTCTGCCCTTTACCCTTGAGTAAGCGGAAGATGGGGTAGCACAGGATGCAGAACACGAAGAGGATCAACAGGTACCACAGGTGCATGCCCGCCCAGGCGAAATTACCGCCGACGCCGGCATCGATGTACCAGCCATCGAAGTAGTGTGGCAGGAACTGGAAGTAGGAACCGCTGAATTCGTGGTGTGAGATGCGCTCCAGATATACCTGCAGTGAGCAGTGGGTGAAAATGCCCACCAGTAAAGGTACTCCGAGCCGCAATACTTTATCCTTGAAAAATTTCCCCGCGCCGCTCTTGTCCAGGGCAAAGTAAACGCTAGCACCCGAGATGGCAAAGATAAACGGCATCATCCAGATTTCCATGAAGGTTTCCAGCAGCCGGACATCAAGATAGGTGCTGGAATTCTTGACGTGCCAGTTTCCAAGGTCGAAAAATTTAGTGCTGTGGTAGATGAAAACAGCCAGGATCGCGAACACGCGAAGCCAATCGAGATAGTACTTGCGAACATTCTTAGTGCTCATCGTTTTCTCCTCTTGTTGGATGGTCAATCGTTTTGCGTAGTGACTAAATCCCTGCGATTTTCGATCAGATGGATGATGGTTTCCACGGGTGCGCCTTTCACGATGAAGGCGTCGAAACCCGATCGCGTCGCCTTCTCACGGGCAGCATCGTAAGCGTGCACCGTCAGGGCTATCAATTTGCACTGCGGCTGGGACTGCTTGATCGTTTGGGCAGCTTCAAAACCGTCCAGGACTGGCATTTCGAGATCCATTAAGATCACATCGGGGTGTAGCGCTTCTGCCAGGCGGATCGCCTCTAAACCGTTGCTGGCTTCGCCGACCACGTCGATCTCGCCTGCCAGGGAGAGCAAGGTTCTCAGGTCCTTGCGCACCTGGGGGACATCATCGACGATCAGCAGCGTCTGCTGTTCCATGCCAACCCTGTCCTTACGCCAGGAACCAGGTATAAACCAGCTCGAACTGGTCAGGGTCGACGTCTGTTGCGGCGCTGAGGGGCAGGGGGCTCGCTTCTGCCAGCCCGTCTGCCAGCGTTTCTTCATCAATCTCGCCCGACCAGGCGCGTGCGCCGCTGGCAGCCATCGCCAGGCTCGCCGGCTGCGCAACAGGGAAATTGAACGGGTTGTAGAGAGAAATCGTCTTGAGTAAAGTCTGGGTGATCATGGCTGCCTCCGCTTTTTCTTCGCTGTCCATTGCAGATTACAGCCTTAATATAAGCAAAACCGCGCCAGCCCGCATCCGGCGTGGGATGGGAGTCATGGGGTTCTAGAGATTGATTTCGCGAGTACTACCGGGGGTGGAGCGCTGCTCGTGCAGACCTAGGACTGGAGATGGATATCCTGATCAGAGCGTAGTGGTTTTGCAGCCGGGTTGACGGTGTGTAATCTGGATCAAAGCAACGTTAATCGTTCTTCTGGGTCGCATCTGGGTGATGAGCGAGCGGAGCTGGCTCAAGGCTTCGCCGGTCATCTCCTGCAGGTTCAGCAGAAGCCCGGGAACGCGCCCGGGGTCGCGAGCGAGCAGGAGCTGGGCGCTGCGCCCGGTGAGGATGATGCTGAAGATCGACTGGCTGACCGAATCGTGCAGCTCACGCGCCAATCGGTTGCGCTCCTGCGCCGCTGCCAGCTCTTCCGCCTGGGCAGCGAATTCTTCGAGTTGCCGGTTGGCTCGGGAAAGCCGTTCCAGCAATGCCTGGCTCTCGGATTTTTCCTGCTGCGCCCGGGTGTAAACCAGATCGAAAGACACCAGGAAGATCCCTACCGCGACGATCAGCATGCTGAGCACCAATCCATCCAACAAACCCAGCCCTACGACCTCGATGAGCGCAAGCGTCAAGCAAAAGCCGATCACCCATCCTAGCGCCTTGCGCAGCGGAAGCCTCTGCATGGCTTGTAGGCTGAGCAGGATCAAGAGCACCCCAAAGACATCTAAAAAGGGTGACAGGCTGAAGAGCAAGGTGACCAGCACAACCTGGATACCTAGATAGACCAGGACGTACCACCGGTATCGCGCCGAGACCCGCCTCTCCGAAAAATAAAGGGCGCTGAATAGACCCATGCCGAGCAACGAATGGATCCAATAGGGTCCACCCGAGTACTCCGCGATGCTGCGTAGGAGGACCAGCCCGATCAGAATGATCCCAAATAAAAGTGTCCACTGGGAGCTTCGCTCATTCTTCTGAGGGGTCATTTCAAAGCTCACTGGTTAATTTCTTCGATATGTAACCGGGCGCCATTGCCCGGTTGCGAATGGATCGATAACCGCCAACCGATCTCACTCGCTTGCTCTGCCATGGCGGTCAAACCCAGGTGTCCAGCCTGCGAGTGGATAGAGCTCGCGTCAAATCCGCTTCCCTGGTCCTCGACCTCAAGGAACGCCGGCTGCGTAGATAGATCTAAACGGACGGTAGCCCGGTTCGTCCCCGAGTGCTTGGCCACATTGGTGAGCGCCTCCTGCACAATGCGACACAAACCGCGGGTTGTTGCCTCGTCCAGCTCCCTTTCGCCGATTTTTTCGAAGCTGATTTCCATTTGGTTCAACCGGCGCTGCTCAGAAAACAGCCGGTTCAGCCTGTCGACCAACCCCATTGTCTCGGTGGGACCGGGTTTGAGCTGTGCTACCAGGATGTGGATTTCGTGCATGGCGCTTTGCGCCAGCTCCAGCAGGCGCTCGAGCTGGGCGCTCACCCGGCTGGGGTCTTTTTCCATGAGCAGGCGGGCTGTTTGCACGGTCAGGTTCATGGAGAAAATGGTCTGCGTGACAGAATCGTGCAGATCGCGCGCCAGGCGGAAGCGTTCTCGTTCCGTCGCCAGGGCAACCGCTTGATCAGCATAAGCTTGAAGTTGCTGGTTGGCGCCTTCCAGCCTGACAGCCATGCGCTGGTTCTCACGGTTCGCTTCCTCTGTAACCTGGATCAAGTGAGCGTAGCCTCCCACCAGGAAGCACATCCCTTCAAAGGCAATAACCATAATGAAATTGCTGATATCCGGTTCGTCGATTAAGAATGCGATGGTTGCCAGCGGAAAGGCGCCAATCCAGATGAATCCGATCCGCCGCCCAAAGAGCTGAACGGCTTGCAGTGCCAGCGGGATGAAGAGCGCCAGAAAAGTATCCTGGTGGGGCGGGACGAGTAAGAGCTCCCGCACCAGCAGGATCTGGACGATCATGTAAAGAGGCGCGTACCAGACAGTGCGTTTGCGCAGGCGAGCGGTCAGCCAGGGTTCAGCTACCAGCAGGAGCGTATACGGGATTAGCCAGGTGAGAATCCTGCCCTGGTTTGGCAGTCCTTCTAGCTGCAAGAGCGTGCGCAGGCTGACGGCTGCCAGGATCAGGTAACTACCGACGGCGCCCATCAGGATTCGTCGTTACCTAAGCCGTGCTTCAGCGCGTAGATCGCTGCCTGCGTGCGGTCTTCCAGGTGGAGCTTGCTGAAGATATTGCTGACATGCGTCTTCACCGTTTTCTCGCTGATGATCAGCTCCTCAGCGATCTCGTGGTTGCTCTTCCCGGCAGCGATCAGCCGGAGGACCTCGATCTCCCGCCCGGTCAGCTCCTCCAGTCCGGCGGCTTTTGGTTTTGCCGCCAGGGGTTCCTCCCGGGCCGTGACGGCGGAGACCAGCTTCTTGGCTACCTCAGGATGGAGCTGGACGCGCCCGCGGTACGCCTCACGCACCGCCTGCGCCAGCTCATCGGGGGCGATGTCTTTGAGCAGGTATCCCTGCGCGCCGGCTTTTAGCGCCGGGATGACACTATCTTCCTCGCCAAAACTGGTCAGGATGAGCACACGGGTGGTAGGGCAAACTTGCAAGATATGCGGCGTGGCTTCGAGGCCGCCCATCTCGGGCATCATCAAGTCGAGCAAGACGACATCGGGCTGGCATGCCCGGGCTTGCTCGATGGCTTCCCTGCCATTAGCCGCTTCACCGACGATCTCGATGGGCAATGACTCGCCGCCATCTTGCAGCTCCAGGAAGGTGCGCAAGCCCTGGCGGACTACGGCGTGGTCATCTACCAGGAGCACCCGGATCTTACTGATCTCAGCCATAAATAAACCTCCTGTAGCGTCACAGTATCGCTCATTGCCAGATATATTGTATAGCAAACTCCAGTTTTTCACTCGTTTGTTTTATTCAAAATAGAAACGGGTGGAGAAATGAGCACTTCTCCACCCGTTTTTTCCTGCGCTCTACAGTACTGTTCTTTTAATTTCCGGAATGGCTGTTGCCGTTGCGATGTTCCCGGTACCATGCCACGGTCTCTCTTACTGCCTGCTGGTGTGAGGTGGCAATATCGCCGAAAGCTTGTTTGAACTTCTTGTCATTCACAACAAAGGGCTTTTCGAACTCGTACATCATCTCGACTGTCTCGCGAGCAGCGGGTACGAACAGCCCGCCGATGGACATCATCACCCTGCCCATGCCGCTCATTTTTGGGGGAGCTCCAATCTCCGCGAAGATCAAGCCCATCAATTGGCGCTGAGTGAGGGTGGGCGGGTTGGGCACGTGCCATGCCTGTCCAAGAGCTTCGTCACGCTCGCCCAGGATGACCATCGCCTTGCCGAAGTCATCAATGTAAGTGTAGGTATGCGGCAGGTCGAGCTGACCGGTAAGCGAGGCGCTCTTGCCGTGCAGGGCAGGCAGGATCGCTCGCTCGCCAAGCGTCGAATCCAGCACCTGGGGACCGTAGAAGTCTGAGCCCGCGCGCTGGCTGCCTTGACTTTACCGCTCCGGTGGGCTGCCAGCAGGGCTTGCGCCATCTCGCCGCGCACCTTGCCTTTGCGTGTTTTGGCGTTGTACGGCAGCCCTTCATGGATCGGACTATCGACCTCCCCGTACATATATAAATTCTCAGCGACGATGAATTTAGCTCCGGCGCTGGCAGCCCCTTCGAGGATGCTTTGCTGCAAAGGCGGGAACTTCTCCACCCATTCGTGGTAAGGTGGTTGAGCGCACTGGTACACCACTGTCGCTCCCTGGCATGCCTGGCGGGTGAAATCGAGATTGTAAGCATCGCCAGCCATGACCTCAATACCTGCATGTCCGTTTACTGGCGCCTTCCCGGAACGGTTGACCAGCCGCACCTGCTTGCCCTGCCGCACCAGCTCTCTCATCACCGCTTGACCCAGCGGTCCACTGCCGAAGATCACGTGTATTTCAGAAGCACTCATTTTCTAATTCTCCAGATAGTCATTCAAGATCATCTCAATTTCACGTTTGAAAATCTCGCCCGTTTCCTGGACGGAGGGCGGGTACTGGTTGCTGATCTCGATCATTACCAGCCCATGCACACGGCTCCAGATGACCAGGGCGAGGTATAAGACGTATACATCATCCACCGGCTGCAAAGATGCCCATTCCTCGAGCTGCGTGCGCAGCAGTGGAGACAACACAGGTGGTTTTTCTTGCTTGAGGATGCCAGCTTTCAAGGCGGAGTCCAGGACATCGATGAGGGGTCTCAGCGAGCGCGCTGCCACGGGTTGTGTGATTTCTAGCGGGGCGTGGTAACCTGGCAAAGGCGTGCCAAAGATGAGCAGGTAGCGCTGGGGATAAACGAGTGCCCATTGCCGGTACGCCAGCCCGGTTGCCCGCAACCGCCCTGGATGATCCTGCGGGGGCAAGTCCTTGAGCGAAGCCATCTGTAAATCCCCCAGGGAGGTGTATGCGTCAACGATCAGGGCGGTAACCAGCGCATCCCGGTCCTGGTAATAGCGGTAAAGGGCAGGGGCGGTCATGTCCATCTCCCTGGCGATCGCCCGCAGGGAAAGCGCTGCTGCGCCATACTCGGCGATTTGTCTCCAGGCAACTGTCTTGATCTCCTCGCAGGTTGCCTCGTGTAATCGTTCACGTCTGGAATGTTTCATGTTCTCCTATGTAATATATGTATATATTAGTAAACAGTGTTTACATTATAGCGCGATTATTCAATCTGTCAAGGATGTTCAGCAGGAATATCCGTGGAAGTATCCGGATTGAGGTGTGTAGAGGCGGTGTAGCTGCATTCACACCTCCAAATCCCGAAATTATTACGGTAAATCCCAATGAGCCGTCAAGACATTTCTGTCAAGCCGTTGATATTGTGCTAAACTTGCCAGGATTTATTTCAGGAAAATATTTCCCATGGCATCTAATCGACGCAATCTCAGTATCCTCTTCTTTACCATGGTCGTTGTCATGCTCGGCTTTGGCATGGTCATCCCGATCATGCCGTTCTACATCGAGACCTTCGGCGCGGGCGGCAGCGCCCTGGGCATGCTCATGGCGACGTATGGCATTATGCAGTTCCTGTTTGCACCCGTATGGGGGAGCCTCTCTGATTACTATGGGCGTAAGCCAGTTTTATTACTCGGCGTGATCGGGAACGCGCTAGCGATGATCTTGATGGGTTTATCCAGCGAGCTGTGGATGTTGTTCGCCGCGCGCGCTCTGGCTGGAATGTTGTCCTCCGCTACGCTGCCCACCGCCATGGCATACATCGGCGATAGCACCTCCGAAGAGAACCGCGGTGGCGGCATGGGCATTATCGGCGCTGCCATGGGCATCGGGATGGTTCTGGGACCCGGGCTGGGAGGCTGGCTGGCCGGCAGCTCGCTCTCCATCCCCTTCATCCTGGCAGGCGCGCTATCGGTCCTGGCTTTTGTGCTCATCTTGCTCATCCTGCCCGAATCTTTGCTCCAAAAATCTGCCACGCGCAAGATTACCGGACCCCAGCTCTCCGTGCTCTGGCAGGCGCTGGCAGGACCACTGGGTATCCTCTTCATCCTGTCTTTTCTGCTCAGTTTTGGTCTGACCAACTTCGAAGGGGTTTTCGGGTTATATGCAGCCCGCAAGTACGGTTACGGTCCCCAGCAGGTGGGGACGATCCTGACGATGGTGGGGATCATCTCGGCTGTTATCCAGGGCTTCCTGGTCGGCCCGCTCACGCGCCGCTTTGGCGAGGTGATCATCATCCGGCTGGCGTTCATGAACACCGCCATCGGCTTTATCCTGATGGTTTTGGCGCAGACGAACTTGCAAGTTTGGCTTACGGTGTCCTATTTTGTAACGAGCAATGCCATGCTTACCCCGACTGTCTCGTCGCTGATTTCCAAGCGCGCCACGGGCGGGCAGGGGATCGCCATGGGCTTGAACAACTCGTTTATGAGCCTGGGGCGCATTGTTGGACCGTTGTGGGCTGGTTTTGCGTTTGACAGCGGTATCAACCTGCCCTACCTGACCGGCGGAGCGGTTATGCTGGCCGGTTTTTTTCTGTCCACGCTCAAGCTTTCCCAGTCCAGCGCGGCGACAGAGGTGGAACAGTTACCGGCTGCGGTGGACTAGTTTGCTTCAATCGTACAGGTTCTTGCCTGCCAGCTCTTTGGTGCGCCGGTTGACATACGCTTCCAGCTCTTCCCGGATGTCCGGGTCGAGCGGGGGCTGCTCGTAACCTGCCAGCATTTCTTTCCAGACGGCGTTGGCGCGTCGGGCGGCGTCCCAGCTCCCGGCGCTCTCCCAAACTTCGTAACCCAGGTTATCCCCCAAGGATGGCTGGAAAAAGGCTGTGCTGAAGCGTTGCATGGTATGTAGTGTGCCAAAGTGGTGCCCACCCGGACCCACTTCATTGATGCTATCCAATGCCAGGGTTTCGGCGTTGATCTCAAATCCGCTCATGAAATGATAGAACATAGCCAGCATCTCGGCATCGATCACATATTTTTCCAGGGAGACCGTCATGCCCCCTTCCAGCCAGCCGGCTGAGTGCAAGATAAAGTTGGTATGCGCTAACATCGCCGGCCACATCGTCCACAGGCTCTCGTACGCGGACTGAGCATCGGGTATCTTGGCGGAGTTCAACCCGCCGCTTCCCCGGTAAGGTAGCTGATAATGGCGCGCTAGCTGCGCTCCCACCAGCAGCGCCCAGGCGCCTTCCGGTGTACCGAATGCCGGGCTGCCTGATTTCATATCGACGTTGGTGGTGAAGCCGCCGTAAATCACCGGCGCGCCAGGCTTGACCAGCTGGCTCAAGGCGATGCCTGCCAGCACCTCGGCATTTTGTTGCGCAAGGGCTGCCGCGATCGTCACCGGGCTCATGGCGCCTGCCAGGATGAAGGGTGTGATGATATTGACCTGTCCGTGGCGGGCGTACGTTAGCAACCCACCGAGCATACGCCCATCGTAGCGCAATGGGCTGCTGACGTTGATCACGCCCCCCAGCACCGGGCGGGAGGTGATATCTTCCCCGAAGACCATCTTTGCCATATTAAAGCTGTCCAGCGGGATCACCCGCCCGTGAGCGGCCTCGATCAAGGCTTTGTCGGTCAGTTGAAAATCGGTATACAGGCGGATTAGATGGCGGATGGAGGGATCGATGTCATTCAACGCCACCAGCTCGCCGCCGTTGTAATGGATGACATTGCATGCGTGTGAGAGCCGTACCAGGGTCTCGTAATCTTTCAGTGTGCCCCGCCGCCGCCCGTCGTCCAGGTCCGAGACGTAGACCATACCACCGTGAGGCGCCAATGTGATCGAGTTCTCGCCCACGAAGTTATCCCGCTGCGGGTTGCGTGCCCGCCAGGTGAAGGATGGCGGCGCCTTGGCGACGGCTTCCATCACCAGTCCACGGTCCAACCGCACGCGCTGGCTATCCTTGTCCACACTGGCGCCGGCGCGCTCCCAGATTGTTAGCGCCTCGTCGTCCATCATGGCGATGCCCGTGTTCTCCAGGATGTGCATCGCCGCCTGGTGTAGCTGCTCGATCTGCTCCTCGTCCAGGATTTCCACCGGTTTGAGAGGATTGCGAAGCTGCCGGAAGGGCAGGCGAAGCAAAGGGGATGCGCCGCGTTCTTCGCGCAGCCTGGAGCGCCGGTCGGTGCGTGGGTTGTCCATTAAATCGTCCTCTTTTATCGGAATTGCGCCGGGTAATCTGGATCGGTGATGGCAGGGCGGTCGATACGGAAGGGTTCGATCGGGTAAGTCGTGCGCCCGTCCAGCGCCAGTTCGCTCAGGATTTTGCCGAATAGGCTGGCAAATTTATAGGCATGTCCTGCGCCTACGCAGGTGAAGATGTGCGGGTAACCGGGCAGGGCATCCAGAACGAAGCGCCGGTCGCGCGGCATGGCGTACAGGCAGGTCTTGGTATACAGGATGGGTCCCAGGAAACCCGGGACGAAGCGCTCCATCCAGGCGATGACCTGCTGCTCGCGCTGCGCATCGGGCTCGAATGTGCGCGTGCTGGCAGTGACCGGAGGTCCGCTGGCATCGATGCCAATCTTCGTCGCTACCTCGCCGTAGATGGGGAAGCCGTATACCGGCATCTCCGAATCCTCCCAGATGAAAACCGGGAATCTGCCGATGGCGAATTCACGCAGGTTCGGCGTGGCGAAGTAGGTCACCTGCTCCTGGGTGACCGTGATGTTCAGCTTGATACCTACCTTGCTGAGCAAGGAATCCGTCCAGGCGCCGGTTGTCAGCACCAGTGTTTCAGCCGTAAATTTCCCCTGATGGGTGACGACTTCGACCCCGTTTTTATAGGGGAGGATCTCCAACACGGGCGTGCGGTCTAAGATGGTAGCACCGTAGCGGCGCGCCATACCGATGTGCGCGGCGTTGCCCTTGATGGCGTCTGCAATGCCGGTATCGCTCTGGTACAGGCAGTCTACCTCCTCATCGAAGCGGAACTGGGGGAAGCGTTTCACTACTTCAGCTCCATCCAGGCGCTCGTAGGGGATGCCCACCTCATCCATCGCCTGCATGTATTCGGGGATGGCGATGGCATACGGATTGCTTTTCAGCGCCACGACCAGACCACCTGTCTTGTTGACCACCTTAACGCCGGTTTCGTCTTCAAGCGTATTCCAGGCGAGAAAGGTATGCGGCGTCAGGCGCGTATATTCCGCGCTACGGTAGCTGAGGCGGATGATGCGCGAGTGATCCTGCGAAGCGCCGCGCACGTGTCCGATCTCGAATTGTTCCAATACCAAAACATCTTCTTTTGCCCGGCGGGAGAGCCAGTATGCCGCGGCGCTGCCAAGGCCTCCACACCCGATCACGATCGTTCCATAATTTGTTTTCATCGCACCAATCTAAACATGCCCATAATAATCGCGGTGGACGACCACGGAGTAAGCATAGTCCAGCAGCGTTCCCCAACTGAAGACCGGGATATCGATCTCGCGCTGCAAGGCGCGTGCAAAAGGCGGGAAACCGGTGCATTCCAAAACCATTGCTCCCATGTCTGGGTGTTGGAGGTAGAAATCGATCGCGGCAGAGAGGAACTCCGCCTCAGCTTTCTCGTAGTTGGCGCCTGGCGGATCGCTGCGCAGCTCATTGGTCCACAGGTGGTCGAACTCCTGGCACTGCAAGCCTTCCATGGCTCCGCCGAGGATGTAGTTTGTCCCGGGCTGGATGCCAACGGAGAGCAGGTGACGTTCTGTCAGGTACTTGGCATTGGCGAGCAGGATACCCACCACCTGATCTGCTCCGATAACCTGTTGAGCCAGCGGCACTTGCAGAAGGCTCGACAGGAAAACCGGCACGCGCACGCTGGCAGCCACTTCGCTTTGGAAATAGGCGAAATAGCCGCACTCCCCTGCAATCGCACGGCAGCCCATCCTTTCTAGCTTGCGCGCCGCCAGCAGGATAGGCTCCAGGCAAGGGGATTTATCTTCGTCGACGACGAGCTTGCGAATATCGACGCCTTCGACGATCTCGTACTGGATCGGGAAGGGGTAACCGCTGGCGTTGCGCACGTCTCCCGGGAAGCCGGGGTAAACGTCATCCAGGATCAGGATGCCCAAGCCCATGCCGTAGCATCGCCGGTCCTGGCGGGCGCGGATCTCGTTAATGCGTGGATCTCTAGACAGGTAGATCATGTTTTATCCCCAGGAATGATGTGCGCTTCAGACCTCGCGTAGCGCCTGGTCCAGGTCGGTGATGATATCATTCGCCTCTTCCAGACCCACCGAAAGCCGGATCAAGCCGTCATCGATGCCAGCTTCCTGGCGTTCTTCGGGGGTCATGTGTTCGTGGGTGATGGTGCGCGGGTGCATGAAGCTCGAGCGGCTGGTTCCGAACGTCACTGCGTGTACGACCAGCCGCGTGCTGTTCATCACCTGCGCTGCGCCTTGCATGCCCTTGGGGACGACAAAGGAGACCATTCCGCCGCTGGCTTTCATCTGCTGGATACCGAGTGCGTACTGAGGGTGGCTTTTCAATCCGGGATAGTTGACATGCTTCACTTTGGGATGCCCGCTCAGGAACTCCGCAACTTTTTGAGCGTTGTCACTATGGCGCTGCATGCGCATGGACAGGGTTTCCAGGTACTGCAACATCAGCCAGGCTTCAAAGGGTTGCAGGATTGCGCCAACGAACTCGGTTGTATTCCAGCGGATATCTTCTACCAGCGCCTCAGGTCCAACGATGGCGCCGCCCAAGACGGTGGCGTTGCCAGCCAGGAACTTGGTAAGGGAGAGCAAGATGATGTCGGCGCCCATCTTCATCGGCTGCTGTAAGGCGGCGGTCGCCATGGTGTTATCGACCAGCAATGGGACTCCGTGGGCGTGCGCTACTTCCGCAACGGCAGCCACGTCGGTGATTTGCAGTACAGGATTGCTGGGCGTCTCCACCCACACCAGTTTTGTGCGTTGATCAATCGCTTGAGCCCAGGCATCCGGTTCGGTGAATTTCTTGACGAAACGGAACTCAACGTTACAGCGCTCGGGGAAGATGGTTGCCGCCTGCTTGTAACCCTCGCCGAACGTGTTCAAGGTGGTCACCACGTTATCGCCAGGGCGGGCGATGGTGAAGATCAGGTTGAAGAGCGCCTGCGATCCGCTTCCGGCGGTTACGCAGCCTTCGCCGCCTTCCAGGGCTGCCAGCCTCTCCTCCAGTACGCTGACGGTGGGCGTTTTGCTGCGCCCGTAGATGTAGTCCGGGAACTTGTCAAAGGTCTCGTAGGGGTAGGTCATGGACTGGACGATCGGGGTCACAAAGGAGCGGAACTGCTCCACGTCTTTCAACGGGTGGAACCCGGCATGCAGCGCGCGTGTATCGAAACCTTGGGCGCTGTCCGCACGTTCGGTGGGCTTGGCACTTGGATCGTAGCTCCATGGATCTCGCATGAAAAAAGGCTTGTCGGTGTGCATTCGAGTTATACCTTTCGTATCTAGGGCTTGATTTCGTAAAGCTTCTCGTCGGGCAGGTGGCAGTAGATCAAATGCCCGCCACCCATGTTCCGCTCGGGAGGCTCTTCTTGTTCACAGATTTCTCCGATCTTAAAGGGGCAGCGCGTGTGGAAGTGGCAGCCACTGGGCGGATTGATTGCGCTGGGTACCCGCCCACCCAGGCGCACCTCGGAGGTAGTCTGGTCCGGATCGGGACGCGGGACGGCAGCCAGCAAGGCGGCTGTGTAAGGATGGTTGGGCGGCGCGTAGATCGTCTCGCATGGACCGATCTCCACAATCTTGCCCAGGTACATGACTGCCACATCGTCGGAGAAAAAGCGCACAGCGCTCAAATCGTGGGAGATCAGGATCATCGTGGTCTGCTGCTCGTTTTGGATCTCGAGCAGCAGGTTGAGCACCGCTGCCTGGACGGAAACGTCCAGCGCAGACACCGGCTCGTCGCAAACCACCATCGCCGGGTTGCTGGCGATCGCCCGGGCGATCCCCACGCGCTGCTTCTCGCCGCCACTGAGCTGGCGCGGCAGGCGATAATAATAGCTCTCATCCAGCTTCACCTCGCGCAGCAGGCGCTCCACTTCTCCCTGCACCTGATTGGCGGGCACGGTCTTGAAGCGTTTCAGCGAGGCGGCTATCTGGTCGCCGATGCAGTAGGAAGGGTTCAACGTGCCATTTGGGTCCTGGAAGACCATTTGTAGCTCGCGGATCGAGTCAATACTGCGCTTGTTTATTGATGTGGAGATATCCACCCCCAGGAATTCGATTTTTCCTGCGGTTATTTTCTCTAGACCAACGATAGCTTTCGCTAGGGTGCTCTTGCCGCAGCCCGACTCGCCGACGATGCCCAGGGTGCGCCCCCTACGGATGGATATGCTGACATCGTTGGTCGCCTGTACGTAACGGCGCTTCTCGCGCCCCAGGTAAGCTGCCAGCGTTTTGAAGGGTACAGGATAAAACACTTTTAAGTTTCGGGCACGTAGCACATCTTGTTCCGGGCTTTCCGGTCGATCAGGACACGCTGGCAGGCTGTTCGCTTCACCATAGGAAATCCTATCGGCGTTCAGCCACTCGGGAACGCGCATGCAGCGCACCATGTGTTGCGGGCTGATCTCAACTAGCTTTTGCCGCTCTTCGAAGCATTCTGGTGTAGCCAGCTCGCAACGTGGGGAGAAGATGCACCCGCTCGGTAAATTTGCAGGAGATGGCACCCGCCCCGGGATGGGGTGAAGCGTGCGCGTGCCTTTAGGCGCATCTACATCCGGCAGGCAGCGCATTAATCCCATGGTATACGGGTGCAATGGCTTCTTGTAGATATCGCTGGTGGAAGCCAGCTCAACAATCTCCCCGGCGTACATCACCGCCACCCTGTCCGAGACTCGCGCTACCACGCCCAGGTTATGGCTGATATAGAGTGCCGCTGTGTGGTAGCGCTCCTTTAACTCCGCGATCAGGTCTAAAACAGCGGCTTCGACAGTCACATCTAATGCGGTGGTAGGCTCATCCATGATCAACAGGGAGGGATTATTGAGCATTGCCATGGCAATAACCACGCGCTGCTGCTGCCCGCCGGAGAGCTGGTGAGGGTAGCGCTCCATCACGCCTTCTGGATCGGGCATATAAACCCGTTTGAGAGACTCGACTGCCTCGCCGTAGGCAGCCCCTTTAGTCAATCCCCGGTGTGTCATCAGGCTCTCTGCCAACTGGTCGCGGATGCGCATGCTGGGATTTAAGGCAGACATCGGCTCCTGGTAAACCATAGCGATATCCGCCCCACGCAGCTGGCGTAGCTCGCTCTCTGATTTACCTAATATAGATTGGCCCTTGAAGAGGATATCGCCGCTGGCGATCTGCCCGTTTGTGCCCAGGTAACCGATCATGGCGTAGGCTGCGGTGCTCTTGCCGCACCCCGATTCTCCCACCAGCCCTAAGTTCTCTCCTTGGTGGATATCGAAGGTTACATCCCTGACCGCATTCACAAACCCCTTGCGTGTTTGATAGTTCACTGCAAGGTTTTTTATGGATACAATCGGCGCTTCATCCATTTGGATTCTCCCGGTAGCAGGTTTACTGATAGCGCATGGTCTCTTCGCGCAACCCGTCGGCGAACAAGTTCAATCCGATCACCAGGCTGATGATCGACAGGGTTGCTACCAGCACCGGCCAGATGTTGGTCGTCATGTGGCTGTGTCCTTCCTGCACCATCCCACCCCAATCCGGTGTGGGTGGCGGTAATCCCAAACCCAGGAAGCCGAGCGTGCCAATATAGAATGCTGCATACCCGATGCGCATGATGAAATCCACGATCAATGGTCCCCGGCAGTTGGGCAGGATTTCTCGCAGCATAATCCGTGCATCGGAGTCGCCGCGCAGCTTGGCAGCCGATACATACTCACGCGTGCGGATGTCCATGGTCAATGCGCGCACTAGCCTGGCAATCCCGGGCGCGCCGCCTATGGCGATGGCGATCACCACGTTGATCGGCGATGGTCCGATGGCGGAGATGATGATCATATAGAGCAGGATGGTTGGGAAGGCCATCAAGGCATCCAATACACGCATTACGCTCTCATCGATCCAGCCCGTGTAGTAGCCGGAGGGCAATCCCAAAGCGACACCCAGGACGAATGCCATAGCTACGGAGATCGGTCCCAGGATTAATATCGTGCGCGCCCCGTAAGCCAGCCGGGCCAATACATCTCTTCCTAGGTTGTCGGTTCCAAACCAGTGTTCAGCCGAGGGGCCTTTATTTATGTTGAGATAATCCTGTTCATAAGGGGTATCCCGGGCAATCCAGGGGGCCAACAGGGCGATCACCACCCAAAACAGCACGATGCACAGCCCCACCGTGGCGGTTTTCGAGGCGAAGATCAGCTCGAAGAATTCTTTGATGCGTTTGCCAGCTCCCGGCATGGCGCGCTCAGGTGCCGGAGAAGCTCCTGACCCTCCACTGCGCTGGGATCCTCCAATAGGAACGGCCTGTTCTACCGACATTGCAGCCTCCTATGCATAGCGGATGCGTGGGTTGATCAGCGAATAGATGACGTCTGCAATCAGCTGTGTCCCCACCGCCAGCAAAACCAGCAGCATGGCAGCGGCTTCGATGGTGTACACATCTTTGTAAAGAGATGCATTGAGGATAAGGTTGCCCAGACCCGGGTAACCGAAGACCGACTCAATCACCACCAGGCCGCCGATGAACCAGTTGACGTGCAACATGATGACCGTGATCGGCGCCATCATGGCATTGCGCAGTACGTGTCTCGTTATGACCTGTTTGCGCGTCAGGCCTTTCAGGATGGCGGTGCGCACGTAGCCGCTGTTCATTACTTCAACTACGCTGGCACGTGTCATACGCAGCACGTAACCGATCTCTACCAGGCAGGCGGTCACGATGGGCAGGATGAGCAGGCGTGGATCTTTGAAGATGGCGGTATCGCTCAAGAACACCGATGCCCCCGGCACCCATCCCAGCCACAGAGCGAAGGTCATGATCAGTAAGAGCCCGGTGGCAAAATCAGGCGAGGCCGCGGTAACCGTGCCTCCCAGGGTGAGTATCCGGTCGAGTTTTTTCCCTTCATTCAACCCGGCGATCAAACCCAGCACTACAGCGATTGGGATAGAAATACAGAAGGCCAGCGCCGCAAGCACCATGGAGTTGATCATCCTGCGACCGATCACTTCCGATACGGGTCGTTTGTAGCGCAAAGAAATGCCCATGTCGCCGCGCACCAGGCCTTTGCTCAGCGGGATGTAATCGACTGGTGAATCCCCTGACTCGATCCAACCAGAATACTCCAGCGTGAATTCTGTCCCGCCTTCCCCTTCTCTCCACAATGCCGCCCGGTTTGTGTCATCGATCCCCCAGAAATATTTCCTGCCATTTTCGTCGGTTTTCCAGGCGCTATCATCGGGCACTTCTTGCACGCTGCCATCCGGCTGGCGCACCTTCTTGATCAGTTTCCCTTTTTGGACATCCCATTGCACCAGATTGCCATTCTCGTCCTCGGCCCACCATTGGCGATACTTCTCTACCACGCCTTTGGCAATAACGATTTCTTTCATCTCGTACCCTGTTTGCCGCCTTGCTTGCCAGTCGGAACCGAACAACCAGGAAATGTAGCGGATAACCGGTGGACGATCCAGACCAAGCTGGTTCTCCATTGATTTTTCTTGTTCCGGCGTGGCATAGGCCCCCAGGATATTGCGGGCTACATTCCCAGGGGCGATCTCGACGATGGCAAAAACCAGGATCGAGACCAAAAGCATGGTCAGTAGCATGGTCGAGAGGCGGCGGACAATATATCGGGACATCGCTCCTCCATTCTCCTGTAAATGGCTACCCTTTTAGCCGCAACACCCCGGCCTTTCTCCTGTTGTTGCCAATCCTGAGGTACCGGGGTGTTTGATCTACCTCCACTCTTTAGCCGGGTTTGCCGACCCGGGCTTGCTCGCGCTGGACGACGCTCCTGATAGATTTCTGGACGTCTTCCGGCAATGGCTCCGCCCGATGGCTTTCCAGGATCTCGTCGATCCATTTTCCGGCGCGCCCTTCCATAGTGGTCGCGCCGCGTGCCTCCCATACTGAGAACGGGTTCTTGTCCACCAGTTTGGAGTAATAGGGTTCCCGGTAATGGCGCAGGGTGTGTTCGTGACCCAGGTAGCTGCCAGCAGGACCCAGCTCTTCAACCACGTCGAGGGCCAGGGTCTCGTCGTTTACTTCCACTCCCTTGGTGGCTGCTCGCAGGAATCCCAGTATTTCATTGCAGATGACAATCATTTGTAGGGATCCTTGCATACCCGCATCCATAAATCCTACGTCGTGCACGATATTTGCTCCGTGCAGTAGCGAGGTAACCAGGCTGATAGTTGCTTCAAACGCGCTTTGCTGGTCCATTGCCTTCGAGTCCGTCGAGCCGCCCAGGCCAAATACCGGCAAGTTGTAATACTTGCCCATCGATGTTGGTACGCCCTGTTCATCCGCCAGGACGTAGTTGCCAACCATGGTTTTCAGGTTGTAGGGGCCGCCGTTCCACCCAGGGATCGCCACTGGCACGCCTTCGTTGACCAGCTGTGAGAGCACAATGCCGAGCAATGCGCCAGCGTTCATAGTGGCTTCACAACCGGCGGTTGTGACCGGTGAGTTGACCCCTCCGGCGTTGAGCGGGATGTACAGCAGCGGCAAACCTTTCCCTGCCAGGAACATGCATTTCTGCAGAGCTTCAGCGTTGGCGATCAGGCCGCTGGTGATGTTGATGTAGCAGGTGGCGAATGGTTTGCGCTGGAATGCCTCGGCTCCGCCGGCGACCGCCTCGCACATCTCGACTGCGGTTACACAACCCTCGAAGTCGGGGGTCACAAAGACGATCGGCTTGGTCGTGTTGTTGAGCATCACCTCCATCTGGTAGCGGTCATAGACGCGTGGATCGACGTCTTCCGGCAGAAAAGCTGACATGACGAAATCGATCTCCGGCAGTGCATCCATTAATGTCGCCGCCTCTTTTACATCGCTCAATACGGCTCGGCGCCGCTTTCCTGTGCGGTGATCGAGGGCGTTCAAACAGTCGGAGCCGCCCCCGTAATAGGATTTGTAGCCGCCGGCGCGCATGGCAACTTTGCCATTCCGGTTGTACAGGGTCAGCGTGCTCGGCGCAGTAGACAGGGCGCTCCGCACCATGAATTCCGGAATGCGCACCCGCAGCCCGTCAGACTTGGCGCCGCCCTTGACCAGCAGGTCCCTGGCATTTTCATCGTGGACGTCAACGCCGATGCGCTCCAGGATCTCCACGCTCGCGGCGTGAATCTTTTCGCATTCCTGCTGGCCAAGCCGTGCATAGTGGGCGCTGGTCATGCTGGTGCCATGAGTTTCTATCATTGCTTAGTCTCAGTCCTCTTTGATTTGGATGGGTGTTTCGTTTAATGGTGTTTTATTCCTACAGTTGTGGGTGTGTGGTCGGCAAGGCAACCACACACCCACGCTGATATTGCAGTGGTTATTGTTCTCTCGGGCAGATCTTCACCCTGGATCAGGCTTCCTTCCAGGTGGATGTGAAGATGGCATATTCTTCAGGAGAAGGCTCGATATCGTGGAACTTCTTGTCGTAGATCTTCCACACGCTCATGAAGAAGGGTGTACAGATTGAGCCTCGGTCTTTCTGGATCTCTTCCAACTTTCCAACCAGCTCGCGCCGCTTGGTCAGATCGAGCGTACCCTCCGCCTGCTTGAGGATATCGCTGAACTCCTGGTCTACCCAGCGTGTCTCATTCCATGCCACCGGTGTGCCCGTATCGTCAGCGATGTAAGCCTGCGGGAGAAGCATCGGGGCCAGCGGGCGATGCGCCCACCAGGTGATGCCCATGTTCCATTCGGTCCAGCCATCCCAGTACTGGGAGGCAGGCATCGGTTTGAGGTTGATGGTGAAACCACCCGCCGCGGCATCTTCCTTGAGCGCTTGAGCGTATGCCATCGATTCGGGCCAGTCGTTTGCTACCACCAACTCGACCGTCACGCCATCTGCATGACCAGCTTCAGCCAGCAGCGCTTTGGATTTCTCGGTATCGAACGGGAAAGGAGCGATGTCCACGTATTCCGGATGTGCTGGGGCTACGTGGCTGTCGTTGCCGATGACACCCTGGTTCTGCAGCGCTACCGCCAGGATCTTCTCGCGGTTATGGCAGTGCTTGAGCGCCTGGCGCACTTTGTTGTCCGTCCAGGGGTCCTGGTCAACTCGCACGCGTAGAACACGTGTGGCTGCCGTGGGTGTTGCTACGACGTTGTACTTCGTGTCGTCCTTTACCGATTCCCAGATGGCTACAGTTGGCTCGATGATCGTGTCTACCTGCCCGCTTTGCAGGGCTGCTAGGTCAGCAGAGCGGTCTTCGCCCAGCTGCACCATTACCAGCTCATCGAGGTAGGGCAGCGGCTGCCCATCTTCGCCCATTTGCCAGTAATCCGTGCGCCGCTTTAGCTTGCAGCGCTCGGCAGGGACGTATTCTTCCATGGTGTAAGGTCCAGTGCCGATCGGCTCGAGCGTGATGTCGCCGCCGAATGTCTTGGGCACGATAGCCGCCGGGTACTGGAATAGGTGCTCGGGCAGGAAAATCGACGGGCTGTTGAAGTCCAGCTCAATGGTGTAATCGTCTACCTTCTTCACACCTTCCGGTGACAGGTAAGACATCGCTCCTAGCAGTGAAGAACCAGTATCTGGGTTGAGCCACATCTGGAAGTTGAAGAGCACGTCGTCTGCATTGAAATCAGCCCCATTGTTGAATTTGAGGCCTTTCTTGACATTTAGCGTCCATTTTAGCAGGTCATCGCTGGCTGTCCAGCTATCCAGCAGGTAGGGCGTAGTAATCCCTTTCGGATCAGTGTAGGTCAGGTATTCAAAAACATGCCGCCAGGCATGCGACTGGCTGACCAGCGAAAATTGCGCTGGCATGGCAACGCGTTCGACGCGCGTAGCAGCCGTGAGAGTCCCGCCGCGTGTGATGGACGGCATCGGGGGTGTGGTCGCCTCTACCGATGCAGGGGCTTCGGTAGCCGCGGGTGGTTGGGCGCAGGCTGCCAGGAATTTAGCGCTTGCCAGCGACACGCCGAGAAGCGTTGAAAAGCGCAAGAAGTCTCGACGTGATATTTGTCCCTTGCGTAGCATCTCCTGCGCTTCTGGTACAAGGGGATGGATTTTCTTCTGTTCCATAGGAGGTCCTCCAGGGTGGGTTGGGTCGGAAAAATGACTTGTGTAAATAGGATCGGATGTGAGCAGGCTTACGAGGGGATCAAATACGGATTAGATGTGTTGGCGGCACCTCCGTAGGCGATCAAGCTGATGAGCAAGTGTAATATTGCGGGTTGGTTGCTGACATATCATAATATATCATCTAATATATCAGATGTCAAGATTGTTGTATAAGAGCTTGCTAATTGGTATATCTTATGTTAAAATCTGATCTGGATTTTGTACAGGTGACCACCTCGTTTATCCTGCGCGAGTTGTTTATTTGTAGCGCGTCTCGACCGAGAAGATTGCAACTTTGCTCTCCAGATGGAACAGCGTAATTATGGATTTAGCATTTGTGGATGGAACATCAAAGAATAAGATCTACCGCGAGTTGCGCCGCGCCATCATCATGGGGCACCGTAAAGCAGGTGAGCGGCTGGATATCGACCTGCTTTGCCGCCAGTACGATACCAGCATCACGCCCGTGCGCGATGCGCTGCAGATGCTCAGCCAGGAAGGTTTGATCACCATCCGGCCCCGCTCCGGCTATTTTGTCACGCGCATCTCGCTCAAAGAGCTGCGCGATATGCTTGAAATGCGCGAGATCCTGGAGCTGGCGGTGTTAGAGCGGGCTGCTGCACGGATCACACCTGATCAGCTGGCGGCATTGCGCCACGTGCATGCCGGCTACACCGGCGACGATGATGAATCCTACGACCGCTACACCGATGAAAACCGCCGCTTTCATTACCTACTGGCTCAAGCAAGCGGCAACCACGAGCTGGCGGAAACGCTCGGTCACCTGCATGACCGCCTGGCGCGTTACATGGTCATGCGCCACGCCGGTCAAACTCAGGAAGACGGGCACCAGAAAATCCTGGATGCGTTGCAAGATAAGGATTTATCCGCAGCGCGCACACTTTTGCTCAGCGAGATCCGCACCTCACGCGAAGCCATCCTCGAGCGCGTCTACCAGGAAGAAGCCGCTAACTGGCTATTGGAAGCAGCGCTACCTTCACAAAGGTAGCTTTTGCTGACGCCTGGTTCCCAGAATCGCCACGAATAGCCCTCCCCCCACAACCAGCGCGCCGCCCACCAGCAGCTCCCAGGTCAGGCTTTCTCCGAGCAACAGGATCCCGAATAGCCCACCGTACACCGCCAGCATGTTGTAGAACGCCATTGCCTGGTTGGGTCCTACGCGGCGCACTCCCTCATTCCATGCCAGGAAGGCGATCACGGTTGGGAATACACCAACATAGAGGCACATCAGGATGAGCGGCAGGGTGAACGTCGTCGGCGAGCTTTGCCACTCGACTGCTGCAGTGGGAATCAGGAACGGCAGAGCGATCCAGGTTGAGATGGCAGTCACGCGCAGGCTGGAATTATGGCGCGTCGCCACCCGGCTCCACACCGAGTACAAACCCCACAGGAAGATGATTCCCAGCATAATGGCATCGCCGCGGTTCAAGCCCTGCTTAACCAGCCCGCTCAGCGAGCCATTACTGATGATCAGGCTCACGCCCGCCAGCGAGATCATCCCCCCGATCACCAGCCGGCTGGTGATGCGCTCTTTCAGCAGCAGGGCTGCCAGCAGCATCGTCACCAGCGGACCTGTGGCATTGATCAGCGCGGCGTGCGTGGCGGTGGTGTACTTCAACGCCTGGTACATCAGCACCGGGTAAGCAAAGACGCCGGTAAAACCCATGCCCAGGTAAAGCAGCCATTCGCGGGACGTTATGGCTTTGCCGGGCTTGAGCTGGTTGCGGTAGAGCGTAAGCAGCAGCGCCAGGTAGACCAGGGCGGCAATGCTGGCGCGGATGGTGACGACCATTGCCGGGCTGATCTGGGCGCGCATCAGGCGTCCCAGGGCGATGTTGCTCGCCCAAAGCAATGTCGCCAGGTTGACCAGCAGGTACGCCAGGCGCGGGTCGTTGTGGTATTTCAATCGCTCAGTCTTTCAGGGAGAGGCAGCGGTACAACTGCGGCAGATCCAGGTCCGCCGCCATGAGCTGCTCGAATTTCCGCAGCTTATCCGCCTGCCCGAGGCGGGTCTTTCCGAATACTCGCTCGATCTTCTCGATGGTATTCATGGTATTGGTGGGCACGATGAGGATCGCCACACCGAACTCCTCCGCCTGTTTGACGATCAGCGGGCTGGGTTGCAGGTTGCCGGTCAGGATCAGGCAAGTTGTCGATGTCTCCAGGGCTGCCAGCTGGATGTCGGTGCGGTCGCCGCCCGTGATGACCGCCTTGTTGACCTGCTGGCGGAAGCGGCTCAGCGCTGCCTCCGCCGTCATGGCGCCGACGGTCAGCGATTCTACCAGGGCGTTGAAGTTCGGCGCCCGGGTGATCACATCCGCTTCTAAGGCCTGCACCAGTTCTCCGATGGTCAGCGCTTCCAAGCCGCGCTGTTCCGGCAGTACGGCGTAAACGTGCAGCCCGCGTTTTTCCAGGTAGGGTTTGACCATCTCTTTGACAAACGCGCTGGCTTCAGCGGGGACGCGGTTGATGATCACCCCGCACATCAGATCGCGCAGCCGGTGTTGCGTTGCCAGCACGTCGTCGATGAGGCGCACTTCATCCCGGTATCTCACCACTACGAGCACATTGCTGCCCAAAGTTTCCGCCACAAGGACGGTGGGCAAGCCCGCCACGTACCCCTCGCGCAGGCTGGCGCCGCCTTCCAGCAGCAGCACATCCCTGCCCGCCCCGGCAGTTTCAGACGCAGCCTTCACCTTTTCCAGCAGGTTGATCTCCTCATGGCTGCGCAGCCGCTCGCGCAAGAATTCGTTGGTGATGATCACCGGCGACAAGTCCCAAGCGGGGGCTTCGAGCTTCAAGATCTCTTTTACAAAGGCGGCATCCTCGTCGCAGATGTGCCCGCTGAGCCGGAATGGTTGCAGGCTGAGCGGCTTCATGTAGCCCACCCGGTAGCCATCCGCCTGGAAACGCCGCGCCAGCGCCAGGCATACGGCGGTCTTACCTGAATAGCGTTCGATGGAGGTGACGTACAGCGATTTGAATTTCATACCGCCTCCTGCTCAGGGTTTTTGCAATACCAGGCGCATGTCGATGGCGACTGCCCCCTGGCCGCGTGGGTATACGGTGAGTGGGTTGATATCGATTTCGGCGATCTCGGGGAAGTCCTGCACCAACTGCCCCACCCGCAGCAGCGCTTCCACGAGCGCCTCTTTGTCAACCGCTGGCTTGCCGCGCACCCCATCCAGCAAGGCGTGCGCCCGGATCTCGGATAGCATGCTCTGCGCCTCCTGGATGGAGAACGGGGCGATGCGGAAAGTGACATCCTTCAGGATCTCCACATAGATACCGCCCAATCCGAAGGTAACCAGCGGACCGAACTGAGGGTCTCGGTTCATGCCGACCAGCACTTCGACCCCGCCGGCTGGCACCATCTGCTGCACCAGGCAGCCCCAGATGCGCGCTTCGGGCAGGTAGCGTTCCGCCCGGTAAACCATCAGCTCGAACGCATCGCGCACCTCTTCAGCGTCTGCCAGCCCAACCTTCACGCCGCCTACGTCAGTCTTGTGCAGGATGTCCGGCGAGGCGATCTTGAGCACCACAGGGTAGCCGATCTGTGCAGCAAACTCCACTGCCTGCTCGGGAGTCTCCGCCACTTGCGAGGCGGGGATGCGAAAACCGTAAGCCTGCATGAGCTGCCGCGCCTCGGAGTCGCCGATCGTGACACGTCCATCGGAGCGCACCCGGTCGAACAGCTCCCGGACGGCTGAGCGGTCCACCTCGTAGCGTGCAAAGCGCGGCTCAGGTCTTTTCTGGATCTCGCGGTAATCCGCCATCGCCCGCAAGGCGCCAGCTGCCCGCTCGGGGAAGGGGTAATTGGGCACATTGTGCTGGTTGAGCAGGTTGATGCCCTGCGCCACGCGTGCCTCGCCCATGAAACATGCCAGGACCGGCTTATCGGTCTGGTCAGCCACTTCGCCGATCGCCACTGCCGTAGCTTCGATCTCGGTCATCGCCTGGGGGGTGAGCAGCACCAGCATCCCATCCACGTTGGGATCGTTGATGGCGTTCTCCATGGCAAAGCGGTAGCGGTCAGCGCGCGCATCTCCCAGCACATCTACCGGGTTTGCCGCGCTGGCAGCGTCCGGAAGGTATTTCTCCAACGCCAGGATGGTCTCGACCTTGAAGCGCGCCATGCTCAGCCCGGCTCGCTCGAGCGCGTCGGTAGCCAGGATGCCGGGTCCGCCGGCGTTGGTGACGATGGCGATGCGGTCGCCTTTGAGCGGCGGCTGGTAGCCGATCGCCAGCGCCATGTCGAACAAGGCTTCCATCGATTCGGCGCGCAAGATGCCCGCCTGGGAGAAGGCAGCCTGGTAAGCCTGCTCAGACCCAGCCAGAGAGCCTGTATGCGAGGAAACCGCCCGCGAGCCGGATTGAGTCACACCCGATTTGATGGCGATCACCGGCTTGCGCCGCGTCACTCGCTCTGCCACCCGGATGAACTCCTGCCCGTTGGGCATGCCCTCGCTGTAGATCATGATGACATTCGTATGGGCGTCATCCACCCAGGCTTGCAGCAGGTCGATCTCGCTCACGTCTGCCTTGTTGCCCAGGCTGACGAAGCACGAGAGCCCCAGCCTGCCTGCCAGGGCAATATCCAGCACCGCTGTGCCCAGCGCGCCGGACTGCGACATAAATGCCATCGGTCCTTTGGGGGGCGTACCCGCGGCGAAAGAAGCATTGAGGGGCGTGAAGGTGTCGATAACGCCCAGGCAGTTCGGACCGATCAGGCGGATATTGTACTCCCTGGCGATGGTGATCAACTCCCGCTCGCGCTCCAACCCTTCCATGCCCGCCTCACGGAAGCCGGCGCTGATTACGATTGCGGCGGGTATGCCCTTCTTCCCGCAGACGCGCAGCGCTTCCGGCACCTGTGGGTAGGGAATCACGATCACGGCGAGGTCCACCTCGCCCGGCACGTCCAGCACCGAAGGGTATGCCGTGCACCCCAGGATTTCACCCCCTCCCAGGTTGATGGGATAGACGCGGCCACGCTGGGCGTAGCCGCCTTCAACCAGGTTACGCACGACAGCGTAACCCAGCTTGGTTGGATTGCTGGATGCCCCGATGATGGCAATGGACCTGGGCTTGAAGAAGGCTTCGAGCATAGGCTACTTGGGTTGGATGGCGATCACTACCATCGTTTTACCGGTTAATGAACCACCGGTTATCGTGATTGAAGCCATACGGTCCTGCTTTTCAAAAGTCATGACGGTGAGTGCATCGCCAAGCGGCTCTTCATCAACTTTTGTCCAGCCGTTATTCAACATTTCAGCGTTGTAGAAGTCCACGACCTGAGCAGAATCCAGTGAGGTGCCATAAGATACCACCAGGCTGGTTGAGATCAGGTTCTCCACCTCGCCCGGCACGATGGGGATATCCGCAGGCGCCGCACCCAACAGGGGCGCGGCGGAAGTGCCCATCGCCTTGGCTGTTTCTAACAATCCGGGTCCTTGCTCGGTAGCGAACGCTTGCAGCGTTGCTTGAAGCTCCGGACCCTGCTGGGTGGCAAACGCCTGCGCTGTGGAGAGAAATCCGCTATCTCCCACGCCGGTTGCCAGGGCTTGCGCCGTCTCGATCAGTCCGCTACCCCCCACATCCGTTACGATCGCCTTTGCCGTGCCCAGGATGTCGCGCCCGGTTTGAACGTCTGTGGCAACCGAGCCTACAGTCTCTTTTACTCCGCTGATCTGTTCAGCGGCATTGGTGAACAATCCGCACCCCAAGGTCACGGAAACCATCAGGGTGATGAACCAGGCGATTCGATACGTTTTATTGGGCATCCTATGCTCCCTACGGTGTGTGACAGGGGACGAAGCGCCACCCGTCACGGAATTCTACCTCATCTTATGCAGCACATCCCTTGCCAGGGTTTCCAATCCTGCCATGTCATCCAGATCAAGCCATTGCAACATCACCCGTTGCACGCCAGCCTGGTGCCAACTTGCCTATTGCTCCAGATCAATTCATGCTGCTGTTCCAACCAGCATGCCGCGCTGGCGCAGATCCTGGACGTTGTATTTCCCTTTGGTGCGTGCCACAACTTTTCTTGCCAGGTCTGCCTGGTCTCGCCCAAAGACGCAGTCGGTCATCAAGGTGCGCCGGACCTGGTCGGGCTCGGCGACCCTCAGTTCGCCGATAACTCGTCCAGACTGACCGTTCAACTCTCTGAACCGCTCCGCCGTGATGAAAGACGCGCATTCCATTGATCGGCATAGCGCGCCACCAGGGGCAGCGTGCGCTTCTCGCCGTTACCACCTACCAGGATTGGTGGACCTCCCTGGCGTGCGGGTCGCGGCAGCAAGATAGCGTCCTTCAACCGGTAGTACTCGCCTGTATAATCGAACGGCGCGTCGCTGCGCAGCAGGCGGGAGATGACCTCCAGCCCCTCGCTCAGGCGAGCGAAGCGTGCCTCCGTGTTGAGCAGCTCCCAGCCATAGTTGGTATGCTCACGCTCTTGCCAGCCGGCTCCCACTCCCAACACCAGCCGCCTTGCGAGAGATCATCCACCGCGGCTGCCATGCGCGCCGTCATTGTCGGATGGCGGAAGGATACCGGCGTCACCAGGGGTCCGAACTGGATGCGCTGCGTGTGGCTCGCCAGCCAGGTCAAGGAAACCCAGAGCTCCAGCGAATCCAGATCGGGGGGATTGGGATTGGTGTAATGGTCGGAGCGGTAAAGCCCGGCAAAACCCAGCGCCTCGACCGCTAGCGCCAGGCGTTGCCAGCGCCTCCAGTTCAAGCCGTTCTGACCTTCGATCATTAAGGCTAGATCAAGCATGGGACCCTTCGCCCGGCTCCTGATCTTCTTCCGTTTCTGCGTGTGCCTCTTCTTTTGCCTGCTCCCCACCTGCCTCAGCCAGGCTTGCCAGCCCTTCAACGACTGCCTGGTTGAAGCTACCCCGTGGGTAGCTGCCATCTGCTTGCCGCTCTCCGGGCTCTAAATCTGCCATCAGGCGGATGGCGTCATCAATCGTCACGGCTTTCCAGATGTGGAAATCGCCATTCTTTACTGCCTGGATGACCTCGTCGTTGAGCATCAGGTGGCGGACATTGCTGGCGGGGATCACCACGCCTTGCTGCCCGTTCAGCCCCTTCGACTTACAGGCTGCGTAGAAACCCTCGATCTTTTCGTTCACCCCGCCGATAGGCTGGATCTCCCCGTGCTGGTTGATCGAACCGGTGATTGCCCGGTCTTGCCGCAAGGGAACGTGGGCAATGGCGGAGAGCAGCGCCAGCAGCTCGGCTGCCGAGGCGCTATCCCCATCCACACCGGCGTAGGATTGCTCGAAGGTCAGGCTGGCTGCCAGGCTCAGCGGTCGAGCGCGACCGTAGCGGTTGCCCAGGAAGCCGGTCAGGATCAACACCCCTTTGGTATGGATCGCGCCGCCCAGGCGCGCCTGGCGCTCAATATCCACCACCCCACCCGAGCCGGGATAAACGGAGGCAGTCACCCGCTTGGGGTGCCCGAAGGTGTAATCTCCCAGCGTCATGACGGATAAGGCATTGACCTGCCCCTCCGCCTGCCCGCTGACATCCAGGATCAGCGTCCCGTCTGCGACCATTTCCTGGAGCAGCTCATCGATCAGGTTGTTGCGGTACACCCACTCATCGATGGCTTGCTGCACATCTTGTTCACCGACGATCAGGTGGCTTTCGCCAGGATGTTTTTTCTTTGCCCAGTAGGCTGCCTCGCGCACCAGGTCGGCGATTTTCCCAAAACGAGCTGAGAGCTTTTCCTGGTCTTCCGCCAAACGGGCGCTATATTCAATGATGCGCGCCGCGGCTCCCTGGTCGAAGGGCGGGAGCTGGTTATCCATGACGACCGACTTGATATACAAGCCGTACTCGTGCTCGGTATCTTCCGTACGGTTCATCGTCGTGGCATATTCGGCGTTGACTTTGAACAGCTTGGCAAAATCCTCATCATAGGTGCGCAGAAGGTAATAAAACATCGGCGTCCCGATCAGGATCACTTTGACATTCAGGGGAACCGGGTCGGGCTCGAGCGTAACGCTGCTGAGTAGACCGATCAACTGTCCAATCTCGATGATGCGGATCTCACCATCGCGCAGGACGCGTTTCAATCCTTCCCAGGTGTAGGGGCTGAGCAATAGATCGCGCACCGGCATGACCAGGTAACCGCCGTTGGCGCGGTGGATCGCACCCGCCTGGATCATGGTGAAATCGGTGCGTGTCGCCCCCATCACGGATTCATGCTCGATACGCCCGAGGACGGAGGAGTAAGAAGGGTGGTTTTCCAGGATAACCGGCGCCCCCTTAAGGTTCGTATTATCGACCAGGACGTTCACCGAATAACGGCGAGACCAGGGTCGCTCCAGGAGTTGAGCTGCCTGGGCGAGAGTGCCTTCTGTCTGCCCCGGACGAAAACGATCCGCATTGCTGACAATATCACCCTGAACATCCTCGAGATAGGCGGGTAAGCTCTCATGCGCCGCGTATTTTTCTTTCAAGCTCTGGATAAGCGGTCCGATCACAAACAGGATGGTGCGCTCGGTGAGCTGGCTGATTGTCTGGCTGGTAGCCATCTCTATCTCGCGTAGCTTGCGCAAGGTCTTCTCTACCTCTTCTCCCAGCTTGGATTGTAGCTGTTCTAGCTTGGCGCGTTGCTCAGGGGTTAATGCTTCGATGTCCTCAGGTGTGAGCATTTTTCCTTGTACCGCGGGCGCAAGCACGAAGCCAAAAGTTGTTCTACCGATGACGAAGTTGTACTTCTCCACATATTTCTGCAGCCGGATGAACTCTGCTTCTTGCTCTTTCTTCAGCTCCGCCACCAGGCGGTCGCGCTCTTTTACAAACTCCTCGCTTTCGAAGAGACGGGGAATTTCCACCTCGCATTTTGCGATCAGGCTATCCATATCCCTGCGGAAGCACACTCCCTTCCCGGCTGGCAAGGCGATGGCTTTGGGCTGGTGCGGATTCTGGAAGTTGTTGACGTAGATCCAATCGTCCGGCACGGGCTGCTCAGCGGCTTTGCGTTCCAGGAACTCACGGCTGAGCGTAGTACGTCCAGAGCCAGGCAATCCATAGACAAAAGTGTTGTAGCCCGGTCCGGTCACCTCGCTGCCCAATTCCAACGCTCTGAAGGCGCGCGGCTGACCGATTACGTTCTGTAAGTCAGGCAGCTCATCGGTGGTCTTGAATTTCAGGCTTGCTGGGTCGCAGGATTTACGCAATACGCTGGCAGGCAATTCAGCAAGCGAGGTGGGGTTACTGATCTCATCAGGCGCCATGAGTTTCCTCTTCTTCGACGTGTCCCGAACGGGCTTGAAGATTTTGATCGGATCATTGCGGGTTCATTAAGTCTAAAGGATACTACGCTTGAAGTCAACCGCGTTTGACATCCAAATTCATCCTTTGTATACTTTAGCTGTGATTGCAGTCCCGAACCTATGCCTTTCTATGCCGGTTACCCGATAACCCGCAAACGCATACAAATCCCCGCCAACTCATCCCAGGAGGATTCTATGGCTGGACAATTCAGCTCTCGCCTGCAAATTTTGGATAGCATGGGAAATGTTCTGCTGGCGCTGGAGGGCGAGCGGCTTGCCGTTCGCATCGGCGATCGCGATGCCCTGGCGCTCGAAGCCGGCGATGCCCAATTGAAGATCGGGGGCGAAGGTCAAGAGGGTCGCCTGGTGGTTTCTGATGACTCCGGACGCAGCGCCCTGTTCTTTGACGCCTCCACCGCCACTCTTTACATCGGCACGCAGGGGAATGAAGGTGATCTGATCATCCGCGATGAAATGTCACGCAATGCCCTGCGCTTTGACTCCTCGTCGGCTGCATTGTATGTCGGGGCGGAGGGGAACGAAGGCGATATCTACGTCTGTAACGATGCCGGCGAGACGACCTTTCGCGTGGATGGTAACGAAGGCGACCTGATGATCCGCTCTCCGCACGCCGGGCTGATGCGGGAGGTTCTCAAGTTTGACGCCAGCCAGGCGAAGCTCTCCATCGGCAGCCATGGCAAAGATGGTCAGGTTGCTGTATGCGACAGGAATGGGCAGGCTTGCATCCGGTTGGACGGTGCCAGTGGCACGCTGCACGTGCAAGGCGCGGATTGCGCCGAACAGTTCAGCCTGGCGCCAGGTTCCACGGCAGATCCTGGCGCCCTCCTGGTGATCGCTGACGACGGCTTGCTGGAACTCTGCAAGAGCGCCTACGACAGGCGCGTGGCGGGTGTCGTATCCGCTTCTCCCGCGATCACACTGGGCACGCCTGGCGCAGGACCAGGGATTGCGCTAGCCCTGGCGGGTCGGGTCGCCTGCCAGATCGATGCCAGCTATGCGCCAGTGGCGGTCGGCGACCTGCTCACCACCTCTCCTACTCCGGGGCACGCCATGAAGGTCATAGATGGGCAGCTTGCCTTTGGCGCGGTGATTGGCAAAGCGCTGCGCGCCTTGCCCGCGGGTCGGGGGGTGATCCCGATCTTAGTTGCTCTGCAATAAAAACCTCAGGGCGTGCCCTGAGATCAGCCAGATGATCCGTCATACTTGCGGATATATTCCTCCGCCTTTTCTACCAGCGAGCGATTGCCGATGTACAGCGGCGTGCGCTGGTGCAGGTGGGTTGGCATGATATCCAGGATGCGCTGTTTTCCGTCCGAGGCGTATCCGCCCGCTTGCTCCGCCAGGAACGCGAGTGGGGCGGCTTCGTAGAGCAGTCGCAGCTTGCCCGAAGGCTTGGATGGATCCTTGGTATCTGCCGGGTAGTAAAACACCCCGCCCGCCAACAGGTTGCGATGGAAATCCCCCACCAGGGAACCGATATAGCGCATGGAGAGCGATTTGCCGCCCCCCTCCAGCCTTGCAGGTATTCTGAATAGCGTTTTATCCCCTGGCTCCAATATTTTTGGTAACCTTGATTGGCGCTGTAATACTTGGCGCTCTCCGGAATGCGGATATCCGGATGAGAGAGCAGGAACTCACCGACGGTTTTATCGAGGGTAAATCCATGCACGCCGGAGCCGCTGGAGTACACCATCATGGTCGCCACGCTATAGTTGATGTATCCGGCTGCCACCAGGTCTCGTCCCCGGTTGCAGGCAGTCTTCCAGCGTTCCGGGTCCCGCAATCGCTCCTGCGCCGGTAGATCGAGAAGATCGTTCCAATGGCAACATTGACGTCAATATTGGATGATCCATCCAGCGGATCAAAGAGCAGCACGTACTTGCCAGTCGGGTAACCTTCCTGTATGGGTAGCGGGTCTGCGTTTTCCTCCGATGCCATTACCGCCAGCCGTCCGGTGTAGGCGTTTAAGCGGTATAGGATCTGGTCCGCCAGCCTGTCCAGCTTCATGACCTGTTCACCCTGGACGTTCATATCGGATGTTTGACCCAGAATACCAATCAGCCCGCCGCGCGTCGTATTGCTGGCGATAACCTTGCCTGCCAGGGCGATGTCGTAGAGTAGCGCGGTCAATGCTCCGGAAGCCTCCGGAAACGAGCGCTGCCCTTCAAGGATGTGTCTTTCGATGGTTATGATTTTGGATTGGTCCTGGATTGGCATTACCATAATCCCTCCCTAAAGTAACTGGTCTTTATGAATTTTCGCTTCCATTTTTGATCGTCAAGATATCGCCGGTGCTGCAACACTCGCCGGGCGCCGGCGCGCACCACTGCTCCGGTCAGCCAGCCGGTGGATAGCGCTTTGACCAGGCGGTAGATCCTGCCAGGAACGCAGATCACCTTGCCGCGCTCCAGATCGCGCAGGGATTCACGGACCACATTTTCTGCTGTGAGCCACAGAAAGCCGGGCACTTTTTCCCGATTGAAGCGGCTGTACTCAGGCGTGTCATGAAATTCGCTGTAGGTCAGACCCGGGCAGAGCGCCTGCACCCGCACCCCCGTACCTGCCAGGTCGTACTGCAGCGCCTGGGAGAACTTCACCAGGTATGCTTTGGTAGAGCTATAGGTGACTCCGGCAGAAGGCACAAAGGCTGACATCGAGGAGACATTGATGATCCCGCCGTTGCCTCTTGCGACCATCTGCGGCAGGGCAGCTCGGGTTAGCCGGGTGCTGGCGATCACATGCACCTGGATCATCCCGACCTGGCGCTGGATGTCCGCCTGGTAGAAATGACCCTGAGATGCCGTAACCGGCATTGTTGACCAGCAGCTCCAGGCGCTCTAGCTCGCCGATGCGCCGCTCCACTGCCAGGATATCCGCCTCCTGAGAGAGGTCGGCGGTCAAAATCTCGATGCTCACCGCAGCCTTTGCCTGGATTTCCTGCGCCAGTGCTTCCAGCTTCTCCTTGCGCCGGGCTGTCAGCACCAGGGAGTAGCCGAGCCCTGCAAGCTGGCGGGCGAACTCTGCGCCAATGCCGCTGGACGCGCCTGTGATCAGCGCGGCTTTTACGTCTGGCATAATTCTCTCAAAGCAAGCCATTCGCCGGGATGATTCTCCACTTCAACATTCTCTACAAGGGTTCCCGCCTGAACGAGCTCTTTGATCGCGCCCTGTGCAGCCACAGCCCGCCAACCGAAGAGCCTGGACACATCTCCGCGGCTGGCTGCGCCCACCGAGCGGAAATACAGCTCTGTGAGAAAACGCCGTGCCTGGCGCTCTCCAATGGCATGCGCCTGGTCGGGCAGCTCCGGGTAGTGGCGCGCTACGATGTCGTAGGCAAAAGCATAATGCCACGCCCCGGCATCCGTCACAGCCACCGGCAGCAGCTTGAAATCCGCTTGCAGGTCCGCCAGGGCTTTATTGAAGCGCCCTTCGTTCTCCGGGCTGCTCAGGTGGGCTGCCTTGCGCAGGGCAACGGTATCCAATGCGCCTTTATCCAGCACGGCTTCGTAAATCGCTTTTGCCTCCTGCGTCAGGCGCCCCTGCTCGTAAAGCGTCAGGTAATCTTCATCCGGGGAGCCATAGTTCTCCGAGAGGGCGTAAAAGAAGGGCGCTACCTGCAAGGAGATCATGGTGGCTCTTTTGCGCAGCACCTTGGCATAATACCATTGCCGGCTGCCCAGCAAGCCATCTTTCCAGCCCCAGGTGACATGCCCCGGGTCGTCGTGCGCATCCGCCACCGGCCGGTCGCCTGCCACTGCGGTCCACAGGCTGGGCAGGGTGATGCCGCGGATGGGCCAGAAATAAACGAAGCCGCGCTGGTTGACAAATTCCACGGCTTCGTCGCGGGTCTTCAGCCGCTGCCCGGGCAGCAGGCGAAAGGTACCGGCCCGGTATCTTTGCAAGCGTTCCAACGATAGGCTCGGCATGCTTTTATTATATATCTGAAATTGGCGCATACGGATATTTTCCCATTCCTGAAAAAATCCCACCGGATTGGGTTAAATACATTGCATTTTTGTTAGGGATAACGTACAATTTATTCGTTGACAAGGGCGGTCAGTTCTCATCATTGAGCCACCTATTTTTTGGAAGGGGGTGCCTCGTTTCAAACAATCCGTGTTTTGTGTTTCTCATACCTTAACAGCTTTTCTCGCGACTAACCAAATAACTGGAGGAGCGTACCATGTACAAATCTTCATTCAAAGTGTTTTCGGTGTTGATGGTCCTGGCATTGGTCATGATGGCATTGCCAATGCAGAAAGCGCAGGCTCTCTCGGCTGATGTTGTCATCAGCCAGATCTATGGCGGTGGGGGCAACTCTGGGGGCATCTTTACAAATGATTTTGTTGAGTTGTTCAATCGCGGTACAACCCCCGTGTCATTAGATGGATGGTCAATCCAATATACAAGTGCTACAGGCACAGGTTTATTTGGATCATCTACTACCCTGATTACCCCTTTATCTGGCTCACTTGCCCCCGGTCAATATCTCTTGATCCAGGAAGCGGCTGGTGCCGCCACAATTGCACCCCTGCCAACACCAGATATTACTGACTCAACGCCGATCAATATGAGCGGTACTGGGGGCAAAGTTGCGTTGGTCACGTCCACCACAGGTCTTGGGTGTAACGGTGGGTCAACTCCATGCTCTGCTGCCCAACTGGATTTAATAAAGGATTTGGTCGGCTGGGATGGCGCCAACTTCTATGAAACAGCTCCTGCGCCAGCAACAACCAACCCGACGGCTGTTTTGCGCCTTGCCAATGGCTGCACGGAAACGGACAACAACGCCTTAGACTTTGCAGCCAGTACACCCACCCCGCGTAATTCTTCATCTCCGCTCAACTCTTGTGCGGTTGCCGATGCAGCCCCTGAAGTTTCCAGCACATACCCGGCGAACGGCGCCACGGACTTCCCCGTCGAAGCCAACCTGTCCGTATCTTTTAGCGAGCCGGTCAATGTGACCTCCTCCTGGTTCACCCTGGTCTGCTCTGCGAGCGGCACTGTAACAACAGCCTTCAGTGGAGGACCAACCACCTTCACCCTTGATCCGAGTATAGCGCTCGTGGGCGGCGAAACCTGCACGCTGACCGTGCTGGCAAACCAGGTCAGCGACCAGGACGCCAACGATCCGCCCGACAATATGGTCACGAACTTTACCGTGGGTTTTACGCCCTATGATGTTTGCGCCACTGCCTTCACTCCCATCTACACAATTCAGGGCAGCGGCTTGACGACACCCATCCCCGGAACCGTAACTACCAAGGGCGTTGTAGTTGGCGACTTTGAAGGCTCTGCCGCCGCCTCAGGCTTCTACCTGCAGGACCTGACCGGTGATGGCGATGCCGCCACCTCGGATGGTATCTTCGTCTTTACCGGCAGCTCCAACCTGGTCAGTGTGGGTCAGGTGGTGCGCGTTACCGGCTATGCCCGTGAGCGCTTCAACCAGACCACGCTCAATGGCGCCAACAGCAACTCAGCTGCCGTGCCGGCTGCCAATATCGTCCAATGCGGCACGGGAAGCGTTACACCCACAGATGTGACGCTGCCCTTTGCAAACGCAGACTATCCCGAGCGCTATGAAGGCATGCTCGTGCGCTTCCCGCAATCCCTGGTCATCTCTGAATATTTCAACTACGACCGCTTCGGCGAGATGGTGCTGGCTCTGCCCCTGGATGGCGAGCCGCGCGCCTTCACGGGCACCGCTATCGACGAACCGGGCGCTCCAGCGAATGCCCGCACGCTTGCCAACAGCCTGAGGCGCATTACGTTAGACGATGCGCAGAGCGCACAAAATCCGCCTGTTCTGCGCCACCCGAACGGGCTGCCCTTCTCACTGAGCAACCTCTTCCGCGGCGGCGATCTCGTCACGAACGCGGTTGGCGTGCTTGGCTATGATTTCAGCCTGTACCGCATCGTCCCGACGGGTCCGGCAGATTACGTTGCCGCAAATCTACGCCCGGCTACGCCGGAAGCAGTGGGCGGAACCCTCCATGTTGCCGCCATGAACACGCTCAACTTCTTCGTGACCGCGGATTATCCCACCGGCGACCCGCTGGACAACAAGTGCGGTCCCCTCAACAACGTCGAGTGCCGCGGTTGGGATAGCGACCAGGTGGATGAATTCACCCGCCAGCGCACCAAGCTGCTGGCTGCATTGTCTGGCCTGGACGCGGATGTCATCGGCTTGAACGAGTTGGAGAACAGTACCGGCGTCGAGCCGCTTGCAGATATCGTGGCTGGCTTGCCGGGCTATGACTACATCCATACTGGCACCATTGGTAGCGATGCTATCAAAGTCGGCATGATCTACCGGCCTTCAGTCGTCACACCTGTCGGCGATTTCAAACTGCTGACCTCGGCCGTCGACCCGCGCTTCATCGATACCAAGAGCCGCCCGTCGCTGGCGCAGACCTTTGAGGTCAATGCCACCGGGGCGCGCTTTACCGTGGTCGTCAATCACCTGAAATCCAAAGGCTCAGCCTGCGACGATGTCGGCGATCCCGACCTGGGCGATGGTCAGGGAAACTGTAGCCAGACCCGCCGCGCCGCCGCAGAGGCCATGGTAGACTGGCTTGCCACCGACCCCACTGGCAGCGGCGACCCCGACTTCATCATCATGGGCGATCTGAACTCCTATGCCATGGAAGACACCATCGATGAGATCAAAGCCGGTTCCGATGATACGGCTGGAACAGGCGACGATTTCACCAACCTGATCAGCCAATTCCAGGGCGCCTATGCCTACTCCTATACGTTCGACGGGCAGGCTGGTTATCTCGACCATGCTTTGGCGAACGCGAGCCTGCTCGCCCAGATCACCGGTGCGGCTGAATGGCACATCAACTCCGACGAGCCGGATGTGCTCGATTACGATACCAGTTTCAAACCGCCCGCCCAGGATGCCTTGTTCGAGCCAAACGCCTACCGCACCTCGGATCATGACGCGGTCGTTGTCGGATTGAACGTGGTCAACTATCCGCCCGAGTTGGGTGACATTTCGGTATCATCCAACCTCGTTCCGGTAGGAACACCCATAAACGCCAGCGTGTCCTTCTCCGACCTCGACAAACTGGATATCCACACCGCTACCTGGGATTGGGGCGATGGCAAGAGTTCAACAGGAATGGTTATTGAGTCCAATGGCTCAGGCACAATAACTGGCTTTCGTGCCTATAATACGCCGGGCGTCTATCCTGTCACGGTTACCGTATATGATGAGTATGGCAATATGGATCAGGCTGTCTATGAGTTTGTCGTTGTCTACAATTCCAAGGGCGGGTATGTAACTGGCAGCGGCTGGATCAATTCGCCAGTTGGCGCATACGTTGCTGATCCATTGCTCACGGGTAAAGCCACCTTCAGCTTTGTTGCAAAATATAGCAAGGGTGCCAGTGTGCCCGATGGCACCACCCAGTTCCAACTCATGGCTGGTGACTTTAATTTCCGCAGCCTTCGCTATGAATGGCTGGTGGTGGTTGGGTCAAAAGCCAAGTTCAAAGGCATCGGCACGATTAACGGTGCAGGCGTATATGGTTTTATGCTCACAGCAACCGATGGCAGACCGGATATGTTCCGTATCAAGATCTGGGATACTGCGACCGGGATGGTTGTATATGATAATCAAATGGGAGAACCCGATACAACTTATTTTGTGCCAGCGATTGGTGGCGGCAGAATAGTGGTTTATAAATAAATTGTAGCTTTGTATCGGATAGATCTACAGGGTCTCCTCGAGCAATCGAGGGGACCCTGTTATATTTTGTGGGCTCAACACTCACGGGGGCGCTTTAATTGCCTGTCATCCCGTAAGCCACTCATTGGTTTCATTATAAATTTGCCATCTTGAAGACCGTTCATGGGGCTGAGAATCTTAATTCCTCGGGAAGCTGCATCTGGCTGACAAATCAAGAAAGCCTTCCCATACTCCCTCTATCAGGCATATGGGCCTTGCGATACAGAATTCTTCGCTGAGTGCTGATCGCTGATTGCTGAAAGCTAACGAAGCAAATGCATCTAAGTAACCAAACTACCAATGAAACACATCCGCAACTCTGCCAGAGCAATCATCCTCAGCGATAGGCGTCTGCTGTCCATAGCCCACGCTGATGATGTCGGTCCCTGGTATTCCCTGCCTGGCAGCGGACGGACCCCCGGCGAAAATCTCACCAAAACGATCCAGCGCGAATGCCTGGAGGAGCTCGGTGTCCCGGTACAGGTTAGAGCGCTGTGCTACGTCCGCGATTACATCTCCGCCAACCACGAGTTCAACGCTGAGGACCCCGACGCCCACCAGGTTGAGCGGAAGTTCGAGTTTACCCTGCTCGGAGACCTGGGTGCCGCACAACCGGAAATTCCGGATGCTGACCATTTCAGCCTCGCCTGGCTGTCCGCTGGTGGAGCTCCAGGCTATACCCGGCCCGGCGAGCTGGCTGCTCTCCCGGGAGCGTGGGTAGGATTCCATGGTTTGTTTGGGGGATGTCCATTGACCTCATACTCAAATACTCACCCGTATTCATAAACCATCAGATGGTTATATAATAAAGGGCAGGGGCTTGGATGTTCCTCTACGGAGGCTGTAGCTCAGCCAGAATGATGCGCATTCAAAATGCTCTACACACGCTTGCTGCCAGCCTCACGACCGGGTACCTATTCTTCTTCTTCTCGGAGCTGGTTTTTTGGGCCAGGGTCCAGCCGGGGGACAGCCTGCCGAACTGGCTCCAGACCTGGCTGGCGTACTCGCTCATGGCCTTCCTTTTCCTGACCGTGGTTGCTTATTTCCGCTTGCGCAGCCTCGCCGCCCTCTTCCTCGCCGGGGCTTTTTTTGGCTGGCTGGGGGAAGGGATCGTTGTCCAGACCGCCTACGAAAACCTGCCCTGGAGCATATCCTTCACTGGGCTTGCCTGGCACGCCTTGATCACCGTCCTGGGCGGCTGGCTGGCTTTGCAAAAAGCCTTGCGCCGTGGTTTGCGAGCTTCCTTATTCGTTTCGCTGCTTGCTGGTGTGTGCTGGGGGTTTTGGGGCGTTACCTGGATCTACGAGCAAGATAATCCCGCTTCGCCCATTGCTTTTACATTATTCAGCTTCCTTGCGACATTGATTCTGGCTGCCTGCCTGTATTGGGTGCCGGGCATCTTTTCCCGTCCGTTTACCCCTTCCCGCTGGTCGGTGCTGGGTGTGTCTGCCCTCTTTTTGTTCCTGTTCTTATTTGTCGCAGTTCCCGCTGTACCCCTCTCACTGGCGATCTTGCCTATCCTGTTCCTGGTTCTCTGGTTGAGCTTCTGGCGCAACCGTCAACAGGAATCCCCAGGGAATCCCCTGGAATGGCTAGGTTTCCCCATTCCATTGCGCTGTCTTGCTGCGTTGCTGGTCATGCCGTTGTTTGCCAGCATCTTTTATTGGCTGTACTCTCGCTCTGGCTTGCGCCTGCCAGCCAACTGGGTCGTTTACCTATTGACCACTCCTGCCGGGTTTATTTTATTCGCCATCAGCGTGTGGCGTATCTGGCGGCGCAAGCTGCCGCCCCCCGCTACCTCGCCTTCCGCAGAGCAATCTGAGGCCGCTCCTTAGGGTCGGTGATATCCGGCAGCGGCAGCGGCGTGTAGCTCGCCTCGCTGCCGATGCTCCCGTAGGGGATATAGTAAATCTGCGTGGTGCTGCTGGATCCGCCGCCCTGATCCTGGAAAGCGAACGCCAGGTAAGACCCATCCGGGCTCCATGCCGGGTCGCGGTAGCAGCATTTACCGCCCACCGGGTTTACCTTTGGGTAAGCTTTCTTCATGTCCGTGTTGTAAATATACAGGTGACCGAAGCCGTCATTGCGCACGATGCTGTTCAGGGCGAACAAGGCTGCCATATCCCAGCCGTAGTTCTGGATGACCGGGTTCTTCTCGTAGCCGTCCATCTCGAAGCGCGGCGGCGGGAAGTTGTCGATCGCCTTCGGGTTGGGGATGCACAGGCTCACGCTGAAGAGCTGGATGATATCGCCCTGCTTGCCGTTGCCCAGGTTGGCGATCAGCTTGGCGGCCAGCGTCTGCAAATCCGCCGACCAGCGCACCTGTGTGATGAAGTTCTTCAAATAGGGTGCGAAATCCTGGCATTCTGCCAGCGCCGCCAGGCTATCATGCGTGTCGGCGCTCTTGAGCATCTCCAGGTCATAAGGCACCAGGTAGAGCTGGTTGTCTAATGTAACGGCCGCCAGGCTGCCATCGGGCGAGCCCTCGAACTGCTTGAGCGAGTCGGCATAATTGAAGCAGGTGATTTGCTCGACGAGCTTATCCGCCAGCCCCACCTTCTCAATGCACTTGGCAGTGATATAGGTGATCGCCTGACCATCGGGCGTCCATTGCAGGCTGCTCTTGATTGTCCCGTCCTGAGTGAGCTGCTGCAAATCGCTGCCGTCCAGGTTGGCAGCCCAGATCTCCTTATCCTTGATGAAAGCGATCTTGTCTGCCCCGCCGATCACCGGCGCGAGAGGCTCCGGTGTGGCGGTCTCGGTAGGGGTCGGAGCGGGCGTATCCGTGACGGATGCTGTGGGAGGCGTCTCGCTGGTGGGGGAGGGGGCGCTGGTTTCGGTAGCCGCCTCGGTGCCGGGATAGACGATAGGCAGTGTGGCGGTGCTCTCGCCTCCCTGGGTTGGGATTTCTGCCGGCGCCGTTGGCGTTGCTTTGGCGCCCCCCAGCATCGCCAGCGGACCGCTGCCGCGGCTGCCGAGGGCGAACAAGCCGATGGCGCTGCCGAGTACGATGATCCCGCCGATGCCCAGAATGGCGATCAAGAGGATAGGCGAGCGTTTCTTCGGCGCCTCGGCGCCGGCTGCTGCAGGCGGGGCGCTGGCAGAGCACGGGAGGCGCTGTGCGCGGTGCCGCGGGCATGGTGGAGCTGCCGGTTCCGCCCCTGGCAGAAGCCCCGAGGCTTGCCGAGGGGGCGACCACCGTCGCCGCGCTGCCCCGCCCGGCGATCACCGTGGCGCCTGCCACCATCGTGGCTTCCAGCGGCGGCGAGGGGTGGCGTCTGGCTGCATGTGCGTGGCGCTCTCCAGGGCGTTCGCCATCTCACCTGCTGTAGGATAGCGGTCATCCGGGTTCTTCGCCATTGCCTTCTGGATGACCGTATCGCAGCCGGGCGGCAGGTCCGCCTTGGCACTCAGGATGTGCGGCACCGGCTCCAGCAGGTGCATCAGCATCACTTTGGCGGGCGTGTCTGCCCGGTAGGGCGCCTGCCCGCTCAGCATCTGGAAGACGAGCACGCCCAGGGCGTAGATATCGCTGCGCCCGTCGATGGTCTTCTCGCCCTGCACCTGCTCCGGGCTCATGAAGGCTGGCGTGCCGACGATGGCGCTGCCGGTCAGCGTGGCGCTCTCCTGCTGTTGCTGCAATCGGGCGATGCCAAAGTCGGACAGGAAGGCGTTGCCGTACTGGTCGAACAGCACGTTGCCCGGCTTCAGGTCGCGGTGGATGATGCCACGCGCGTGGGCTGCATCCAGCGCTGGAGCCAACCTGGAGATGATGCGTTCGGTCTCGGTTATGGACATGGCTCCCTGCTGGACGCGCTCCGCCAGCGAGCCGCCGGACATGTAGCGCATGACGATGTACGGCTGCCCACCCTCCTCGCCGAAGTCGTACACCGGCACGATCGCCGGGTGCTCCAGCGAGGCGATCATCTTCGCCTCGCGCTCGAAGCGCATCCGGAGCTGCGGATCATGCAGGAAAGCCGGCGGCAGCACTTTGATCGCCACATCGCGCTCGAACGACGGGTCGTAGGCGTGGAAGACGGTCGCCATCCCGCCCCGTCCCAGCTCAGATTTAATCTCGTAACGCCCAAATTTCAGTTGAGGGAAATCAGCCATGTCACCATCCGTGAAGCACCAACCCGGCGCGAGGGGGCACACCTTGCGCTTATCTCTCCCCCGCCGGAATCCGGCATGCGATTATTGTACATCGAGAGACCCCCCCAACCACCCGGCTTACAAGACTGTCATGCCTGGCAGGGACTGCGCCTCAACCGGTGCCGAACTGGCGATCGCCGGCGTCACCCAGCCCAGGCAGGATGTAGCCGCGCTCGTTCAGCTTGACATCGATGGCTGCCAGGTGGATAGGCACCTCTGGGTGGTGTTTCTCCATCAAAGCGATACCTTCAGGAGCGCCCAGGATGCCGACAAACTTGATCTTGCGCACCCCCCAGCGCTTGAGCACATCCACCGTCGCCACCGCGGAGCCGCCGGTTGCCAGCATCGGGTCCAGCACCAGGCATACCGAGACGGTGGGCTCTACCGGCAGCTTGTTGTAGTACTCCACCGGTTTAAGCGTGCGCTCGTCCCGGTACAAGCCAATGTGCCACACCTCGGCGGTGGGCATCAGGTTCCACACCCCCTCCACCATGCCCAGCCCGGCGCGCAGGATGGGCACCAGCCCGATCGTCTCCTGGAGCATCACACCGGTGTGCGCCATCAGCGGCGTTTGCACCGTCTTGGGCTGCAGCGGCAAGTCCATGGTGGCTTCGTAGGCTAGCAACCCGGCGATCTCGCGGATCAGCTCGCGAAAGTGCTTCGGGTCTGTTTCTTTATTGCGCAGGCGGGTTAATTTATGGGCGACAAGCGGGTGAGGAGAGGGGAAAACGTTGGGCATGGTGGACCTCCTTAGGTTTTAGATGCATCTTTGCAAGCGGCTACCAGGAGTATTATATACCTCTCTCCCTGCTTTCACACCTGCGTAGAACCGGGTTATAATCATCCCCGTGGAAGATTCCCCTGAGCGTCTCGTCAACCCCCGCCCACAGCCGGAAGACCGCCTGGAGCAGGCGTTGCGCCCCCGCCTGTTATCCGATCTGATCGGTCAGGAGCGCGTCAAGGAGAACCTGTCGATCCTTATCGCCGCTGCCCGCCAACGCGGCGAGCCGCTCGATCATGTGCTTTTCTATGGTCCGCCGGGTCTGGGGAAGACCACCCTGGCGTACGTGCTGGCAAATGAGATGGGGGTGAACATCAAGATCACCTCGGGACCGGCGATTGAGCGCCCCGGCGACCTGGCTGCCATCCTCACCAACCTGCGCGCCGGCGATGTCCTGTTCATCGACGAAGTCCCACCGCTTGGGTAAAGCTGTGGAAGAGGTGCTTTACCCCGCCATGGAGGACTTTTCACTGGATATCATCATCGGCAAGGGACCTTCTGCCCGCTCTATCCGCCTCAAGCTACCGCATTTCACCGTCATCGGCGCCACCACGCGCCTTGCCCTGGTCACCGCGCCATTGCGGGCGCGCTTTGGCGCCGTCTATCGCCTCCATTATTACGACCTGCCTGCCATGCAAGCCATCGTACGCCGGGCAGCCGGCGTGATGGGCGTGCAGGTGGAGCCCAGCGGTGTGGATGAGATTGCCCGCCGCGGGCGCGGCACGCCGCGCGTCGCCCTGCGCCTGTTGCGGCGGGTGCGCGACTTTGCCCAGGTGCGCGCCGATGGTGTTGTCAACGGTCCAGTCGCCCAGCAAGCGCTTGACCTGTTGGACGTGGACGCCCTCGGGCTGGACGACATGGATCGCCGTGTCCTGCTGACCATCATTGAGAAGTATCATGGCGGTCCGGTCGGCTTGAGCACCATTGCCGCCTCGATCAGCGAGGAGCCGGACACCGTCATGGATGTGGTCGAGCCTTACCTGCTCCAGCTTGGCTTCCTGGATCGCACGCCGCAGGGTCGCACAGCCACGCAGCTGGCGTACCAGCACCTGGGGCTGGATTACCCCAAGGAGCCGCAGGCGCGCTTGTTTGATTGATGGATATGTACAACTTCGCACGCATATTCATTTTCTTGGGATTGGCTTTTCTTGCCATCGGGGGGATTGCCTACCTGTTAGCTCGCCTGGGACTGCCGCTTGGGCGCCTGCCGGGGGATATCCGCATCCAGGGTCAGAACGTCACCTGTCTTATTCCCATCGTCTCCATGATCCTGATCTCCGTTGTGCTCACGCTGGCGTTGAATATCATCTTGCGCTTGCTGAACAAGTAATCTGTCCCTTGAAGACATCCGATTTCGATTATTACCTGCCTCCTGAGCGCATCGCGCAAACTCCGCTGGAGCCGCGGGATGCCTCGCGTTTGTTGGTGCTGCCGCGGGATGGGGGCGAGGTGCAGCATGCGCTCTTCCACGACCTGGGTGGCTACCTGCGCGCCGGTGATCTGCTCGTTTTGAATGAAACGCGGGTCATCCCGGCGCGCCTGTACGCCCGAAAGGTTCCGACGGGTGGTCGCGTGGAGATCTTGCTCTTGCGCCGGGTGGACGACCTCACCTGGGAAGCGCTGGTGGGTGGAAAACGCGTGAAGCAAGGGCTGCAGCTGGAGGTTGAAGAGGGTCCCGGGGTGGAGGTGTTGCAGGCGTTGGATGGCTCTCGCCGCCTGCTGCGCTTTGCCGAGCCCCTGGAGCCGTACCTGAAAGCAGCCGGGCATGTGCCGTTGCCGCCTTACATTCATGCCTCATTGCAGGATGCGGAGCGCTACCAGACGGTTTACTCCCGCACGCCGGGATCGGCTGCTGCGCCCACCGCCGGGCTGCACTTTACCCCTGCTCTGATTGAGCGCTTGCAGGCGCAGGGGGTCGGCTTTGCCCGCCTGACGTTGCACGTGGGGTTGGATACCTTTGCGCCGGTGACCGAGGCAGATCCCAGCCAACATCGCATGCATACCGAGTGGTGCCAGCTCACACCTGAGACCGCCGCGCAGATCAACGCGGCTCGCCGGCAAGGCGGGCGCATTGTCGCCATTGGCACGACCAGCGTGCGCACCCTGGAGTGGGCTGCCCGGCAGGCAGCCCCGGGAGATGCAGTTGCCGCATGGGAAGGTCCCAGCGACTTGTACATCCTGCCGGGCTACACGTTCCGTGCAGTGGATGCTATGCTGACGAATTTTCACCTTCCCCGCTCAACGCTGATCATGCTCGTCAGCGCCTTTGCGGGTCGCGAGCGCCTGCTTGCCGCTTACGAGCTGGCTGTGCAGCAAGGGTACCGCTTCTACTCTTTCGGCGATGCGATGCTGATCCTGTAATGGTGAGACTGCGATTCCGGCTGTGGAATTTGACCTCGATACCGAATCTAAAAAAACATTTGCATTTTTACCCTTATAGACTTAAAATTAATTGAAGAATTGAAATCGCCAGCGGCTTGAGGCAGACATCAGTTTGTGGGAGGAAGAAATGAAAAGGGAAAAGGTCGCCAATTATACCTTCTGGTATTTTTTGCTCGGCTTAGTGCTTGGCTTGTTCCTTGCCTTTATTGGCACACTGATTGAGGTTATTACCAGCCAGGTCGGGGTTACTGCAGCAAGCTTTGTCCGGGCAGCGCTGACGACACCCATCCTGTGGTTTGTATACCTGCTCGCCTTCCTCCTGGCGGTAGCGCTGGCGATCGCCGGATCGCGGCAACGCAAGCTGGTCCAATCGCGCCAGGAGGAGCGCATCGCTATCCGCCGCGCCTCCGATTATCAAAAGCAGCTTGGCGACCTCTCGCGCAAGGACCAGGAGCGCCAGGAAGTTGAGACGGTCATCAGCCGCGGCAAGAAAGAATGGGAGGCTACCTTCGACTCGGTCGAGGATATGCTCTTGCTGACCGACGAGAATGGTGTGATCACGCGCTGCAACCGCGCCGCGGCGCAGGCTTTCCGCAGCGATTTCCTGCAATTGATCGGCAGAAAGGTTGACGAGCTGTTCTTTGGCGCCCAGCCCGGCGAAGCCAGCCGCATCCCCATCCAGAAAACCGAGATGAAATTTCCAACGCTGCCCGGCTGGTACGAGGTGTCCAGCAGCCAGGTTGTGTCGGAAGGCTTGCAGCACGGAACGCTTTACCTTGTACGCAACATCACCGACCGCAAGCAGGCTGCTTTTGACCTGCAGCGCCAGAAGATCTTCTATGAGACGCTGGTCAACAACAGCCCAGTCGCTATTGTCACGCTGAACCTGGACCAGCGTGTGATGACCTGCAACCCGGCGTTCGAGAAGATGTTCGGGTACAGCCAGCAGGATATTGCCGGGCAGGACCTGGATAGCCTGATTGCTCCGTTTGACCTTTATGAGGAGACGCGCGCTTATACCACCAGCGTACGCCAGGGCGAGATGGTGCATGCGATCAGCCGGCGAAAGGTGAAAGATGGCTCGCTGGTCGACGTGGAGGTCTTTGGCATACCCGTCATCCTGAGCGGCAAGCAGGTAGGCATTCTGGCGATGTACCACGACGTCTCCGAGCTGGTGCGCACCCAACCCGCCGCCATCCCTGTAGACGATTGGCAGCCGGTGCAGCCCGAAGAAGAGGCGCTTCCGGAAGAGCAGGTTGTGGAGCCTGAGGCGCCGGTTGAGGAACCAGCAGCCGGATTCACCCCGCGAAAGTACAAAGTCGAGGAAATTGAAGGCATCGGTCCTGCCTACGCGGCAATCCTATCTGGGATTGGCATTTTTACCACCGAAGAGCTGTTGGATGCCGCCGCGACCCGTAAAGGGCGCGCCGAGCTCGCAGAAAGAACCAGCATCTCTGAGAAGCTGATCCTGAAATGGGCTAATCGCGCCGACTTGATGCGCGTGCCCGGTATTGGGGAAGAATACAGTGATTTGCTTGAAGCCGCCGGCGTGGACACGGTGAAGGAATTGCGCAGGCGAATCCCCAGAATCTGCACGATGCCATGTTGAAGGTCAACGAGCAGGATAAGCTCGTGCGCCGTCCGCCGCACCTTTCGGAGGTTCAAGCCTGGGTCGAGGCAGCCAAGCTGATCGAGCCACGGATGCTCTACTGATCAGGGTGGTGAAATTCTAGACGCCTGGAAGGATCTCGAATCACGAATTGTAGCCTGTCGCCAGTGCCCCCGGCTGGTGAGCTGGCGTGAGCAGGTGGCTCTTGAGCGCCGCCGCGCCTACCGCGACTGGGAGTATTGGGGCAAGCCGGTGCCCGGCTTCGGCGATCCCGGCGCGCGCCTGTTGGTGGTGGGTCTGGCGCCAGGGGCGCATGGCGCTAACCGCACCGGGCGCATGTTTACCGGAGACGGTTCGGGCGTTTTCCTTTACCGTGCTTTGTATAAAGCCGGATTTGCTAACCAGGCAGAAACGCTTCACCGCGGGGATGGGCTGCGGCTGACCGGTCTCTATATCTCCGCCGTCTGCCGCTGCGCGCCGCCGCAAAATAAGCCCTCGCCGCAAGAGATCAGTAATTGCCTGCCGTTTCTGCGGCAAGAGATGGATTTATTGACCGGGGTGGAAGGCGTCGTCTGCCTGGGCAGGATCGCCTTCGATCACACGCTCGGACTCTACCGCCAGCAAGGGCATGCGCTCCCGCGCCTGGAGTTCTCGCATGGCGCTTTTTACAACCTCGGCGCAGACCTGCCCTGGCTGATTGCCTCTTACCATCCCAGCCGCCAGAACACACAGACCGGTCGCCTGACCGAGCCGATGTTCGATGCCATCTGGCAAAAAGCCCGGGAGTTGTTGGCTTAAACTGAATGTGACCGGCTGGGCTTGCGGTTCAAACCCAGCCGGTCACTTTTTTTATCTTATTCTCTACCCGAACTCAACCCGGTTGCGCCCTGCCTGTTTTGCCAGGTACATAGCGGCATCTGCCCGGCTGATCAGCACATCCAGGTCTGGCGTGGCGCTGGTAGCGCGGGCGATGCCCAGGCTGACGCTGACCTCGACCTGGGCGTCGCCGGTTAGCACCGGCGTAGCGGCAACGCAGTGGCGCACGCGCTCTGCCACTCCCCGAGCGCGGTAGATATCCGTCTCGGGCAGCAGGATCGTGAACTCGTCCCCGCCAAAGCGCCCGAGAATATCGATGCGCCTCAGGTTGTCGGCGCAGCGTTTTGCCACGGCTTGCAGCACCCGGTCGCCTGCCGGGTGTCCGTATACGTCGTTGATGAATTTGAAGCGATCGACGTCCATCATGATCGCCACCAGCGGGCGTTGGAAGCGGCGTGAGCGCTCTACCTCGCGCTGCCCGAGCTCGAAAAAGCCGCGCCGGTTGTACAGCCCGGTGAGCGCGTCTGTGATCGCCAGCTTCTGCGCCTCGCCATGCAGGCGGGTATTGTGGATGGCAGCAGTCGCCGTCGCCGCGAAGCTGGAGAGCAGGCGCAGGTCGCTCTCGCTGAACGCGCCGGGCTCAGGCGATTCGAGCGCGATCGCGCCCAGTACGACATTCTTTAAAATCAGCGGTGCAGCGATTGCCGAGCGGACATCGCGCCCTTCCGGCGGTTGACCCGAAAGGTCAGCGGGGTCGGCGTACACATCCTGGATCAGCAGGGGGGTTCGCTCGCGCACGGCGCGGGCTACGTAGCCCACACTGCCGGGGACGCGGATGCGCTGGATGCGCGGATCTGTGTAACCGATGCTGGCGCGCATCTCGAGCTGCCCGGTGTCCTGAGCAACCAGGAAAATTGTGCCTTTCTTGGCAGCCGGTATGGCGCTGATGGCGGAATCCAGGATGCGTCCCAGCAGCGCTTCGGGATCCAGGGTGGTTAAGAGCACCGCCGTGGCAGTGTGCAGCGCGCTCAGCTCGCGCGTGTGCTGCCTGGCAGCTTGCTCCGCTTGCACGCGGTCTGTGATATCGTGACCTACCGCCTGGATCTCAGCCAGTTGCCCCTGGCTGTCGAAATGCCCCTGACCTGTCCATTGCTGCCAGAGGATTTTCCCATCAGCCGTCTGGATGTTGTACTCGAATTGGGTGACCGGGAAGGAGGGGTGCAGGATGGAGGTGAAGTGATGGGTGAAGGAATGCGAGTTCCTGGGCACGATCGCCAGCAAGTTCTGCCCAATCGCCACGTTGCCGAACGAGGCGAAATATATCCGGAAAGCCTCGTTGCAAAAAGTTAACGTCCCATCCGGCTTGAAGCGGCAGATCAGCTCCGTCTGGCTCTCGACGATTGCCCGGTAGCGCGATTCGCTCTCCTGCAGGTTGCGCTGCGTCTGCTCCAGCGCCCGCAAAACGTGGTGGATGTCTGCCTGCAGGGCTTTGCTCTCACCGGAGGCGTGGCTGCCGTTCTGCCCATTGCTGATCTCATCCAGGATCGTCAGCAGCCCGCTGCAGGTTTGCAGAAGAACATTCTTGAGTTGTTCTGGATCTGCGGAGAGACTCTCGATCTCGTCAACTTGTTTCCTGAGATAGCCGACATGGCGCGTGAAATCGGGTTTCACGGCTCCTCCTGGGCAAGTGTCTTTGGGATGTTGGATTGATTATAGCAGACCTTCTCTGCCCTTTAACCTTACGCTTGGGAAAGGTGGCGGCGCCTGGATATGGGAAGCGGCCGGGAGGGAAAGCAGCCCGGCGAGATGGGTTATAATTTTGAGTCTATCCGGTGCGGGTGAGGAACTGCCTGGTATCCCAGGGTCCGACATAGCCCTTCCGGAGACAGGGTGAGTATGCGCGCAGTTGAGATCATCATCAAGAAACGCGACGGGGGCGAGCTGTCCCAGGCTGAGATCGAAACCTTTGTCGAAGGCTATGCCAGCGGCGATATTCCCGATTACCAGGCGGCTGCCTGGGCGATGGCGGTCGTCCTGCGCGGTATGACGGCGCGGGAAACCACCGATCTCGCTCTGGCGATGGCGCGCTCGGGCGAGATACTCGATCTCTCCTCAGCCGTGCAGATCGCGGTGGACAAGCACTCCACGGGTGGGGTGGGCGATAAGACCACCCTGGTCGTCGAGCCGGTGGTGGCTGCCTGTGGCTTGCCGGTGGGAAAGATGTCTGGCAGGGGGCTGGGCTTCACCGGCGGCACGCTGGACAAGCTGGAGTCCATCCCCGGCTTTCGCACCGACCTGAGCACGGCTGAGTTCCTGGCGCAGCTGCGCGATATCGGCTTGGTGCTCACCGGTCAGACGGGAGACCTGGCGCCAGCGGATGGCAAGCTCTACGCCTTGCGGGATGTCACGGGAACCGTGCAGTCGATCCCGTTGATCGCCTCTTCGGTGATGTGCAAGAAGATCGCTTCGGGGGCGCAGGCAATCGTTCTGGATGTCAAGCTGGGCAACGGCGCCTTTATGCAAGACCTGGTTGAAGCGCGCCGCCTGTCTGAGCTGATGGTTTCCATCGCGCACCTGGCGGGTCGAAAAGCCGTAGCGCTGCTCTCAGACATGAACCAGCCCCTGGGATTTGCTGTAGGGAATGCCCTGGAGCTGAAAGAAGCCATAGAGACGCTCCACGGAGGCGGACCGCAGGACTTTCGTGAGCACTGCCTGGTGGTGGCGGGTCATATGCTGGCTATCGGCGGGGTGGCGGCGGACGCCGAGGCGGGCATGCGCCTGGCAGAGCAAACACTGGCTTCTGGGGCAGGCTGGGAGCGCTTTCAAGACGCTGGTCAAAGCCCAGGGTGGGGATGTGGCTTATGTGGAAGACCCTGACCGGTTGCCCTCCGCTCCCCTGGTGCAAGTTGTGACAGCCCCGCGCTCCGGCTACCTGAGCGGCATCCATGCCCGTGAGGTGGGGGAGACGGCTGTTTTCCTGGGCGCGGGTCGGGAAAAGAAGGGTGATCCCATCGATCACGGCGTGGGCGTGGTCATCCACCGCAAAGTTGGCGAGCGGGTGGAAGCCGGGCAGCCTTTATTTACCATCCATGCCAGGCAGGCGGACCTACTGGCGCAGGCGGCTGAGCGCTTGCTGAAGGCGCATTCCTGGAGCGATGCGCCGGTGCCGCCGCTACCCCTATTCTACGGCGTCATTCGCCAGCCGCTTGAGTAGCTTTTCCGGCTTGCGGGCGTAGGCGTCCCGCGGCACTTCCCCGCCTGCCAGCGCTTGCAGCGTGCTAACCAGCAGGCGGTTGACCGGCGTCTGCACACCCAGCCGCTCTCCAAAGCGCACCACGGCGCCATTCAGGGCGTCGACCTCCGTTAATCCGCGCCCACTGTTCAGGTCGATGTGGAAGCTGGGCATCTTTCCGCCCCGCCCGCTGCCGACGGCATTGCGCAGCAGCGGGCGCGAGACGCCCGGCGGCAAGCTGCGCAGCGCGAGCGCCAGGAGGCGCACCGGCGTGCCCGGCAGGTCGACGACAGCGATCTTCTGCGCCCTCATCACCCGCAGCGCCTCGCGGAGCTGTTGCACCTCCAACTGGTAGATCCCCGGATGGTTGAAGATCTCGGCAGGCGTCATATCCAGGATGGCTGAGGTGGCGTTTGCCAGCAGGTTGGTGAGCATCTTGGACCACTTCATCGCCGGCGCAGAGGGGTAGAGGCGGGCGTTCAACCCCGCGGCGCTGAACGCCTGGCTCGAGCCGTGCCGATAGAGGGCTGCCCCGCGGCGATGCCCACGCCGCGCAAGCGCTCCAGGACGATATCGCCGGCTGCAATTCGCCCGATGGCGCTCGTCACCGTCCCCGCGATCACCCTGTCCTCTCCCAAAGCCTGAGCGAGGCGCAGCTCATTCTCCACACCGTTCTGCAGGCAGAGCACCGGCGGCAGGTCGCCAATGCTGCCGGCAAAGGAATCCAGCGCGGCTTGCGTGTCATAGGATTTCAGGGCGAAGAGCGCCACATCGAACGGACCCTGCGCCAGGGCTTCCAGCAGCGATGACGCCAGGCCGGGTTTTGGGATCACGGCTTCCCGGTCGAGCAGCTTCAAGCGCAAGCCGCGCTGGCTCAGCTCGGCGACCACGGCAGGGCGCTCCAGAAAAGTGACTGCATGCCCATCCAGCGCCAGGCTGCCGCCGATGTAGGTGCCAATGGCGCCAGCCCCGAAGGAGAGGATTTTCAGTTGCTGTGTTGCGTGGTCTGGCATGCGCGCTCCATGCTGCTCTGTCTTAATCGTAGTCGCCCTCGAAGCGGTTGGGTTGCCGGTCCTCCCAGTGGCGCTGGTCGTTGACCGCCTCCAGCAGCCACTCGTGGTGGGAGGGTGTGTAGGTGAGGCGGGCGAAGGATGTGTTGCGGAAGCGGAAGTGCGCGCCCTAGGAAGTCGGCTTGCGGCGTGATCCCCAGGATCGCTTTCAACGCCATGTTGAGGATGCCGCCATGCGCCACCACCAGGTAGCTGGCGGGTCCCCGGTCGATGAGCATCTGCACCGCTCGCCCGGCGCGCAGGTACAGCTCGGTGATGCTCTCGCCGGTCTCGCCGATGTGCATGTAGGGGTCGATAAAGCCGGGCGCGGGTACTTTTCTCGCGCCTTCGACCATGCTCATGCCCTCCAGGCGCCCGTTTGCCCACTCCATCCAGATCGGGTCAAGCTCCAAGGGCGCCTCCAGGCGGCGGGCGATGATCTCCGCAGTCTCACGCGCCCGTAGCAGTGGGCTGGCGATGATGCGGTGGAACCGAACTTCCTCACCAGCCCAGCGCTCAGCCAGAGCCGTAGCTTGTTCCCGCCCGGTCTCGGTGAGCGGGAAATCGGCTTGACCCTGGTAATAGCCGTTGGCGTTGCCTTCGGACTGCCCGTGGCGCAGCAGGATCACATGATATTGGTCAGGATGTTCGCTGGAATCGGTCATAATAAGATCTGGCAATTCCTGAATTAAAAAGTGGGTATGCGCCGGTCGCGCCACAGAAGGTGCTCCGGCTGTTGGCGTTCCTGGATCAGGTGCGCAGCACCGTCCTCCAGCCACAGCACCGCTGGGCGAAGTGCCCCGTTGTAGTTGCTTGCCATGCTGAGCTGGTAGGCTCCACTCACAGGCACTGCCAGCAGCTCACCAGGCTGGATATCTGGCAGGGCAATTGCTTCGATCAGCACATCGCCATTCTCACAGTATGGCCCGCCCAGCCATGCAGCACCGCTGGGTTCCCTCCCCGGCTCAGCGACGGGCAGGCAGCTGTAGCGCGCCTTGTAGATCGCTGGGCGGGGGTTATCTGCCAGGCCGCCATCCAGCAACAGCCAACGCCGCTCGCCCGCCTGTTTAACCGCCCCAACCCGGTACAGGCTCACGCCCGCCCTGGCAATCAGGCTTCTCCCCGGCTCAAGCACCAGCCGCGGTAGGGGCAAATCGTACTGCTTGCATGTGGCAACCAGGCTCGCTGCCAGCGTGCGCACTGCAGCATCAATATCTGGATGCGGCAGGTCGTCTTTGTGATATGCAACCCCCAGCCCACCCCCCGGGCAAATTGTGGTAAGCTCAATGCCGCTATTCACTCGGATCGCTGCCATTATCCCGACCGTTGTCTCCAGCGCTCTCGCCACCGGAGTTGCATCCCGCATTTGAGAGCCCAGGTGGAAGTGCAGCCCTGCTAACGGCAAGCTGTTCTGTCTGCATATCTCTGCCGCTTGGAGCAGCTCGCCCACATCCATGCCGAACTTGCTCGCTATCTGCCCGGTCTGCATATAGCTGTGCGTCTCCGCTGCTGTTCCCGGGCGCAGGCGTAGCCACAGGTCAGGGAAAGAGCCGGGTCTTGATTGGTAAAGGCTCACAAGGGTTTGCAGCTCAGTCAGATTGTCGACCACGAGCGTGCCGGCGTGATCGAGTGCCATTTGTAGATCTGCCAAACTCTTGTTTACGCCATGTAACAGTATTTGCGCAGGCTGCAATCCACCAGCCAGAGAAATCGTAATTTCTCCCTTACTGCTGCAAGCAACGATAATCCCCTGTTGCCCAACCCATTGCGCCAACGCTGTGCATAGAAAAGCCTTCCCGGCATAAATCAGGCTGTTCTCACCCGGGTAATAGCTTCTTAGGGCAGAGCGGTAGGTATCTACTGTCCTGTCCAGGGTCAGCCGATCATATACGTACAGTGGCGTGCCAAATTGCCGGGCAAGATCTTCTAAAGAGCATCCGGCAATGGCCAGACTACCTCGCTCGATGGTTGTGCTATCTGGGAAGAGTGGCAGGCGGCGATCCAGTAGGGAGCCGCGCTCCGGTAAGTAATCGCTCATAGTAGAATTACCCCTCTTCCCATTGCCGCGCCCCGCGCAGGAAATCCTGCCCGGGCATTGGCTTTTTTCCGGCGGGCTGGACGGTATCAAGCACGAGCAAGCCACTGGCGGTTTCCACGGCGGGCAAGCCGGAGTATATAAGCCTGCGCCCCGGCTGGCGGGCGCTGACCTGGGCGGCGTGAGCCGAGTGCACCTTGAGCGCCTGACCCTGCCAGGGCATGAACGTCCCGGGCCAGGGGTTGAAAGCGCGCACGCGGCGCGCCAGGCTCAGCGCCGGAAGGCTGAAATCCAGCTCGCCATCCTCTTTTTTGATCATTGGGGCATAGGTCGCCTGGGAATCGTCCTGCGCTTGCGGGATGCAGGCGCCTTCCAGGTAGGCGGGCAGGGTCTCGAGAAGCAGCTCCGCGCCCAGCATCTGCCATGCGCAATCCCAGGCTGCCGGCAGTGTCCTCGGGCAGGATGGGCAGGGCGCGCTGGCTCAACAGCGGTCCGGTGTCCACCCCGGGATCCATACGCATGATGGTCACACCGGTGGTTGAGTCGCCGTTGAGAATGGCAGCCTGCACCGGCGCCGCCCCGCGCCAGCGCGGCAACAGCGAGCCGTGGATATTGATGCAGCCCAAGGGGGGCAGGTCGAGTACCGCCGGGCGCAGGATTTGCCCGAAGGCTGCCACCACGATGAGTTCCGGCGCCCAAGCCTGGAGCTGCGCCATGGCTTCGCGGGGCTTTGAGGCGCTCGGGCTGGATGACGGGGAGCTGCAGCTCTCCTGCCAGCAGCTTGACCGGCGGTGCTTTTGGCTCGCGACCGCGCCCGGCAGGACGGTCGGGCTGGGTCACCACGCCGGCGATGGGGTACTGCGCCGCCAGGCGTTTTAACGCCGGCAGGGCAAATTCCGGGGAGCCCATGAAGACGATGCGGGGAAGGATCATGGGGAGCATTTTAGCATAAAAGCCGCCGCCAACGTCTGGTTACGAGCCTATTCCCCAACTCTTTACAGCCTATTTGCCTGTCCAAGGGGGGTATTCGTTTATTGGAAATTGTGCTAGAAAAACGATTGCATTCGAATAGACCAGCGTTTTAAAAGTAAGGCGAGACAGAAGGCAGCCGTGTGCTCTCTCCAAACGATCTGCAAAGTGATCACGCGGGTGAACGGAAACTCAAGATTGAAAGTGCTGATCATCCATCGCGGCTAATTTCCTGCCAGAATCCTGACAGGGGCAATAAATCCTGACAATTACCTTAAGAGGGCTTAACGCTGTAACAGAATATTTACACCCCCGTTTATCTTTATGACACTTGGGCGAGTGTCATTTTGCAGGGGGAGACAGGTCGAGGGTGAGTTTAAGCAATGATGTTTCATCATTTCACGGGGCGTATTACAAACTCACCCTCGCCCGCATTTAACAGATAAGTCGATACCTGGGGCAGAGTGATAATCGCCTGGCCGGCATCCAGCAAGCCCGATGGTTGCCAGGCGAAGGGGACCCTGCCGATCTTTTCTGGAACCAGTATTGGTGTCCGCAAATGCACGAATGGCTTAAGGCGCATTCGTGTGTTTGTTTAAAAGCGCCATCTCCGCTGCGGAAGGGGATAGCGATTGAATCCGTAACCTCAACCCGGCAAAACTCCTTGCAATTCTGTAATGTCCAAAACGAAACCTTTCGGGAGACCGGGCGTTCTACTCCATAGGTAATATTAATTGGTTAAAACGGCAGTGGGGAGCAAAAGATTATGAAAGCCGACCTGACCACCCAGCATTATCCCGTCCGAGAAACCCTTCCCGACCTGCGGCGCCTGGCAGAGCCGCTGGAGAACCTCGATGCGGCGCGTTACAACCGGCGCACCTGGCGCCGCCGCCTGCCGGCTGTGCTCGTCGCCAGCCTGCTGATCGCCCTGCTGCTGCTGGCGGCGGGGATCTCGCTCGAAAGCATCCCCTGGCTCGTCTTGATCCCGCTCGTCTGCCTGCCCCTGGCAGCCGCCGTGGCGCTGAGCAGCGCCTAGCGGACGTATCCCTGGCGTACCAGCAGCTCGGCGTTGTAGAGCGAGCCGCCTGCCGCGCCGCGGATCGTGTTGTGCGATAAGACCACCATCTTGTAATCCAGCAAGGTATCCGGGCGCAGCCGCCCCACGACGGTGGTCATGCCCGCGCCGCTTAGCAAGTCCAGGCGCGGCTGCGGGCGGTCGGGCTCGTCCTTGAGCAAGATCGGCGCCGGCGGGGCGCTGGGCAGGTGTTGGCTGACCGGTGGCGCGGCGTAGCTGCGCAAAGCCTCGCCCACTTCATCGATAGCAGCCTTTGTTGCCAGCTCCACGCTCAGGCAGAGCATATGCCCGTCGACCACCGGCACGCGGTTGGCATGGGCGGAGATCGCCAGGTCTGCCAGGGCAACGCTCTCCTCTTGCAAGCTGCCGAGCATCTTGCGCGGCTCCCATTCCATCTTCTCTTCTTCACCGTCGATATAGGGCACCACATTGCCCAGGATGTCCATGGAGGGTATGCCGGGGTAGCCTGCGCCGGAGACCGCCTGCATGGAGACGACGAAGACCTTGCGCAGCCCGAAACGGTCGAGCAAGGCTTTGAGGGCGACCGTCAGACCGGTGATGGTGCAGTTGGCGTTGGCTACGATGCAGCCACCCCAGCCCCGCTCGCGCCGCTGGCGCTCGACCAGGCGCGTGTGGTCAGGGTTGACCTCCGGCAGGACGAGCGGCACATCTTGCGCTGTGCGATAGGTGGAGGCGTTGGTGCAGACCGCAATGCCGCTGCTGGCGAAAAGCGGCTCGACGGACTCGGCAGCGGATGCCGGCAGGGCGGAGAAAGCCAGGCGCGCCGCCATGCTTTCGGGAGAGTTGGGCAGCACGGGCATCTCCGCCGCCCAGGCGGGCATGGGGGAGGGCAGGACCCAGTGACAGGCATGCGCATAGCTTTGTCCCACGGCGCGCTCCGACCCGGTGAGGGCGACGACCTTGAACCAGGGATGCCCGTCCAGGAGCTGCACGAAGCGCTGCCCCACTGCGCCGGGGGCGCCCAGCACGGCGACGGGGATGGGCTCCTGCGGGGAACCGGGGAGGGTGGAGGGGGAGGGGTTGTGGGGCTGCTCGGGCATGAGGCTCTCTCCTGGGGCGTGTAATCGGGCTATTATAGCCGTTTTGGATGAAACCTGAGGGGCTGTTCGAAATAGAAGGGCGGCGCCTCCAGGGTCTTTACCCCCGACCGGGCAGGCGCTACGCTGACACGGTACCATGAGACTCAATCACTGAACCGTGAACAGAAATGAGGCACTGATCGCGGTGTAGGTAATGCCTGACATCTGTAGTGATAAACAGGATATACGTTTCAGCTTATTCATCTTTCAGTATCTCATTACTTATCAGTGCCTCAGTGATTCAGTGTTGTTGGCGGAAGGCGCTGGGCAGGCAGATCTAGATGATGTTCGCGCCAGGGTTGAGGAGGCAATTCCAACGGCTCACCGGCAGCCCGATGATCAACGAGCGTGGTGAGTGGGTAGCGCTTAATTTGTGGATCAGTGGAGAAGATGTTCCTTCACCCGAGAGCGGGCAAGTATTGGAGGAACAAAAATTGGTGAACAAAAACGCCCGACTCTCGCCGGGCGTTGGATGAAAGGTGGAAATCGACTAGACATACGCTGGAATGGAAATCACCTCAGCCTGGGTGGGGGTGGTGATTTCCTGGTAATCCAGCGTTGTGCTGTGCACGTAGGCGTTACACGCGGCGCAGTGATATTGGTAAATCAGGATTTCTTTCCCGGGGTGGCTGCTTGCCAGAAAGCCGAGCGATTGGTCCAATTCGCGCCGGCTGGCGCAACTCGGACAGTACTCCAGCGGCTTGTACATCTTTAGCTCCTTTCTCTGCCCCAGGCAGATGCTCAGCAAAACTATCGTGCAGTGAGGAGAGCGTAGATATTGGAGCGGCGATGCAGGCTTGCTCTCAGTGGATTGGAGTATGGTCAGTGTAGCAAATAATGCGGTGATTGTCTACACAGGTTTAGTTAAGGAACCGCGATTGAAGCTTAACAATTTTGACAGGTTTAGGGATTACGCAGTTGAGGTGGGATGATCTCGAAAAATTGGCCGGATGCCAGCGGGCTGGATTGAGGGCTGGCGGAACGCCCCGGCTTGGGTCTGAAAATAAAAAACCAGGGTCACTGGTTTTTCTACATAGGCCGGGTGGGGAGTCGAACCCACATGGGTTTCCCCGGTGGATTTTAAGTCCACAGCGTCTGCCATTCCGCCACCGGCCCGTGGGGATGATTCTACTCGTTTTGGCGGGCAGGTCAAGATGGCTGCCAGCCCATTTTCTTGCGCCAGACGGCGTAGCGCGAGGAGAAGTGGACGAAGGGGCTGGAGAGGCGCATCTGCGGCTGGGCTTGCTTCAAAGCCTGGCGCAGGCTCTCGGCGTCGTTGAATTCCGGCAGCAGCATCGCCGCTTGTCCCAGCTCGAAGGCAGTGTGGGCGTCCGAGCCGGCGGTGCCCAGGATGCCGTGCTGCTGCGCCAACGCTCTGCGCCTGGCGGTTGTAGCTCGCCTTCATGCAGCGGGCGTTGAACGTCTCGATGGCGTCCACCAGCGGCAGGATCTCCAGCAAGTCGTTCTCCTCCCAGTGCCGCTGCGCAGCACATCGTAAGGGTGCGAGACGCTGATGAACGCCCCCTGGTCGCGCAGGCGGGCGATGGTCTCCTTGGGCGGCAGGCCGCGCGGCACCTCTTCCGTCACGAAGAAGGCGAGCAGCTCGCCGGCCGTGGTCTGCACCTCTTCGCCGGGGATGGCTAACTGCGGGTCCAGGCGCTGGGCGTGCAGCCCGCCCAGGTTGTTGTTGTGGTCGGTGACCACCACCCGCTGGATGCCTTTGCGCCGGCAAGCCTCGAGCAGGCGCTGCGGGTGCAGCAGGCTGTCTTTGGAATAGTGCGTGTGGCAGTGAAATTCGACGCGGATCATGGGACGGCTCAGGGTGGAAGAACCTGGCATCGCCTGCGGGGCGATGCCAGGGCTTCGAGCGGTTTGATGATGAGTTTACGACCGTTTCCGCAGGTAGTACGCCGCGGCAAAGACGGCGGCAGCCACCGCTGCCAAGCCGATGCCTGCCTGGACGACCGTCTTGGGCTGCATGCCGGGCATGACCACGCCGCCATCGCCATAGCTCTTGAAGAGCTGTCCCCACGGCGTCTGCAGGGCGGCTTCGACGCGCTTGCGCCCGACGAAGGGGTACCAGTAAACGTTGTGGTAGAAGTTGCTGGCAAAGTAAGACCAGGGCACCAGCGGGCTTTGCAGCAGGATCTTCTCGAAGGGTTTGAGCGGACCGTGGTAGATCAGCTTCTGCCCGCGGCTGGCGAAGGTATCTTCCTGGACGAAGTTCCAGGGCGGCTCCTGCTCGATGTCGTAGCCGACGATCTCGATCTGGCGCGGGTCGCCGACGCCCAGCCCCATCTCGTGCGCCCGGCGGATGAAGCGGATGCTCAGCGGGTCGAAGCCCTGCAGGCGGGCGGAGACGGCGTCGATCGCCACCTGGTCGGAGGACGCCAGCAGGATGTCCTTCTCGTGCCAGCGCATGGCGCGCGGTCCGGGTCCATCGCCGGCGAAGGTGCCGTCCATCACGGCGAAGACGCCGGGGTGGATATCCTGCTGGATCATCAGCAGATCGACCAGCGTGTCGTGGATCACGGAATGCGTCCAGTGGCGGTTGCGGTGCAGCAGCCCGCCGAAGGCGTTCTTCATCGCCCCGGTGATGGTGGTGAAGACGTGCGTCTTTACCGTGGGCAGGTGGATCATGTTCATCCCGACCAGCGCCTTGGGGATGAACACGCCCTGCGGGTAGACCTTGTCCAGCACCAGGAAGGGCTGCTTGGGGATGTATTCCATCCACTCGAAGTCCTGGTTGTACAGGTACAGGCAGGGCACCTTGTACTTGTCGGTGACGTAAAGGTGCTTGTTGTTGCGCTCGGCGTCGTTGGTGTTGACCACCACGGTATCGTTGTGCACCCCCACCAGGTCGTTGTAGCCGGCGTTCTGCAGGGCGCGGATCACGCCTTCGATCTGCCAGGGGGTGGAGGAGCAGGCCGGGTACCAGGTTTGCCAGGAGATGTTGATCTTCATGCCGGTGCGCCGCTCCTTGGGCAGGGCGGCGGTGAAGTCGGCGAGCTTCATCAGCTTTTCGATATCATCCAGGATGGTCGCCGGGGAGGTCTTCAGGACGGCGACCTTGCCTTTACCGGGGAAATCGGACATAGTTAACCTCGTTTCTTCAATCTCGCCGGCTAGTATAACATGAGTGGCATGGGGTGATGGCGCATTGGTATTGGCGAGGATGATTTCCGGATTTCACCCCCAAATCCGGTAACTATCACGGTAATCCCAATGAGCCGCAGTGTTTCCATCACCGAACTGCACAAGTCCTGATACAATTAAGAACCATGAAGAAGAAGCCATCTATCTGGAAGAAGCCCCAGGTGCGCATCTGGGTGGTGATCATCGTCGCCGGGTTGGTCTTCCTGCTCCTATCTTCTTCTACGGGTATGCCCATTCCGGAGGCGCTGGGCGTTTATGTTTGCGCCGTGTTTGGGCTCGCCCTGCTGTGGGTGGCGTTCTTCTCCCAATTCGTCCTGCCGCTGCAAAAGGTCTCTGACCGCAAGCAAGCGATCCGCCGGCTGGTCAAGTACATGCTCGGGACGGGCGGGCAGGCAATCTTCATAGAAAACGGAATTGAAAAGACGCGCCCGGGGGAGGCGGGTCGCAGAGGTCCGGGCGTGATCATGCTGGATACCGCCAGCGGCGCTGTGCTGCGCAACGACGTGGCTTTCACGCGCGTCATCGGTCCGGGCTTGACCTTCACCAACGGCAGCGAGTACCTGGCGGGCAGCGTGGACCTGCACCGCCAGACGTTGCCCGTGCCAGCGCTCGGTCCGCTCGGCGAAGAGGACCCCTTCGCTGCTCGCCGGCGCGACGAGACGGATGAGGAATACCAACAGCGCCAGAGCCGCCGGCTTGAAACCAGCGGTCTGACTCGCGATGGCGTGGAAGTGGTGCCGAATATCTCCGTCACCTTCCGGCTGGAGCGCACGCCGGGGGATGAGGACCTCTCCTTCGGCTTCAACCCCGGCTCGGTGGAGGCGTGGGTGCGGGCGGAGGGCATTACCCAGGCGCGCTCCCTGGAGGCGAAGAAAATTGCGGAGCCGCGCCCCGGGGAATACCGGCCATCGCACGTCTCGCTCAAGAAGCTGCCGGCATACCTGGCGGTGGACGTGTGGCGCGAATACGTACAGAAGTTCACCGTGGGCGAGCTCTTCCTCTCACCCCTGGATGCGAACCAGGCGGGCGATACCGGTCTGGAGGTGATCCTGCGCATGGTGCGCCAGCGGCTGACCAGCTTCGAAGTCGCTGAGCTGGATGGCGTCGGACAGCCGAGCGGGGCGACGGTGATCAGCCGGGAGTTCGAGATCTTGCAGGATAGCGGCATCCGGGTGGAAGGCGTTTCGATCAGCAGCCTGCGCTTCAAGCCTGAGGTGGAGCGCCGCCTGGTGGACGACTGGGTGGCGACCTGGCTGCAGCGGGCGCGGGCGGAGCGAAACCGCATCGAGGCGCTGCGCAACGTCCACGCCCTGGACGGGCGCCAGCGTGCGGTAGAGCGCTTTGCCGCAGCCTGCACCCGGCGCTTTGACGCTGAGATCCTGGCTTTGCCGCGACCCACGCAGCCCGGCGATGAATTCTTCCAGATGAAGATCACCCTGGACCGCCTGCTGCGCGGCACGCTGCAGGAGTGCATCCTGGATCCCCAGCTCCAGCAGCGGCTGGGCGCCGACCTGAACTCGCTGAGCGAGATCATCAACTGGATCAGGGTGCAGGAGCCATGACGAGCGCAACAAGCCAGGCGGATCAGGATGGGCGCTCGCTGAACTCGAGCTGGGTGCTGGCAATGACGCCCTCCGGCGGCTACTACCGGCGCCAGATATTCATTTTCCTGGGCGGCTTCATTTGGGGTGTCCTGGCTTACCTGAATTATTTACCCGGTGCGCAGGTGTTTGCGACGCTCAACCTGCTGTTCTACCCGCTGCGCATCTTGACCGACCTGCGGGTCTTTGTGACCCTGCTGGTGGGGCTGGTTTGCTTCCAGTTGATCCTGGTGATTACGCTGATCTTGCTGCACAAGCCCATGCTGCGCTTGCGCTACTGGCTGCCGGGCGTATTCGCCTTCCTGCTGGCGCTTTTCTACCTGACCTGGGGACCTTACCTGACCTTCCCGCAGATGAGCCTGGATAACGCCATCGCCTTCCTCCTCTATCCACTGCGCGCCCTGGTTTCGCCGGCTGTGTTGAGGTGGGTGCTGGTGGCTGCAGTGGCTTTCTGGGTGGCGTATCGCACGGCTGCCATTTACCTGGAAGATATCTACGAGCTTGGCGATATCCAGGTAGCCCAGCGCTTTGTCTTGCAGGCTGTCTTCGGCAGCCAGTACAACTTCATGGCGATCCGCGGCGGTGAAGTGCAGCCTGAGTTCAAGAAATCGCCGATCTACCGCGTGGGCGGTCCCGGGCTGGTGCGCGTGCACCTGGATAACGCTGCCCTCTTCGAAGCGATTGACGGCGCGCCGCGCGTGGTGGGACCGACGGTGGATAAACCCGGGGCGGTTGTGGCATTGAGCGGGTTCGAACGCTTGCGCAGTATCATCGACCTGTGCGACCAAATGGAGGAGTACTCGCTGGAGGGGCGCACGCGCGATGGCATCCGCATTCGCCTCAAGAATGTCAACGCGGTTTTCAGCGTATACCGGGGCGGGCAGATGCCTTCCCTGACGCGCCCTTATCCCTTCGATCCGCACGCTATCCAGCGCCTGGTCTATGGTCAAGGCACTACATCGTGGGTCACGGCGACCAAGTCGCTGATCCGGCGCAGGTTCGGCGAGTTTATCGCCCGGCACACCTTGAGCGAGTTCCTGGCGGCGGTGGGGGCGCCAGAGCTGGAGCAGGATCAGCAAGCGCAGGCTGAGCTACGCCAGGCAGCCGAGGCGCTGGCTGGCGCAACGAATGCGACCAGCCTGCAGGCGCCTGCCAGTCTGCCGGATTTCTTATCCCGGACAGACGTGATGACGGGGCTTTTCACCGCCGAATTTGGCGAGGAGGCTGCCCGCCGCGGGGTGGAGATCAAGTGGATCGGCGGCGGCACGTGGGAGCTGCCGGACGCCATCGTGCCCCAACGTCACCTGGAAGCCTGGAAGCTGAGCAGGGAAAACCTGCTGCGCGGCAGCCCACCTGCCATGCAACAGGTAAGCCAGGAGAGCCTGGTCGCCGAGCTGGCGCGCCTGGTAGAAGAAGTTCCAGTTGCGACATATCAAAACGCAAGGGAGCTGCCCTCCAGGCAAGCCTTGCGCCAGCTACTCCTGGCGTATCACAAAGTGTTGCACGAGGCGTATGAGAATTACCAGCGTGATCCCGGTAACCCAGCCCAAAGAGAGTGGCTGCGCCAGGTGCTGGTGTTCCTGACCCGCTTTACAGCCCACTGGCTGGGAGGCCCGTGATGGATGATCGTCTCTCTTTCGATGCCGACAAGCCTGTGCTGGTGATCGGCGGCGCCGGTGTGGATATCGTCGGGCGGCTGAGGACCGAGTTGGACGCCGATAGCTCCAGCCCGGCGCAGATCCGCTATTCCTTCGGCGGAGTCGCCCGCAACGTTGCCGAGAACCTGGCGCGGCTTGGGCAAGCGGTCCGGCTGATCACCGCCGTGGGTGAAGATGATGCGGGCGGCAGGCTGATGGACGTGCTGGCTGAAGCTGGGGTGGATACCGAGGCGGTGCTGCGTACAGCGGAGAGCAGCACGGGGACATACCTGGCGGTCTTTGACCAGGCTGGCAAGCGGCAGTTCGCCCTGGACGATATGCGCATTATCTCTTTGCTCACCGCGCAGTACATCCGCCAGTACGAGCATCTCTTCGAGGATGCTTCCTTGCTCTTCATCGACGCCAACTTGCCAAAGGATACGCTGCGCACGGTGATGTCGCTGGCGCGCAAAGCGCGCCTGCCGGTGTGCGCTGACCCGACCGCCGCCTTGCTGGCGCACCGCTTCCAGCCGTATATCTCGCGCTTCTTCATGATCACACCCAACAACAGCGAAGCCTCGATCCTGTGTGACCCTGCCCATCCGGTGAGCAATCGCAAGCAAGCGCTGGAAGCCGCCAAGTGCCTGGTGACCCAGGGAGTGCACCTGGCGATCATCACCATGGCGGAACAGGGGCTGTGCTATGCCACATCCGAGGTGAGCGGGCATATTCCCGCACTGCGCACGGGGGTCCTCGACCCCACCGGCGCGGGCGACGCCTTATCTGCCACGGTCATCTTCGCGTTGCTGAACGGCATCCAGATCGACGAAGCCATGCAGCTTGGCGTTTCGGCTGCCTCGCTCACTTTGCGCTACCGGGGCGCGGTAGTGCCCGACCTCACTTTGGAAAAACTATACGACCGCCTGGTGGTGTGAAATCATGGAAAACCTGCCTGCATCCTTTGTCATCTCGCAAGAAGTGGGGCGCGCGCTGCAGCGTGGGCAGCCGGTGGTGGCGCTCGAGTTGACGGTGATCACGCACGGCTTGCCCTACCCGGAGAACCTGACCCTGGCTGAGGATATGGAGGAGACAGTGCGCAGCTACGGCGCCACGCCCGCCACGGTCGCCGTGATCGAAGGGCGCGTGCACATTGGGCTGCAACCGGCTGAGCTGCAATCCCTGGCTTCTGGCAGCCCGGGGTTGGTCAAGGTGAGCCTGCGCGATTTTGCCCCTGCCATCGGCAGGATGGCAAGCGGCGGGACGACCGTGGCGGGGACGATGTACGCCGCCCAGCGGGCTGGCATCCGCGTCTTTGCGACGGGTGGGATTGGCGGGGTGCATTACGAGCTGGGTCCGCACCCGCGCGGCGCGGCGGATATCTCGGCAGACCTGCCAGCGCTGGCGCGCATCCCGATGGTGGTCGTTTGCGCCGGCGCTAAAGCCATTCTGGACCTGCAAGCCACCCTGGAGTACCTGGAGACCTGGAGCGTGCCGGTGGTGGGCTACAAGACGGACTATTTCCCGGCGTTCTACACCGTGAGCAGCGGCTTGAAAGCCTCGGCGCGCGCCGATTCTCCGGAGGAGGTCGCATATATCGCCCGCACGCACTGGGAGCTGGGCATGCCCAGCGCGGTGCTGGTGGCAGCGCCGCCGCCTGCCGAGGTCGCCATGGATGCGGAGGAAGTCAAGAAAGCCGTGCGCACTGCGCTGGTGGAAGCGCGGGAGGAAAAGATCGTCGGGCAGGCGGTCACACCCTTCCTGCTGGAGAAGATGAGCGAGATCACCGGGGGAGAAAGCCTGCGCGCCAACCTGGGGCTGTTGCTGAACAACGCCACCATCGCCAGCCAGATTGCCCAGGTATTCAACCCGCGGCGCTGAATTTTTCGATATGCTCTATACGTGAAAACCGGATACCGGAAACATGCCGGGTCACGGCGATGGCGTGACCGTGCGCGTGCGCGTCGACTGCGGCGTGATGCTGGGTGTAACCGGCGTGCGTGTCAGGGTGGGGTAGGGGGTGCGCGTCAGCGTGATGGTGGGGCTCAAGTAGGGAGTGCGCGTTGGGCGGACCGCAGTAGGGGTCCGGCTCGGGCGCAGCGTGCGGGTTAGCGTGGGGGTGCGCGTGAGGGTAGCGGAGGGGGTGGGCGTCTTGCTGGGGGCAGGCGTGGGGGCTTCTCCCGCCACTTCGAAGAAACCGGATACCTTCCAGTCGTTGCCGACGAAGATTTGCACCTCGTAGGTGCCGGGCTGCCATTCTTCCGGCGGCGGCTGCCAGTCGGAGTAGCCCAAGCCGCCGGTCTCGCCATCCCAGGGTTTGGTCTCGTAATACGCCAGCTCGCCGTTGCGGATCCAGAGCGCCGTCCACTGCGCCTGGGGCGTCATGCCATCGTAGCTGAAGACGGCGTACATGTGGTCGATGGGGTTCTCGAAAACGGTGCCCAGCTCCACCGGGCGGTACAGGGCGTCGAGCCCATCGGTAAAGGTCAGCGTGCTGAAAACGGCGCCCGGATTGGGCGTGGTGGTGCTGGTGAAGCGCTCCTGCACATCTACCGGCATGAAGGGGGTAGGCGTGATGGTGGGTGTGTCGGAGACGGAGGGCGTTAGCGTGATGGTTGGCGAGAGGGTGATGGTGGGGGTGAGGCTGATGGTGGGCGTCAGCGTGATGGTGGGGGTCAGTGTGGCGGTGGCAGTGGGTGGAAAGAAGGAGTATATGAAAGGTTCCATGCGGGTATTGAGTAGGACTGCCAGCAGGATGAAGACCACGGCGGCGAAAAGCATGCGCCAGCCCTTCACCATGCGGTTGCGGCGCATGCGGAAGAAAGGCAACTGCCTGGCGCCGCGGATGGAGACAATGCCTCGCCAGATCAGGATCACGATCAGCAAGACGGAGATGATTAACGCCGTCTGGACTGCGGTATGGATGTCGAGTGACATAGGGTACCTGCATCCTGGATTCTACCAGGACTTTTCCCTGGTCACGGGATTTTCCAATGTTCCCAAACCCTCGATGGTGATCTGGATCCTATCACCCGCTTGCAGCAAGCCTACCCCGGCAGGCGTGCCGGTCATGAGCACATCGCCGGGCTCGATGGTCATGATGGATGTGATGTAGGCGATGAGCTGGCGGACGTTGAAGAGCATGTCGCGCGTGGACGCCATCTGGCGCATCTCGCCGTTGACGTGGCAGGTGATCAGCGCGTCCGCCGGGTCGAACTCCGTCTCGATCCAGGGTCCCAACGGGCAGAAGGTGTCGAAGCCTTTGCCGCGCGTCCACTGCCCGTCGCGGCGCTGCAGGTCGCGGGCGGTGACGTCGTTGCCGATCGTGTACCCCAGCACGTGGGTCATGGCATCCTCCGGCTGGATCCAGCGCCCGGGTTTACCGATCACCACCGCTAATTCGGCTTCGTGGACCACCTGTTGCGACTGCGGGGGGAGGAGGATGGATTCGCCAGGTCCGATCACCGCGGAGGGCGGCTTGAGGAAGAGCAGGGGGACTTCGGGGATCTCGACATTTTGCTCGCGGGCATGCGCCAGGTAGTTGCGCCCGACGCCGATGATCTTCCCCGGCAGGACGGGCGGCAATAAGCGGACGTCGCTCAGAGAGCGATCGGCTTCCAGGCGGCGGAATTCGGTATAGGGGGAGCCTTCGATCGCCCCGATGCGATCTTCAAGCAGCCAGCCCAGGCGCGGCGTTGGGTCATTGCCGCTCTGGTAGCGGACGAACCGCATGGCGTCCTCCAGGAGTGCTGTTAATCGAACGGCTGTTGGATGCGGGCGGAGAGCGCCGCGATGGACTGCTCTGTTCCGGCGAAGTTGTCAGCAAAGCGCATGAGCAGCACCTGCGCCAGGGCGTATACGATGGCCTCGATGCAGATGATGCCCACCCCCAGCGAGGGGTGCGCCTGGGCAGCCAGGACCACGTCTGCCGAGCGGGCGGATGCCAGCGAAGAAGCGCCAACAATGGCTGCGGTCGGGATGCCCTTGGCTTGCGCCTCTTCGATCGCCCGGGCGATATACGGCGACTGCCCGACGACCTCGACGGCGATCAGCAGGTCCTGGGGAGTGGCGGTATTGATCGTGCGCGCCAGGTCGGCGACGCCGGCGCGGGCGATGTACACAGGGAAACCGCCCTGCTCCAGGTAGTGCACCAGGCTGTATGCAGATGGCTGCGCCGGACCTTCCGGGATGACGACGATGCGGCGCACCTGCCCCATGCGCTCCACCAGCTTCTCCAGGGAGTCGGTATCCAGGATGATGCGGGTCTGGTCCAGCGCGTGCGATAGCTCTTCCATTGCCTGGACGACCAGGCTGGGGGTGGAATCGTCAACCTCTGCCTGGCGCGGGCGGATCAGCAGGTCGCCTTTTACCCGCTCGCGAATCTCGTGCTGCAGCTCGGGGAAACCGGAGTAACCCAGGAATTGAGAGAAGCGCACAACGGTGGCGGCGTCCAGGTTGAGGGCGTGAGCCAGCTCACTGGCGGTCATGAAAGCCGCCTCGACATAGGAATCGAGCAGGAAATCGGCCAGCTTGGCGAAGCTTTTGGACATCTCCGGCCGCGCTCGGCGGATGCGATCTTCATATTGCATGGTTTTCCTCCGGCAAGGTGCGTCGGTATTTTACATGGGCGAATGTCTGTGATTAGTTTATCACAATCTCTCTTGAAATGCAAATCATTCTGATAAAAATGATAATTTCAGCAACTTTTATCCATTCGAAAAAGCTGCAATTTTTTCCAACATTATTTGCGCCCAGCGAAATATACGCCGAGATTCTAACCGTAATGAATTCTTAATGCGTTCAGAAGTGATTTCGGGTAAACTTTAGCCCTGATGGACTCTATTGAGGGACAATGGGATTTACCGTGCGGATATGGGAGTGTGAAGGCGGCGTAGCCGCCTTCACACTCCCATATCCGGGTACTTCCATGGAGATTCCGATTGGAGATATAGTTATCGATAGGAGGTTGTATGTTACGCAGTGTGTTTGGTAGACGAGACGAAGAAGAGCGGATAGAGAAAGAAGGGCGGCTGCCGCCTGGGCAGTCGTTGACCAACCGCTTCCCTGTGCTGCATTACGGTCCGGTGCCGCGCTTCAACCCGGCTACCTGGAGCCTGCGCATCTTTGGTGAGGTGGAGCAGGAGATCACCTGGACCTGGGATGAATTCTCCCGCTTGCCGCGCACAAAAATCAAGATGGATATCCACTGCGTCACGCGCTGGAGCAAATTCGATACCGAGTGGGAGGGGGTCTCGCTGCGCCAGCTTGTCGACGAGCAGATCATCAAGCTCAAGCCCGCTGCCAGGCACCTCATGCAGCATTGCGAGTATGGATTCACGGTCAATGTGCCCCTGGAGGTAGCGCTGGCGCCCAATTTCCTGCTGGCAACTCACTACAACGGCGAGCCGCTCGAGCCGGATCATGGCTATCCGCTGCGCGGTGTGGTGGGCAACATCCCCGGAACGGAATATATGACCCCCTACTTCTGGAAAGGCGGAAAGTGGATCCGCGGCCTGGAATTCATGGCGAGCGACCGGCTGGGTTTTTGGGAGCAAGCCGGTTATCACAACCGGGCGGATGTATGGGATGAGGAGCGCTTCGCGTGACGCCTGATGTGCGAATCTTGCCAGACGACGCAGCCATCGCTCACGCTGCTGCTGAGCTCATCCTCGATGCTTGCCTGGGTGCGATCCACGCTCGCGGCGTGGCGCATCTGGCGCTGGCGGGCGGGGCTACCCCACGCCCGGCTTATGAGCTGCTCAGCCAGCCTGAATACGCGGATCGCATGGCGTGGAGCCGCGTGCAGGTCTACTGGAGCGATGAGCGCCTCGTCCCTCCCGACCACCCGGATAGCAACTACCGCCTGGCAGCCGAGGCGCTGATCTCCCGTGTGCCGCTCCCGCCGCAGAACGTGCACCGCATGCGCGGCGAGCTGGCGCCTGCCGCAGCGGCTCAAGCTTACGAAGATGAGCTGCGCAGCAGCCTGCTGGCAGGCGAGGATGGTTTTCCATGTTTCGACCTGATGATGGTCGGGATGGGAGATGACGGGCATATTGCCTCGCTCTTCCCCGGCTCGCCGGCTCTTGCGCGAGCAGCAACGCTGGGTTGTGGCGGCGGAGCATAACCAGCCGCCCCCACCGCTTGTTGCGCGCCTGACCCTGACGCTGCCCGTGATTAACGCCGCGGCGAAGGTGCTCGTGATCGTCACGGGTGAAAAAAAGGCAGAGCGCGTGCGCCAGGCGCTGGAAGAGCCATCTGCCAGCCAGGAGCTGCCTGCGCAATTGATCAAGCCGACCCGGGGCAAGCTGACCTGGCTGTTGGATGCAGCCGCTGCATCCAGGCTTAAACAAATTCAGTAGGAGATGAGTTGAGTTAAGTGAAGCGATTATCCTTTGGGCAGTATCGGATGAGGCTATTTCGCTGTTGCGCCCGTCCGGCAGCACCAGGGGGGTGCCGTACTCCGGGTGCGGAATGACATCCACCGGCACGTGGTAAACCGAAGACAGGTTTTGGGCGGTGAGCACCGCCTCCGGTTTTCCGATGGCATGAATGCCGCCCTTGGAAATCAGCGCCACCCGGTCGGCGTAAAGCCCCGCCAGGTTCAAGTCGTGCAGGACCATCAAGACGCATAAGGATTTTTCGCTGGCGAGCAAACGCACCAGGTTGAGCAGGTTGGACTGGTGCTGCAGGTCCAGGTGGGTGGTGGGCTCGTCGAGCAGCAGGATGGGGGTATCCTGCGCCAGGGCGCGGGCGAGCAGGACGCGCTGCTGCTCGCCGCCCGAGAGCTCTCCGATGCGTCGCTCTGCCATGCCTGCAAGGTTAGCGCGTTCCAGCGAAAGATTAACGATCGCGTGGTCGCGCGTACCCGCCTTACCCAGCCAGCTCAAGTAGGGCGTTCTTCCTAACAAGACGGTCTGGTATACGGAAAAGGCGCCGGGAAGCTCGCGCGCCTGCGGCACCACTGCCATGAAGCGGGCGCGCTGCTGCACAGACATGCGCGTTACGTCTTGCCCGTCTACCAGCACCCGCCCGGAATGTGCGAGGTTGATCCCGCTCACGGCGCGGATCAGGGTTGATTTGCCTACGCCGTTGGGACCCACCACTGCCAGGATCTCACCGGACTGGATGGTGATGGAGATATCTCTCAACACTTCATGGTTGAGATAGCCAACCGACAGCGACTGAATTTCAAGCATAGCTCATCCTTTCACCAGTAAGCCTGGGCTTTCGCCTGGCGCAAGATCCAGAGAAAGAAAGGCGCGCCGACCAGGGCGGTGACAATGCCCACGGGCAGTATCTCCGGCGAGAGCGCCACCCTGGCGACCAGGTCTGCCAGGAGTAAGGCGCTGCCGCCGCAGAGAATGGAGAGGGGGATCAGGCGGCGGTAATCGGCGCCCCAGGTGATGCGTACAACGTGTGGCACCACCAGCCCGATGAAGCCGATGATCCCGGCAAAGGCAACCGCGGCAGCCGTGGTCAGGGATGCTGCCAGGATGACCAGTACCTTGACGCGTTCGATGGGAATACCAAGCTGTTGCGCCTGTTCCTCACCGAACTGGAGCACGTTGAGGGTGTGACCGGAGAGGATCAACCCGCAAAGCCCGATGGTAATGTATGGGAGCATGGCAAGCACCGGCTCCCAGCCGCCCATTGTCCCACCGCCCAGCAGCCAGCCCATGGCGCGGCGCAACTCGGTATCGGAGCGGAACATCAGGAACGAGGTGAGCGATGTGGCGAAGGAGCTGAAGGCGACTCCTGCCAGGATCAGCGTTGTCGTTGGCACCGTCCGCCCGACGCGCGCCAGGCTGTAGACGATGGCAATGGTGAGGACGGCGCCCACGAAGGCGCTGGCAGGGATGGTGTACAGACCGAGCAGGCTGGTGGGCCAGTGGATGCCGAGCGCCAGGACTGCTCCCAAGCCTGCCCCGGCGGCGACGCCGATCAGGTAGGGGTCAGCCAGCGGGTTGCGGAACAGCCCCTGGTAGGCTGCTCCGCTACCCGCCAGCGCGGCGCCTACCAGCAGCATCAACACGGTATGGGGCAGGCGGATCTGGTACAGAATTGCCTGGAAGGTCTCAGGCACTGCAGGTTGGATGACAATGCCCGGAAGCCGCTCCAGGACCAGCCGCGCCAGGACAGCCAGCGGGATGGATACCGAGCCGATCGCCAGGCTGAGCAAGAAGGTGATCGCCAGCAGGCTGAGGCTGAAAAGGTAAGGGCGGCGCAGGAGGGGCATGCCAGGTTGGGTTGATCTACTGGAAGAGCTCCGGGTGGAGCAGTTTCGCCAGCTGTTCCAGCCCGTCGACCATGCGGGGACCGGGGCGGGAGATCAGGTTATCGTCGAAGGGGAAGACCTTGCCGTTCTGGACGGCATCCAGGCTATCCCAACCGGCGCGAGCGGCGACGGCTTCGGGCGTTACCCCTCCCCAGACCGCATCGCCGAGCAAGATCAGGTCCGGATTTTCCGTGACCAATTTCTCCAGGCTGATCTGCGCCCAGGAGCTATCCAGGAGGTTGCCTAAATTGGCGCCGCCAGCCTGGGTAAGCAGCAGGTCGACGAAAGTGCCCGGTCCCGAGGTCCAGGGGGCGTTGGGGTCGGTGCCATCCAGCTCGTAGAAGACCAGCGGTCTTATCGGTCACGCCGGCGATTTTGGCGTCTACGGCAGACACGCGGCTCTTGAGCGACTCGATCAGAGTCTCGGTTTCGGCTTCGTGCCCGGTGAGCCTGGCGACCGTGCGCAGGTTGTCGTACATGCCGTCCAAAGTCTTGGGGTTGGAGAGGTAATAGACGTTGAGTCCGAGGTCTTCGAGTGATTTCACCTGTTCGGTGGCGTTGATCTCAGCCGCCAGCACCAGGTCCGGCGCGAGGGCGACGATGGCCTCGGTATCTACCTCTCCCCAGCCGCCGCCGATGTCCTTGACTTGCTTGGGCAGCTTCGGGATAATCCGAGAATGTATCGCGCGCCACCACCTGGCTCCCGGCGCCGATGGCAAAGAGGATCTCAGTGTTGGAAGGCGCCAGCGAGACGATCTTCTGGTACGGCTTATCGAACGTGAAGGATTTGCCCAAGCCGTCGGTGAGGGCGACGGGCGCCGGAGTGGGCGATGCTGCCGGAGCAGGGGTGACAGCGGGGGCTTGCGCTGGAGCAGCGCAGGCGCTCAAGGATACGAGCATCAGCAGGACGAGCGAGAAGACGATTTTGTGTAGTGCAGTTTTCATTTCGAAAGGATCTCCGATGAGGAAAGATTTTAAAAACAAATTCCCCTGCCGGTTGGTCAGGGGAGGGGGTTCAGGTGATCTTGTTTAACGTGTTTCCACCTCCTTGCCGCGAGGCGCGTGGACGAACAGGTAGAGGCGGGCGACCTGGCTTGGTGGTTACACCTCACAGTTGCGCGACAGCGCCGGACTACGCCTTTGGGGCGGCACCGGCTTCGCCTTTGAGCCCTCCCATCCGGGGGATAGGGCACCTCAGCCTACGGGATAAAAAGTATGTTAACGAGCGCGAAGAGATTCTATCACAAATATTCTACGGAAGATCGACAGCCTGACAAGGTGACGTTGTACTTATTTTGGCAGATGGATATCACAATCTTTTGGTATAATGCGTGGCAAGCCCATGCGGGCGGATAGCTCAGTTGGTTAGAGCGCCTCTCTTACACAGAGGAGGTCGCAGGTTCGAGTCCTGTTCCGCCCACCTTTTTACCCCCACCTGTGGGGGTTTTTGTTTGTTATGGCTATATATGGGGGTGGGTATGCGTGATGGTCGTCTCAGGGCTGGTTAAATCGTTTGCAACCGTGTGCAACCATCAGATCAGTGAATTGATCTCTGCCTCGCTTAGTTGATACTGCAACCGGTGTGATCAGATTATCAATCATCTCGGCCGCTTCTGCTTGCATGCTTGGGATCAGATGACCATATACATCCAGAGTGATGGATGCTCTTGCATGTCCTAAGCGTTGAGAGACGACAATACGGGAATGCCGTAGTTGAGCATCAATGAAGCCGCAGTGTGACGCAAGTCATGGAAACGTATAACCGGTAAGCCAGCTTCGCTTGAAGCAGGTTCTTGAAAATCTCGGAGTAGGTTGCGATAATGGATTGGTGTGCCGTTTTTGGTGGTGAAGATCAATCCGTGTTCAATCCAATTTTCTCCAGCTGCTTTTCTATCCGCCATGTTGTCGTTCATATTGTTGCGCAAGACATCTATTGTTTTGATTCCCAGCGCCACGGTCCGCCTGCCATTCTTGGTCTTAGGCGGGATAAACTCCACACTCCCTGGTTTGAGCGAACGAGCTGCCGTTCAACTTTGATGGTCTGCTTGTTCCAATCCAGGTCATCCCATTTCAGCCCAAGCAGTTCCATCTGGCGCATACCAGTAGCCAAGGCTAGATGGAGTAGCGTCTCAAGACGGCTGCTACGGGCTGTTATGAGCATTTGGCGGACCTGGCTCTCATCCAGGATTTTCATCTCTTTGGCTGGCACTTTTGGCGGGATAGCAGCATCAGTTGTATTCCGATTTGCCAATCCAACTTTTACGGCTTGCCCTAAAGCGCTGTGCAGCAGGGTATGAATCTTGTCTATTGTAGGAACGCCGACATTGGTTGCCAACAGGTTGTTATAAAATGCCTGGATGTGTTCTGGTCGAAGGTCTTTAATCTTCACCTGACCAAGATGCGGACGGATATATTTTCGGGTGAGTTGATCGTAGTGTTTCCAGGTAGACTGCCGCTTGGAGGCCTTGGTGCTCGTTAGCCAACTATCGAGAAATTCTCCTAAAGTAACCGTAGAGCTGGCATAGGTCATGCCAGTCTCGATCTGATTTCGAGCCTTGCGAAGCCATTCGGTTCCTTCCCGTTGGGTATCAAAAGACTTGCTCAAGCGATGACCTTCGAGTGAAATCTGGGCGTTCCACCGACCACTTGGCAGCCTATAAACCGTCCCTTCGTTGTTGCCGCGTTTTCTCGCCACTTCCTTTCACTCCCTTCTTGGAAAGAGATCAAGGAAAGGCAACACTGCAAGCCCTGTCCATTCAGTTGTTAAGGTGCAAACATACACCATAATTTTAGCACTCAATGGAGCATATGGGCATACAGGACAGGGCAAAACAGTGTTCATGCAGCATCTCTACTTTTGACAGATGTGAAGAATTAGCCTTCTTGGCCGTGTAGATTTCTCCCGATAAAGCTTTCCAAATCTTGCCGTCGGACTCTTACTGATCTGCCTAGCCGTATGGCAGGCAACTGTCCGGTCTGCAACAGGTGGTAGGTGAAACTGCGTGAGATGTTCAGCACGGATGCTACGTCTTCCGGTTTTAATAAACGGTCCACATTCGAGAGTTTGGTTTGATCAGTAATCGATGTGTCCATAAAATGTCCTCTTCATTTCTAATAATGGATGGAAAGGGCCTAAGATCGAGTTCGAAACATTCCTATGAGTGCGATTCTTTATTAGAGAGTGCGATTATTTGCCAGTTTTCTACTTAACGGATAAGATTTTGCTTTTTTGTCTATTTAATGGAAAATCCACAAATAATCGCACTCATCGCATAAAATCGCACTCTACTCCTTCACCCTGATGCCGAACAGGGTGCGTTTCTGAGCACCGCCCTGCTGGTATCCCCGGTCTGGTCATCTGGTGGGTCAGCCACTTCTTGCTTCGCTTTGCGGCCTCGGTTTCACCAGCTGCCTCACACCAATCCCGCCAGGCTGTATACAGTTCATCTTTATCAACGGAATAATCGACATGCATCTCGCACTTCTCCTCTAAGAATTGCTGAACTAAATCCTGTTCATTTCGATATTCTGCTGTAGCTGCTGGACCGCCTCTGGTATCGGCAATCCATTTACTTGCCAGAGGATGCAGCCATTGACTGCCCAGGCCAGGATGCCTGGCATTTCGTTCTGAAAAACTTCAAGAACATCGCTCATTTGTCGGCGCTGTTCCTTCGGGATTGTGACGTTAAATGGCACAACACGAATCCGCCGCCAAATTCCTTCATCGGTTCCAGCCACCCGGGGTTTATGATTGCCGAAAATCCACAGTTTGTGATTGGGAGTAAAAGTAAACGGGTTTGCAAATAATTTTCGGGCAGTGATCGCATCCCCACCGGTCAGATCCTTGACTAGCGACTCATTGAGTTTACGGTTTTCGGGTATTTCGGAAGATAAGACAAAGCGCGCTCCAGCCATATTGGCGATATCTGGCGTTGCTGCTTGCCCACTTCCCCAGGATTGCATGAGGGATTCAATATTCACTCGTTGGGCATAGTCTCCAAGAAGAAGACGGATCGTTTCAGTAAATGTTGTTTTACCATTTGAGCCAGTCCCATAGAGTACGAAAAGGCAGTGCTCGTCCGTGCGACCTGTAAGGGTATAGCCCACAGCCAATTGTAGGAAAGATTGTAGATCTTGATCCCCACCGGTCACCAAGTCGAGGAACTTTTCCCATTCAGGGCATTTGGCATCAGAATCATAAACAACATTGATCATCTTGGTGATCAGATAATTGGGATCATGGGCCAATAATGAACCCAGTCGCTAAATCGATCACGCCATTGGCGACATTTAGGAGCATTGGATGTTGATCGAGTTGATCAGCTCGAACAGCCAGGTAAGGCTTTGCGCTCTGCAGCATATTCTCAACCCTCGAGTGAGCTTCTGAGGCAATGGCATGTTTGGTTATTGCTCTCTCTTATTCATCGTCTTTGGCATGTGCTGCTTCAAAATATATGACTTCGAACGGTGGCGTGAGCCATCTGCATGAGTTCTGCATTTGCATTTACAACCCATCGGCGTCCATCCCAGACGAGCCATTCCTCCCATGCATAGCAATACCTCACTACTACCGAACAGATCAACAAACCGTTCTGCATTGCCTAGGTCTGTAAGGGCAAAAGAGCGTTTCTTTTGGCTGACCCAGTCTACGACATCGATAATCTCTTCTTCTGTGACAGTGTGATCGCCCAACTCGAACCGTTTATCACGAACTACTGCCAGGGATGCCGTCATTTCTTCGGTGGTCATTCCAATCCGACGCATCGCACCGGCCATGGTCAATAAGGATTGATGGCGTGCTCCTTGGGTACTTCCGTGCCGATCCTAAGCCCTGCCGGCAACTTGGCGGTGATCACCTTGCCATTTAGCTTGTCTAAGTATCCATTCGGGGCAGTTATCGATTGATGTATCTGACTGGATTGAGGAGAAACCGGTAATCCTGAGATGTTCTGGAAGGTGGAACGACTACATAACCACCATTTGCTCGAATATCAATTCCAGGCCCAAGCACACCTGCGCCTGAACGAATATCCATACCAGGTGGATAGATAAACCAGAAGTGCTGACCACCTCCTCCTGTTGCAACCGTGACTGTTTCGATTGGTTCAAGATGCTCATTACGGAGCAATTCCCAGGTTTCAAAACCTCCTGACTTGGTATCGATATCAACTACCAGTATACCGGCCCCTCCGGTTTTTATATCACCGGTTCGCATTCCCCAGTTTGCCAGAGGCCATTTGTTATGCCAGGCATGTACTTGGTCGATATCTGTCGAGGCAGCTTTAAAACCGCGGGAGACCAACGGATGTTTCCCGGGACTTTTACAGCTGGTTGATCCACAAGAACACAGTTCTTCTTCCATCCATTGCAGAGGGAAGATAGGCCAACCATGATTACAGTAATACGACAGCCTGCTAAATTTAATGTCATCCATAATAATCCAGTGTAAAAAGGGGCAGCGTGGTGCTGCCCCTATTTACTATTCAGTTGTCAAGCCCAAGGATCGGGTGGTTCCGGTGGTTCCGGAATTTCCAGATCGGGCTGTTGCGGTTGTGAAGGCGGCCGCATACGAACCCGGATTCCAAGCATCGGTGTTCCCTGATAAGAAACCTCCGTGACATACAGGGCAACCTTTTTACCCACCCAATTAGCACACTTGTCACCATAAAGACGGGCAATAGTGGTAGCATTCGTCTTGTTAAGGACCAAACCTTTGTCGGTCTCTCTGAAGTATGCAACGGGCTTGTTTTCCTTGCGATCACCTCGACCAAACTCCTCAATAGTCAACCTTTCGATCGTTAACATCAAGTCATTTTCACCCACATCCGAGGGCTTGAGATAGCGGCTTGGAAAAAGATCACTTATAGATAATATTTTCGTCATATTATTACTCCTTATTAATCAAATTGTGAGAGGATCAGTGCTCGTTTTGATGGTAAAATACAAGATGACAGGAAACGAGCAGAGTTGACCTCTCCGAATATGAACCTATCATCGACCGCCATGCCAGTGGCGGTCACTCATTAAACTACAAGACGATATTTTTTCGTATACAACTCCTTTCTTTTTGCTTATCCTAACTCCCCTTCACTACGAGGGTTATCGGGCCAGATGATTTCAGCAGCATCACACATGAGCGCCTTTTCCTACGCTGTCTCTGTGTCCCGACCAAGATCGCCAGAGGCAAGACCCGATATTAATTACTCCAAGTGAAGTAGAAAGCAAATATATATACACCCTGGAGAAGTATCAGACCCTCTCCTAGAGCCTCTCCCATTCGGTATTGTGTTGACCCTGAATTCAATCATTGAGCCCTCCATTATCCTGGCTGGTCGGATTGCTCAAAGGATTGGGGTCAGCATAGCCAATATTCAATTCTTCAGCGGCTCTACGTAAGAGAAGCCGGATAGTGTCCCCCTGAGTGCGGTTCAGGTATTGTGCAATTGCCTTTAGTGACCGTTGTTCATCGTCATTACATAAAAAGGTAAACCTTCTGTTCGCATAAAAAGCTCCTCAGACCATTTTGTTGGTCTGAGGAGCTATCATAACTAGTTATCATATGATTTATATGGGAAAGATCTCAAGTTTTTCCCTCATTTTTTAGCCAGTCCCTATACGGTTCCAGGAGCGGGTCGGTGCTTTCAGCCAGTTCTCGCTTCATATCATCCATCCGCTTCATTACCCACTTTTTGTGGTTTTTCCAATAAGATATCTGCTTACAAAGCAATGCGTTTGTCCTATCATACCAACCATTCTGCAATAGGTAACCATCAACGATGATATAGGTGGATTCTAAATGATGTGGTTTAATTATAAGCTGACCTCTTTCTCATCCGTTCCCTCAAGTAAACGAGTTGATCCCGAATTCTTGCTGTGGTAAACAACCCATCGGTCAATCTCCACGGGATCGAACCCTCTTCTAGGACTTCAAGGGCCAATTTTATTTGTTCCTGGAGATATTCGATGTTCCCCAATCTGAGGCCAATAAACAGAAAAAATAGGCAGGTGATTCCCATGCCCCAGCCCTTTAGTTCAATCTTTTCATTCTCATAATGCGCGCAACAAAGAAGCGCTAGGCTGCGGTAGTTTCAATATTTTCGCGATCTCCCCGTAACCGATTCCTCGTTTATGATATTGTTGAAGTTCAACAAGGACATTGTCGTAGTTCCGGCCCAAGTCACTACCTTTCGTTTCGACCAAGAATTCGCGAATGGTTGAATATCATTCCAGGCCTTAATCATGTGCCGCTGCGTTGTCCATTCCTCCAAAATTATTGCAAATTCGAATTGGTAATAATAATTTTGCTTTTAATGCCAAAAGACGAATGCCTAAACCATTAGAAAGACGCTCGATTTCTGAAGCGTATGAATTTAGTTCAAAAGATTTATCTGAATCCATAGGTTCTCCCTTGCTGGAAATAAGTTCAGTTGAATATCAAAGCGAATATCCTATTATTCGGTATCCGCTCCAATGGTTGGGGTTAGCATGATATAAACAAACGCGAAAGGAATAATGGATTTTTAAATGCCTTTTCATTATTTGTCCATTTTACTCAAGTCCATCGATGGAGTCCACTATTAGGGGAAGACCGTTGTGCGTACTCAAGATAATCCCACGAGTTTTTTGCAAATGCGAAGTTATGTCCTTGGATGAAGTGGCGATAGCAAATTCCGACACGCCCTTTGTAATCATGCCTGGGTCTGACATGCAGTTTGATTTGGAATTGCTCGAGAAAAAGTGAGTTCCACAGGTGGAAGTTGACTTCCACATTCGAATGTAGAAGTCAACTTCTGGTGGAATGCCGTTCTCCATTCGAATGTAGTATTAATCTTTGCCGAAGGAGGATTATCTGCCCGAGATAGAAAACCAAGAACTCATGGCCCAATGTCCTGCTTGTGGAACACCCATACATTCAAGAGTAAATCACCGAGAGTATTCAATCCATGGTCTCGGTCGAGACCATTTTTATTATTCCATCTTTCATCCCCTTGTTCTCGAGTAGATTTTCGTCATCCGTTTTCACCGCGAGAAACACTAGGATGCTGTGGAATAATTGCCTCCGGAGCAGCGCTTTTCTAACCAGTGAGAGCCAGGTCACTATCTTGGTTCATGACCATTCCACGGGATATAAGATGGTCGGTATTATGGTGCCGGTCCGTAATTACTTCTCTATCGCTCCTTGTTGTGATAGCCAAACAGTAGAAACGGATTAGTCATCCAGGAATTGCTGTATATCCAACCATACCAGGCAGACTACTGAAGACTAAAAAGGGTGCTAAGTGTTACACTCCCTCATGCCCACCCTATGGGGGAGTGTAACACTTAGCATCGTTTTCACTACGGAGGCGGATTTCCGTCTCGACAACACTCGGCAACTTTCAGAAATGCCCAGCCAGCCCGCCTTGCATCCCCCTGGGCGGGCTTGGCTGTTGTCATCGAGTTATTTCGGCGTCGCTTGCTTCTATACTGCTCGTTTGGCACCGGCTCAAAACCAGAAAGCAGCGTCAACTGCATCACCTTCATCGAGTAGCTCAGATTTCTTCCGCCTCTATCGGCAAACCGAAACGGATCTGCACACCCAATGAACCGCGGGGGTAACTCATACCGGAAATCCTGGTCACGGCCCCATTGACACTGCCTCCCAGCCGGTCGAGCCGGTACGCAATCCTGGCAGCCGTGAAGCGATCGATATAGCCAATCTGCTCGCCGGTAAGCCGCACGACCATGATGGCATTGCGGTCATATGGATTAGTCGGCTCGCGTTTCAGGGCCACCGGCTCGCCAGACGTGAGCTTTGCGACGACTGCCTGACGCCCATCGAAGGTGACACCTACCACACGGAGAGTGTACTCTTGTTCGAGTGGGCGCTGCCTGGGTCTGTGAGCCTAGTCGGGTGGTTCATCTTTGGTTCGGCAGGTTATCTGGTAAAAGTTGATACTCCTTCACCAGTTGGGCAGCCACCGACATCGGGCTTGCGATCGGGGAGCGGCAGCGACCGAATTGCCTTCGAGATGGCTTTGTAGGTCATTTTCCGAGGCAGATATTGATTCACCTGGTTGACGAAACATTCCGCCTGTGAGATTGGGACACACAGTTGGATGGCAATGACATTCAATTTGGCGCTCATGGGATACTCCTTTTTGTCTGGATAAAACTCATGGATTGATGGTCAGGCTGGCTAGCGCCTGCCTGGTACTGCACAGGTCTCCAGGCAGGCATTCCGATTTAGTTCAGGCTACCTTCTCCCCCTCTTTCGAGTAATCTGCTCTAACGGCACCGGCTCAAAGCCGGGAAAGAGGGTGAGTTGAAACACCTTGCCGCTCGGCAGTTCGACCGCAGGCACGATTACCGGGCTGATTGCCACAGGGCTGCCCAGCGGGGATTTCGTCACCTGCATGGGGCGTTCTGAGCCATTCGAGAAGATGGTCAGTTTCTCGAGCGCTTCTCCGGCATTCTGGAAGGCCTTGCCCTCCAGGGCCGCCGAGATGATCTGGCGCTGGATATCGTCCTCGCCATCCGTCTCGACCAGGATACCGGCCGCTTCCTTGCCGTAGAGCAGCTGGGCATACTTCATCTTCAGCCCCATGCGGCGCAGGATTTCACTCTCCAGGGTGTCGGCATAGCTCAGGAAGGTGACGTTGACTTCCTTGTCCTGCCCGAGCCGCCACACCCGGCGCATGGCCTGCCATAAGACGTAGAGAGACGTGGTGACTTCGTAGAACACCAGGTCGGAGAACATCACCAGGTCGAGGCCGGTCTCCACCAGCTTGGGATTGACCAGCAGGGCATCCATCTTCGGCGCAGCCAACTTGATCCACGCCTCTCGCCTGGCCGGGGACATATCCGCGGCAGATAAGAACTCCAACAGTTGGAGCACCTCCACCAGGGTGCATGCTGCCTCCTGGAGCCAGGCTCTCGATCACCTGCTTCAGCGGTCACGGATATCTCTTGTCCCGGTCTGCTCGACAAAGGTGAGCGTCTTGCGGCCCTGAGCCATATTCGTCCGCACGATTTCGGCCAACTTGTGCTCCTTGGGGAGCCAGGGTTCGTGAGAGGAGATGACCTGCGGCAGGCTCCAGTGGATCTCTCCCCGGCCCTTCTTGCTGACGTAGTCCACACTCTCGGGTCGGAAAGCACTGGCAGGCCGGAAGCGGCAGGCGGCAAACCAGGCGGAGAGCACACCGATATCGCCGTTGCGCACGATTTCGAGCGCCTGGGAGAGCAAGCCCTTCTCGAGCGCCTGATACTGCTCGGCCAGTCCCTCGCTCATCGGCAGTTCTTCGACGTTCTCGTAGAGCGGCGGGAGCTCATAGCCCAGGTCGGTGATGTTGCCGAACAGGGTGATGGGCAGCAGGAAGCGGATGACGGCCGGTGCTACACCGGGCAGCTCCCGCTGGCGGTAGTTCCAGCGCTTGATGCCGGTGGATGCTCCGGTTTCGCCTTCGTAGTAGGGCTTGGCCTGCGCCCACTCACGTTCCCAGACGCCGTAGTGGTCGATGAAGCGGTTCTTCTCGGTGAACTCATAGAGCTGGCGCAGCTCAGGCACTCTGCCGGTAGAGCAGGTAGAAGAGCTGCCAGCCGTGCCACCGAAGAGCGTGCCGGTGAGGGCCAGGCTGTATTTGATGGAGGAGAGGAAGCGCTGGTCGGCAGCACCGATGTCGCTCCTGCCGTTCTGGCATTTGTGGATCTCATCGCCGATGTAGACCTTGAAGAAATGGCGGAACTTGCGCTGCACCAGGCGGGCCAGACCCACCCGCCGCCAGCGGGTGAAGTTGAAGAGCGGTGCGTGACAGGCCTGGCAGAAGCGCTCTCGCACGTCGACCACCTCGCCGCAGGTCGGGCAGGTGGGGACTTTCCTGCCTTCATACTTGCCTAGCTGCTCGTTATACATGCGGCGGGTGACATAGCGCACGGCAGGCTTCTCTTCTGAACCGGCGTCATACTTGGCCGGGTCGAAGGCCACCACCGCCACGGCTTTGCGCCCCAACCTGCCGGAGGTGTAGTCGGCGTGGAAGTCGAACAGGGTGTATTCATCCCGGTCGACATACTCCACGAGCATGCCCTGCTTGGTGAACTGGATCTCAGGAGGCAGGGTCTTCTTGGCTTCGCTGTCCTTGAAAGCCAACTTCTGGACGACCTTCTGGATGGCTTCCAGGTTGCCCAGTTCATACCCGATGACTACTTTGCGCCGCCCACCGGGGTCGTTGGGTGTCACTGGGCTGACCTGACGGCGGGAGGTTTCCAGGATTACCCCACCGGCAGCCTGGATAGCAGGCCGGATGCTCGTCAGCCAGGCGGGTGGCTTGTCGAGCACAGGGCGGGTGATGATGCGGGCCAGGATGGGGTCTTCGGGATTGCAGGAGCACTGGATATCTCTCTGCCACTTGAAGACCATGTGCCCCGGGCACATCACCAGGACAGGCCATTGGTCCATCAGATCCAGGGAGGCGATGGCGGTGGAGGTCTTGCCAAAGCCCATCTCGGCGTTCAAGATGCAGTGCGTGCGGGCCTTCATCACACGGGCAGTGGCGATGGCGAAGTGGCGCTGCACGTCAAACAGGCCACGTTTCTCCCTGCCAGGCAGGGGCGGTAGACCCTTGGCGGCATTCTGGGTGCCTTCCCATTCGTCCTGCGCAGGCAGCAGGTCATACAGCGGCTGGTTGCGCTGCAGGATGGCTTCGGCGATGGGGTCGGCATACTGGGTGACGAAGTCGCCCACTTCTTGGGTGGACTGCAGCATCTCGAGATCGCCGTCTTGGTGAGCGATGGTGATGGTAGCCACGTGCTTCTCCCGCTCGGTGACGTTGGTGTGGGTGTACTGGCCCTTGTCGTTGGTCGAGTCGCTGGTCGAGACATCCACCACCTTGCGGGTCATGCCCTTGACCAGGATGGTTCCGCACTCAGACGGCAGCGAAAGTACCCCGGTCTCCTGTCCGGCAATCAGCATGCTGATGTGACCGATGAAAGGGCATGGCCGGGGTGAAGGCAGCCCCGATGGGACGCACGTAGGTGGCGTGCTGGTAGGCAGGTGTGCCGATGGGGCTGCACTGCTGCCCGAGCTGCACCAGCTGGCCAGGATCCACAGGTGTGAAGACGAAGGTCGCCTTCCCGGAAGGGACAGGCGGGATGGCAATCGCATTGAAACCTTGACGGAGGACGGCGATTTCGCTCTCTTCATCGGCCAGGCTGTGATGGCTTCGATGGCTTCTTTCGTCGGTGGGGCATACTTGCCCCGTTTCTGACAGGCCAGTACCACCACCTGCTTGAAGCGTTCATACTCACCATCCGGGAAACGCAGGACAGTCACGCTCTCATACCAGCCGAGCAGGTGGCGGGCAACGCGGCCTTCCTGCCCTTCACCGAGCAGGGACTTGTCACCCAGGATGCCGCGGGGGACGATGATGACCTGGTGCCCACCTGGGACGATCTTGGGCGTGACGCCTTCGATGAACAGGACCTCGTGGCGCAACTTGCGCTTCTGGCCGTTACGGATCTCTTCGAACGACGACCAGTCATAGGGTGGGTTGTTGAAAGCCAGGCTGACGCTGGCGTTGCTCCAGCGAGCCGGGGTGCGCAGATCGTAGAAAGAGGTGGACAGGACGGTGTTCAGCAGGTCCTTGGCCTGCAGGGCACGGGAGTAGCAGATTTCCACGCCCCAGGTCTCGGCTTCGGGATCGACCAGGCTGGCGAACTGCGCCAGGGCTTCACCCTTGCCGCAGCAAGGGTCGACCAGGCGGGTCTTGTCTTCAGCCTTGAACCAGGATGCGATGAGCTCCACCACAAGCGGGTGGAGTGGGGTAATACATCAGTTTGGATTGAGCTTCTAAGCGAGCCATGTTCAGGTGTTCCTTTCTGAGAAATGAAAAGCCCCGGCGGGTTGGGCCGGGGCATGGTTGATGGAGTAGATTGATTAGGTGATCGTGATTTGACCTGCTTGCAGGCCATTTGCGATGACCTGATGCCACTTGCTCTCGTTCTTGACCACCCGCAGTCCGGCGGCGAAGTCCTTGCCGGAGGCGGGGAGCACCTGGACGAGCTCGGCTTCCTGCCCCGCTTCGAGCAGATAGTCAGACCATTCGGATTGGATCGGCCAGGGGATGGCCAGGTCGAGGCGCTCGGCGAACTTCTGGGAGATGTTCTCGTCAGGAGCGACGACGAGGTAGAAATGCTCGGCGGCATTGGCCTGCGGGTCGCCGCGAGAGGGGTGGAGCAGGGCAGTGACAGTGCCTTCGGCGTTGGCTCCCGTCATGCTGTTGCTCACCGTCACATAACCCCGCCTGGCCCCGCGCAAGAAGGCATCCCCATCCGGTGACTTGACGGTCAGGTAGTTCTTGCCGCCGTTGTTGGCCAGGGTGGCTTTGACCGCTTTGAGCAATTCCTGGTGGGTGGTGACTACCTGAGCAGCGACCAGTTGCTGTTCGTCGTTATCCCAGATGGCGGAGGAGGCGAAGAGCATGGCCGAGTCGTTGGTAATGCGGATGACGGGCGGGGTATCGCCTTTGTCTTCATCCAACTCCCAGACCACCACCGGCATGTCTTCAGTCCGCAAGGTCTGGTTGAGATGGCGCAGGGTCTCCCAACTCACAGCGTCCCGGGTGGGGAAGTCCAGCTCGAAGGAGGAGCCGTTGTTGTGGATGCTCACGTAGCCGCTGTGGGCAGTGGCAGTCGCCAGGGCGAGCTTCGGCTGTGGGACAGAGCTCAACCGGCGGTGTGCCTTTGCGCAGCACCAGGATGGAGCGGGTCTCGGGGTCGAAGCTGAACTTGCCCCAGTCGGTCTCGTAGTCGTAGTAGCGTCCCCCCTCATCCGGGGAGCGGCTGTATCGCAGGTCGAGCTTGGGCAGGGGCAGTTCCTGGCGATGGTCCAGGATGAACGCGCCCTGCTCCTGCAACGATATCGCCCGCAGGGTGCGGGTCTTGAGGAAGGTATCTTGAATAGTCATGGGATTATCCTTTCTGAGAAATGAAGCAGGCCGCCTCACTGATATGAAGGCGGCCTGATGAGATTGCGGGTGTTCATGGTCAGCTTCCGAAACCTAACCCCCGCTCCTTGAGTGAGACGAAGCGGCCTGCGCCAATGACGAGATGGTCGAGCAGATCGATGTCCAGGAGCTTCCCGCCTGCACAATCGCCCGGGTGACAGCCACATCATCGGGAGAAGGCGTGGGGTCACCGGATGGGTGGTTATGTGCCAGGATGAGGGCCGGGGCATTGTCGATAATCGCCTGGCGGAAGACTTCGCCCACCCGCACCTGCGAAGAGTTGACGCTGCCCTGGTAGAGCTTGACCAGGTTGAGCACCCGATTGCGGGTGTCCAGGTTCATCACCCACAATTCTTCATGGTCGAGTGGAGCCATGAAGGGCAGCAGGATGTTGTAGGCGTCTTGCGGGCTCTGGATGGCGGGGCGTTCGGTGGGGTGAGCATAGAGCTGCCCCGTTGAGCTCGTCGTGCAGTTTGCGGATTTCGGCCAGGGTCTTATCCACCTTGCGCTTGCGTGCCTTGACGCCGGTGGGCTTGGCGGTGGTGGTCAGGTCGAAGATCGGCAGTTGGCTGGCTTGCATCGACGCTTCCCGCACCTGCATCTCGGCCTGGTGGTGTTCCGGGTCGTAGGCGAACTGGGCCTGCTCGTTCAAGATGGCGGTGACGAAGAAGGGCCAGGAAGACAGGGTCTTCACGCCATGGCGCTCGAACTTGCCGGGCAGGCGGTTATACAACTCCCGGTTGTCAATCAGGATCTGCACATCTTGGATGTGCTCGCCCTGGACGTAGACCACCAGGGCGCTGGACTTGAGGATTTGGGTAGGCATGTCGTTCTCTCCTGAGAAAAGATTGGGCCGACCCACCTCTTCGGTGAACCGGCCCTGGATAGTGGACATTGTTTCGGATTAGCCTTTGCGCATGGACTGGAGGCGGGTGACGGCCTGCTCGGGGGTGGCGTTGGCATCCAAGCCGGACTCGTTGAGCAAGCGCACGGCTTCGGCAGCAGTAGCGGCTAAGTGAGCCTTCAAGACGGCTTGCACCACGGCAGCGCCCCAAGAGGTGGGCTTCTTGCCATTGCCATTCGGGGCAGACGGACCTGGGCGAGATGGGAGCCGGTGTCATTACGGCGGGTTGGGCAGCAGGTTTCACATCCCCATAGCCGAGCTCCGTCAAGATTTGCTGCTCTCGCTCTACGGTGTTCTGGCTAGGGGTGGAAGCAACGTGAGATACCACCGCCCCTGAAGGGGCGGGCAGCGCCCAGGAGGGCAGCGGTGGGGTGGATTTGAGCACGATGGTCTTGCCGTGGACTTCACAGGGCACCCAATGGCTTTCGAGCCGGTAGAGATAGCGCCCGATGCCCCACTTGTACCCGGCACGTTTGAAGGCGTCCGACAGGCCGCCCTTGATGGCCTCGAATTCGGTGTTCTCCGCCCCATCCCACTTGGTGATCCACTCGTCGTGGATGCGCAGGGACAGGCCGCAGATGACGCCGCCATCCGGACCGGGAGCGTATTCGTCTTTCCAGTTCTCGGGGCGCATGACTTCATCCAGGCGTTCCATCACTGCTCGGCTGGTGATGTAGGCCAGTGCCAGGGCTTTGTTCTTGTCGGTGTTGGTGGCTCCTGCCCGCCACTCGATGTCATCCGGGTGGAAGGGGGCAGCCAGACGGGCGAAGATGTCTTGGTAGTTCGGTGTGTCGTTCATGATTTGGCTCCTTTTGGGGATTATCGGTAGATGCGCACGTTGCTCAGGCTCTTGGCGATGACCTGGGCTGCGGATTGCTTTTCGGGGAAGGGGAACTGCGGGATGAGGCACCCGTCTTGGATCCTGGGCAGCGCCCGCACCAGAGCCACTTCGCCTTCGATGCTCAGGATTTCGACCTCGAGCGGCTGGCCGTCCAGGGACAGCACGGCGTAGATGATGGCTTCACGCAGAAATTGCGAGCGGGACTGCAAGACCTGGCGGGCTTTCTCCAGGGCTTCTTCATCCGGGTCGATGGATGGGTGAGACGGGGTCAGGTTCGCCGGTTGCGGGGGTGAGCTCCTGGTTGGTCTTCGAGGACTGCTCGATCAGGTAGGCCGCCAGGCGGTGCTTGCAGACGTGACCCTTTTGGCTGTCGGGGCAGGAGCAGAAGCCTTTGTCCAGGTTGACCAGGTAGGCATGCTCGCCATCCTGGGAGCGCACGGAATAGATGCGCTCTGACTTGTGCGTGACGTGGCCTTCCAAAGCCAGTTTGAGAGCCCGCTCCTCCCGGCCACTGATCGCCGCCTTCATCTTCTCGCTGAGGTTTTCGAAGACGTGACGGGCGGTCTGCTCGATGACTGCGGGCAGGATGGGCTGAGCGAAGGGCATTGCCCCCGCTTCTTTGACAGCCTGGATATTCAATTGTGCGTCCATTGTTTTTCTCCTTTTCGTGTGGAATCAAAAAGGCCCCCACCGAAGAGCGGTGAGGGCCTGGATGGAAGGTGGGATGGATTAGAAAGGCACTGCTGCTGGGAGTTCCACTGGCAGGCTCCAATCCTGTTGGAACTGAGCCGCCAGGGCCTGCTGCCCCAGGTCGGGCAGATACCCGTAGATGAGGTTGGAGAGCAGGTTGGTGGGGAGATTATTTCTGTGCAGCACTCGTTGGAGAGCGCTGGCTGCCTTTGGGTCGCCGCCAGCCAGGTGGGTCACTGCACTCATCACCGTTTCGGTGTCGGCCAGGCGCACTTCTTCGAGAAAACGGGATGGGTAGAGGGATGCGCCGATCAGCACTCCCTTGCGGGCACGTGTCAGGGCCACGTAGAACAGGCGGCGCTCGCTCTCGAGCTTGCTGGACATCTCCCACTCACGCACCAGGCCTTGGGTATCGTAGATGTCGGTGCGCTCGCCTTTCAGGTATGGGAAGAGGTTGTCGTCGCACTGCGGCAGCACCACGTAGTCGAACTCCAGCCCTTTCGTGCGGAAGATGGTGGTGAAGACGATGAGCTCGTCTTCCGCTTTGCCTTGGGTCGTATCCACTCTGGCCAGGTGGTCGAGCAGGCTCTCGGGTGTGACGTCGAGTTGGGTGACATAGCGGATGAAGTTCACCACGGCATACTTCTTCTCGTCGGCGTGTTCCCCCTTGCCGTAGTAGTCCTGGAAGTATGCCAGGTAGTCGAGTGACTGCACCATCCAGTCCAAGAGCTCTCCTGCCTTGACTGACTGAGATTTGAGGCGTCCTTCCAGCGCGTTCAGAAAGCCCGCCAGGCTGCCGACCTTCTCCACCTGCCAGGAGCCCAGACCCAAGGTGCTGTCAGACATTGCCATCTCCAGGGCTTGTTCTGCCGAGAGATGGCGAACCCTGGCAGTGGCGATGAGATTGGAGAGCAGGCTGCGGGAGAGCATGCGAGAGGGCTTGTTGGCGACGTTCAAGAGCCATCCCCCGGAGCGTTCGGTGAGTGGGATGCGGTATTGGTTTGCCAGGCGCAGGTAGTCGAGCAGGGTGTTGATTTCCTGGCGCTTGAAGAACGGCTCCTGCCCATCGACCCGGTAGGGGATGCGCCGAGCCAGGAACTCGGTCTCCAGGTTATCCAGCTGGGCAAACATACGTGCCAGCACGATGATTTCGGCAGGCGGCACTTTGTCAACCTGGATCAGTGCCAGGATTTGCTCGGTGACTTCCTTGGTGGCCGAGTAGTCGCCCTGGAAGATGTGGACAAAGCCGTGCTTGGCAGATTGGTAGGCAACCAGGGGCTTTTCCACTCTGGAGGCGTTGCAGGCGATGACGTTGGCAGCGCATTGGGCGATGAGTGGTCCGAAGCGGAAGGAGCGGGAGAGGCGGTAGTCCTGGATCGGTTTGCCCTTGAAGACCTGGGCAAAGTCGTGCAGGATGTAGTTGGGCCGTGCGCCACGCCATTCGTAGATGGTCTGGTCATCGTCACCGACTACCATGACATCTGCTTGCTTGCCTGCCAGGAGCTCGATGAGGCGCTGCTGCCCGTAGTTGATGTCTTGATATTCGTCCACGATGAGCTGCTGCACGTCCTGGCAGTATCGTGCTCGGGCGGAGGGGTTGCCTTCGAGTAGAGTGATGGTCAGTGGGACGAAGTCATCGAAGGTCAGGGCATTGGCTGCCTGGCGCAAGTGCTCGAACTCCTGGTAGACCAGGGGTAGATAGGGGGAGGTGTATGAGCCTGCCCGATCGGGTGGGATGAGAGCGCCTTTCCACAGGCCGATGGCATGCAGGGCGTCTTCGGGGTCCACCGCTTCGGGTGGGATGTGCTTGGCTTTCTCGAGGCTGGTGATGGCTCGCTTGACCGTCAGCCAGATGAGCTCGCTCTTGTCTGCCAGCCAGAACTGCGTGCTGGGAGGAAGAACGCTGTTTTTGACCATCTGGTTGATGACGTGGAAACTGAAGGAGTGGAAGGTGTGCACGGCAGGCTGGCGGGTCTCGGGCAGTCCGACCCTGCCTAGAAGAACGGCGAACTGCTTGCGAGCCAGGCTGTTGAACATCAAGACCTGCAAGGCGCTGGGGCGGAGACCGCAGTCCAGGACCAGGTGGTGGATGCGATGCGCCATTGTCGTGCTTTTCCCTGAGCCTGCCACAGCCAGGACACGGGCGTGCTGCCCGAGTGGGTGATAGATGACTTGTTCTTGTTCGGGGGTGAGATTGTGCGCCATGTCAGCCTCCTAATACTCGTCAGGCAGCAGGAAAGTGGTGGCGCTGCGGTCGGCTTCGGTGATGATCCACAGCGCACCGAGTGGGGTCTGATAGGCGGAGAGCAGGCGGAAGCCTTGATGCAGCGAGAGATTGTTCTCAGCCTTGTCTTCGGGGCACAGGTCGCCCCAATCGCCGTGCAGGTGGCGCTGGAGGTATGACAGCAGGTCGATGCCTTGCTCGGCCAGTTCCAGTGCACCTGGGGTGGCTACGATAGTTCCGGGGTTGAATAACATGGGAAGCTCCTTTGTGAGAAACAAAAAAGCGCCCTCCAACTGGGTAGCTGGAGGGCGCTCTGGGGGGATTATGGGATATCAATGGTTTGTGGGTCATGGATGGGCTCACCCAGGCTCTGCCGGTCGAGGTTAGCCCCGCAGTCGTTGCAGACTTCGGTGAGGTCGTCCCACACGTCGCCGGCACTGAAGTGCATGCCGCCCTTGGAAAGACGTGTGCTGGTGCGTGCACTGCTCCTGCTGGAGCAGGTTGGCGAACTCGACCAGGCTGACCCACTTCGGTGCAGTGACCGCTGCCTTCGCAGTATGGGCAGGGGGCATAGCGCATGTACTTGCGACCCAGATGGTCTTCCACCTCGCCAATCGGGCAGGTATGCCTGGCCGTTGCAGTGCTCGCAGGGGATGAGGATTTGGACTTTGGTCATATGCATTTGCCTCCTTAAAACAAAAATCCCGCCAGTTGAGCGGGTTGGGTGGTGGTGGCGTTATGGGCTCAGACGATGTGGGTCATAGCCCAGAAGGCGAAGAGGGCCAGCCACAGCCACCATTCTTTCGCCAGCCACTTGAGCATGTCGAACAGCATGGCAAACATGGGATTTCCTCCTTTCTTTTGGGGTGAGGGGTGATTAAATGCAAAAAGCCCGCCTCGAGGTGAGACGGGCCTGCATCACGGTGTGGGACAGCGTCCCTATTCAGTTGTATGGCCCAGGCTCAGGCTGCCTGGATGGGTTGAGTACGGGGAAAGCGAAGGGGATACCCCCCTATGTTCACTTTGAGCTTCCTACTACTCTCTATATCACCCTCTCGAGAAGCAGAGCATGTTACCCCTGAAAGCCTTTTCAATATCAGTGAGCATTGGCGTGGAGTGTATGGAACGTAAGCACACTTTCTTGCCCACCGGATGCGAAAGATGAGACGAACACACTTGCGAAAAGTGATATTTTCGCTATTTTGCGCCTAAAACGGGAATGCACCCAATCAAATTGTCGCTGTTGTTTTGAAGGGGTAAATGATATATACTGAAAAAGAGAATCACATGCCATCCACCGCGTGACAAACCATAAGGAGGCAAAGCATGGCCTGGATCAGTCAGCATAAGAACTGGGTTCGTATGCTGGTATTTGTGCTGTTGCTGATCGCCATCCTGGGTCCCTGGGGCTACGAAGGCGACGGCGTCCCGCCGCCGGAGTTTTGCCACCCTCCTTATCTCCTGTTAGAGAACGGCAACTGCGTTGGACGGATGTCAGGCGCCTTCGTTCTTTCTTTTTCTACTCTGGCTATCCCAGAATTGATTTCTCAACTCTTATCTGGAGAGCTTGTACTCTCCGAGCGTGGCCGGGAATTTCTAATTATCCTTCCGGTATTACTTCTGGTCCTACTGCCCGTGACCAGCACCCTGCTGCGGGTGCGATCCCCAAATCGCCGGTTTTACCAGATATTCAGTGTGATTACCTGGGGGCTGGCGGTTGGATTGGGTCTGCTCATAGCCGCCATTGCCGAGGTCTTCCATCCCGCCCATTTATGGGGTCTCTGGCTTTATATAGGACTGGCAGGCGCCATGCTGGCATGGGAGCTGTACAATTTAATCGAGAGCAGGCGGAAACGCTCGCCTACACCATAAAGAGAATTGACTGCTACAGCAGCGGGATAAGGTCGGTTTACAGTATCCTCCATCCTAACCAGGAGGAAGCCTAAGTGTGGTGGGCGATCAAAATGGTGGGACGAAAGATGCATCTTTTCAATCAAAATCACACCCAGGGTAGGGTGAAGAATTTTCCAAAGGAGCTTTAAAATGCTTGAACCATTCTATTTCGCACTAGGTCTTGTGAACAGTGGGTTCCTGATTTTCATCTTTCTTATTCGCAAAAATCATCTTGCGCTTGTACAAAGAATCGGATGGTTATATTTCTTATTAGCAATTCCAGCCATCTACGCGATATTCCTCGTCCAACAGGAACAGAAGTCACCACGATACACGATCTTTCTAGTAATCTTCTTGGCATTTCTGGCGACCGAAGCACTGTATGACTGGATATTGAAGATTCCGTTCCGAGAAACAATGGATTGGAAACAATTGGTGCCCTATGTCGCCCTCTACATCTCGATGAATTATGGATTTGTGGTAATGACCTGGAAATATTATTCCTTGATGGGTGGGATCATCTTGCTGAGTCTTTTTGTTATCCAAATCATTGCAAATATAGCCACGCATCCACAATCCACAATCAAAAAAAGTGACCTGGGGGCTATGCGCCGGGAGGTATAACATGAAAGCTCAGACGCATGTCAATCCTTGGTGGGCAGCACTTACCGTGTGGGGCGTGGTGAATGCTGTCAATGTGCTGCAGGCGGCGGGGTTTCTTTCGCGGGTGTACACCAACAGCATGGCGATCAATCACATCCTTGGCTACGTGATGATCGCGCTCGCTGCCCCAACTGCTCTGGCCCTTGTCGCTTTCGGGCGCGCACGAGCTGGTTGGCGGCATTGGTGCGGCCCGGCGGTATACCTCGCATTCGTTGCACTCTTATGGAACTATGTTGTCCTGAACTTTTTGAAGGATCATTGACCGTGGAATCAGCTCCTCTTATATAAATATTTCATAGCGGAGAATGCAAGCCAGCGCCAATGCGGAGGCTCCTGTCCCCGATACCGATCCACAGATAACCGGGAGGAAAAAATGAAGGACTTAGCCGTTCCAAAAAGCGGGGCGAGACTCTCCTATCTGGATAACATACGCATCTTTCTGACAGCGCTGGTCATTGTTCACCATTCTACGCTTGCCTTCGGCGGGGGCGGCAGCTGGGAGGTGTCAGACCCGGCCAGGAACGAGCTCACCACCATTATCCTCACCTACTTCACAGCGGTGAACCAGACTTACTTCATGTCGGCTTTCTTCCTGCTGGCTGGCTATTTCACGCCCCGCTCCTATGAGAAGAAAGGCTCCGGATCGTTCCTGCTCGACCGCCTCATCCGCCTGGGAATCCCCTTGTTGGTTTACAGCACCCTGATCATCAACCTCAACTGGTACTTGGTTGAGGTGGTCTGGCTAAACCAGCCATTCACCTGGGTATGGGGATATTACCCGGGGCACCTATGGTTCCTATCGGCGCTGCTGCTCTTTGCGGTTGTTTACGCAGTGTACCGCAAATTTTCAGACCGGGACTCCGATCGCAAGCGCTTTCAGTATTATCCCGATCGGTATCCCCCCAACCGGGCATTGATCATCACGATATTTATACTGGCTATACTCTCCTTTATCATGCGCATTTTTATCCCCATCGGCGAATGGATCGGTGGTTTCCAGCCCGCGCACTTCGTCCACTATATCTTCTGTTTCTTTGTCGGCATCCTGGCTTACCGGGGCGACTGGTTCCGCCGCTTGCTGGGCAGCCAGGCGAAGCCGTGGGGCATCGTAGCCCTGGTCATGCTGCCCATGTTTTTTGTCTTTGCCATCCTGGGCGGTGCCCTGGAAGGACCGGAACAGGTAGCCAAATTGATGGGCGGCGCTTACTGGCAGAACCTGGCCTACTGCCTCTGGGAATCGACGATGCTCATCGCCGTCCTATCCTTCATCCTGTATTTCTTCCGGGAGCGCGTCACCCAGGCCGGGCGGCTGGAGAGGGCGCTGGCAGCCAGCGTGTACACGGTATATATCATCCACAAGACCGTGGTGATCGCCATCGATATCTTCTTCGTCCCCTTGAGTATCCCGCCCGCCCTAAAATTCGTCCTGGTGGCCCTCATTGCCGTGCCGTTGTGCTTTGGCTTGGCGATGCTGATCCTCAAGATCCCAGGTACGAAGAGGGTGTTGGGATGAGAAATTTGGCCTCCGGAGGCATGGGTGACCCTCTTGCTTGACTCCCCAACCAAACGCGCATACTATAATCACATGACCCCGTTTCCCCGCAATGACTGGAAGCGATCTGCCCGTAAAGATAAGGTTGAGAGGCGGCTGGATTGCTGGTTGTGATTGCGTTTATTATTGTTCTGCTCAAAGATTGTGAGGGATGAGAATTCATGCAACTTTATGAATTGTAAGTATCCATGGTAGGTTGGGTTGAGCGCAGAGGAGCAACAACGGCTGCAACCCGTTATTAGCCCAATTCAATTTCACTTTGAATTTCGAAAATCTCAACCGGCTCCTTTAACAAAAGTCGCTTCATAATCTTTTCGGCTTAAGACTGTGTCATACAAACCAATGTCCTCCCCTCCATGCTTGTTGATACCCGTATAGACCAAACTCGAATCTTCGTACCGCTTGAATTTATAGACCGCATCGTTCATCAAAGCGCTGTTGAAAACGTTGAGACTGACCAGCAGTTCAAAATCACTGACTTCCAAACCCGTGACTCGCTTAAACAACCCAGGTTCTAGTTTGGTAATCACATCCCGAAGGGTGCGCTCGCGATAGTCGGTTAGGTACATGAAGATGGGGATGCGGGTGGCGAATTTGATTAATTTCTCCTGGATCATCTTGCGCTTGCTTTTGTATTCCTTTTCGGCTTCGGTCAGTTCGCGCTTTCTCCTGAGAGGTCAATTCGCGGTCATTGGCTTCACGCCTGGTTTTCTTGACCGCTTCGGACTTGTTGATGATGGTTTCGATATCCTGATTTAGAGTTGCGAAAGCCTTCAATGCTCATTAACGCATCCATCGCTTGCTTATTTGCCATCAGCCGCGACAATGTCTCGTTATCCACATTGACAAGCAACGCGCTTTCCCAACGCCGCGCTAGCAAGGTGGCGGTTGTGCCGCTCATCGCCATGTCCAAAATGCCAGCGGCGTCGATCTGCTTCATGGAACTGCCATCATACGCCAGCACTGGCAGAAAACTGATGAACTCAGCGACTTTGGCTTCGGGATTGGCTCTCGTCCACGTTGAGACGGCTGGCGTATTCGGCGATTTGACGCAAGGCACTGTCGGGGGCAAAGTCAAAAATATAACACTCCTGCTTGATGATTTCTTCCTCGTTGGGGTTTTGCCCATCCGGATTTCTTACCGTCCATGGGGATTGCACGCGGAAGGCAGCCTGAAAATAGGTTTCGGGACTTGAAGAGTTGCGCAGCATGAAGATGCCGGTCCATGGTCTGACCGTCACGCCTGTGGTCAGTTTGCCGCATGAAAGGGTTATGGTTTTGGATTTCAAGCGGATCGCCCATCGCCCGCTGCACGGGATACAAGCGCATCCACGCCAATGCCCGCTGCCGCGCCCGCGGCAACGATGACCTTGTAGTCGTGATAGAACTTGTTTTGCCGCTCTTCCAGCAGATTCTTCATGGCATGGCAGGCGGCAACGCTCGGTAAAAACCAAAATGTGTGCGAAAGCACGCCGAGCAGGCGTACATCCGAAAAAGGCATAGGGGGGGTTTCTCTTTGCCCAGTTTCAGGTTATCCACCTGGTGGTTTCAGAAAACGCACCGCGAATCAAATCCAACCATTTTTGCACTTCATCTTCGTATTTGAAGCGGGCAAATACGCCTTCGCCTTCTGCGGCAAAAAAGACATTCAAATCAAATTCGTTGAATTCACCTTGCAGGGCAATCTCGCGGATTGCATCGGGCAGTTGATAGGTGAGCAGCACCATGCGCGGCAGCATGGCGTAGGGATTGTCGTTGCCCTTCCAGTTTTCTTTGGCGCGTTGTTCATCGGAATACGTCCAGTTGAAGATTTGTTCTTCGATGAACTCGCCCGAAGCAATGGCGCGGAAGGGCGTGCCGGAGAGATACAGATAATGGCTGGTGGTGATTGGGCAGGATATCCTCGATTTCCTCCGCACTTCTTTCAGAAATTCCGCCCCCTGCCCTCTCGCAAACTCAATTTCGCTTCTTCTTCCGCCTCAAAAGGTCTTTGGCGTTTTCGCGCCATGCACCATAGTGATATTCGTCCAGAATCACGCAATCCCAATGGGTAGTATGAACCCATTCATTTTTAGTTTTGATCCCGCCGGTGCTGCGATTGTCCCCAGATAGTCCTGAAACGAACCAAAGCAAACGAAGGGCTTTGTCTTGTCCGCCTCTTCGTAGGTCAGACCACCGGGTTTTATGAATTGCCAGCCTTTGAAATCCACATGGCTTTTCAAATCGTCTTCCCATGCGCTTTGCACAGCGGGTTTGAAGGTCAGCACCAGCACTTTTTTCCAACCCATCTCCTTAGCCAGGTGATAGGCGGCAAAGGTCTTGCCAAAGCGCATTTTTGCGTTCCACAGGAAATGTGGGGTCTTGCCCTGTTCCTGCTTCCGATAATCGCGGAAATAGGCGGCTGTCTTATCGCACCGCTTCGCGCTGCTCGGGGCGCATGGGAAAGTCCAGCGTGCGTTGTTCCTCGTTCAAATCACCGCGCTGGATAGCCAGGATGGCGGCGCGCACGTCTTCCACTGTGCATCGAAACCACTCGCCTTCGGGGTTGGTGGTGCCACGCCCTCGCATGTAGCGGTGTACGTCATGGTCGGTGAACGCCGCTCCGTCGTTGCGCATGGCCGACTCTTCAAGCAGGATGCGGTAGGGCGGCTCGCCAGGGCGGGCGGTAGGGTACTGCGCCACCACACGCTCGCGCGCATCTTTGGTGGTGTAGCCCACTTTGAGCAAGCCCGCGTACTGCGGGTGGGTATCTTCGTAGGCGTAGATTTTGGGCGCTGCCGCCGGGCGCGGAGGAAAGAAGTCTTCACTCACCTTTGGTCTCCATTGGACGGATTATTAACTCTATGAAATCGATCTCGGCTTTCGTTAACGCATAGCGTTCATAGAGTTCCTCATCGGTCCACTTGCGGCTAAGGGGAATGTCAGGGACAAAAGCATATACGTTCTTCGTAGCGTCCTGCGTGGCCCTTCGCAAAGATACAAGAAAGCGGACAAAACGTGTCCGCAGATATGCCGCGTATAACTCGGCCTCCTGCTTACTATCGAACCGTCCAGCGACTAAGTACGTCTCTGTACACGCCTCTCCTGGCCCTGCTATGATAGGTCTGCTCAGAAACATGGTTTCGACCGCAGCGCTGGTGCCCTGAACACGCGTCATCAAGACCTTCCACTCATCGACCCACCCCGGGTTTATTAAGATGTCTACACGTTCCAGCCACGAGACACGCTGTGACCCATAGAGCTTGACTGGATCATTCAATCCCTCGGGCGAGTTTGCGCCGTGGAAATCGGTGGGGAAGCCGAAGGGCTTTCTACTCGAAACCTTTGCATCCAGTGTCGGCTCAGGACGCCCATTATCGTGGTAGGCGCGAACTTTTTCTAGGATCGACACTGCCTCATTTCGGCGGACCAGAACATCGTAGGTGTCCAGCCTTCGCTGCATCGGTGGGCCTAGTGGTTCGCCGTCCCACATTGTCTGTACCGAGCACGGACCCTCGTAGTCGCGGTCCCAAAGGAAGTATGAAACGCCCCCTCGAATTTTTACGCCGGGGAAACCGTCGTAGAGCTTTGGATAGTCAACGAGATTCCGGAGGCGCGACTCGCCTAGCATCCGCTTACGGAAGTCGTCCAAGCCCTTACCGCCGCTAAACCAGCGTGACGGCGTAATCATCACGATGTACCGTGGGTTTAGGTGAATCGAGCTCTCAACGAACTTGTGGTAGATCGGTGATGCACTGGCACCATAACCACCGTCGCTCAATTGATATGGCGGATTTCCTACAATGACATCGAATTGCATCTTGAAAATCCCCTCGGGTTTACCGGTGTGAATGAACTGGTAAGCGTGCAATTCCAGCGCCGGGTCGCGATCGTATTGGAAGAGATTAGCGCCGCAATATTTACAGCGTTCACCTTCCCACTCGTGTACCAGGCGTTTAAAAATGATGTTGCCTTCGGGTGCATCGAACGCAGTGCAAACGGAGTACTTGCCGTTGGCTTTCTTCGAGCAATACAGGCTGCGCCGCGCCATCAAGGCAGTCATATCGGTGATGGCTATGCCGAAGATTTGTGTAGTGAAAATATGGTTGATGCGCGCCTGGCGGTCGGGAATGACATCTTCTAGTCCCATCATCAGGCGTTTGGCAATCTCGCGCAGGAAGACGCCTGTCTTCGTAGCAGGATCGAGAAAGGTGGCGTTCTTATCGCGCCAAATCTCAGCGGGCACCAAGTCTAGCATCTGGTTGACGATATTGGGAGGGGTGAAGACCTCGTCACTGCTCAGGTTGGCAAGGCAGGAAAGTACGTCAGGGTTGTAATTGTCAGGCATACGCTTCAGCAACCTTGAGAAAATGAATAGGCGGATAACTGTGCATCTCGATGGGGATGAATTCGTCCTCGCCCAAATCGGACACCACCCTGCCTGGGGATAGCAAATCCATCTGCCCACGCATCTTCTTCGGCTCATCGGGAATCAACTCGGCAAATACAAAATCGCGCCGTATCAAAAGACTGTTATGAAAGGGAAATGTCCACTCGCAAAATACTATGGGCTGGGGCGGGACTTCGGGTGTTTTCAAGGTCAAAGCGTCGCCCCAGATGATGTTCTTTTGCAGAATATAGGTGATCGTGCGGCGGCAGTTGTCCTTTGCTTTTTTTTTGAACAGGACGGTATAACGCTCATCAACCTGGTCAAATAATCGCTGTCGGCACGCGATCACGTTGTCTTCCAGGATATCAATGCCGTAAATCGAAGAAACCGCCGAAACCAGATTGCGCTCGAATTCCAATTGACTGCGACGGTAGTTTTTCTCCACCACGCGCAGTTTGCGGCCCAAAATCTCCGTCAGAAAGTTTCCCGTGCCGCAGGCAGGTTCGAGGAAGCGAGATTCGAGCCTCTCCGTCTCCTGCTTCACCAAATCCAGCATGGCATTGACTTCACGCTTGCCAGTGTATACCTCGCCATGATCAGCAACTCTTTTTTTTGAGACAACCTGCGTTTCTTTCACTTCTGAATCCAACTATTTAAAACCTGCAATAAAATCAACCATTGCCCCCATCCATGCTTATGTGGAATCTTGTTTGAGCCAAGTTTATCCTTATAAGGGGATTAGCAACAAACTATATCATACTACAATGGTGACAATTTAAATAAGCGGGGGTATTCCAGGGGTTGTTGCATGTAATCATTTCCCTGGTTGCCTCCTGCTACCGCAGCATGGATTGATTTCGTTTCATCCCCCACAATCTTTGATCGCGGTGATTATAACCGCGATCATCACAAGTAATCCAGCCGCCTCCCAACCCTATCCTTACCTTTACGGGCAGATCGCTACCAGTCGTTCGGAAAACGGGTTCATGTGATTATAGTATGCGGGTTTAGTTGAGGAGTCAAGCGAGAAGGTCAAAAATAGCCGAATACAGGGGGCTTGTTATTGTGCGCGAATGATAACGCGTATACAATCTATATGAGCATACACCGCTTGCAAACGGCGCGTCGATTGCCAGAAATGCCGCAATCATTGATGAGGATTCTCGCCGGTCCAGCCGCGCCGCTGAGACATACCGTTATGTGTTCAATCTTGAGACCAGCATGTCATAAAAAAAGTGGGCTCAATTGTCTAGCATAAATTTCCAGAGAACTTATGTGTTGAGTGAAGCATATGAAAGTATTAAGGAATGTGCAATTCAAGTACTGGGCAAATATCTGGGATATCCAGATCTAATAACGTTCAACGATTCAGATAAAAGTGTCACTTTCTCCTCGGAGAGACTTATTCCTGCTACCTCCACAAAAAGACCGCGTGTCATGCTTCTGTTCTCAAACCCTCATCCACACTCCATTCATCAAGGCATGTTCCTTTCACCAAATACCAAAGGGCTGGAGAACCTTTTCTGGTCTGTAATGAGTGATGCGGGTTGGCTACCAATCGAAGAAATAAATCGTAAACCAGAGCAACTTGCGGATATTTGTCTCAAGGCAAATTATCAAGGACCATTCGAACTGATCTTCTACTGCTATTATGCTTTCCCAACAAATTACCCAGAAGATATCAGTAGAATATTTGGAAAGGAATATTTCAGCCAATTCATTGAACCGGAATCAATTGATGAATTTAGGAAGACAATTCAAGAGTCATCTGTGGAGGCCGTGGTTACGTTCAACAAAGGGATATTCAATCTCGTATCGAAAGACCAAGTCGAATGTTACGTAGAACGCCTTATGGAAGGAGAACTGATCCAAAGCCAGATTAACGGCATTGATAGAAACATTCCCATTTTCTTGACTTTCCCAACAGGTTGGCGATATCGTAGGGAATATAAGCAATTTCGCAAGGCCAGTCTTGATACAATAAGGACAGCCATTTGTAGTGGGATAAATGAGCCAGAAAGTAAGAGCACATAACACAGGCTCCAGCGGACAGCGGCTCTGCCGCTCGCAAACAGGGCGCGTTTTGCCAGAAGTGGCGCGATAGTAGATAAGGATTCTCACCGGTCCATCCCCCGCCACTAACACAAACCTTGGGCCGTAAGGATTACACAACATATGACACCCGAAAATATTGCCCTAATAGTCGGCACTATCTCAGCGATTTCCGGTCTAGTTGGGGTCATCATTGGTGGTGTAATCACCACATACTCTAATTATCTCCTTTACAAGAAGCGTGTGCAGACAGAGATGGGAGAGAGACAGCCGTAACCACGCCATCGAGATTAGGAGGGCATTGCGCTTGATTGATGCGGACTTTTCGAGCGCTAGCGTGGCGGCGCGAATATGCATTGACGAGAGGCATTGGTGGAGTCCCGATGTACGACCACTTACATTGGAAGGGTGGCAGCAGTATCAAAGCATCATTGCTGCGGAGTTATCAGACAACGCATGGCTGGCGGTCAGGGTTGCGGTTGAGGCGGTAGATAATCTAAAGACGAGCCGAGGTATATATATCGAACATGGTCTATCCTCAATTAACGACAAGACCGCTGACCAGATCGTTCCCATGCTGAATGACATTGAAGCCGGACGCTCTGCTCTCGCTCCACTCGTGACAGATTCAGGCAAGTCACCGATCAAATGAGGCCTAACCAATCATTGCACCGGACACATGCCTGCGGTCCGCGACGGTGAATTTTAAACATTCAGGCGGTTTAATCTGATTTCAAAGCAATGCATGGTCAGTGTAAAGCTCTGATTTTGACATGAAATCTTTCAACGAAGAGCTCTGCAAGTCAAGATTTGAGAACTTCCTGAAGGGATCCTCGACGACAGGCCCTCTTTCTTGGGAGGATGGCGGTGAGCCTCCTGATTATTACTTAACAATAGACGGCATAAGATATGCCGTAGAAGTAACGATTGTCATGGAGACACTCGAAGTCGGCACGAGCACAATGTCTACTAAAGCCGTTATGGCCTCACTGGGGAACTTTGTCGATGAAGTAGAATTAATCGCTCGGAAACAAAGTATCCTCCACGGCACGTATGTTGTGCTCTTCTCCAAACCGATTACAAATTTCCGGGATGTGAAAGATACTATCCGTAACGCGCTGCTTGCCTATATTGAAAGCACACAGGTCTTGGGAAAAGCGCCCCAGCAGGTAATTTTTAAGCGCGGGAGACAAACTTGCTCAATTGAAAAGATTCATTCCCAAGCAGACAGAATACACAAGCCTGGTCCTACTAATGGCAAACGGGAAGGCGATGCAGCGTTGGAGATTTGCGAACTCCTTAAAAATAAGCTCGACGAGAAGCTCTACAAGCTCAGGAATGTACAGCCTCCTAAAATCGTCCTACTTTACGACGCTTATCTATTCGCCGACCCATCAATGTACAGAGATTGCACATCCGTACTTTCATCATTATTTGATTCTTTCCACACTGTGTTTATCGTGCATGGTAACAACCAAGACTTCACATTATATTCTCAGAATCCGGGTTGGCTTCAAATGAAGGCTGCGTAACACCGGCTCCACCTGACCGCCTTCGGCGTGGGTATGAGGCGGCCATTTGGCAGAAGAAGTGATTTTACGCAGTCTAGTTTCGCCAAACCCGGCGGCAGGTGAGCCAATCCGTTAGGCACCAAGGAAAGTTCAATGCACGTTCTTTTCGTCCATGGCATGGGTAGAACCCCAATTTCGGGAATGCCCATCCTGTTTCGGTTGAGAGCTAATGGATACGCGGTAAGCGTTTTTGGTTATTCGACTGCGTTCAATGACTTTGACGCAATCCGAAATCGTCTTCGGGTTCGGATTATCCAGATGGCATCTCAGGGAGACTATGTTTTAGTTGGGCACTCATTGGGTGGGGTTTTGCTAAGAAGTGCCCTCCGGGAGTTGCCTCACGGAACGAATCCGCCAAAACATCTATTCCTGTTGGGTTCCCCAGTTCGGCCTGCAATTCTAGCCAAGAAGCTGCGAAAACGCTTCGTTTACCGGGCAATCACTGGAGATTGTGGTCAGTTACTCGCGTCAAGCCTGAGAATGAAAGCTATCGGTCCAGTCAACGTCCAAACCACCAGCATTCTTGGGACTCGGGGGTTCTACGGCGAACATAGTCCGTTCGGATTTGAGCTCAATGACGGCGTAGTCTCAGAATCAGAGTTGCAGGCAGACTGGATAACCGATGTCGTGCATGTGCCGGTAATTCATCCGCTAATTCCTGCAAGCTCCCGTGTAGCGGATATCATCCTTGATCGAATGGCGGCACGTGCCTAACCAATCGTTCAACTCGGACGCTGCCTCCACTGGCAGCTTCCTCCTTCTTTCATCTCGATTTCTCGTCCCCTTCCAGCGCGCCGCAGTCGGCATCGCCGGTTAACTCCATACGTTAGGCAGCCATAGACAAAATCCACTATCAAAAAGGAGACAATCATGACCAGTGCTTTTTCAACTCCACACAACAGAAAAATGACGCTTATCCTCCTGGCGATCTGTGGCTTGCTGGCAATTGCCGCTGTCGCGGCAGGTATCGACGATAATCTGCCCGGTATCATTTTAGCCTTTCTTGCGGCGATTGCCTTTGTCCTTGCATTCGTCCACCCCTGGAGAACCGCAAGGAAGTTCATATTCCTCCTCTTCGCATCGATACTCGGTTTTGTTCTCTACATCATTCTGAACATCATTCTCGATACTGCTGCCCAGGATCCGGCAACCGCAGGTGCGCTCCAGGATCTGCTGGAGAGCCCCGTCGCCAATGCCTTGAGTATAATCATCGCTATGATCTGCTCTGCGGCCTTCATCGTTGGCGCGGTCGGCTCGGTTGCCATGTTCATTCGCAACCGTCGCCGGCCAGCTTGAATCCGTGAAGCGGCTGCCTAACAATGGCTCCACCAGACGCTCCGCCGGGCAGCTTAGCTCGAGGCCGTTAGGCCGCATTACATGGCCTCATCAATAAAATCCGCGATCTGGGGCTATTCTTACTTCTGGTAAAGTTGGTGGAAGACGAATGCTGTCAGATGCCAAAAACTGAAAGAAAAAATTGAAGGAGATACAATGGAAATCAAAGAAGCCACTTTCGACACAGGGACGGTCAGCCTCAATTACGCTGAAGTGCCGGCAGCCGGCTCGCCCCTTGTTCTCCTGCATAGCAGCAACACCCGCTGGCAATCGTTCTGGGCCATCTTGCCTGACCTTGCCGCTCATTGGCACCTCTACGCGCCTGATTTTCGCGGGCAAGGTAAGTCTGGCAGGGCGCCTGGAAGTTATCGTTTGCAGGATTACGCCGACGATACGATCGCCTTTCTCCGGCGTCACATCCACGAGCCTGCCTATCTATTTGGGCATTCACTCGGCGGCATGGTCGCGCTCATGGTTGCGGCCCAATACCCGGAGGGGATCCGTGCCGTGGCCGTCGGCGATGCGCCGCTTTCCATTCAAACGCTCCAGGCCACGCTTCCCCAAGAACAAGAGCGTATCGCCGCGATGCGGGACCTGTGTGGTGGGCAAAAGCCGCTCGATCAGCTCATCGAAATCATGAAGGAGTCCCCGATCAGCGTGCCGGGCAGGAGCGAGCCAGTGCCCATGCGGCAGGTAATGGGCGAAGATGCGCCCGTGTTTGCCTGGATGGCCACCAACCTGTATCAGAGCGATCCGGATACATTCACGGCCTTTTCGGAGCGGTTTGAAGCAACGGTAGCAGGGTACGAGAGCGACCGAGTCTTGCCTGCCATCCAATGTCCGGTTCTTTTACTCCAGGCCGATCCAGCTGCAGGTGGCCGCATGACCGATGCGGAAGTAGCGCAAGCTTTGCCAGTATTAGCGGCACCAAGGCACGTGCGCCTGGCCGGCGTGAGTCATGTTCTCCACAACGAGCGCCCAGGGCCAGTTGTGACTGCCCTCAAAGCATTCTTTCAATCCTGCTAGGAGCCATGCATGAAAAACCTCTTGATTTTCCTCTTCGCCCTGCCCAGGCATCCACTGGATACACACGAGAGCTCCCCACTAGCGGCTGGATCCGCGCTGCGTGGCAAGCTCTACGCTTAGCATTACCTGGGTCTCAGGGTGGTTGCGCTCGTAGCAAGCCCAGGGTGGCAAAGGTCATCGAAGGCGAGTTTGGTGTGAAGTACCACCCGGCCCACATGAACCGCATGAAGTTTAGATTATTGTGCAGAGATCAGTAGTAACGAGAGCCTTCGGCTCCCTGAATGGAGGCACGATGAACCAACAAATGAAACGCTGGCAGGATATGTCTCCGGGCAAGCGGACGGTAATCTTGACAATTGGGGTGATCCAGTTACTGTTGCTGCTCGCCGCGCAGTTCGACCTGACCTTCCGCCCGGCTGAGCAGGTGCGCGGCAAGAAAACCTACTGGCGCTTAGGAGCGCTGATCAGTTTCTGGGGTCCTCTGGCTTACTTCATTTTCGGCATTCGCGGGGGTCCGGCAGCCGAGGCAGGTGCTGATCCTGAGGAATTACCGGATGAAATACCCCTAGTGTGAATCCAGACAAGATCGCCTTAATCGTGATATAACGGATGGTATGCCAAAAGCCGGTGGACTTCATCCAATCTGAAAGTCAGCACTCGACCTTAGGAAAAAGCCGATACCTGTATTACTCTAGTAGGTTGGCATTCTTTTCATATTTCTAAAGGTATGAACAGGATTTCGCCGACGTCACATTCCTATTTGATTTAACCCCCTTTTCCGCACAAGTCGACACATGAAAACGCCTGTTTCAAGAAACACATGAAAACACCTTATTGTTCTTAACAATTCTTAGCATTTAATTCCCATAGGAATATTCATTTGAATAAATGGCAATTCCCTGAACTGATTGTCCCCTACTCTAGTCCCCGGAACTGCGACGGACCTGACTTCCGGTAACAACTTTATTCCCATTTGCTGTAACGCCTCCTTTCTTTCGTTTGTCTCGTGTTGTACAACGCATTATCTCGGAACTCGAGCCATCTCGCATAGTTGTCTGGGTTTAGCATGGCCCTGAGTAATTTCTGTGGCCCAATGGCTCGTGTTATAGTGTTCTGTGTGTGGTGGACCCATGACATTACTTGGACTGACATTGATTTCTCCTCTCTGCAAAACCTTCCGATCGGAAGGTTTTGCACTATTTACGACGGATAAACTTCTCGGGATCAAAGAGGGTAACATCCCCAGGGACAGCCACATAGGGCCAATCAGGTGGGTGCATCCATATCTTGCCACCGGCATCGTATGTTGTGCAACATATCTTTTGTTCTTTTTTAACCACGAGGATTGCGACAAGTTTTCCTTCTACGACCTTGGTTTCTCCTGTGACTTCAAGGCTCTGGTATGGAGTGACTGAAGAGCACTAGTTTCTCGTCCGAGTCCAGGAAGTCATCTGACCAGTCCGCTATAGCAGCCATCTTGCCTTTTGCCGCCAGGGTACGGAGTCGATTGATCTTTACCAGTTGCTCGGCCTTCATGGCTCTTGCAACTGTATCGTTCTGATACTTGGCGATCTCTCTCGGCCAATCTTCCACAAATTCATTCCAAATCCATGGTTCACAACCGCTTTTGTCTATACTCGATTACTTCATCTGCAACTTGCCATTGATGCTGCTTTCTCGAGGAATGCAATTGTAAGGCTGGGATATTCAGGGCGATCGCATCTAAAATTAAGAGTGCGATAGAGGATGTCATCGATATTAACGACGGTTTTTCGCGCTTGACTTTTGAATTAATTTGTGCTATTCTATGTGTAAATATATTTAGGATAAATATAGTATGGCTCCTGATGATTCTGACCTTCGTGAGCGACTGCCGCTCTCCCCGGCGGCGTTTTCCATCCTGCTGGCGCTAAAAGATGGGGACAAACATGGCTACGCCATCCTGCGTGAAGTATCCCTGGGATCGGATGGCGCGCTGAAGCTGCTGCCAGGTACGCTGTACAACCTGCTCAAGCGCATGCTGGAGGATGGCTGGATCGAGGAGCTGCGTGAGCGCCCCGACCCATTGCTGGATGACGAGCGCAGGCGTTATTACCGGCTGACCGGAATTGGTGAAAAGATCGCCAACCTGGAAGCTAGACGTCTGGCGGGGTGGGTGCGCCTGGCGCAGAAGCACGGCTTGCTGGTGGAGGGGGAGGAGCGGTGAGGCGTTCGTCGTTGCTGACATATTCTGACCGGGTTTATCGGGTGCTGCTCAGGGGATACCCGGCCGAGTTTCGGGAGCGATTCGCAGATGAGATGGCCCAGGTTTTTCGCTCCCTGTGCTGCGAGGTCTACCAGGATTCCGGAAGCGGCGGCGTGGCGCGCCTGTGGATTTCTGTGTTGTGGGATTGGGCTTGGGCAGCGATTACCCAGTGGAGGGTACACCTGCTCAAGGGGAGGGTGGAATTGGTGAATGCGAATTCAAATAGGCGTCGTGATGGAGCGGGACCGCTCTCGGTTGTCCAGGCAGGAATCGCTGCGTTGCCTTTTCTCTTGTTTGGGATCAGCGTCCTGGCCCTCAGGATGCCGTATTTTCAAACCGCGCCTGCCAATCTGCCCTTATGGCAGGTGCTCTTCATCCACCCGTACCTGGTCTTCAACTGGCTCATCCTGATCGGCCTGGCAGCGGGCATCCTGATGGCTTCGCCCAGGTGGACGTATTCTTACCTGGGTTGGGCGATCTTTTTTGTCTGGTGGTGGTCGAGTATGGGATTTTACGGCTATTCGATCGGCTGGAAAATCTGGCTGCCTTTTCTGGGCGTATTCCTGGTCGCCATCTTGATCCGGCGCTCCTGGCAGCCGCTGCGTGCTTGTTTTGCCGGGATAATGGATGATTGGACGCTGCCCTCCTTAGCGCTTTATATCCTGTATGGGGGAACGTACATGCTCTACGACTCAAATCATCACCCGTATGTGTTGGTTTTTATCGCTGCCACTACGCTCGCCATCAGTCTGGGCGCCTGGGGTTATTTCCGCGCCGTATTGCCATTGACCCGGGTCCTGGCATTGCTGGCTGGGCTGTTTGTAGCGACCGTTCTCTCCGCCATCAATGAGGCCACCTGGGATTTCGGTGCTTATTACGGACTGCCGGAAAGCACACAAAATGTAAATCTGGTCGGGTTCATATTTTTAATTGTCCTTGCTCTCTTGATGTTGGTCAATGCCTGGCTCGCCCGCCGGCATCTCTCGCGTATATCTCACTAAAAAGTAATACCCAAGACTTAATTATAGGGGTTCTTCAGTACTGGAAGATCACAGGGTTTCAGAACGACAACCTGTGAGCAGTTTTATCTACGTTCGAATTTAGATGCGATTGCCCTACCGGGATATTACGACTGATATATAATACATTCAGCGCATCATCATTTTCGTATCTAGTGGGAATAAGACGATGATCGATGACCAGGTATCAAAACCCTCAGAATTACTCAAAAATGGGTGCAGGCGTGTTTTATCTGCATTTAGTCGAGAAAGACCCTTCTGGATGTCTCATGCTGCCCAGAATGCGGAGCACTTGGAAAAGAGTGCAACCATCGGCGGAAGCTCATACCCGTGGATTTTTTCAACATCACACGCTTTGGGTAACTCTAAGGCGAATGGTACAGGTGCAAAGTACCTCGCTTGATACCAGACCCGAATATCGGTGAAGTTATGTTGTGGTCTATGAACTAGAAACGGAGGACTGAAATGGAGATAGTCTTTGGTTCCGGAGCCCTGTTTCTTTTTATCGCCATACTACTCATTACCCTGATTGCCCCTATGGGGCCTGACGATCCAGACGATCCAAAATGAAATGAGGTTGTATGTTGATAAAGAACATCGTATCAATGAAATACTACAGCTGGCTGAGATAGAGGCAAGCCTCATCGAGATGGCTCGAGAACGAGCAGCACATGGAGGATGGGCATAACCCGAAGAACCAGGGGACTACCTCGAGTGGTGGATTGACGAGCTCAATATACAATCCGACATACTCGAGACACATCCAGAGCAAGACCAAACCACCCAGTGATGAAGAGACCGGCTACGGCTGGTGGTTGGGTCATTTTTAGAGAGTGGCAAATTCCGTGGGTTTGTCCTGTCCGCCTCGAAGAGGTTTGCTGGAATGGCGAGCCCACAAATCTATCTACTCCCCTCGAGTGATAACTAAGCATAACCGTTCTTGCTCATGTTAGAATCATTGCTATGGACACTCCTGCTAAAAATGCTCGCAACATCATGGCACTCGAGGTCATCAAGAACACGAACAAAGGAATGACCATCATTGACGCATGCGATAAAGTCGGTATGCCCAGGAGCACTTTCTATTACATCATCTCAAATCACCCTGAATACTTTATCGATATACAGCAGAAGATAAGAGAGAGCGAGATTATTGAGTTAGGAATGATCCTATCTAGTCAACTCAATGCGACTGCCAAATTGATCCAAGATTTATTAGCACCGGACACAAACCCGAAAGACCGTTTGAAAATCTTCATAGCTCTCAATAAAAGGGTTGATGAACTATACAAACAAGTCATGGCACATAGCAAAGGAAATGACCAACGAACCAAAGAAATCCTCACTGGCCCACTGCGGCAGCATGTGCAATCCAATATCACACAGGCTGAGACGATCGGCCAATCATCATTGCCAGATGAGCTTTGGACAAAGTTGGACAAATAAACGCGAGATTTTGCATCGGGGGTATCGCAAATCACCAATGCTACCAGGGGAAAAATCTGAAGAATATTGCTCTTCAGCCACAAAAGTGGCCTAAGAAGCAAGCGGAAAGCCCGTATTTCGCCTTCTAGAGCGATAATAATAGCCGTTTGACAGAAGAAAACGGAGATATCTGGATTGAGAAAGGATTGCGGGATTGTGGCGCGAAGTTGAAAAGGGATTTACGGGGGTATAACGATGCTTCAAAGGCAAAGACTACCACCCCCCCCATAAGCCCAAGATGAGCTCCACATTCGGCACCGAAAGAATGCGCGGTTGCTTATTGCGGAATTTCCAGCTGAAAGTTTGATTTAAATATGGCGTGTTGACGCTTTATCGTGTTCGAATATTTTGCGCCAAGTGGAGTTTAGCAACTTACCACCCGCGTATGTTACAAAAACCACGAAAATTCATGCTTGACTTTGGCATCATATTATTGTAAATTGAAAGCACCTACTGAGGATATCTCAAGAACTTACGAGTTGAGCCTCAATCTGTGCTGTATAGCCGCTTCATTCATGCCGCTGGCCGGTCGCCAGCGGTAACTTTTTTCAACCATTATACCGATCAGGAGGTCTGCGATGGAAAATAAAAATGTTCACATCGTTCAAGATTGCATCGAGCAGATATTCAACGCCAAACACCTGGACCGCATCTACGATTACTACAGCGAGCAGTGCGTATTTTATTCTCCGCCTTATGTAGGGCTGGGTATCTCTTATGATGATAGCTCCGGCGAGCGAGTAGTAATCAAGAGAGTGGCCGCCAATGGCCCGACGGCCGGGAAGGTGCAGACGGGGGATATCGTGCTGAGTGCCAGCGACGCCAATGACACATGGGATGGCTTCGACCATTTACGAACTGGGCTATGGGGGCAAGGCAAGCTGGGTACCGAATTGACTCTCACCCTTCTCCGTGATGGGGAATCCCTTGAAGTTACCATTGTGCGCGGCCGGGTCGAGGGTTTCGACAGCCCCGTGGCTGAGTTCCGCGATATTTGGCGACATTATTTATTGGAGGAGATGCCCGATCTTCAAATAGAGATCAACCAGATCCTTGCATCTGGAGACCTGGTGGCATACTTCGCCACCAACACCGGCACCAACGCCATCTACCATCAATCAGCCGTGTGGACCGAGTGCAACATCCTGCGCCTGGAAAATGGCAAGATTGTCGAGTGGTGGGGAACAGAAGACCAGCTCAGCATGTGGCAGCAGTTAGGTTTCCGCATGGTGGAACCGGTGAAGGAGCTGCCCTGAGCGAACCTTCCACCGATATTGACAACTTTCTTCAGGTAGTATCGTTGCTTAGAAGACTTAGCTCAACTCGGCTTGATGTGTCGGCGCAGTCGAACCGGGATTCGGCATAGGTTCTGGCCGTCACATCAATCCTTATATCGATAGGCCACCGACATCATGGTCCAGCTGAGCATATGGATGAAAACTAACAGGTAGGATTAAGGATCCTGAAATCCAGAGATGGAACGGTAGTCAAACGATGAAATATCACGTCAGGAAAAGGGATTTCTGTTTGCGGGAAACGTAGTGAGTGAAACGAGGAGGATCATAGGTGACATCAGGCACAGGAATACAGATCATAGAAAAGGCCAAGGAAATGGGAGCTACAATGGCAGGCATCGCGAGTGTCGAACTCCTCAGAGAGTCACCCTCCCACGAAATGCTGAGCAAATTCGGCACAAAGATCGATGGAGTCCACTCGTTTGAGCGGAGAATGGACTTTAATGAGATCAATTGGCCTGCGAATGCCAAGTCAGCTTTGGTTATCGCCGTTTCCCATCCACAGGATAAACCCGAACTTGACTGGTCTTCTGCATCTGGAAACACCCCTGGAAACCGGCTTCTGGCAAGCATCAATGAGGAATTATCCGCATGGATTGAAGAAAAATGGGGTATCAAGGCCCAAAGAATGCCTTACTGGGTCGAGGAAGGTGGACTATACCTCAAGGACGCGGCGGTAATGGGCGGACTTGGTTGTATCGGCAAGAACAATATCCTGATTACCCCAGAGCTTGGACCCCGGGTTCGTCTTCGTGCCATGCTGCTGGAAGCGGAGTTGAGGCCTACTGGCCCCGTCGATTTTAATCCATGTGACAGCTGTCAGGAATTCTGTCGGAAGGCATGTCCCCAGGATGCGTTTGACAGGATCATCCTTTCACCAGTCGAAACGGGAATGTGCGCTCTTCCTGGGCGTGACGGATTCTTCAGCAGGGCTAAGTGTAGCATTCAGATGGATCATGATCTGGAGGATTTCTGGCATAACTGTCGACGAAGGGTTTCTATCAGAAATGTATCCATCACATGTTGCGGAAGAGGGAAAATCCCAAACAAAGGGACGCATTAAGTGGTGCCGGCGATGCGAACTTGCCTGCCCCTGTGGGATGTTGACACGAACGTATAGGAGGAAAGGAGGAAGTGACCTGCCCCCCAAAAACTGATCCAATGCTTATGTTAGGATCAGGACTAGGAGACAGGTCAATTGTGGCTGAGAGAGAAATGTAACCGGAGGTAAAGCAGCCGAAGGTTTTTAGGAAGTATGGGGTGGGTTATTCATGCCCGGACCCATTACGGCATGAAATAATCGATGGGTTTACTGTAAAGCGTGGCAAAATCCAACAACTCGACGAAATCTGCGCGTCTTTCCACCGATTTGCATTTAGACACATACGACTGGTGGTTCCCGAGCTTGTGGTCACATCACCCTGGGTCAAGCCTGCTTTCATCCAAAACAGAGTCAGAATATGCCCCTCTACCCGATTACCCCTCTCCCTTCACCCTTTCCAGGATCGGAGTAGAGGCGCATACCTGCCCTCACCCCCCATACAGTCTGAACACCTTCATCCAGAAGTCCAGGTAGCCAAACGCGTTCAATGCATGCTCCGGCATCCCCACCCAGCCCTGGCGGGTGTGCTCGTAGAAACTGCCCCCGCAGGCAGTGCGCGGCCGGGGCACCTGGTCGACCGCCGTCTTGAACTCCGGCTTCACCCTGTAGATCACGTACCAGGTGTAGGGCACATCGTCCCTGTTCTGGGCCTTGATGTACTCCTCGAACCAGCCCGGATCATACCCATTGTGACGCATATCGGATGTGATGGCCTGGTCCAGCGTGGGGTGCGCCCCGCAGCGGGCGATGTATTTCTGGATCACAGTGGTGGAATACCAGTAGCCGTGCAGCGTGATCCCTGCCACCAGCCCGACCAGCAGCGCCATAGCCAGCAGGATCCTCCGCATAGCTCCCTCCCTTCTGTCTATCGAGTGATATATAACGGTGAACGCTATAAATACTATAGCACGTAATCGGCGTTTTTACATTTCCCAAAAATCGATAGTCTCTTTGTTTGTGTGTCACTCTTTCTGTAACAATTAGAAACAAAGAACGGTAGGTCTGGTGTATTCTCTGGGTTTGCGCCCACCCCTGGCTCACCCATCGGGTTAACCCATTAATCCCCCCATTTTTCACCTGTGGGGGGATTGTTTTTGTGTTCCATCTTTGATACCCTGTGAATACTCTCAAAAGGAGAATCTACTTTCTTACACGAGGTGTGCAAAATGGATATCGGAACTGCGTTCTTACTTGGCGTACTGGTGGGACAGTGGGTGTTGCTCTTCGTCATCTGGCGAGTGCTCAACAAGCTGGTCGGTTTGATTTCCGACGCCGGAACAAACTCTTCGCCCCCACCCAGCAAAGATATTATCGACTACAAACCGCCCCATGATGATTATCACTTCAAGTATTGATGGGGGATGTTGCCATGTCAACTCAACAGCCCTATCTTCGTCCGCAGACATTGGTTGAAGGCCAGAGATATTCTCGACTGGAGAGAAGCCAAGATGGTGATCGAGCAACCTATACCGAGGTATTGTTCGTTGCCTATACCTCCTGCCCTGCATTCGTCATTATTTCAAATGGCTCGGGCCACAAGTTGCGATGCCTGCGTGAGGATTTGTTCATGCGCGTTACTGTCCACGATGAGAGCCACTAGCAGTAGAAAACCACCAGTTCTCAGAATGAAAACCATTGAGTATCAAAGCCCGGTTTTGGTCCATAACCTTGAAGAGCTAACCGAGATATGCAAGGCAGCAGGAGCAGCCGCTTCGACGGTCATTTGCAGTACGGATAAAGTCGTTGTCTATTACCGAGACCCACAAACAAGAGGAGTCCAAGATGCTGATTTCGTTGATGAGCTCCACATTCGGCACCGAAAGAATGCTCGGCTGCTTATTGCGGTATTTCCGGTAGATAATCTGGTTTAGGCATGGAGCGCTGACATCTGCTACGTTCCAATATAATACACTAAGGGGGAGCCATGCTATACACAAACCGCTGATGTTACAAACACGGAGAATAAATTAATTATTAGCGTGCCAAACCGATGGGACGCGCCCTTGATGAAAATTGGCTCATGCAAGTATCCTCGATGTCTCTACACCGCCGGAAGGCGATCATCGGGAGACCCATATGAGCCAACTGATACTGATGATAGCGAAGATCGACGATCTTGACAACCCTGAAACCCTCACCGAAGTGTGGCGCCAAGCCATGCCGGTGATCAACCTGAACGATATGGCGCCAGAGCATTATTTGGACGGATTGGAAAGCACCGTGACCGAAGTGGGATGGGAAGCCATGCGCCATCTGATGGTCGAACAATGGCGCCTGACGGACGACTTGCTGGTGAAGCGTTTTCGCCAGGAGCAAGCTGGTGCGACGCTTGGCGACGGATATGACCCGTTGAAAGTGGCCAGCCGTCTGGGTGTGGTGTATCTGCCGCGCCAGGTGTGTTACCTGCCTGGGGCAGAGCAGCACAGCTTGCCGGGCAATGTGGGCTTGCCGGAACATGAAGGACAGGTGACGACGCGGGGCTTGCAGGAATGGGTATGCTTGCTGCCTCAAGACTTGCCCTTCGGCACCAGCCAGCGCTTGTTGAGCTGGATGGCGCATGACCCGCAAGTGATGTCGGAAACGCAGTTGCGCCGCTGGGTTTGTCGGCACGGGCAAGTCATTCGTCAGGCCGAGCAAGCCGAGGTGGAAGCCCTGGAAAAGCAGGCCAGCCTGGACGGGTTGAAAGCGCAGTTGCAGACAGCCAAAGAACCGCGCCGACCGGCGGCCTGGGCGGTGGAACTGAACCAGGCGGTCGAAACGGCCCTGGCCCAGCCCGACCCACAACCCCCAGAAGGGATTAGCGCCAGCGATTGGGAGCGGGTAGTGCAAGCCCGGCAAGCCGAAGCGACGCTGGAGGCCGCAGCCTTGCGCCATTTGGGGCCTCAAGTTCAGCCTGGAGAAGTGGTCGCGAGCGTGGATGAAATCGTCGTGCGTCGGCCCGAAAAGCGGCGTTTCCTGCAACTGGGGACCGCTTACGTACGTACCGCAGAAGGCTACCGCTACCTGAGCGGTGGTGTCGAGATGGTTTTGCGCCAGTTGTTGCTCTTGTTGCTGCTGTGTGGCGGCGGTGTGCAGACCAAAGTCCTTTTGCTGGGGGACGGCGCCCGCTGGATCCTCCGTTTCTTCCAGGAACATCTGGCAACCTGGCCCATGGCAGCTCTGATCCTGGACTGGTATCACTGCCGCAAGAAGTGTTACGACCTGACCAGCCTGATCTGCCGCGGCCGAAAGGCCAAAGCCGAGTTGTTGGGCTTGCTGCTCATTCATCTCTGGGGCGGCCAGGTGCAGGATGCGCTGGATATCCTGGAAGAATACCGCCCGCAGGCCAAGAACCTCGAAAAACTCGACGAGTTGATCCAATACCTGCAAAAGCGTCAGGCGTTTATTCCTAACTACCGGGAGCGCCACGCCCAGCGACAGTACATCGGCAGCGCCCACGTCGAAAAGGGCAATGACCTGATCGTCGCACGCAGACAGAAGCATCAGGGTATGCACTGGAGCGAACAGACCAGTGACGCCTTGGCGGCTTTGCGAACCTTGATGCTCAACGGCGGTTGGGATTTGTACTGGCAGAAACATCGGGTGTTGCCTTTGGCTATTCAGGGAACAGCGTGACCATCCCATCACTTTGGCGCGTGAACAATAATTTGACATGAATGTTTTCTTATGCTATTATTTTCTTGGTATAGACAACGAGTTAACCAGTGGATTTATGTTTGCCTACGCACCGAAATACATTCAGATCCAGGATTACTTGATCGATTGGATTGAAACAAATAGGCTTGCTCCTGGGGATTTAATCCCCACAGAAAAGGGAGCTCAGCGAGAAGTTTGGCGTTAGCCGCATGACGGTGCAAGACACGCCCCCTCCTCCCTGGTTTCTGAGGGTATGATCATGCGTATTCAGGGAAAAGGTTCATATGTTGCCGAACCTAAAGTCGAGCATGATATCAGCCTGCTGCTCAGTTTTACAGAAAGCTCTTTGAGCAAGGGGATTAAGCCAGGTGGAAAAATCCTCCAGTTCATGCAGATCGATGGCAGATAAAAAGCTTGCGCATTTCTTACATTTGGGGCTCGCTGAAAGAGTCCACCTACTGGTCAGGTTAAGGTTTGGGAATAAAGTCCCCATGGTTCTCGAAAGATGTTATTTCCCTGTTTACCGTTGCTCCCCAGATTGAGTTGTATGATTTAGGAAATCAATCCCTCTACCACATCTGGAGAGACGTCTATAACGTCTCATTTGGTAGGATATCTAGGGCAGACGCTTGAGCCAGTTGCTGCCAGCGAATTCGAAGCCCAGGTTCTGGAGGGACCCATCGGTTCCCCCTTGATGCTGGTTGAGAGACTTACTTATGATGCTACCGGGGAGCCAATCGAATACGCCAAGGATATCCATCGTGGGAGACCGAAGCCGGTTTGTCTATGAGCTTCCCGTTGAACCCGATTAGCATGATGTTAAAAAACAGCTTGGGGTTGATAAATATTAGGTAATGCGATTTTCTCAACTGGAGGCCGAAGTTGTCGCCTTCTTCACGAAAATATATTATCTCTCACGACGTCGGATCCGCCGGAGATAAAGCTGTTCTTACGGATATCCAAGGGCCGAATTATTGCCTCTTGTTACGCCCCTTATTCGATGATCTATCCTGCTCCGGGCTTATCCGAACAAGACCCTGATATGCTCTGGAAAACTGTGGTTCGCACTACGAAAAAACTTGTAAGGGATACAGGTGTTGAGCCAAGCGAGGTTGTGGGTATAGGGATCGGCGCCCAGATGTTCGATTTGATCCTCGTTGATCAGAATTTCAAGCCACTGACAAACATGATCACCTGGATGGATTTGCGGGCGGTAGACCAGGCGGACCGGCTGTTGCAGGAGGTGGGGGGAGATAAACTTTACGAATGGACCGGAAATATACCCAGAGCCAAGGATACTATTCCAAAGATCCTCTGGCTCAAGGATACACATCCAGAACTCTGGCGACGAACGTATAAGCTCATCGATTGTAAAGAATATATTCTTTATCAACTAACTGGAAAGTGTGCGATTGATTGGCACGGCGCCAGCGTATTCATGCTCTTTGATCTCAAGACCAAGAAATGGTCGGCAAATGCGTGTGCCGCACTCGGATATCCCCCTTGAAATGCTCCCGGAAACGTATCCATGTCTCGATATTATTGGAGGAATCTCCCCGAAGCCTGCCAAAGCTATGGGATTAATTCCAGGTACGCCTGTAGTGATGTGCGCTGGGGATGTCGGCGTCAGCCGAAGTCTTGCGCGGGGACTGTCACCGAAGGTATGGCAAATCTTTACATCGGCACAGGATGCTGGATTGCAGTCTCTAGTAATCAATTGATCAATAATCCAGCTCAACCCTTCTGGGCTCTCAATCATGTCGATCCGGATCGCTGGATACTGTCGGCCGACTTGGATACAGCCGGTGGCTCTTTTATGTGGTTTCGTGATCGCTTGTGTAAAGAAGAGATTAAGCAAGCCAGGAAGCAGAGAATTAGCGCATACGAGCTGCTTACCAAACATGGCTTCAGGAATAGAACCGGGGGCCGGTAAGCTTCTTTTCTTGCCATGGCTCTCGGGAGAGCGATGTGACCTCGGAGTAGAGCATTATGCCAGATGAGCTTTTGTAGGCCTGGCCTTCAGCCACAACGAAGGCACACATGGCTCGTGCTATTTTGGAAGGTGTATCGTTTTTTTACCGCTGGATGATCGATGAGATGGAGCAAACCGGGCTGTTAAAAATAAAAGCCATCAATGCCATCACACTGAAGGTCGTGTACGAGCCAAACTTGGATTTAAATTATGTGTGACGTAACCGGACGGACGCTGCAAGTCGTCGAATGGCCTCACGAAGCCGGCAGTATTGGCGTGGCTTTGACCGTTGCTGTTGGCCTGGGCTATTATCCTGACCTTGATTTGGTTGAGCACCTGGTCCACATCAGTCGAATTGTGGAACCACGAGCTGATAGAAGCGGATCGCTCTACGACGCACTTTATCGAGAGTACGTCGCAATCGGTAAAGGATTATTTCCTAGGTTCGCACAGCTCTCAACAATACAATAATTGCCACAATAAAGCCTCATTTACACTTTTAGCGCACACTGGTTCAATCTATGGAAGAGGAGGATGTGAAATGACAAGCCCTAAAATCTCGAATTGTATATTGGGTTCACCTCTAACCAGATGTAAATCGAGCCGCAGAGATTTTATCAAGCTGATGGGCGTCGCCGGGGCGGCCCTGAGCATTGGTCCCTTGCTTGCAGCATGTAATCCTGGGATACCCGCCGCGGAAACCGTGGAAAGTATCTCGAATGATCAAATCGGTGGGGCGATCGATTTCCTTAGTTGGGAAGGATATGATCTCCAGGCAGAAACTGAAGCCTGGCGCAAAGAGCATGGCGTCACGATGAACTCCACCTATATCGGGAGCATGGAAGGACACACAGGTTAAAATTAGTTGGGAGCGCCGGCGTAGGATACGATCGGATCACCTATAACCAGGGGTATGACGATTTGTACCTCGAATTGGAAATCCTTACCCCGCTTGAGGTCGACCTCCTAGCTAATTACTGGAAGATTATGCCGATGTGGAGGGAAGATGGATCTCCTTGGGTGAAGAGGCTAAGGCATATGGCATACCATTCACCTGGGGGCCCTATACATTGACATACAACGCCGACGAAGCCGATCCGAACACCTTCTTAGATTTGCTCGATCCAAAGTACAAGGATAAAATCGGTTTGGTAGACGATATGCTTATTGCTATTCCTACGGCAGCCGCGCTTGCAGGCTTTGGCGAGAAACTGCCAAATCTGACGATG
>CAVPDG010000024.1:0-545813 GCA_963702535.1 uncultured Chloroflexia bacterium | reverse complement strand
GGCATGCGGCTGGATTGCTGGCAGTGATTGCGGTTATTGTTGCTTTGTTCAAAAATTGTAGGGGGATGAGAATTTATGTATCTTTGTGAATTGTCAGCATTGTCGACGCTAGCCTTGATTGTCAATTACGGCAGTAAAATGTTTTTGTCAAGCGAAAAGTGTCCCGTTTTAACATCGAAAAATGCCCCACATCGCAGTGGTGCACATTAAGAATTAACAACGAAAAACAGACCACCTCCCAGGAATGATAAAATCACGGTACTCGTGCAGAGGACAGTGCGACGCTGAGAAGCGATCCATAACTGCGTTCAGGACGGGCTGAGAGCGCCGCCACGAGTGACCGTCGACAGGTTTGCAGGGTCGAGCCGAAGAAATCCGCCGCTTGCAAACGGGGTGCGTTTTACCAGAAATGGCGCGATAATTGAGGTGTGTCTTTCAATTTGCAGCCTAATGCGTATAAGAATTTTGGGGGTGAGGCCGCTCACGTAGAAAACGAAAGAATGTACTATGCCTGTGAAGCAGTGCTATCTTTGTGGTGAGGAGCTGATAAAAAACAGGAACAAGAGCAGAGATCACGTTCCGCCGGATTGTATTTTCCCACAAGATAAGCCTCCCAATTTGATAACTATCCCGTGCTGTAAACGATGTAACGAAGAATATCAACAGCTTGATGAAAGAATGCGAATTTTTTTCGCGATACTGGCAGGTGAAAAATCTGCCGGCGTTGGCCAAACTGCTCGGAGAGAGGTGCTCAGAAGCCGAAAGTGGCGGGAGGTAATACTCTCTTACACCAAAGAACATCCACCCTCATGGATGACAAAGGAAATCCCCGCCTCGAATTCTATTTCGATTACGATGAACTCAATGCATGGCTTATTCGGGTTGTAAAAGGGCTTTTCTATCGGCAGAACAAAGCCAGAATAAGTAATGCGGCAATTTACAATGTATGGATATATCCACAGTTTGTACCGCAACCAAGCGATACACTCCCGATGGAAAAAGGTTTAGAGTTTCGCCCGTATTTTGTCTATGGGGTGATACAAGAGCCGAACAATGATTTCTGGGTTCTTATTTTTTATGACCATCTAATGTTTAGCGTCTCTGTTGATATGCCTATCTAAGAAGCGCCCCAACATCCCCTCTAGCGGTTACGTACGCCGCTCTCAAACGGCGCGCCTTTAACCGGAAATGGCGCGATAATAGTGAGAGACCATGTCCGCGCCGCCCCTACCGCTGAGCCAAACCGTTGGGTAGCCATAGACAAAATCCACTATCAAAAAAGAGGCAATCCTGACCAGTGCTTTTTCTACTCCACACAACAGAAAAATGACGCTTATCCTCCTGGCGATCTGTGGCTTGCTGGCAATTGCCGCTGTCGCTGCAGGTATCGACGATAATCTGCCCGGTATCATTTTAGCCTTTCTTGCGGCCACTGCCTTTGTCCTTGCATTCGTCCACCCCTGGAGAACCGCAAGGAAGTTCATATTCCTCCTCTTCGCATCGATACTCGGTTTTGTTCTCTACATCATTCTGAACATCATTCTCGATACTGCTGCCCAGGATCCGGCAACCGCAGGTGCGCTCCAGGGTCTGCTGGAGAGCCCCGTCGCCAATGCCTTGAGCATAATCATCGCTATGATCTGCTCTGCGGCCTTCAGCGTTGGCGCAGTCGGCTCGGTTGCCATGTTCATTCGCAACCGTCGCCGGCCAGCTTGAATGCGTGAAGCAGCTGCCTAACACCTGCGCAGCGGACAGCGGCTTCGCCGCTTGCAAACGGGGTGCGTTTTACCGGAAATGGCGCGATAACGGGAAGGTACCTTGCAGGCATCGCTGCTGCGCCTGAGCCTAACCTTGGGCTGCCCGGTCAGACATCTCGCCTGGTTGCAGTCTCACAGAGGAGATTCTACGATGAAGTCAAACAACGTTCTGATTGGTCTCTCGATCCTGTTCTTTGTTCTTGCGGTTGCCTTCTCGCTCGTGTTCTGGGCAGACGTCTCGTTGGTGGCCAAGATCGGCTTCTTCGTGCTAGGGTTTGGTTCCGGTGTGACGGCTGGTCAATGGTTTGCCAGGCGGAGCGCATAAGCCCCACCACGCTCTCATCGCCTCGTCACTGAAGCAGTTGGCTGTTCGTTGGCAGCCCAACAACTCGCAGAAGCTGACCCGGCGGGCTGGCGGATAGGGTGGGGCGCCTGGCCCGCCAGCCTGCGCGACAATCGGTGGGAGGTCTGCCCACTTCCGCCGGGCAGCTTAGCTCGAGGCCGTTAGCACCAAGGAGAGTTCAATGCACGTTCTTTTCGTTCATGGCATGGGCAGAACCCCAATTTCGGAATGCCCATCCTGTTTCGGTTGAAGCTAATGGATACGCGGTAAGCGTTTTTTGTTATTCGACTGCGTTCAATGACTTTGACGCAATCCAAAATCGTCTCCGGGTTCGGATTATCCAGATGGCATCACAGGGAGACTATGTTTTAGTTGGGCACTCATTAGGTGGGGTTTTGCTAAGAAGTGCCCTCCAGGAGTTCCCTCACGGGACAAATCCGCCAAAACATCTATTCCTGTTGGGTTCCCCTGTTCTGCCTGCGATTCTAGTCAAGAAGCTGCGAAAACGCTTCATTTATCGGGCAATCACTGGAGATTGTGGTCAGTTACTCGCCTCAAGCCTGAGAATGAAAGCTATCAGTCCCATCAACGTTCAAACCACCACATTCTCGATTCTAGGGTTCTACGGCAAACATAGCCCGTTCGGATATGAGCGCAATGACGGCGTAGTCTCAGAATCAGAGTTGCAGGCAGACTGGATAACCGATGTCGTGCATGTGTCGGTAATTCATCCGCTAATTCCTGCAAGCTCCCGTGTAGCGGATATCATCCTTGATCGAATGGCGGCACGTGCCTAACCAATCGTTCAACTCGGACGCTGCCTCCACTGGCAGCTTACTGCTTCTTTCATCTCGATTTCTCGTCCCCTTCCAGCGCGCCGCAGTCGGCATTGCCGGTTAACTCCATACGTTAGGCAGCCATAGACAAAATCCACTATCAAAAAAGGAGGCAATCCTGACCAGTGCTTTTTCAACTCCACATGGTGAGCTCCGGTGTGATGGTTGTGTGATGCTGATCTGTAACCTGTCAATTATGCAAGGCAACGATAGGAAACCCTTAACCAATTTGACTAGACAATTGGCGAATAACCTGCTATGCTTATCCTAACCCACAAAATTGAGAGTAACAATACGAATAAGCTCTGATATCTACTCGCTCTCGTAAGCACGATTATTTGTGCGGAATTGGATGGGGTCGGAGAAGGAGCAAATGATGCATAAGAGTATTGGACTGTGTCCGAGCTGTAATAGCATGAAAGAATTGGACCTATCTCTTGCTATGCTTACCATTAACGGCCCTAAAGGAAAGGAAGAAGTACTTCTTTATCAATATCATTGTGCCTCGTGCAATTCTTATGTGCGGAGTACAACTCTGGAACACCAGGCGGTCATCAGCCCCAAGAAGGCTATGGTATACGCTGTTGCGGAACATGTTTAGTGTAAACATCCATCTCTGATCCCGTATCATCTAGCGCCCGGCTCTCACCGGGCGTTTTTTATATCTATTGCCAGCAATCCATCGCAAATGGTGGATTGGCGGGATTATGGAAGGTGAGGGGCGTTGGGTTTCGCAGGCTCAACCCACATGAAAGCCAGGAGATTTATCTCAGGACCGTACGGGCTGACTGGTTGAAGGGTCGAGCGGAAGCAATCCGCCGCTCTCTGCTCTTACTTCTCCTGGATGCGATGCTCACAAACGGGGCGCGTTTTACCAGAAATGGCGCGATAATGAGATTGTAGTTTGACTATTACGCCGCTGCCGCTGAGCCACACCGTTAGGCGGTTATGCTTTTGTGCCGTTCCATATAGCATCCCAAGACTGTGATGACAAGGAGTAACCTTCATGGCCATTTTCGACCGTTTTCGCCTGGAGAACCGCGTTGCCATTGTGACCGGCAGCAACCGTGGATTGGGGAAAGCGATGTCTCTCGCGCTGGCTGAAGCAGGCGCTCAAGTGGCTGTCGTGAGCCGAAAGACAGAACAAGCACAGGCTGTGGCGCTTGAGATTCAGATGTCCACCGGAAAAACGTGCTATGGCTATCTTTGTGATATGACTGTGCCAGGGCAGATCACGGCGCTTGTCGAAGGAGTGCTGAACGACTTTGGGCAAATCGATATTGTGGTTAACAATGCTGCCATTAACAAGCAAAGACCCATTGAGGACTTATCGCTGGAAGAGTTCCGCGAGGTTCATGACACGAATCTCATTGGTCCGTGGTTACTATGTAAAGCCGTGACCCATCACCTCAAAGAGCGACGCTATGGAAGAGTGATCAATGTTTCTTCAACAGCAGCGGTCTCAACTTTCCCAGGCATGACGCCTTATGCAAGTAGCAAGGCTGCACTGTTGCAGATGACTCTGTACGCTAGCGCTGGAGTGGGGACCCTACGGCATCACCGTCAATTGTATCTTGCCGGGGCCGTTCGCCACCGAGGCGAGTGACCTGGAATCGTTGAAACAAGACCCGAAGGCTTATGCAGACTTTATTAGCGGAATACCATTGCGACGCTGGGCAACCCCGGATGAAATTGGCGGACTAATTGTCTTTCTCGCCAGCGAGGCGAGTAGCTTTATCACCGGCGCAGCTGATCTTAATTGACGGTGGTCGGACAGTGCAGTAAAGTAGGCAAGGGCGTTAGCGCAAAGGGGCTTTGCCCGCTGAGGTGTACGAGAATGTGTCATCCGTCCTTAAAGTCGCCGGGCGGATCAGCTCGAAGCTGTTAGGTGGAGCTAATAGATAGCAGAATCAATTATGATATTTGGTCCTGGTGACGCAAAGGGCGAACTGAAAACACGCCTTGAAAGAAGCGACCTCGGTGGACGCATTGAAGGTATTGAAACAGTTGACAAGATGACGGATCGTCAGATTGCGGCGAAAGTTCGACAGCACTTTTTAAAATAGCGTTCGGCAATAGGATGAGATGGAACCGTCCAACCAGGCGCATCCACATGACGACTGATGGGCACCGTTGGGTGTCAATCACGCCGGGGATGAGCGTTCAGGATAAACCAGTCCCAACCATAGAACCGGTCCAATCTACATCTCCTGGTGAACAGCCCCCAGCCTCCGGCGCCTTGCGCTGCGCCAACGACCTGGCTCCGCTGGCTCTTGCACCGCTGCTGGTCCTCGTCCTGCTGCGGCGCAGGCGGGGCTGGCATTGACGAAAAGAGAAACCCGTTTTCTGGCAGAAAACGGGTTTCTTGTATAGCGACCAGGTGACAGTCACTTTGAAAGTGACTGTCACTTGAGACAAACTGAACAGTCCGATTGCCCCCGGGGCAGACACCCCTGGCTCAGATATGCAGAACCAGGGCGGTCTGCCCCGACACGGGTCGATGGATGCGGGGCGGGGTCAGCCGGCGACGGAGGAGCTGTCGCGGGATTTTGCCATGTTCTTGACGCGGTCGGTCAGGCGGCGGCGGCGGGTCTGGGATAGCGTGTCGAAGCCGACGGCGAGCAGCAGCACGGCGCCTTTGATGATCATCTGGTAGAACTCGGAGAGGTTGAGCTGGATGAGCCCGTTGAAGAGGATGCCCATGATCAATACGCCGAAGAAGACGCCGGAGAGCCTGCCTTCGCCGCCGGCGATGGAGACGCCGCCCAGGACGCAGGCGGTGATGACCTCGAACTCGTAGCCTACGGCAGCGCGCGGCAAGCCGGAGTTAAGGCGGGAGAGCAGGGCGATGCCGGCGATGCCGCAGATGAAGCCGCTGAGGATGTAGACGGAGTAGCTGATCTTCTTGGTGTTGATGCCGGAGAGGCGGGTGACCTCGGCGTTGCCGCCCAGGCTGTAGACGTAGCGCCCGTAGACGGTTTTGTTGAGCACGATGGAGCCGAGGATCATCGTCACCAGGAAGAGGATCACCGGTACGGGGATGGGTCCGATGCTGCCCTGCCCGATGAAGCGGAAGTATTCTTCGAAGTTCTCGTAGATGGGCATGGCGCCGGTCATGACGTAGATGACGCCGCGCACGATCTCGAGCATGGCGAGGGTGGTGATCAAGGGCGGGATCTTGACCTCGTTGATGAGCACGCCGTTCAAGACACCCACAATCGTACTGGCGAGGATACCCACCACGATGCCCAGGATGGGGTTGATATTGACGCCGCCGGTGACTTCCGGAGGGATGGGTCTGCCGGACATGATGAGGGCGCACACGGCGACAGCCAGGCCGACATTGGAGCCCACGGAGAGATCAATGCCTCCGGTGAGCAAACAAAAGGTCATGCCCACGGCGACAATGCCGATAAAAGACACCTGGCGCATGATTTCTATCAGGTTTCCGGGCCGGATAAAGTTGGGCCTGAGGATGGTAAGGATGATAACAATCACCACCAGTACGAGCGCGATGCCATAATTCCTGATCAAATAACTGAGGTTAATTTTCTTCATGCGACGACTTCTCCTTCTGAGGATGCTTTCGCCAGGATCAGCTCTTGCGTCAGCTCGCTTTTATCCAGCTCGGCGGTGATCGCGCCGTCGTGCATCACCAATACCCGGTCGCTCATGCCAATAATCTCAGGCAGCTCGGAGGAGACGAGGATAATGCTCTTGCCCTCCTTCAAGAGCTGGTTCATCAACAGGTAGATCTCCTGCTTGGCGCCCACATCGATGCCCCGCGTAGGCTCATCGAAGATAATGATGTCGGATTCGCAGGCAAGCCACTTGCCTAAAATGACCTTTTGCTGGTTGCCGCCGGAGAGATTCTTGGCTTTTTGCTCCAAGTCCGGCGTTTTGATGCGAATGGCATCCACAAATTTTTGAACGGTTGCGATTTTCCTTGGAGCGGTTGACAAAGCCATTCGGCGCATATTTTTTCAACGAAGCGATACTCATGTTGAAGCGCACGGGCATCTCGAGCAAAATACCATCGGTCTTGCGGTCTTCGGGCAAGAAGGAGATGCCATGGCGGATGGCGTCCTGGGGAGAGCGGATGCTCGCTTTTTCGCCGTGGATGTAGATTTCTCCGAAACAGGGATCGGCGCCGAAAATGGCGCGCAGCAGCTCGGTGCGCCCGGCGCCCACCAGCCCGGTGATGCCCAGGATCTCATTGCGATACAGCTCAAACGACACGTCGCGCAGCTTCGCGGTTGGTGATGCCCACAGCCTTCAAGACGACCTCGATCGCGCTTCTGCTCGTTTTGTGGGTAATCACCGGATAGCTCGCGACCGACCATCATGCTGATGAGCTGGTCTTTATTGGTCTCCGATACCAGTCGGGTACCCACATACTTGCCATCGCGAAAGACGGACACCCGGTCGGCGATCTCGAAGACTTCCTCGAGGCGGTGGGAGATGTAGATGATGGAGGTGCCTTCGCTCTTCAGCCGGCGGATGAGCTTGAACAAGATCTCAAGCTCGCGCAGCGACAGGGCAGCGGAAGGCTCATCCATGACGATGATCTTGGCGCGGTTGATGACAGCCTTGGCAATCTCGACAAGCTGCTGGTAGGCGACGCTGAGCTCGGCTACCTTGACCCTGGGATCGATCTCCCCGCCCAGCGGCTCGAACACCTCACGCGCCTTTTGGATCATGGCTTTCTTATCGGTAAAAATGCCGTTGCGGTACTCTTTGCCGAGGAAGATGTTCTCCTCGATGGACAATTTGCGGACGAGGTTGAATTCCTGATAAATGACGCTGATGCCCATTTGAATGGCGTCGTGGGGGGAGTACTGGTCGTAGGCTTGCCCATCGAGCCAGATCTCGCCTTCATCGCGCTGCTCAGCGCCCGCCAGGATCTTGATCAAGGTAGATTTGCCGGCGCCGTTCTCGCCCAGCAGGGCGTGAACTTCGCCGGGCAGTGACGGAGAAGTCGACTTTATCCAGGGCGACGACGCCGGGATAGTATTTGGTGATGCCTTTCATTTCGAGCAAGTTTTCAGCCATACCAGCAATCCTTGTTGGATGGTGCAGGTGACGAGGTCGCCGAAGTACAGGTGAGGGTCACCGTAGGGCAAGTGACGGGGCGGGCGTTGCGAGCGCACCGCCCCTCGATGCGAGGCTATTTGTATTTCTTGATGGCCGTCTCTAATCGACGGGAAGGAACTTGACAAATTGTTTTTGATCAATTTTCTCGCCGGCGAGGAGCGCCTTGATCATGTTGAAGGCGTCTTCACCGAGCTGGTAGGGGAACACATCCACATCGCCGCGGAACATGCCGCCCTCTTTGAGGTATTTGAGGCCCTGACCGGTGCCATCGGCGCCGATGACGGCGTATTTGTCATAGTCTTCCTCTTTCACCTTCGCCTTGAGCACTTCGTAAGCGCCAACGGCTCCGGTATCATCGGAGTCTGCCATGAAGATTCGCACGTTGGGGTTAGCCTGCAGGATTGTTTCGGTCGCTGTCATGCCGGTTTGCATATCCACCGAGTTCTGGTCGGAGACGATCTTGCCGGTGGGGAATTCCTTGGCGAAGCAATCGCGCATACCCTGGCCGCGCTGGACGCCGGGGCGATAGTCGTGCATGCGCAGCAAGGCAGCTTCGATCTCCTCGCCGGGGAAGTTCTTCTGCGCCCATTGCCCGGCGAGAGTACCGATGGCGCAGCCATACTTGTACTCGTCGACATAAACGTTGACCGTGGCGGAGGGCACTTCGGTGAAGAGAGAGACAAACGGGATGCCTTTTTCGTTCAACTTCTGGGCGGAGGGTTCCAGGGACGGACCATCGACGGTGACTGCGATGATGCCATCCACGCCGGCGTTCATCATGGTCTCGACAGCCGGCATTTGCTTGGCAGCATCGCCATTGCCATCGGCGGTGACGATCTCAACGCCCTGCTCTTTAGCGAGCTTGTCGATGGCTTCCTGCATGATGACGTACATTTCCCAGGACTGCAGGTAGTGGATGACGCCCAGCTTCTTGAGCGGTTTGCCTTCGGGGGCGGCGCCCTGCGGGGCTTGGTGGGGGCGGCGGTGGGGGTTGTACACGCCGAGAGGACGATGGCGCAGATGATGATCACTGCGATCGTTTTGGCGAACCAGGAATCTCGCCGGAAAATTGACTCGATCTTGGACATGCTTTTCTCCTCTTGTCACTTGATATGTACGGACGGACGCAATACGCTAACCCAATAACCAGAGTTGCCCTGTCACCTCCTTATCCTCAAAATCTCGCATGCAGCGCTCAGGCATTTTGCTTTTCCCGCAGCTCACCCAAGCGGGCAAAGGTATCCTTGAGGGCGGGATACAAGCCCTTATAGATCGCGTACATTTCCATGTAAAGGGCGTGGTTCTTGGCATCCGGCTTGCAAACATCGCGGCGGATCTTGACCGTCTGGCGGATGGCGCTCTCGACATCCGGGTAGATGCCGGCGCCGATGCCGGCGACCAGCGCCCCGCCGAAAGCGGCGCCTTCGGTCTCTTCGGGCAGGGAGATCACGCAGTTCGGTGACATCGGCGATAATTTGCAGCCACAGGTTGCTCTTGGCGATGCCGCCCGCCAGGACGATCTCATCCAGGTTGCCGCCCAGCTCACGGATCAGCTCGATGTTATCCAGAATGGAGAAAGCCACACCCTCGAGCGTGGCGCGCAGCAGGTCGTTCTTGGTATTGGAGGTGCCAATGCCGACGAAACAAGCGCGGGCGATGGGGTCGTTGTTGGGCGTGTAGTCGCCATCCAGGTAGGGCAGGAAGAGCACGCCGCTCGAGCCCGGCTTCGACAATCCCGCCGCCCTGCCCATGGTGTCGTAGGGGTCTTCGCCGGTGATGGCTGCCACAGCCGAATTCAGCCTGGCACAGGTTGTTGCGCATCCACTTATTGCTCAAGCCGGTGGAAGACAGGACGGTGATCGCCATGTACAAGCCGGGCACGCAATGCGGGTAGGTCAGGATGGTGGGATGGCTGACGGGTCCATTGGTATTGGCGGCGATGTTGGCGCCGGAGCCGACGGAGATGAAAGCCTGCCCGGCGGTGATGACGCCCGTGGTGAGGGCGACCGGGGCGGCGTCATCCACGCCCGCCACCACCGGCGTGCCAGCCGCCAGCCCGGTGAGGCGGGCAGCTTCCTCGGTCACGCCGCCGACGATCTCCCAGGCGTCATACAGCCTGGGGAACATGCTGCGGGGAAAGTCCACCTTTTGCAGCATCTCGTCATCCCACTGGCGGGTCCTGGCGTTATACGGCGCAAAGAAGGCGGCTTGCGTGCGATTCCAGGCGAAGACGCCCGGTGAGCTGGTAGGTCATCCAGGAGGCTTCGGTCATGACGTAGGCGGCTTTGGCAAAGACCTCGGGGCGGTACTTTTTCCACCAGTACTGCTTGCCAAAGCCGTTATAGATGCCCATGTAGTTGCCGTTCTTCTCGACGCACTCGGCGCCGATGAGCTGCTCCAGCTCCTGCATGGCGGGGAGGTGGCGCATGTCGTTGTAATGGATGGAGCGGGTCACCGGGACGCCTTGCGCATCGACGAACAGGGCGCCGACCGTCCAGCCGCCGAAGCTGATGCCGGCAATCTCCTGCGGGTTGACGCCGTTCTCGAAGCCCCGCTTGAGCAGGCGGAGGGTGCCGTTCCACCAGTCGTAGGGGTCGTATTCGATGTACTCCGGGCTTTCCGCTTGCACGGGGGCGATCTCTTCGATCTGGGTGGTGATGATTTTATGCAGGGAGGCGTCTAAGAACACCGCTTTCAGTGTGGAGGTGCCCAGATCAATCCCAACCAATATTTTCTTCGCCATCGATCATTCTCCTCGTGTGGTTCAAAATCGTCTTGCCAGGCGGGCGAGCCCCCTGACGGGGGTGACCCCCTCCGCCACTACGAATAACGCCCGACCTTGTGGGCAACCTCGTACATCTTCAAAGCATTTTCCAATGGGGTGTTATCCTGCAAGCGGTGGGTGGGCGCCAGGCAATAGCCGCCGCCGGGCATCATAATCTCGACCGTTTCCTTCACTTCGTTCTCCACTTCCTCAGGCGTGCCATAGGTTACGGCGCCGCGCGTGGAGATGCTCCCGTGAAAGACGAGCCTGCCGCCGAAATGGTCTTTGAGGTAGCGCGGGCTCATCTCGTAAATCTCGGGCTGCAGGGTATCCACCGCCCGCAAGCCGGCTTCGATATACTTTTCATACGACCAGCTGCTGCAACCGCAGGTGTGCAGCATGACCGGGACATTATAGGCATTGGTGACATCCAGGAATTTCTTGTGGCGGGGCAGGATCTCCCTTTCGAACAAGCCCATGCCGATGAGCGGTGCAATTTGAGTGCCCAGGTCTTCGCCCATCCAGACGACCTGAATCCGGTCGCCCACCCGCTCGAGCATGCGCTCCAGGTGACCGAGCTGAAAGGCTAAGAGGCGATCCATGAAGATCAAGGCGGCGGGATCGCCCAACTGCAGGGAGACGAGCGCCTGGTCGAAGCCCATGTAGAAGCCCAGGCGGCAGATGATCACCCCCAGACCGTTGTTGCCGAGCACCAGACCGTAATCTTGATATTTGTCGCACTGCGCTTCCAAAACATCGTAGTCAAAGTCATCGGGGTTGGGGAAGGGCCATTTGGACGCCAGGTCCGTATCGCCCTCTGCCAGGGGAAAGTCACAATACTCCCAATAGCCGCCGGTTTCGTGCGTCACCCAGCGCGTGCGGAAGCCGAAGAGGGGGTCCACTTTGCGGTCTGGCACCGGCTCGTAGAGCGGCGGACCGACGTAGGGCGCGTCGACGAGGCGAAAATCCACGCCCAAAGCCTGGCGTAAGAGCCTCGTCATCCGTGGGCTGGAGCCCGAAATGCGCCTTGAGGCGCTGGTCGATGCCGGGGTTGTACATGTAGTCGATCGGGATGCGGTCGGGTATCTCATGGTTGAAGGTCTTGATCACCCGCTCCCTGGCGGTTAGCTTATCTTGCAGGGCAAATCCTTGAGCCATAAATCCTCCAGATCAGTAATCAGCCATTTTGGCTTTTAAGAATTGGGCGGCTTTATAGATGTTGGCATGGTAAGCCGGATCCTCGTGGCACCACATCTCAGCGGCGAGGAAGCCTTGATAGCCGATCTCGTGCAGCATCTTGAAACAGGCGTCGAAATCCAGGGTGCCTTCACCAAAGAAGATATCGCGCACCACGCCAGGACGGGTATCCTTGAACTCCACCTCGACGATGTGCCCGCCGCCGAGGGGGATATCGGTGATGGGGTTGTGCCCCATGGCGGAGATGTTGCCGGGGTCCACGCCGATCTGCAAATAGGCAGAATCGACGAGGCGCACAAAGCCCAGCGCCTTGCGGGTGGTGTCGATGAAGGGGCTGTCCATGGTCTCGAGCGAGATGATCACGCCGCGCATGCTGGCATGATCCACGCACTCCTTGAGAGAATCCAGGAACAATCCGGCGGTGGTTTTATTGCTCGGCTTCTCGTACTCGTCGTAGGCGGCGATGTTGACCGTGCGCGCCCCAACATAAGCGGCAAAGTCGAGGGCGCGCTTCAGCAGGCGCACGCCTTCGGCGCGGACGGTAGCGTCCTGGCTGCCCAGGGGGAAGAAGCGGTTGGCGGTAAAGGCGAAGGTATACAGGGGGGTATCGAGCGCTTCGCTGGCACGCCGGATGCGCAACTGCTCGTGGCGATCTTCCAGGCGCGCCAGTCTTTGGGGCGTGGCGTCGATGGCGATCTCGAAATAGTCGTAGCCGGCGTCCTTGATCAGCGCGAATTTATCCTCCCAGCTCAAATCGAAGCAGATCGATTTTTCATACAAGCCGAAGGGCAGGTCGCGCAGCTTCACCATGGTCAGGAATCCTTATGCAAACAGCGATCCTGGTTCCTGCAGCAAATCACGCAGGCGCAGCGAGAAGCGTGCTGCCGGGGCGCCATCGATGACGCGGTGGTCGTAGGTGAGGCACAGCTTCATGATGTAGCGCGGCACGACGACCTCCGAGGCGCCATCCAGGTAGCGCGGCAGGCGCAGCACCGCCCCCACGCCGAGGATAGCGGTCTGCGGGTAGTTGATGATGGGCGTGAAGGACTCCAGCCCGAGCATACCGGCGTTGGAAATGGTGAAGGTGCCGCCCGAGAGTTCATCCTGCGAGAGCGCACCCTGGCGGGCGCGCTCGGCGAGTGCGGCAATCTCGCCGGAGAGGCTGAGCACATCCTTTTCCCCGGCGTCACGGATGACCGGCACCACCAGCCCGCCGGGCACATCCACAGCCACGCCGATGTGAATGCCCGCCTTGTAGATGATCTCATCGCCATCCACCACCGTGTTGATGATCTCGTGCTCCCGGATGGCGATGGCGCAGGCTCTGACGACCAGGGCAGTGAGGGAGATGCCTTCGGCTTTGCGCGCTGCCAGCAGCTCCATGGAGCGGGTCATATCCACTTCGGTGATGTTGGTGAGCTGGGCGGTTTTCTGGAGGCTCTCGCTCATGTTGGCAGCGATGGTGCGGCGCATGCTGCTCATCTTCACGCGGCGGTCGCCGGGGGCGGTTGTCACGGCAGACGGGGAGCGGGAAGCCGCTTGAAAAGCCAGCACTTCTGCCTCGGTGATCTTGCGCTCGCCGCAGAAAGCTGCCAGGGCGGCGATATCGACGCCGAGGTCGGTGGCGAGCTTGCGCACTTTGGGCAGCATTTTGACCACCTGGGAGCGATCCCCGGCGGTGGCGGCAGCCGCGGCAGGCGCAGCCTCTGCCTGCGCCGGCTGCTCCTCAACGCCCGCCAGGCGCCTTTCTGCCTGGGCGATGAGGGCAGCAACATCCTCGTCCGGCTCGCCGATGAGGGCGATGGGCGTGGAGACCTTGTAGGTCTCGCCTTCGACGCCCCAGACCTTGAGCAGCACACCCGAGGCAGGCGACTCCATCTCCGCCATCGACTTTTCGGTCTCGATATTGCACAGGATCTCTTCGGTTTTTACCCGCTCTCCCAGCTTTTTGACCCACTCCACCAGGACCCCCTCCTCCATGGTGAGGTTCATTTTGGGCATCACGATGATCTCAGCCATAGGTTCTTCGCTCCTGCTACGCCATCACGCGGCGGATGGCGTCCAGGATCTGGGCTTTCGTGATGGCGATGCCATCGATCAGAACCGGATTGGAAGGGTTGGGAACGTCTTTACAGGCGATGCGCACGACCGGGGCGCTGAGGCTTTCGATGCACTCTTCGGCGATGAAGGCGGCAATCTCGCTGCCCACACCCCCCGTTTTGTAGCCCTCGTAGGCGATGATCACCCTGCCGGTCTTTTCGACCGAGGCGCGGATGGCTTCCCTGTCATACGGCTGGATGGTGCGCAGGTCGAGCACCTCGACGCTGACGCCCTCCTGCGCCATGATCTCGGCGGCTTCCAGACCATCCCACACCGTGGTGGCATAGCAAATGAAGGTGACATCCGTCCCCGGGCGCTTGATATCCGCTTTGCCGATGGGCACGATGTAATCTTCTTCCGGCACATCGCCGGTTTTCGTGAAGAGCGGCGAGTACTCGATGAAGATCACCGGGTCGTTATCGCGAATGGCGGCTTTGAGCAAGCCCTTGGCATCGTAGGGCGTGGCGGGACTGACAGCTTTGACGCCGGGCGAATTGAGCCACATGGCGTCGATATTGCCGCAATGGTGCGGACCGGAGATGATGCGCATCCAATCGCAGGTGCGGATGACGCACGGGACGTTGATCTTGCCGCCGCTGGTGTAGTGCAGCGTGCCCGCCTGGTTGTGCACCTCGTCCACCACCAGCGTCATCAGCGAGCCGAGCATGATCTCCACCACGGGGCGCATGCCAAAGGCAGCCGCGCCCACGGCAATGCCGCCCAGCACCGCTTCCGATATGGGCGATTCCACCACACGATCCTTGCCAAATTCAGCATCCAGGCCGCGTGTGACCTGGAAAATACCGCCCTGGTTGCCGCCGATGGCTTCTCCGATCAAGAAGACATTCTCGTCGCGCGCCAGCTCCTCTCGCAAGGCTTCACGGATTGCATCGACCATCTTCATATTTTTCATATCAGAGCTCCTGGGCAAGCACCGGCTGGCTGTAGACTTCATCGATGCCATCCGTGGGATGGGGCTTGGGGCTGTTTTGGGCAAAGGTCAGGGCGGCGTCCAGTACAGACTGGACGCGCTCTTTGAGCTCCGTGTCGATCGCATCGCTCAAGATGCCCTCCTGGCGCAGCTTGACCTCGAAGCGGGCAACGGGATCATTCTCCGGGCTCTTATTCCACTCCACGATTTCTGGCAGCTCGCGAATGTTGCTGACGCTATCGCGCCAGCGCAAAGTGACGCACTCCAAAAGGCAGGGACCTTTGCCGCTGCGGATATGCTCGGCGAAAGCTCAGCCGCCTGGTCATAGATGGCGTAGACATCGTTGCCATCCACCGTGGCGCCGGGGATACCGTAACCAAAAGCGCGGTTGGCGATGCGCGTGCCGGCGGTGGTCTCGGCGCAGGTGTTCCACATCTGCTTATTGTTGTACTCCACCACGTACAGGATGGGCAGCTTCTGGACGGCGGCGATGTTGAGGCTCTCGTGGAAGGGTCCGCGGTTGGTGGAGCCTTCTCCGCCCACGGCAACAACCATCCTGCCGCGCTTGCGGGCGACGAAGCCCGCCCCGGCTGCCAGGCTCCATTGCTGACCGACAACGGCATTGCCGGTGAGGGCAAAGTGCGACATATCCATCAGGTGGAGCTGCCCGCCCCTCCCTTTGGTGATGCCGGTAACGCGCCCGTAAAGCTCCGCCCACATGGCGTTGAAATCGCAGCCCTTCGCCATGTAGTGCCCGCCGCCGCGGTGGGCGGTGATGATGTAATCCTCGCGGTCGTACACCTTGGCTAAGGTGGCGGGGATGGCTTCCTGCCCCAGGCAGGGCAGCATGTGCCCGACGATCTCACCCTTCTGGAACAATTCGCACATCTTCGACTCGGAGAGGCGAATTTGCAGCATCTTCTCATAGATATCCAGCTTATCTTCCAAATCTAACGCCATTTTCTCCACTCCTAGCCTTCATCGTAGGGCACAAAGTTGAAATACAGGTAACTGGCGACGTCTTTCTCCCAGTATTTTTCGGAAAAGACCAGGTTCTCGGGGTTCTCGTTGTACTCATTCCAGGTTTCTTCCGATTCGAAATCCAGGACAAAGCCGTATTGGTAGCCGCAATCCGGATTGGTGACGACGTAGTGGGTATACGCCTTCACCTGGGGGATGGTCGCCAGGGCTTTCTTGGCTGCCTTGAAAAACTCCTTGACACGCGGATCATCTTTTTCGTACTTCAGGTTGACTCCTACGGCATGTCGCAACATCGGATGCTTCTCCTTATCTCTACAACAGAATTGCACGGGATGAACAGAACAAGTTGCCGCTATTTTCGATTGCGCGCTGCATCTGCGAAAGAAAAGGCTGCACAAAAGTGCAGCCTATCGGTGATCAGGAATATGTTGCCCCACCGCGGATTTGCAGAAGTCGTAAGCACGCTTTGTTTCATCCGGCGTGAGGATATAGGGCTTGCCCATTTGCTCGGCGATAAACGTGATCTGGGCGGAAACCTCGATGGTGATCAGGTTTTCAATGGATTCCTCCACGGTGCGACCCAAGGCGAGCACGCCGTGGTTGCGGATGTTGCAGGCGTTGCCGGAGCCAATCACCTTGACGATATCCGCCAGGTACTCCGGGGTATGCGGATCAGGATGCACCCAACTGGTACACGGCACGGGACCACCGACGAGGTTGCCGTGCGTGGTGGTGATCACGGGTATCTCGCGATTGAGGCAGGAAAACGCCGTGGCATAACGGGAATGGGAGTGGGTGACGGCATTCACATCCGGGCGCGCCTTGAGGATCTCGGTGAACATATCGCTGGCGATCGAGTGGCGCCGCCTGCCTTCGATCTTGTGGCAGTTCAAGTCGATCACGCACATATCTTCCCAGGTGAGCCCTTCGTATTCCATGCCGCTGGGGGTGATGACCACGTATCCCGACTCGGGATCACGGGCAGCGACCGTACCGCCAGCCATGACGATCAGGTCGTACTCACGCAGCTTGAGCCCTGCCTGGAGGACTCTCTCACGCAGTTCTTGCAACATCAGGATTTTCTCCTTCGCTCAAAACTATGGAAAGGCATAAAAGGAAGCCTGCGAAGGCAGGCTTCCATATCCTTAACGCAGATTTGACGATCTACCGATTAGAGTTGTTAATGCCCGAGGAAGTAAAAATTCTCAAACCTGTATACAGTTATAATTACTACCCAACCAGGCAATCCAGAAAACGAGGAGCTTTGTCACCTTGCCAGGCAAGGATTCTACCCATAAGATGGGTGAAGACTTGTTCGCCGGAATCTCCATGATTAGTTTACATAACTTTGAAATCTTGTAAATAGGCTTGGAGAGGAAACCTGCACATATGAGCAGCATTTTTATTAATAGCTTAACCGTAGCCGGAACCCAGGGAGGCAAACATGCAGTTTGAAGAGGGGCGCGAGACCTATACCAAGATCGCCTGCCTGTATTACCTGGCGGATATCCCTCAGGATGAGATCGCCAATACCTTCCATATCTCACGCTTCAAGGTGTCGCGCATCCTGAAAAAATGCCGCACGCTGAAAATCATCGAGTTCCATATCAACTACTGCCCGGACTACTACGAAAAATTAGGCGAGCAAGTGAAGGGGCTGCTAGGAATTGAGCAGGTGATGATCGTGCCCAGCGGCAATACAGTGCAAGAATTGAAAGAGAACGTGGCAAAAATGGCGGCGGAGTACCTCGTGCAGCAGATGAAAGATGGGATGCGGGTGGGGCTATCCTGGGGCAGCACCATCCAGCTCACCCTCAAATACTACCACCCCACCACGCCGATGCCCAACGCGCGCTTTGTGCAGCTCTCCGGTAATGTCTGCTCCAGCGCCATCTCGCAGGATGGCTATATGGACGGGAATATCTTCGTGCAGCGATTTGCCTCCAAAGCACAGGCGGGCTGGTCCGTGTTCCAGGTGCCTTACATCGTACAGAACACGGCGCTCAAAGAGATGCTCTACGCAGAGCCACAGGTCAGGAAGCATATCAGCCAATTCAACAAGCTGGATATGGCGCTGATCGGGGTAGGCTCCGACGATCCACGCCGCAGCGTGACCTACCTCTCAGGATATCTCACCCTGGATGAAGCGGAAAAGCTGGTGGAGGATGGCATGACGGCGGATATCTGCGGCACCCGCCTGACGAACAACGGCAGGATCCGGACAACCAGCCTGACCAACCGCGTGATCACCATCGATCTCAAGGACTTGCGCAAAGTCTCGGAAATCTGCGCCGTTGGCGCCGGAAGTGAAAAAGCCACCAGCCTGATCGCCGGATGCAAGGGCGGTTTCATCAAGAAGATCATCGTGGACGAGGTGTGCGCCCTCACCATTCAAAGCAGATTGGAAGAGGCAGAGTACACTCCACCTGAACACTGATGCCATCCCTCCGTCACGCAATCTCCCGCGCTTACTACGAAAATTGGATGCCGCGCAAGTATGGCGGGGCGTTCCAGCATCGCCTCGCAGAGGCGCAGGCGAACACGCATCGCGGCCCGCAAGAGATGGAGGCGCTGCGCAAGAAGCTGCTGGGCGACCTGCTGCGCCAGGCGCAAAAATCGCCCTACTACCGGCAGGTTTTCCAGAGGCTGGGCGCCGAGCCTGAAGAGCTGCTCGAGGCGCAGCGCTTCGCGGAGCTGCCGCTGCTGACGCGCACGCACCTGCGCGAGCAGCTCGATGAGCTGGTGGCGGAGGACAGCGACCGCAATGCCCTGGTCTACTCCTCAACCAGCGGCTCAACCGGGGTGCCCACGCCCTACTACCACAGCGTGGAGTACGCGCGCCAGGGAGCGGTGATGATCGTGCGCGACCAGCTAGTCACGGGTTGGCGCTACGGTGAGCCAGTGGCAAAGATCTGGGGCTGGGTATCGGCTTTCGACTCAACCCGCCAGCAGCGTTTGCGACAAAGAACAGACGACTTGCTACGAAACGAGATCAGGCTGCCAGCCTACCAGATGACGGAAGCCGAGCTGGATCGCTGGCCGGACGTGCTGCGCAAGCGCCAGCCAAGCCTGTTAATCGGTTATGTCAATGCGATGGTTGCCCTGGCGCAACGCGAGCCACAGCTCTCGCATCTGGGCTTGAAGGGCGTGGTCGCCACGGCGGAGACGCTCTTTCCCGCCCAGCGCAGCGTGCTGGAGCAGGCGTTCGGTTGCAAGGTCTACAACCGCTACGGCTGCCGCGAGTTGAGCACCATCGCCCACGAGTGTGCTTACGGCAGGCTACACATCAACGAGGACTGGGTAAACGTGGAGATCACCGACGCGCACGGCAAGCCTGTGGCGCCGGGGCAGCTGGGCCAGGTGGTGCTGACCGGCTACTACACCTCCGGCATGCCCTTTATCCGCTATACGATCGAAGACGCGGCGGCGTTCAGCGAGCAGGAGACAGACTGCCCGTGCGGCTGCCGCTTCCGCTCGCTCGCCCGGCTGGAGGGCAAGCTGCAAGACCTGATCACCCTGCCGGCGGGCGGCTATGTGAGCGGGGAGTTCTTCGCCGGGGTGTTGCGCCAGCACCCGGTGCGCCGCTTCCAGGTGCGCCAGCCGAGCCATCGACCGGCTGGAAGTGCTGTTAGTGCCGGCGGAAGGTTACAGTCCGGAAGACGAGCAGGCAATGCTGCGGCGCATCCTGGAGTACTGCCCGGGGACGACGGTCACCTTCTCCGAGGTGGATGAGATCCCGGCAACGGTCTCGGGCAAGCGGCGCCTGACCGTTTCGCAGGTGTCAGGGGTGGAGAGCCTGTACCGGTAAGGGAAGCGATCAGCCCTGATACCGGCGGGGTAAGTAAAAAATCAAAAACAGGAAACACAAAGGACGCCAAGAATACACGAAGTTCTCAAAGGATCCGGTGGATGTGAGCGGCGGGATACCTAAGATAAATTCCCTTTGGGCTCCTGTTCGACCTTCGTGTACTTCGAGTTTCAATCTCTTAAGTCCGTCACTCACTGATCTAAAAATAGTACCGGCAGCCTGGGCGCTTCATTGACGCTGAGCTGGAAGACATCCGGGCGGGCGTAGTGCCCGGTGACGTCGAAATCGAAGCGGCTGCGGGCGATCTCGCCCAGGTCAAGCTCGGCGGTGAGGATGCCCTCGGCGTCGAAGAGGGGACCGGCGAGGACCTCGCCCAGCGGGGAGACGATGGCGCTGCCGCCGCGGCAGATGATTTCCGGCTGGCTCGCCAGCTCTTCTATGCCGGGCAGGTCGGGCGGGTACATGGACTTCGTGACGAACTGGTTGCAGCCCAGGACGAAGCAGCGCCCCTCGCAGGCGATGTGACGCAGGGTGGACTGCCAGGTATCGCGCGAATCGGCGGTGGGCGCCAGGTAGAGAGATACGCCCTTGGCGTACATCGCCATGCGCGCCAGGGGCATGTAGTTCTCCCAGCAGATCAGCCCGCCGATGCGCCCGTAGGGGCTATCGACGACGGTGAGGGTGGAGCCATCGCCCTCGCCCCAGATGAAGCGCTCGGCGGCGGTGGGCTTGAGCTTGCGGTGCAAGCCGAGCAGCTCGCCCTGCGGGCTGAAGTAGAGCAGGGTGCAGTAGAGCGTGCCGCCGGAGGTTGCAGTGTCGCGCTCGATGACGCCGATGGCGAGAGTTGCTCCCGCCTGGCGGGCGGCTGCGGCGAGGCGGTCGGTGGCGGGGGAGGGCACTTCGACGGCGCCATCCCAGTAGGCTTGCCAGGTTGCGCGTCCCTGCGAGGTGCGGCTGCCGACGACGGTGCCGAAGGTCAAGCCGCGCGGGTAGGCGGGGATGAAGGCTTCGGGGAAGAGGATGAGCTTAGCACCCTGGGCGGCGGCTTCCTGGGTCAAGGCGGCAGGCTTTTTCGACGGAGGCGTCGCGGTCGAAGAGGACCGGTGCGGACTGGACGACGGCTACGGGAAGGTGGGAGGTGGTTGGGGACAGGCTGGACTTCCTCATTTGGGTATGTAGACCATAAAATCGGAAAACTTCTTCCTCTTATAATAGATTTCCTCGTTCGGAGGGCTTCCCCCCGAGAGGATATAGATTGTATCGGCTTGCGTAGGACAATTTTCCAGGCCAAAGCTATAACGCCCAAGAGCGGTCACCCTTTTGAATTCTCCTTTGGTATTGGCTGTGCGTATAGTTCCCAGATAATCAGCCGGATTCATCTTTTCTGCAAATAATACGAAAATATAGGGCATCATGACCTCGTCGGTGACACAGATCGGATGATCCCCTCGCGACTCGCGTATTCCACCGCTGGGACTAATCCGCTAACGAAAGTCTTGCGCGCCAGGTGTTGATACTGGCTGCTATGGTAATCGCGCGTAAAGAAGGCGAAACCAATTAGCAGCACAGCGCCCGCAACGACCAAACCGACCCGAGAACGATCAGCGAGCCATGCCAGAAAGGTGGCGACAAACAGAATAAGCGGAATGAAAATCAGGTTCACCCGGTTGATGTTCGCCAGTTCAATGAGCCCGATCACCAGGGCTGCTGCGAACCAGGACAGTAATTGCAGTCGATCGGGTTTGTTGTCCACATTCCAGTATTTGACAAGCAGAAACGCCCCGAGAAGAGCAAATGGTAACGAGAATGGATAAAAATAGCCATATGGCTCAACTGTATTTGTGGTCAAGCCATCACTCCCCACCCATAATAGCTTGATTAAGCTGACAGAATTCGCCAGGAGGCCCTGTAATGGATGACCACCGAATAAGATAGTAACCGTCTCCCAACGCGGCTGCGTAGGCAGTCGTGGGATGGTTACCACACCCAAGTGAATCGTATCCAGGTGGAGTAAGTTGATCAGGACAAACAATCCGATGGGTAATCCGATTAAGAACAGGATGAGCAGACCGAATAGCAGCTTTCTTACGCTGACACGCTTTGCATATATTAATACCGAAACCGAACAAATCATGAAGATAATAATAGCAGCATGAGCAGTCCAATAAGCGTACAGGCTGAGCCCAAAGAATAGGCAAGCCAGAATGAACCAGTAGTTGCCCTCCCTTGATTTTAGCAAGCAGGCAAAGCCAATCATAAAAATGAACGGCAAAGAGTTTCCCTCGAATCCCCAATGGGATAAGACAATATGCCATGGACTGATTGCAAGGAGAAACATGGCGATCAGGGCATATTTTTCGTCCCCTATATGCTTAGCGATGACGTAGATCAAAGGCAGGCTGAGGATGCCGGCAATCAACATGGGCAGCCGGACTGTAAGCGTACTCAGTCCAAATAAGGCAATGAATGGGATCAATACGTAGGAATATAGGGCAGTTTGCCCACTGCCACTTGCCACTAAGTGGACGGGGTAGGAAATTCCATTATGGTCAACCCCAGTGTGATAAATGCTGAAGGCGTCTACACCAACCCCTGCTTCATCAACATTCAGCCCTGGCGGATGCGAGCCAAATCCCCATACACGAGCCAGGATACCCAACATTAAAATCAAACAAAACAGGATGATTCTTGGGCTAATCCTCCCTTGTAGAAGGTTGGACATAAGGGCATTATATATCAGGGTAAACTCCTCTGCAATTCCCCTGCAAAATTTGTATCGGATGCCGGGCAACTGGATCCGTTATCATGACCGTTGATAACTCTTAACAAGGCGAATCGGTGAATAAAAGCGCTTGATACAGATTTCGGACTTCAAAAACGCTTTGTTTAAGTGTTTTTCCCCATCCCCCTAACTCTAACTCTACTCCGTGATTTCCCTTCTCCCGCGGCATCCGCAGATGGCGCAGATTGACGCAGATTTTTGATTTCAGCCTGTTGCACGGAGGCATGATCTATGAGAGAGAAGCTGGAGTAGCTGCGCTCGCGCTAAACTCAGTACACAAGTGAACACTTACTGCATCAACGGGTGTTGCGGTCAGCTGACCGCAACACCCGTTGATGCGTTAATGACTATTCCTGTGGTTTGTCTTCTTGCAGCTCCACCGCAGGGGGATTTTCTTCAGCGACGGGGGCGGGCGCTTCTGCGACGGGCTCGGCAGCTTCAGGCAAGGCGGGGACTTCGGCGACTGCGGCGGGCAGCGCTCGCCAGCGCCCAACGAACAGGCGCAGCACTTCCACCTGGGTATAGCCGACGTAAACCAGCACCAGGGTGAGCAGCACGGCCAGGATGGCAAAAACCATGGGAACTGCGCTCCTGATCTCGGCTAATTTTTGCTGGAAACCCTCCAGCTCGGTATCCAGGCTGGATAGGTTGGAAGACGCCTGAGATGTGCTGTCGGAGATGCGGGTGGCAATATCGGTGACCACGCCGATCTTGTCAGCAGCGCCGGCGCGCACTTCAGTTACCTTACCTTTCAGCTCCTCGATGGCGAGGCGGATGTCATTGACCGACTGCTGCACCGCTTCGACTTTCTCCAACCCGGGCGTTGGCAGGCTGATGAAGGGCATGCGGTCGATCGCCTGGTACATCTCTACCGCCGAGGCAAGCACATCATGGATGGTGTTCAGCGTTTCCTGGATCTTGGTACCCAGATTGACCAGCTTCTGCTCCTGCTCGGCAGGCAGCAGGAGCTTGAGCAAGCCCTCATCCTTGACGTTCTGGCTGAGCTTGGCGGAGACATCGGCGACATTGGTCGCAGATCTGCTGGACCTCGCCCAGCGGCTCCTGCACCTGGCCGATAACCTGCTGAGCTTTGTCGATGACGTTCTCAGCCGTCTGGAGCAATGAAACGGTGGCATCGCTCAGCTTGCTTTCCAGCACCCATGTGCCGACAACGCCCACGGCGCAGATTAATAACAGGAGCACGCTGAGGGCGATGACAGCCCCATACCAAATCTTCCTACCCACGTGCCTGGACTGCGCTGGCTGGCTCATACGAACCCTCCGCTGAGAAAAAGGATAGTGTGCTTGAGAAGGGCAGGAAACCCTGCGCTAATTTTACATTAATAAAGAATTTCCGGAGCTTCGGATTTAGGAGGAAAAACCGGGGCGAACGCAATAATAAAATACCCGCCTCCCTGGGAGGGAGGGGGTACGATACGAGATCATCAATAGCGCCGACGCAGGCGAGACCAGGCACCTGGTGGGGATTATTGCGGATTATGCTTTATCGTCTGAGGTGTCCTGGGCTGCCGGCGCGCTCTCGAGAGCGGCAGGCTCCCCCATGACCGAGGGGATCTCGGCGCTGGCGGAGGCGGTTGCCTGGTCATCGTCGCCCTTGAGACCCTTGCGGAAGGCGCGGATGCCGCTGCCCAGCTCACCGCCCAGCTTGCCGATGCGCCCAACGCCGAAGAGCAGCAGGACGATCAGTAAAATGATGATCAACTCGGTAGGTCCGATGTCCATGTTGGTGTTCCTTTCTATTGGCTGCATCATATCACCAAGCCGGTCAGAAAACGGGTTCTCAGCGAATATTATGCAGGCCGGCTGGATGCTATTGAAAATGCAAAGCCACACGACCGGCGAGGAAATATAATTGGGGGGATGTTGAGCGCCTGGCTTACATAACAGGCTCAGCCTGGGGAGGAGATATGACGCTGGAAGCGACCGACCGCATTGCACCCATCGAAAATTTCGATCCGATTGCGGCATTTTTGCGCAAGAAGCTCAAGCTCACGCCGCTCAAATTCGGGCTGCTGATCCTGGTGTGCAATATCGCCGCTGGACCTGTTCATCGGATCCCGCTTCAGGGTGTTCACCAGCGCCCCGCCGGCGCCGGGGCTGCTCTCACTGGGGATCAATGTTTTGCCGGAAATGTTTATGTAGTGAGCGATCAGCGGATTGCTATCAGCGGATTTTGGGTCCCCGAAGAATAGCGGGGATACAAACGGATTGAACGGATGGCGGACAACGGATTACTGTCAACGGATTTTGGCCGAGACGGGGATTGAACGTGACGATTGTGGGAGAATGTGCAATGGGTAGCGAGGGCAAACGTATCACGACCCCTTTTGACGATCTGACTTATAAGGTCATCGGTTGCGCGATGGCAGTGCACCGGGCTTTGGGACCTGGCTTACGTGAGAATACTTACCAACGAGATCTGGCTGCAAAATTGTCATCTGCTCAGGTTGGATTTAAGTCGCAGAAGCTATACGAAGTGTATGAGAGTCCCAACAGGGATCGGCTGATCGGTTATTACATCCCCGATTTTGTCATCCAAGATTGCCTGGTTGTGGAGATCAAGGCTCTCAAGGGTATGGATAACAGCCATCTGGCTCAAGTCATCGGTTATCTGGCGGTAACGGGCTTCCAGGTTGGGCTTTTGATCAATTTTGGCGAGCGCAGCCTGGTTTACCGGCGGATTTTGACGCCGAAGGATATTGCCGAGCATAAAGTGAACCGCCAATGGCTGTTCGTTCCGGATTGGCTCAAACCGGATGATAAATCCGTCGAATAACAACATTGCACAATCCGCTCAATCCGATCCCCTATTCCGTTGACAGCGTCTTTCACGCTTGTGTGTGTTTATAAGCTAATGTAGCTCCGATACGCAGATATATAAAAAGGCAGCGCGAGGCGACAGCGCTGCCTTTATCTTGTCGCTTCGGATCCTACGGCAAAGGTATCCCCGGTACGGTGGGCACCACCACGCCGGGCATGCAGACCAACTGCCCGAAGATGTCGTTGCACACGCCATCCTGCTTGCCGAAGATCCATTCGTACTGGCAGGGGGTGTTGGCTTCCTTGCCCTGGCAGGCTTCGAAGGCTTCGGGCGGCTGCCCGGTGGGGATTGCGGAGACCTGCAAGGTGGGCAACAGGGCAGCCGGCGGGGTAACGAAGCCGGGATCGGGCTCGCCGCCGCTGAATACCTGCGGGCTGGCGCCGCCGCGCACGCAGCGCGCCAAGTTGAGGATGCGCACGGCCTCGCCCTGCGGCCACCCTTGAATAGCTCTTGGATCGCCGGACTTGGGGTCGGCACGCAGGGCGCCGGCGCCATGCACGTCCGTCCAGGCGCCATCCAGGTAGCCGAGGGCGCGCCCGAAGGACACGTACACCGCCTCGCTGGCGCCGAGCTGCTGGTCGAGGTGCGTGGTGCTGGTCCAGTAATAGCCGTAATCCGGCTTGCCCGCCTCGTTGGTCAGGGGTGTAGACTGGAACAGCGAGCCGGCGGCGGCGGTGTTGGATACATCCGGGGCGCGGGTGGCGTCGACGATGCTGTAAAGCTCCTTGGCGTTCGGCAGGCGCCAGTCTTCCTGCCCCGCCCAGGTGAGATTCTCGCAATAAGCCAGGGCGTCAGCCCAGGCGAGGGCTTGCTGGCTGTCGGTCTGCATCCAGGTCAGCCCGGTCGCCTGGTCGCTGAGCGTGCCGTCGCCGTTATCGACGAGCTGGCCGTCCCATAGCCCGGCAGTCCACGCACGTAGCGCACGAAGAAGGACATGCCCTGGCTGGGGTAGCCCTTAACCTGCCCGTCGGCGAAGTTGACGCCGAAGACCAGCCCGCCCGGACCCACATAGGGTGTGCTGGAGAGGTACGGGGCGTCGATCAGCCGCTCGCCGGCGCCTGGATCGCCATACTGGAAGGTGAAGAAGTTGGTATCGATGAAGGGCTTGAGCTCGGGGCAGTCCGCCGCGGCGGCGCAGGCGGTGGGGTCGACGCCGGAGAAGTTGATCAGCGAGGTAGAGCTCCTGGATGGTGGGCAGGCGCCAGTCGGATAAAGCCGCCGAGGTTGAAGGCAGCCGCGCCTGCCACAGCCTGGTCGTAGGTCATTTTCGCCCCGGGGTCCTTGACCCAGATCAGGGAGGTGTTCATATCCGTGACAGTGCCATCGCCGTTATCGGTGAAGAGCGGCGGGTTGCCGGCGTACTGGGCGTCCTGACCGTAGGCGGGCTCCCCAGCCTGGGGGCAGGGGATGCTGACGCTATCGTTGTAGCAGTAGGATTGCCCGGTGTCTACGATCTTGTACACCAACGCTGGCTGTTCCGTGGCTGGGGGCGGCTCTGTGGGCGGTGCGACGGTGGGGCTGGGTGGAGCGGCGCTGGGCGGCAGCGGGGCGGCAAAGGTGGGCGTCTCGCCGCCGGATGCGGCGCTGCACGCGGTGAGGAGAAGACCCATTACCAGGAAAAAGCGACGAGCGAGGCGATGCTTTTCCGTGTGGCCATGTGTGCACCTCCTTGGGGCTATAAGCGGTTAGCGGAATGCTTTGAGTTTATGGTGCAAATTGTTGTCCCATCCCGAGATTATTGTAGCGTATTTTTTATGGGTAGCGGATAAAACTAACGATTTCAACAAGTGTAGATCACTGTCCACGAATGAAGCGGGAGTAGCGTGGGGGAGTGAACCATCCAGGATTGTGTGAGCGGGATCAGGGCAAGATCTGTGAAGAACCCGAGGAAAGGGGCAGGCGAAGAATATCCATCTATTCGGACACGAATAGACGGATTATAATCAGGTCGTACCGGGGAAACAGACGAGCACACAACCACAGCCCCCACCGGCGTTCGGAAGATGAACTACCGGGATATGTGAAATTCTCATTATGGTTTGAACAACAATTATTTTGGAGGGACAGCATGCAGTACGATATGGTATTCGAAGGCGGCGGCGCGAAGGGCATGGTCTTCGTAGGCGCGCTGGAAGTGTTCTTGAATGCGGGGCATACCCCGGGGCGGCTGCTGGGCACGTCGGCAGGCGCCATCACGGCAGCCCTGGTGGCAGCCGGCTACCGCGCCGATGAGATGCTCACGGTCCTGGCGGAGAAGGTCGACGGTCACTCGGTGTTTGCCGACTTCATGGCAACGCCCCCGGCATTGGATAAAGATTACATCCAGAAAAGCGAAACGCGCCAGTTGCTGCGCAACATCGATATCCCCCTGCTGCCGGATCGCTTCGAGGAGAAGCTGGATGACAGCCTGGTGGAGTGGATGGCAGCGCAGCCCAGCCTGCGCTCGGTGTTCTCCTTCATCGAGCGCGGCGGGTGGTTCTCGGCGGATCATTTCGTCACCTGGCTGCAGGCACGGCTGGATACGGGCAGCAACGCCGGCAAGCCCCGCCAGTACAGCAAGATGACCCTGAGCCAGTTCTACGACGCCACCCACACGGACCTTTCGCTGGTGGGGGCAGACACCACCAAGGGCTTGATGCTGGTGCTCAACCACCGCACCGCTCCAGACCTGCCGGTGGTGTGGGCGGTGCGCATGTCGATGAGCATCCCGCTCGTCTGGCAGGAGGTGGTGTGGCAGCCGGAATGGGGCACGTACCGTGGCCGGGACATGGTTGGCGACGCCATCGTGGACGGCGGGCTTGCTCTCCAACTTCCCCATCGAGCTGTTCGTCTCACGAGCCAAGACGGTGACATCGGTGATGGGCGAAGAGGTGAGCGAGCACGTGGTTGGACTGATGATCGACGAATCGATGGAGGTTCCCGGTGCGCCGCCAGCCCCGCAGGCGCAAGCTAAACCGGGCGTCGGCGACCTGCGCACCGTGCAGCGCATCTCCAGCCTGATCAACACCATGACCGGGGCGCGCGACAAGAACGTGATCGACGCCTTCGAGAAGCTGGTGGTGCGCATGCCCGCCAAAGGCTACGGCACCGTCGAGTTCGATATGACCGACGAGCGGCGCGAGCTGCTGGTGGAAGCCGGGCGGGGCGTGATGCGCGATTACCTGAAGCGCGCGGCGGAGATGGAAGCCGAGGTCAGCTTCGGCATGGGGCCAAGCGAGGAAGAGCAGAAAGCCGCCCAGATCGCCGATAACCTGGCGACCAAGATGCTGAAATAGAGAAGAGCCAGCCATACAATGAGGGGTTGTCCCAACGACCTGGACAACCCCTCATTTTGCTCAAAAGCCGAGAACATAGAAGGGAGCACTCAAAAGTTGTTGTTAATTCCGGTTTTTGGGGTTGCGAGCGGCTACGCCGCTCGCAACCCCAAAAACCGGAAACAACCTTTTAGTGCACCCACATAGAACATATGTTTGACAAATACGATATTATTTGTTATAATTTCGGCAGCGAAATTCGGTAGAAACAAGGACTTAGGAGAGAACAGCATGAGCGGTGTACGCGTACTGGTCGGCACGCACAAAGGCGCTTTTATCCTCACCTCCACCCCACGCGACGGGCGTTGGGAGGTGAGCGGTCCGCACTTCCCGGGGCTGGATATCTATCACATCAAGGGCTCGCCGCTGAACCCCGAGCGCATCTACGCCTCGCAAGCCTCGGACTGGTTCGGGCAGGTGATCCAGCGCTCCGATGACGGCGGCAAGACCTGGCAGCCGGTAGGCAACAAGTTCGTTTACGAAGGCGACCCCGGCACGCACCAGTTCTACGACGGCACGCAGCACCCCTGGGAGTTCCGCCGGGTGTGGTACCTGGAGCCATCCCTGAGCGACGCCGATACGGTGTACGCCGGGGTGGAAGACGCGGCGCTGTTCAACTCGACGGACGGCGGCGAGACCTGGCAGGAGCTGCCCGCCCTGCGCGAGGTGAAGGGTCACTTATGGCAGCCGGGAGCAGGCGGGATGTGCCTGCACACCATCCTGCAGGACCCGCACGATGCCAAGCGCCTGTACATCGCCATCTCGGCGGCGGGCGCCTTCCGCAGCGACGACGGCGGGCTTAGCTGGCGGGCGATCAACCAGGGGCTGAACTCGCCCTTCGAGCTGCCCGATGCGAGCGCGGAGGTGGGTCACTGCGTGCACAACATCGCCATGCACCCCTCCCGCCCGGACGTGCTCTTCATGCAGAAGCACTGGGATGTGATGCGCTCCGATAATGGCGGCGACTCCTGGCACGAGGTGAGCGGCAACCTGCCCAGCGATTTCGGCTTCCCCATCGCCGTGCACGCCCACGAGCCGGAGACGATCTACGTGGTGCCCATCCTGAGCGACTCGGAGCACTACCCGCCGGAGGGCAAGCTGCGCGTCTACCGCAGCCGCACGGGAGGCAATGACTGGGAAGCGCTGACGAACGGGCTGCCGCAGAAGGATTGCTACGTCAACGTGCTGCGCAGCGCCATGGCGGTGGATACGCTGGATCCCTGCGGCATATACTTCGGCACCACCGGCGGGCAGGTGTACGCCTCGCTGGACGCCGGCGACCACTGGACGACCATCGTCCACGACCTGCCCAAGGTGCTTTCGGTAGAAGTGCAAACGCTGCCATGATCCGCCTCGTGCTGCCCACGCACCTGTACCGCCTGGCGAACAGCGGGCGGGAGATCGAATTGGAGGTGGAAGCGCCGGTCACGCTGGAAGCGACGCTGGATGCTTTGGAGCGGCGCTATCCCATGCTGCGCGGCACGATCCGCGACCAGGTGACGAAGGAGCGGCGCGACTTTGTGCGCTACTTCGCCTGCGGGGAAGACCTGTCGCTCGAGCCGGCGGATACGCTCTTGCCAGAACCGGTGATCCACGGCGAGCAACCGCTGCGCATCGTGGGCGCCCTGGCGGGCGGCTAAGATCAGAAGATTATCAAGGAGACAAAATGAAAGTGATGGTGATTGTAAAAGCGAACGCAGATTCCGAAGCCGGCGTGATGCCCAGCGAGCGCATGCTTAGCGAGATGGGAAAATTCAACGCGGAGCTGGTGTATGCCGGGGTAATGCTGGCAGGCGAGGGGCTGCACCCGAGTGCAAAAGGCAAGCGGGTGCGCTTTTCCGGAGAGAAGACGGCGGTGATCGACGGTCCTTTCTCCGCAACGAATGACCTGGTCGCCGGCTTCTGGCTGTGGCAGGTTAGCTCGATGGAAGAAGCCGTCGCATGGGCGCGGCGCATGCCCAATCCGGGGGACGGACTGGATTCCGAGGTCGAGATCCGCCCGGTGATGGAGGCGGACGATTTCGGCGCCGAGCTGACGCCCGAGCTGCGCGAGCAAGAGGAACGGCTGCGGGCGCGGTCGAAGCAAAGCGCGACTAAGGAACCCAGACCCCTGGCTGAGCCCATTTACATTTTGGAAACCCGGCGCATGCTGCTGCGCCGCCTGCTGCCGGAGGACCTGGACGCGCTGTACACTCTCTACCGCGACCCTGAGATCACGGCGCTACTTCCCCGAAGGAACGCTAACTTACGCGGAAACCCGCGAAGAGCTGGAGTGGTTCCTTGAACGGGCACCCGCGCCGCCCGGAACTGGGGCTGTGGGCGACGATCTTCAAAGAGACCGGCGCCTTCATTGGGCGCTGTGGGTTGCTGCCCTGGACGATCGACGGGCGGGAGGAAGTGGAGGTAGCGTATTTACTGGATAAGGCTTACTGGGGTCAAGGGCTGGCGACGGAAGCTGCAGGCGCCATCGCCGATTATGCCCACAACACCCTCGGCTTGAAGCGACTGATCTGCCTGATCGATGAGGGAAATATCGCTTCGCGGCGCGTGGCGGAGAAGATCGGCATGCGCTTTGAGAGAAAAGGGGAGGATGAGAAAGGACATTTCCTGCTGTACTCTCGATCCTTATCGGGGTGATGTGCGGTGTTCTTAGCGGGAAGCAGCAACATGAAACCAGTCAAGAGAATAGCGATTGGATTTTGAAGCGCATTGAATAAACCAAACCCGATGATGATTGGGAGCAAGCCCAATGCTCTATTGGGTGCATTGGCGGTCAGAATAACGAATACGCTGTTGACGAGCAGGATTAGGGACATTCCACCACCCTCTGAGCAGTTACAATAATTGCTAGTTGGTAATAAAGAGGCTGCCCATCCTCTGGACAGCCTCTTGGTCCGGTGCGGACAACCCCAGTTTTATCGCTGGCGCGGCTCAGCCGCGCTTTCAACGATTCGCATTGGGGCTTGCTCGCTGCTTAATCCGCCAGACAACGTGGCGACGAAATCCACATCATCGATGAACAGGTTACTGTTATTTGTACCATTCGTCACAACCTCGAAGCGCAAGGTGACGGTCTGCCCGGCATAAGCAGAAAAGTCCAACCGCCTCTCCACCCAACCGCCGGTATTGGTCGTAGCACACAGGTTCTGCGTGAAGACTGTCGAGCCATTGACCCTCACGTAGCCGTAATCGTTCGTACAAGCTGTTTCTTCAGAAGCGACCCAATAGTAATAGCTGAGTATCGCATCCCCCGATCGGATTGTAATCGATTGCTGGATGTACGAGGTATCCAAATAATCCCCCCCCAGCCATGCCTTCCAGGACCCTGCATGGGGAGCCACACCGCCCGAATTAACCACGATCGCCCAGTTGTGCGTGGATCCCTCGCTCCAGCCATTGAGTTGCCCGCTTTCAAAGCCGGGATTCACCACCACCGTGGGAAGAATGACAGTGACGCTCTGAGGAGCGCTCCACGGGCCAAGCGCCGCGCCGTACCGACCGCGCACCCGGTAGGTATAGGTGCCAACCGGCTTACCGGTGTAACTGTAGAAAGTAGTCAAATGCGAGGTAACCGTGACCACGCTGTTCTCTTCGATGTCATATGAGTTGGGCGTATCGCCGGTCGGGGTCCAGCTGAGTGTATAGGACCCGTTAGACGGATTGGGCGAGATGGCGTTCAGGTTAGGCGCGCCCATGATCGGCGAGCGCAGGATATGCGGCAAGAAGTAAAGATTGGGAAACACGACCGGCGGGAAGTTGGCTGAAACCACCAGGGCAAATGGCTGTGGGCCTTGTGGAACATTTGCGCCGGTGACGGTCACTGTCCAGGTCCCCGCGGCAGGCGACTGGATGTAGACGTTTTCCACGTTGTTGACCACATCGGCTGTGCCGGAGTTGCCGGTCGTCCAACCGCCCGAAAAGACGTTGCCCTTGTAGGTGGTCGCCCCACCGGGAGCGGTAACGGTCAAGTCGAGGTTGTTGACCAGGGTCGTGCCTGCCAAAGGGGCAGCATCCTGGTCGGTCCACACCAGGCTGACCTTGAGGGGTGTGCCAGCCAGGATGTTGTAGGTAGAAACGGCCGTACCAGCGGTGCTCAAACCGGTGGTGTTGTCGGTGAAGCCCCGCCCGGTGGGGGCGGTCGCGGCAGCCACATCGATGCGGCCCCAACCTTCGTGCATGTTGGGGATTGGCTGTCCGGCTTCCTGCGAGGGATTGCCGTAACCGCTGATATCGACCGCGCTGTTGATCAAGGCGCCCTTCACCAAAGCCGCGCTGGGGTTGGCAATGCCTTTGGAGGAGATCAAGAATTCGCGCACCACAGCAGCGGCCCCGGCGGAAAGCGGCGAAGCCATCGAGGTTCCACCCATGTACGTGTAGAAAGCGTTATAAGGACCCCACCCGGTCTCGGTGGTCTGGCTGGATTTGGTGGACAGGATATTGGTGCCGGGAGCCACCAAATCGGGCTTGATGCGCCCATCAGCCATCGGGCCGCGGCTGCTGAAGGCTGCCAGCTCGTTGCGGCTGTCGGAGGTAAGGTCGTTGCTGGTGGGCGGAGCCGGGAAAGAACTCCCCCAGAGTGAACCCCAGACATCACTGGCGTAGCCGCCCGAAGCGCGTTCGTTATCAGAGGCGCCGATGGTGATGACGTTCTTGGCGGAGGCCGGAGAAGACACTGAGTTGAGATCTACATAGCCGTTCGCATCGCCATCTTCGCCGGAATTGCCGGCCGAGACGGTGACGGCCATGTCGCGGTGGCTGCTGAGGAAATCGTCAAAGTAAGCCGCTTGCTGGTCGTAGACTCCAGCGTTGCCGCCGCCCCAGCTGTTGTTGTGCACGCGCGCGCCCCAGTTGTATGCCTGGTTGAGCAGCGTGCGGGTGTCGTCGGGGATCCCGGTCAGATAGCGGCCATCATATAACCCCAACGTGGTGCAGGCTGGCGGCCAATCGGTGAATTGTTCGATCGCCTGGAAGTTGATCGTGGCGGCATAGGCCAATCCTTTGATCGCCCCGCTGGAGCGGGCGCCATTGCCTGCCACCGAGCCGGTCACATGCGTGCCGTGCCCGCTTTCCACATCCGCCGGGCCGTCATCCGCGCCCACATTGACGGGAACACCGCAGCCCCAATCGATGCTCTGTACCGGCCAGGAAGCGATATTAGCCACCCGTCCGGTAAAATCGTTGTGAACGGTGGCGATCACACCGGTATCCAGCCCGGTATCGGCCACGGCGATGCTGACCCCGGAGCCGTCGTACCCGCGCGACCAGGCCGTGCTGCCGCCCATGATCGTCCCGCCGCCAACATCGTTGTGCAGGCTCATCAGGTGAATCGGCTCGATCCAGATCACCTCGTAGAGCATGGCGACCTGTTGAATGCCCTGCTCGTCCAGCACAGCCGTGAAACCGTTTTCCTGTTCGGCTACCTGGGGAGAGAAGGCTGTCAGTTCCATGCCGGCGGCAACCTTATCCGCCCAGGGAGCCAGGATCACCCGGTAGCTGCGTTTGGAATAATCCATTTCCGGCGCCAGCTTGTAAGCCGGCTGGAATGGGCCGACCCAGCGCACGAAAGGCAAGCCAGATACGGTCGATCTCGCCTGAGCGTCCAGGTGCACCAGGAAGGCATAATCGGGAACGTACGGCCCAATAGCTGCCCCGGCTGCTTCCAGGGCTGCCTTCCATTCATCCAAGACAGGACCTGTGAACTGGAGCAGATAGGTCTCACCCTGTTCCACCTGGGCTGGGTTATAGGTCAGGGAAGGGGGAATATCCAGGCCGGCGGCCAGCGGGTCAAAGGTACCGGCCCGCAGATGAATGTACAACGACTGATCCTCCACGGCACGAACACTCGCCATAGGCATAGAAAGCCCAAGGATGAACGCAGTCACAAGAGCAATGTGCAGGATTACCAGCCAGCTTTTTCGGAACATAGTGCCTCCTCATCCTAGTGAACGGGAAAACGGGTGGTGAACGATATCCTCATTTCATTCATGACCAAACGCTCAGGATTATTTATGGACTACATCCCCTCAGCAGCATTTCCCCGCCTGGTGTATCTAGATACATATTGCCTGGGGAAGTACACTGCGCTTTCATTGCATGACTTCTCCGTCTTTGTACGTGTACAGCAAGAGCGGATGCATTCCCACTATTTATAATATTATAGACCACTCAGCACGATTCTATCAAGCGATATGCAACACCGTCTTCTTGATCTTACCGCCCTCCTCCTCGATGCGCCGCCAACTGCTGTTGTCGTTGAGCGTGATCCAGCGGCGCTCTTCGGTGCGATAAAACCAGTCTTTATCCTGCTGGTAGTAAACCTGGATGCCGGCGGTCTCCCAGATGTTGAGGATCTCATTGCTGTGCGAGCGGATCTCATCGAAATCGGTGGTGGCTTTCTGCCCCATCTCCGAGTACATGGCGTTCAGCTCGAGCAGGCGCGTGTTGATCTCAGGCGGCATGCGGTCAACCTTGAGCCCGATGGACTTGGCTTCCTCGAACAGGATCGGGAAGCTGTGCGAAGGGTAGCGCGAGTTGAGCGTGCGAGCGATCCTTTCGATGGTCTCCTCATCCTGGATGTGGTAACCGAGCAGCTCCTTGCACAGCATGATGGAGAGCGATTCCGCCCGGTCCACGGCGCCGATGACCAGCGGGTGGACGTACTGGAAGAGGGTCTTGTAGGCGTTTTCTTTTGACTCGGCCTGCTCTGTGCGCCACAGGGTGATCACGCGCGTCAGCTCGTCCAGCGAGACGCTGACGCGGTCGTTATCCCGGTCGACGGGCGAGAGGTCGTGGGTGAGCGAGGTATCCACCGAGGTCAGGTAAGCCATGGGACCCATGCGGATCTCATCGGCGCCCAGGGCGATCATGGTGGCGGCGGAGGCGCACTCCAGCGGGATGAGGGCGACGAGGCGGGAGCAATACTGGCGCAACAGGTTGACCATGCGCAAGGAAGCCTGCCCATTGCCGCCGTCGGATTTGATGAACAGGTAGATCGTGTCCTGCCTGCCGAACTTCTCCAGGATCTCGTACAGCGCCACGACGTCGTTATCGCAAACGCCGCCGCGCGGGTTGTTGAAGTAGCTCACCAGCCTGCCGCCCAGCTGTAGGGTCAGCTCGCTCACCAGCGCCTGGGTCTTATCGAACAAAACCGGCGGCTGTTTGATCTTGGAATTATCCTGTCGTGCCATTCGGGCTCCTCATGTTGCTATCCGCTCTCAACCATCGACGATGGGCAGGATAGGTTGTTTCGTTCCGAGTAATTTTCCACACCCACCCGCTCTGCACGTCGCCAATCCATATGCGGGGGATGTATTTTAGACCAGGTTGCCAATAACAACAAGGAGGAAAGTAATTTTGCGATAAAATGAGAAAGTGAAATTTACTTCGATGGCTAAACTCAGAGACCAAAATTTCTCAAGCTTACCTATCCGGTCTGTCCTGGCGGCAATGGCAGTCGGGTTGCTCAGCGGGGTGGGTGTTTGGATTTTCAAGCTCCTGATCATCTGGATTGATGAATTCGCACACCGCTGGGTGACCGGCAGCTGGCTGGTGGCATTTATCCCTGTGGTTGGTGGGCTCATGGTCGGTCTGCTCATGTTTTTCCTGGTGGGCGAAGAGCGCTATCACGGTGTGGCGGGGATCATCGAAGCTGTAGCCCTGGCAGGCGGGCGTCTGAGATACTTGCGCATGCCGGTCAAGACCTTGGCATCGGCGATCTCGATCGGCAGCGGCGCAGCCGTTGGTCCGGAAGACCCTTCTGTGCAGATCGGCGCCAATATCGGCTCATTCTTAGGGCAGCGCCTACGCTTATCCGATGAACGTGTGCGCACACTCGTCGCTGCAGGCGCCGCTGGCGGGATTGCGGCGGCGTTCAACGCCCCAATCGCAGGCGTGTTCTTTGCCTTGGAAGTGATCCTGGGAGAGATTAGCACCAGCGCCTTCGGCTGGGTCGTTATCGGCGCGGTGGCTTCCGCTGTCTTCACCCAGGCGGTATCAGGTGCGCAACCCGCATTCACCGTTCCGGCTTACGAGTTCAGCTCGCCATGGGAATTATTCCTGTACCTGGGATTGGGTCTGCTTGCCGGGCTGATATCGGCGGCGTACATCCGCTTAATCCACGGGATGCAGGATATCTTACATACATGGGGTGCGCCGCGCTGGCTGAAACCGGCTGCTGCTGGACTGGTGGTTGGATTGGTGGGTTTGTATCTGCCCCAGGTGTTAGGGGTTGGGTACACGACCATCGAGCAAATCCTGAATGGCCAGATCGTAGCCGTGGGCTTGCTGCTGGCGTTACTGGTCGCTAAGCTGTTCCTTACACCCCTGTGCCTCGGGGCTGGGTTCATGGGCGGCGTGTTCGCCCCGGCTCTCTTCCTGGGCGCCACCCTGGGTTCGGCTTACGGGGCGCTCGTCCTGCCGGTCTTTCACGGGCTGCCGGGTGAAGCGCCGGCTTATGCCATGGTGGGTATGGCAGCGTTGCTGGCTGGAGCAGTGCACGCGCCTCTGACAGCCATCCTGTTGCTATTCGAGATGACCAACGACTACCGCATCATCCTGCCGCTCATGTTTGCCGTCGGCGTGAGCCTGGCAGTCTCGCGCAGTCTCCAACGCGATTCCGTCTACATGTTCGGGTTGAAACGAAAGGGTATCCACCTCGACCGAGGGCGCGATGTGGAGGTGTTACAAGCGATCACGGTTGGTGAGGTCATGCATAAAGAGGTATTGAGCATACCTGCCGATACCTCGCTGGATAACGCGGCGGATATCCTGGCGCGCACCCGGCACCACGGGCTGCCCGTCCTCGACGAACATGGCGAATTATTCGGGATATTTACCATTCAAGATTTAGATCGGGCCCAAATCGAAAATGAACCTATCCATACCGTCGCGCAAGCGTGTACCACGAAACCCTGGGTAACCTTCCCGGATGAGACGATAGGCGAAGCACTGCAGCGCATGAGCCACGAAGATTTGGGACGGCTGCCGGTAGTTAGCCGCGATAACCCACGCCGGCTGGTAGGCATACTGCGCCGGTCGGATGTGATCCGGGCTTATGATATCGCCCTGGCGCGGCGGACTGCAGCGCGCCATGCTGCCAAGAAGGTGCGCCTGGATGCTTACACACCAGAAACAGTAGGCGTCAACCAGGTGGTGGTTGAAAGTGGCTCTGCCTGTGATGGAGTTACGATGAGCCAGATCGCTTGGCCGCAGGATTTACTCATTGCCACCTTGCAGCGTGGCCGAGAGACGATCATCCCCCATGGTGAGACAGCGCTGCACGCGGGTGACGTTCTGATTTTCGTGGCAGAGGGCGAAGCGCGCCAGCAAGTGATCCAGCTTTGCCAGAAGCAGGAGACGGGGTGATCATTCGACGCTGGATTTACGCCTTGCCGCGGGAACGGCAAGCAGAGGTGATGAAGCAGCTTTCGCAAGCATCCTCGCCAGGATTTCGATTTCTTCCTTTTAGTATTTCTTTCCTGCTCTATTGCCACATTTGGATTGGTGACGAACTCAACAGCGGTGATTATCGGCGCTATGCTGATCGCCCCGCTCATGTCACCCATCCTGGGGCTGTCGCTGGCATCGGTAGCCGGGGAGAGCAACATGTTTCGCCGGGCGTTGGTGGCCTTGATCGAAGGTGCGTTGCTAGCTGTGGCGCTCTCCGCGTCTATCGGCTGGATTGCGCAAGAATTGCCTTTTGGTGCCCTGCTCGAGCTGCCGAGCGAGGTGATTGCGCGGACGCGACCCACGCCATTTGACCTGGGCATAGCCATCGCCGGAGGCGCGGCTGCGGCTTATGCACTGGCGCAGCCACAACTCTCGTCAGCATTGCCAGGTGTAGCCATCGCCACCGCTTTGATGCCGCCCTCTGCACAATGGGGATCCTCATGGCGGCGGGAAAATTCGATCTGGCGATGGGCGCTTTACTGCTCTTCCTGACCAACTTTGCCGCCATTTCGTTTGCGGGGATCGCCGTCTTTGCCGCCCTGGGTTTCGACCCATTAACGGGGATAGCCGCTGGCGCGGCTTACGACGCCCCATGATCACCTCAGCAGCGCTCGTCCTGGCGGTATCTATCCCGCTGCTAGCCCTGACCCTACGCTTTGTTAGTGAAGGTCAACTTGCAAGAGCCGTTCGCCAAGCTGTTGAGGCTGAGATTGCTCAATTGCCGAACTCCCAACTGGTCGAGATCCAGATGGATACAGCGGATACCACGCTGGATCTCATAATTACGGCACGAGCATCGCGCCAGCCCACCTACCAAGAAGTTGTTGCGATGCAGGAGTCGATTGCCACACAGCTGCAGCGCCCCGTTGCCCTCCATCTGATCGTTGTGCCCATGACCGTGCTAGACCCACTCATCCCGCCTACACATACTCTCACTCCCTCTCCCGGACCATCCAGCACGAGCACAGCTACACACACACCGACCCAAACTGCCACATCCACGTCCACACAGACCGCCACATCCACACCCACACCGACAGTGACGCTCACATCTACACCCACCCCCACATCAACTCCGATCCCGGCGCGCATCTTTGGGACGGGCGGCAGAGGTGTATTTTTGCGTCAAATACCCGGGGGAACGACCGTGCCTGGTGTGGTGCTCTCAGAAGGTGCAACTATCTACCTGCTAAACCAACGTGCAACTTTAGATGGCACGGATTGGGTGAAGGTACGCGATGCGCACGGGCAAGAAGGGTGGATTAAAGCAATGTTCGTGGTTAACATGCCATAAGATGGTCCAATTCACATTCAGGTGACAATCTCTGAAATATCAGGTAAAAAAAGAAGCCTTCTAAAACGTTTAAAAATCATCAAGAAGGAATTTGCCAAATTGGATTGATGAAGTATATGATGTTTTAAACACTCCCCAGGTAATGAAGGAGATAACTGATGATTTCCCCATTCAAAATTGGATTACCTCGCCATACGATGGAGGCCGGTGAGCATCGGGATTTTCTTCCTGATTTTGTGGCACTCTTAAACCGGCGCGGCGCGCTAGTAGTACTAGAACATGGCTATGGTTCAAGGATGGGTTTTACTGAGAAGGATTATCTGCAAGTAGCACCAGATATTCGTTTTGCCAATTCCGAAGAGGTTTACCAACAAGATTATATCCTTGTCATACGTTACCCAACAGATGACCAGGTCAGGTCTATGCGAACAGGGGCGTGCCTGATTTCGATGCTCCATTACGCTACACGTCCAACCAGGGTAAGCTATCTACGCTCCTTGAATTTCGAAGCCCTATCGCTCAACTCAATCAAGAATGACACAGGTCACAGGCTGGTTGAAAACCTACGAGCTGTTGCCTGGAACGGAATGGAAGCTGCATTCGATATGCTGCGGGAAACTTACCCATCGCCGGGTTTTGAGTCTGAGAAGCGCCCTCCAATACGCGTAACGGTCTTGGGGGCAGGCATGGTGGGTAGTCAGGTAGTACAAGCCGCGGTGAGATATGCCAACCCTCAGGTTCAAATGCGATTAAGTGCATCGGGTGTACCTGGTGTGTTGGTGAATGTTCTGGATTATGATCTCACAGGGCACCAGGATGTTGTCAGGGAAGTGTTTTCGTGCACAGACATCCTGGTCGATGCCACACAGCGCTCGAACCCGACCGTCCCGGTGATTCCTAACGATTGGATAGCATTTCTTCCCACTCATTCTATTTTATTGGATTTATCGGTAGATCCTTACGATTGTTCGGTTGATCCGCCATACATAAAAGGTATCGAAGGTATTCCACAAGGCAACCTGGACAAGTACCAGTTTGAAATTGATGATCCAGCCTATGAGACGCTGCCACCTTGCGTTCAATCAACCCACCGACGAAGAGCAGTCTCTTGCTATTCATGGCCTGGAATCTACCCGAAAAAGTGCATGGAGGTCTACGGCAAGCAGCTTGCTCCCATCATGCGAACCTTAATTGAAAAAGGCGGTATTCAAAACATCAATCCCAGGGGGCGTTATTTTGAGCGTGCAATTGCCCGAGCTCAGCTCTCACTCTGGGGTCAGGAATCACCCCTGAAAGTAACACCTCCCCACAAAGCTCTCCCGCCAGAAAAGATCCGGGTAAGCTCGATCCACAGAATATCGATCGGTTTCCCGCGCATGATGAAAGAGCAAGGTGAGCTGCGCGTATTTTTACCCGAGCTTATTGCACAACTCACTCGCAGAGGGGCTGTCGTAAGCATCGAAGAAGGCTATGGATCGAGATCTGGGCTGTCATTTGCTGATTTTCATCAGGGGAACGATGCAATCCGTTCTTGCAGCCGAGAGGAAGCTTTCCAACAGGAGCTTGTTATCGTCTTGAGATCCCCGACGCGGGAGGAATTCAAGAGCATTCGTCCTGGAAGCATGCTGCTCTCAATGCTGCATTTTCCCACGCGGCCGGTCCGCGTTCAAATATTGAAAAATCTTGGAATCAAGGCCATCTCTTTGGACAGTATCGGCAACGACCAGGATATTCGTTTGGTGGAGAACATGAAAGCCGTAGCCTGGAATGGCTTGGAAGCTGCCTTCAATGTTCTTCAAAGAGAATGGGCTGATCTAGTAAAACCAGAACGAACACCTCTGCAAGTGTTGGTGTTGGGAACAGGCATGGTGGGGAAATATGCCGTGGATGCTGCCACCAAACTTGGGAATGTTGAACGCAACAATCAACACATTGCTGAGAATTGAACTGGGATCGTTGTGAAATCGGTTGGACGCAATATTACAAGGAACGTAGCCGAGATGGAGAGATTGTTCCGGCATACTGATGTATTGGTAGATGCAAGCCAGCGCCGCGATCCAACCAATCCCATCGTGCCTAATGATTGGATCGCCTGGTTACCTGCGCACACGGTGATCGCAGATCTCTCCGTAGATCCATACACAATGGATGCAGATCCGCCCGTCGTGCGGGGGGTTGAAGGCATTCCACAGGGTGACCTCAATAAATATATATATATGCACGACGATCCGGATTGGGAGGAGACAATCCCGAAGGGGATCCCCTCGAAAAACAGGCGAGCGGTTGTATCATGTTATTCCTGGCCAGAATCCATCCGGAAGCCTGCATGAGGCATTATGCTCTGCAGCTAGAGCCGTTGATGGAGGCATTACTGGAACGAGGATATGACGGGCTATTGCCAAATGGGAATTATTTCGAGCGCGCTCTTTTTAGGGCAACACTGAAGGCATGGCTTCAGGTAGACCACCCAAAAGCCTTTTCGTGGTAGAGGCGAGTTGTATCTCTCCCGATCCGGTTGTGTCAGTGGAACAAGATTATTGATGTTTGAATACCGGCGCAGGACCTTGCCAGACGTGCCGGGTAATGTCATAACGCGGCGTTACTCCTTACTACTGGTCAGGTGTCGATTGGTTATTTGACACTTCTTATCTGTCGTGGGGATACCATCATATGCTTTAACCCACACCGAGGCGGTGCGATGATGAATACCCGGATAACCACCAGGTTTTGCCTGCTCAATTCTGCGGCTTGATTTTGTACAAGCGAGGACATGTTTGCCTCTCGCATTTCCACCCCATATATTTATCCACTTCCCCAGGGTTTATGATTGACCCCTGAGCAATTTCAAGGTATAAAAGTTCTACTCCAATAACTATTGGGATTCCAGCGGATCACCCTGGTCCAAGACGGACTAGCAGAGAGGAGCAATTGAGCCAGTGACCCCTTTCTTACAGCTCGCCCTGGCGCTGGCGATTATCATCCTGGCAGCCAAGCTGGGTGGTTATGTAAGCTACCGCCTGGGTCAGCCGGCTGTGCTGGGGGAGCTTTTGGTGGGCATTATCCTGGGACCCACCCTGCTCGACGTGCTGCACCTGCCTTATTTCAGCGATGAGCATCTAACCGAGATCGTGCATGAGCTGGCGGAGATCGGTGTGCTGCTGCTCATGTTCATCGCCGGGCTGGGCTTGCACTTCTCCGACCTGGCGCATTCCAGCCGGGTGGCAACTTTCGCAGGTGTGCTGGGGGTGATTGTACCTTTGTTGATGGGTGCAGGGGTTGGGCTGGCGTTCTCCATGCCGCTGCCTTCAGCCATCTTTGTCGGCGTAATCCTCTCCGCCACCAGCGTCAGCATCTCGGCGCAGACATTGATCGAGATGAAAGCCCTGCGCACACGGGTCGGGGTCGGGTTGCTCGGTGCGGCCGTCCTGGATGATATCCTGGTGATACTGGGAATGTCCGTCTTCATCGCGCTGGGGATCGCCGGCGAGACAGGAAACGGCTGGCTGGAGATCCTGTGGATCACGGGTAAGATGGCGCTCTTTCTGTTGCTGGCATCGGCGTTGGGTCGCTGGGTGCTGCCCCGGCTGAGTGAAAAGTTCCACGACCTGCCCATCAGCCAGGGCTTGATGGCATTCACCTTTGTGGTCATCCTGCTCTTTGGTTGGATGGCGGAGGTGATCGGAGGCATGGCTGCCATCACGGGGGCTTTCCTGGCGGGGTTGTGGCTGTCGCGCAGCCCATTGCGCGAGCGCATCGTGAGCGCCGTTTCGGTGCCGGCATACGGCATCTTCGTACCGATCTTCTTCGTGGATGTGGGGCTGACCGCCAACGGGCGCATGTTAGGCGGTGAAAGCTTGTGGCTGATGCTGGCGATGGTTGCCGTGGCGTTGATCAGCAAGGTGCTGGGCGCAGGCGCGGGCGCCCGCCTGGCCGGCTTTTCGTGGCTGGAATCCTTGCAATTTGGCGTGGGAATGATGTCACGCGGCGAGGTGGGGTTGATCGTGGCTTCGGTGGGTATCAGCCAGAATCTGATCAGCCAGAACACCTATGCCGCCGTGGTAGGTGTGGTCATCGTGACAACACTGCTCACTCCGCCGCTGCTGCGCTCGCTCTTCACCCGACCGGCAACCAGCGCCGGAGCTAAAGAAAACGTGAGCCATCCGTGAGCAACCCGAAAGGAAATCCTCATGAGCTACCTGGTTTTTCTCGTCGTTGACAATCCCGATTACTGCGAAGATATCCTGGAGGGCTGGGAAGCCGCCGGCGTGACCGGCGTGACGATACTGGAGAGCTCGGGGCTGGGTCGCTTGCGCCGGCACGGCATGCGCGAAGACCTCTCGATCATGCCCAGCCTGCAAGACCTGCTAGCCATAGACGAGGTGCATCACCGCACGCTGCTCTCGGTAGTGGAAGAACAGAAGCAGGTGGATAGCATGGTTGCCATCGCGCAGCAAGTGATTGGCGACCTGGAACAAGCGCGCACCGGCTTTTTGTTCGTCGTACCGGTGGTGGAGGTGCACGGCTTCGGAAAGCACCGCGGCGACCGTTCCAAGGAGTAGAACCATGAAAACCGTAATCGCCGGCGCGTTGGGCGAGTGCGTCCACGTTGCCGGGGTGAGCAATTTCCTGCGCTTGGCAGAGGCGGCGGGATGGCGCACCGTCTTCCTCGGTCCAGCGGCGCCTGTGGATACGTTCCTGCAGGCTGTCCAGGCTGAGCTGGTGAATACCAGCCCGGGTGAGCTGCTGGTGGGCGTATCTTACCGCCTGACGCCCGAGACCGGCGAGCGATTGCTGGGCGAGTTTGCCGAAGCGGCAGATGAGCTTTACCGCCAGGGAGTGCGTTTCGCCTTTGGCGGGACGCCGCCCGTCGCCGAGAGGGCTGAGGCGTTGGGGTTCTTCGAGCGCATATTCGACGGGATAGAGAGCGCGGCAGAGACGCTGGCTTACCTGAAGGGAGCCGGCGCCACGTGGCAGGCGCAAGGCGAGGCAGAGACGGCTTACCCACAAACGGCTCTGGAACGCATCGCCTGGAAAGCGCCCTTTCCGCTGATCCGCCACCATTTCGGTCTGCCCACGCTGGAGGACACGAATTCAGGGATCGAGCGCATCGCGCAAGCGGGTGTGCTGGACGTGATCTCGCTGGGCATCGACCAGGACGCCCAGGAGAACTTCTTCCACCCGGAACGCCAGGACCCGCGCAGAAAAGGGGCTGGCGGCGTCCCGGTGCGCACCCCAGACGATTATCTCCGGCTGTATCGCGCCAGCCGGAGAGGAAACTATCCCTTGTTGCGCGTCTATTCCGGCACCGACGACTTCCTGCGTCTGGCGGAAATGTACACTGAAACGATCCACAACGCCTGGTGCGCCATCCCACTGTTCTGGTTCAACCGGATGGACGGGCGAGGACCGTGGGACCTGGCGGGCTCTATCCGCGAGCACCAGCGGGTGATGGCATGGTACGGGGAGAGAAACATACCGGTCGAGCTCAACGAGCCGCACCACTGGGGCATGCGCGATGCGCCGGATGTGGTTTACGTCGTGGCGGCATACCTCTCTGCAGTTAACGCGCGCGCCTGCGGAGTACGAGATTACATCGCCCAACTGATGTTCAACAGCCCGCCTGGATTATCCGACGCCATGGACCTGGCGAAGATGCTGGCAGCGCTGGACCTGATCTCTCCGTTAGCCGGGGCGGGCTTCCGCATCTGGCGCCAGACGCGCACGGGGCTGCTCAGCTACCCGCTCGACCCAGATTACGCCCGCGCCCACCTGGCGACCAGCATCTACGTTCAAATGGCGCTGCACCCGCATATCATCCATGTCGTCGGGCATACAGAAGCCCACCACGCGGCTACGGCGGAGGATATTATCGAAGCCTGCAAGCTGGCGCGCCGGGCAATCGAGAACGCCCTGGCAGGACAGCCAGACCTGGGCGCCGACCCCCGGGTGCAACAGCGCAGGTTGGAGCTGGTCTCCGAAGCGCAGGAAACACTGGGGGCGATCCGCTCTCTGTCAAAAGGGGAGGCGCAAGACGCTTTCACGGATGCCGAAACGCTGGAGAGAGCCGTCACCTCCGGCATATTGGACGCGCCGCAACTCAAAAACAATCCCTATGGGAGAGGCAAAGTGGCGACGCGCATCGTCGACGGCGCCTGCCTGGCGGTGGATGAAAAAGGTAGACCGCTCTCCGAAGCAGAACGGTTATGCAGGATTTAGAGAGAATTTATCGAGGTGAACCTATGGAACATACCTGCGACTATACAGTGATCGGCGCGGGGCATGGCGGCAAAGCCATGGCAGCCCACCTCGCCCTGATGGGCTTCAGCGTGGCGCTCTACAACCGCAACCCGGAGCATATCGCCCTGCTGAAAGCGCGCGGCGGCATTGATCTGGAAAGTTATGAGGGGGGACCCAAAGGCTTTGCCGAACTATGCCTGGTCACATCGGATATTGAGAGAGCCTTAAAACAATCGAAGATCGTCATGGTGGTGGTGCCCTCATCCGCCCATGGTGACGTGGCGCGGTCGGCAGCTCCTCACCTGCAGAGCGGGCAAACCGTGCTGCTGCACCCCGGGCGCACCTGCGGAACGATCGAGTTCGCCAAAGTCTTGCAGGATAATGGCTGCACCGCCGACATCACCCTTGCTGAAGCCGAGACTTTCATCTACGCCAGCCGCTCAGACGGACCCGCCCAAGCGCGCATCTTCCGCATCAAGGAAGCCGTTCCGCTGGCAGCCCTGCCCGCCACGCGCACCGAGGCGGTGTTAGCAGCAATCCGCCCCGCCTATCCCCAATTCATCCACGGGGTCAATGTGCTGCACACCGGTTTGAACAACATGGGCGCCATTTTCCACCCCGCGTTGACCATTCTCAACGCGGGCTGGATCGAAGCGACGCACGGCGATTACCAGTTTTATATCGACGGAGTGACGCCCTCGGTCGCCCGGTTATTGGAGGTGCTGGACCGGGAGCGAGTCACCGTCGCCTCGTCGCTGGGTATCCGCGCTCGCACGGCGATGGAATGGCTGGAGATGGCTTATAACACCCAGGGCAGCGACCTGCACGAGGCGGTGCACAACCAGCCGGGTTATTACGGCATCCGCGCCCCAGCACGCTCAACCACCGCTATATCTTCGAGGACGTGCCAATGAGCCTGGTGCCGATCGCCTCGCTGGGGGAGCGCTACGGCGTCTCCGTGCGCGGCATCGAAGCCATTGTCCGCCTGGCATGCATCATCCACCGCACCGATTACTGGCGGCGGGGTCGCACCGTGGATAAGCTGGGCATCGCCGACCTGAGCGTCAGCGAGCTGACGCGCTATGTCAACGAAGGCTTGCGCGATCTAACCGAGAAATTCGCAGGAGGAACGCCATGGATATCGCCTCAAGCGACCTGTATTCCTACGTCTACCTGCCGCTGTTGATCTTCTTCGCCCGCATGACAGACGTGACACTGATGACCCTGCGCATCATCTTCGTCTCGCGCGGCAAGCGCTACCTGGCGCCGCTGCTCGGTTTTGTGGAGGTTTTCATCTGGATTGCAGTCGTCTCACAGATTATCCGTGGCGCCAACAACCTGGTAGCTTACCTGGCTTATGCGGCAGGCTTTGCAGCCGGCAGTTACGTGGGCATCTACATCGAGAACCGGCTTGCCATCGGCACGTTGGTGGTGCGGGCGATCATCGCCCCGCGGAGCCGAGGAGCTGGTTGCACGGCTGCAGCAGCGCCGGTTACGGTGTAACAAGCGTCAACGGGTACGGCTCCGCAGGTCCGGTAACACTGATCTACACGGTGATCAAGCGCAAATACCTGCCACAGGTGATGGAAATCATGCACAGCGACAGCAACCCAGACCGTTCATCACCGTGGAAGAAGTGCGTTCCACGGAGCAGGGCATCTTTCCCGAGAACACCGCCGGGCGCAGCCGTTTTTTTCGAAAAACCAAATAAATTACCTGTTTTAATTGGATAAATAAGGTATTATTAATCTGCATAAGGCGCCGGTATGCAGGTCTTGGGCTCTTTAATGGTGAGGTAGCGTATGGACAGTATCATTTCCCTGTTGAAAGACACACCGATCCCGACGATCCTGGTATTGAGCGGGATCGTCTTCCTCTTCCTGGCGCTGGCGGGGCAGATCGCCGGTAAGCTTGAAATACCCCCCACGCGACAAAAATGGGCGGCGGCGGCTGGAGCGGTATTCCTGGGCGCTGGGCTGCTGCTCTACCTGGCGCCGGGATTGCCTCGCTTTGAGGCAGCGCAAGCCTCCCCGCAGCAAACGCCGATCCCGCCGGTAATGCAGGCAAGCAACACCGAAGGCAATACCCAGGCGCCCAGCGCACAACCAGCAGCCAGCGCCGCCCCGCTAGCCCTGGGAGAAGGAGGTGCGTGCCTGGAGGGCTTCTTCACGAACATCGCAGCGGAGCGCGTGGTGAAAGTCGAGAGCGGAAAACGCGACAAAGAGCTGCTCGGCTCGCACCAGACGAAGAAAGAACCGGCAGGGATCTTGCTTGTCGATCTCGGGCAACCGCTCCTGGCGCTCACCTACTCGATCGTGGAGGAGGACGAGCTAGTTCAAGATCGGCGCGGTGGTAGACGGCGCCTGCCAGCCCCTGGAGTATGCCAATGGATCGCGTGGCGGACCCAGAAATGTGCTGGAGAATTGGGACACGCTCGAGGTGAAACGCGCGGGGATCACCTATACCCTGCGCTTTGGCTACTACGGCGGTGTGGTCTCGGTGGATACAAGCCAATTCCAGGAATAGGTCGCACCGATCTCACCCGGCGACCTGCAATAGCGCTTATAATTCTCCTGAAATGATGGAGAAGACAACACACCAAGGCTTTCTTCTATGCGCAATCCTCCTGGCTCTGGCGACGCTGGTCGCCTGCTCTGGTCGCCTCGGAGAAGTCCCGGCGAGCACCGGCGAGCACCGGCGAACACCGGCGAGCACTGCGACAGGTGCGCCGCCGGCTGCCGACCAACCTGCTCAGGTGATTACCCGCGCTACCCCGTCGCCCGAGAGCCCAACGCCCAGCGAAACCCCCAGCCAGCCGCAGGCAGAATCCCACCCTGCACAAGCAACCCAGACGCCATCAGCCCCACAGCCCGTTGATGAGACGCCTGCCCTGCGCACATCCTACCCAACCCAGGACCTCTGCCCGACAGCTGAAGCCGTGGGCATCCCCTGCGCCACATTTGTGGCGGTATTCGGCGGCAATCCCGAACCGTTCAGCTTCCCGACACCCACCCCCCGCCCCGGGCAGCCAACCGCGCTGCAGCCCGTCGACACAGCCGCCTGGCTGAAGGTCTTCGGCTGGTCGCCGGACGGCAAGTGGCTGGCTTACGGGTCAGCTGCTGGCGCGCCCGCTGCAAGCCAGGCGCAGGTACCCATCACGCTGGCGTTCTACAACCCGGGTCAGGATAAGATCTGCCGGGTGGACCCGGATGGAGCGCTCCAGGTCGCATGGAGCGGGCAGGATGATATCACCATCAAGATGGCGAGCGGCGAGACGCTGCAAGGGCGACCCTGCGCGCTGGAGCCATCCGGCGCGACAGCCGCAGGGCTTGCAACAGCGACACCAAGTCATAACACCAGCATCTCCCCCGGAGGGCAGTACCGGGCGGAAACCCTCCGAGATGAAGGGGCGCAGGGCAGAGCGAGCTTCACAACCCGCCTGCTGCCCAGCGAGGGCAGCCAGGCGCTGGTGGAGCAGAACTGGGAACTGGCAGAAAGCCCTGACGCCTCCGAGCGCTTCCTGGGAGGCGAATGGATCAGCCCTACCTCCTTCCTGATCTACGATACGCTCACTCAAGGTCCCCTGATCCTGGATGTCAGCGGCAAGGTTACACCGGTGCTGGAAGCGCTCTTCGAAATGCAGGAAATCCCAGGCAGAAGCGGGCAAGGCTACAAGCTAAGCGTATACCCGATCCCTGGAACGGCAGCAATGCCGCATTACCACCTGCTGCTGCATGGCGCCGGCGCAGACGCCGATCTGCCCGAGGCGCGCCTGTATCACGGCGAGTACGACCTGGTTGAGACACTGCCTTTCCGCACGCTCACCGCAGTTACCCCGGACGGAAAGTGGCTGCTGATGGACCTAAACCCGGGCGGCAACCACGCGATTTACTTCCGCCCCCTGGAGCTGGTGGAAGGGGACTGGACATTGCTGGCGTTTGACCCGCAGGGCATGGCGTGGAACGCTGGTTGGAGTGAGATGGCGTACAGCAACGGCGAGACGGTAACATGGCAGGATTTCCCCGACCTGAACCTGCTGGGTGAGGGCAGGTGGCAGGCGATCGGGTATCATCCCATCCTTGCAGACCCGACAACCGGGGTGGCTTTCTCTCCCGATGGCTGCAAGCTGGCTTTCACCGGAGCACGCCAGGGAATGCAGGAAAGCGCCTTGTTGGTGATCGATAGATGCCCGTGACTCTCCACTTACCCTACCACCCCACCCGCTGGCAAAAGCTGGTGCAACGCCTGGCAGCCAGCCGAGCCGGGTCAGCCGTGCTGGCGCCCATCCTGCACCACCTGGACGCGCCCTTTATCCAGCTCAGCAAAGGGAAAACGACGCTGACCAGCCTGCTGACCGGCTTGCCGGTGATCACATTGACGACGCGCGGCGCCAGAACCGGACAGCCGCGCAGCGTTCCGCTGGTGGCGATCCCGCTCGAAGCGGATGGCGGGGAAAAAATCATCCTGGTAGCCTCCAATTTTGGACGAGAACACCATCCAGCCTGGTACTACAACCTGCGCGCTAACCCGCTGGCAACGCTCAGCACCAACGGCTTCACCGGGCAGTACACCGCGCATGAAGCCACGGGCGCAGAGCGCGAGGCTTGCTGGCAACGGGCGGCTTTCCTGTACGGCGGTTATAATGCTTACCGCGCCCGCGCCAGCCAGCGGGATATCGGTGTTTTTGTGCTCACACCGGTGGAAACCGTGCCAGCGTCACCGCTCTAAGCCTCGACAACAGTTCCTCACCCAAATCCTGCAAGACAAAGAAAACCCGCCTCACGTTCCCGCCCCCGGTCCCATGGTGAGCCAGGCTACCCGGATGTGGGTCAAATCCCCGTCGCAGACTCCACCAGTCAAGAAAGAACTCGGCGCCGTTCTGATTTGGCCATGCCATGCACACCGACTTTTTGGTGGCAGGTGCGGTATCCAGAATCTGGCACCAAACCAGGAAACGACCGGTATAGCGCCGTGGCAGGACTACCAGCTCTTGCACATGACTATCCGCCGCAGCTTCCCACTCGTAGACGCCGATCTGTGTAAAGCCGGTCGGAACGTAGTTGTTCTGCCCTGCCGTTGTCCAGTGACGGTAGCTGCCACCCCTGCGGTACAGAGGCCAGCCGGTTGGTATCACGTCCTGCGGCATGATCTGCCGCAGCAGGCTTAGAAAATCCTCGTCGAAGTCCGGAAGATCTTCTTGCGGTTTCGGTTTCGCCGCGCGCCTGGTGCTCCAATTCGGCATCAGTACACCCTATCCCACTTATCCATCGGCCACGCCTGGCGTGGGGCGCCAGATCTGCCCACCTGGACCGCCAGCTTAGAAAGCAGCTGGCGGAACTCTCGTTCCTTCGCCCTGCCCCAGGTCGCCATCAGAGTTGCCGCATACATATCCGCCGTGGTGTCGTTCATCATGGCAATGGATTGCGTCATGGCTGTAAAGGCTGCGGCGCCCACCACCAGCATGCTTTCGTGCAGCTCGGGTATCGTTGTCACCGTCCCATCCCCAAGACCGTCAACCGTGTGCGCCAGCTCATACCAGAACGCGTACCTCGTCATCTTCTACCGGCATCGAACTGTCACTGGTCACAACGGTAATAATCGGCTGGGCATCATCCCACCACAAGAACCAGTGCGTTACCTTGTTCTCTTCTTGCTCTTCCTCCGCCGCCGTGGAATCATATGGCCAGTGAACCGCCATCACCCGCAGCAAGCCGGTGACGTTATTCAAGGCAATCTCCCAACCGTCGCCAGGCAGATCCAGCAGGGTTTCACCCTGCATCGGGTTGTATTGGCTGTACTCATCCAGCGCCCGTTGAATTGACTCATCCACCTGCCCGGTGGTAAACGTCGCCGGCGTCGTATCCGATAGCAGCTGCAGGACTCTGCTCGTAGTGCAGATTAACATTGCTACTCATGCAACCCAGGTTGCGACCTCCATTGCAACCTTTGCGGTCAGATCCTCAACGTGTAATTCACCTGCGCCCCCCAAAAGCGGAACACCGCTGCAGCCCCCACCGAGCCGTACAGATCCAGCCGCAGAGCTTCCCCACCTTGCACCCATAGCGCCGTGTTCAGCGTCAAGGTCATTACGTGGCTGCCTTGCGTGATCCGCTCCGCGTTCGGTTGTGATCCGCATCTGCCGTGTACGCTGGGTTAGCTGGCGCATCGAATTCCGCCCCCGCCGGCAGGGTTTCCAGGTTGAATTCAGGCGTGAGCGTGGTCATATCGGCATCATAGACCGAGTAATACACGTCCACGCTCGCCACCCGGCTGCCCCGGTTGTCGTTGGCGTTCTGGTGCGGCACAGCAATCGGAATGCCCAGGTAGAAGTTACCAGCGCTGGCGTTCCGCTGCAGATACCAATGCGTTCCGTCCAGGGTATGAACCCATGTTCCGCCAGATCCACCGCCCAGGATGGCGGGACAAAATACCGCATGCTTGAATCGTGAATATAGCCCATGATTACCTCTTCAAAAAAGGCAAAAAGTTTTTAAAAAAGAGTTTAGTTCTAAAACCCTCCCCCTCGGTTCAATGGGGGACGGGCGCAGGGTAGTCCCGGTTTTCTGCACCGGGATAAGGTCTGAGGTCATAAGTTGGCCAGGCCGTCGCGGTCGGCATAGGCGAGGGTTGCGGCCAGCAGTTATCCGGCAGCAGCTCAATCGGACCGCTGCAGCCGTTGTCTTGCGCCAGGCTGGTAGCAGCACCGACGACCAACAAGCCCAAGAGCATTAGGACCAGAGCCAGGGCGCGCATCATTCCCTCTTGTTGATATCCATCCACCAGCTCATAGCTTTGCTGGAGCCTTCTTTAAGCGCCTCGTAAAAGCCACTCGGGACCAAGCCCATGATGAGCAGCCGTGATCACCACCCAAAACCAGCCGGCGAAGTCCGTTGGCTTGCCGAGCGAGGCGATCTGGAAGCAGGCGCCAATCGAGAAGCCGCATAGGAAGGCTATCAAAAGCTGGAGCCTGCCCTTCGCGCCCACCTGCCCAGCCAGCCAGCCCAAGCCGAGCACCGCCATCACCACGAACGGCGCATTTTTGCCGAGTGCTAACAAATACTCTTGGATCAACATGTTTTCCTCCTTGTCGGTTAGTTACATGTCGCTGGGCGTACCGTAGAACTGACCGCCCGAACTGAGATTCTTGTATCGCATATCGCTGCTATCCTCCGCCAGGTCGGTGTCAACAATGTCGTGACTCGTGCAGCTATCCAGCCACATGATTGACGTGGCGCTGCCAACAGAAAAGCAGGAGCGCACTACCCTGCTTGCGCCACCTGCCAGCCCAGGGTTATAGCTTTCTACGCCACAATTCCAGCTCCTGCGTTGCCGTGCCACCGATCTGCACATCATGTATGTTCGTACCGTGGCTGTGGTGGTACCTGCCGTTCAGCCGTAGATGTCACCCGTATGCAGCGAACTTACGTTGTGGTCACTGGTCGAGCCGTTGTATTGACCCTGACAGTCAATCTCGATTGCCTTGGGGCTTACCCCGTTCGCCGCCGAGTAATTGACTCCGTCCGATCTCGTTCTTCTCCAGCTTGCAGCCTTGCATAATGATCTCGGTGACACCTGCCACTACCACGCCGTTGTAGCTCGTCCCCAGCTCATAGCGCATGTTGCAGTTTTTCAGGTAGCATTTCAGGTTGCCGGTTGCGCTGGCGCTGCCCAGCTGCAGACCCACCGGCGAGTGAATGTTCAGGTTCTCAAAGTAAAAGGTCATACTGTCACGCGCTACACGGATAGGGCGCGAGCCGTAGTAATAACGCACGTTCGCATCCGGCGCCCGATCGTCAGCCAGGCGGATGTAGAAGTTGCCGGCATTGTCCCACCAAGAGCCGGGATTGGCATCCACCTCCGCTTCACTGGTGCGCTTGGTCAGCTTGCTGTCAAAGCCATCACTGCCCGGGTTGGCGTGATCAAAGACCGCAGTAAGACCGGTCGGTTCGGTCGCCTCGTAATGGTTGCCATCCAGCGAGAAGGCGCCCATCTGGTTGAATACGTCGCTGGTCAGGTACACGTCCCCCACGCCAATGATCTTCATCGAGCGCGCCAGGTTGTTGCCACGAGCCGGACTGATTCCAGCCGTAGTAGCCGGCTGCGATATAGATCCGGTCCGGGTTCGCTTTGCCCAGCGCCCCGCCCACTGTCCTGCAGGCTGCCCCCCAGGCTGTGCCCGCGTTGCCATCGTCGCCGGTGGTCGAGACGTAGTAGGTGTTCGTCACGGCGATATTGGCATAGGTTTCCAGGTCAAACGACTTTGCCCGGAACTTCCTGCCCTTCTGTTGCACCGTGAAAGGCAAAGACCAGGTCCAGCCATCCGGCGCAGCAATATCCACCCACCTGCCACCCATAGCCGGGAGAGAGCGCCTTAAGAGCTTAGAGCGAGCCATGCAACACCCTCGCCGTTCACCGCAGAATCCACCCAGATCTGCCCGAGCTGACCGACAAAATCAAAGATCACAACCTCGCCGGCTGCCAGCGGCATGCCAGTGGAGCTGGATACTGCGCCGGCGCTTTCCCCGACATAGACCAGCCCGGTATTCGTGGTCAACGCCTTAACCATCAACGGCGCACCGATGAGCTGATCACCGAGTACAACCTCAGTTCCCGCCGTTGTTACTGTCTTCTGACCTGATAGATGCCATGATTCACCTCGCTTTACTTTGTACTTTTTCGCATGTCGTTTCGTCGCTCTTTCGCTGCTGCGTTCGTGCTTTGCCACGCTCCTTTAGCGCCTTCGCCTGCAGGTCGCTGAGCCTGCAGCTCAGCTCCGCCCGCCTTGGATGACAATAACAACGTGCTCGCCATCTTGACTTGTCTCGCCTGCTTTTGAGAGACTTGTCTCGCCTGCTTTTAGCGGATGGCTTGCACCGGTACGTCAATCTTGTGGTACTTGGCTGCAGCTGCTATCAATTCTGAATCGTCCATCGTTTTCTCCTGGGGGAGCGGCATAGGATGATCAATCCAGCCGCTCCCCCACGCCTCCCACAGGTAGAGCACTTAAATCCGCTCAATCCGGTGACAAAATCCGTTGACGGCTACCCGACTTCGAACGTCAGCACGAGCGTGAAGTTCGCCGCCGCCGTTCCGCCGGCGCCATCGTAATCCAGCGCAACAGCGATAACGGTATCCTTCACGATGTGCGGAAACTGCTCGCCGACAAAACCGGTGCCGCGTGACAGTCGCCGGAACATTGGAGTCGCCAATGTCCTTATCCTTGACATACGCCTCCGCCGAGCTGGTTGTGCCGATATCGAGAATACCGTTATTGGCATTGAGCCAACCGCCGAGACGTGCACCAGCTGACAGTCGAACGGCGCAACCCATACAATGGACAGGTTCGCCGCCAGTGTGCCAGTCACGTGAAAAGGTACTTGATAGAGTCGCATGGTTATAACCTCCGTCTTCAACCATTTTCTAGTCATCCCCTTCCCTGCGGGAAGGGGGATAGGGTGTAGGTATAGAGTCTTACGCTACGTTCGCCTTGTAAAGCCCGCGCCAATCCATCGGACCAACAGCGAAGAAGTAGCGGACTTTAACCGGGAGAGTGTCGTTGCTGAACATAAGCCCGCGGTCGGGCTGGCAACGCTGAAGATCTCCGGCGTCCTGCCGTAGCGGAAGCCCAGACCCGATCGTCGGGTACAGGTTGGGATCAGCCACAGCCGCCCAGTTGTTGGTATCCGTCCACAGGTCAACCACAATCACGCGCCTGCGCGCATAGTTGAGCCTGGCATTGTGCGCGTCGCCCTCGCTGAACACGTTCTCGGGACCGTTCGGCGAGTTGGCTACGGCATAGCTGTAATCATGCTGGCTTGCCATGATCTGCAGAGCAGTGATCTCCAGATCCGGCGGAACGAGCAGGTACTTCGGCGCCGTGATGGCGCCCAGGCGTTCAGCCGAGTTAACCTCGGTTTGCTTGCGCATCGCCAGGCGAGCCGCTGCCCAGGTGGTGATACTCAGCGCCGTTGTTCCCAGGTTGGCATGCCCGCCGGCGCTGGTGACTGCGGTCGCATTGAACAGCGCACCGGTGTCAGCCAGGGTTGGACCGGTACGCCGGTATTGTCCGTGAACACGCCCGAGACGCCTTTGCTCAGGGTCAGCCAGGCTGCCTGAGCCAGCGCCCGGGGCGCTGCCTGCAGCTTGCGCGTGTCGTCCTTGTCGATCGCTTCCAGGGTGATCCCCAGGTAGCCGCCTTTCTTGACGAACGTGGCGGTTTCGGTCTGGTCGTCCCAGGTCATTTCCGTGTAGGCTGCGCCTTCCGCCACGGTCGGCAGCTCACCCACGCCGCCCAGGGTGATCCACTTCACCTGCTGCAGGCGAAGAGAAGTCCATGATTTGAGTCACCGGTTCCCACCAGCGCGGGTACTCTTGGAACAGGTTCACAACCGCTTTGTTGAGCGCATTGGCAACCATGCCCGCCATGGTCGAGCTGTTCACGTTCGCCAGGTACACCCGGTCGCTGTGGAACAGGCCGGTCATCTCGTAGTCACCGGAGAGCAGGATGTACAGCTCCCGCACGCCCGAGACGGGCGGAACATCGCCGGCAGGCTTGGTTCCTTGCAGCAGCGCCTCAGCAGCCAGGCGCACCCGGTCAATACCGGTCATGCCTGCCTGGATGCTCGATCCACGCGGCGCCAGGCCGCCGATATCGATCACCTTATCCTGGTTCAGCGCAGCCAGGTAAGCCCGTTCCTTGGTGATCGCTTCTTCCACCGCGTCAGGCGTGGCGTATGACTGAGCGGCAAGCCGCTCACGGCTGGCAGCCGGCAGACCGCTTGCAGCAATGATGCTACTTGCAGCCGCTTTCCTTACTGCCAGGTCCCACTCCTCGTTTACAGGGGTATTCACTTGAGGAGGGGTAACATCTTCGGGTTTTGCCATTTCGTTACCTCCTGCATAATTGGCGCTGAAGCGCCTGAATAATCCGGCCATCCGCAGCCGGTTCAAACACCAGGTCAACTGATTCCACGTGCTTAATGCCGGTTATCGTCCTGTCTTTTTCGCCTTCGGCGATCTTCCACACCGGCCAGAACACAATACGAAAGCCCATGTCTGGCGCCTGCTCGCCTTCGGCGAGCAGCTCATCCAGCAGGCCGGCTACGCCGGCTGCGGTTTCATAGAGCCGCACCACGCCGTAAACCGCTTTCTCTTGCTCGTTGTACTCCACCTGGCAGGTTACACCTGCCAGGTTACGGAGAGATGGACCTTCCCACAGCCCGCGATGATCCACGAACACCGCCCGGGCATCAAACTTCGCTTCCATGACAGCCGCTTGCAGCGCTGCCGCCTCAATCACAATATTGCTGGGTAGGTTGCCAGCGCGCCGTATCCGACCCGCTTGCACGAAGCGACACTTGTATTCCCGCCGCTTCTTGTCGCTGGCAAATACCTCGCCGAGGGACAGGCTGATTTGCTCTTGTTCATTGTCCATGATTACATGCTCCTAAGACGCCGCCTGAACGGCGGCAGATGCACGCGCCGCTGAACGCCAGACGCCTTGGGCAGAAACATTTGTAATGCTCACGCGCTGCTGCAAAGAACGCAAGCTGCGCTGAGCAAATCTCGTTGGATGGGCTTGCGGGAACGGCAGCGCAGCCTTGAAGGCGCTCATGGTACTGCGCATGCGGCAGCGCTGCCTATCGGTCGCTGCGCTAAAACCAGCCCGGTCGTTCCGCTCCGGGGCCAAAGTACGGCTGCCTTCGCTTCGCTTCCCGGTCAGGTTTTGCGGCACTGCTGAAGTACGCAGAGCCGCCGCTCCGCTCCCTTTTCCCGCCTTACTTTTCATCCTTGGGTTTCTCCTGGTTGGATGGGGACGCAGCCGGCGCCGGGTGAGGGTTTTGTTCAGCCTCGCGCAAGATCTCTTCCATGGCGCTATCCGTCATCGGTTCGCCGGCGAAACCTGGCGAAGAGCTTCAGCATCAGCCGGCTGAGCGCCTGCGATCTGCCTGGCAGCTGCGCTGCCAGCGTTTGGAAGGCTCGCGTCAGATCCTTTGCCGACCTGGCTAAGCTTTCGTTGTCCGTCCGGCTAACGTCAGGACTGGACACGATAAACGTATCCTCGTAGTCGCCGATCTGGATATTCCTCGCTTTGCCCACTTCTACCGCCCGTTGGTAGCCGTGGTACAGAATGTCCTTGAGCATGAAGTTGAAATACTTTTGCCGTCGCGCCAGGTGGCGCTCAGTCGGTCCTTGCATCGCTTGCGCCGTAGCCAGGTTGGCGTCAGCTGCTTCACCCCGCCAGTGAGGCGGGTAGCCGCTGCCGGCGTCGATCATGCCGCGTACCGCTTTCATATCGTGCGAGGCATCAGCTCCGTGGAGGGACGGGTTGACCGCTTCCCATACTTCCTGGTCATCCTTCACAATGATGCTACCGGCGTCCATCGGGTTGGCATACTGCTGCTGCTTTTCGTTGATCTTCGTGGACGGTACAGTGACGATCCACAGGAAAGCACGCATCGCCCAATGCAGGCGTACCCGGTCCTCGAGCATCCGGCTATATCGCTGCAGCCAGGGCAGCATCGTGGTCAGGTCGCTTTCCCCCATCAGCGCCCCAACCGGACGGTTTACCGAGTAGTGCAGCATGATTGCCGGCTGCTTGCTGGCTTCCGGGTGCTCTGGAGCGTACCAGCGCCTGGGTTCGCCGGTGTCCTGCACCTCGTAGTACACCAGCTCAGTTTCCCAATCGTGGGGAGCGGTTTCGATTTGCTGAATGCGATCCTTGGTGACAAACCGGATGTAGCTCATCCCATCCAGCGGGTTGCGGAAGAGCGCCACGAACAGGTCGCCGGACCTGGCTCAATTCATCGCTCATCGCTTCCAGGCGCAGGTCGAGCCGGTTCTGCGGGTGATTCCAGAACGCGGCAATGAAGCGAGCGAGATCCCGTTTCGGGCTGGTGATGGCAATCCGGTCACCGATCACGTAATCTGTCGTAATGGCAATGATCCGCCAGGCTATCGGGTTCTTGCGCCAGGCTTCGAGCGAGTCGTTGTACAGCTCGATAATCGTACCGGCGTCGTAGTCCTGCGGTCTGCCGGTCAAAGACTGCCAACCCTCGCGATCGTCAATCTTCACCGTCACCGCCGACAGCTTCACGGGGCTTCGCTGCGCTCCGCCCCTGATCCAGTTTGCAAGACTTTCCCTGATACTCATCAATCACCTCGAGAATAGTGCAGGTTCCAGCTCAAGCGCTTCGAGCCAGTAAACGCCATGCTCTTGCAGCCATGCCTTCGCCTGGTCACGGCGCTGAGCATAGCGCCGGTTGTGTCGTGAATTGTTCCTCTTTGTTTTTCTACGGCGCTCATTCGTGGCGTCGAAAGCGCCACGGCGACAACGGCGCCCGCCAGGCGGTCAACCGGGTGCTCAAAGCATCTGTTACATTGCCTGTGATGGTTTTTCTCAAGCGTCGGCATTAGTATCGCTTCCTTTCGAGATCCATGTCCGAGATAATGTCAGTTGTTGCTTCAACCACCGCGCTTTTCCCCATGCCCCAGGTCAGTTTGTCCAGCTCAGCTGCACAATGCAGCAGAGATCAACAAATCATCGTGCATCAGCTCGCCGCTTGCCGGGTCTCTTGTGCCATCCGGTACGCCCCAACGCATCAGCTTTTGCGGACCGTCTAGTATCGCCATCTGGCAGTTTTCTACTTGAGTCCAGAATTCTGCCTGCAGCTCGTGACCGAGCTGCAAGGCTGCGCCTTTGTACTGGTAATTTTCCTGGCACAGGTATTCTTTATACCTGCCAGTTTCGATGACGCTGATGTAATTCCAACCCAGCTCGCTTTTTGTCTTGCTGGTGAATAGGAACGCGATCACCTTGCCAGGCAGAGCCTTATCCAGAAAAGAAACCAGACCGGCGCCGACGCCGGTTGCATCAGCAACCAGGTGCTTAATCTGCCAGTGCTCAGCAATTGCCTTGATCTGCCCGTAGAGGGTTGTATGCTTAATGCCCTTCCAGGATTGCCGGTAAACCACATGGTAAGTAGGAGCTTTAATCAGCTCATCTTCCACGCTGGCAAGATCGACCTCGACAATCGTTACTGCAGTTGAATCTCGACCGGCGTTCTTGATTTCGCCCTCGTCGATCATGCTGGAGTCGGTTGCATTTTCGTCAATGCCTGCCACATCCAGCAGCATGGCGTAGATTTACCTGTCACCGGTTGAGTTAAGAACGGGTGAGAGCCTTGCATCAGTGCGCGCCGGGCTGGGTTAAACATGCCGCCTTCGGCGTCAATCTCTTCGGAGAAGTATTGTGTCTTCACAAAAGGATGATTCCTGCCCAGCTTGCTGACCTGCTCATCCACATAAATGCCATAGGCTGGCACTTCGGCGCGCACGTTATCAGCATCCATCAGGAACACCCGCTTGACCTGGTCTCTTTGCTCTTGCGCCTGGCAGTTGCGCATCTCCCTGAGCGAGGAGAGTCTTCGCTGGTCCACACCGTACCCCAAAATACACGCGTGGCGTTCGTGCTGGCTGCCATCGGTGCGAAGTCCTTGTCCCATTTCTCGATCGTCACATCTTGCGCTTCGTCGCACTCTAGCAGCGTGGATGCCGTTGCCCCTACCACGTTGGCAGTCGGACCGCCGGAGAGAAAGAAGATCCGTGCTCGACCAACGCGGTAGATATAGCCGCTTTCCTTGCGCCAGTTGCCCCGGGTTGTGATGTTCCTGGCTATTACGCGCTCTAACCGGCGCATGGCATTGAGAGTTTGGGGTTTCCAGGTGGGAGATACTTTCACAATCTCCGCATCCAGCAGCTGGCAGGCGGAGAGCAGGTAGGTTTCTATCTGCGCTTGCAGCTCGTTTTTCCCCGATTGCCTGGGGAAGATCACGCAGAAGCTCATGCCTTTCTTTTGCATCACCGAGTCGATGATCGCAATCGCTGCTTCTTGCTGGTAGTATCTCAGCTTGAGACCGCTGCCAGCTTCCACAAAGTCCAGGGGGTGTTGGTAGATGTGCGCTAACCCGAGAACTAAGTCCATATGACATAAATTCCCCCGAATAATGTTTATAACCCGGTCAATACCTTGAGCAAGGCAATCAGGCTAACCAAGCCGCCGCCGGTCGCTAAGCCTGCCAGTACCTTGAATTGCGTTGCGCTGTCTTGCACGGCGCGTAGACGTTGCTCAGCATCTCCTTCCAGTCTTTCAGCTCGTCGAGCTGCAAGCCGCATGACTTCGCTTTCGTGATCCAGCCTGAGACGTGTAGCGCCGTTCTCCGCCTTGATTAGATCCAGCGCGTGGCTGAGTTGCTCTGCAATCAGGTCCGAAGAAGCGTCAGGCATAGATCTTCCATTCGCCAGCCACTGACCGGATTGCTACTTCCACCTGGTAGTTTATTTGCTCCTGCAGCTGGCAATCGATCACCGGACACATCTCGCAGCCAGCCAGCGCCTTGCCCAGGCGCTGCAGTGAATGTCTCAGCCTATCCGCGTCGTGGACAACTTCTTCGCTAATTGTCAACACCGGGCAGGTGACGTTATTGACCATCGTATATTTTCCAGCCTTTCATCACAGATCTGAGAGCATTTGTAACTGCGTTGGCTACTTCCTGGTCCTGGTCTCCCCCCAGCAGCTTTTGAGTGCGCATCATGCTAGCCAGCTTGACGCCGGTCTGTGACATCAGCGTTAGCAGGTTGGCTAAGTTCTTCCGGCGAATTCCTCTTGCTGGTCAGACGCAGCTTCGAAGAGGCGGCGCATCACAACCTTAATCGCTGCAATCTCATCCACCAGCCCGCTCGCCATCGAAGCGTCAAGCTCGCTGACCTCCGCTTCCCGGAAGCGGCGCGAGTAAAACCCGTGCTTGACTGCGTTGGTGTGAACGGTCTTAGCGCCTCCGGGGCGCTTCTTGGGGGGAGTCGGTGGCTGGTCCATTGTTCTCCTCATAACTCATCGTCGCTGAGACCCCAGGCAACGGGGAGGCTGTGCAGCGCGGCGGTGATGGCGCCAGTGATCTCGAGCAGCGCCGGGCAGTAGCAACCCTGGCAGGCGGGGCAGCGAGCCAGCAGACGACGCAGGCGGCGCAGGTCGCGCTCGAGTGCGACGGCAGACTTGAGGATGTCTTCAGAGGCTTGAGAAACTTTGCATTCGTCCATTTTTCATTGCCGGGTGGTCCCGGCGTGGGTGCGCATGGCAGGCGAAGGTGTAAAGGGAAAGCGCGCAAATCCGGCGTGGATTGTTAAGGACTCGCTCTCCCAGAGAAGATACACTTCTCGGATTGCCTTGCCTGCAACCACCCCACAAAGTACTGCGGGGCACACCCACGCCGGAAACTATGGGCATTCTAGCAGGAAAGCCAGAATAGAACAAGTGTTCTAGCTTCAATCACCCCATAATTCACCCCTGGGGTGAGGGCTGAAATCGGATTTCTGGAGCGGATTTAATGGATTGGAACCCGGCGGTTATGATGAAATTTAAAACTCGTCAAAGGAACAATTTTAGACAAATTTCGTCTTATATACTGTCTAAACCATCAAAGCCGACACATTTATGGAGGATCAATGACAGTTAAGACACTCTTCTTCAGAATCGGAACACTAGCCACCCTGCTGGGACTGGCGCTTGGCGCCTGCGCCGCGCCGGGTGCTGTGAGCACGCCACTGCAAGCGCCCGAGACCCCGGTCACAGCAACCGAGACAGCGGTAACGACCGAGGCGCCCGGTCCGACCCGCCCGGTCGAGATCGTTGACGCACAGGTACAGATCGGAGTGGGCTCGCCGGTCCCGGTGGAGGTGATCGCCAGCGGGACGTGGCCCGACCTGTGCGCCCAGGTGGCGCAGGTGAGGCAGCAAGTATCCGGGAACCGCTTTGAAATTAACATCCTGGCTGGACCTGCCGACCCGGATTGCCCGCCGGACCATCTTGGGCTGCCGTTTCGCATGGCAATACCGCTCAATATGGTCCCCTTGCCCGCCGGGACGTACACGGCAGCCGTCAACGGCGCCGAGACCAGCTTTGAATGGAGCAATACCTCGTCACCAACGGCAGCTCCCAGCCAAAACCCGACCGGTGATGTCCGTCCGCTGGTTGTGGAAGGCTTGTCCGTAGAGGTGGGGATTGGCTCGCCGATACCGGTGGAGGTGGTGGCAAGCGGGACGCTGCCCGACCTGTGCGCCCAGCTCGGCGAGGTGAGGCAGCAGGTGAGCGGAGAGCGGATCGAGATCAGCCTGAGCGCAACACCAGCAGACCCAGCCTGCCCGCCCGACCCGGTGGGCATCCCCTTCCGCGTCGCTGTGCCGCTGAACATGGCGGAAATGCCGCTGGCGACTTACACCATCGCAGCCAACGGCGTGGAGACCGTATTCGAATGGACAGGGACATCGCCGGAGGCGATGCCCATCGAGAACCTGGGCTTGACCTTCGCCTACACCGGCAGGGACGGCAACCTGTGGATCTCAGAGCCGACCGGCGGACCGGCGCGGCAAATCACCCGCGACGCGAGCGGGATGGATAACAGTGGCGACACGGTGACCTACTACTTCCCCAAGATCTCATCCGACGGGCGTTACATCGCGGCGCGGCGGGACGCGGGCACACCGGTGACCTCCGGGATGCAGTACAGCTTCGGGCTGTGGGTTTACAACACCGAGACGGGCGAAGCCAAGGCGGTCTATGAAAGCGCCGACTCCCCACCGGCGGGATTCGACTGGAAGCCAGGGACGCACCGGCTGGCGTACGGGATTGGCTCAAACCCGGCGTACTTCACCGCCCGGGGTGAGATCGACCCGGCGCTGGCAACGGGCATCTTCGAGACCGACCTGGATACGGGAGAAAGCAGCGTGCTGGTGGAACCCGCAAACGGCTATACGCTGATCTTGCCGACCTGGTCGCCGGACGGGCGCTTCATCAGCTTCGACGAGCTGGTGTACATGGAAGGCAGGGGACCCTTCACCTATTACGATTTCGAAGCCGGGAAATACATCGCCTGGGGCGACCCGCTGGGAAATTACGACTGGTCGCCGGACGGCGAGACGCTGGCGTACGACCTGTTGAGCTACGCCCCCAACGGCAGCGAGCGCATCTTCACCCGCCCGCGCGCCAATCAGGGCGGTGAGGTGCAGGTAACGCCCGAAACACAGCCGGGTTACTCCTTCTACCCGGTCTACTCGCCAGACGGGACTCAACTGGCATACCTGAACAACCCGGGCGGACCGGAGAGCACACAGCACACGCTGGTGGTGCAGGACCTGGCAAGCGGCGAAATCCGCGAGCTGGGCAGCTACAAATCGGTGTGGTACCTGGAATGGTCGCCGGATGGCAAGGCGCTGCTGTTCAGCGCCGGACCTTACGATGCGCAGCAGGTGTACGGGTACGATTTGGCGAGAGGCGAGGCGGTTGTGCTGGCGGAGGGCGGGCAGCCGACGCTGGCGGGGAGGTGAGAAGGGAGCACCGCAAAGGCACAAAGAGCGCGAAGAAAGCAGATGAGCGAACGAAAAAATGCATTCCGGTGATGGGCGCCGAGTTCAATAGAGAAGCCCCCCGTTTTCTGGGAGAAAACGGGGGGCTGGCGTCTATTCAGGTCATTTCGTCGCCAGGGGGAGCCAGGTTCGAAAGCTGCAACCGGGCAGCTTGAAGCTAGCAACACGCGTTTGCCATCCATACGTAATGGTTGGTTGACCGGCCTGGGTGTAATACTCATTCACGTACCAGAAAGTGCAATCATCAGCGGGATCGATATTCATGGAGGTATAGTCGCCCCAGCGTGAGTTGGTGGTGGTCTGGGCGCCGCTGCCGTTGATGATGACGCCTTCGCCCAGGTTCATTTGCCCGATGGGGGCGGTGACCTGGCGCCCGGTGTAGCGGATGCCGGGGTAGACGCTGGCGCCGTTCACTACGCTGTAACCCAGGGAGATGTTGCCCAGCTGATCCTGAGCAATGCTGCCCATCCAGCGGTGCACGCCGTCATCCGGCGAGTAAGTGCCCTGCTGGTATAGCGAGTAGGCACCGTTGGCAGCGCGGCGCACCTCATACCAGCGCATGCCGGCAATCCCCGCCCGCGCTTCAACCGCATGGCTGGCGACCAGGGTTTCATAAGCGCCCAGGTTGCGAAAGGGGAGGCGGTTGAGCAGTCGCTGGCGGTAGGAAAGCACATCCAGATACTGGCTGGTGTTGGAAATGCCGGGCTGCGCCAGGCAATCGCGATAACCTGTCGCCGCACACGGGAAGATCGAGTTCGAAAGCAGCCACGGGGAGCTGGCTTTCCAGGGTGAGCGATCCGGAGGGTCCGCCCCAGTTGACGTACAGCTCGAATATGTTCAGCCCGTCAAAGGGGGCGGAATAAGAGGCACCGTCATCCATCACACCGAGGATCGGCGCCGGTGCGTTGAGCCACGGAAGCACATCGCCGTCGATATCCGGCGGCAGCAAGCCATCGCCGATCAGGTAAGTAGGTACGATGGACACATCCAGGGTGAAGTGAACGAAGAGCGGGGTGGCGTCTCCGGCAAGCATGTCGCTCTTCTGCAGGGCGTACACGCTGACACCGGTGTACGTACCTCCATTGAAATCGCGCGTGGTGACAATGTAAGAATTGCTCCAGACGCCATACTTGGGAAAGTCGGGCAGGATAGAGCCAGAGTTGAAGGCGTAGCGGTAATACGCGCCGGTTGGGTCGCCCGTCTGAGAGACGGCGACGCACAGGTAGTACGGGGGGTCGGTGGCGTCGAACTGGGAGAGCAGCCAGCGACCGGCGAGCTGGTCGTAGAGCACGATGGGATCGCCGGAATTGCCGGCGCAATCCGGCACTGCAAAGCCGTCCCACAGACTGCCAAGCGCAAGGGGTCCCAAAATACGAGCGCCAGCTTTGTTATAGACGGCGAGGGTCAGATTGACCATCTGGACATAGTGGTTGGGTCCTACGTCGGCGGAATTCGAAGGCGGGTTGACGCGTACGCCCAGGACGTTGAAGTTATCGGTGTTGCTGAGACCTTCGAAGTTGAGCAGGGGCGGGTCGATAGCGGGAGCAAGGGGCGAGTTGGGCTGCAGGGCGCCGTCGCCGGTGAAGCCCTGATCCAGGCGAGGCGGCTCAGCGCGGGAAGCGACTTCACGCAGCTCGCCCGCTCCAAGAGCGGGGGATGGCGAGGCTGCGTGACGTGCAGCCAGCTGGCGCAAAGGGAGGGAGATATCAAAAGCGACGGCTGTTGAGATGGTGGGCGGCGGGGCGGCAATGGAGGGGGGTACGGACGCCTGACGGGCGGAAGCAGGGGGTGAAAATCCCCCGACCAGGGTGAGGACGATCGCCAGGACGACAAACAGGGGAAAAACCAGCTTGGCCTTCATGGGTGGACCCTCCTGTGGAAAGGCTTGTTTCTGGGGCGGTTCGTCTGGCGCTCAGGCGAGATGAGGAGGACCTGAGACGTCACGGATATCGGTTGGATAGCTGTATTATAGTAAGTATTTGGTACGCAGGCAAGCGGGGGGAGGCAGTGGTATTGGCGGAGGGCGGGCAGCTGAAACTGGCAGGGAGGTGAGAGACGGCGATTCAGCGAATTGAGAGTCAGCGAATCAGCGAGGTCGAGAATCAAGAACAGGTGACCCCCGTTTTGTGGGAGAAAACGGGGGGCTGGTGTTTGACTACAAGCAGCGCCGGCGATACGAAGATGTGCTCATCACGCCTCGAGGCACAGCGGTCGATTGTCGGGTGGCGCCACCGAGGACGCTCTCCACGGCAAGGCTAGGGCGTGACGGCCGGCGTGGCGGACGGCGTGGGCGATGGCGTGGACGACGGGATGGCGGTGCGCGTGGGGGTGACCGGGGCGATGACGGCGATCTTGAGGAAGACCGGCTCCCTGAAGTTGCTGCGGCTTTCTGTCGACATGACCCAGTTGCTGACGTAATTGCCCGGCGTTGTGGGGGCTTTCATCTGCAAGGTGATATCCACCGTGCCACCGGGGGGCACATCCTGACCGAGGGGGAGCTCGCTGGCAGCGCCAAAGCTATCGCCGCCGAAGTAGCGAAACACGTAGCGGGCTGTCCAGGTGGAGGTGCCGACGTTTTTCAGCGTCCAGGTCATGGAGAAAGACTTGCCAGGGGCAAAGATGGTGCCATCGGCGACGGACTGGGCGACCCACTGCGCCTGGTCGGCGCCCCCGACGCCGGGTGTGCCGAGGGAGGGCGTGACCGTGGCGCTGGGGGAGGGGCTGGCGAGGCGGGTGGTGGTGGCGAGAGCCGTGACCGTGGGGCTGGGCTGGGGGGTGATGGAGGGCGTGAGCTGGATCGCCTGGGTGACCTGCGCCCAAACAGTAGCGGCAGCCTCGGTGCGGACGAGGTCCAGATCGGGCGTGGGCGGCGGGGTGGGCGTGGCGGAAGAACAGGCTGCCAGCCACAGCAGGGCCAGCAGCATCCCTATGCGGGTAAGAGGCTTGATCAGGTTTGTCATATCAGTTTTTATCCTTTGGCTGGGCGGGCGATAGGACCGCCCGCCTGGAGATTCATCCATAAATTGATTCTGCGTTAGCCGGGTGAAATTGTCAAGAGTGAGAAGATGAATGGAAAATGAGCCCAAATAGCGCGTCGCTTGCATTTTTTATCGAATCTCCCTACAATACTAGCGGATGCTCTGAGAAGCAGGGAAAGCTGGAGGGGCGACCCGCCGGGTCACCCGCCACGCAAAAAGGTTGTCCATCAAATCAGGAGAATTCCAGGATGGGATCATTCGCTGAAGCAATGAGTGAATACCGGATACAGCTAGAGAAGGGGGTGATCCAGCAGGCTTACAAGGGCTTGATGGATTATATGATGGATTTGAGAGCATACTTAAAGAACGAATACCCGGATTATTTTGTGCCCGGCAGTATCTATTACGGGTACATGGATATGACCTACTTTTCGTTTACACCCGCGGCATTACAGGAGCGAAAATTGAAGATCGCCATTGTTTTCCTGCACGAGGCGTTTCGATTCGAGGCCTGGCTGGCAGGGGCGAACAAGCAGGTGCAGGCGCAATACTGGCGGGCGTTCAAGGAGCTGGGCTGGCAGAAACACCGGCTGGTTGCGACGACGAAAGGGGCGGATGGGATCGTTGAAACCGTACTGGTCGAAAACCCAGATTTTGGTGACCTGGAGGTTTTAACGGGGCGAATCGAGATGGAGGCGTTGAATTTTATTGGAGATATCGTCAGCTTCTGCGAAGCGCATCACATCTGAGCAGAGGTCACAGGCTGGTCATGCGCGAAGCGACCTTATGGCAGCAACGCTGCATATTTTGTCACGATTTGTGTCACGGATCGCCGGCACGATTTTGGAGAAATTGCGGGCGAGGACATGATCCTTTCGCCATCAGGACATGCAGCCCAAGACTGTTGGGAAGAAATCCCGGCGCATTTCCCGTTTGTGGTATTGGACGAGTTTGTGGTCATGCCCAATCACCTGCATGGGATCCTGGTGATTGATAAACCGATTGAAATGGGGACACATGACGATGCGTCTCTACAAGAATACCGGGATGAGGAGATCAACAGGCATGGACGTTGTTACCGGGGCGTTTGGGTATATCGGCAGGTACATCGCCAGGAGGCTGCTGGCGCAGGGCAGGGAGGTGCGCACGATCACCACGCACCCGGAGAAGCCGAACCCGTTTGGGAACAGGGTAAAGGCATTCTCGTATAATTTCGAGGCGCCGCAGGCGCTGGTAGAAACCTTGCGCGGGGCGGAGACGCTGTTCAACACGTACTGGATCCGCTTCCCGTACGAGGGACACACCTACGAGCAGGCGCTGGAGAACACGCACACCCTGTTCCGCTGCGCCCAGCAGGCAGGTGTGGGGCGCATCGTACAGATCAGCGTAACACGGGCGTCGCCGGAGTTGGATCTGCCCTACTACCGCGGGAAGGCGGCGCAGGAGGCGATGCTTAAGGAGTGCGGGGCGCCTTTCTCGATCGTGCGACCGACGCTGGTCTTCGGTGAAGAGGATATACTGGTGAACAACATCGCCTGGCTGATGCGCAAGAGCCCGCTCTTCCCCGTCTTCGGCGCAGGGGAGTACCGCGTCATGCCCGTGTTCGTGGAGGACCTGGCGCAGATCGCGGTGGGCGAGGCGGGCCAGGCGCCGGGGAGAACGGTGGATGCGATCGGACCGGAGACCTACACATTCCGGGAGCTGCTGGAGTGCATGCGGGCGAAGCTGCACCTGCACACGCGGCTGGTGAGCATACCGCCTGGGCTGGGCATCTTCGCCGGACAGGTGCTCTCTCTGCTCCTGCGCGATGTGCTCTTGACCCGCAACGAGCTCAAAGGGCTGATGGACGAGATGCTGACCTCCGAGCAGGCGCCGAACGGGACGACGAAATTTTCAGACTGGCTGGAGACGAACCGGGAAAACGTGGGGATGGCGTATTCATCGGAGGTGAAGCGGCATTTCCACTGGAAGGCGAGGTGAGAGAGGAAAGATTGAACCGCGAAGGCGCGAAAGCCGCAAAGAAATTGCGGGTTAGGGCAAGCGAAGATCAATGAAAGAAATTAAGATAGATTAAAACACGAAGGACACGAAGGATTTTAAGGGAAGAGCAAGGGAAAAGTGATGAAAGAAATTGAAGAGCTGCGCGGGCGACATTGTGGAAGGCAGTATTGGGCAAGCAAGACGAGAATTTCCGCTGGGGGTACGATGCCCGGGCGGCGCGCCAGCAACCGCAGTACGTGGACTACTCGCCGGCGTATCGCTCGACGCTGTGGACGCTGGTGCTGCTGGCGGACATCCAGGCGCCGCCCGACCTGCCGCAGGCGAGAGCGGCGCTGGAGCTGGTGATGGAGCGCTTCTACGACCCGCAATACGGCATCTTCCGCCTGCCGGGGATGAGCCATTTCCCCATCCCGTGCCTGAACGGCAACATGATCTACCTGCAGCAGTATTTCGGCAGGGTGGATGGGGGCACGCTGGAGCGAACGGTCGATTTCTTCTGGGAATACCAGCGCTTCGACGACGGGGATTTCATGACGCCCAGGGACTTCCCGTACTTCGGGAACAAATCGTGCTACGGCAAGCACACCTGCTTCTGGGGCGTGACCAAGCTGCTGAAGGGCATCTCTTTCATTCCGAGGAACGAGAGGAGCGCCAGGGCGCAGCAACTGATCGAGCGCTGCATCGAGTTCGTCCTGCAGCACGAGGTGTGCTTCGGCTCGCGGCACGAGGATCGACTCCTGCACCGGGACATCGGCATGCTGACCTTCCCCAATTTCTACAAGAGCGATCTGCTGGAGATCCTGTGGCTGCTGAAGCGGGAGGGGGTGCAGGACAGGCGCATGCAGCGCGCTCTGGAGCTCTTACGCGCGAAAATGAAGGATGGCGAAGTGTGGGAGATGGAAAAATCACTCAACACCATCGTACCCACCGGGCGGGTAGGCAGCGCTAACGCCTTCATCACGGAGCGGGCGCGGCAGGTGCTGAGCGAGTGAAGGTGTGTGCGGCAACGAGATTGCCGCACACACCTTCACTTCAAGCGATGATCCCGAAGTTATTCAGACGGGGCTGGCTCAGCCAGAGGCTGCGCGCCGGATTTCCGCAGGTTGAACAGCCACAGCACGAAGGCGCCCAGACCGAACAGGACAGCCAATATATTGACGATCCAGCCGATGAAGGGGATGGAGCGCAGGATCACGAAGATGACCAGACCCAGCAGCCAGGGGAAAAAGCGGTGATTTGCCGCCGGGGATTTGAAGGCGCCCAGGATGAGCTGACCGATCACCTGGCAGATGATCAGCTTCGAGAAGAAGCTGCCCGCCAGCAGGAAAGCCAGGCTGATCGCCAGCAGGATCAGGATCATGAGCAGCAGGGCGGGGACGAACAGCCCGCCAATGCTGAACATGCCAAGCAGGATCACGATGGCGAACAAGACAAAACTGAATACAGGCATCACCAGCCAGAAGACGATGCCGGTGAGCACACCCACCCCCAGGCTCTGCCAGGGGCGGGTCCGTAAGGTCGCGCCGCTGCCGGTCAGCATGCGAGGATAGAGCCAGGCGAGCAACAGACCCACGATGAGCAATGACATGAAGGTGCTGAAGAGCGCTCGCCCCCAATGGATAATCGAGCGGATAACGGTCTCGACGGTGATGCCGGGAACGACGCGCACTTCTTCTTTGACCTCTGGCGTTTTCACCTGCGGGACCTGCTGGGTGAACTCGACCTCGCCAGCCACGGAGCCGGCGGGGAGGCTGGCTGCCTTGGGAGCCTGGTAAACGAGGTCGCCAGCGATGCTGGCGCTATCGCTGACCGTGAATCCGGAGGGGACGTTGGGGACAGCGGGCATATTGGGCATGAAGGTAAACGGGCTGATCTGCAGGTTTACGGTCCCCCCACCCGCCTCCACGTAAGCGCTGCCGCCGACCGAGCCCTGCAGCTCCAGGCTGTTGCCGGCGAAGGTGAGGTCCTGCGCCACGGCGCCGGCGAGCGATGCCTGGTAGCCGGCGAAGGTGAGCGAGCCACCGACCTGGCTGCCCGGCTTGGTTTCCAGGGAGTAGCCGGCAGCCATGAGATCATCGCCGATCAGGGCGGTATCTTCCAGGGTGATGACTGCCTGGGCGACCCGGGCGTCATCCTTGACCGTGCCCTCGATCACAAGCGACTGACCGGCGGCAAGCAAGTCGCCCTCGACGATGCCGGTGGGACCGATGACCACCTGGGTGGCGAAGGCAACCAGGTCGCCCTGGATTGTGCCATTCACCAGCACCGTCTCGGCGAAGGCGTAGAGGTCATCGGGGACGGTCTCGCCCTGCTTGATCTCGATCGTCCCGCCGGAGCGGATGTCCGCGGCAGAAGCCGCCGGGGTGAGGAACAAAGCCAGGATGAACAGGATGGTTAATGCGGCAGCAGGAATGAGCCATTTACGGGTTTTCATTGCATTCTCCTCTTTGATCTGATCACAGAAACCGCAGATTTCGCGGGTTACTTCTTTGGGATGGCTACGTGACCAAGAAACACAGATTCTGCGATTGATTTTATGGTGAACAATCGTTGAATAACGACCAGGCGAGCACATGAATACAATACCAGAATTGAGGGTGAGAATCAAGAGCCAAAAATCCTGGGGAAATACAAGTCATTAATGACCTTTTTACTATTCTTTTCGCTTGAGCGTGATATACTCCCCCGCAAATTTGGGCGGATGCGCTGGAGGGATATCGATGGCAGAGTATCATTTTCTAACGACGTGGGAACTTGAAGCGCCGGTACAAACCGTGTGGGATGTGCTGAGCGATGCGACCCACTTATCGGATTGGTGGAAGTACGTGGAGAGCGTCAGCGAGCTGCAGCCAAACGGTGCGGATGGCTGCGGCGGCTTGTTCCTGTACAAGTGGAAGACCGCCCTGCCCTATACGCTGGCGTTCGAGATGCGGGTGACCGAAAACGACGCGCCGCACGTGCTGGAGGGGCGTGCGCAGGGCGAGCTGGAGGGCGTGGGGCGCTGGGAGCTGAAGGAAATCGAGGGCGGCACGCGCGTGACGTATGACTGGCGGGTGCGCACGACCAAATCCTGGATGAACCTGTTTGCGCCATTGGCGAAAAGCGCCTTTAGCTGGAACCACAACGTGCTGATGGACGAGGGCGGGCGGGCGCTGGCAGAAAAACTGGGCGCAAGGCTGATCTCAGCGAAGAACGCGACCTTAAACTAAGCGAAGAGCAGCGCTGCAAGCATAACGGGTATATACTTTAACCAGCGTTACGAAAAATTGAATAAACCTTGATCCGTGAAGGCTACAAGGGGGCGTATGTTTGTTGCCGCGAAGGAGGCGCAATGGAGTCTCAGCCCGTACCGCAAACGGTCTCGCCGTTCCTTTCGATCTGGGTAAAGCCGCGCGCCACGATCCGCAATATCGTCGATACAAATCCGAAGAAGTACGTGATCGTGCTGGCGATGCTGGCAGGGATCGGACAGACGCTGAACAGAGAATTATCCTTCACCCTGGGGGACAGTTTGCCGCTGGTATCCATTCTTCTGCTGGGGATCCTGCTCGGTCCGCTGGCCGGGATTATCACCCTGTATCTCGGCGGGGCGCTCTTCCGCTGGACCGGCAGCAGGCTGGGTGGAAAAGCGACTGCACCAGAGGTGCGAGCGGCGATCGCCTGGTCGTCGGTGCCGACCATTGTAGCCCTGCTGCTGTACATACCCGAGTTGGCGCTGTTCGGCGAAGAGCTGTTTACCAGCGACATGCCGAGCATCACCAGCCCGGCGCTGGCGGTGGCTCTGATGGGCTTCGGGATCATCGAGATCTTTGTAGCCATCTGGGCGCTGGTGATCTTTCTCAAGTGCCTGGGCGAGGTGCACCGCTTTTCAGCCTGGCGTGCGCTGGGAGCTGCGCTCTTAGGGACGCTGATCGTGGGTCTCCCAATCGCTATCCTTGTGAGCGAGTTTACAGCACTGTAGCAACATCCATAGGAAAGGAAATATTGAGGAGGTAGTCCAACGCTGCTGCTTTCAGCACGCTACCCGATCATAACGCCGCTCCGCCTGCGCTAACCACCCGGCGAAGTGGATGACATGCCTACGGCGCCGGTGTAAGGCGCTGGAGAGTCGTCTGCAATGCCACAAAATCCTGCTGGAGGAGGTCGTACTTCGCCTGCAGCTCATCCAGGCGCTGCTGGCTGAGGTCGGCTTGCTGCTGCAAAGTGGCGAGCTGCGCTTGACCGGATTCCAGGCCCGATTGGGCGGCGGCGATCTCACGGCGGGCTTCCTTCAAGTCCTGGCGGGCGGATTTGAGCTGAGATTGGAGGGCAGCCAGCTCAGCTTGCTTGCCCAGCAGCTCGAGGTTCATGCGCTGGGCGAGGGTGGCGACCTGCCAGAGCAGCGCCACACCGAAGAGCAGGGGGATGAGGGTGAGCAGAATGGAGCGGCGGCGTGACCGGCGCTCGCGGGCGGCAGCCAGCTCTAAAATGGGGGAGGTTGAGGCGTTAGAGGCGTTCATCGGCAGTTATCCTAAGATGGTTTTTTGCACGGCTTCCTGCACCAGCTTCTCGATGCGCTGGCGCTCGGCAGGGTCGGAGGCTTGCAGCCGCTTCTTGAGCAGGAGCAGCATGGCTTCCTTATCTTTGCGGCTGAGCAGCTCCTTCACCTGCAAGGCGCTCAAGGAGGAGATGAAGCCGCAACCCACGCCGAAGAGGCTTTTCAGGGCATCGGGCAGCACCTGCCCGAACGCCAGGTAGATGACGAGCACCAGCACGATGCCGAGGGCGGCGATGGCGAGGGCAAAAGCCAGGTAGTAGCGGATGTAGCGGCGCTGGCTGGCGATGAGGGCATCCAGGTCTTGCAGGGTTACGGGGCTGGCGCCGCGTGGCTCCACCTCTTCGATGCGATCCAGCGAAGGCAGGGCGGGATTCGTGGAGGCGGCGGGCGTGGTCATCACGCATCAAACGCCGCAGGCGGGCAATTGGTTCCCGAGCGGCGCTGTTGAAAGTCACTTTAAAAGTGACTTTCAACTTTCGGGAATATCCATTTTCACGTAACGCCTTTCGTAACGATTCGATAACGCCCATTGAGTATATTAAGGCGCAGGATCACTTTACAGCCGGGCAGCAGCGCAGGAGATGGGGGACATGCAAGGGGGAGCCAACCCTGCGGATGCCCAGCTGGAAGGTGGTATCCTCGCGTTACAAACTGAGGAGGTCGCCAGTATGGATCAATCTCTAAGCCTGAATGACAAGATCAAGCGCGGGGCTGAAGACTCGGGTCGCTACTTCAGGTACATGGCGGAGTTCGTGGGCTTCACGCAGGCGGACGCGGACGCGATCCGCGAGAGCGCGCTGGTGGTGGAGAAGTACATCCCGGATATCGTCTCACGCTTCTACGCGCAGCTCCTGCGCTACCCGCCAACGCGCAAGTATTTCATGCGGGCCGACGGGTCGCTGGACCAGGATTACCTGCAGCTACGCATGGTACACCTGACCAATTTCTGGCGGCGCACCGCTTCGGGGGTGTTCGATGATGATTATGCGCGCTACATCGATTACGTGGGGCGCGCCCACACCGAGCGCGGCGCCGACCCGCACATCTACATCCCGGAGCGCTACGTCATCGGGCAGGTGGGCTTCATGCAGCACGCCATCAGCCAGGCGATCTCGCGCGAGCTGCACGAGGTCGACCCGGATTGGGAGGTGCGGGCCTTGCGCGCCTGGAACCTGCTGATGATGGTGATCCTGGAGATGCTCTCCCGGGCTTACGGGCACGAGAAGGAGCCCGAGACGTACGCCGACCAGGCGATCGTGGACCACGACCCGGTGTTCCAACTGGCGGTGGAAGCCTACGAGCTGGGGTTAGGCATGCGCACCACGGTGGAGAGCCAGGATGTGGTCGCCGGGACGGAAGCGGAGATCCCGGATGGGGAGCGCAAGATCATCAAGGTCGACGGGCTGTCGATCGGCGTTTTCCACCACGAGGGCGGCTGGTACGCGCTGCGCAACTCCTGCCAGCACCGCGGCGGTCCGGTGGCGACGGGCGAGCTGAAGGACGGCATCCTGACCTGCCCGCTGCATGGCTACGAATACCGCGTGACGGACGGCACGCTGCTGAGCGACCCGAGCGCCCACCTGGAGATGTACCCGGTGGAGGTGCGCCAGGGCGAGGTGCACCTGAAGATACCGGTGGTGCGGCGGGATGCGATCCAGGTGTCGATCATCGAGCCGGCGGCAAAGGAAGGCGCCGCCGAGAGCATCCCCAGCGTGGCGCCGGCGGTGAAGCCCAGGCTGCAGCTCAACGAGTTCGCCACAGCGGCGCTCAAGCCGGGGCGCATCACGTGGTGGAAGTGGAGGGCGAGCTGGTGGCGGTGTACAACGTGGCGGGGAGATTCTTCGCCACGTCCAATAGCTGCACGCACGCCGGCGGTCCGATGGACGAGGGCGAGCTGAACGGCAAGACGGCGATCTGCCCGTGGCACGGCTCGTGCTTCGACGTGACCAGCGGGGCGGCCACCTGCGGTCCGGCGAAGGAGGCGCTGCGCACGTACCGCGTGGAAGTGGAGGGGGATGTGGGCAGGGTATTTGCCGATTAAACGAAAAACGGGGAACGTAGAGCGGGCGAACGCACTGAGCGGGCGAACACATAGGTTCGCCCCTACTGATTGGGCTTGCGGCGGGCGAAGAAACCCGCCAGGATCAAGCCGGCGGCGGCGATGGCTACGACGAGGATGACCGCCCCGGCGGCTGTTCGATTGCCGAAGAGCGAGCCAGCCGCGCCTGAAGAGGCGAGCTGGGTCTGCGTCGGGGTTTGCACGGCAGGCGCAGGGGAGGGCGTGGCAGTGGCGGGCGCAGGCGTGGGCGGCGGGGGGGTATCCGTGGCGGGAGGCGGGACGGGGGTCTCGGAGGGCGGCGGGGTGACCTGCAAGCAGCAGCGCTTGCCCGGGGATGATCACCGAGCTGGCGGAGAGCCCGTTCCAGGACATCAGCTCGCTGAGGCTCACGCCGTAATAGCCGGAGATCCAGGAGAGCGTCTCGCCGCTGCTGACGGTGTGATAGTACTTGCCGTCGCTGGCGGGAGTGAGGCGCTCGATGGGCGTCAGCGGGCGGGGCGTGGGGCTGGGGGTGAAATTCCCGGGGTTGATCACCAGCTTCTGACCGATCTGCAGGGGCGCATCGAGCTGCAAGCCGTTGTGCGCCAGGATCTTCTCCACGCTGGTGTTGTACGCTTCGGAGATCTTGATCAGCGTGTTGTACGCCTGCACCTCATGCACCACCCTGCCGTCGGCGTCGGGGGTGCTGATGCGGATCATGCCCACCGGCGTGGGGGTAGAGTAGCCCTTGGTATTGCTGCCGGGGATGAAGAGCTTCTGCCCGATCTGCAGCTTATCGGACCGCGAGATGTTGTTCCAGGTCTCCAGGTCGGCGATGGTGATCCGGTAGGCAACGGCGATCGCCCACAGCGACTGCCCGGATTTGACCTCGTGGTAGATACGCCCCTCGGCGTCGGGCTTGGCGATCTTGACCGGGATGATGATGCCCGAGACGCCGGTCACGCCGCCGGGAACGGTGTTGCTGCCGCCGGCGACGGAGGTGTACTCGCCGCAGGCTTTATCCGAGGTATAGGCCGCCTGCAAGACGTAGTAGGTGCGCCCATTGTCCGCCTTGGCGACGCCCGCCCCGACGTTGCAGTACGCCGGGTTGACGGCGGGGATCATGTGCGTGGGGTCGGACCAGGCAAGCATGATCTCATCGATGCCGAAGGACTGACCCACGGCGAAGTTCTCGGTAGCCCAAACCTTAGACCCGCCGCCGTAACCGGCTGCCTGGATGCGGCCGCGCACATCCCCGATGTGCGTGGACATGTTGTTGGCAGCCATGATCTCCGCCGTCCCCTGGGCGACGGCGTTGATGATCGGGTCTTCGATCAGCGCCGGCAGCCCGTAGGAAACGCGCAGCGTGTTCATGGCGATGATCAGGTCGTAGGCGGTCACCTGACCGGCGCTGGCAGGAGCCGGGTGCAAGGCGGCGCGGGTGGATGACAGGGGGGCGAGCAGGGCAAGCAGCAGGAGCAGCCCCGCCCACAGGCGAGTGGTCATTTTGGGAGACATGCGGCTATTATAAACCCAGAAAATGGGTCTTTTGCAAGAGGCAGGACTTTCACAAAAAGAAGCCCGGAGAGCTTCCGGGGTGTAAAACACCGAAAACTCTCCGGGCAGGTCGTTTCAAGCGCCGGCTTAGCGCTTCAGCATCAGCGGCAGCATGAGCATGCGCCCCACCTGCAGGCGGACGCTGGCAGTGTTGTTGAGCACCTCCAGCTCATGGTCTGCGGCGGCGGCGCTGATGGACGCCTGGCTCGCGTAGACGTTGAAGGGCGCGGCGGTGTTCGCTACCGTGGTGGTCACCTGGATCTCGAAGGGACCGCCGCCGCCCACCAGACCGACCAGGTCCCACACCAGACCGGAGGGTGTGACGGTGGGCGGCACGCTGGCGCTGACAAACTCCAGCTCAGCCGGCAGGGTGTAGGTGATCAGCGTCTGGCTGGTGGAAGCCCCGCCCTGGTTGCCGTAGGTGAGGTCTGCACCACCGTCTCGCCGGGCATGGCGTAATCCACGTCGCTGAGGGCATCCACCCACAGGTCGGGGCGGGCGCTGCCGAGGTTGACCTCATCCACCAGCGCCAGGGCGCCGGCCTGACCCGCCACGTTGCGCACGCGGAAGGTGAGCGTGATGGCTTGCCCCTCCCAATCGCGCAGGTCGTAGAAGGCGGGCTGCCAGCCATCCGGTATTGAGCGCTGGTCTCGAGCAGGATCGTCGATGAGCGTCCCACGCTGCACGCGCACGTCGCAAGCCGGTCTGTCGGCGGTCGAAGCGCCGCTCAGGTCGTAGAAGAACGAGAGGTAGGGCGAGGTCATCTCGGCGGGCAAGGTGAGGGTTTGGGTGATGAGGGTGAAGACGGGGTCCCCGGCGTCCCGGGTATCATGCCGCCGGCGCCAAGCGAGGCGGCGTAGAAGCCAGTGTGCCCCTGCGTGCCGATGACAGGCGGCAGAGCGCCGCCCATACCCCAGGTGAAAGCGCCGCTCTCGAAGCCGGGATCAGGGATGAGGTTATCGCCTGGCGGCAGGATGGCATCGAAGGTGACATCGTCATCGTCGAGGATACGGGCAGCGGGCAAGGCGCCGTAACCGGCTTTGCTCACCTGCACCTGGCGAGGGTCGACCGGCGTCACGGCGGCGTAGAAGGCATAAGCGCCCCACTCATCGCTCGGCGGGGCGAAGAAGACGCCCGGCGTGCCGGTGATGACCGCCCCGGCGACCGGCGTCCCGCTGTTATCCATCACCATGCCTTCCGCCATCCAGGCGTAGAAGGTGGTGTGGGCGTCGCCATCGCCGGCGGGGTAGGCTTCCTGGTTGCCCACGCCATCGCGGGCGCGGCTCTGGAAGTAGACGGTGTGCCCCGGCGTGCCGTTGAAGGCCGCCCCGGTTGCGGCGGTGGCGAGCTGCCAGTCTGCCCAGGCGCCGGCGCCGTCACGCGTCTGGATGTCATAGGTGGCGATGCCCGAGCCACCGGGGTCTACACCGCTCCAATTGACCGCCGCGCTGCCGCGTGTGAACGGCGGCAGATCCTGGACGAGGGTGTAGGGCGGCTGGGTATCCACACTGGTGAAGGCGTCAGGCTGGGCTGGGAAGACCTCCCCATTTCCGGCGTAGTCTGCCCCACTACTGCGGAAGTAGTATGTGTGCCCGGTAACGCCGTTGAAATCCAAGGTAGTGCCTGTAACCTCCCTGAGCCAGTCTATCCACGCGCCGGTGGGACCGTCGCGCACCTGCACGTCATAGGTGACGATGCCCGAGCCGCCCGGATCGCTGCCCCCCCAGGTGACGGTGAACGTCGCCGGGGAGTAGACTGGGAGTGGACCCACGGCAGTCTGCGGATCGACTGTATCTACCGTGGTCGAGGCGTCGGGAGTTGCCGGGTAGGCTTCCAGGTTGCCGGCGTTGTCGCGGGCGCGGCTGCGGAAGGCATAGGTGTGCCCGTTGACGCCTGTAAAAGAGGCGTAGTTGGCTACCGTCGCAACCTGCCAGTCGGTCCAGGCGCCAGCGCCATCGCGCACCTGCACGTCATAGCTAGCGATGCCCGAGCCGCCCGGGTCAGTACCGCTCCAGTCCACCGGGAATACATCCGGCGACCAGGCCGGGAGAGCATTCACCTGAGTTATGCGGCGCCTGGTTCTCGATCGCGGTTTGGGCATCGGCGCCGGAGGGGTAGGCTTCCAGGTTGCCGGCGTTGTCCCGCGCCCGGCTGCGGAAATAGTAGGTGTGACCGGCGAGGCCGGTGTAGGGTGCAGAGGTGGTGGTTACGGCGGACTGCCAGGTGTTCCACGTGCCGCCCGAGCCATCGCGCACCTGCACGTCGTAGCTGAGGATGCCCGAATTGCCGGGGTCAGTACCCGACCAGTTGACGGTGAAGGTGGCGGGTGAGGTGGCGGGCAGGGCGGCGACGCTGGTGGTAGGCGCCTGGTTGTCGACGTAGGTGGTGGTATCGTAATCGGGGGGCCAGGCTTCCAGGTTGAAGGCGTTATCGCGGGCGCGGGCGCGGAAGAAGTAGGCGTGCCCGCTCGTCCCGCTGTAGGAGGCGGAGGTGGAGGTGGTAGCCATGCGCCAGTCGGTCCAGGCGCCGCCTGCGCCATCCCGCACCTGGACATCGTAGTTCTTGATCGCCGCGCCGCCGCGTATCCGCGCCGCTCCAGGCGACGGTGAAGCTGGTGGTTGTGGTGTAGGCGGGCAGGGCGGTCATGCTGGAGGTGGGGGTGAGGGCATCACAGCTCGCCCAATCGGGATACCAATCGTCCCCTGAAGAGGAAAGACGAGTTGTGCCGCCAGAACTGACGTTGTATGCATCGATATACAGAGTTGGTCCAATACCAGTCCCCTTGGTATTCAACATAAGAAATCCTTTGGAAAACGATAAAATTACCATCTGGGGACCAGTTCCTTGCGAGGACGTCGGTGCTTCCAGATGGGTCTAATATTTTGTGCTGATTGGAACCATCGCTGTTCATCAGCCACAGTTCGGTCCAGCCATCGCCGTCGTTCTCTGCATCATATGCGATTTGCGTCCCGTTCGGAGACCAGGCAGGACCATAGCTATCCGTTGTAGTGTTAAGCTGATACTGCCCGCTGCCGTCCAGCGCGTTCATCACCCAAATATGCCAGATACCGCCGCGATCAGATGAAAAAGCGAGTTTAGCGTTGTCCGGTGACCAGGAAGGCGAAGCATCGTAACTGGCATCGTTGGTCAAACGCGCCTGACCGGAGCCATCCACAGCCATGACGTAAATCTCGGATTGGTCGCCAATCTCTTTTTGGTAGGCAATGCGCGTCCCGTCCGGGGACAGGGCAGCACCCCACTCATCCTCAGGGTTGTTGGTAAGCTGGAGAACGTTACTGCCATCCGGATTCATGGAATAGATATCGTAGTTGCCACTACGGTTTGAATTGAATACAACCCGGGTACAACCGCGACTGATGCCGCGGCCGGAAATCCCGATTCGAGTTCGTCGTCAAGCGCACCTGGTTGGTGCCATCGCCTTTGGCGATGTAGATTTCCCAGTTATCCGATGAAAAGTATCTTGAAAAGGCGATCTTGCTCCAATCCGCCAGGGCATCCGGCGCCAGGGGCGAAACGGCACCCCGGGCTTGAGGGGATACTCCGGGCAGGCGTCTCCCTAACTCCCCCTCAGGCTCTACCAGCCACATCCGTCTCGGCGGCTCGGGCGCCTGACCCGAGGCGGCGGGCGGCACGGCGCTGAGGAGCAGGAAGGCGATGAGGATGACAGAGATCGTGCGGAACAAGAATCTTGCAGGCATGGCTTATCCCTCCCGGGTAGAAATAAAAACGCTCTCCTCCTGATCGCCAGGCGGGAGAGCGTGCGGATATGGACTTACGAGCAGAAGCCTCGCATGGGCGCCCGCCGGCGGGGTGAGAGACGCCGGGTTCCCTGAAATCATTGTATAGTAATTTCAGATAAATCGCAAATTAATAAAAGGGGTTAAGCAAGGCATACCGGGGAGGAAACACCTCCCGGCATGCAAAACGCAATGCAGATGCAGGCAAGTGAAAATGCGCCGCCGCCGGCGCCCTGCCGGCGGCGTGGAGGTGCAGGATCGGATCACTGCCCGCTGATCAGGGGCAAATAGGTGGCGTTGTTCGCCAGGATGCCGTAGACCGCCAGCTCGCCGGAGAAGGTGGCCTGGAAGACCTTGCCATCGGCGATGGTGGGGGCGACGAACTTGGCATACAGACCCAGGCTGTCGCCACCGGAGACGTCGGCTCTCACTGTTCCACAGCTCCTGAGTGATGTCGGCGGCGTTGTAGGCGCGCAGGATGCCCGGCTTGGAGGTCGAGGGTAGCGCGCTGGGGATGGGGTGCGACGCCCACAGGATGCCGGTCGCCGGATCGACGCCATTTGCCGAGAGCGAGAGGGCGCCGCCGGGATACGCCTGGGAGAGAGAGGGAGAAGCGCTCACGACGGTGACCCGGATCGAATTGGCTACCGGTAAAGGCGAAATGCCTTGAGCGAGTCGCGGATGCCCCAGATGTACATCATCCGCCCCCCCGGACGGTCCCAGAAGACCGGCGAGTTGAACCAGGGGATCGGCTGCGTGCTCGGCGGCGAGAACACCTGCGCCACCAGGTCGGGACCCAGGGGACCGTTGTAATGCGTCATATTCGTCTTATCGACCAGGTAGAGCAAGCCTTCTTTGCCGCCCGCCAGCAGGTAATTCGTGCCGGGGATGAGCAAGACGCCGGTGGAGCCCACGTCCATATCGTTGACCATCAGCCCTTCCTGGTTGAAGGGCGTGAACCAGTCGGCGACCTGGGGGATGAGGTTGCTATCCAGGCTGGAGGGGTCGAGCTTGAAGAAGGTATCGCCGTAATCCACGCCGCCGGTGTCGGCGGAAAAGCTGCCGTTGCCGGAAACCATGTAGATATAACCGGAAGAGTTGGCGGAGGACCCTGACCGGACATCCAGATGCCGCCCTCGCCGGGGTACAGGTCGGTCTCCGTCGCCACGGCGTTGGGGGTGGTGTTGAATATGGAGACGAGCTGCAGGGTGGCGGCGTCGTAGCCGAAGAGCCAGCCGTGGTAGGGGTCGGTATCGGCGTAACCGGCAAAGGCGATATAGACCACGCCGTTGGCGAGCAGCAGGGCGGAGCGCTGGAGCTGCTGGCGGCTGGCGAAGGTAACGACGTCGCCGACGCTATCGGCGCCCACGCCGGGAACCGAGCCGGCGATCTGCACCGGTCCGCCGAATTTCTCGGCGCCGGTGGCGAGATCCAGGGCGTGCAGGTCGTGGTGGTAGGCGCAGGGACAGGCGACGTCGAGGGGGGTATCGCGGACGAAAGCCACCACGTAGAGGGTATTCGTCGCCAGGTCGATGACGGGCGTGCTGGTGACGCCCACTTCGACGGTGATATCATTGTAGGGTCCGAAGCGGTCGCCGAAGTCGGCGGGCACAGGCGCCGAGCGACCCAGGGAGACCTGCCAGAGGGGCTCGCGAGGCGCAGGCGTAATCGGCGTCGTAGGCGTAGACGCTATTGTGCTGCGTGGCGACGTAGACGACGTTATGGACGCCGCTGCCGGGGATCGCGACGCCGGGCACGTAGAGCGGCTGGGCGTAGATGTGACCATCCACCGCCCGGGTGAAGAGCTTGCCGAAGGAGCCCGGGGCGACGTTGGCAGTGTTGAGGGTGGTCTCGTCCAGGTTGGCGCCGGTGCGGGAGTTATCGTTGTGCTGGGTGAGCACGGCGGCAGTGTCGGCAGCGACGGGCGTGACTGGCGAGAGTTGAATAGAGCCGGCAATGCCGGCGAGAAGCGCAAGAAGAAGCACTGGTACAAGGTAAAAGCGTCTCATCCTAAACCCCTATCCATCGTATATTAAGGACTTCACCCCAACGCCGGTTATTATAATGGCAACCCTACCCTGCTACCATCTCTAAAATCTCGGCAAAGTGATTCACCACCAGGGAGATGTGCCCTTCGCCGGGGTAAAAGGTGGCGTTACAGCCGGGGATGCCCTGCGCCATGTAGCGCCCCATCTCCACCGGGCAGACCCAGTCGTCCTCGCCGTGCCAGAGGAAGACGGGCAGGTGGATATCGCCCAGGGCGAACCCCCACGGGCGTGAGAAGAGGGTGTAATCCCAGGCGGCGCCACGTGCTCCCTGCTGGAAGGCGCCGCCGGTCATGCGCACCACGGTATCCGCCACAGCGGCCCTGGCCAGGGCAGCCTGGTCGGGCGGGGAGACTTCGGCGGGGTCTGCGCCACCAGCTTGTAGGGGTCGCGGCGGAACTGGAAGACGGTGTACGCCAGGAGGAGGCGCAGCAGCCAGGGCGCTTTGGAGCCGAGCTTGACCGCCTGACCGTCGCTGGTGCGGTCGAGAAGCTCCATGGCGTCGGGCATATCGGGCGGCGCCACGCCGCTGATGATGCCCACGCGGGCTGAGGCGCTGCGGGATCTTATAGGCGCAAGCAGCGGCGTAGGGACCGCCGCCGGAGAGCCCCATGAGGGCAAAGCGCGCGATGTTCAGCGCATCCGCCAGCGCCAGAACGTCGGCGGGCCAGTCGAGGATCGCCCTGCCGGGCTTGAAGTCCGAGAGACCGATGCCGGGACGGTCGGGCAGGATCAGGCGCACGCCCAGGCGGGCGGCGGACTCGGCCACCTCCGGCAGGGTGCCTTCCAGGCGCGAATCGGGCGTGCCGTGGAAGTGCAGGACGGGCTTGCCCGCCGGGTCGCCGTACTCGGCGTAGCCCAGGCGGCGCCCATCGCGGCAGGCGGATCGATAGGTCTGTGTTGGCGATCATAGAATCCCTCCCTATTGGCTACGAACCGCCAGCAGGCTACCAGAGCAAGAAATGGCGCTTGCCGAAGCGCTTCAAGAGCAGCGCATCCACGCCCAGGGCGCGCCCGGCGTGGGTGAACAAGACCACCAGCAGGATGCTGACCGGCAGGATGTACGACCATTTCCAGTCGTGCCCCCAGGTGGCGAGCAGCGTGTTGAGCAGGAAGAAGATGCCGGCGATGGAGGAGAGGGGCGTGAAAACCCCGACCAGGATCGCCAGCCCGAGCAGGAATTCAGCCACGAGCTGGAAGGGGGCAAAAGCCTCCCGGGCGGGCAGGATGACGGTATCGATGAAATCGGCGTAGAAAACCAGGGAGTTCTCGGATTGCGGGTACTGCTGGGTGAAGAAGCGCTGCAAGCCTTCGGGGGTGTAGACGCCATCCAGGAAGTTGGGCAGCCAGGTAGTGAGGAACATCACGCCGACGACGATGCGCAGCAGGGCGATCCAGAATAAGGGAGCGGTGGGACGGGTGTTGGCAGCGTTTGTTTTCATGTACGGGCTCCTCATCATCGTGACGGGGGGTGGATGATATACTATGGATTATATCAATAAGGACAAACTTCGAGCCATGACACAGACGATCCAATCGGGTCTTGCCCCTTTATCCCCCAAATTGTGGGTCTATACGAATTACGACTGCAACCTGCGCTGCGCTTACTGCCTGGCAGAGTCGCACCCCAAGGCGCGGCGGCGGGGCATCGGGCTGCAGGCGGTGGAGCAGATCGTGGACGAGGCGCTGGAGCTGGGCTTCGAGGGCATCTACTTCACCGGCGGCGAGCCGTTCCTGCTGGATGAGATATGCACCATGCTGGCGTACGCGTCCGCGCGGCTGCCGGCGACGGTGCTGACCAACGCCATGCTCTTCGGCGGCAGGCGCTTCGAGCGAGCTGGTCGAGATAAAAAATGAGAGGCTGACGATCCAGGTGAGCCTGGACGGCAGCCAGCCGCAGACCCACGACGCCTACCGCGGGGCGGGGAGCTGGCAAAAGACGATGGAGGGCATCCGCAGGCTGCTGGAAGCCGGTTTCAGAGTGCGTATCTCGACCACGGAGACGCCCGCCAACCAGGACGACCTGGAAGCGCTGTGCGCGCTGCGCCGCTCGCTGGGGATCGCCGACGAGGAGCATGTCATCCGCCCGCTGGCGAAACGCGGCTTCTCGCAGGAGGGGAGAGCGGTGGGCAAGCATAACCTGGCGCCGGAGATGACGGTCAACGCCGAGGGCGTCTACTGGCACCCCTCGGCGACCGATGCCGACCTGCTGGTGAGGGCGGGCATCTTCCCGCTGGCGGAAGCCGTTGCGCTGATCCAGGCTGAGCTGGGCGAAAATGCCAGCACTGCCGGACGGCTGCCGCGAAGAGTTCCAGTGAAGCAAGTAGCGGCGGGCTCCCGTTGGGCGCCCTGACAAGCGCATGCGCGTTTCTCTCATCATCCCCACACTCAACGAAGAAGGTTATCTCCTCGATGCGCTGCTCGCCGCCCGGCAGGAGTACAGCAGCGAGGAGCTGGAGATCATCGTCGTGGACGGAGGGTCGCGGGATGCGACCCTGAGCCTGATCCCGCAAGACGTGCGGGTGCTGCACAGCACACCCAATCGCGGCAGGCAGATGAACCTGGGAGCGGCAAACGCCACGGGTGAGATCTTTGCTTTTTGCCACGCCGATTCGCGCCTGCCCCAGGGCTGGCGGGAGGCGGTGATCGCTGCGTTGAGCCAGGCGGGGGTGAGCGGCGGGACTTTCCAGCTCTCCGTCCTGCCCGAGAAGGGCGTGCTCAAGCTGCGCAATCGCCTCCGCTACCCGGCGAACTGGCGCTTCATGTACGGCGACCAGGTGCAGTTTATGACCCGCCAGACTTTCGCGCGGGCGGGCGGCTTCCAGGAGCTGCCCATCCTGGAGGATCTGGAGATGTCGCGCGCCTTGCGCCGCCTGGGCAGGCTGGTGCGCATCCCGCTGCGGGTGCAGACCTCCAGCCGGCAGTATGCCGGAGGCGGGACAAGCCAGCAATGGCTGCTGAACATCCGCTGCGTGATCCTGTACCTGTACTGCGGCAAGACGGCGGAGGAGGTGCAGCGGGTGTACGCGCGGGGAAGCGGGGTAGAAGCGTGAAACGGCAGGTGATCGCATTCGCAAAAAAGCCGGCAGCCGGGTACGCCAAGACGCGCCTGGGAGAGACGATCGGCTTCGAGGAAGCTGCCGGGGTCTACGCCCGCCTGCTGTACCACACCCTGCTCGAGCTGAGCGGGCTGCCGCAGCAGGGCATCACCGTCGAGCTGCGCGTCGCTTCAGCCGATGACCTCGCTTACTTCCGCCTGGCTTTCCCCGAATTCCGGGTGACCGCCCAGCAGGGCGGAGACCTGGGCGAAAGATTACAGGATGCCGTGCAAGCCGCCTTCGCGCAGGGGGCTGAGGCGGTGCTCGCCATCGGGACGGACGCTCCTGGGCTGGAGCGTGGGACGATCCTGGATGCCTTCCTTGCATTGGAGAGCGCGGATGCAGTCATCGGACCCTGCCGCGACGGGGGCTATTCCCTGATCGGCACGCGGCAGCGGGATGCGGTGCTCTTCCGCGGCATCGACTGGAGCAGCGCGCGCGTTCGGCAGCAGACTGAAGACCTGCTCAGAGAGCAGGGGCTAGCCTGCACGCTGCTGCCCATGCTGGACGATATCGACACACAGGCTGATCTCGCAGCGCTGGCAGGCAGAAATGCACCAGGCTGGCTCTGCAGCCGTTCGTAGGAATTGGCTTACCGATTATAATCAGCCTGCCAGCACCCTACCCTCAGCCACACCGGAGACAGACCCCTCATGACCGAAGCCACTGCCCACACCGAAAAACCCAAAACCAGCCGGCTTTCACTGCTGCTGGCAATGGCGATGTTTGTGCTCGTCGTCGATACGTCGTTCATGAACGTATCCATCTCGGCAGTTGTGGAAGACCTCGACGCCACGGTGAGCGGGGTGCAGTCTGCCATCGCCCTGGAGGCATTGGTCTCCGCCTCGTTCATCCTGATCGGGAGCAAGATCGGCGACCTGTACGGGCGCAAGCTCGCATACATTCTCGGCTTGCTGGGCTACGCCATCGGCGCGCTGGCGATGACGCTGACACAAACCCTGCTGCCGGTGGTGATCTTCTGGGCGATCATCGGCGGGCTGGGAGCGTCGCTGCTGCTGCCGGCGATGCAATCACTGATCCACGGCAACTTCGAGGGCGCGGCGCGAATGAAAACCTACGCGCTGGTGGGGGCGGCGACGGGCATCGCCGCGGCCGTCGGTCCGCTACTAGGCGGGTTCATCACCACCTACCTCTCCTGGCGGGTGGGGTTCTTCCTGGAGTTTGTCATCATCGCCGTGGTGCTGCTCAACATCAAGCTGGTGAAAGACGTGCCTTACACCGGTCCGCGCGAGATCGACCGGGGCGGGGCGGTTCTCTCCATCCTGGGCATGGGCGGCATTGTGCTGAGCATCCTGGTATGGCAGGAGGGCGGCGAAGCGGTGGGCATCTTGATGGTGACCGGCTTGATCGCCATGGGCGCCTTCGCCTGGTGGCTGGTACGGCGCAAGAAGCAGGGCAAGACGGCGCTCATCGACCCGGACCTGTTCAAGTCCAAATACTTCCGGCTGGGAATCTCCGGGCAGATGCTTCAGAACATCTCGCTGGGTGGGATGATGATCGCCTTGCCGATCTACTTCCAGATGGTTTTCGAGTACAACGCCATGCAGACGGGACTGGCGATCGCGCCGCTATCGCTGAGCATCTTCTTCGTCGCCTTGCTGGCGGGGCGCAGGGCTGGCAAACGGCGCCCCAGCCGCATCATCCAGATCGGGTTCGCCCTGCTGGTCGTGGGCGTGGGACTCTCGATACCCCTCATCCCGCGGGCGGACTCCGGGCTGAATTTCCTGATCCCGCTGGTGATCACCGGCGCCGGGCTGGGGCTGCTGGTATCGCAGCTCAACAACTACACGCTGGCGCCCATCTCTGAGGAGCGCGTCAGCGAAGCGGCGGGCGTGAACTCTGCCTCGGGATCTTTCGGGCTTTCCTTCGGACTGGCTTTCGCCGGCGCCATCATGCTGGCAACCCTGGCTTTCTCATTTCAACAACCTGGCACAATCCAGCGTGATCCTGACACCCGCACAGCAGGATCAGGTCGCCATAGCCCTGGAAGAGGACGCCCAGATCATGAGCAACACCCAGCTTGAAGAGCAGCTCGCCGGGCAGCCGGCGGACGTGCAGGCGGAGATCCTGCGCATCAACACCGAGGCGAGCCATATCGCCCTGCAGGTGGCGCTGATGGTGCCGCTGATCGCCGGATTGATCGGGTTTCTGAACTCCTTCCGCATGGTGAAGCTGCCCGACCTGGAGCCTTCGGCGGCGGCTGAGGGTCTGCTGATGGGGTGAGATTCGAAGCCAGATGATCGCGGCGAGGCCTCGCCTCTACATTTTCGACAAGCGGAAGATGCGGCAGGCGTGACTCTCCAGCTCCAGGCTGATCTCGTGCTGGAATTCCCCCAGGTCGGCATGTTGCCAAAGGTCACGGACGTGCCAGGCGCCCTCGATCTCCAGATCGGACCAGGGCACCTTGAGCGGGCGCGTGGCGTCGTCGCGATTGAAGACGCCCACCGCTAAGTCGCCGCCAGCCAGGTGCTTGACCCAGATCTCGCAGCGCCCCAAGCGGCAGATGCGGAAGCCCTGCCTGCCAAGCGGGTCCTGGTCCAGGGCGATCAGCTCCGTATTGGAGAGGATCTCCAGCGAGGCGGCGTCCAGAGTGCGCAGGTCGCAGCCCATCACCAGCGGCGCGGCAAGCAGGCACCACAGGCTGAAATGCGTGCGGTACTCGGCATCTGTGCAGCCGGGTCCGCCGATAGCCCCCCGCCCGCGCAGCCCCACGACGAGCATATCGGGGTCATTCCAGCCGCCGGGACCGGCGTAAGCCTCCAAGCCGCGCTGCTGCTCGAAGCCCAGCGTATCGATGCCATTCTGCGAGACGTGCGGACCATCGCGCCAGCCATCCCAGATATCTCCGGTGGTGCGCCAGGTATGCCCGCCCGCCTGCCGCGCCCACAGCCAGGGGCGGTGGTGACCCCACTCGCAGATGTTGAAGAGGATGGGGCGCCCGGTCTGGCGCAAGGCAGCGCCCATCTTGCGGTACAAGCGCTCGGCTGTAGCCCGGTCGTCGGGGGTGAAGCAGAAATCGTACTTGAGGAAATCCACGCCCCAGGCGGCGAAAGTGCGGGCGTCCAGCTCCTCGTAGCCCATGCTGCCCGGCTCACCGCCGCAGGTTTTCAAGCCAGCGTCGGAGTAAATGCCCAGCTTCAAGCCGCGAGCGTGGAGGTAATCCGCCAGGGCGGGCATGCCCGAGGGGAACTTCTGCGGATGGGGAACCAGGGCGCCGCTCTCGTCGCGACCGCCGTGCCAGTGGTCGTCGATGACGACGTAGGTGTACCCGAGCTGCGCCAGCCCGGCTGGAGAGCAGGGCATCCGCCATCTGGCGCAGCACCTGCTCGTCCACATCTTTGCCAATGGCATTCCAGCTATTCCAGCCCATGGGCGGTGTAGAGGCTAATTCAACGGACATCGTCAGATCTCCTCATCGTAGCGGCAAGGCTCAGTCTGTCACCCGTTTATACACTCTCCGCTACGCCAGCGTAACTTCTTGCCCGTTGCCAGCTCGACGCACTTGTAGGCGCCATCGTACACGCCGATGGTCTTGTTCTTGACTATGCAGCCGCAGAACATCTCGAGCAAGTCGCGCTCGCCAGAGAGCAGGTCGATCGCCTGCAAAGTTTGCGGGATGCTGCGCGCCTCAACCGTACCGTCGCCCAGCTCGGCGCCGCGCACGGCGCCCCACATCTCGTGCCCGCCCACCCGCTCGTTGAAGATCTTGGGCACCGGGTAAAAAGCCAGCTCGCTGGGCTTGGTGATCATCACATCCACCACGCGCATCAGGTAGTTGGTGGCGTAGACGGCGTGGAAGATATTGTCGTGCAGGAAAACGTGCACACCGTGCGCCTCGCCCGTGCGCACCTGGTCGGCAAAAGCCTGCGTATCCTGCCAGGTAAAGTGGGTCTGGAGCTGCGATTTGCGCTCGCCCATCTCAGCCTGCAGCCAGTCCCAGTTGGCTTTATGGTCGCCCAGGTTGACGAAGAGGGTGAGCTTATCCGCCTTGACCAGCGGGCAGGCAGTGCTCGATGATGGCTTTGAACAGCTCGCGCTGGGCGCCGGCCCCGCCCATGGTGAGCAGGAAGCGGCGCGGTTGGTTATCGCTCATGCGCTGCAGGCGGGCGGCGCAGTCGGCTTCGATGTTTTCCACCAGCTCGTGGTCGACGTGGTGCCCGGTGTAGAAGAGGGCCTCCGGCGGCACCGGGTTGAGGATGCGGTTTTTCTCATCGAAGCCGCGCATGGTGCGGAAGCCGTAATAGCCGGAGGGCGATTGCACGCCGTGCTTGGCGCCTTCGGTGAGCTGGAAGGCCATCGGCCAGTTGTCGAACATCATGTCCACCACATTGGTCATGCCGCCCGCCACAGCGCCCATGCAGTTCCACATGTGGGCGGTGAGCACGGGCATGTCGGAGGGCAATGCCTGGTGCAGGTTGCGGAACAGCTCGCTCATCTTGTAATCTTTGACGTTGGTCTTCAAGAAGCGCCACGGCCAGCCGGATGATGTAGCTATTGAGGAACCAGGAAAGCCCTGGCAGGGTAGGCTCGCCGGTGGTGACCGCCTCCCACACGTACTTGTTGAAGAAATTGCTACGCTGCGAAAGGCGCGAGAAGTAGCTGTAGTTGTGGTTGCAGCGGTTGATCACATCGGTGGTGATGCCCGGGATGGCGAGCAGATCCAGCCAGTAAGGCGTGAAGCCCATTGCCCGGGCGCAGGAGACGCCCGCCATGGCGATGCGGTAGTGCCCGTAGCCCATGCGGATGGTGCTGCAGATCACGGCATTCTCGTTCCGCACCGGCTCGCCTGCCCTCGCCGCGCACGATGTTCTTCAAGCCGAACAAGGGTCCGAGGTACGGGTTATCCTCCAGGTGCAGCACATACTTCTCATCCGGATCGTAATTGAACTTCTTGACGAACATGTTTTGCCATTGGATGGCTTTTTGCGAATGCGACTTCTCGATCGCGTTCCCATAAACGACAAAACGGTCATTTTCCATCTTCATGAGCGCTATTCCTTTGTGCAAGCGGGATAAACAGCAGGGGGCTCGCCGCAGCCTCCCCTGGCGAGAACCCTGCGCACTATTTTACATCAGGCGATCGAATACGCGAGACTCTCCCGGCTCAGTTCTTCATGCCGGTCGTCGCCACGCCTTCAATGAAGTAGCGCTGGGCGAACAGGAAAGCCAGCACGGTCGGCAGGATGACCAGGGTTGCCCCCGCCATCACGATCGGCGGGCTGGCGTGGTAGCCTCCCTGGATGTCCGCCAGACCCTGCGTGACCACGTAGTTGGACTTGCTCTGGATGGCAACCAGGGGCCAGATAAACGAGTTCCAGGCGTACAGGAAGGAGATGGTGAACTGGGTGGCGATGGCGGGCACCGATAGCGGGGCAAAGATTCTCCACAGGATCGTCCAGCGGCTAGCGCCATCGATGATGGCGGCCTCTTCCAGGTCCTTGGGGATGCTCCTGAAGAACTGGCGGAAGAGGAATGTGCCAGCGGCGGTGAAGATCCAGGGGATAATCAAGGATTGGAAGTGGTCCAGCCAGCCGAAAACCTGCATCATCTTGTAGATGGGGATCATGATCACGATGAAGGGGATCATGATCGTGCCCAGATAGAAGCGGAAGAGCAGGTCGCGACCCGGGAAATCGATGCGCGCAAAGGCATAGCCGCCCATCATCGATGTGAGGATCTGCCCGATGACCACCGAAAAAGTGACGAAGGCGGTGTTGAGCATGTAACGACCCATGTTCACCGTCCCCAGGACGATGGCGTAATTCTCCAGGCGCAATTCCTTTCCGAAAGGTCGCATGATGGCTTCGAAGACCTCGGGGCTGTCCTTGAGCGAGGTGGTCACCATGAAGAAGAACGGGTAGATCACCAGCAGCGCCAGGAAACCCATGAAGAGGTAATAGACGATTTTTTGGAGCGTGGTAACGCGTTCGACCTGTCCTAGCATGGTGGTTAATCCTCGTGAACCCAGCGATTGGAAACCCGGAACTGTAAGGTTGTAATGATAAAGATCAGGGCAAACACGATCCAGGCCAGCGCCGCGCCGTAGCCCATCTGGAAGCGCTGGAAACCCTTCTGGTACAGGTAATACACGATGGTCAGAGTCGAGTTTGCCGGCCCGCCCTGGGTCATAATATATGGCTCGCTGAAGATCTGCAGCACGGCGATGGTGTTGGTGACCAGGACGAAGAAGATGGTGGGAGAGATCATGGGGATTGTGATGCGGAACAGGGATTGCGAGCGCGTACGCCCCATCCACGGTGGCGGCTTCGTACAGGTGGCGCGGGATGCCCTGCAGTGCCGCCAGGAAGATCACCATATCGTAGCCGATGGTCGCCCAGCTGGTCAGGATCACCAGAGAGAGCAAGGCCACGTTGGAGTCCACCAGCCAGCCGATGACCGGCACCGGCAGTTTGAGCCCCAGCGGTCCCAGCCCATAATTGGCAACGTTGATCACCCAGCCAAACACGCTGTTTAGCACGCCCGAGTCGCGCTGGTAGATCCAGAACCACACCAGCGCCGAGCCGACGATGGAAGCCACGACGGGGATGTAGAACATGCCTCGGAACACCGTCATACCGGGCAGCTTGGAGTTGAGCAGCCAGGCCAGGAAGAAGCCGGGCATAATGCACAGCAGCAGCACCCCGATGGCATAAGCAATGGTGTTGCCCAGGGCGGTCCAGAAGGTGGGGTCGTTGGCTTTCACCAGCTCACCCAGGGCTGCGAAGAAAGTCTCGCCTTCGGCCAGGGCTGCCTGGTACGCCTGTGGCTGGAGCGAGAAGCCCAGGGCGGTGATGTAATTCTTCAAACCGACGAAGTTTGGCGGCTGGAAAAGGTTGTAATCTGTAAACGAATAATAGAACGAAACCACGAGCGGGAAGGCGAAAAAGACCAGGAAGCCCAGCAAGTTGGGCAGCAGAAAGAGGAATCCCTCAATCGATTCGCGGCGTTGGCGGGCATTCATAGCGCACCTCCTTCAATCAACAACGAGACAACCACTTTGCAGGGGCAGCGCATCCCCCGATAGGAACCAGGAGCGCCACCCCTGCATGTCAGAGGAGAGATGGATTAAGGTTTCTTGAACAACGGGTCGGCGCCTTCGCAGGCAGCCTTGGTGGCTTCCTCAACCGTCGCCTTGCCGTACAGGATATTGTCGATATTGGGCTGGTACTGCCCGTTCACGATGTCGCCCCAGTTGCCGGTGTAGAGTGGGATCTCCGCCTGGGCATAGGCGGCGCCAGCGATGAAGGGCGTGTTATCCTCCGGGGGCTTGGAGCCCATGAAGGCATCTACCGCAGCCTGGTCCTTATTGGAGGGGATGTTGGTGCCCAGAGCGGCAACCTGCGCCTGCACCTCGGGGCTGGTCAGAGCTTTGAGCACGGTCCAGGCCTGATCCGGATTCTTGGTCTTGGTGCTCATCACGTACGGACCCCAGAACAGCCAGGTGGATTGCTGTCCGCAGTTGGGCATCTCGACCACGCCCCAGTTGAACTTGGCGTTTTCGCGCATGCCCGGGGTCATCCAGCGCCCGTTGGGGAACATGCCGATCGAGCCAGACAGGAACTCGGTCTCGCCAACGCCGCCCTCAATACCGGGAGGCGGAGCGACCTTATCCACGTTGAACAGGTCAGACATGAACTGCAGGCCTTTCTGCGAGTTGGGATCGGTCAGGCCGCAAGCCGTGCGGTCGGCATTGAACATGCTGCCGCCGTGGGAGTAGAGGAACCAGCCCCACGGACCCCACCAGTTGCTCATGCTGAAGCCATAAATCTTGTCGGTTTCGTTGGTCAGCTCTTTGGCAACGCGCTCGAAGTTTTCGCAAGTCCACTCACCCTTGGCAGCCAGTTCCGCCGGGTCATCTACGCCGTATTTCTCGAACAGGTCCTTGTTGTAGTAGAGCACCAGGGTCGAGATATCGCGCGGCAGGCCCCACAGCTTGCCGTTCTCCTGCAGCTCTTTCATGGGGGCGTCATAGTAATCGCTGATCTTGAAGCTAGAGTCTTTGTTGACGAAAGGCATCAGGTCCTGGATGACTCCCAGGGCGGAGTAATCGGCCGTGCTGGCGCCCGGGATCCAGACGAGATCTGGGGCGTTGCCGGCGGAGAATTCGGTGGTCAGCTTATCCAGGTAACCCGTGACAGGCGCCGGGTCGTACTGCAGCTTGATGCCTTGCGAAGCCAGCTGCTCACTGAGCTGGTCGCTGATCTTCTGGTAGACGTCCTGCTCGGCCTGGTTATCAGGGCGGGTGCGCCAGCGGATGGTGACCATCTCGGCGGGGGCTTCTGGTTCTTCCGCAGCCGGTTGTTCCACGGCGGGCTGTTCCGTGGCGGGCTGGCTGGGCGCAGGCGCCGAGGATGAAGGCAGCGATGATGAGCAGGCTAAAAATGGTAAACAGGGTTTTGCGATTCATGAAGGGATTCTCCTTGTGCTGGTTTTTTTATGGTTGGCTTGGTTTAGCAAACAATTGGTCGCCGAAATCAAAGTCAATTTTCTGCCCGGTCTTATCTACCTCCTTTCAAAGCGGAATAGCAGCCGTCGAGCTGCGTACAACCAGCTCGGCCGGCAGGCGAAGCTGGCAGTGTGGCAGATCGGGCTGCTCCAGGGCGCGGATCAGCAGGCGGGCTGCATCCCGTCCGATGCCGAACATATCCTGGCGCATGGTGGTCAGCGGTGGGTCAAAATAGGACGCCAGGGGCAGGTCATCGAACCCGATCACGGAGATGTCCTGCGGCACGCGTGCGCCCCGCTCGCGCAGGGCGCGGATAGCGCCGATCGCCATGCGGTCATTCATGGCAAACAGCGCGGAAAGGGGATGCCGCCAGAGCAGAGACGGTCGATCGCTGCGAAGCCGGAAGTGGCGCTCCAATCGCCCTCCACGATCAAGCGGGGGTCAGGCGAAACAGCGTAGGATTCCAGCGTCTTGAGGTAGGCAAGCTGGCGATCCTGGGTGCAATCTTCCGCGGCGGGACCGCTGATGAGGGCGATGCGGCGGTGGCCAAGCGCCAGGAGGTGCTGCACCGCCAGAGCGGCTGCGCCTTGATCGTCTAACGAGACCGAGTCGAGCGTCTCCGAGCTGGGGTCGGGCGCCGATGAAGACGGTGGGAACGCCGGAGGGCAATGCTGGTAGCGCTGGTCGGCATAGGGATTGATCACCATCAGCCCTTCGGTCCGGCGGCTGGAGATGAGCTGCTCAACCAGCCGCTGGAAGGTGACTTCATCGGGAGCGGAGGCGGAGATGAGAAAATAGCCATGCTGGCGAGCTTCCGTCTCGGCGCCTTCGATGATGCTGGCAAAGGTGTAATCGGTAAGGTTGGGTGAGATACAGGCGAAGGTGCGCGTGCTGCCCTTTGCCATGTCGCGGGCGATGGCGTTGGGGCTGTATCCGAGCTCGTGAATGGCAGCCATGACCTTATCACGGGTTTCAGGGCTGACGCGCTCGTTCTGGTTGATGACGCGGGAAACCGTCTGGTGGGAAACCCCTGCCCGGCTGGCGACATCGCGGATGGTTACGTGAGTGCGTTTTGGCACAGGAAAATGGGTAAATGAATAGACGGAAATAGGCTTATGTTACCGGTCACGTGACCGGTAACATGATTATAGAGGCGTTTTCTGCGTTTGTCAATAGGGAATTTTTTCACGCCCTACCGGTCGCACGAAGGCTTATCCATGACCCGATCAATTTACCCTCTTGACAATTCAGACAACATTAGATATATTTAAGCCCGTTAACCAATACGCAGGCTTAACCTTTAATGTGCGGGGTGCGCTGCCCCACGAAACCAGGCGGTGCGCCCCGTTTGCACGCTTTTGGAGGATCTGCATAAACCCACTATGACCATCGAAGAACGCTTTACCCAGGTGCTGCGCGACTGGTCCGAGGTCTTCATGCACCGCTCGATGTCCGATTTCAAGCGCTTCATGGACGACTCGGGGCTGTCTGCATCGCAGGTCAATACCCTGATGCGCCTGCACTACCGCGGGGCGTGCTCCGTCTCCGACCTGGGAGCGCACGCCGGCATCAGCAACGCCGCCTCGAGCCAGATGATCGACCGGCTGGTCGGCATGGGCTTGCTGCAGCGCAGCGAAGACCCCAACGACCGGCGCAACAAAGTCATCGCCCTCTCGCCGCAGGGACACGCCCTGATCGAGCAGGGCATCGAAGCCCGCCGGGCGTGGATGGAGGCGCTCACCACCGCCCTCTCGCCCGACGAGCAGCAAGCCATCGTCACCGCCCTCACCCTGCTCACACACGCCGCACGGCAGCTTGAGCAAGAGGGGATGCGGGTATAAAGGAGCACCCCAACCTTGAGAAACTCACGCCGATCCAACCCTGACGGGCTGTCCACCAAGGGCGCCCTGGGGCGAGCCATGCGCTACCTGAGCCACTACCGCCGCCAGGCTGCCCTGCCCTATCTCTTCCTGGTGATCGCCACGCTCGCCATGCTGGCTGTGCCGCGCCTGGTGAGCAACATCATCGATGCCATCACCCAGGGCGTGGTCGCCACCAACACGCTCAACGCCCTCGCCAAGATCCCCGCGGCAGCGATGTCCATGGCGCTGCCCAAAATCCTGGATTACCTGAAGCTGCCCGCCGGCACAGAGCCTGGAGCAGCTCACCGCCTACCTGACCGAACAGAAAACCAGCGCACCCACCGCTCTGATTACGGCCGGCATCGCCATCGTGATCTTCGCCGTGCTGCGCGGGCTTTTCGCTTTCTTGCAGTCGTACTGGGCGGAGCGCAACTCGCAGGCGGTGGCTTTTGACCTGCGCAACGACCTGTTCGCCAAGCTGCAGCGCCTTTCGTTCTCCTACCACGACCGCAACCAGACCGGGCAGCTCATGATCCGCGCTACCGACGACGTGGAGAAGGTGCGCCTGTTCATCGGGCAGGGCTTGCTGCAGCTGGTGGGCGCCTTGCTGCTCATCGGCGGCACGCTGATCATCCTGTTCAACACCAACGCCCGCCTGGCGTTCATCGTGCTGCCCTTGCTGCCGATCGGCTTGATCATCTTCATGATCTTCGGCACCATCGTGCAGCCGCTCTTCGCCAAGGTGCAAATGCGCCTCTCAGCGCTCAACACCGTGCTGCAGGAGAACCTGGCGGGCATCCGCGTGGTGAAAGCCTTCGTGCGCGAGAAATCGGAGCAAGCCAAGTTCGAATCGGCTGCCGATAAGCTGATGAAGCAGCAGATCAGCGTCTCGCGTCTGTTCTCCTTCCTCTTCCCGCTCACCTTCCTGATCGCCAACCTGGGGCAGGCCGCCGTGCTGTACTTCGGCGGGCGGCAGATCATCTTCGGCACGCTGACGCTGGGCGAGTGGCAGGAGTTCAGCCTGTACCTGGTGTACCTCTTCTTCCCCATCGCCCAGTTCGGCTTCATCATCACGCAGATGGGACAGGCTTCGACCTCGGCCGCGCGTGTCTTCGCCATCCTGGACGCCGAGAGCGACGTGAACGATAAGCCCGGCGCCAGCGAGCTGCCGGAAGTGCAAGGATAAGTGCGCTTCGAGGACGTGACCTTCCGCTATTTCAACAGCGGCGAGCCGGTGCTCAAAAACGTCAGCTTCGAAGCCAGCCCGGGGCAAACGGTGGCGCTGCTGGGGGCGACGGGCAGCGGCAAGACCACCATCATCAACCTGCTGCCGCGCTTCTACGACCCCAGCGCCGGGCGCATCACCATCGACGGGCACGACCTGCGCGATGTGACGCTCAGCTCGCTGCGCGCCCAGATCGGCATCGTGCTGCAGGAGACCACCCTCTTCGCCGGCACCATCCGCGATAACATCGCCTTCGGCAAGACGGAGGCGACGATGGACGAGGTGATCGCCGCGGCGCAGGCTGCCGAAGCCCACGATTTCATCATGAGCTTCCCGCTGGGCTACGATACCCCGGTGGGCGAGCGCGGCGCCACGCTGAGCGGCGGGCAGAAACAGCGCATCGCCATCGCCCGCGCCCTGCTGCTCGACCCGCACATCCTGATCCTGGACGACTCGACCAGCTCCGTAGACCTGGCGACCGAGGCGCGCATCCAGAAAGCCCTCGACCGCCTGATGAAGAATCCCGGCGATGCCGGGGCGCGCCGCACCAGCCTGGTGATCGCCCAGCGCATCAGCACGGTGATGAACGCCGACCAGATCCTGGTGCTGGACAAGGGCGAGATCGTGGCGCGCGGCACGCACGCGGATTTGATGGAAGAAAGCGCCATCTACGCTGAGATCTACAGCTCGCAACTGGTGGAAGACGCCGTGGCTACGCCAGAATTAGAAGCACAGGTTTCGTAGCGGCGCATGAGTCTTGCGCTTCTACGAAAGTTGAACAAAGGAGTACCCCATGTTTGGTGGACCTGGCGATTTTCGCCGATTAATGAGTGGAGATAATATCAAGCCCACGCGGGTCAGCGAGACGCTGGGCGCTTCGGCTCTTACTTCAAACCCTACTGGCCCGTGCTGGTCTTCGTGGCTTTCCTGGTGGTGGTAGCGACCTGGGCGCAGGTCACCATCCCCGAGCTCACCGGGCAGCTGGTCGATTGCTACCTGGCGCCCACCGGGACAACCGGCTTCGAGGTGACGCCCGGCAGCGATGCGGTCCGCCCCGGTTGCCACTTCCAACTGCTGGCTGGAGCAGGGCAAAACGCCGCAAGGCTTCACGCAGAAGACGATCACCGCCATGTTCACGTATGGGCGGCTTCGACCCAGCCGAAGCCGGCGACCATCGCCATGACCTCTGCGGAAAAGATCGCCGGCATCGGGCGGCTGATCCTGATCATGATCCTGCTCTTTACCATCAGCGCCGTATTCACCGGCCTGACCTTCTACAGCATGTCCTGGTCTGGACAGCACGTGCTCAAAGCCCTGCGCGAGCACGTCTTCCGCCAGCTGCACGCCCTCTCGCTGGATTACTACGCCGAGCACGAAGCCGGCGACCTGATGAGCCGCATCACCAATGACGCCGAGACCATCCAGCAGGCGATCAGCTTCGCCCTGGTCAACGTGTTGAGCGGCTTGCTGCTGCTGTTCTGGATCGGCTACAACATGCTGCACCTGAGCGTCCCCCTGGGATTGGTGAGCCTGATCGTGGTGCCCGCCATGGCGGTGGTCACCCTGTGGCTCTCGGGGCAGGCGCGCAAAGCCTTCCGGCGCACGCGGCTGGAGATGGGCAACGTCAACGCCGAGCTGCAGGAGAGCATCGCCTCGGTGCGCGAGGTGCAGGCTTTCAACCGGGCGGAGGAGAACATCGAGAACTTCCGCCTGTCCAACGCCGCCAACCGGGACGCCAACGTGCGCGCCGTGGCGTACACCTCCGCCCTGGCGCCCAGCCTGGAAGCGCTGGGCTACCTGGCGCTGGCGATCGTGGCATGCGTGGGCGGGCTGGTGCTGCTGGGCAGCGGGACGCTGATGGGCACGGTCGTCTCCATCGGCCTGGTGATCACCTTCCTGGGCTACGTGCAGCGCTTCAACCAGCCCATCCAGCAGATCGCCGTGCTGTGGACCAACATCCAGAGCGCCATCGCCGGCGGCGAGCGCATGTTCAGCCTGATCGACGAGACGCCGAGCATCGTAGAGAAGCCCGGCGCGGTCGCAGATGCCGCCCATCCAGGGGAGGGTGGTCTTCGACGATGTATGCGCTTCGTACAAAGTCGGGCTACCGGTGCTCGAGAACGTGAGCTTTACGGCTGAGCCGGGGCAGACGGTGGCGATTGTGGGTCCCACCGGAGCGGGCAAGACGACCATCATCAACCTGATCCCGCGCTTCTACGATGTGTGCGAGGGCGAAGGCGCGGTGAGCATCGACGGGGTGGATGTGCGCGATGTGACCCTGGACAGCCTGCGCAAGCAGATCGGCATCGTGCTGCAAGACACCTTCTTGTTCAGCACGACGGTGATGGAGAACATCCGCTTCGGCAAGCCGGACGCCACGGACGAGGAAGTGCTGAGCGCCGCCCGCATGGCGCACGTCGATTCCTTCGTCGAGCGCCTTTCGGATGGCTACCAGACCGTGCTGGGCGAGCGCGGCAGCGGGCTCAGCCAGGGGCAACGCCAGCTCATCGCCATCGCCCGCGCCGCGCTGGCAGACCCGCGCATCCTGATCCTGGATGAAGCCACCTCCAGCGTGGATACGCGCACCGAGCGCCTGATCCAGAAAGCGCTGGAGAAGCTGCTGGCAGGGCGCACGAGCTTTGTCATCGCCCACCGCCTGAGCACGATCCGCAACGCCGACCTGCTGCTGGTGCTGGATAAGGGCAAGATCGTGGAGCGCGGCAAGCACGAAGAGCTGCTGAAGGCAAAAGGCTTCTACTACAACCTGTACCAGAGCCAGTTCCGGGCGGTGGCGGAAGAAGACTCCGCCAACCTCGCCTACGACGGCGATGGGCACAAGCCGCAGGGATTGGCGCCTGCGGGAGCGGATTAATCCTCTATAAAAAGATGGTGTGCGCTTTTCCAGCGCACACCATCTTTTTAGTATCAGGATTGTTGGAGGATATGCGACGCAACAGCCCCGGCTTGCTCGGCGATGCCGAGCAGGATGCCCGATTTCTGTCCCGGCTGCCAGGGCATCCCGGCGAAGTACAGCCCCGGGTAGCGCGTGACGCCCGCTCTGCGCGACCGGGAAGCCGGAATCATCCAGGACGGGCAGCTTCACCAGGCTGAAATCGAAGGAATAGCCTTGCGCCCAGATGAGGCTGGTCACGCCGGCGGCTTGCAAGTCCAGCTCGGTTTCCACAGGTACACGATAGCCATCCTTCAGCTCAGGCACACTCTCTTCGGGCGCATCCACACCGTTGGCAGTGATGTAGCGATCGATCATCTGCAGGATATCCCGCTCCACCTTATCCGAGAAAGCCAGGTTTTCCGGGAGGTCTGAGGCGAAATGTACCTTTCCCTGATGGGCATCCATCAGGCGACCGAACAGGCGCACGCCATCGCGGGCGAACCGGTGCAGGTTAAGGGTATGCCCACCATCCTTGCCGGAGACCTGCGGGTTGGAGCTGAAGCGCGCCTGCGGGGAAGGGAGCTGCGCCGGGGTGCGGTTCAGGAAGCCGGTCAGGTCGAGCCAATCGAAGATATCGCGCCCCCGGTAGCGGCGCGGCGCCCGCCCGGCTTTGCCGGTGGCGAGGTACACCTGTCGCCCGGATTGGTACAGCTCCTCGGCAATCTGGCAGCCGGACTGCCCCGCCCCGGCGACCAGCACCGCTCCCGGCGGCAGGGCGGCCGGGTTGCGATACTGCCCCGAGTGGAGCTGCAGGATGCCCGCGGGGATGCGCGCCGCGTAAGCCGGGATCTTCGGCTTCTGGAACATGCCGCTGGCAACCACCACGTTGCGGGCGCGCAGGTCGCAGCAGGTGGCTTCGACCCGGTAGCCATGCTCCAAAGGCTCAATCGATGTCACTGCCACGCCGTATTCCACCGGAAGGTCGTGGCGGCGGGTATAGTCCTCGAAATGGCGCACAATCTCCTGGCGCCCCATGTATCCGTGCGGCTGGTCGCCGGCGTACTCGCCGCCCGGCAAACGGAACGACCAGTTGGGCGTGACCAGTGTGAAGGAATCCCAGCGGTCATCCCGCCAGGCATGTCCGGGCTGGGGGGCTTTCTCGAAGACAGTGTGCTCGCGCCCCGCCTGCTTCAGTAAATACGAGACGGACAGACCAGCCTGCCCGCCACCGACGATCACGGTCTCGATATCTAACATAAACTGCCTTTGTCTCAACTGCTAAATGCGTTTCCTGCTTGGCAGGATATTTGCGAATTAGAGACATCTATTGTTGATAATTATACTCCTTATTATCATATTTAGGAATTACACAGTGGGTATAGAAGGATACCGGAACCAACCGCCTCCAGACTCGTCCAGTATCCAGAAAATATTTGACGATGATCTTAGATCACCCTTAGGAGAGGAGATTAATGATGTTTGACTCGCACCCGGGTTTTTGCTACACTATTATTAACTCAGCAACACTGAAACACCGCTCGTAGCAGGCTGAAACCCTCTACGGCGTTTTTTTCGGGGAGGTGAAATTGGCAAGAGAACACCCTGACGCTGCGCCTTCATTACAGTTAAGATAATAGTTAAGAGCGTATTTGATTTGGAGGAGAGAAGCCATGAACACCAATAAGCTCGCTTTATTCGCCGGGCTGCTGCTGGTCGCCGCCAGCAGCATCGCTGCGTGTTCTGCCGCGCCGACAAGGGAAGTGAGCATGGAAGCCGCGGCTGCCACCGAAGCTCGCGCTGTTGTCGAAATACCGGTGGAAGTCGTCCAAACCGTCGTTGTCGAAGTACAGGCAGCGCAGCCGCCGGCAGAAGGGCAGGCCGATCAGGCGCCAGCCGCGACGGTAGTAGAGTATTCCAAGGCTGCCGGGGGAGAGAAAGAAGCCGCCGGGCGCGCCCGCCTGATCATCAAGGACGGGGAGATCAAGCTGCTGGTCAAGGACACGGATGTCGCCCTGGACCGCGCCACGCAGGTGGTGGATGACCTGGGCGGCTATATCGTCAGCTCGCGCGCCTGGTATGAAGCGCCCTACGGGGAGAATTTCAAGTTCGTCACCATGACCATCGCTGTGCCGGTTGACCGCTTCGAGCAGGCATTACGCCGTCTGCGAGAGCTTGCCATCCGCGTCCTGGACGAAAACGCCAGCGGACAGGATGTGACCGACGAGTACGTAGACCTCGAATCGCGCCTGAAGAACCTGGAAGCCACGCGCGACCGCATCCGCGAGTTTCTGGTACAGGCAAAGACGGTGAAGGAAGCCCTGGAGGTCAACCAGCAGCTTTCCGAGGTGGAAGACCAGATCGAGCAGGTGCAGGGACGCATGAACTACCTGTTCGACCGGGCAGCTTACTCCACGCTGACGATCAACATCGAGCCGGAGATCATCCAGCCCACGCCCACGGTGACCCCCTCACCTACCCCCACGCTGACGCCGACGGTCACGCCCACGCCCACACCGTGGAGCATTGCGCCGACCATCAATGAAGCCAGCGGCTCGCTGGTGACGGTCAGCCGTGCCCTGGCGCAGATTACGGTGTGGCTGGGGGTAGTTTTCCTGCCGCTGTTGCTGCCCTTCGCTGTGGTTGCGTTGGTGGTCTGGCTGATTGCACGCCACCGGCGCAAAGGTAAGGCAAAACCCGCCGGTCCGACACAGCCCGCGGGATAAAGGAGCTTCATTTTTTCGAAGAGCGAGAAGATTTCACTGGTTTGGGGCGTATAATCACGCTGAAAGGCTCAGTACGGCAAGCCGAGCTTTCCATCCCCGGCGTGAGGAGCAGTGCGTGAAAGCCCTGCAAATGATCATCCGCATCCTGGCGATCGCCATCATCGTGTGGGGGATTGCCGTTCCCGTCTACCTGCTGGCGTTCGCCCGGGTTTCCTATACCAGCACGACCAGCTCAGCGTGCAGGGAGAGGCGAGCCAAACGCAAACCGTCAGCGGCAGCCAGCCGTGGCGCACGGCGGCTGAGCCGGTATCGGTGCTGATCGTGCTCGCCTTCAGCGCTTTGCTGGTGGGCGGGGGGATCGCCGCCTGGAAAGGCGCCCTGGCAGAATTGATCATCCTTGCCATGCTGGCGCTGGTGGGCAGCTTTATGCTGGGCTTCAGCGTTGGGGGGTTGTATTTGCCGGGGGCGATTGCCCTGGCGCTGGCGGCGGCGCTCACGGCGGTGGCTGTGCGAAAGAAATCACCGCAAAAACAGGTCTGAGCCAGCGTAACTGGCTCAGACCTGTTTTTGCGGGAATAATCCCCCGCCATAGGCGCAGCCCGGCGGGCAGTCGGCGCACTCGAGCTGCAGGGTGGCGTGGGCGATGCCGTATTGTGGGCGAGCAGCTCGTTCAAGCCGCGCTGCAAAGCTGCCCCGGCGCTGATCGCCTGGTCGTCGGTGACGATGTGCGCCGAGAGCGTGCGCAGGCTCTGGTTGATGCTCCACACGTGCAGGTCGTGCACGCCGCGCACCCCCTCCACGCCGCGCATATCTGCCACGAGCTTCTCCATGTCCACATCGCGCGGCGTGGACTCGAGCAGGATATCGACTGTTTCGCGCAGGATCTTCCAGGCGTTCCACAAGATCAACCCGCCGATCAGGATGCTGACCAGGGCGTCCATCCAATACCAGCCGGTGAAGAAAATGACCACGCCAGCGAGAATGGCGCCGGCGGTGGTGAAGACGTCGCCCATCAGGTGCACGAAAGCGGCGCGCAAGTTGAGGTCCTGCTCGGAGCCGCGGCGGATGAGCAGCGCCGTGCCCAGGTTGACCGCCAGCGCCAGGGCGCCGACCAGCACGAGCAGCTCCCGCCTGCACTTCAGGCGGAGAGACCAGGCGCTGGTAAGCCTCGTAAAAGATCCATAACGACATCAGGATCAGGGTCAGCGAGTTGATCAGGGCGGCCAAGATGCCGGCGCGGTGAAAGCCATAGGTGTGCCGGTCGCTGGATGGTCGCTGGCTGAGGCGGATGGCGACCCAAGACAGGCACAGGGCAAAGACATCCGTCAGGTTATGCCCGGCGTCGGAGAGCAGCGCCAGCGAGTTGGCGTAATAACCGGCGATGGCTTCCACGACGACGAAAGCCAGGGTGATGGCAAGAGCAATCGCCAGGCGCGAGCTTGTCTGCCTGGCGATCTCACCGAAGTGCGCATGGGTGTGATCGTGCGGGTGGGTATGGGTCAAGCGGCGTGCTCCATGTGCTCCAGCCCCTGGCGGAAGAGGGCAGCCACGTGCTCGTCATCCAGGCAGTAGTACACCTGGCGCCCGTCTTTGCGGGCGCGCACGATGCGCTGCAGGCGCAAGCCGCGCAACTGGTGCGAGATGGCGGACTCGGTCATGCCGAGTTGCTCAGCCAGGGCGCCGACGCTCTGCTCGCCATCCAGGATGAGGGCGATCAGGCGCACGCGGGTCGGGTCGCTGAGGGCGCGGAAGAGGTTGGAGAGGTGATAGGCGGTGTGCTCGTCCATGATAGTTGATTACTTGCTCAAGTAATCATAGAATATACCGCATCATCCGAGAATTTGCAAGGGGAAATCCAACTTGTGGAAAAAATCACCCGCTGGATCAGCGAAAACCTGTTGACAGCAAGAAAAAAACGTTCCATAATACTCCAATGTTATAACAATATATCTTAAGCCGACGCAGCTCGAAGAAGGGTACACCACTTCAACTGCGTAACTCAGTACCTTTAGGCAGGTCGGCGTGCAACCCTTTCACCTCAACAAGACCAGCCGCATCCCCTACTACTACCAGATCGAAGAATGGCTGCGCGGGCAGATCGAGAGCGGCGCGCTCAACCCGGGCGACCCGCTGCCGAGCGAGATGTCCCTCGCCAAGCAATGGGGCGTGAGCCGCATCGTGGTGCGCCAGGCGCTCAACGACCTGACCGGCGAAGGCTTGCTGGTGCGGCGCCGGGCGCTCGGCACCACCGTCGCCCCGCCGCGCCGCCAGGTGCCCATCCTGCGCGACCGGCTGCGCGGCCTGACGGAGGACCTGGCGCGCGAAGGGCTTGAGCGTGCGCAGCCGCGTGCTCAGCCAGGGGCTCGTGCCGGCAGGCGGCGAGGCGATGCACGAGCTGCAGGTCGAGGTGGAGACGCCGCTGGTGGAGATCCGCCGCCTGCGCTCCGCCCAGAACACCCCCATCGTGATCGAGACCACCTACCACCCTTACGCCCGCTTCCCGGACCTGCTGCACATGGACCTGACCGACCGCTCGATCTACGCTATCCTGGAGCAGGAGTATGGTGTCCGCCCGGCGCAGTCGCGCGACCGCTTCGTAGCGGAGCCCGCTTCTAAAGAGGATGCCGCCCTGCTCGAGATCGAGCCCGCGGCGCCGGTGATGCGCTACAAGCGCACGGCGCGCGACCAGAGCGGGCAGATCATGGAGTTCACCATCTCCATCTACCGCGCCGACCAGTACCAGTTCGTCATCGAGTACAAGGAAATTGGATGAGCGCGGGAGATGCAATACAAATTAACCACAGAGCCACAGAGAACACTGAGTTTTCATTAATCTCAGAATTTATCTTTTTCTCTGTGAACTCTGTGAATCTGTGGTGATATCGTTTTTTCTCTTACAGGAGGTGATATTGACCTGATCTACATTACTGACATCTCCGCTCTCAATTCTCTACTCTCTATCCAACAAGGAGTTCCATCATGTCCGTTTCCGCTGCAACGCAAGAGATCAAAATCTATGGCTACCGCTGGGTGGTGCTGCTGACCTTCATGTTCATCAGCCTGACGATGCAGATCTTCTGGATCTGCTACGCGCCCATCACCGGGCTGGCAGCCGAGCAGTACGGCGTCTCCGACCTGGAGATCGCTTTTCTGGCAATGCTCTTCATGTATATCTACATCCCGCTGGCGATCCCGGCTTCCTGGGCAATCGACACCTGGGGCTTCAAGAAGGCTGTGGGGCTGGGCGCCATCTTGATGGGCGTCTTCGGCATGGTGCGCGGCATCTGGACGGATAGCTACACCGCCGCCCTGATCGGCACCATCGGTATCGCCATCGCCCAACCGCTGTTCTTGAACTCCGGCACCAAGATGGCTGCCAACTGGTTCCCGCTGGGCGAGCGCGCCACGGTCATCGGTTTAGGCGCGGTAGCACCCTTCCTGGGCATCGTCATCGGGCAGATGGCGACGCCCTTCCTGGTGCAGTCTTCCAGCCTCAGCACCACCATGCTGATCTACGGCATTCTGGGGGCGATCTCGGCTGTGCTGTTCCTGCTCTTCGCCCGCGACCACCCGCCAACGCCTGCCGGCTACGAGGAACGGGTGGTGATGTGGGAAGGCTTCAAGCACGTGCTCAAGATGCGCGATTTCTGGCTGCTGGCATTCATCCTGTTCGTGGTCAACGCCATCTTCAATGGTTTATCCACTTACGTAGAGATGATGGTGCGCCCGCGCGGCATGGACGTGGGTCAGGCGGGCGTCATCGGCGGCTTGCTGATGATCGGCGGCATCGTGGGCGTCTTCATCCTGCCGCCCTTCTCCGACCGCCTGCGCAAGCGCAAGCCGGTCTTCATGGTGGGGCTGGTCGCCATGATCCCCTTCCTGTTGCTGTTCACCTTCATCAATAATTTCGCCCTGCTGGCGATCGACACCTTCCTGCTGGGGCTGTTCATGATGGGCTTGATACCGGTGGCGCTGCAGTACGGCACGGAGATCTGCTACCCGGCGCCGGAAGGCACCTCGGGCGGCTTGATGACCCTGGCGGGGCAGCTCTCGGTGATCGCCATCACCGGCATGGGGCTCTCGGCTCAAGCCTCCGGCTCTTTTGCCACTTCGATGATCATCCTGGTGGTAGCGACAGCGTTGAGCGCGGTGATGCTGTATTTGATGAAAGAATTGAAGATGATGGCGCAGGGGCAGTAGCCAAGGAGAATGGATATGGACGTAAACGAGATCATTTCCGAGCTGCGCCGCAGCATCAAGCCCTACCAGGAAGAGTTCGAGACTTTCGCCCGCCTGCCAGAGGTGGGACGCCCGCGCGATGAGATCATCGCCGAGATGGAAGATTTCTTCGCCCGCGAGGAACACAAGTGGCGGGATGGCTACGTCTCCGGGGCGGTGTACCACGGCGGGCAGGAGCACATCGACTTCCAGAACCAGGTCTACGCCATCAACTCGCAGACCAACCCGCTGCACTTCGACGTGTGGCCCTCGGGTGTCAAGTTCGAGGCGGAGATCGTCTCGATGACCGCCAACATGCTCAACGCCGATAAAGCCGGCGACGAGATCGTCGGCACGGTGACTTCCGGCGGCACGGAGAGCATCCTGCTGGCGATGAAGACCTACCGCGATCGGGCACGTGCAGAAAAAGGCATCTGCCGAGCCCGAGATGATCGTGCCCACCACCGCTCACGCCGCCTTCGACAAAGCCTCGCAGTACTTCGACATCAAGATGATCCGCGTCCCGGTGGGAGAGGATTTCCGCGCCGATGTCAAGGCAACCGAGGCGGCCATCACCCCCAACACGGCGGTCATCGTTGGCTCCTCGCCGCCCTTCCCGCACGGCATCATCGACCCGATCGAGGAGCTTTCCGAGCTGGCGCGGGCGCACGGGATCGGCTTCCATACCGACGCCTGCCTGGGCGGTTTCGTCCTGCCCTGGGCGGAGAAGCTGGGCTACCCGGTGCCGCCCTTCGACTTCCGCCTGCCGGGGGTCACTTCGATGTCCTGCGACACGCACAAGTACGGCTACGCCGCCAAGGGCACCTCGGTGGTGATGTACCGCGGGCGCAACCTGCGCCACTACCAGTTCTACACTACCACCGAATGGCCCGGCGGGCTGTACTTCTCCCCCACCCTGGCGGGCAGCCGCCCCGGCGCGCTGAGCGCCGCCTGCTGGGCGGCAATGATCTCCACCGGCGAGCAGGGCTACCTGGATGCCACGCGGCGCATCCTGCAATCGGCGGACGCTATCAAAGCCGGCATCCGCAGCATCCCCGAGCTGCACCTGCTGGGAGATCCGCTCTTCGTCATTGCTTTCGGCTCCGATGAGCTGGATATCTACGCCGTCTCGGACTACATGGGCAAGAAGGGCTGGAGCCTGAACGGCTTGCAGCATCCGCCTGCCCTGCACATCGCACTGACGGTGCGCCACGCCGAGCAGAGCTTCGCCGAGCGCCTGGTGGCAGACCTGCGCGAGGCGGTGGCATACGTCAAGGCTCACCCCGGCATGACCGGCTCCATGACCCCTGTCTACGGCATGACCAGCAACGTCTATACGAAAGGCGCCGTGGCGGAGTTCTTGAAGGGGCTGCTGGATATCGTCTTTGAAGTTTAAGGAGCAAACCTATGTCCGAACAATACCTGATCGCTCACGACCTGGGCACCAGCGGCGTGAAAGCCGCCCTCACCGACATCACCGGGCGCGTCCATCGCCGCTTCGGAAAGTCGCTACCAGGTTTACTACAGCCCGGACGGTGGCGCCGAGCAGGACCCCGAGGAGTGGTGGGCGGCTATCGTCAAGACCACGCGCGAGATGATGGCAAAAGCCGGCATCCAGCCCACCCAGGTGGCGGGCATGAGCATGGACGCCCAGATGGTGGGCACCGTACCGGTGGATAAAGACGGCAAGCCGCTGCGCCGGGTGATGATCTGGCTCGACGGGCGCGCCCAGAAGGAAGCCGAGTACCTGGTGAGCATCACCCAGTTACCCTTCATCACCGGCAAAGCGCCCAGCGCCAAGGTGCTGTGGATCAAGAACAACGAGCCGGAGATCTTCGCCAAGACCTACAAGTTCCTGGACTGCAAAGACCTGCTGCAATTTCGCATGACCGGCGAGTACGGCACCGACCTGACCCTGGCGCTCGCCACCACCTACTTCAACCCGTGGGAGATGGGCTGGTGGGGCGATGTGCTGGGCGTGATGGGCATCTCGGAAGAGATGCTGCCGCCCTTCATGCCCTCCACGCAGGTGGTGGGCAAGCTCACCGCCGAAGCTGCCGAGGAGCTGGGATTGGTGGAAGGCATCCCGGTGGTCAGCGGCGGCGGCGACGTGGCTTGCGCCCAGATCGGCTCCGGGGCGATCTCCCCCGGGCGCGTGCACCTGTACCTGGGCACCAGCGCCTGGGCTTTCGCCGCCACCGACAGCTCAACCTGGAAGCCGAAGGGCTGGCTCCCAGCGCCAACTGCGACCCGACCACCTTCATGCTGGGCGGCGAGATGGATAACGCCGGCGGCTGCCTGAAGTGGTTCGCCGAGAACTTGATGGGCAAAGAAGACCACGAAGCCGCCCAAAAGTTGGGCTCAACATCTTCGCTTACATGGACCGCAAGGCGCTGGAGACGCCCCCCGGTGCGGAGGGCTTGCTCTTCCTGCCCTGGATGTGGGGCGAGCGCTCCCCGCTGGACGACGACCTGGTGCGCGGCGGCTTTGCCATGCTGGGGCTGAACCACACCAAATGGCACATGGCGCGCGCCATCCTGGAGGGCATCGGTCACCACATGCGCTGGATCTTCGCCGCGCTCGACAAAGCCGGCATCCCGCCGCGCGACGTGAACGTCATCGGCGGCGGAGCGGCGAGCAAGATCTGGCTGCAGATCCTGGCGGACGTGACGAACGTCAAGCTGCGCCAGGTGGAGGGTCCGCTGGACGCCTGCGCCCGCGGCGCGGCGATGACCGCCGCCGTCGGGCTGGGCTTCTACAAGGACTTCCAGGAGGTGGAGAAGGTGATCCGCCTGAGCGGCAACGAGTTCTCCCCCAACCCGGATTTCCGCGAGCTGTACGACCGGGCGTACGCCAACTTCAAATCGCTCTACCCGCCCTTCAGCGCCATCGGCAAGGGGCAGGTGGCATGAATAAAATACCCATCGAAAATCAAATGCCGACAGGTCGTGCCCGCTCGGCATCTTGTCCTGCAGAAATCCTACGGATCTGCGATAGCATCGTGTTTATCAGCCGTTCTGTGCAGCAGACCACTGGCGCGCCTTGTTGAAAGCACGCTCCAGCTCGGCATCTACCCCTGCCGGCAAATTAACCGGACCCGTCTTGGAAAGGATTTCCAGCACCCGGTCGTGGGCGACCTCGTGGATCATCTTACCGCCGGCATTGGTCCACTGCTCGATGGTCTGGCGCCTGAACAGCTTGGGGAACCACAATTCCTTGCGGAAATACTGCACCGTGTGATCCTGGCTCAGGAAATCGCCGCCGGGACCTACCTGGCGGATCACATCCACTGCCAGGGTGTCGTCATTGACCAGCATCCCATCCAGCACGCGACGGATCATACTGGCGATCTCATCGCAAATCACCACCATCTCCGGCGAGCCGTACAAGCCAAATGCCAGCGTACCCAGGCTCTGGTTCATGGTCATGCCGGCCAGTCCATTCATCAACATACCCATCATCGCTTCGGCTGCCGCCTCCCCGTCTGGGGTCTTGCACTCCACGCCGCCAGCCAAACCATAGATGGGGATGTTATAGCGCTTGGCAAGCTGCACCACAGCCACCTTGCCCAGGTTTTGCTCCGGGCTGTCGTAGGTCACCTGGGTAGTCTTCATATCGAAGACATCCGTGTCCGGCTTGAGGACGATCTTAGCCCCGGGTTGGATAAGCTGGGTGAGAACCACACCAAACAGCACCTCCGCATTGGTCAGCACGGTTGTGCCGGCTATCGTAGCAGGACCAGTGGCCCCGATCAAGGGACCAGGAGAGTACAAGCACCGGCACACCAGCCTGGATGACATCGATGATCCCCTCGTTCATCACCGGGAACTTTAACGGGCTGATGGGCGTGATAATCCCCAGGGCAGATGGTTTTTCACGCAGTGCGCTCTCGCCGCCCGATGCAGCAACCAGCATCTCGAGCAGGTGCTGGGTGAAGGGCCGCTCGAGGATATTGATCACCGTGGGCTTGGTGTGTTGCGGAAGATGGCGTCGAAGTCGTGGAAAAAGATCTCGTTGGTGGGTTGGTCGCCGGACATGCACAGAGTTTGCACAAAATCGATGTTAGGCAAGGCGTGACCCACCCGGGTATTGTTGATCATATCCTGTTTGGTCGGCTGGCACGGTTTCCAGGTATCCCAATCCCAGAATGTCGGTTCAGATGTGCCCCCCATCCCATAGTAGACCCGCCCCACTTCCAAGCAGCATATCCATGTCAGGATCGTCACGCCCATGCAGCACAAACGACCCTGGCGCTGACTGGATGGCTGCTTCCACCATGTGGCGGGGAATGCAGATCCGGCACGTTTCCCGGTCCACCTGGGCATCCGACTTCTCGAAGATATCCAGGATCAGATCGGAATCGCTTTGCATACCAGGATCCATCAACAGCGACAGCGAGGCTTCGTAGATGCGGTCGAGCTCTGCCTCGGTCACAACGGTCAGGTTTCCGCCTTTCATGCCAGTTTTCATTGTGGGTTCCTCATCTTAAGGTAATTGGATTATCGCTTCTGAAATTTTCTAAATGCTAGTATCATCGGCTTATGTAAACGTTTCCATGCTCACTGTATTATATAAGTCTCGATAGGCAAAGTCAATAGCCCGGTTTCATCCTTGACAAATCGAGAAATAAATCTTACAATTAGTATGTAAACGTTTCCAGAACATACTCCAATATCCGACGCATAACGCGTCTCGCAGCCTGAGCCCCAATTGTAGCCCGCTTCGCAAAGAGGAGCCTATGAAGGCAGGCACCATCGTAAGTCATCTCATAACAGCTCGCAATGAAAACCGAAGACGGTATAACGCACCTGTTTCGACTGCGCTGGCTTCAGCTGCTGGCATGGCTGAAGCCATCCTAGCCGCAGCGATGGTGCGCAGAGGGGGAGGAGGTGAAGGCCTACAGAGCAATATTCTGAGCTGAGCACATCCAATCAAATCCGTAAGAATACAACCAACAACTCTACAACAAGAAACAATCTAAGGAGGTTAGACGTGAAGTACAAGCTGTTTACCCTTCTGGTCGTTGTGGCAATGCTCGGGGGATTGCTGGCTGCCTGTGCAGCACCTGCACCATCAACTCAGGCCACTGAAGCCCCTGCCGTCTGCCGCTGAGACTGCCGCCCCCGCCGAGGTCGTCACCCTGACCATGTGGGGCAACCACCCCGAATGGAAAGACCGCGTGACACCCATCATCGCCGCGTTTGAGGCAGAGCACCCCAATATTAAAATCGAGCTCGATCAGAAACCGACCGACCAATATGCGGTGGCGCTGAACACAGCCCTGGCCGGCGGTGACGCCCCCGATTTGATCGGTTTTTACCCCGGTCCTGCCCTTGCCGAAGCTGCCAAAGCCAGCCAGATCCTCGATCTGACCGGCAAGATCGATATCGACCGCTTAACGGCCTCCGGACAAGATGCCAGCAAGGTAGGTGAGAAGGTCTACGGCGTTCCGGCCATGGGCACCTACACCGTGGGTCTCTTCTACCACAAGAAGATGTTCGAGGACAACGGGCTTACCCCGCCCACTACCTGGGAAGAGCTCAAAGATGTCTCCGAAAAATTAAAAGCGGCGGGCATCACCCCCATGATCATGCCCGCCAAAGACGCCGTGATCCCCTTCTTCTTTTACATCATGGCGGTAGACAGCATTCTGGGTCCAGAGGGATATCAAAAATTAGTCAAGGGTGAGGTCAAACTCACCGACGAGCAGCTGCTGCAAGCCACCCAGCTCCTGAAAGATATGACCCAATACTACCAGGAAGGCTATCTCAGCACCAGCTACGCAGAAGGCAAAGCGCTCTTTGCCCACGAGCAGGGCGCCATGCTGATCGGCGGCTCGGCTGATTACTCCGGGTACCAGGAAGTGAACCCTGATGTGAATGTCGGCGTGGTCGCCTTCCCCTCGCCGCAAGGCGTAGGCGCGCCCGCCACCACCTCCGGGATGGAGCTGGTTTACGCCGTGAATTCCAAATCCGAGCACCCTGAGGAAGCCGCTACATTCCTCAACTGGTTCACCAGCGATAAAGCCGGGCAGATGGTTGCCGATAGCATCACCCTGACAACCGTCAAGGATATCGTGCCGTCTGACAATCCGGTGCTGGCCGAGATGGTGCGCGCTGCCATCAACGACGTGCGCGTCTGGTATGAGATCCCTGCCACCGGCGCCGTATTGGATGTCTTTGGCACCGAGGGACAGAAGCTCTTCACCGGCGATCTGACTGTGGAAGAGTTTGCCAAACTGGTTCAAGCCAGCATCAAGCCCGCCCAATAGGCACGCCCGTATAGTCTACGTTCGCATATCTTTCTCGCCCCGGATCGACAATCCGGGGCGAGAAAAAGGGAAGTAATTTCATCCATCGATGGCTCAGTTTTGAGCAAAGGTTCGATGTCATGCGTTTCACACGTTACCGGCATCTCCTATTTGTCCTGCCAGCCCTTCTTTTTTACACCCTATTTGTAATTTATCCCACGCTATCGGCCTTCTGGCTCAGCCTGTTCGACTGGAGCGGCGTTGGGATTGACATGAACTTTATTGGGATTGCCAATTATGTCGAGGCAATCCGGTCCACAGAGCTGTACCGTGCCGGCTGGCATAACCTGATCTTCTTCCTGGCCATTTTGGCCATACAAAACACAATCGGACTTTTTTTGGCGATACAGCTGGATGCAAGGCCGCGTTTTGTGGAGTTTTACCGCACCGTCCTGTTCATGCCCGTGCTCGTTTCCCTGGTAGCGGTTGGATTCATCTGGAGCCTGATGCTCAGCCCCAATATCGGGATCATCAATCCATTGCTCAAAGACCTGGGACTTGGCGCCCTGGCGCAGCCCTGGCTCAGCAGCAAGACCTTTGCTCTGCCCACCGTGATCATGGTGCAAGCCTGGCAGATGTTGGGCTGGGCGATTGTGATTTACCTGGCAGGCCTGCAGGGCATCCCCTTAGAGCTGCGCGAGGCCGCCCAAATCGATGGGGCGACAAGCTGGAACGTCTTCCGGCACATCACCTTTCCACTTTTAGCCCCGTCCTTTACCATCCTGACCGTGCTCACCTTTATTTTGATCTTCAGAGTTTTTGATGTGGTGTACGTGCTGGCCGGGCCAGCAGGCGCTCCCGCCGGCGCGACCGACGTGCTGGGCACACTCATCTACCGCAACGCCTTCGGCAGCACCGGCGCCTTTGCCGGGATGTCGCTACGCATGAGCTATGCCATCACCATCTCTGTTATCATGTTTGTGTTCCTGGGGATATTCTCCGGGGTGCTGCTCTTATTGCTACGCCGGAGAGAGGTACGGATATGAGCGAAGCTGCCCATCACCACAGCCAGGCTGTCATAAAGCGAGATGCGGTACGAGTGGCGCGCCACGTTATCCTGATCGTGGCTTGCGTTATCGTCATCTGCCCAATCGCCTACATGTTCATCGCCTCTTTTAAGACCATTCAGGATTTCTTCGAGTTCCCATACGGGTTACCCACCACCTGGGAGTGGCAAAACTATGTCCGCGCATGGAAAGAGGCTAATGTCGATGTTACTTTTACGAACAGCGTGATCGTAACGGGGCTCGGCGTCATCGGCACAACCACCCTGGCAACCCTGGCCGCGTACGGGCTCAGCCAGCCAGGTAAACCGCTGACCACGCCGCTTTTCATGCTGTTTGTGGGCGGGCTGCTGATCCCCGTTCAACTGATTGTGCTACCGCTGTTCATCCTGATGCGCCAGCTCAGCCTATCCGGCACGCTATTTTCCATGATTTTGCCCTTCAGCGCCCTAGGTTTGCCGCTAGCGGTGCTCATCCTGGTACCGTTTTTCTCAGCCCTGCCACGCGAGCTGGTCGATGCCGCCCGGGTGGACGGCGCCAATGAATTCCAAATCTTTTACAAGATCATGGTCCCATTAGTACGACCGGCGCTGGCAGCGGTCATTATCCTGGACGGCGTCTGGATGTGGAATGAGTTCTTTATCCCACTGGTCATCCTCACCAAGCCAGCCACCCACACCCTCTCGGTTGGCATCGTCTCGTTCTTCGGACTGTACTCCACAGAGTGGGGGCTGGTCTTTGCCAGCGTATCCATCTCAACCCTGCCATTGATCGTGGCATATATTTTACTCACACGGCAGTTTGTCGCCGGGCTCAGCGCCGGGGCGCTCAAAGGCTAACTGCTCTCTAAAACAGCAGATCAGGAGAAATCTTATGTCTAATGAGGAATCTAGATCGTGCACGAGGCGAGTTGAGAAAAATTGGAGCCGATTGGGCTCTGGTGTCCTCCCGCGAGAACGTCACCTATGTAAGCCATTTCGAAACGCCGACCGAGTTCGGCTTTTATGCAGACCTGGCATATGCACCCCCCATATGCTTCTTTGGCGTAAACCAGGAAAGCAGCTGCTTGCTGGTTCAAAATTTCTATGAAGGTTGGGTCAAAGATCGCCAAGCCATTGACGAGGTAGTATCGCACGTTATCCTTGATCCCGCTGCACCGGCTTCAGCCAGGGATAATTTCCTGGCTACCCTGCGCAAAGCGCTGCTCTCAGCTGGACTACACGACAGCTCAGCATGCATAGCTATTGAAGAAAAAACATTGCCCGCCTCCGTGCTGCTGATGCTTAAGAAGGAGTTCCCCAAACTCGAGCTGGTTGAGGCTGAGCCCGCCATCCAGGCGGCTCGCCTGCTCAAGACTGAGCGCGAGATCACACTGATCAGGGCAGCTGCCGAGGTGAACAAGATCGGGCAGAACGAGTTTCTGAGACAATGCCGGATAGCTGGCAAGAATGAGTTTGCCATCTGGGGCGCTACCATGGAAAGCATGCAGCGCGCCGCGGGGAAACCGATCGACTTTTTCGCCGAGGTGATCATCGGACCAGGAGTAGCCAACTTTGAGGCTGGACCAGCGCGACCTGCCCAGCCGGGCAGGCGACATGGCGACCCTTGACAGTACCATCCGGGTAAATGGTTACTTCTCCGATACAACCAACACCGTTCCAGTGGGCGACCAGGAGCCATCCGACCGGCAGAAGCTATATGCCGTGGCATCCCGCGAAGCCTTCTACGCCGCAGCTGATGCCTTGAGACCGGGCAAGCGGGCGTGCGACGCCTTCACAGCTGCCAGCGCCGCCCTGGAGAAACACGGGCTGACCCTGATTCACCACGCTGGACACCAAATTGGCACCACCTGCAATGAGGAGCCCCGGCTCCTGCCCTACGTTACCGATCTCATCCAACCCGGCATGGTCTTCAGCGTGGAGCCAGGCGCGTATGAAGGACCGGGGGGCAGCATTGGCGCCCGCATGGAGAAGCAGGTCATCGTGCACGAGACCGGGCCCGAGATCTTCCCGGATTTCGAGTGGGGATTTTAAGCAGCCTCAACCCTGAGGATGGTTTCTAGCTGCTTACGCCTTGGCAGCCAACGAATGGGTAGAAACTCACCTCAGCGGGTGATTAACCCGCTCTATTCCATGGGACAGGTCGCTTGAGGATGTCTGATGGGAAATGGATACCCAGCCCGCGCAAACCTGAAAGACATCGCCCTGCGCGCACAGACCTCCGTGGCAAGCGTTTCGCGCTGTGCTGAACAACAGCGGCTATGCATCCGAAGAAGTACGCCAGCGAGTGCTTGAAGCAGCCGCAGATCTGGATTACCAGCCCAACTTCCGCGCCCGCGCCTTGCGCCAGCAGCGCAGCCACACCGTCGGCCTGATCATCCCCAACCTGCTCAACGCCTACTATACAGCCCTGGCAGATGACATCAGCCAGCTGCTCAATGACTACGGCTGCCAGCTGTTGCTCTCCTCTACCCGCGATGACCCGCAGATCGAGCAAGCAGTTTTCCGGCAGATGATCGGTCATGATGTGGATGGCCTGATCTGGGTCCCCACCCAAGGCGAGAACAAGTTGATCGATACGCTCATCAGCCGGCGTATCCCAGCTGTAGCGATTGTGCGCCAGGTGGAAGCCAACCGGTTGGACACCATCGTTTTCGAGGATTTCAGCGGCGCTCAGGCTGCCACCCAGCACCTACTTCAGCTCGGTCACATCCGCATCGGCTTTATCGGCGGCGACGTGGCATACAGCAGCAACCATGATCGCTGGCAAGGCTACCTAAGCGCCGTTGCAGACGCCGGGCTGGAGGTTGACCCGGAGCTGGTCAGGCTGGGTCACCTGCGCGGCGACTGGGGCGCCGTTGCCAGCGATGAACTGCTGAGCCTGGCAGCCCCGCCGACATCCCTATTCGTCGCCAGTAATGCCATCATGCCGAGTGTGATGAAATCTATACGCCAGCACAACCTGACCATCCCGGAGGAGATCTCGCTGATCTGCTTCGATGATCTGGACTGGTTTACCTTCTCAAAGCCACCCATCTCTGCCGTATCCACCAGCCATAACCGCCTGGCAACAAGTGCGGTCGACCTGCTCTTGCAGACGCGTGCAGACACCTGGCGACCTGGAAAAGCCGCCGGTCTTCATGCAGATCAGCTCGGAGCTGATCCTGCCGCGCGTCCACAACCGCCCCAAAGTGATTCTGCTCTCAATTATTACGCAACCAGAATCTTTTGAGAGTATTTGGCTTATATCCCAAAAACACCCACTCACCTCACCGCTTCAAGATCGCCCAGGAAGAGCGAGCCGCTTGGCGCCTGGTCGAAGAGCAGCGTCACCTCACGGATCGTTGACAGGTCAACGCCGCTGAAATCGTCCAGGGGTATGCGGATCGAGGTCATGGGAACGCGGCCCGTAAACCATCCCCCTTCAAAAGTATCATTCTCCTCTTTTTCTCCAACTGGGAATTGCAGCGCGGGCTCATCGGCCGCGTGTGCACGTAGGCGGTATTTCCCTGCTGATCGACCAGTTGAATTGTGAAAGCCTGGTAAGCGCCAGCTTTATTCAGGGGCGACAGCGGATCCAGGGCGGCGCGCAGGCTGAGGGATGAAAACTGGCTCAGGTCACTCGCCTCGGGCAGCGAGAAGCGCAAGGCAGCGCCGCTTTGCTCCCAGGAGACGACGAGCATGGCAGGATTGCCCGGGATAACCAGGTTGACGCGTTTGCACGGCTCGCTGCCGGGCTTCACCGTGGGCGTGTAATAGCCCTCCTCGCAGTAAAAAGTAGTGACGCCCTCAGCGGTCACGCTCCCACCCGCCAGGTTGGTCTGCTGCTCGGCGGCGCTGGCGGGCAGCAGCAAGCGCAGGCGGTCGTAAGCGGGCGCCAGGGAAGCAACCCGGGCGGACAGCCCGTAGAGCTCAGAAGGCGCCTGCTCCTGGAGCTGCATGCCCAGGCGAGCGAGTGCTTCCTGATCCTGGTTGAAGACCTGGGATAGGAAGTCGATTGCATAAGCGCTGAGAAAATCGCGCTGCGCTTCCGGCTGCAGCAGCGGGTCGCAGTCAGGTCTGCCGGGGCGCCCGACGGCCTCATCTCGCAGTGTGCTGTTGAAGTAATTGTGGTTGGCATGCTCCAGCCAGACGGATGAAGCCCACGAGATCTTTTCCGGATCAAGCCGGCTAATCTCATAGAAGAGCTGCCCTTCCTGGTTGAGCACATCGTTGTCACACGCGGGCAAGATCACCGCCAGTGGCAGGCGCGCGCCTCTCGCACCGCCCCAATTTGCCGAGGGCGCTACCATCAAGATGCCATACGCCGGACCATAACCATTTTTAATAAAACTATCGGGCATATCCAGCGCCGACTTTTTCGGTGAGCCAGTAAGCGCCCTCTCCCCCCTGCGAGTGACCGATGAACGCCAGGCGGCTCAGATCGACGCGGTCTTGCAGGTCCACCCCAAACTTGTTCTCGCCCCCGCTCGAGGCGGCTGCCAGGGCTTGCAGGTGCAAATCTACCAATTGCCCCAGCCGCTCGATGGGCACCGGCTCGCCAAAGCCGAAGGTGTTCTCGGCATTGATATTAAGCGAGAGGGCAACGTAACCCTGAGCAGCTAATTGGCTTACGAGGAAATCGAAGCCACGGTAGTTGGCTCGCTCCACTTCTGGGTCACAGGGCCAGCGGTCGACCGTATCGCCTTCAGGCACGGGGCAGCCGGGGTGGTTGCCGTGCAGGATGACGACAACCGGGTAAGGCGCGCCAGCGCCTTGCGGCACAGCGATGATGCCGTTCAGGCGCACCGGCATGTTGTGGAAGCGGCTATCCTCCGGAAACATCGATTGGGTGATCGTGGTATCGCCCAGATTGTATTCCACCGCAGCCGGCAGGGCTGCCGGCTCTGTAGCGGTAGTCGCCGGACTGGTTGCGCTAGCTGCCGGGCTGGTTGCGGTAGCCGCCGGGCTGGTTGCGGTCGCTTCGAGGGACGGCGTGACAACGGGCGTCTTGATTGGCGTCCCGGTCGGTTGCACAGCCGGAGACGAGCAACCCACCAGCAGGAAAGATAAGGTAAAAAGCAGGAAGGATTTTCGCATATTTCTGAGCATAGATTTCACCTCGAGCAATGGACCCAGGTTATCGCAGGCTAACCACCCAGGAGGAGGGCGACCACCACAAGAGCAACCGCCACAGACATCAACAGCAAACCGGTTTTCCACGGGCTGGCTCCGGTGTAGCTTCCCCAACGGAAACCAGCGATGAAGAGCATGACGAAAGACACGATGATCGAGATGCGAAGACGCCAGGGCAAAGTCGTAGCGCAGCACTAGAAACGGGATAGTGGAGGGGATAACCGCCAGGATGGCTACCAGGACATGCGCCAGCACAACGGTAATATCCTCGCGTTTCAAGCCGACACTTTGCGCGGCTTGCTCTTCTGCAAATGGGTGAGGATATTTCCATAAAGCGCCTTGCGCTCTTCTTCGCCAACGATGGGCTCGAGCAAGTAGTCCATGTCGTCTGCGATGATCTCCATCGCCTCCTCGTTTGTCCTGGCAGCCTGAACGTCATCCAGCAGGCGGTGCCTCTCGCCCCGCTCGAAAACCGCAAATAACGCGTACATGATACCATCGATCAACCCCCAGGCAACCACGGCGCCCAACGCGCCAATCAGCAGCTCGTTCACCTCCTCCGGCGTGATGGTCTCCTTCGGAACGCCGGATAGACCGATAACCCAGAACGCCAGCGTGAAGGTCAGGAAGATGAAGATGCTGAAGGTCGTCTCGGAGAGCCAATCGATGGGATCGATCAGGCTCTCCAAGAATCCATTGATGGGTTTGCTCCGGCGCCTGGCATTGGCGGGCAGCATGGTCAATCCTCCTCGACCAGGTAGAATTCCAGGTTGCCGGAGGGCGAGTCCAGGACAATGCGGTTCTCCTGAACCGTCGCCCGGTTTGCCTCTTGCAACCAAGCCAGGTAGGCTTGCTCCTGATCCATGATCTCCCGCGGGCAGGCGAGACGGCTGGTGGTCAGCGGACCGAGGGTGATCGTGTAAGCGCCATCTTCCGCCAGCTCAGCCGTGTATCTCCCGGTATAGGTATTGCAGCCGGCAAAGCCGGCAAGCTCGCCGTCCTTGAACTGCAGCGTAATCGCCGTGCCAGGCAGCAGCGGTTGGGCATTCAGCGATCGCCAGCGTCCACACGCTGGTATCCAGGCGGGCGTCGATCCGGATGCGGGTGGTGGCAAAACTGCTCAATCCTTCGGCGTCGTTGACAAAGACCGTCACCTCATAGCTTCCAGCGCGATTGTAGGTGGCAGAGATGCTGGATTGCGCAGAGGCGGGTAGATCGACGCCATTGCCCAGGCTCCAGCTATAAGAGGTGATCGGGCTGCTGCCCGGCTGGGAGGCGGAGGCGTCGAAGCGCACCGGCTCGCCGATGTAGCCCTGTCCCGGACCGCTGATGCTGGCGACCGGCGGGACAGGAGCGGGCGGCGGCTCTGGCGTGGCGGTGGGTGGTTCCGCCGTCGGCGCTGGCGTGTAGGTGGGCTGCTGCGGTGGCAGCGTGGGCAGCGGAGGTGTTGCCGTGGGCGGCGGAGCGGTTGGCGTGAGGGTCGGCGTGGGTAATGCCAGGATGTGCAGCGGCGTGGTGGTGGTCCCGGTTTGATTGCGCTGGTCGGTCACGGTGAGGCGCACGGTGAAAGTCCCCGCCGTGGTATAGGTATGCTGCACGACCACGCCGCTGGCGGTGGCGCCATCGCCGAAGTCCCAGTTCCAGGCGACCAATGGCGCCTGCCCGCTGGAGGCTGAGCCGTCGAAGACGACGACCTGACCGACCTGCGCTTGCGGCACCACCTGGATCGCCGCCTGCGGCGGTGTGACGCCTGCGGGGCGGTCGAGCGGGGTGAGCGAGTAGCTCAAGAAGCCGGCGTCGCCGGCGATCTGCAGAACGGTATCGGCGACAGTATAGCTGCGGGCAGCGCGCAGGATCGCCACCATCGCCCCTTCCTGCTCCTGCAGGGTCGCGTCGGGGCAGGTCCCGGGACCCAGGTTGATGCCGGTGATGGTGATCTGGTTGTAATTCGTCTGGTAATTGGCGCTCAGGTCTTTGCAGCCGGTGTAACCGATCAGCGTGCCATTGGGGTTGAAGAGGGTAAAGGCTTCCTGCACACCCGGGCTGCTGCGCTGGTCGTTATACGCCGCCAGGTACCAGGTGCGCTCCACCAACAGCGCTCGCTGGTCGACACGGGATAGCGTTGCAGTGGGAGCGGGGCAACCGCCGTAAAAGTGGGCGTGAGGGTGGCGGTTGGGGCAGAGGTCCGGCGCAACCCGGGCAACAATACAAGCCCGGCAAGAAACAGGCAGACGAGCAACAGCGCCAACCCGCCAACGATCGCCGCCCAGGCGGGTACCCGCCCCTGGGTGAGCAGGTCGGAATCCAGCTTGTGGGTCTGCCCATCGGAAGCCTGAACGGTGACGGAGTAGGGCAAGCGCTTCTCGCCCCCCAACCACGGGCGCCTGGCGGGACGAGCGGTGTAATCCACACCTGCCTGACTCGCCGGGGGCGACGTTGATCTGCTGCGGCTCCGGCGGCTCGAAGGTCACCGCATCTTCCGGGCTGCTCCAGGTCAGCCTGAAGCTCACCGGTATATTCGAGCTGTTCTGAACCCGCACGCGGGCGGGCTGGGATTGATCCGGCTGCTCCGCCTCCAGGAAGCTCTTGAACTCGATGAACGCGGCGACGGTGAGCGTGCAGTCGATGCTGACACTTTGATCGGGCGCCGCCTGGCTGGAGACCAGGATGGTGAAGGGGGTGCGCCCGGCGCGCGCTTCAGGCAGGCGCGGCGGCTGGACCGCCAGGAAGACGGTGGTCTCTTCGCCGGCATCCAGGCGCAGCGCCGGGGTCAGGCTGGCGACCCAGCTCTGCGGCAAGCCGGATTGCCCCAACTGGAAGGTATCTGGAGCCAGGCCCTGATTGACCAGCGTCACCGGGATGGTGAGCTGCTCGCCCGGAACTGCCGGGTACTGCAAGGACTTCCAGCAGTACGCCGACCCGCCCCTTGGCTTCGTAGGCGGCGATGGTGAGATTGACGGTCGCCTCAACGCTGCGAGCCGGATCGAGCGTGCTGGTGAGGCGCAGCAACAAGCGGTAGCGCCCGGCGCGCGCCTCCGGCGGCTGTGGTGGGTGCACGTTCAGCACAACCTGGGCTTGCTCACCCGGCTGGAGCAGGATTACTTGCTGCTCGGCAGATACCCAGACAAGGGGGATCCCCTCCACGGAGAGGCGAACCTGGTCTGGTTTGCTCCCTTCGTTGGTCATGATGAGTGGAATCTCCAGCTTATTCCCCGGAGCAACCGAAAATTGATCTGTTTGGGCGGCGAGTGTAATTCCTGCTTGTTTAGAGTTATTCATCATCCGAATGTCTCCTGCTTTTGACGATCTTTTCTAATGGTGAACATCACCTTTTCGACGACAGGCGGTTTTTCAACGAGCATCGAGACGAGATTAAGAAGAGCCTGCTGGGGGAAGTGAGCAAGCCCCGCGGCGGGCTCAACAGACGCCTAGCGGATGCGAATGACCTGTCCCGGGAAGATCAAATGAGGGTCGGTGATTTGTGGATTGAGTCTCAATAGAGCGGATACCGAGGTGTCGAAGCGCTTGGCAATCTCTCCCAAGGTGTCGCCACGCTGGACGGTGTATGTGTTCGACGGAACAGGAACAATGATGCGCTGACCTACGTGAATGAGGTTAGGATTGGTAATGTTCGGGTTAAGCTGGAGAAGCACCGCCGTTGTTGTCCCGAATTGACGGGCGATGCCTTTGAGTGTATCGCCACGCTGGACAACATAAACCTGTGTGCTGCCAGGGACGTTTGTTCCCCCGCTACCACCCCCTGAGCCTGGAGAGCGATGAGGAACCACCAGTCTCTGCCCGGCATAAATCCGGTCAGGGTTACTGATTTGCGGGTTGAGCCTGAGCAGCTCATCAACGCTGGTGTTGAACTTCCTGGCAATGCGTTTTAGCGTATCCCCATTCTGCACATAATAATAGTCAGTGTTGGTATCGTTAGGCAGAGTTGCACCGGGTAAGATGATGACTTGCCCCGGATGGATCAGGTTGGGATTGGTAATTCCCGGGTTGGCGCGCAGAATCCCGTTCACCGTCACGCCGCAGCGGGCGGCGATTTTCGAGAGAGTATCGCCCCGCTGGACGGTCACGGTATCGCCACAGGTAGAAGCCTGCGCCGGGGCGGCGTTGGCGAACAAGACGAGCAGGGTAAATAGGATAACGAATGTTCCAAACAGTGGTTTGTGTAGTATAGATTCTCCATTTGGATAAAACCAATTGGAGAATTTAGTTTCATGGAGTTTTACGGCTGACATGGTTTTTTCTCCTTATCAATATGGACTCTTTTTCCAAAATTCAAAATCAGATGCATTCTCACGGAATCAGGTTTAGCCGCTGCTGCAGTTCGATCAGGGCTTTCTGTGAACTCTTGCGACGATGTAGATGCCTCGCACCAGGATAGGTGGAAGGCGGAAGCCCAGCTTGGCGCTAAGTCGCTCAGTGTGCAGGGCGATAAGCTGGAATAACCGGTCCATATCTCGGCTGTCACTCAGTCAACTTTTCAGCGCGACGGCTCGCGCACCAATAGCAAAATCAATACGGCTCCGAGCGCCATCAGCAACGCAGCGACGACGAACACGCTCAGCGCAGCGAAGCGGTCGAACAGCCAACCGCCCAGCAGGGGACCCATCACCGCTCCCAGGCCGGCAGCAGCCGTATAGAAGCCCAACACCACGCCCAGCCGCTCACCGCCCGAGAGGTCGACGACCAGCGCCTCCTCGGCGGGTATCGCGGCTGCGAAGGCGACAGCCTCGAACGCCCACAGCAGCGCCAGGGGCCAGAGCGACTGTACGAAGGGGATAGCCAGCGTAGCGATGCACCCGATGAGCAGCGCGCCGATCAACGGTGGGCGCCGCCCGATACGGTCGCTCAACCCGCCCAGTCGCGAAGGCAGCACCGCCCCCGCCAATGCTGCCGGTAAAAAGGCAAGCGCAATGCCAAACAGGTTTGTCGAGATGTTGTCATTCAGGTATTTGACCAGAATTGGGCTGATGAGCCCGCCAGCGCCGGTTGTCAGGATCACGATCCCAAGCACAATGCTCAACTGGCTGGAGAGACGCCATTTCTTAGACAACTGAGCGGGTTGATCTTTGAGACCGGCAGATGTCGTATGCGGGCGGTCAGTGCCACGCTGAAGAGATTCGGGAATCCCGCGCCATACAATGGCAGCCGCGAGCAATGAAGCCGCGCTGAACCCGAGGAAGAGTATGCGCCAACTGGTCACGAGCGATAACCCGCCAAGGGCGTCACGGCTCAGTAGATGAAACATGGCGAAGCCGGCCAGTGTCCCGAGCAGGATACCGCGGATGGACATCTCTTCGATCCCTCCATATTCCTGGCCGCGCGAGCCGGCAGATGACAGATCGGACACGACAGCCAGGGCAGCCAGCCACATCAGTCCTGCCCCGATGCCCTGGGCGATCTGGGCAAGGAACAGGCTGGCAATGCCAGATGCCAAGGCGAAGATGGCGTTTGAGAAGGCGTAACCCAGCAAGCCCACGATCAAAAAAGACCGCCGCCCGAAACGGTCCAGCCCAAGCCCGACGATGGGCTGTACTGCAACCAGGATCAACGCGGAGATGGATAAAAGCCCACCGGTTACAAGTGCGCTTGCCCCCATCTCGCGAGCGACGAGCGGCAAGCCGAGTTGCAGCATGCCGAGGGCAAGGAGACGAGCAGCACGCTAATCCGCAGCCTGCGCAGGCTGGCGAAAGCCTGCTTCGCATCTACTGCTGGTTCGCTCGATAGGATAGTCATTTCGCTGCCCTGACGGAGAAAGCTTCAGTCGCTTACAACTTCACAATATCATCCGGTTTCCAGGTTTGCTCAAAGAAAGCCTCCAACGGCCCGTACAGGCGAATGTATGTAAACCAACCCTTACCGGGAACGGTTTTGACCCAGTTCTTTTCTTTTCCAGCGGGTGCTTCCGGACCAAAGAAGACATCGTAAGAACCGTCATCATTCTGTTCAGGCCCGTCAAAGCCACTGACGCTGGGCTTGGTCATGCCATTTTGCAGCAGCGAGCGCGTCTTGGGATCATATAACGTCACCGACCAGAAGTTGTTAACGGGAATATTCGGTGGTAGGTGAAGCTTGTAGGTTTGGCTGCCATCCAAGTAATCACCATGAGCATCAACATAGGCGCTCATATACTGAGACCCGGCGCCCACATTTTTGTTGACCATGGATGGGGTCACACAAATGGCGGTGAAGTGGAAGAGCGTCCGGGCATCCAGGTTGCGAACGCCGTTCTTCAAGAATTCATAGCTGCCGCCCACAAAGATATACTCCCAATTGCGATCCGGGTATACTTTCGCTTCCGGTTCGCGCGATTGATAGGCAATCGCCCGGGCCATGCCAAAACCCGTTTTGGCGGCGGTATCGAGAATCTTCCGCATGCGCTCATCGGGGTCAAACTGCTTGCCCTTCTCGATGCCCAGCGCTCTTAACAGCCCCAACTGTTCCTTGTTGAAGGCTTCGGTGGGTTCGTATTGAACCATCTTGTCCAGATTGACAAAGTACTGGAAATCATTGGGGTGGGTGCCATCTGCCGACATACCGCTGACGTTGATGATATTGGGTTTTCTGGGGCCATCTTTTAATGGATAGACTGCACAATGATCGCCATACCATTGGATCGCCTGTTCGCCCATCCCGCTGATTTGTTGGCCGGCACGCGCCATGATCCACACTTTATAGGTGCGCGAACGGGCGATGAAATACCCTTCGGGCGCTTCGCCCTCATAATCCGGCGGCAGCAGCAGATATTTGCCCCCTTGCCCCTGATCCGGACCCACCATGCCAAAATCGACAATATAGCGGAAATAGGCATCGTTGGCCATCCCCAAAACCTGCGGGGGGATTTCAACCACCGTCGGGCCATCTTTCTTGAGGTCAACATTGCCGGCAAAATAAACGCTTTCTGTATTGCCGGTCAATAAATAGGGTGTTGCATCCAGCAAATCAGCGGCCACAGCAAGATCAGAACATTCCTTACACCCAAATCCTTTCTCCTGCCCCTCCAGCAATGAATACATCGACATTGCCGGCATAAAGTCCAGGTAAGCCTGGCAGGCGCGCTGAAAATCAAGCGCATCGAACAGTTTTTGGGCGGTCTCTTTGGTGGGATACCCATCCAGCACAAATTCAAAATCGCCAATCGGTGTGGTTAATTTTTCCGTACTCATTTTCCTCCTTTTTCTTGACCTTTATCGGGGTGCTGCCATTCAACGACAGCACCCCTGCATTATTTACTATTGCGCCAATTTCATTGCCGCGCCATAATCATGCGCATCTCCGCTTCACTATCCTGGATCACATCTCCACTGACGTCAAACGTCACGCTGTGGATCGTACCGGTGAATTCGAAGGGTGTCTCGTAAAAGGGCGCGACCGGCGCGCCAGGATCGGCGCCGACGGTGATCCCTCCCGTCAGCCCCAGGCTGAAAGGCGTGGTATGGGGGAAATCCGCCTGACCGGCAAGCTTGCCGTCGATGTACAAGCTGGGCGCGACCCGGCGTGCCCTTGCCGTGGGCAAAGTCCGGCGCGCCGGTCACCTCGAACTCGAAGCGCAATTCATGACGCCCGGATGGCACCGGAATCGTGCTGGCTACATGCAGGTAGTCACGGGCTACGTAATTTTGAACATACTGTAGCTTGTCGTCCATTACATACACTGCATAACCGCCATCCACCCCGCCAAAAGAAACCAGGGCGCCTTGCGCGCCTCCCGCGGGGATTTCCACGTCTGCAGTGATGCTGTGCGTGCGGTTGAGCAATCGCGGACCGGCATTATAGGGCACAGCCTGCGTGTGCGGGTAGAAGGTGTAATGCGTGCGGTCCTTGGTGATCTGGGGGCGTTCGTCAAGCATGCGCGGCATACCGCGCCCGTCCACCGGCAGGACGTGGTATTTGCCTGCCTCAACATACCAGGTAGCGATCATCTCGATCAGCTTGGCGCGGTTCCCTTCGGCGATGTTATGGTTCTCGGCAAAATCCTCGTCCACATGGTAGAGCTCCCAGCTAGTAGCGTCCAGCTCGGTCAATTTTTCAGCCGGGATCGGGTCGCCAAAGCCGGTACCCGCCTCGGTGAACGATGGACCGGGCCAGGGGCAGACCGCCCGCCAGCCATTGTGATAAACGGAGCGGTGCCCGAGCATTTCAAAGTACTGGGTATGGCGCTTGCTCTCCGCCTGGGCATTGTCGAGCGCGTGGGCGAAGCTGACGCCCTCGATGGGAGCTTGTGTGACGCCTTTGATGCTGGCGGGCGGCTCAATCCCCACCAGATCCAGCACCGTGGGCAGCATGTCGATGGCATGCGCATATTGGGTGCGCACCTCACCCCTGGCTTTCAAGCCCTTGGGGAAGTGCACGATGAAGGGATCACAGATGCCGCCCCGGTAAGTTTCACGCTTCCAGCGGCGGAAAGGCGTATCGCCTGCCCAGGTCCAGCCCCAGGCATAATGGTTGAAGGTGGTTGGATCGCCGAGCTCGTCGATGTGCGCCAGGTTCGTTCGCCAGATCTTCTTTGACATTGTTGAAGAACAGATTTTCGTTGACCGAGCCGGTCGGTCCGCCCTCGGAGCTGGCGCCGTTGTCGGAAATCAACATGATCACCGTGTTTTCAAACTCGCCGATCGATTTCAGGAAGTCAAACAGGCGTCCCAGATGGTAATCGGTATGCTCCATGAAACCGGCAAAGACCTCCATCATGTGGGCGTACAGCCTCCTCTCGTCTGCCGAAAGCGTATCCCATTGGGCAACATCGGGGTCATGCCGGGAAAGCTCCGCATCCGCAGGGACGATGCCCCATCTCTTTCTGCCGGGCGAAGGTCTTTTCGCGGTAGACATCCCAGCCCTCGTCGAACTGCCCTTTATACTTATCGGACCATTCCTTGCGCACGTGGTGGGGCGCGTGCATGGCGCCAGGGCAAAAATACATGAAGAAGGGTTTATCAGGCGCCACCTGCTTGGCGTCGGCGACGAAGCTGATCGCCTTATCCACCAGGTCTTCGGTGAGGTGATAGCCCTCTTCGGGCTTTTTAGGGGGCTCCACCTGGTGGTTGTCATAAACCAGATCGGGGTAGTACTGGTGGGTCTCGCCGCCCAGGAAGCCGTAGAAACGCTCGAAGCCGCGTCCCAGGGGCCAGCGGTCATACGGACCGGCTGCCGAGATCTGGTCGGCGGGGGTGAGGTGCCATTTGCCGACGGCATAGGTGCTGTAGCCTTTTTCGAGCAGGATCTCCGAGAGGAAACCGTTCTCGAAGGGGATATTGGCGTTGTAACCGGGGAAGCCGGTGGAGCCTTCGGTGATGCACGCCATGGCGTTGGAGTGGTGGTTGCGCCCGGTCAGGATGCAGGAGCGGGTAGGCGAGCACAACGCCGTGGTGTGCATATTGTTGAAGCGCACGCCGTTTTCCGCCAGGGCGTCCATATTGGGGGTTTTAATCGGACTGCCGTAGCAGCCCAGCTGCCCAAAACCGACATCATCCAGGACGATGAACAGCACGTTGGGGGCGCCTGCTTTGGCGCGCTTCGGCTCGGGCCAGGCTTGTTCAGATGTATCGTACGTTCGCCCGAGGACGCCGTTGAAGGCAGTTCCAGGTTGATATTCTTTTAGTGACATCGTTATTTCCTCCTCAAAAAGATAGATAGTGTTGTGTTACTGCCAGGATTAGTTAGTGATAAACGAAGATTCAGGCTTTCTGGCGCTGACCAGGGTTTGGAACACGTCGAAACCACGATCCGCCGCGCCTATCTAACCTCCGTGATTCATTGAATCGGGTGTGCTGATTGGCTTATCTTCCTCCTTTCTCAGACGCGATGAAATATTTTTTACAGCCGTCAATACCATTTGACCCATATTTTGATCAGCCTGGTTATCCTCCGGCATCAATCCCAGCTCTTTCAAGTCGATCCGACCTTGTCTTTCAAGGACTTCCAGGTCGGAACGGAGCAAGTACTTGGAATAGACATCGATACTGGTCACCAGCAAAATCATCACCACCGGACCATACAAAGCGCCAACGAGACCCAGCACCCCCAACCCTCCCAGGACGCTGATGATCACCAGCGCCGGGTTGAGCTGGGCGCCTTTGGGCACCAGGCGTGGTCGTAATAATGTATCAATCTGGGCGACAAAAATCAAGAAGGCGGCAATGACAAAGACACCCCGGAAGATACTGCCATTGAAGATGAGAATGAGTTCCTACGGGCCAGGCAACCAGGGAGATACCGATCAGGGGCACCAGGGAGAGGAGCATGGCCATGATGGTCAAGAACATAACGTACGGCACCCCCGCCAACCAGAAGACAAGCCCCATCGCCAGGCCCTGGGTGATGGCGATGACGAAAGTGCCCTTGAACATGGCTTTGATCATCATATCGATTTTATCGAGGAACAAGTGGGTAATCTCGGTTGGAAACGGCACGACATCGAGAATATCTTGTTTTCCGGGACTTTTATAGCGGGGTAAGACCACATACAAGATCACGAGCACAACCATGGCGTTGGTGAACAACCTCGGCAACGATTGACCCAGACCGATCAGGAGATTTACAAACCACGCGCTGAACCAGGCAATCACCTGCGATAGGTTCTCTGCAAACCTGAACTCATACAAAGGGATGCTGCCCGCCACGATCGCCTGGATCGTCTTCTCCAGCCAAAGATTAAACTCTCTGATCGAGAAATTGTAGCCTTCGATATCCAGGCCTCTAAAAAGATTGGCAGCCTGTGAGATGGCACCACCGACGATCAATGCAACCGGAACAGCGATGATCAGGATAAAGATCAGGATCGTCAGCGCCGTGGCGCGCGATGCCCTGCCGCTGATCCCGCGTTTATGCAACAGCCAGGTATAAATTGGCTTCAAGATGATAACCAGGGCAACCGCCCACAAGATTGCGCGGGTAAACTGCCAGACAAGGATCAGCGCCAGGATTGCCAGGATGGCAACCATGCCAAAAAAGAAGATCCTCTGGGTGATCAACCGGTCTCTCATGCTACTCTCTCTTCACGGGCACTTGCGGAGGGCTGGGGATGGCTCCCCAGCCCTCCATTGGTTGTTTGTCGATCAAGGCGCCGGCGGCGGCTGAATGACAGGCACGTTACCGGTGTTCTCGCTGCGAGTAAAGCGAGCCGCGATCCAGCCGCGACCGCTGGGATCGATACTCGTGGGGATATTCACCACGTACCATTGCCGGTCGGGGCTGATGCCGATGACCGCCATCACGGTTCCCCGTGCAACGCGGCCGATGTCTCCGAAAGGCCCACCCGGTCCCTTGCGCACGCTGAGCGGCTCGATGGTGACCAGGGCAGGCGCGCCGGAGGCTGGCGCAGCCGGCGTGATGTTACGCGGCAGGTCGGGGGTGCGCAGCGTTGGCACGTTCCCCGAGTTGACCACGGAAGTGTATGCACTGTTGACCCAGGCAGTGCCATTGCTGGCAAGCGAAGTGGGCACGCGCACCGCCCACCACTGGCCATCCTGGCTCTGCCCGATCAGCTCGGCGCGCGAGCCGTTGACCGCCACCCCAAAGACGGGGAACTCAAGTGTGGGTCCACTGCGCAGGGTTGCCGGCTCGCGCATCACCACCTGAGGCACGTTAGAAGGAGGCGCCGGGAAGTTCACCGTGGTGGGTAGCAATGGCGGGGTGATCACCGGTAAAGGCTGCCCGGTGGGGTTGGTGAGGTTGACAAAATCAGCCGACGACCCAGGCGATCCCGGTGCCAACCCGGTTCGTGGGAACGCTGACCGCGTACCAGGTGCCGTTGGGATTGATGCCCAGGACCTGACCGGTATCGCCTTGCATGGCTGTGCCCAGGATGGGAAACAGCGTGCTCGGTCCGGTGCGCACGTTGACGTTGACGCGTGCTTCCCCGGTCGGAACGTTGGCTGGTGGCGTAGGAAGATCCTCTGTTGGGAAGGTCTACTGACAGGTTGGGCGGGAACAGCTCATCCTCCAGAGACCAGACGCGCAGCTGGTCGTAACGCACGGTGAAGGGGTTTTCGGTAGCCGCGCGCACAAAGTAACCCGAACCTGCCTGTATCCAGGAAGGTGAAGTCAGATACAGTTTGCAAGAAAACGCCGTTGGCGTACAGCGAGATATTCTCGCCGAACGCCATCAAGCCCATCAGGTTGACCACACCCGGACCCTGGCGGATGGCGGAGCTCGCCGTGGCTGGACGAGCGTTGTGGTTGTCTCGCCATCCCAGACCGTCAGTCTGTACTGACCGGCGCAGTTGTAGCCGTACAGGTAGCCGCGGTTGAGATCCGGCGCACGGAAGAGAAAGCCGAAGCGGTCGTCCGGCTGGCAGGTGGTGGGCATGAGCTGCGTCGTATCCAGGTAGAAGTTCTGGAGCTGAGGCCAGGAGACTTCCCAGCAGGAGAATTGCGGCACGCCATTGGCGGTCATCACAAACTGCCCGCCCGTGATTTCGGAGTTGAAGCACTGGCTGGTGAAATTCGTCCAGTTATTGGCATTGTCAAAGTTTTCCACGCCGTCCGGGTGCTCCCAATATCGTTGCCGGATCGCCTTCGACAACAGGTGCAGGCGTTGCCAGCGGGGAAGCTCCCGCGTTGACAAAGGACATCGCCGACGAGCCGTCGTCCACCAGCAGCACAAGCATCCCCTCCTTCTGCGCAACACCGGTCACGCGCCACAGCAGGCTGGCGTACTGGTCGGCTCTGGAGTTTGGCTCGCAAGCTACCAGCGTGGAAATCCCGGGGTTGATGGTCAGTTGAGACCCGTTCATCTCGTAAGTGCCATTTAGCCGGTTGCAGTCGGCTTTGGCGCTGTAGGTGCCGTCCGCCCGGAAGACAATGTCGTAGAGCGAGGGATCACCCACGCCGACGCCGGGCGCCGGCGGCGGCTCCTCCAGGCTGGTCCACTGCCAGAGGATATCGACCATCTGCTCCTGCGAGATCGGCTCCAGGTTGGACGCCATTTCCGGCGCAACGGTGCGCTTGAAGTACATCTCGCCCGCCTCATCTGCCAGGCCGATCACCAGGTTACCGAACCCGCTGCCAGCTGAAACTGCATTCTCGAGATTAGCCATGAACTGGTCGAACAGAGAGCCTTCCTCGCACGCCACGCGCGTGGTGGCTCCCAGGGTGATGGTGAACTGGGAGCCGTTGAGCTCGTACGTGCCGCGCGACGTGTTGCAGTCCGCCTGGACGAAAAGCGAGCCATCCTCGCTAAAGGTCAGGGTGTACTTCTCAGAGTTTGCCACCAGGTAAGGCGCAGCCGTGGGAGACTCGCGCCCGCCAGCCCACTGCCAGACCGCCCCAACCAGCTCTGCCTGGGTGATGGGCTCCAGGGTAGTCGCTGGCGCTGCGGTGGCAGGCGGCTCAGCCATCGCCGTCGGCGAAGGGCTTGGAGCTGGCGCAGAGCATGCTGCCAGCAGCAGGCTGATCCCGACGAGCAAGCTGACAAGATAGGATATTTTTTTATAGTTCTGTGCAGGCATTGCTTCCTCCAAGTATAAAATTGAGTGATGGGTTCAATCCCTGGAGAGGGATACTATCGGACTGTGTTTGCTCATGCTGGTCTTATGGAACACCTCCTGGCAGAATGATCTGCAGCCGGATTGGATTTTCATGCATCCATTCTCCGCCGGTCTTACGCTTTGCTCTGCCTCTTCCAACAGCTTCTGTGCATATTCAAAAGCCTGGTTTGCAGCCATGCCGAATTCATCCGTCGCCATGAAAATGCTCTCCTTGCCGATCAGCTCGAGCAACCCGGTGCGCTCCAATTGGGTTAGAACTCCTTCACTGATCCCGGCTAAGATCACTTTCCCGCCATGCTCTTGAACCGTACGCGTATAGCGATCCAGCACGCCGATCATGGTGCTGCCGAACTGGTCGTAGCCGCGCAAGAGAAAGATGACCATCGCATTCACGGAATTTTCTGGGGCAGGCAGGTTCTCTTCCAATGTCTTGGCGGCAGCGTAAAACAGGCTGCCATACGGGAACAGCATGGTGATCTTGTGGCTCGGCAACCGGGCTGGCGCCGGTCGCTCGATCGGGAAGCCGCTTTTTTGGGGGATGATCTCTACCAGCTTGATGCGGTTTGCCTGGTGAGAGACATAGAGCACGATGGAAATTGCCACGCCCAGCAGAACGGCGAACTGCAGCGGCATGACCAGCGTGCCCACAAATGTGATCAGCATGACCGCGCGCGGTGTCAGACCGGTCTGCCAGACCGTCAAGATGTTAGCCGGCTTGATGGTTTGAAAGCCGATGACAATCAGAAGCCCTGCCAGCGCCGGCATAGCGATCAGCTCGACCAGATTAGAGAAGAGCAAGACGATGATGGCGATCAGTATGCCGGTAAAGACGTTCGCCCAGCGCGTCTTTGCCCCTGAGCTGACAACCAGCGCGGTTCCGGAAAGAGAGCCCCCGGCGGGCATCCCACTGAAGAAGCTTGTCGCCAGATTGGCAACGCCCTGCCCGAAGAAGTCACCGGAAGGGTCCGGAAACTTCCCATCCGGATTGGGATATCCCTGGCTGATGCCTGCCCCCTGCACCAAGCCGATGATGCTGAGGGCGAAAGCAGGGATGATCAAGGATAAGAACAGTGAGAAATCGGGGAGCTGGAAATGCGGCAATGAGCTGGGCACGCTGGTCACATCGCCCACGGTCGGCACCAATTTAAAACCTGGCAGCGCGGCGAGGCTGGAAGCGATCACCATCGCCAGGATCAAGGAATATGGCTTCGTGCGCTTGAAGCTATTGAAGACGAGGATCAGGATGACGGTGACCAAGCCAACAATCAGGATGGGCGGGATCATAGAACTCGTGTTCAAGGCGGTATCGAACGCCTGCACAACCCGGTTGGAATACGAGCTCGAATAACCGGTAAAATCGCTGAGCTGTCCCAGGATGATCAAAACGGCAACGCCGTTCAAAAAACCGGTCATCACTGAGAAAGGAACAAAGCGCACCAGCGAGCCCAGCTTCAGCAAACCCAGCGTGATCTGAATGACCCCCACCATGAGCGCCAGCATGTAGACTGCTTGCAGCTTCAGTTCGGGATTCATGCCCACCAGAGAGCTTGCTACGGCAAGAGAGAGGGCGCTGGTGGTGGAGATGTGCATCGACTCGGAGCTGGTGAACAACGCCCCGATCGGTGTGGCGATGATCATCGTGTACAGACCGGTCAGTGGATTGATGCCTGCCAGCAGTGCAGAAGCCATGCTATCGGGGATGCTGGATACCGACGTGGTTAAACCGGCAATCAAGTCGGCTCCCAGGTTCTTGGGGCGGATACTCCAGCGCTGTTTATAAGTCGCGATGATGTTTGATTGCATCGATCATGCCTCTCATCAGGATCGCCTCAAATTCAAAACCAATGTTGTCACACTGATGATCATCACCCACACAGGGAAGATGAGCGTTATCCACAAATTCAAATTAATAATGAGCAGCAAGGTGAACGCAAGGAGAAAGGTGATGATCGCCAGCCAGCGAGGCATCAGCCCAGTACGCCACCAGATCGTTCCCAGGGAGAGCATAAATACGCCCGCCATGCGCAACGCGAAGATATTGCTGAAATAGATCATCATCACGCGACCGAAGTAGATGATCTCATGTTCCAGTTCAATATCGATCGCTACCCGGTGATAGACGATCAGGCTGCCGGCGATGGCGCTGGAGATAAACACCATTGCCAGGAAGAGCAGACCGCTGCCAAAAAATACGGTCGAAAAAAACTGGTCCTCATACCTGCCCAGGCGGTCACGCACGACGCCGATAAACCAGAGGAAGGCGATACCGGCGAAAGGAACCAACTCCAATGCGATGGTGATGCGCCGCGCCCCCGTTTCCAGCCATTCGAGGCTTGCGGCTGGATCCGCAGGGAGCGCCGTACGCAGAAGAACCAGGCACGCGGTGAACAACACGCCAAACAAGATGCCCGCAATCGCTGCGGCGCGCGGTGTGGTCAAGCGCCGGAGCTCATTCCTAAAAATCGTTTCACTTTCGTTCATAGATCGCCTCACCTTATGCGCGGGTGGGTTGGTTCGCTTTGCTTCTCACGGCGCAGACGCAACCCGTCTCGGCGGGTTGCGTCTGGCGCTCACCTTGAGGATTAGTAATCGAAGCTCTGTTCCATCTTCTTCATGATGTCGTCCACGGTAAAGCTCGCCGGTTTCATGCGCGGCGGGAATTCTTGGAATGTATTCAGGAACTCCCGAACGATGAACTGCGCCGCGTAGGTCAGATAGACCCGGTCGATCAGCCAATCATAGTAGGTGTTGGAAGTGATGTCCGCCCGCTCGAAGGGGTCGGTGCGCAAGTTGAAGAGCTTGGGCACGCGCAGGAAGACGAACGGCTCCGCCCAGATTTGGACCGTACCCTGGACGCGCTGCTCGGCGAAGACGAACTTCCAGTTATCGTAGCGCAGCCCCACCAGGTCGCCATCATCGGAGAAGTAGATGAGACCCTGGCGCGGACCTTTCTCTGCCTGACCGGTGAAATAGGGCAGGAAGTTGTAGCCGTCGATGTGCACCTTGAAAGTCTTATCTCCGACTTTGTATCCCTTCTTCAGCTTCTCGGGGATTTCAGCATCCCCTGCGGCTGCCAGCAGGGTCGGCAGCCAGTCGGTATGGCTGATGATCTCGTTGGAGACGGCGCCCGCTTTGATCTTTCCGGGCCAGCGGATCAGCTCGGGCACGCGGAAGGCGCCCTCCCAGTTGGAGTTCTTCTCATTGCGGAAGGGGGTCATCGCTCCGTCGGGCCAGGTGTTCATGTGCGGACCGTTATCGGTGGAATACATCACAATCGTATCTTCAGCGATGCCCAGCTCGTCCAGCAGGTCGAGCATCTGGCCCACCTGCTTATCATGCTCCACCATTACGTCGTGGTAGAAGGACTGCCAGCGCCCAGCCTGACCCAGCACGTGCTCAGGCGGATGGACGCGGAAGTGCATCCAGGTGGTATTGAACCATACGAAGAAGGGCTTGTCGTCGTCGTGGGCGCGCTTGATGAAATCCTGTGCCGCAGCCAGGAACTCGCTGTCGCAGGTCTCCATGCGCTTCCTGGTCAGCGGACCGGTGTCCTCGATGCGCTGCTTGCCGACGATGCCCCAGCGCGGCTGCTCGGTGGGGTCATCTTCCTCCGTAGCCCAGGAGTGAATGACGCCGCGTGGGCCAAAAATTTTCTTGAAATTGGGGAATTCGGCGTCGGTGCGGGTAGTCTACATGCTCCGGCTCTTCATCGGCATTGAGGTGATAGAGGTTGCCATAGAACTCGTCGAAACCGTGAACGGTGGGCAGGTATTTGTTCCGGTCGCCGAAGTGGTTCTTGCCGAACTGTCCGGTGGTGTAGCCCAGCGGCTTGAGCAGCTCGGCGATGGTGGCGTCCTCCGCCTGCAAGCCGATATCCGCGCCGGGCATACCCACCTTGGTCAGGCCGGTGCGGTAGGGGTTTTGCCCGGTGATAAAGGCGGCGCGACCGGCGGTGCAGCACTGCTGACCGTATGAGTCGGTGAAGCGCATGCCTTCATCGGCGATGCGGTCAATGTTGGGAGTGCGATAGCCCATCAGACCGTCGCTGTAGCAGCTCAGGTTCGTGATGCCGATATCATCACCCCAAATGACCAGGATGTTGGGTTTTCCGTTTGGCATTTTCTGTACTCCTTCCTTATCGGTAATCGATAGATATCTGTGGCTCGGTTACTCCGCCAGGCTGTTTCCCTGTTCGCCATCGTTCTCCCGCCGGAGGGCGGATCGAGATTGCGGCGGCGGCAGCGACCTGGCTTCAGGCGCCGCGGGTGGTCGTCCGTGACACTGCCTGAATTTCCGCCCACTGCCGCAGGGACACGGATCCAGGCGGTGGACATTCGAAAAAGTCTGATCCAGAATCTCCATTACCTCCTTCGCTTCACGACCACGCCGGATCAAACCTGCCATGATCTTCATCGGAAAACTGGCATGGTGGAAGAACTCTTTAACCCTGCGCACAGGTAGTTGAGCCCCGGCTCACCGTCCGGGGTCAGGATGAAGCGGTTCTTGGGGCACTCGCCGTGGCAGGCGAAGAGCACATCACATTCCTTGCAATAACGCGGCAGGCTATCGCGCTTATCTAAGCCAAATTTCAACTGCTGGGGCGATGCCACCAGATCGAGCATGTGCTCTTTTTCGATATTTCCCAGGTAATAAGTTGGGCTCCACGAAGTGGTCGCACGAGTACAAATCGCCATTGTGCTCGATTGCAAGCCCGGTCCCGCAGGTCTCGTTGAAGACGCACATCCCGGAAGTTGGCAGCCCGACCCAGTTGCGCGCTGTCGCTTCGAAAGTTTGCACAAAGATACGCCCCACGTCATTGCGCACCCACTCGTCGAAGATAACGCTCAAGAAACGACCAAACTGCTCCGGCAGCACCGAGCGCTCGGAGACGGTCGTCCCCTCCTGGTAGAGCGTCAATCCGTCTGCATTGATCCGCTCCACCACCGGGATGAACTGCATCCAATCTGCGCCAACCTCGTCGCGCAGGAAGCGGTAAACCTCCAGCGGATAATCCGCGTTGACGCGGTTCACCGTGGTCAGCACGTTGAACTCGACCTCGTGCTTCTGCAGCAGGCGCACCCCACGCAGCACCCTGTCGAAGGTGGGTGATCCGCCCTTATCCAGCCGGTAAACATCGTGGAGCTGGCGCGGACCATCCAGGCTGATGCCGATCAGGAAGTTATGCTCCTTGAAAAAGGCAGCCCACTCATCGTCCAGCAGCGTGCCGTTGGTTTGCATCGTGTGCAGGAACGTCATCCCCGGTCGGCGGTATTTTTCTGCCAGCCTCAGCGCCCGCCGGTAGAAATCCAGCCCCATCAGGGTCGGCTCGCCGCCCTGCCAGGCGATGTTCACATTGTCCGCCTGGTGCGATTCGATGAGCTGGCGGATGTATTGCTCCAACATCGCCTCGCTCATGCGGAACTTGCTGCCGGGGTATAGCAGCCTCCTTATCTAAAAAGAAGCAGTAAGCGCAATCCAGGTTGCAAGCAGAGCCGCTGGGCTTCGCCAGCAGGTGGAAGGCTGGCGGAGCGCCGGGGGGCGGAACGGGAGCGAGGGGATAATCAGTCATACCTTCAATATCACAACAGGCCGCTTACACCCTGGATCAAGAACACAACGCCAAAAACCAGCGAAACCGCCACGACAATTGGGCGATTATACCTTACCAGCCAGGTGGAGATGCTCTCCAGGATAGACTTGGACTGTCCAGGGATGACTACCCGTACAATGATAGCGCTCAGGAGCAGAGACTGAGCGAGCAATATGAATATCAAGAATGCCACTGTGCTGGTGGGCTGCCCTAATTGTGCTTCCTCAATCACCCCGATGGCGCTCATTGTAAACACCCAAAACTTACCGCTGATCAGTACCAGGCCCGCTCCCATCACAAATCGCCTTGAGCGGTGTGACCGTATCCAGCATGACCATCCACCTGGGGGGTGGACCATCCGGGTCGTCTTCATTACGCCACTGCTTGTACGCCGTGATGAGCAGGAGAATACCCAAAACAAGGAGCAGTGTGGAACACGACCGGGCTTTTTCCGCTGGTATCGCCTGGTTCCGGAGACAGAATCAGCCCAAAAATCACCCCTTGCACTAACCGGACCGCCGTCATACCCGCAACCAGGCAGATTGCCTTGAACAGCCCCTGTCTGGGGCTGTTAAGCAGCAGGATGATCATCATGATCTGCAGAGGCACTACGGCGCTGCCGATGATGAGCGGGGTTAATTGGATAATTGTCTCTGCCATGCTATGATCCAATCACTTGATTGTAAGCGACATCATCCCATATAGCGACAAACCGCCCATGGATAGCACCCCAGCGAAACCGGGCTCTCCAAAACGGTTCGCTTCAGGGATCATGCCCTGGGTAACCGTAGTGATAAGAAAACCGGAAGCCAGGGCGATCAACATCAGTCGCGTCTCAAGCGACAGGTCGCGAAGCAATCCATATCCTAAAACTGCACCTCCAATGATGCAGGCAATAAACAGATAGGCGATGATGCTGCGGCTTTTCTTCGGTATGCCTTGTTTTTTAGCCGTAGCAATGGTCACAAATGCCAGTGGCATGGTGCTGATTGACAGACCCAACGCCAGCAGCAACCCCGTCGTTAGGGTCAGGGTGGACCCGATGCCGATAACAACGCCATCGATGACCAGGTCAACCAGGATGCCGATGTAGAGACCCGGAGAAACCAGACCATCCTGCGAGGTGGATTCCGATCGCAGCAGGCGTGCTGATAAATATTCCAGGGTCACATACAATACGCCGCCAATAAAGAATCCGACCACAATACCCAGGTAAGGAGCATCGCGTACGGCGGGCGGCATCATGCTAAATGCCACGAGACCGGTGATAATACCGGCTGCAAATTGCAGCGCAGCGCTCACCACGCGGTGTGGCACATCAAACCTCTCCGCCAACGGCGCTCCGAGGTATGTCAGGAGCGCCGCCGCGGAAGCGATGATCACAACCAGCACGAACTCATTCACAACCCGTACCAATACTTCAGGAACAACTGATATCGGCGACTTTTCATTCGTCGCACCGGTTACATGCTTACCGGATATCCTGGTCCGAGCGGGATGCCCAGCACAAACCACAGGATGAGGAAGAGCAGCCAGACGACCAGAACAATGCCGGCTATCGGCAGCATCAGCGCCACCAGCGATCCAACACCCGCTTTCTTTTGATAGCGTTGGGCGAAGACGACGATCACCGGGAAGTACACCATCAACGGCGTGAGCGTGTTGATGGGCGAGTCGCCAACACGGTAGGCGGCGAACAACGTCTGCGCCGGCACGCCCAACTGGATGAAGAGGGGTACAAAGATGGGAGCGAAGATGGCCCACTTGGCCAGCGAGCCCGGCATAATGAAATCGAGTAGCACGATCACCAGGACGAAGCCGATCAACAGTGGGATCGCCGGAATGCCGGCTGTGCCTAACAAATCAGCCAGCGTGGTGGCGATGATCGTCGGCAGGTTAGAGTAGTTGAAGTAGGCGATGAACTGGCTGATCATCAGCAGCGTGAAGATCAGGACGCCCAGGCCGGCGAAAGTCTTGACCACCGCGGCAATTACGTCGTTGGGTCCTTTGTACTTACCAACCGCCGAGCCGAAGGCAATACCGGGTACTAAGAAGCAGAGCATCACGATAAACAGCAGGCTGTTCATGAATGGCGTCTGGCCGATGATCGAACCGGTTTCGGGATCGCGCAGCGGGGCGCCCGGTGGCAGGGTAGCGAGCAGCACGACGCCCAGCACGATCAGGAAGGCCAGCCCAGCCCGGCGCAGTCCACGCGCTTCGATGGCTGGGTCGATTTCGTCAGCCGCAGCGGCCTGCGCAGGATCGCCTGCTTCCGCCGGGTCGTACTTGCCCAGGCGCGGCTCGACGACGCGCACGATGACGAACCCGACGACCACCGTCATCAGGATGGCTGAGGCAGCCTGGAAGAAGTAATCGGCCGTGAGGGAAATCGGCGCGCCGCCAGTCAATGCGATGGCTTCGTTGGTGATCTCGAACAGCATGGCATCGGTCGGTGTTGGGATCAGGTTCGCCATGAAGACCGCCGCGACACCCCCAAAGCCGGCTGCCAGCCCGGCAATCGGGTGCCGCCCGACAGCCAGGAAGGCAGCCGCGCCCAGCGGGATCAAGATCAGGTAGCCTGCATCCGATGCGACGCTCGCCAGCACGCCGATAAAGACGATGAGGTAGGCAATCAAGGCGCGCGGGGCGACCTTGACCAGCTTGCGGATCAGGGCAGCCATCAATCCGGCGACTTCAGCCGCGCCCGCACCCATCATGGCGATGAGCGTGACGGCCAGCGCGCCGAAGCCCTGAAAGTTTGGAACAAAGGATTCGAAAATGAATCGGATGCCCTCGATACTCAGCAGGCTCCTGATCGCGGTGGTCTGTTCAACAATTACGTAGTCTACATCTTTGATCCCCACGCCCGACAGGGTGTACTCGCTAACGTCCTCATAAAAGTCGGGCGTCACCTCCACCGGGACCGGCACGGCGATTAGTTCGGTGACGCTGACGCCCATCAACGACAAGAGGGCTGACAGGACGATGACACCGATGATCAGGTAAAAGAACATGAGCACCGGATGGGGCACCTTGTTGCCTACCCGCTCGACGGTGTTCAGCAGTTTGTCCATAAATGAGGGTTTGCCCGGATCGGCTTTAAGGTTTGCGGTCACTGTTTCCTCCAATATTTAGTGAAGAATCTGCTAATCAATGACTAGTTATATTCCCTTAGAAACTCAGCCAGCAAGCGCACACCCACACCCGTGCCACCGAATGTATCGTAAGGCTTGGCGGGGCGGTCAACCCAGGCTGTCCCGGCGATATCCAGGTGGGCGAAGGGATAGTCGCCCACGAAAGCCGCCAGGAAAGCGCCGGCGGTGATCGAGCCCGCAGCACGCCCGGCAAGGTTTTTAAGATCGGCGACCTCGCTCTTGACCATCTGGTGGTACTCGTCCCACATGGGGAGCTGCCAGACCCGCTCGCCGCTGGCATCGCCTGCCTTGCTGAGCCTGTCCATCAGCGCCTGGTCGGTGCCCATCATGCCGGTGGCATGCGAGCCGAGGGCGATGATGATCGCTCCGGTCAGCGTCGAGAGCTCCACGATCGCCTCGGTTTGTAACGCTGGGCGTAGATACAGCGCATCCGAAAGGATGATGCGCCCCTCGGCGTCGGTGTTGAGCACTTCGATGGTCTTGCCGCTCAACGATTTGACGATATCCCCCGGGCGGTAAGCATTGCTGCTGGGCATGTTCTCAGCCGCAGAGATCAACCCAACCACGTGCAATGGCAGCTTCAGCTCGGCTACGACCTGCATGGCGCCAAATACGGCTGCCGCGCCGCCCATATCCGATTTCATCGTCTCCATGGCTTCTGCTGGTTTGAGCGATAAGCCACCCGAGTCGAACGTCAAGCCCCTTGCCGACCAGGCAGATGGTCGGAGTGCCCTTGCCAGCTTCGCCGTATTCCATGGCGATGAAGCGCGGCTCGTGTTCAGAGCCTTTGCCGACCGCCAGGATGCCGCCAAAGCCCTGCTCGATCAGTTGGGACATATCCAATACGGTGACCCTGAGCCCTAATCGTTGTCCCAGCTTAACTGCCTCTTCTCCCATTTCTGGCGGGTGCATGGCATACCCGGGTCCGTTGACCAGGTCGCGGGCAAAAGCCACCCCGCGAGCGATCTTCTGCCCATTGGCAATACCCACGCGTGCCTTCTCCTCAGAGATACGGGCAAACACCGTGGCGTGTTCGACCTTGAAGTTTTGCTCATCAGATAGACCGGTGCGGTAACGCCAGAAACGGTAATTGCCAAGCTCTATCCCTTCTGCAAATGCCTGGGCAGTTGTCTCTGGGTCCAAAGGCAGGTCACCGTTGACGCCGATGGTCACTGCGGATACCAGGAGTTTCTGCGCCTCCTTGATGGCGGTAGCGCTTGCTCGCCGGATCGTCTCGGTGGATGCTTTTTCCCCATTGCCCAGCCCAACCAGCAGCAGGCGGCGGGGGGCTAACGCGCCGCGTGGGTAGAGCAGCAGCGTCTGGTTGGGCCGGCCGCGAAAGTCATTCGGCTCGAGCAATTCCGTTACTTCGGCCGGCAGGGGCGTATCCTCGAAGGTGGCTAGCACCGCCAGGTCGCTCTCCGCCTGCAGAATATTACCACCTTGAACTTTGATTTCCATTGTCATCTCCTCCAGCAGTTCTATATCTCATCCGTCCAATCGATGGCTTCGCCCGTCTTGCCTGACGACTCCGGTCCGTGTTCCGCCTTCGGCTTGCCCGGCCCGGCCGCGGCCCAAAGTTGCACCAGCTTGATGCACACCTCGGTTGCGGCCGCCATGTCTTGCAGGCTGATCCATTCCAGCGGCCCGTGGATTTCCTGCATGCCGGTGAACACGTTGGGGGTTGGCACGCCCAGCTCGGTGAGCCGTGAGCCGTCGGTGCCGCCGCGCACGGGCACGGAGAACGGCTTGATGCCGGCCTGCCGGCACGCCTCGCGCGCCAGCTCGACCGGGCGCATGTCGTCCTCCAGCCAGTAGCGCATGTTACGATACTGGGGGGTGATCGTGCAGGTGATCTGGGCGCGCGGCTCGCCGGCTTGCACAGCTGCGCACACCTTGTGGAGCAGCTCGCCCTGCGCGACCAGGAGATCGCGCTCGAAGTCGCGTAGAATGATGTCGATGGTCATCTCAGCCGCCGACCCGCCCATGCCGACGATGTGAAGGAAGCCCTGCCGGCCGGAGGTCGTCTCCGGTGTGAGCGTAGCCTGGGGCAGCGTGTCCACGATCTTGGCAGCCAGGTGCGTGGCGTTGACCAGCTTGTCCTTAGCCCAACCGGGGTGGATCGAGACACCTTTGACATTGACCCTGGCCGCGTCGGCGGAAAAGGTCTCGTAGACGATCTCACCCAAATGCGCGCCGTCGAGCGTGTAGGCGAAGTCGGCTTTGAGATCGCCCGGCAGGTCGGCATGCACGCCGCGGCCGATTTCCTCGTCCGGCGTGAAGCCGATGCGGATCGGGCCGTGCGGCAGGTCGGGGTTTTGCAGCAGATGGCGCGCCGCGGCCATGATGATGGCGATGCCCGCCTTGTCGTCCGCGCCCAGGAGCGTTGTGCCGGAGGCGGTGACGATATCGTCGCCCACTTTCTGCCCAAGATAGGGAAGCGCTTTGGGCGACAACACCAGGCTGGGTTCGTCGGGCAAGACGATGTCCTCGCCGTTGTAGCTGCGATGGACGATCGGCTTGACGTTCGTGCCGGAGAACTGGGGGGCGGTATCCACATGCGCCAGCAGAGCGATCGTGGGCGTCGCGCCCTCCACCGTCGCCGGAATGGATGCCAAAACTGCGCCATAGGGCGTCAGTGACACATCCTGCACGCCGATCTCCTTCAACTCGTCCGCCAACAGGTTGAGCAGATCGAACTGGATCTGGGTGCTGGGTGATGTCGACGAGGTCGGGTCGGCTGTGGTGTCAATCTTGACGTAGCGCAGAAAGCGTTCTTCAAGCTCGTTTAGAAATACACTGCTCATGGGTGCTCTGTCCTCTCTACAGGTGCGCAAACTCCTCCAGATTCAGGATGACCGTCTCGATGCTGCGCTGGAACATCTCTGGTTTTTCCATAGATTTCCATCCCTGTCTCCTTATTTTCTGTTGAACATTGCCGCCAGGGCGTCATCATTTGTGCGTAACTGCAGCACATTTCCTTCGATCTGGTATTTCGCTGCGCTTTGCAGGGCTGCCAGGTATTGCGCTTCCTGGTCCATCACCCCTTCCGGGTCGCTGCACATCATCATCGTGGACGCCAGGGGTCCAATCGTGATCTGGTCGCCGGTGACTTTGTACGCTCCGCTGAATGTATTACATCCAGAATTGCCGGACAGGTTGCCATCATTGCCAAAACTCGCTGTCAGGGTCGTCCCTTCCAACACACCAATGACTGCTTGCTTGCCGTTATTGTAGGCAGTCACCTCCCAGGTGGTGCCCGCCAAATCCTGGGATTGGGCTTTGTAAACAGCCAATTGAGTACCATCGGCTCCGGTGAGGGTGAGCTGCTCTCCATTGACCGCGAAGGTTTTCACCTCGCCCAGCGCCTGCATATAGGCGCTCTCCTGATCCATCACCGCCTGCTCGCACATCATCATCGTCAGAGCCATCTGCGTAGAAAACGTGATGTTGCTGCCGGAGACGGTGTACGTGCCGCTATAGCGGTTGCACCCGGCTGATCCTGCCACCTTGCCATCGGCAGTGAATTCGGCTGAGATGCCGGTTCCAGCCACAGGCGGCTTGCCCATCAGCTCGGTGAGCGCCCAAACTTTGCCGGTCAGGTCGCCACCTTGCTGGGAGCCGGAGGAAGTGCACGCTGCCAGGACCATCATCCCCACGCTTAAACTTATAACCAGCCACTTTTTGTTCATTGAATTACTCCTTTCCAATCATCGAACATGTCATGTTCTTCTCTGAGTTATTTGTGTAATTTGCACCAGCTCATCAAGATATACGATCGCAGTTTCGATGCCCCGCTGGAACATCTCAATGCTGTAGTGCTCGTTAGGCGAGTGCAAGCCGTCGCTATCCAGCCCGTAGCCCATCATGACGACCGGGATTTTCAATAGGCTTGCGATGTCTGCCACAACCGGGATGCTGCCGCCGCCGCGGGTGAAGACCGGCGTGATAGCCCCAGCCCTTCTCGTAGGCGCGCGAAGCAGCCTGCATCTCCGGCAAATCGAAGGGGATCAGGGCAGGCATGCCTGTCGTCAGCAAGCTGACGCTGACTTTCACCGTCTGCGGCGCGATCGATTCGATATATTCCTTCAGCAGGGCGTAGATCTTGTGCGGGTCCTGGTTGCCGACCAGGCGGGAGCTGAGCTTGGCGCCGGCCTTCTGGGGGATAATCGTCTTGGGACCAGGTCCAGTCCAGCCGCTCCACATGCCGTTGATGTCGAGCGTCGGGCGGGCAGAGATGCGCTCGCGGATGGTGTAATTCTCATCGCCCCAAGTCGCCGGGACGCCGGTTATCGCCTTGTACTGCTCCTCGCTGAGGTCGGTTCTGGCAATCATCTCCCGCTCTGCCTGGCGTCAGCGGGACGACATCGTCGTAGAAGCCCGGTACAGCGATGGTGTTATCGGGATTGTAGAGCTTGCCCAGGATCTCGACCAGCGCCAGGGCAGGGTTGTGCGCCGCACCGCCCCATAGCCCGCTGTGCAGGTCTTCTTTGGGTCCCTCGACCTCGATCTCGATATAGGTCATACCGCGCAGGCTGTGCGTGATAGCTGGCTCTTCGATGGCGCGCATGGAGGTGTCGCTGATCACGCATACATCGGCCTTAAGCAAGTCAAGGTGCTCCTTGATAAAGGGCGTCAGATTAGGGGATGAGATTTCTTCCTCTCCTTCCAACAGGATCTTTACGTTGACCGGCGCTCCGCCACTCGCTTCGAGGTACAGATTCGAGTGCTTTGATATGAATAAACAGCTGTCCCTTGGTATCCGTTGCGCCGCGAGCGTAGATCTTGCCGTCCTTCTCGACCGGCTCAAACGGTGGCGTGTCCCAGCCATCTTCCATGGCGGCGGGCACCACATCGTAATGCCCGTACACCAGGGCGGTCGGCTTATCTGGCCCGGCGCCCAGCCATTCGCGTAGACGACGGGATGACCGGCGGTGGGCATCACCCTGGCGCTTTCCAGTCCCAGGGCGTGCAAGTGGGCGCCAGCCATTCGGCAGCCCGCCGGACATCGTCTGCATAGGCGGGGTCGCCGCTCAGGCTGGGGATGCGTAGAAGCTCGAATAACTCGTGCTGAAATCTCTCTGCATGTTTGCGGGCATGTTGGCGTGCTTTATCACTGTTTTGAGACATGTGCCTTCTCCATATTAATCAAATTAATCGGGCATTGACTTTTCCGTTGCTCATGCTTCCACCAGACCAGGCTGTGAAAGCGCTTCATCCAGCCTTTCTGGCACTTCTTGAGGTTTATAGTCCGGCAATCCTCCCGCCGGGATGACTGCCAGCAAAGCGATACTTGCCAGTATCAGGAAGGAGATCTTGAGCGATTGGAGACGCGCGGCGACGTTGATCGCAACCGTTGCCGCCTCCTCCTGAGGTGTTAGATCAGTCTCCTCCAACGCCTCATCCAACTGTTCGTTGCTGAAAAAATCGATATTGTCAAGATCGACGTATTTCTCAAGCGCGTATGGTGTGATGACCGGGTTTTTCACCAGGCTATTCACAAAGATCAGGCTCAACAAAGTAACTGAAAGCACGCTGGCAAAAGCCGTTCCTAACCCGGTTGCCAGGTTGTTGGTCGTACCGCGTAATGCGCCTACATCTCCGGCCAGCTCCTTTGGAGATGCTGATACGAGCACATTGAATACCAGGGTCAGCAACGCGCCCTCCCCAAGACCGATCACAATCAGGCTGAGGATCACAAAGGGCGAACTCCACTCATTCCAGATCGTAATCGCCAGCATGACCAATCCCACAGAGACAACAACAAAGCCGGTGCGACCGATCTGGCGCGGTGTCCAGCGGTCGAACGTGCGCACCACCAGCGCCGTCGCGGCAAATATCGCCAGCGAGTAGGGGATCACCGCTACCGCAGTCAGCAGGCTGCTGTAGCCCTGGACAATTTGGATATAGAGCGGAATCAGGAAGTTGACGGCGGGACCGAGAGCGGCAATAATAAACAGGCAGTATGTCGCGGCGCGCTCTTGCGGCGAGTCGAGCACCTCTAAGGCAAGAAGCGGAGACTTCTTTTGCTGATGACGCTTTTTTGCCCAGGCGAAGAAACCCTGCCCGATCACAATTCCGGTAACGATCATGATGAGTGAAGGCGACATCCCCAGCACGCTGACCGGAGCCTCCGGAGAGGCGAGCAGTATGCCCCAGGTTGTAAGGTTATTAAATCCAAGACTGATCAGAATTATGGCAAGCGCCGCGAGAACTGCTCCTACCCAATCAATCTTTATTTCCTTATACCGCTCCACGGGTTTCAGTCGGAAGCTCAGGATTAAAACGATGACTGCAATGACGACAATGAGAGCAAACCCATAGCGCCAGGAAAGCAAAGTGCCCAGGATGCCGATGACCAGAAAAGCCAGCACGCCGGCAATCGCCTGGGAGGCGCCTAACAATCCTAAGGATTGGGATTGCTGTGCACCCCGATAGTGGTGAGCAATCAATACCACCAGTGAAGGCACCAGCAGGGCTGCCGCCAGGCCGGCAATGGCTTGCGTCTGGATCATCATCGCCGTGCTGGAGCTGGCTGCCATCCCAGCCATAGCCAGGCCGTGAAAGATCACTCCAATTTGGAAAGCCAGGCGCGACCCGATCAGCTTGCCCAGCTTGGCGCCCAACATGACAAACCCGGCGACAGCCAGGGAATAGACAACCAACGCCGTGCTGACACTGGACGGCGAGGTGTTGAAATCCTCGACAATCCCACCGATCGAGACTGGCAAGGCGCTGACATTGAAGCCCATCTGGATCTGCGCCAGGGCGATAATGAGCATCGGTAACCAGGATGCTCTCACTGCGCCGGCGAGGCGCATATTCACATCGGATTTTGTCGTCGTCAAGGGTTAACCTCCTGTTTCATCGATGGGCAATCCAGTAGATTTGCGATCTCAATTCCGATGAGCCTCACTCGCAGGCTCTGAGGCAAAAATATTCAATCCCAGGCGTGTGGAGAGGTACTTTGTTGCCAGTTGCCCGCGAACACTGTTTCCAGCGTCATCGAGCCGCGGCGAGAAGGTACCCAACCCGCCCTTCCCCGGTGCAACCGTAAGGATGCCACCCCCCACCCCGCTCTTTCCGGGCAATCCAATACCATACAGCCAATCACCGGAGGTCTCATACAACCCAGCGGTAGCCATCACCGCCAGAACCGGCGGGCACAGGTCGCGGTCGATCACCCGCTCGTGCGTGATTGGATTAACGCCCCCATCCGCCAGGGTGGCTGCCATCACCGCCAGGTCGGTGGCGGTCACATCCAGTGAGCACTGCCGGGTGTACAGGTCAACTGCCTCTTGCGGGTCGGCATAAAGCCTGTCGTAGCTGGCAAGCAGCCGGGCAATGACCTGGTTGTGCTGGTTGCTGGCTGAAGCAGAGGCATACACATCACTATTCAGCGCCAACTCTCTCCCGGCAAAGCGAGCCAATCCCTGGTAAATGAACTGCCATTTCTCATCAACGGATGCCCCTGGAACCAGGCTGGTTGCCGCGATGGCGCCGGGATTGACCATAGGGTTCGTCAACCGGCTGGGGCTCTGCTCAATCGCCAGGATCGAATTGAATGGCAACCCGGTGCTGTTCACACCCAGCTTCTGCCGGACATGCTCAGCCCCATGCGCCTGGCATACCAGTGAGAATACGAAGGGTTTGGAGACACTCATGATCGTGAAGGGGAACAGCGCATCCCCAGCAGAATATAGAGCGCCATCCATCCCGGCAATGCAGATTCCGAACAAATTTGCGGGTACCTTGGCAAGCGCAGGATAATAATCTGCCTGCTTGCCCTCCAGGACCGGCTTGAAGCGAGTATAGGCGGCCTCCACCAGAGTCTGCACCTCGGGGGCAGCCGGCAGGCGCCCGGTGGATACCGGCATGATTTCCGCATCGCTAGGGATATGCGTATCCATCCCTCACACCGATCTGCCCTCGATTGCCGCCAATAACTTCTCGGCGTTCACGCCATCCACCAGAGCCAGATCAGCCCCGTTTTCTTTCGCATTTTCCAATTGTGATGCGTATTTGACGATCGTTACACACAAGGCATCCTTCCAGGTGTTTTTGATCTGGACAATGGTGTCATAGGCTGGCTTCCCATTCTCTAATTCGTTCTCCTGAACGAAATAAACCAACAGGACATCCGGCTTTTTCTCGCCAAGGAGACTTACTAGCTCATCCAGGTTGACAGCAGATGCCAGGAAACTTTGACTGGGTATGGAATCGATCAAGACAGCGAAAGCCTTTGCCATTTTCTCGGGTGCGATAACCGCGATTTGTCTGCGTGAATTCATAATCCTGCCGATCGATAGCCTTGGAAGACGGTTTTCCCTTCTCGGATTTTAACGGTGAATGCTCAAAAAGTGATCGTCCTGATTTAGTATTTATTTTAACCCTTTAGTAGAAGCTCCTTCTGCTACTTGGAGAGAGTCCAATCTACGCATGGTTCAATGGGAATCGCCGTGGAAGTACCCGGATTTGGGGGTGTGAAGGCGGCGTACGCCGCCTTCACACCCCCAAATCCGGAAATCATCACGGTAAATCCCAATGAGCCCTACGCATATTTACGTATTGGAAGTGGTGATTATGCTATAATTCAGATTTGTGATCGCCAAATAGGTCCCGAAAATTCTGCAATTTCACTCTAAAGGGTTAAATAGTGCGTAGATCAGGGAAAACCGGTTCCCCCTGACGAGTAAGCCCAAACCACAAAAGTTCAGGCAAAGGGTCTATGAACAGTATTCAAATTGCTCTGGGAGTAGCAGCCGGTATCTGTTTTTATGCTGGCCTGTATCATCTATTAGTCGGTCTTCGGCGTAGACCGATGGATCCCGTTCACCTGCTCTTTGCCATGACCGCCCTGTCCTTCGGCTTTATGAATTTCTTCCAGATATTTCTCCACCCGGCGGTCGCTGCCCGTTCAGCATCTGCCTTCATCACCGCTGACCGGTGGTCGCTGATGGGTCTCCTTATAGGGGAGCTGCTCTTCCTGTGGTTTGTGGCTTTCTATACCCGGGTAAAACCTTACCTGGCTTTGGCTATACTAAGCACACCCATCTTGTTTTTTATCGGCGTACACTTGACCTCCCGGGCAACCTATTTATACACGGCTGTGACCGACTATTTTTCAGTAACGCTGCCCTGGGGAGAGCCGATTACCATCGCCGATGTAGCGCTGACCTCCTGGGGTAATTACACCCCCATCATCTGGCTATCCTTTTTTTCATTCTCCATCTATGCCTTAGTGCGCCAATATCGACGGGGAGAACGGCAGAAAGCAGTATTTCTTGGAATCGCGATCGCGATCTTCGCTGCCTCAATCCTCAACGACAACCTGCTGGACCAGGGATTGATCACATCGATCTATCTACTGCAGTTCGGCTTCGTTGCCATCGTCATTGTGATGAGCCTGGCATTGTCGAACGAAATCATGGAAACCGAGCGTCAGCTTGCCTCGCTGAATTCCGAGCTGGAGCAGCGTGTGGCAAAACGAACGGAAGATCTCTCCGTTGCCAATCAAGCACTACAAATTGCCAAGGAGTCAGCCGAATCTTCCAACCAGGCTAAGAGTATATTCCTTGCAAGTATGAGCCACGAGCTACGCACCCCGCTCAATGCCATCCTTGGCTTTACGAAATTGCTCCTGCGCGACCCGGAAACGACGCAAAGCCAAAAAACAAAGCTGGATGCGATCGATCATAGTGGCGAGCTCTTGCTCGACCTGATCAATGATGTTCTAGAAATTTCTAAGATCGAAGCCGGGCGCATCTCGTTCGAGCTGACCAGCTTTGACTTGAATCGCATCCTGGCAAATTTGGAGAGTATTCTGCGCGAGCGGGCCGGCAGAAAAGGACTGGAATTTATCTTTGAGCAATCCAGGGATGTGCCCCGTTATATCCGGACGGACATGCGTAAACTACGCCAGGTTTTGATCAATTTGTTAGGCAACGCAATAAAATTCACGAATACGGGTAGCGTGATGTTACGGGTATCGGTCAGCGACCCGGAGCCAGCCATAAGCAACCAGCCTGGTTCTGGCAGACAAATATTGCAACCCGAAAGCTGCTGGCTGCGTTTTGAAGTTTTGGATACGGGCGCTGGGATAGCCCCGGATGAGATGCACAGCTTGTTCGAAGCCTTCGTCCAGACGAAGAGCGGCCTGGCAGTCGGCGAGGGCACCGGGTTGGGTTTGCCCATCAGCCAGCAGTATGTGCGTTTGTTGGGTGGTGAGATCCATGTCGAGAGCCAGGTTGGGGTGGGCTCGAATTTCAGTTTTGTGATCCCTGTCGAGCTGGTCGCTGCTGACCAAAGTCCTTCCGTGCGCCTGTCAAAACGCGTGACAGGCTTAGCTCCGAACCAGCCTCATTACCGTACACTGATCGTGGATGACAGCCGGGATAACCGCGCCCTGCTGCAGCAGATACTCGAGAACGCAGGGTTTGAAGTGCAAACCGCAGAGGGTGGCCAGATCGCAGTCGAGAGATATCTTAGTTGGCATCCCCACCTGATTTGGATGGATATCCGCATGCCCGGGGTTGATGGCTACCAGGCGACCAGGATGATCAAAGAGAGTAAAGGATCAGAGACGAAAGTGGTTGCCATCACAGCCAGTGTATTCGAAGAGGAACGTGCCAGGGTATTGGAAGCAGGATGTGACGACTTCTTGCGTAAACCCTTTACAGAGGCCGATATCTACGAGCTAATGGCTAAACACCTCAATGTACAGTACATATATGAAGAGCCGAAACCATCGGTCCCACCGGAAAGCAGGGAATTAACTCCCGCCGATCTGTCAGGTCTATCTGATGGCTTGGTTACCGATTTGCGCCAGGCAGCTTCTCGAGGCAGAGCCCAGGAACTGCTCGCCATCATTGACCAGCTCGATGAGAGTCACCACCAGTTGGCAGATTCTTTGCGGGCAATGGTTAGCAATTATGAGTTCAAGCGGATCGTGGACCTGACGAGGCAAGATGGCTAAAACGATAGCAAGTGAAATCAAAGATGATATCCTCATTGTTGATGACGATCTGCTGGGCTTACGCCTGTTATCAAGCATACTCGTAGAACATGGGTATGAGGTTCGCAATGCCCGCGATGGGTCCACTGCTTTGATGATGGCTGCGGCTGCCCCCCCCGGTATGATCTTGCTCGACATCCAGATGCCAGGTATTGATGGGTACCAGGTTTGTGAGGAATTAAAATCTAACCCTGCAACCCGAGAGATCCCTGTCCTTTTCCTCAGTGCAAGGGAAGAGATCTCTGATAAGATCAGGGGTTTCGCAGTTGGAGCGGTGGATTACATTAGTAAGCCCTATCACACAGAAGATATCCTGGCGCGCGTCGAGACGCATTTGAGCATTTCGAAGATGCACATGGCGCTTGTTGAGCGGTTGAATGGGTTATCGGCTCTTCACCAAATGTCCAAAGCGATCGCCTCGACGCGAGACCTTTCTCAGGCGCTCGAGGTTGTCTGTAAAACGATAACCGTACTTTTCGATGCGCGGTTCACATTTATCGCCCTCCAAGCAAACGATTCTACACAGCTAAAAGGGCTGATTGGCTTTGAGCGGACAAGTGGGACGATCTCGCTCGCCAGCGCGGGATCGACTATCTTTGACTCCTCGCTACTTCTATCGCTGCAATCTGAAGCGAGATCTAGCGTCATCACAAACCTGCAATCCCTGCCCTTTCCAGAGCCGGTCCGCGAATATGTCCGAGAAAATAATTTGCTCGCTGGCCTTATCGTTCCCCTAATATCTCGCGGCATTATTCTTGGGTTTCTTATCCTGGCGAAGGATGTAAGTGGCTATATTTTTAACCGCAATGAAATTGAGCTTGCGGAGACTATCGCCACAGATATCGCCGCAAGAATAGAAAATGATCGCCTGACAGAACAGGCGCGGCTGGCGGCTGTTGACGCTGAGAGGCAGCGCCTGGCTCGCGAGCTGCACGATTCGGTGACGCAATCGATCTATAGCCTGACTTTGCTGAGCAGCGGTTGGGAGAGCATGGCGCGCCAGGGCACCCTGGAAGATCCTGCCAATTCTTTCCATCGCCTGGGAGCCGTGGGGCAGCAAGCTCTGCGAGAGATGCGCCTGCTGATACATCAACTGCGCCCATCCAATTTGGAGGAGCTGGGTCTCGCCAATGCCCTGCAGCAGCGCCTGGATACGGTGGAAAGGCGCTCGAATATCGATGCTCAAATGATCGTCCAGGGGGATTTAGCGGGATTACCGCCTCATGTCGAAGATGAGCTCTTCAACATTGCCCAGGAAGCGCTGAACAATTCACTGAGGCATGCTATGGCAGGAAGTGTAAGGGTTTTGATCCAGGAAGATCTAGGCAAGGTCGCCTTACGTGTTGAGGATGATGGCATTGGCTTCAATGACTCCGCAAAGCATCTCGGAATGGGGCTAAAAAATATGCGGGAGCGGGCAAGCTCCATTGGCGGAGAATTCTCCATACAATCCCTGGCGGAGCATGGCACCCGGGTGACGATCACCGTCGATGTGGGGAAGAAGAAGTGAAACCAACGAAAGCAGAAGCCATCCGTGTCCTCATCGCTGATGACCATCCCATCGTGCGGGAGGGTCTCGAGCTTGTGATCAACTCACAACCGGACATGCGCTTGGTGGGAAAGGCAGCCGATGGCAACCAAGCCGTAACGCTGGTTAGAGAATTAAAGCCTGATGTGATCATCTTGGACTTAAAAATGCCGGTGATGAACGGATTGCTTGCTCTCAAGGAAATCAAGGAAATGGACCATGAAACCCCGGTCCTTGTACTCACCAGCTTTCCGGATGATGATATGGTTATCTCGGCAATTCAATTGGGAGCGAACGGTATCATGCTCAAGGATTCGCCACCCGAACAGCTCCTCGACGCGATTCGTGGGGTTGTCCAGGGACAAAGCCCCCTGCACCCTTCAGTAGCCCAGAAGCTGATGTTAAGAATACGGCAGTCTGCCGCTCCGGCGCCTGTGGAACGTTCACTGACAGACCGGGAGATGGATGTGCTCAAATGTGTGGCGCAAGGTCTATCGAACAGAGAAATTGCGTTGAGATTATCCATCTCTACCCGCACCGTAACCACCCACGTGCGCAATATCCTGGATAAGCTGGAACTGGCTAACCGCACCCAGGCAGCGCTGTATGCGGTGGAGCACGGATTTATGAAGCAGGAAAGTTGATCGTAAAACGGGATGCAAGCATCCCGTGCTTGGGTACTCCCCTCATCAAATTTCTTCGAAGCGGTCCAATTGCAGATTTTTACGCGCCCTTAACGGGTCGAAGATGCACCCATTTATGGCGATGTATACCCCTTCTGGTAGAGTTTGTAGCGCCGCCAATGCAAAACCCAGGTTGAAGGCGGCGTCTGAGCGCTTGAAAGCCGCCGGCTGCATCGCCCCGGTGAGCACGATCACCTTGCCGGAGATATCGGTAAGCGCCAGGGCAGTGTTGACCATCGTATCCGTGCCATGGGTGATCAGGATGCGGGTGCTTGGCTCGCCGCGCACCCGCGCAACGATCCTCTCGCGGTCTTCGTCGTTGATCTCCAGGGAATCCTTTGCCAGGAGTGCCTCGATCTCGTACGCGCAGGTCACGTTAGCATCTGCCAGTATCGCTCCTGCCTGCGGCAGCGCCCACCACGAACTGGCTGCTCTGCGTGGAGTAGATCTTGTCGATCGACCCGCCGGTGGTGAAGATCTTGATTGGATCCATGATTTACCTTCTTCGATCAATCAATGGCGTCTACTTCAAATTTAGCAGAGGTTCTTATTTCCGGCATACAACGAGCACGGAAGCATAACGTGAGATGGTTGCATCAGCGCCCTCCCCTTTAGCTTGTAGCTCTATGGCAAAATCCCGGATGTAATCCCAGGCTTGCTGCACATGGCGCGCTTCGGTATGGGTCTGCCCCACGCACAGGCGCAAGGTGAGCTTGCCATCCAGGATGGTATGGCTCAGGTAGAGGAAGCCGCTTTGGTTGAGCCGCTCCATCAGGCGACGGTTGAAGTCGTCGCCCAGCCTGTGCCTGAAGCACACCAGGTTGAGCGGCGCCGGAGCCGCCAGCTCAAAATCCTGCGCCGCAGCCACCCAGCCGGCAAACTCCTGAGCCAGGGCTACGTGCTGGCGGATGTGGTGCTGCAAGCCGTGCACGCCGTAGTAGCGGATGACGAACCATAGCTTGAGGGCGCGGAAGCGCCTGCCCAGCGGCACCTGCCAGTCGCGGTAATCGATCACCGCCCCCAACTCGGTCGCCTGGTTGCGCAGGTACTCCGGCAAGATGCTCAGCGCCCGGATCAGGTCGGCGCGGCTGGCGACGAAGAAGCAATCGCAATCGAAATTGGTGAACATCCACTTATGCGGGTTGGTGCAGTAGCTATCTGCCAGCTCCAACCCGGCGAAGAGCGCCCGGTATTCGGGGCAGATGGCAGCCACGCCCGCCATGGCGCCATCCACGTGCAGCCAGGCGCCTTCCTGTTGGCAGATCTCGCCGAGCTCCGCCAGCGGGTCGAAGGCATTGGAGGAGGTGGTGCCGAGCGTGGCGACGACGAAGAACGGCTGCAACCCCGCCTGCCGGTCTTTTTGCATCTGCTGGCGCAGCCGGTCGGGGCGCATGGCGAAAGTCTCGTCCACCTCGATCAGGCGCAGGTTTTGGCGCCCGATGCCGGCGATCTTGACCGCCTTCTCAACCGATGAGTGCGCCTGGCTGGAGGTGTACGCCACCAGCCGCCCATCAGGTCCGCGCTCGTTCGCAGCAAGCTCCGTCGCCCGCTCGCGCGCTGCCAGCAGGGCGCAGAGCGTGGCGCTCGAAGCCGAATCCTCGATTACGCCGCCCCCGCTGGATGTCGATTTGAAGCGCTCCGGCAGGGCGAGCAGTTCCGCCATCCAATCCATTACATGCGTCTCCAGCTCGGTGCAGGCGGGGCTGGTCACCCACAGCATGCCCTGCACGCCCAGCCCGGAGGAGATCAGGTCGCCCAGGATCGCCGGACCGGAGGTGTTTGCCGGGAAGAAGGCGAAGAAGTTGGGCGACTGCCAGTGCGTGACCCCGGGCAGGATCACCTGATTCATGTCACCCAGGATGTGCTCGAACGCCTCGCCCTCCTGCGGCGGCTGCGGCGGCAAGGCAGAACGGATCTGCCCCGGCTTAGCCGGAGAGAGCACCGGGAATTTCTCAATCTCCTGGTAGTAATCGGCAATCCAATCGACCACCGCCCGACCGTAGCGGCGGAACTCGTCAGGGGTCATGTGATAGCTTGCCGGCTCGCTCATTTTGCATCCTTGAAAATTGATCTCACCTGCTTGCGGGGTAAGGAGAGTTGGCGTCCATTTTAACCGGAGTTGGGCTGGTGAAGTGAGGCGATCTGGATTTTAATGATCCTGGGACCTATGCAGTTGGAAGAAGCGAAGTGTGATATCCTTGACATCCTCCTCATTAGGGTAAAATGCCTGAATAACGCGTATAATCGGACAAAATATGTTTAATTCCCGTCTCAGGACGGTATCTGGATAGGTGCATATGAATGACAATAGATCAAACCGAACCCTCAGCGACTGCCCCGCTTTCATTCTTCGAGCAGCCGGGGGTGGTGGTAGAGAAGCTGGCGGTTGGCGGCGTGCCGGTGGGGATCAAGCAGGTCACTAACACGGCGGTAGGCATCGGCGGCGCGTACGGCTCCTGGGGCGAGAGCTACGATAACGCCGCACTGGTGAAGCGCATCGAGGAGCGTCTCGGCGAGCCGTTGAAAGATGAAGCCCGCATGGACCTCAGCCAGCTCGGCTTCTTTCACCGCCACCACATCGCCAGGCTGACGGACGAGGAGTACCTGCAGGTGGAGACCGAAGTAGGCGCCCGCTTGCTGCAGCGCGCCGCGCAGGCATGCGGCTGGGAGCCGGGCGAAGTCCAGGGTGTGCTGATCGGCTCCAGCGGACCGATCTCCACCGATTACACCGAGCGCATCGCCCGCGCCGCGGGCATCCCCGAGAGCGCCATCAAGGTCAGCGTGCACAAAGCCTGCGACGGCTCAGCCGGCGCCCTGCACCTGGCGCTCAACCCCGCCCTGGGAACGCAAAATCCGGCGAATCACAACCTGGCGGAGGAATTACTTGGCAAGAAGGTGCTGGTGGGCGGCATCGAAGGCTTGAGCCGCTTCATCGACGCATCCAACGACATCAACGCCCTGCAGTTCTTCGGCAACGGCGCCGGCGTGATCGGCTTGGTGCCCGGCGAGAGCATGCAGTTCCTGGTGGGCGAGACGGCAGAGGTGTACGACGAGGAAGGCGTCCTGGCGGTGCACATGTTCTACCCGCACTCCCGCCAGCGCCACCTGGACAGCACCAATATCGAGACCTCCACCGCCGGTCAGAACCACTTCCGCGTCGCCGGCTTGATGCACGAGCCGGAAGACGGCATGCCCATCGCCATGGCGGGCATGATGGGCATGGTCAAGCTTTTCGTGCGCAACGGCGTGGGCGTGGTACGTATTGTCTATCACAAATACCAGGAGATGGTGGCTGCGCGGGGCTTGCCGGATCACGGCATCGCCGTCGCCATTGTGCACCACGCCAATCTGAAGATCAACAAGCTCAAGGAGAAGCACCTCAATAACGAAGGCATCCACATCCCCATGCCCTGGCTGCTGACCGAGTTCGGCAATGTCAGCGCGGCATCGAACATGATCGCCTTCCTCAAGCAGCTGCCACAGATGCACCCGGGCGACCACGTGCTCATCGACGGCTTTGGCGCCGGCACGTATTATGACAGCCTGGTGGTAGCCCTGCCCGGGTAGCCCCATTGCCCACACTCCTATGAAGCGCGGCAACCGCTATCGCATCTACATCCGGGCGGCGATCATCATCCTCCTGGTGATGTTTGCGTTGTATATCCTCCTGCCCGCCGGATTTGGGCTGGCGGCTACACTGCCTGCCAAAAAGACCGTCGGACCGCCGCCGCAAGGCTTCCAACCGGTTTCGTTTGAGACCGCGGACGGCGTCACGCTGGCGGGCTGGTACACGCCGCCTGCCAACGGCGCCGCCATCCTGCTGCTGCACGGCGCGGGCGGCTCGCGCGAAAACCTGCGCCCTTACGCCGAGATGCTGAGGCGCCAAGGTTACGGCGTGCTGGCGGTCGACCAGCGCGGGCACGGCGAGAGCGGCGGCAAGACCAACCAGCTCGGCTGGCAGGGGACGCAAGATGTGGGGGCGGCGGTGCAATTCCTCGAAAGCCGTCCCGAAGTGGCGCAAATCGGCGGGTTGGGCATCTCCATGGGCGGCGAAGCCCTGCTGGGAGCGGCGTCCGCTTACCCGCAGATCACCGCCATCGCCGCAGATGGCGCCACCCGCCGCTCCATGGCAGAGCTGTTGGCGCTGCCCTCCGAGAGACCGCTGGTGCGCAACTTCACCACGCGGGTGATGTACGGCACGGTGCAATTGCTCAGCGGCGAGCAGCCCCCCACCCCCTTGCTCGAATCGATGCAGGCGGCGCCGGGCACGCGCTTCCTGCTGATTGCCGCCGGCGGCGATGAGCTGGAGAAGGCTTTCAATGAGCTCTTCGCCCAAACGCTGGGCGAGCGGGCTGCCTTGTGGGTCGCAAGCGGCGCGCAGCATGCGCGCGTTTTCAGCCAGTACCCGCAAGAGTACGAGCAGCGCCTGGTGCAATTCTTCGCCGAGAACCTGCAGCCTTAGCGGCGCTCAAAAAGAAGCACCCGCCCAATGGGATTTCCGTGAGGGTCCACCGAGAACTCTCACCAAAACAAGCTACCCGAGCGATTTTTCGCCCGGGTAGCTTTTGTGTATGGGTCAGGGAGTGGCTGGTTGGGGATCAGTCGTCGAAACCGCCATTGCCGTTATCATCGTCGTCGCGCCGCCATGGTGACCGTTGCCGTTATCGTCGTCATGGTCATTGCTGTTATTGCCATGATCGTTCTGTTGCCATTGTCGTTGCCATTATCGTTGCCGTTATCGTCATTGGCGTTGCTGTTATCGTCGATGCCGCCGTTATCGTTGCCATTCATGTTGCCATTATCGTCGTCATCGATTATCGTTGCCGTTCATGTTGCTATTGTCTTCGTCGTTGTCATTGCTGTTCAAATTGCTGTTGTCATCATCGATGCCGTTATCGTTCTGATTGGTATTCGTGTTGCTGTTATCATCCGTGCCCTGGTTGTCGTTGGAATTGTCATCCACAACTGCAGGAAGGCTCAGCTCGATCTCTCGAGCGGTCAAACTGCCGTCATCCGCGAGGATTGCATGCACCTTCACCAATGCCCCTACTTCAATGCTATCCTTGAATTCGGTTTGCGGAGTGAGGCGAATGTCCTTGCCCTGGACGGTGATGAAATTCGGAGTGACCTGTTCGACGGCGCCAAAGACTTCCACTTCATCCTGCTCCTGGAAGAGCAACGCCTTAGCAGAGAGAGCGCCAGCCGAAGCCACGCCAACCGCGCCGAGAGCCAGCAAGCCAATAACGATCAGGACGATGAGCGAACGGGTTGTGATTTTCATGGGATTATCTCCTTGTGGTTTTGTGGTTTTTTTATTTCTGATGATTAAGACGTGAATAGGCTGAATACATGACGTGTCTTTACCTTTTCTTAACCACCATTAATTATTTATGTTTATAATCACTCAGTTCTCTAAACTTAAGGGAACTACTGAATGGAGGGATGCGTTAAATCTAAAGAATTCGATGCATCGAAAAACGGTGGGGATACCTTGTTTATCCGCATCTAATCGCCAACAAAATTTTGACACGATCAAGAGGAGAAGAAATCGATGAAACAGAAAACAACCCATAGGGCGCCCTGGGCAGTCTTGTCTGTGCTGCTGCTGCTCGCCATGCTGCTGGCTGCCTGCCAGCCGGCGCCGGCGCCAGCCCCGACTGCCACGCTCGAGCCGACCACGCCGCCGCCTGCGCCGACCGAGCCGCCCCCGCCCACCCCCACGCCCGATTTCAGCGCCCAGCTCCAGGACCAGCTCTGGGTGCTGGTGGCGTCCGGCGACCCCACCAACCCCACCGTGGTCCCAGAAGGCATTAAAATCACTGCCACCTTCAACGCGGATGGGACGGTAAACGGCTCCGGCGGTTGTAACAATTACACCGGCGGCTACACCCTGGCTGGCGAGCAGATCACGGTAGGTCCGCTGGCTTCCACCATGATGTTCTGCGAGACCGGCAGCCAGGAAGAAACGGCATACCTGGCAGCCTTGCAGCAAGCCAAGACCTTCGCTTTCACGCCCGAAGGTCGCCTGCAGATCTTCTACGATCCCGGCGATGGCACGCAAGGCGTGCTGATCTACACCATCGGCGAGGTGCCGCTGGTGGGCACGAACTGGGTGCTGATTGCCTCTGGCAGCCCAGACGCCCCCACGCAGGTCGAGCCGGGCGTAGCCATCACAGTGGTTTTCAATGAGGACGGCAGCCTGGCCGGTGAGGCCGGCTGCAACACTTACGTTGCCGGTTTTACCGCTCAGGACGGCAATATGACCGTCAGCATGCCGGTTACCACGTTGCGGGCATGCACGATCGGCATGGAGCAGGAAAGCGCCTACCTGGCGAGCATCGCCAAAGCCGAGAGCTACGCCATCCGCGGACCTGTGCTGCAGATCACGCGCCAACGGCGGCGCAGAGGTGCTCACCTACACCTCGGCATCCCTGCCGCTGGAGTACACGCTCTGGACGCTGGTTTCCTTTGCCGGCGCGCCGGTAACGGAAGATTACCCCGCTCACCATGCAGTTCATCCCCGGTGAAGACGCAACCCAGGGCACCGTGGGCGGCGTGGTGGTGTGCAATAACTACAACGCCGGCTACACGCTGGACGGGACGAACCTGACCATCACCAACACGATGCCACCACGTTCATGGCTTGCCCCGAGGAAACCGCCCCCACGGAGCAGGCTTACCTGGCTGCCATCAACGGGGCGCAGAGCTACCAGATCCTGGCGAACCAGATGCTGCTGACCACGTCCGAGGGCATGATGTCCTTCGTGGCAGACCGCACGCCCCTGTTGGGCTCCAACTGGGTGCTCACCGCCATGGGCGATATCAACAACCCCACCGCGCCGGTGGAAGGCGCTGAGTTCAACGCCTTCTTCACCCGCCAGCCCGGCTCTCCCTCGGGCTTGCTGCAGGGGCGCAGCGGCTGCAACGAGTACAACACCACCTTCATCGCCTCGCTGACCGAGATCAAGATCAACCAGCCCGCCACCACCTTCATGGCATGCGAATCGCCCGTGGCAGAGCAAGAGACCGAATTCCTGACTGCCCTCACCAGCGCCAGCCAGTATGCCATCGTCGGCGACGTGCTCAGGATGCCTTACGGCGAGGGCAAGATGCTGGTCTTCAAAGCCCTGCCGGTGGAGGTTGTACCGCAGGTTGACCTGCGCCCGCTGCAGGGCACCTTCTGGTGGCTGATCTCCATCAACAACCAGGCGATCCTGTCTGGCTCGCAGATCACCGCCCAGTTCTTCGTCAACGCCGACGCCGTCAGCGGCTCGGTCAGCGGTATCTCCGGCTGCAACAACTACACCGCCCAGATCGCCCCCGGATTCAAGGTTGGTCCGGCTGCGACAACCATGAAATCTTGCACCACCCCGCAGGGTGTGATGGAGCAGGAGCAGCAGTACCTGAGCCAGCTCCAGCAGGCTACCGGCTACTCCATGGCGGGCGGGCAGCTCATCATCCCCACCGCTACCGGCGTGCTGGTCTACTCCTCCACACCGCCAGCCGATGCGCCTCCGGTGACCCCGGTTACCGTCCTGGTGGACCGCAAGTGGTACCTGCAAGCCTACGGCAACAATAACGTCTTCACCGGCAGCGAACCGACTGCCTTCTTTGCCTCCAATGGCACGCTGAGCGGTTACACCGGCTGCAACAACTACAGCGGGCGCTTTACCGCAAACGGAAGCAGTATCACCATCACCGGGCTGACCAGCTCCAGTGCTGCCTGCTCAGAAGCCCTCATGCAACAGGAATCTACCTTCCTCACCTGGCTGAGCCAGGCGGCGACCTTTACCGTCAATGACACCCGGCTGCGCATCACCACTACGGTGAATGAAGTCCTGTTCTTCATGTCGACGCCGCCCACCAATACGACACCCGTCCCCCCCGATAATGTCGAGCCGCCGGTGGATCCCGTGCCGCCTCAGGCTGCGATCAGCGCACCCCGCCAGGCGGATGTGAACCAGCAGGTGACCTTCGATGGCTCAGCATCGCAATCCGCAGTGGGCATCACCGCCTACTCCTGGGACCTGGGCGATGGCGCAAAAGCGACTGGCGCTACCGTCACACACGCTTACGCCAATCCGGGCGACTACCAGGTTGTCCTGACCGTCACCGACGCCAGCAACCTGCAAGATTCAACCACCTGGGTCATCAGCGTCCTGGCTCCGGCGACCCCCGTTCCGCCGCCGCCGCCGGTTGCCGTGATCATCGCTCCACCCACAGGCGACTCAGCCACGCCGGTCACCTTTGACGGCTCGGCTTCCATCTCGGACGCCGGTATCACCAGCTACGCATGGGATATGGGTGACGGCGCCACGTTGCAAGGCGCGGTGGTACAGTACACCTTCACGAATCCGGGTAACTATACCGTCACCCTGACGGTGACGGATGCTGTAGGTCAGACGAGCAGGACCACCTGGGACATCATGATCTACGCGGCCGTAGTAGCAGCGCCGCCGGAGATTGAAAATCCGGTTGCCACGCCGCTGCCGGAGATGATCGCAACACCGACGCCGTAAGCTGACGGAAGTGGAACAAACTAAAAGACTGCGGGCTATGCCCGCAGTCTTTTTATTAAGCTCCTGCCGCTCAACCCTGTGTTTATGGAACACCGCTCACGAAAACGATCGGGAGTGCCTGACTTACAGGACAATTATAAAAACTCAACAAATGGGTAGAGCACGGTTGCCTCCGCAACCGTGTGGGGGCTTTCAGTATCTTCGCTCATTCAGACCCGAATTGTATTTGGGATATCAGGTACCCCCGAACGATCCTAAGTGATCGAATAACGCTCTCTGGATCTGAGTCCACGCCGATTGGAAGAAAAAAACTAGATTGGGGATGATTCTTGATGAAGCATTCCATAACAGAGTCTTAATTTGACATTCCTCGTGAATTCTTGTACTATCAATCTGGGGGTTTTCAACATCGCCGTCGTTCTTGTTCGTTGGGGAGGGTTTGACAATGGCGCACATGCAACATTCTTTGCTCGCTACGGGGGGGGCAATTCAGTCTGCATTTATACCGTCTCCTTAGCCTTCTGATCCTTCTCACCTTCATCATCCCCTTGCCGCCCGCTACCGGCGTTACTGCCGCCGCAGACCCGCAGGTCGAACCACCCCCTGACCTATGACCTCGCCGGGCGCAAGACCGGCATGTCGACCCCGACATGGGCAGTTGGGCTACACCTATTACGCCCTGGGCACCCTGTGGACGCAGACCGACGCGTGGCTGCGTCACCACGCTGGGCTACGACGAGCTCAACCGCCTGACCTCCAAGACCTACACCGGTCCCGGCGCCTGCGATTCCACCCCGGATGTGAGTTATACTTACGATCAAGGCACCTATGGCATTGGGCAGCGCACGCGCATGGATTACGGCACGGGCTTCTACACCACCTGGGCGTACGACGCCCGCGGGCGCATGACCCAGGAGAGCAAGACGTTGGACAGCAGCAACCTGTTCACCGCCCAATGGGATTACAACTCCGCCGACCTGGTGAAGCTGATGAAATACCCTTCCAACAACCTCGGTGGTATCACCCCCCAGGTGGACACCACCTACCACCCGCAGAAGCTGCTCAACACGGCCGCCAGCTCCACCACCTACGTCAAGAGCACCTGCTACGACGCCGCCGGGCGGGTGGATATCCGCTTATTAGGCGATAGCGGCGGGGCTGCCATCCTCAGGACCGATTACGACTACTTTGCCTGGAGCGACAGCAACGGCCTCGGCCGGCTCAAGCGCATCAAGTCGGATGACCTGTCTCCCGTGGTGACCCCGTTGCAGGACCTGCGCTACTACAACACAACCACCGGCGCTTCATCCTACGACGCCGTCGGTAATCTGAATAACATCTATGACTACACGGTGGTTCCCACACAAACACAGACCTTCACCTACAATGATGGTCTCAACCGCCTCACTTCCGCCGCGGCAACCGGCGGGACGGGCGGGACGTACAGCACAGAAAGCTACCAATATAACGCCACCAGCGGCAACCTATCGAGCAAAGCGGGGCTGAATTACACCTATAACGCTCATGTTACTGCATGCAACGGCGGGGAACGCACCATCCCGCACGCCGTCTCTGCCTATGCGGGTAACACCTATACCTATGATTGCAACGGCAACATGATCGGGCGTTCCATCGGCGGGGTGAGCTACACGCTGACGTATGACGCCGAGAACCGCCTGGTGGAAGCCAGGCAAAACGGTTCCAACTTTTCGTTGTTGTTTTTCTACGATGGCGACGGGCAACGGGTTAAGACACCTGGATCGTTAGCGGATCCACGACCACGACATACTTACTACATCGGCAACCACACCGAGTATGAAACGGTAGGTCTCACCACCACCCTGCGCCGCTACTTTTATGCAGGAAGCACCCGCGTCGCCATCCGCGTAGTTGATGGCGCGACTAATCCCACCTACTGGCTCTTGAACGACCACCTCGGGAGTCACCGCCATCACCGCCGATGCGAATGGGACCAAGACCGCTGAATTGCGTTTCAAAGCCTGGGGAGAGCAGAGGTACGCCTCAGGTACCACACCCACCACGTACCGGTACACGGGGCAAAGGGAGCAGAGCCAGCTCTCCATCTACTTCTACGGGGCACGCTGGTATGATCCTGATTTATCCCGATTCCTGTCGCCCGACACGATCATCCCCGGCGCGGGCAATTCTCAGGCGTGGGATCGGTTTGCCTACGCACTCAATTCGCCGCTTGCGTATGTAGATCCAAGTGGGAATACACCGGTTTGCACAGGATCCAAATACCAAGATCCAGAGTGCAAAGATGTCCCGCACTATAAAAAACCTGCTGTGAAAAATCCAATTGTCACAATGCCAGGTTATTTATTGAAACAGCCACCTAGAAAAACATGCAATCTGCCTGCTGGCTGGGCTCCTTCTGAACCAACAGAGCCGATAGCTCTATCAGGAGGACCAGGTGCGCCAACACAAGGTTATGCTGCGGAAGCCGAGAATTCTTATACTGATCATTCTTACGGAGGACAATACGTCGACCATATCGGGTTTCTTAATTTTCGGCCTCGCTTCGATTAGAGACAACACATCTATCTTGGAGTTTATAAATGGCCCTTCGGTCTCCGGTCAGATTTATTTTGAAGACACAATGTTCGGGAGGAAAATAACCGGGGTTGGTGTAAATAATGGGACCGATAAATCATTAATAATTCAGGGTGTAGTTGTAACAACATATTCAAGTTATCACAACCGACAACTATCATACGACGTTGCTTACCCATATAATCATACCTCCATGCAATCCGCCGGTTATGGTACCGCTGAACCGCATTCAACATCCGGCATTGTCTCCATAGGCCCTTACACACTTTATCAAAACCAATATGCCGTTGTTAATATTCGCGTGGTCGATGCTTGTGGGTTGTATGGTTCGACCTCGGGAACAGTAACCAATCCGTGAAGGCCATCTTCTGATAAAAGAAAGGGATATGATCCATGAAGCGTCGCTACACCCTAGGACTCGCTCTCACTTTTTTACTGTTGATTTTAACAGCTTGCAAAAGCAAAACGGTTCAACCTGCTGGTCCGGATATTGGTATTCCTGTTGAAGAGATGAATTCAAAAATTGAATTGTCTGTGCCTGATGGCTGGAACACTTTAAAGATTGGAAACGATGTAGGTATAGTCGTTAAGTAATCTCCAACGAACAGGTGGCTTTTTCATCTGATTTTGGTGCGCGGTTATTCATTCATGATCACGGTGAGTGGGTAGAAATCCCCAATTTTGCTCGTTATCAGGAGGGAACTATCGTATTATCTCCAGGAGGCAATGACCCATTTGAAAACGGTGCAGCTCAAGTTTTTCCTCTCTTGCCGGAGGAAAACCGGCCCGTTACAGTACGTATCTATCTGGTAGGACATATTTATAAAGATGGTCAGATTACGCCAGAAGCGACTGCTGCCTATATTGATGTGGAGCTGAAGCCCAAATGACATAAGACTTGACAAAGGAGCCACCATCTCGCCATGCGCGTGGTTGACGGGGCGACCAACCCCACCTACTGGCTCTTGAACGACCACCTCGGCTCCACCGCCATCACCGCCGATGCCAATGGAACCAAGACCGCCGAATTGCGTTTAAAGCCTGGGGTGAAAGCAGGTACACCTTTGGCAGCACCCCCACTACCTACCGCTACACCGGGCAGCGCGAGCAGAGCCAGCTCTCCATCTACTACTACGGGGCTAGGTGGTATGATCCCAATTTATCCCGATTCCTGTCGCCTGATAGTGTAATCCCTGATCTTCAAAATTCGCTTGATTGGGATCGTTTTGCTTACGTTCGTAACAACCCTCTTCGCTACATCGATCCCACCGGGCATGTATGTTCCGATCCAGAAGACCCAAACCCCACCTGTGAGCACCCTGGTACGAAAAAGCTAAAGAAAGTATCCTACAAGATAGATAAAGATAATCTTACAAAAGGCGGGAGGAGGGCGTACGAATTGTATCGAAAAGCCAGAAATAACCCGGGGTGGTGGAATAATAACGAGTCAGGAACTTTGACCGTTGAACAATTTTTCGGAATATTTGTGCTACACGAGGCAGGTGGACAGGGACCTACTTTGCCTTGGATAAAAGCTGTATCTGGATACAGATTGTTCCTCCCCACCCCTGACGATTTTGGGGCGAAACCCTACTGTACAGGTGATTTATGCAGAAATGGGATGTTAAACTTTATGGCAGCGTATCAAGGCTATGGCCTGTACGGAGACACCAGCAAATTGGTTACGAGATTTGATACGCTCTCTGATCAACCGATTCTTCTTCCTGAATATAGCGATGTATCTTTGGCAGATGCAGCTGCTGATGTCGGTAACGATATTGTTAGTCACAGGTCTGATTATCAAACTGGGGACCCTCAAACTGTGCCGTACCATTGGGCGAATGATGAAAACAGATCAGGAAGCCCTTGGAGAGTGAAGGACGCTAATGGCAGGGTTCTATTCACATTTCCATGACATTTATAGGGATAAGAGGGCGATCGATGTGCATCCCCGAGGTGAAGGATGAAAGCTCGCATGCTTGCAGTTTGGCTGATTTTGTCGTTAATCATCCAGGGATGTTATGCATCCACCAAATCTATACACAATACCAAGGTGAAGGAATCTGCTACTGCTGGTATCGATACAGCTACGCCAGTGGTTTCTCCTACGTATATTAAAATCGCCTACATTTCCCCCTGTAGCTACACCCAGCCTGACAATAACGGATACGCCTCTGCTGACACCGGAACTGGTTCGAACTACGCAACCAACATGCTTCACCATACTCCCCGCGTTGCCGGACATAAAAACGTATGATGGAAGAATTATCTTCTTAGAGAGAGGTGGTGAACAACTGAGCTATGATTTAGCTTCCATTTATGATCTGAATTCTCACCAGTCAAAGCCCTTGAATCCGGAGAAGGTGATGAATGTAGTGACATCTCCGGACGGACAGACATATGCGCTTCTCGATGCAGCCGCCCAAAAAGTCAAATTCTATTCCGCAAACGGACAGCTTCTCAAGACCCTTCTCCCAGGTGAATATCCGTACGGGCTCGATCATTGGCTGAATAATAAGCAGATTGCCCTCAATCTCTTTCAACCTTGGGGGGAAGACCAGGTCAGATATCCTATTGATCAAATGATCTATAATCCGTTTACCGCTGAGCGAGAACAATTCATTTCCGAGCAGTATCCGAATATCGATCGTGCAAATGCACGGATGTATTGGGAAGGGGCCAGCACAACCAAATATGACCCTTCTGTGACGAGAGTGGTTTATCCAGGCAGAATCGAGAAAGATTATTCGGGAAAGAGCGGGCATGGTTATGTCTTATGGGACCTGGAAAATCAAATCAAGCTGGCTGAGATTGTGACCGGCCATTTCGCGTCCACACCGATGTGGGCACCAGACGGATCGAGGTTCGTGATCAACGATGACTGGGGCGATGGAGAATTCTATGCCATGACACGGGACGGTGTGGTGACACAGCTAACCCATCTGAATTCCGATTCCGCATCCACATCTGCCAGGCAGCAGTTTTTCTCGGATTTGTACAGCTGGTCGCCGGACGGGCGGTACCTCGCCTTTTGGCTGGTAGAGGATAAAGACACATCGTTTCCGGGGACTTTGGCTCTCCTCGATACTGAAACAGGAAATGTTACCGATACTTGCATCTCTGCGGGGTTAATGGAGTTGGGCACGCCAGGAAACTACTTCCGTTTGTCGCCAATTTGGTCTCCGGATGGGCAATACCTGGTAACGAAAGCGAACAGGCAAGAAGACGGGAGTTATCAGAGTGTATTGGTCGACCTGGAAGAGAAACTTGCGGTATCATTGGGTGAAAATCGATTTCCGGTAGGTTGGCTTGTTGGTGAAGGCGATTGAGCTGAGCGAGAATTCTTGAGAGATTCATTGGGCATCCCCAGGCGGCCAACACCAATACCTGCTTCATCGGCAACCACACCGAGGTTGAGACGCAAGCCCACATCACCATCCTACACCGTTATTTCTACGCTGGCTCTACCCGTGTCGCCATGCGCCTCGTGGACGGCGCTACCAACCCCACCTGCTGGCTGCTCAACGATCATCTCGGCTCCACCGCCATCACCGCCGATGCGAATGGAACCAAGACCGCCGAATTGCGTTTCAAAGCCTGGGGCGAGAGCAGGTTTACCTACGGCAGCACGCCTACCACTTACCGCTATACCGGGCAGAGGGAGCAGAGCCAGCTCTCCATCTACTTCTATGGGGCACGCTGGTATGATCCCGCTTTATCCCGTTTTCTGTCGCCCGACAGCATCGTGCCGCTACAGAGTCAAGGGGTCCAGGCGTGGGATCGTTATGCGTATGTAAACAATAATCCCCTTACTTACAATGATCCTGATGGACATTTTGTAAATGTGGCAGCTGGCGCAATAATCGGTGCTACTATTGGTGTTGGATTATATGCTCTGAATATTATGAGTTCTCACCAAGATTTTAATATCTCTCAAGCATTGACAGTTGCTGCAGTCGGCGCAGCATCAGGTGCGCTAATTTCTACCGGAATTGGAGCTGTAGCAGGTGTCCAGCTCTTTGCTGGTGTTGGACTGGCAGCCTGTGCAGGAGGGCAACTCATAGCTAACACAATCACTGGCAGCGATTTCAAGACAACAGACTTTGTGGTTTCCTCAGCATATGGATTTGCTAATGGGGCATTGGGGCCGATTGTTGGAACGACTCTAGTAGGAGCAGTAGCCCTTGGCGGTGTTACAAGCGCTGCCTCATATGCTGTAACCAATACATTGAATGGTGAGCCTCTTACCGCAGGAGGATTTTAAGCTCTACAGCAGCCGGAATGATAAGCGGAGGGGTTGGTGGTCCGTTCCCAAGTATAACCAACAAGCAATTTGTCGCAAATGCTGCTAGGTATTTGACGGAGAAAGGAGTAGGTTCGTTCTTAAAAGGCTTATTAGGTACAACGGCGACTAACTTAGGGAGAAGTATACAGAAACCACATCCCAGACTTCGTCCAGTTCAGGCAGAGTAAAAAATGGGGCTAGAAATTGTGTTGCGACAAATCCTATTGTTATTTATATTTGCCCTAGGGTGGAGCTTTGGTACTAAAAGACATACGACAACCCGACAGAACACAAAAGAAAATATTGCATTTCCTAGGCTTTTAGCAATTTTTTTATCAGGTTCACGTTCTGACGGGATTTTAAATTATCCCACATTCATATTTCAATTGACTATCCTCCTTTTTACAGTAATCATCAGCTTGGTGAATCTTGACTACTTATCAGAACAAGAAGGGTACGCTTACCTTATGTGGCCAATGATTTTACTGGGTCTGATTAATGTTTATTATGTCTTTAATTCGGAAATAAGTAGACCGTTATAAGTTTCTAGAACCATAATCGCAAATAATACGATGAGTACTTTAAAATAAGCCGATTATTTTATGCCCGGCCGAACTGTAGGCACACTTTTTGCCACCCAAAATGCACGTAGGCTTTATGGGCAAGCGTTAGTAGCCACCGGAATTGGATTTTATGCAGGATGGAAATATGGGCAGATAAGAAAGCCAGAAGCTCGGAGGTGAACCTTGATTGGATTTCTGACCAGTCTTTTCATCGTTCTCGTGGGCTCAAGCATCTTTTTGATGCCAATCTGGATTGTTGGTGTATCTCAGGCTATGTGGTCAATACTAGCAAAGAAAGTGATGATTTCGGCCATGGTAGTGATTTCAATCATTTTCACCGTGATTGTGATCTTAAAACCGACATTAAATCGAGCTGCTGGAATTTTAGCTAATGTTCTCATAATTCTGTATCTACTTATTGTGTTCACTGTGGCTTATCGCAGCTGGCCACGATAGGAGGATCTCGACCTCAACGGAGCTTTGCGCATGGTACGAGGCAGCGGCGGCAACGCCTACGGATACGACCAGAACGGCAACCGCAGCTACTGGCTGAAAGAAGGCCAGGCGCACGTCTACACCCACGACGCCGAGAATCGCCCTTCTGGCTACGCCATCAGGACACGCTTGATCGAAGTGAAGCAGAACGGCTCACTCCTCATGTCGTTCTTTTACGACGGCGATGGTCAGCGCATGAAATCTACCTTGATCGGTAGCCCAGCGAATACCACCACCTACTACATCGGCAACCACACCGAGTATGAGACACAAGCCCTCATAACCACCCTGCGTAGGTATTTCTACGCTGGTTCTAGCCGCGTCGCCATGCGTGTGGTGGACGGGATTGCCCTCACCCACCCTGCCCTCCCTCTCCCAAAATCGGGGAGAGGGAGGAATGCATCTACTAGGCTCAACTTTCACAAATCGGCGCGATAATTGAGGCACGGAGCTGGATTATGCCAGGAAACCAGAGCTTCAATAAAACCCGGCAGCGCGCCAAAGAGCTGCGACAGCAGATGACACCCTCCGAAAAGGTCGTGTGGGACCGGCTGCGCAGCCGGCGGCTGGGCGGCTTCAAATTCCGCCGGCAGCATCCTGTCGGCCCTTACATCGCAGACTTCTATTGTGCAACGCCTCGGTTGGTGGTCGAAGTAGATGGCAGTGTACATGCTGGTCAAGCGGAAGAAGATGAACAGCGCAGCCAACGGCTGGCCGAGTATGGCTACCAGGTGCTGCGTGTGAGTAACATGGAGATAGAAACGGACCTGGAGAGCGTGATAAGTCGCATCCTGGAAGCCTGCCAGGTTGGGGCAAAATCCCCTCTCCCGGGATCGGGAGAGGGGCAGGGGTGAGGGCGGAAAGTGAGCTGCGTTTCAAGGCGTGGGGCGAGAGCAGGTTCACCTCAGGCAGCACACCCACCACCTACAGGTACACCGGGCAGCGTGAGCAGAGCCAGCTCTCCATCTACTTCTATGGGGCCAGATGGTATGATCCTGCTTTATCCCGTTTTCTGTCACCCGACAGCATCATCCCCGGCGTGGGCAATTCCCAGGCGTGGGATCGGTTCGCTTATGCGCTAAACAACCCATTATCTTACTCGGATCCAACGGGGCATCTACCTACTAATCCACCTAATTTAGCGGTACAGATTGCAAGGATTGGTGTAGCAGTATGGGACATCCTGACGGTTGCTCCGGTCAAGGACGATCGAGCACCTAACCCTACCTCACAAGATGCGACCGGCTGGCTAGTAGATCGGATTAATGAGGATGTGCATGCGCCTACCACTCAGGCTATCCGTCATGATTGGACAAGCGGTGATACATGGAGAAAGGCAGATGCGTTGAAAACCTGGACGAGTATGGTCCGTACTGGAGCTGTCTGGGATTATAAGGTTGATATAAGACAGGCGGAGAAAAAAGCAGGTGGTATTACCCTTGATGGCATGAATTCCCAGCTAGTAGCAAATATACATTTTGGAGCTATTGGTAGAGCTGCAGGATTTCCCGAAAAATTATTAGAATTTGGTGCAGGTGTTTTCCAAATTTACGATAACGGGATAAAAAAGAATGACTGGAAATCAGTTGGCCCTCCATCCTGTTATTTTGACGACCCACGTGATAATTGGGGTATAAAGTACGGTTCATGGCTCTATGATAATTATGGTAACCGTTTCGGTTCAATGAAGAGAGGAGAATTTAGCAGAGCAATGAAACAATATATTAGGCTCAAAGGCGCTCCTCCATTAGAATAATTTCTCCCAGATTGTTAGAAAGGTGGAGGAATGAGAGCATATCAATTCTTGTGTTTAAAATCTTAATCTTAGGAATGATCTTGATCCAGGCTGGTTGTAGTCTCCTGTCATTGACACCGGCACAGAAGCCAGACTTCGCTACTCAAGATTTGTTGATCAACGGCAAGGACATGCCCTCTGGTTGGAATGTATTGTATGGACCTCAAAAAGATGAGGATACTGCGATAAGTTCTGATTCTGCAATGATTGTATTCGCTCCACCCTCCAATCCGGATATTGGAAGCGTAATGCAATACGTGTACCGGTTTAATTCTATACAAGCTGCAAAATATAGTTACAAGGATGAGATCCAATTCCCAGGTATAACAGCTATCAAAGGGTGGTCCTTCATTAGTAGCGTAGCTGATGAATCAAAAGTATCTTGTTATACCTATTCGAACAGAGATATCCCTGTCTGTACTTGGTATGCGCGCTATGACGAGTTCGTCGTAGAGTTCATTGCCTGGATTCAGCCTGGTGGGTTATCGATCCATGAAATGGAAAATGTAGTCAAGATCATCGATCAGAAAGCTTCAAAGTTATTAGGCAAGGACAGGCAGCCATAATCAGCTAAATACACCAGTTCATTTTCTAGCCCTCGGTAAAATGGTCAGCGCGTGAAATCCACCTTGGTCGGTAGCCCCGCGAATACCATCACGTATTACATTGGCAACCACACCGAGTACGAGACGCAAGCTCTGATAACCACCCTGCGCCGCTATTTCTACGCCGGAAGCACGCGCGTCGCCATGCGCGTGGTGGATGGCGCTACCAACCCCACCTACTGGCTGCTCAACGATCATTTAGGCTCCACCGCCATCACTGCCGATGCCAATGGCACCAAGACTGCCGAGCTGCGTTTCAAATAACTCAAGCCATCCGGTTTACCACCGGGATTTCGATACACGATGGTCGCCTGGCATCGCGGAAGAGCGAGAGCAGCACTTCCCCTTGCGCGTGCGGCACCGGCGCAAAGTTGCCGGCGTCGTGTCCGGCGATGCCCAGCCGCAGGCGGTGCCCTTTGCGCACCAGGGCTGCCACCGGCAGCAAGCCGAAGGTCACCTCCACCACTTCGCCCGGCGTGAGCGGCAGCACGTCCTGGCGCCGGAAGGTGTGGTACGGCACCTGCAGGTTGTAAACGGGCTTTTCAGTGGAGACCTTGCGGTGGATCAGGCGCAACTGCCCTTCGGTGAGGTAGGTCACCTCCCCGCCCGGGTGCTCATCCTCCAGGTAGACGAAGATCACGCCGTCATCTTCGCTGGACGACAGGTACAGTGTGACCACCGGGTAACCGGCGATCTCCAGGTCTTTCTCCAGGGGCGGCGTCTTATACACCAGCAGGCGCTTCCCAGCCCTGGCTCGCCCGCGGTAGGTGACCGGCTTGCCCAGCACGCCGCCCAGCTCATACCAGCGGCACAAAGCGCCGGTGCTGGCGTTCCAATCCACGGCATAGGTATCCACCCCGCTCTCCTCCTCAAGAGAGTGGGAGAGCAAGCGCCTGCCGGAGGCAAGCCGCCAGCGTTGCAGCGCCGCGCCCGCCGGGGGCCAGGTATCCGTGCGCTTCCACTTCTCGTCCCCCAGGCTGTAGTAGTGCAGCACGCGCTCGGATCGCAGCGGCGAATCATCTTGCTTGAGATAGGCGTCGAAGAACTGCAGCATCTCCGCCCACATTGCCGGCAGCCGCGGTTTGGCTTCCGCCTGCAGGAAGGGCGGGCGCTTCTCCCGGTACGGGCTGGCATTGAAAACGCCGCCGTGCTCCCAGGCGCCGATCACCGCCCGTTGGGCGCTCGGCAGGGTGTTGAAGCGCCGCAGGGCGGCATCGGCGGTGCCGGCGTCCATCCAGCTCGCCCAGCCGAAGATGGCTGTCCCCGTGCTCTCCAGCTCAGCCAGGTAACGGTACATGGAAATATCGTCCACGCCTGCCACTATATCGCCGATGCCCTCATCGCGGCAGGCTACCGGCTCTGCCAGGCTGAAGACGCTGGCATTCGATTGGTGCTCCTGGAGCGCCTGGCGCAGCAGGCTACGCTGGCGGTCTTCGTCCACCGGTTTCACCCCGCGCAGGAAGAGCTGCGCCCGCCAGCCCAGCTCCGGCGTCACCTGGTTGCGGTCCATGGCGAGGCTCAGCCGGTCCCACGCCTGGACAAAGCGCTGGCTGAAGGCGCCGCCGGGCAAAGCCACGTCTGTGTACGGGTCGGGATGGTTGAACTGGGGGATCACCGCTTTCACCGCCGGGTGCTGCAGCGCCGCCAGCAGCTCGGCTGTATTGCCCACGTAGGAGACGCCGTACCCGCCCACGCAGCCATTGGACCAGGGCTGGGCGATGATCCAATCCACCACCTGGCGGGCGTCTTCCACGCTTTCGGCGTGCCAGGGGGCAATGTACCTTCCGAAGGAGGCGCCCGTGCCGCGCACGTCGAGGCTTAACATGGCGTAGCCGCGCCCGGTGAAGAAAGGCTTGAAATCGCGCAGCCTGGGCATCAATTGCTCCGGATTGATCCACCAGCCCAGCGGCGGGTGAATCTCATAATCTCGCCAGTAGCGCGTCTGAGAGAGCAGGCAGGGGATGCGCTCCCCGGCGGGCAGGTCTTTGGGTAGCACCAGCGTCAAAGCCAGCTTTACCCCATCGCGCATAGGTATGTAGAACGAGCTGCGGCTCATGCCCCGGTAGCGGGGCGGCTCAGGTTGAAAATCGCCGAACAGGCTCACTTGGTATACTCCCAGCTCTCGCCCAGCGTGGCGAAGCTTTCCTGGCTCAGGTAAAGGATCGGCTGTCGCCTCGCCAGGGAGGTGTCGCCGTGGACTGCAACCACGTCCAGCACGAAGGGCGCAAACTCGCGCGAGAGATTGAGCAGCTCCATGAACACCACCGTCTCGAAGACGCAATCGGCGCCTTCCACCAGCCGGGTGTGCTGCAGCTTTTCAGCGGGCAGCAGGTTGAAGCCCAGCGCCTCGGCTTTTTTCACCTCCCGCCCGCTCAGGTAGCCGGCGCGCGCCACCTGCTCCCGCCTGCTCCAGGGCATGAAGTGCAGCGCGGCTTCTTTGTGTTTCTTCAGGAGCAACAGGCTGTGGTTGCCCACGCCCATGCAAATCAGGAAGCGAAAGGGGTCTTTGGAGATCACCGTCCAGTAGCCCATCGGCATCAGGTTATCGCCGACCGAGAGCAGCAGCAGGTGCTGCGGGAAGAAACGTGTGTCAAATTTTGCCGTTTGAACAGTTTTACCAGGGAACATACCCATCACCTCTTGTTCTTAATCGAACAATACGGTCTTTCATATAAATATTACCTGGTTGCGGATCAGGTACAGCAGGCTCAGCGCCAGCGCCAGGTTATAACCGGCTGCCAGCCATTCGAGGCGTGGGCTGCGGCGCTGCCTGCATCAAGATAAACAGGCTGTACGGTACAAAGTAGTAACGCGGCTCCACCAGCCAGAAGGGGACCAGGCTCAACACCGTGAAGGGATACAGCCAGTAGAACGATTTCTGCTCCAGGCGCGTGACCGCCAGCGAGAGCAGGCTGAGTGATACCGGGATGAAAAGCGCCAGCTTCCAGGCAAAGCGCTGGTCGGCTGCCATCAGCAAGGCGTTACGCACATAGTAGCCAGGTAGCACGTTGTTGTACGGGTGCGTATTGTGGTAAGTGAGCAGGAAAACGCCGAACAGCAACAAAAGCGCAGCCAGTATCCACTTACGCCGCCAGACAAGCTCCCCGATGCGCCTCAGGTTTGCCAGGAAGAAGGGCAGGAAGAGCGGCAGGAAGAGCCAGAGCAGGAAATAGATGTTACCCAATTCAAGCTTGGACAGCGGCTGCGTGGATTTGTCGCCGATGGCGATGCCCTTGTTCAGGACGAGGAAGACAGCGAACAGCGCAAAACCGAGCCAGAAAACCCAGGTTGAACGCAAGAAGCGCGGCAGCTCCTCACGCCGGAAGGGCGCCCGCCAATCGAAACCATATTCCTGAACCAGCAAATAAACCAACAGGAAAGCCATCCAGCTGATGTTGTTGGTGCGCGCCAGCACACCTAATACGCCTGCCAGCCCCGCCAGGCTGTAATGCCGGCGCAGCACCAGGAGAAATCCCAGCAGCACCAATAGCAGCGCCAGGACGTCCATATACACCAGCGAGAAGAAAGGGAAGAGGATCGGAAAAAAGGCAAACTGCAGCGTGCGCTCCAACGCCGAGCGCTTTTCGACCCTCAATGCCAGCAGGTAGAAGACCAACACCGCCAGCGCCGAGATCAGCGTCGAGACCAGGCGGGCGGAGAACAGCCCCGTCCGACCGGTAGCCCACAAGACCAGCGCCACGGCGGCGTGGTAACCGGGGATGACGTTCATCAGCGGCTCCATGCGGAGTTCCCCCTGGCGCAGGCGGTTGATCTGGCGAAAATTGAAGGACTCGTCCGAGAGGTACGGCGCCTCCCTGACGTATAAAAACCCCCCGATCAGCAGAACGAGAACCCCCAACAGCGCCAGGACGTGAGGCAGGCGGAGGTGATCCGGTAAGTAACCGCGCGATGACCTCATACCCTGCCAGTATATTGCAACATCCGGTTAATTGCAAACAGGTTGGGTATTTACCAGTCCTCAAGAGCCAGGTTTGCCAGACTTGCCAACCGCAAGAAGCGCTTCTGGTTGTGGGTTATCCAATTTGTATTATGATTGTTCTAAGAATTTTCCTATGCCCATCTACCGCTGATATGCGCACACCTCCCTCCTCCACCTCCTGGAAACTCTCCCCCTCCGACCTGACCTTTCTGTGGGACGAGTGCCCGCGCTGCTTTTACCTCAAGGTAGTGCACGGCTTCGCTCGACCCAGCGCGGCTTTCCCGCGCATCTTCTCACGCATCGACCAGCTCATGAAAGGCTACTTCGGCGACCTGCCCGCGGCTGCCATCTCCCCCGACCTGCCCCCCGGCATGATCCGCTTTGCCGACCGCTGGGTGGTCTCGCAGCCCATCCTGCTGCCGGGGCACCCGCAGAGCGCCTACATCAAGGGTCGCTTCGACTCGGTCATCGAGTTCGCCGATGGCTCCTACGGCGTGGTGGATTTCAAAACCAGCGAGCCGCGCCAAGAGCACGTGCCCTTCTACAGCCGCCAACTGCACGCCTACGCCTACGCACTGGAGCACCCCGCCGAGAAAGCCCTGCGCCTGGCGCCAGTCTCCCAACTGGGCTTGCTGTGCGTCGAGCCGGTGGCGATGAGCGGCGATACCGTCGACCGCCTGGCTTACCTGGGTCAGGCGACCTGGCTCGATTGCCCCAAGGACGAGGCGTGGTTCCTGGGTTTTATCGATAACATACTTTCCGTTCTGGAAGACCCGCAGCCCCCGCCGCCCGCCGAGAGCTGCGCCTATTGCCAGTACCGGGAGCAGGCGCGGTTGCGAGGCATGTGACGATTAATCCAGGACGCAAGTATTGACAGATATACTACCAATTGTTATACTAATTAGAATTGAGGTATAACAAGATGAGCACCATCAAGACCGCTATCTCGATCGACGAAACGCTTTTCGAACAAGCCGAGGTTGTAGCAGATGAATTAAACGTCTCCCGCAGCCGTCTGTTTGTGCTGGCATTGGAAGATTACCTGCGCCGCTATCGCAACCGGGGACTCCTTGAGCAGATTAATGCTGCCACGCAGGACGAGATCGATCCGGCTGAGCAGGCTCGCCTGATGGAGATCCGGCGCACTCAACGCCGGGCTTTGCAGGGTGAATGGTGATCCACCAGGGCGACATCTACTGGATAGATCTCGGCGAGCCCAACGCATCAGAGCCGGGTTATCGCCATCCGCATGTTGTGATTCAGAACAATATATTCAACCAGAGTCGCCTGAACACGGTTGTTGTCTGTTCGCTGTCCTCAAATTTACGCCGAGCCCAGGTGCCCGGCAACGTTTTACTGGATGAGGGCGAGGCTAATCTGCCGAAACAAAGCGTCGTAATGGTGACACAGATTTTTACTGTAGATCGATCTCAGCTAGTGGAGTACATCGGCTCACTCACGCAGAGGCGTATCCGCCAGATACTGGATGGAATACGGCTGGTCATAGAACCGCGTGATCTGTAATAAATGATGAAAATTGAGTTCACCCAAATTGGCGTAATTCATTCCCCCTTCACCGACCTGGCGCAGATGCCTATCCAACCGGGAGGTGGGCTCAGCGCTCCGGGATCCATCGAGGTCTTCCCCGAGTACGTTGAGGGGCTGTGTGACCTGGATGGTTTCTCGCACATCCTCTTGCTCTACCACCTGCACAAAGCCGGTAAGCCCCGCCTGCTGGTCACACCCTTCCTGGATGCAAAAGCGCATGGCGTCTTCGCCACGCGCGCACCCGTACGCCCCAACCCCATTGGACTGTCAGTTATCCGGCTTGATCACATCGATGGTTGCCTGCTCTTCGTTGACGGGCTGGACATCCTCGACGGCACCCCCCTGCTGGATATCAAGCCTTATATCCCCAGCTTCGATGAACATGCGGATTACCGCCTCGGCTGGCTGCAGGGGCTGGACCGTAACGCCGGCTCCACGCTATCCGACGACCGTTTCAAAGACTAGCCGATAGCCTCTCGGTTGTAATAATTCTGCCCGCCTGTCGTTAACCTCATTGCAGGTGTACAGCTCCTGTTTTAGGGCTGTACTTGAGGGGGATTCGCCAGATTTGGAGACTCACGCCATCCTGATGCAACGCAACGAGGAGTTTTCCAGCCCGTTCGACCAGAAAGCCATCTTGCTCTTGCAGATTGGCTTCCTGCTGTTGTTGAGCCTGGTCTACAGCTACTACCGTATCTTCCCCACGGTTGAGATCGTCCTGGGATTGACGCTCGCCATGCTGGTCTGGCGCGCCCAGCACCGCCGCCTGGCTTTAGACCTGCTACCGTTCTTTATCCTGCTCTTCAGCTTCCAGGCGCTGCGCAGCTTTGCCGATAACCTCACCCCGCTGCGCATCCACATCACCGATCTGATCGGTTACGAAAAAGCCCTCTTCGGCGGCGTGATCCCCGCGCACTACCTGCAAACCCATCTCGCCAGCCAGCCGGTGAACCTGCTGATCGGACCGGTTTGCAGCATGCTGTATATGTCGCATTTTGTCATCCCGGTCTCGCTTGCCATCATCCTGTGGTACCGCCACAAATCCTACTTCCATCCATTCCTGATTGGGCTGATCGCGCTCAGCTATGCCGGCTTTTTCACCTACATCCTCTACCCGGCTGCGCCTCCCTGGTGGGCAACCCTCTACGGCTACCTGCCAGACCAGCCGGTCAATATGAGCACCTTTGCCTTTCCCACGCTTGTGGAGTGGGCGGGACCCAACCACACCGCCGCCATGCCTTCACTTCACATGGCTTGGCCCGTCTACATCGCTTTGTTTTGCGTCTTCACCTGGGGAAAGAAAGTTGCCTGGGTCTTCGCCCTGCCGCTCTGCGTGGGCTTTGCCACCGTCTACCTGGGACACCACTACGTGGTCGACCTGCTCGCCGGGACTGTCTACGCCCTGGTAACCTTCTTCACGCTGCTTGCCGCCCTCAAGTACTTGCAGCGGCGGGGTAAAATTACCCTGCCAGGTCGATGAGTAGCACCGGGTAATCCTCCAGCCACTGGAAGCCCAGGCGCTCAGCCAGCTTTCGTGAAGGCTCATTCTCCCACCAGCACTCCCAGGCTGGCTCCAGATCGCGCCGCAGGCTCTCTAAAATGAACGCGGTAGCCACCTGCCGCGCCAATCCCTGCCGCCGGTATGGCTCCCGGGTCTCCACGCCCATCTCCGCCCAACCTGCGGCGCAAAAAGCGGTATCGCAGGCGCTTGCCAGCTCCTCATCGACAAGCACGCAATATCCAAAGCCATGCGCCAGGAAGGATTGCGTCCCTCCCCACAACAATTGGTAAGCGAAAGCCAGGTCCGAGAAGCGCTCGCACAGCCCGGCATCGATGGGCAGCAGCGTGTACTCCGGTGGTAATGGCTCCAGAAAGCAGGCGTGCTTCTCGAATGCCTGCCTATCGAAGCGGTGCAGGCTGCGAAACAGGCGCAACGGGTGGTAGGCGCCCAAACGCCCTTCGAGGGCATCGATCCAATCTGGAGAATCAGGATACAGCGCCACGCTCGGGTCGTGCGAGCCGCGCGCCTGGGGCAGCAGCTCGGTATCCAGGAGGCGCACAAGCTCCTGCAAGAACCCCTCGTTTACCGCCTCGCCCGCCAGGTAGGAGAAGCGGTAGTCGTTCCAGATGAATGCCGCGCTGGGGACTTCTGCATCGTCGACGAATACCCGCCCCGGGGTCAGTCCCGCCAGCGTTCCCGCCACAGCCGTCCTGGGCAAGCGATCAAAGATCACCCCCACCTTGTGATATTCATCCTGATTGAGCTCGTAAAGCATCCGGTCACCTCGCAAAATCATTATAATAGAGGCACACCGTTCCTGCTGGTACAATAAACCCCCATGAACACATCCTACTACGACGTCCACAAAACCTTCCTGCGCGGCCTGGCGGCGCGTGATATCGCCGAGCCGCTGCCCTCCTTCGACGCCGCTACGCCCGCCGTGCAGGCGCATCACAGCATGCTCCTCGGGCGCCACGCCGTGGCTGGCGTGCGCCAGGACGGCTTTGTCTGCGGCTACCTGGAGTACCAGGACCTGGGGGATGGCGCCTGCGGCGATTATTTGCATCCCTTCGACGAAGATAACCTGATCCCCAATTCGGCGTCTATCACCGAGGTGGTGCTCAAGCTGGATCGCTTCCCGCGCCTTTTCGTGCGCTCGCTGGGCGCGGTCGCCGGTGTGGTCACGCGCGCCGACCTGCAGGACCCGCCGGTGCGCATGTGGCTGTTCGGCATGATCACCGTGCTCGAGATGCGTTTCCTGCACCTAATCGAAGCCAACTTCAGCGATGAGAGCTGGGCGCGCTACCTCTCCCCCGCCCGCCTGGAGAAAGCGCACCAGTTGCAAGCTGAGCGGCAACGCCGGGGCCAGGATGCCCGCCTGCTGGATTGCCTGCAGTTCTCCGATAAAGCCCAGATCGTTGTGCGCGACGAGTCCCTGCGCAGCCAGGCCGGCATCCTCTCCCGCCGCCGGGGGGATGAGGTCACCAAGAACCTGGAAAGGCTGCGCAACAACCTGGCGCACACCCAGGATATCATCGCCTTCGACTGGCAAACCATCGTCGCCATCGTAGAAAACCTGGAGCGCCTGGTGGCATTCAGCGCCATCGAGCGCTCCCAAGGAGAAAAAAATGAATAAGACACTTAGCTTGACTCTGTTTTTGGTGTTGTCCATCCTTCTGGCGGGTTGCGCCAGGCAGACCACCCCACCCCCCGCAGTTGAGGCGCCGACCTCGGCGCCGGCAGAAGCGCAACCCACCAGCACTTCCCCTTCTGCAACGGAACCGGCAGCCACCGCCTCACCGGCCGAATCCGACCTTTTCCTGCTGGCGCAAGAGTTCATCAACCAGCTCGCCGCCGGCGAGTATGAAGCCGCCACGGCTCGCTTCGATGATGCCATGCTCAAAGCTGCCCCAGCCCCGGCGCTGAAGCAGATCTGGGAGCAGCTCATCGGGCAGGCAGGCGCTTACCAGCAACAGCTCGACGCAAGCTCGGAGCAGGCGCAGGGCTACACCCGCATCAATGTGACCACCCAGTTCGAGAAAGCCGCCATCGTCATCCAGGTGGTCTTTAACGACAAGGGTCAGATCAGTGGCATGTTCTTCAAGCCCGCCGAGGATTCACAACCGGCTCCGGCAGCCTATAGCGCGCCGTCTTATGCCGATCCGGGCAAATTTACCGAGAGCGAAGTCACCGTGGGCAGCGGCGAGTGGGCGCTGCCGGGCACACTCAGCATGCCAGCCGGCGATGGACCTTTCCCGGCAGTCGTGCTGGTACATGGCTCAGGACCTAACGACCAGGATGAGACTATCGGTCCCAACAAGCCCTTCAAGGACCTGGCCTGGGGTCTGGCATCGCAGGGCATCGCCGTCCTGCGTTACGAGAAGCGCACCAAAGCCCACGCCCAACAGTACACGCCCGAGCTGATCAATGCGCTCACCGTCCAGGAAGAGACCATCGATGACGCCCTGCTGGCAGCCCAGCTTTTGCGCCAGACGGGCAAGGTAGACCCGCAGCGCGTGTACGTCCTGGGTCACAGCCTGGGTGGAATGCTCGCTCCGCGCATCGGGCAGCAGGACCCGTCTCTGGCGGGGCTGGTGATGTTGGCGGCTCCGAACCGCCCCCTGGAAGACCTGGTCCTGGACCAGATGAACTATATCTACAATCTGGATGGCAAGCTGGATAGCCAGGAGACCGCCCAGCTCCAGGCGCTACAAACCCAGGTCGCTAACGCCAAGGATCCGGAACTTTCAGACAGCACGCCGCAGGAAGAACTGCCGTTGGGGATGCCCGCCGCCTACATGCGCGATCTGCAAGGCTACGTGCCATCGGAAACGGCAAAGAGCCTCGCTATGCCCCTCCTGGTGTTGCAGGGCGGGCGCGACTACCAGGTGTCTCCAACCCTGGATTTTGAAAGCCTCAAAGCCGGCCTGGCGGGGAAAGCTAATGCTGTCTTCAAGCTCTACCCGGAGCTGAACCACCTGTTCATTGCCGGGCAGGGCGCTTCCACCCCCGCCGAGTACGAGATCCTCGGGCATGTCGACCCGCAGGTCGTCGCCGATATTGCCGCCTGGCTCAAAGGGCAATAAAAAGATGCCGGTAAGCGCATCTTACCGGCATCTTGGATAGACCGGCTTTCATCTAAGGCGTCACGGGCGTCCTCAGCAGCACGCCGACGGCGTAGCCCACCAGCGCGCTGAGCGTTCCAATCACCGCCATCTCCGCCCCGCTTCTCATCGGGCGACCGACCGTCATGCGCGCCTTGTACGCCCCCGCCAGGAACAGAACCACAGCAGTGATCGCCACTGAAACCAGCATACTGGGCACGACGGGCAGGAATAAGAAGGGCAGCAAGGGGATCAATGAGCCCACAATAGCTGAGATGCCCACCACAATCGCTGCCTTCAACGCGTGCCCCCTGTCCACCGGTGAGAGCTGGTGCTCCTCCGCCATCATCACCGCCACCCACACCTCTTTGTTAGCGGTGATGGTGTCCACAATCCGATCGAGCAGCTCGCCGCGGAAGCCCTTCTCCTTGTAGATAGAGCGGATTTCGTCTCTTTCCAGCTCGGGGATGTGGTGGATATGGCGATACTCGCGCTCCCGCTCGCTTTCATAAAAATCTGCATCTGCCAGCGTGGACGTATACGCCACCGCGCCCATCGACACCGATTCGGCGAAGGTGGCTGACAGCCCGGCGACGAGCACGAGGTGCGGGTCGCTGGTCGCCGCCGCCACGCCCAGGATAACCCCCAGCACGTTGACCAGCCCATCCTGCCCGCCCAGGATCACGTCGGAGAGCGCCCAGGCGCGGTTGTGAGGATCGTGGCGGCTATGATGCAGCAACGCATCGGCATCAAAAGATTCGATTTGCGGTCCCATAAGTGCTCCCGGATGAGCCAGCGCCGGACGGACGGTACAGCGATCCGGTACCCAGGCAACCCATCCATGTCAGAAAATTGAAACACCTGAACATATACTCAGGTGTTTACAATTCTATCCATGAAACCATGGATCGTCAAGCGCGGCTTGCAACGTGTTCTGCTGGCTACACACCCCTCCCTGCTAGTTGCCCGCCATCCACAGTGAATACCGCCCCGGTGGTGAAGCTGGCGAGGTCCGAAGCCAGGTAAAGCGCCAGCCCGGTAAGCTCCTCCGGCTGGGCGATGCGTCCCATGGGGATCAGCGCCTGGATGCGAGCGTAGAGCTCCGGCGTCTCCCACAGCACACGGCTGAATTGCGTCTTTACAAACCCCGGGGCAATGGCATTGACCCGGATGGCATCGGCAGCCAGCTCAACGGCTAACGCCTGGGTGAGCATGATCACCCCCGCCTTGCTGATGCTATAAATGCCCATACCGGGCTGGTACTCGCGCCCTGCCACGGAAGCCATATTGATGACGCACCCCCCGCCGCGCTGCTTGAAGAGCGGGGCGCAAGCCTGGATCGTGCGGAAGTAGCCGGTGACGTTCACGTCCAGTATCTTCGCCCAATGGCTCTCCTCGGCGGTGAGCAGCGGACCGAAATGCGGGTTGGTAGCCGCGTTATTGACCAGGATATCCACCCCGCCGTAAGCCTCCACCGCCCGCTCCACCAGGCGCTGCACAGCCTGCAGGTCGCCGGTATGGGCTGCCACGGGCAACGCCTCGCCGCCTTGCGCTGCGGATCTGCTGCGCCGCAGCCTCCAGCGCCTCCTGCTTGCGGCTGGAGATCACCACTTTAACCCCCGCCGCAGCATATGCCGCGGCAATCGCCAGCCCGATGCCGCGCGAAGCCCCCGTAACCAGCGCTACTTTGCCATCCAGGTTGAAGCCAACAGGAGCTGCCATAATTCCTCCTCTCAGGCGTTATTTTTTTGAAAAGCGGTTGACGCAAGCCCAGGTATCCGCCCAACAATATAAAGTTTACCCCCTCTCCACTGAACGGAGAGGGGGACCTTTTTCGGAATTTAAATGAGTTTAAAGCTGGAGCGTTTGCTTGTCAGACTGGCTACTGCATCAGCCCGAGCTGCATCATCAATCCCGTGGCATCGTTCTCCCCCCAATGCTCCACGATCTTCCCATCCGCGATACGGTAGATCGACATCAACTCGGTCTCGAATTTCTTGCCGGTGGGCGGCGCGCCCATGAAGGAGCCTTTATTCGTGCCGCGGGCTGTGTAACGCTCGACCACTTTATCGCCTTCAGCGATTAAAATCCTCCGTAGTAGTTTGAAGGTCGGGGAAGGATTCGAGGAAGCCGAAATGCGCCATTTTACCCCCCTCTAGGCCTGGTGGCAGCCCCGGCAGGCTATTGTGGCTGACGAGGTCTTTTGCCACGATCTCATCCAGAGCGTCCAGCTTGTTCGTGTTATGGATTGCACGATAGCGGCGCACAAGTGCTTTATTAGTTTCCGTTGACATTTTAATACCTCCAATGGTGAACAACTCGAATTGGTTACCGGTAAAACCAGCGATAACTTGCCTTCAAAGCCTGGTTTAGAGAGACCTGTCGACATTTCTGTGGCTGCAACCACCTCCTTGATTTGTAAAGGGACGAATTTACAGGCGCTCTTATGCGATATTGATCACATCGCCCATGTGTCTGTCTCCTGCGAGCGTCCTTCTGCCTCAGCGGCTAGACGGGGTAAGAAATGTTCCCAGCCATCGGCGTGCACGGCACGCAGCGGCGGCGGCAGCCCTTTGTGGCGTAGGCGCACGCGCGTACCCCCACCCTCCTCACTGAAGGTTACCTCCACGACACTGGCGCCTGGCGGCAAGGGGCTGTTCTCGCCTTCCCAACCCCAGGTGAAGACAATGCGCTCGTATGGGGTCACTTCCAGGTAAGTCCCACGCACGATGTTGTTGGCGTCGATCTCCACCCTGTAGATGCCGCCCGGACGGGCGTCCAGCGTAGCTCGAACTCCCTTCCAGCGGCTGAGCTTATCCGCATCCGTGAAATAGGGAAATACGGTCTCACGCCTGGCCTGGATCAAGATTGCGTGTTCCAATAGATCAGTGTTTGCTGAAGCCGTGCTCATCGAAACCCCTCTCCTCTGCTTCTGCTAGCTGTTTCAGGCGCTCCAGCCCGGAGCTCCAAAATGCATCCAAAAACTCCCGCACATCTTCCAGTCCTTCAGGCCGCGCCCGGTAGTAACGCCGCGTCCCCGCCTGGCGCATCGTCACCAGCTGCGCATCAGCCAGGATGCGCAAATGTTGCGAGATCGCCGGTCGGGTGACTTCAAAATGCGCCGCGATGTCGCCTGCGGTCAGCTCTTTCTCCTGGATCAGCCGCAATATCTCCCTGCGGCGAGGTTCGGCTATGGCGTAGTAAGCTGCATCGCTCATGGACTTATTTTAGCATACACTTACGTAAGTGTATACTTAATATTCGATGAGTTTTTTACGAATCCCCCCGAATGTCCACGGTGAGAAGAAACTTTGAATGCGGCGTATGGCGATGCCGCATGCTGCACTCAAAGATTCTTCGCACGATCCAAATCCCTGATGGAGCGTTAAATAAACAAGCGCTACGGTATGAAAGCCCACGTAGCGCCTGCGTTCCTTCAAGATACTTCAGTTTACCGGATAGCGTCTGCCGCCTGGTACGTCGCCAGGATCAACCCCTGGGCGTCGAACAGAGTCAGCATCTCCCCTTCGATCTTGAACGTGGCGGCTTTCTCCAGCGCCTGCAGGTAAGCCATCTCCTGCTCCATCACGCCATCGCCGGCGCAGAACATGCGCGTCGTCATCGCCGGTCCGATGCTGATCTTCTCGCCGTCCACGGTGTAATCGGCGTTGTAGGTGTTGCAGCCCGAGAGCCCGCTCAGCTTGCCATCCGTCCCGAAGCTTGCCGTGATGCTGGTATCGACGATTACCGATACAATGGCATCCTTGCCGTTGTTGAAGTTGATCAGGCTCCAGTCACTGCTCGAAAGGTCGACCGGCTGGCTGGCTTTGTAGGTCAGGGTATGTCGTCCCAGCGGCGTCGTACAGGGTCAGCACTTCGCCGGCGATCTTGTAACTGGCGACCTCCGCCAGCGCCGCCAGGTACGCCGCTTCCTGCTCCATCACGCCTGTCTCGCCGCAATACTTGCGCGTCGCCGCGGCTGGACCGATGCTCATCTGGTCGCCGTTCAGCTCGTAGGTGGTGGTGTAGTTGTTACAGCCCGCCGACCCGCTCAGCCTGCCATCCTCGCTGAAGTGAGCATTGATGAGCGTGCCGTCCAGCACGGATACCAGCGCCTGCTTGCCGTTGTTGTACGCGGTCAGGCTCCAGGAAGTGCCTACCAGCGGCGCCGGCTGCAGCGTCGAGAAGGAGAGCGTCATCTGTCCCTGCGCGTTGGCAAAGGTCAGCGCCTCGTCAGTCGCCTCGAAGGTCGCCGCCTCGCCCAGCGCGGCAAGGTAAGCTTGCTCCTGGCGCATGACAGCCTCTTCGCAAGCCATCATGGTCGACATCAACGCACCGACTTTAATCGAGTTGCCGTCGATCTCGACCCCTCCGCCGTACTGGTTGCAGCCCGATTTATCCGGCGATGCGACCGTCATCGAATGTCAGGGTAATCTCCGTTCCGGGCAGCACGGCGGTCTTCTCGCCCTGGTCGTTCAGGTACCAGTCAAGCTTGTAAATCTGGGTAGGCATGCTCACCTCCGGGTTGGCGGTTGGTCCCGCCTGTGTCTTGCTGACAACTTTGACCAGGCTGTACTTGAGGTTAGAGGCATCTGCCGGCGGGTTCTCGACCGTCTCCACGCGCACCACCAGCTCGTACTCGTACCCTTCCTGGAAGTCGAAGCCATCGATGCTCCCATAGAAGAGCTGGTAGCCCTTCGCCGGGTCTTCCATTACCGTCATGCATTTCTGCGGCGCCACGCCGGTGCAATCCACCAGCGCAGGTCCCACAAACAGCGTCTTCTCCATCCCGGCTGCCTCGGTCTTCGCCGGGGGCGCTTCAGGCTGCGCCGGCTCTAATGGGGCGCTGGCGCATGCAGCCAGCAGCAAGGTTGCCAGGGCTGCCAATATTCCACTCTTCAGGTAAAACGATTTCTTCATTCGAACTCCTTCTCCCCTGGGCTTCTCCTGCCCGGGGAATATTCCGATGGGGATTTGCTTTCATCGGGTTGTTAACGCCACAGCCAGCGCGCTCGTTCCTGTCTCGTGAGCCGTTAAGAAATATTCTAATCGATTACTCATCCAGCTTGACACATCCCGCCCTGGCTGTTAGAATACCGCCCATTATGGCTCTCCAGTACGGCGTCCTCCGCTCCCGTCGTAAGCTGCCTGCTTCTCCCCGAGAAGACCGGGTCGTTCCTTGCGCGGGACGGCGGACATCAGCCTGATCAGCCGATCGAGTCCACCCAGACAGCCCTCTTCTCAGAGGGCTGTCTTTATTTATCCCCATCCAGCAGTGAGAGATCGAAGAGGAGAGAAAATGGCATCCAAACCCAAACCCCACGTCAAAAAAGTCGTCCTGGCTTACTCCGGTGGGCTGGACACGTCCGTCATCGTCCCCTGGCTCAAGGAGAACTACGGCTGCGAGGTGATCTGCTTCTGCGCCAACATCGGGCAGGGCGATGAAGATCTGACCGTCCTGGAGACAAAAGCGCTCAACAGCGGCGCCAGCCAGCTCATCGTGCGCGACCTGAAGGAAGAGCTCGCCGCCGACTATCTCTTCCCCATGCTGCGCGCCGGGGCGGTTTACGAGCGCAAGTACCTGCTGGGCACCTCCGCCGCCCGCCCGCTGATCGCCAAGCACCTGGTGGATGTCGCCCACCTGGTCGCTGCGGATGCCGTCGCCCACGGTGCCACCGGCAAGGGCAACGACCAGGTGCGCTTCGAGCTGACCGTCATGGCGCTCGACCCGCGCCTCAAGGTCATCGCCCCCTGGCGGGAGTGGGAGATCCGCTCGCGCGAGGACGCCCTGGCATACGCCGCCGCCCACAACGTCCCCGTCACCGCCACCATCAAATCCATCTACAGCCGCGATTCCAACCTGTGGCACCTCTCCCACGAAGGCGGTCCGCTGGAAGACCCCTGGAACCAGCCGGAAGAGGATATGTTCCAGATCAGCGTCGCCCCGGAAAACGCCCCGGATGCCCCTGCCTACGTGGAGATCGAGTTCCAGTCGGGCACGCCCGTGGCGGTTGACGGCGTGAAGCTGGCGCCTGCCGCCCTCATCGCCCGCCTCAACGCCCTGGGCGGGGCGCACGGCATCGGGCGTGTCGACCTGGTCGAGAACCGCCTGGTGGGGATGAAGTCGCGCGGCGTCTACGAAACCCCCGGCGGCACCATCCTCATGGCTGCGCACCAGGAGCTGGAATCCCTGGTCCTCGACCGCGAGACACGCCACTACAAGGATGTCGTCGCCGTCAAGTACGCCGAGCTGGTCTATAATGGGCTGTGGTTCACGCCGCTGCGCGAAGCCCTGGACGCCTTCGTCGACAGCACCCAGGGACCGGTCACCGGCAAGGTGCGCCTCAAGCTATACAAGGGCAACATCATCTCTGCCGGGCGCAGCAGCCCTTTCAGCCTGTACCGCGAGGATTTCGCCACCTTCGGGCAGGAGAACGTCTACGACCAGTCGGACGCCGAGGGCTTCATCCACCTCTACGGTCTTTCGCTCAAGGTGCGCGCCCTCAACGGCTTGCCCATCTCTGGCATGGACATGCCCAAGCCAGATTACAGCCGCTTCAAGCGCGACTGAGTGTTGGTACAAGTGAACACCGCAAGATGGGATGCAGTGGGGGCTGCGCCCGCACTGCATCCCATGTTTTCGGGAATTTAGAAGGAGATGGATATGACTCTCTGGGGCAGCCGCTTCAGCGGCAAGCTCGATCCCGGCGCCTGGGCGCTCAACGCCTCCCTGCCGTTCGACCAGCGCCTGGCACTGCAGGATGTTGCCGGCTCGCTCGCCTGGGCGGAAGCGCTGTGCAAAGCCGGCATCTTGACCGGCGACGAAGCCGCTGCAATCCATTCCGGCTTGCAAGCCATCCGCGGGGAGTTTGAGAACGGGAGCTTCACGTTCGTCGAATCGGATGAAGACATCCATACCGCCGTGGAGCGCCGCCTGGGCGAGATCATCGGTCCCCTGGCGGGTAAGCTGCATACCGGGCGCAGCCGCAACGACCAGGTGGCTACAGATTTCCGCCTGTGGCTGCTGCAAGCCCTTCCCGCGCTGGATGCCGCCCTGCGCGGCCTGCAAGCCGCGCTGCTGCAGCGCGCCGAGACGGATATGGATACGCTCATGCCCGGCTATACGCATCTCCAGCGCGCCCAGCCCATCCTGCTATCCCATTGGTGGCTCTCCCACTTCTGGTCCCTGCAGCGCGACCGCCAGCGCCTGGCAGACCTTAAGCCCGCGCCTGGCGGTACTGCCCCTGGGCAGCGGCGCCCTGGCGGGCACAGCCTTCCCGGTCGACCGTATCGCCCTGGCGCATTCCCTCGGCTTCGACCGTCCTTCCGAGAATAGCCTGGACGCCGTCTCCGACCGCGATTTCGCCGCCGAGTACCTGTTTATTTGCGCCCTGGCGGGCGTCCACCTCAGCCGCCTGGCGGAAGCCGTGGTGCTCTTCACGACTGCCGAGTTCGGCTTCTTCGAGCTGTCGGATGCTTACGCCACCGGTAGTAGCCTGATGCCGCAGAAGAAGAACCCGGATGTCTTCGAGCTGGCGCGCGGCAAATCCGGCGCGCTGATCGGCTGGCTGGCGGGCTTGCTCGCCACGCTCAAGGGTTTGCCCTCGGCATACGACAAGGATTTACAAGAGGATAAGGTACCCGTCTTCAGCGCCACCGATACCCTGCTGCAGCTCCTGCCCGTCCTGGCGGGCGCTCTCGAGACGCTGGCGGTCAAGCCGGAGCGCATGAGCGCTGCTATCGACGCATCCATGCTCGCCACCGACCTGGCGGATGAGCTGGTGGAGCGTGGCATGCCCTTCCGCGAGGCGCACAGCGCCGCCGGAGGCGCCGTGCGCCTGGCAGCCAGCAAAGGCGTACCCCTCGACCAGCTCAGCATGGAAGATTGGCGCTCCCTGGGCGATTTCGGCGCCGATGTACAGCGCATCTTCGACCCTGAGCGGTCTACCCGCAGGCGTAGCGCCATTGGCGGCACAGCGCCGCAGGCGGTGCAGGAGCAACTCGAAACAGCCCGGAAATTGCTCGGATAAATTCGTAAAAAACCCTTGACAAATCGCCCCTCCCCTGATATTATTTCAATATCAAACGATTTGATGTAGAGACGATTATGCCAACCCACTACTCCGGTCCCCCCCAGGAAACCCTGGCGCTCAATACCTTCATCAAGCTCACCCGCTCCGTGGAGTTGCTGGGCAGCCGCCTCTCGCAGCGCGGCACGCTGGGCGACCTGACCGAGAGCCAGTTCGGGGTGCTGGAGACGCTCTACCACCTGGGCAGCATGTGCCAGAACCAGCTCGCAGCCAAGATCCTCAGGAGCTCCGGCAACCTGACCATGGTCATCGACAACCTGGAGAAGCACGGATGGGTGCGCCGCATGCGCGACCTGGAAGACCGGCGCAAGATCCAGGTGGAGCTCACCGAAGAGGGTCGCCGGCTCATCGGGGAGATCTTTCCCAAGCAGGTTTCAGCCATTACCGAGGAGATGTCCATCCTGTCTCCCCAGGAGCAGGAGACGCTCGGCAGCCTGTGCCGCAAGCTCGGGCAGGGCAAAGCCGCGCAGGCATAGTCGCATTTTTTTATTCAATTCGTTTAATGTTAAGCAATCGTATATGATAAGATATCAGTTCAAATCATTAATCCGAGCGCCATTGGCGCTCTAAACCAACCACAACAAAAAACAAGGAGAAACCGTCATGTCCTGGAAAATCGATCCATCCCATTCAGAAGTCACCTTCAGCGTCCGCCATATGATGATCTCGACCGTGCGCGGCCGATTTCGAGAAGTTCACCGGTACGGTAGACTTCAACGAAGCCAACCCCAGCCTCTCCACCGTCGACGTGCAGATCGAGGCCGCCAGCATCAGCACGCGTGACCCGCAGCGCGATGGTCACCTGCGTTCGCCCGATTTCCTCAACGCCGATGCCTATCCCTACCTGGCATTCAAGAGCAAGCGCATCGAGCAGGTGGATGCCGAGAACGGGCGCATCTACGGCGACCTGACCATCCGCGAGATCACCCGTGAAGTCGTCCTGGATGTCACCTTCAACGGCATTTCCAAGAGCCCCTGGGGCGCCACCGCCGCCGGCTTCAGCGCCAGCACCAAGATCAACCGCAAGGATTGGGAACTCACCTGGAACGTCGCCCTCGAGACCGGCGGCATGCTCGTCGGCGATGCCATCAACATCAACGTCGAAGTTGAGATCATCAAGGAAGAAGCTGCCGTACCGGCTTAATCCAATCTCTCCTCCCCGAGTACAGGTGACAGTCACTTTTGAAGTGACGGGTGCACTAAAAGGTTGTTACCGGTTTTTGGGGTTGCGAGCGGCTAGCCGCTCGCAACCCCAAAAACCGGAATTCAACAACAACTTTTGAGTGCTCCCGAAGTGACTGTCACCTGTTTAATTTCAGAGTATAACGGTATAATTTCCCTCAGCCCAATCTCGTTCTCAGAGTTGAAACCTATGGAAAAACCTACCCTATTAGCCATTTTTGCCCACCCCGATGATGAAGCCTTCGGCACCGGCGGCTCGCTCGCGCATTACGCCGCTTCCGGCGTGCAGGTCGCCCTGATCTGCGCCACGCGCGGCGAGGTCGGCGAGATCTCCGATCCCAGCTTCGCCACTCCCGAGACGCTCGGCGAGGTGCGCGAAGGGGAGCTGCGCTGCGCCGCCGAGACCATGGGCGTGCGCGAGCTGCTCTTCCTGGATTACCGCGATTCCGGCATGGTCGGCACGCCGGAGAACCAGGATCCACGCGCCTTCATCAACGCCCCTGCGGATGCAGTGGTGCGCTCGCTGGTCAGCGCCATACGCCGCATCCGCCCCGACGTGGTGGTCACCTTCGAGCCCAACGGCGGCTACGGGCACCCCGACCACATCGCCATCCACAAGCATACCGTCTCCGCCTTCCACCTCGCTGCCGACCCGGCATACCCCCCCGGAATCGAGGGAGAGCAGCCCTGGCAGGCTTCTCGCCTCTTCTACACCGCCATCCCACGCTCCTTCTTCCACGAGATGCGCCAGCAGCTCACCGCTGCCGGCGAGGACGTGGAGCAGTTCGCCAGCTTCGAGGAGCGCGGCTGGCCCGACGAGCAGGTCACCGTCACGCTGGATGTTTCCGCCACTGTGGACGATAAGTGGCAGGCGCTCAACTGCCACCGCACCCAGTTCGGTCCCAAGAACCTCTTCCGCCGCCTTCCCGAGCCCGCCGTCAAGCGTATGATGGGCACAGAGCACTTCGCCCTCGCCTGGCCCGCCTCGCCGCCCGGATTTAAGATGGCAGACCTCTTCGAAGGGCTCTCCTGATGGCATTCCCGGGTGCGCAAGCGCAAATTACTGCCGCGGTGTTAGATTGGAATGGCGCCAGCGTCGCACCCCACCGCTTTGGGGGTGTGGAGTACCGCCTGGGCAGGCGCGAGCTGGGACACATTCACGGAGATAGCCTGCTGGATATTCCCTTCCCGGTCAAGGTGCGCGAAGAGATCGTCGCCGCCGGTCAAGCGCAGCCCCATCACCTACTGTCAGAGAGCGGGTGGGTCAGCTTCTACTTCAAAGAAGCTGCCGACATCCCACGTGCCATCGCCCTCTTGCGCCGCTCGTACGACATCGCTGCTCTCCAGCAAGAAAAGCGTCAAAGCAACGTTTCGGGATAGCCTGAATCTCCCCCGCTTCCAGTGCTATACTTGCAGTTATAATTCAGAGACTACCACTGCTTATGCATATCGCACACTTCACCAATACCTACAAGCCCAATATCAACGGCGTTGTGCGCTCGATCAGCACCTTCCGGGATGCTCTCACGCGGATGGGGCACCAGGTGTTCGTCTTCGCCCAGGAGACGCGTGGCTATGAAGACCGCGAGCCGTTCATCTTCCGCTACCCGGGCATCGAGATCCCGCGCTACGATTATTCGTTCTCCCTGCCCGTCTCGCCTTACATCGACTGGGTGCTGCCCGCCCTCAAACCCGATGTGATCCACAGCAACCACTCGGTGCTTCTCGGTCAGGTGGCGGTGGAAAAATCGGAGAAGCACGATATTCCCCTGGTTTTCACCCTGCACACACGCATCACCCAATACAGCTACATGCTGCCCTTCAGCCAGGTGTTTATCCAGGGTATGATGGTCGAATTGCTGGCGCGTTATATTGAGCGCTGCCAGCACGTCGTCACCCCCAGCGACAATATCCGCCAGATGCTGGCGAATTACTGCGGCGTCGACAAATCGACCACCATCCCCACCGGCATCAACCTGGCGCCGTACCAGGACGCGGATGGCGCCCCCATCCGTCGCAAGTACGGGCTGGAGCTCAAGCGCGTCCTCGTCACCAACGGTCGCCTCTCGATGGAAAAGAACTGGAAGACGCTGCTGGCAGCGGTTGCGCCGGTCTTCCAAAAATACGACGACGTGCGCCTGCTGATGATCGGCGATGGTCCCCTGCGCCACGAGCTGGAAAGCTACATGGAACAGCTCGGCATCCGCGAGCGTGTCATCATCACCGGTCTGGTGCCTTTCGATGACATCCCCGCCCACCTCAAAGCCGGGGATATCTACTGCTTCGCTTCCGTCTCCGAGACGCAAGGCTTAGTCACCATGGAAGCGATGGCAGCCGGGCTTCCCGTGGCAGCCGTGCGCGCCACCGGCAGCCGGGATGTTGTCGAAGAGGGCGTCCAGGGGCTGCTCACCCATAACGACAGCGACGCCCTGGCGCGCGCCATCCTGCGCCTGCTGGAAGACAGCCCCCTGCGCGCCCGCCTGCGATCCGCCGCCGCCGAGAAAGCTCGCCAGTTCGATTGCAGCATCCAGGCTGAAAAGATGCTCACCGTCTATGAAAAAGCCATCGAAGACCGCCGCCGCGGCCAGTATGTGAAGGTCGACCGCCGCTTACTCAAAGAGAAGCGCCGCCAGTTCGGTCGCTCGCTCGCCTCCGGATAATTCTCGTGCAAAATTCAATCGAAGAACCCAACACTACCTTACCCGAGCCCCCGCCGGGAGCTTCAACCTGGCGGGATATGCTCACCGGCGCCCTCGGTTTCATCCTGGGCGGCATCGCCATGCTCCTCGTGGCTTTCCTCGGCGGGCGCCTGCTGCCCATCCGTAGCTTGCTCGGGCTGCTGCCCCAGGAGCAAGTCTTGCAGAAGCTGCTGTGGGGCATCTTTCTATTCTTGTTCTTGCTCATCCTGGGTGGCGTGGCGCAGGGGGTGCTGGTCGGGCTGACCCTGCTGCGCATCGACCGCCAGGCGCCCCGCCGCCGCTACATTCTCTCAGGCAGCCTCACCTTTGGCTTGCTCCAGGCTTTGCTGCTGGTGCTCTTCCTGCTGATCCTCGCCCTGCTCTATTTCTATAACAACAATGCCGATGTCCGTCCCCGCGGCGTGACGGTGCTCCTGGGCGGGTATGGTCTGCTCTACGGATTGCTCATCGGCTTGCTCCTCGGGCTCACCAGCGTTGGCTGGCGCCATTTCTGGCGCGTCATGCTGGCTGCTATGCTCGGCTACCTGCTGGGCGGCGTTGCCACGGGGCTGCTGCTCTGGCTATCCGGTCGCCTTGCCGGGCAGGGCTACCGCATCACCGGCTTGCTCTTTTTGCTGGCAGCCGTGGTTGCCCTGCATTTCTTCGGCGGCGCCTCGCTCGGCTGGGAGTACCACCGTCTCTCCCGCAAGCGCCAGTCCGATGGTAGCCTCCCCGGCAAAGCTGAGCCTGGTTCTGGCGCTGGGTCGGCGTTGCCGATCGCCGATCGCCTTCATCGCGGTCCTCTCCGTTACCACGCGCCTGACCCGCTTCGTCGCCATCAAGCCAGGCAGTCTCTCCACCACGCTGCCGTATAGACCCAGGGCGTGGCATGGCAGCCTGCCGTTCAGGCCCTGGCGCCACGCCCAATCCTGCTGTATCCGCCCTCCCTGGCCTCCGCCTCAGCTGGCGAGCTGGCGCTCGCCTGGGTGCAGGGCAGCGTCTGGCGACAGCGAGGTGTATCATTTCCACAGCCCAGCTCGACCCCACCGGCGCCCTGGATCCTGGTCGTCGCCCATCAACGTCTCCCGCTCGGCCTACCAACGCCTCGCTGAACCCGCAGGTCGTCACCGGCGTTGCCGGCGCCTGGTACGTTGTCTGGACGGAAGCCGCCCCGTCCGGCATTCCGCCCACGGTATACTTCAGCCGTTGTAGCGGGGGTGCTATGCTCGCCGCCCGCCCCGCTCTCAGACGCCGCGGCGCTCTCCTGCGCGCTCCACCAGCCAGCCGCCGGCAGCGGAAGCCGTCCAGCCGGCCATTGCCGTCGAAAAGAATGGTCGCATCCTGGTCGCCTGGCATGCCGGCGATGGCGCCCTGCTCTATACCACCTGGCAGGCGGGTCTCACGCCGCCGCCCGTCGCCAGCGGCTGCATCCCCAACCCTGGCGCTGCAGACGGCGCCACCTCGCCCCTGGCGCTGGCGGTGAACGCAGCCGGCAGTTTCTTCCTGGCATACGCCCCGCAAAACAGCGGCGAGGTGCTGCTCCAGCAGTACAGCCAGGGGGCATGGCAAAACACGCCCGCCGTTATAGGCGAAGGCGCCTCGCCAGCCCTGTACGTCGACGGGCAGGACGCCCTGCAAGCCGCCTGGTGTGGTGCGGATAGACCAGGTTCACTACCCGCGCCGCTGCCCTTCGGCAACGAAGAGACCCTCGGCGGGCCGCCGTGCAGCTCCGCCCCTGCCATAGCGCAGGATGGCAGTGGTCGTCTGCACCTTGCCTGGTACTCCAGCCAGGTCGAGAAAGCCACCGGCATGACTGCCAGCGGCAATTTCTCTACGATAGCCTGCGCCTGGACAGAGGCTGGAGCGCACCCGCCCTTGCCACCCGCCCCGCCGTCGCCTCGCAGCCCGTCGTTGCGCGATAGCCAGGATAGCCTGCGCCTTGCCTGGAACGACGCCCTCTCCGGCGCAGGCATGCTGCTCGCTCGCCGCCCAGCCCGATTATCGCTGCCTGGACCAGCCGCTCAGCAACGCTTCGCAGGCAATCCTGGACGTCATGACCAGCGGTCTTTTCCGCCCGGCTGGCCGATCCTGTAGCCTACTGCCAGAACACCTTCCAATCGATCTTCTTTTCGCCCAACCCGCCCCCCAGCGTTCCCGGCGAAGAGCCGACCCTCAACGGCAGCTACGATGATGTCTCGCGTGCTGTTTCCGAGGCGCAATACGAGGTCGATTTCACCACCATGGAGTACGTCGACAGATGTCGAGGACGACAGCCCCGGTTTTTTGCTCGGCGAGAGCGTCGTCGAGCTGTATAACAAGCTCAAGCAAGACCCGGCTCGTTACCCGCGCGGTCTCACCGTGCGCATCCTGCTGGGCAACTATCCCGAGCTCTCCGACTTCGAGTGGGGCTCGCAGATCTGGAATGTGCTGGAAGATCTCAAGACCGCCGGTCTCCCGGAGCTCGAAAATCCTGAGCTGGGCTGGAAGGTCGAAATCGCCAACTTCGATGGGCAATTCCCCCACAGCCACACCAAGTTCATTGTCATTGATGGCAAGACGGCTGCCGCAGCCGGCTTCAACTACAGCTACCTGCACTACTCCGAGCTGCACCCCTCCGGTTTGGGAATCGGTCTGGTCGACCTGGCGCTCGAAGTCACCGGTCCGGTGGCGCAAATGAGCCTGGACGCCTTCGATGATATGTGGGATGGCGCCAACCAGGTGCAATGTAACACCATGGACCCCATCCTGGGCAAGTGGAACCTCGCCTGCACATTCACCACGGCGCAGGCGAGCCACGTGCCCGAAGTGCGGCGCTACACCCTGCCGCAGGACGGAGGCGTGGCGTTCTCACTTTTCCGCAATACAAACCTCCCCGAATTCGGATAAAGCCGTCGTCGCCGCCATCCACTCCGCTCAGGAGAGCCTGGATATCTTTGAGGTCAATTTCTCCCTGGAGCTGCAGTGCGCCCTTGGCGCCGTCTTCCCCGATCTCTGCACCTACGACAACGCCCTGGAGTGGATGCGCGCCCTGGTGGATACCGTTGAGCAGAACCGCATCCCCGTGCGCATCCTGGTGACGGATGTCAACATGAACGGCATCGAGAACGCGGTCGCCATCCGCGTGCTGCAAGACGAGCTTGCCCGCCGCGGGCTGGAGGGCTACGTGGAGATCCGCTACTTCGACGGGCGCATGCACACCAAAGCCCTGCTCGTAGACCAGGAGCTGCTCATCGTGGGCAGCCAGAACTTCCATTACAGCGCCTATGGCGATGCCGGTCTGGCGGAGTACAACCTCGCCACGGAGGACCCCAAGGCAATTTCCGAGTTTCAGCGTACGTTCGATTATTACTGGGAGAGTGCAACCCCGGTTGAGTAAGCCGGGGGCAGCGTCGCAGCATGGCAGATCGATCCGCCCCCCCTCGCCAGCGTCACCTACCTCGGTCATGCCAGCCTGCTGGTCGAGATGGACGGGGCGCGCCTGCTCACCGACCCAGTCTTCCGCCCGCGCATCTACCACCTGCGCCGCACATCCCCCAGCCCGGACGCCTCCCTCTACCGGGATGTCGACGCCGTGCTCATCTCCCACCTGCATTACGACCACCTGGATATCCCCACCCTCCAGGCGCTGGGAGAGGCGCCGCTGATCTACGTCCCCAGCGGCGCTGGCGACCTCATGCAGCGCCAGGGTTTCCGTCGCTGTCAAGGAGATCAGCCTGGGAGAGGTCTTCAACATCGGGCGGGTTAAAGTGCAAGCCGTCCCCGCTTATCACACCCCCAGCCGCCGCCCGCTCGGGCTGCAGGCTGATTGCCTGGGCTTCGTCTTGCGCGGCGCAGCCGGCATCTACTTCCCCGGCGATACCCAGATCTTCCCTGAAATGGCGGATTTCAGCCAGAACCTGGACCTGGCGCTGCTGCCGGTCTGGGGCTGGGGTCCGGACAAAGGCAAGCTGCACATGGGACCCAAAGAGGCAGCCGAAGCGCTCACCTTGCTCCACCCGCGCCTGGCGGTGCCTATCCATTGGGGCACTTACATCCCCATTGGCATGCGCTGGATGCGCCTCGGCTTCCAGTACCTCCCGCCGCTGGAGTTCTCCTCGCACGCCAAGAGCTCCTCGCCCGAGGTCGAAGTGCGCATCCTCTCCCCCGGCGAGACGCTCGCCATCCCACCACCGGCTGCCTGATGTCTGCCGCTGGTGATGGATGGATAAATTCCTGAAACTTGAAGAAGTCCGAAAATAATCTTCTTGGGGGAGAATTTGTTCTGAAATAAGGGCAGCCTCTTCGTAATTCCTTCCCTGCAATCCGTGACAGATTATTTCTTAGAGCCGCTCATCCACTTGAAGGTATCGCCCACCGATGCAAATATTTTCCCCAAGAAACTGGGACCGATCGCAATACCCAACAGCGTTGTCATGATGACCACGATAACCACGACGACAATCGCAACGGGAAGTCCAGAAGAGCCGTGCCCGCCGCTGATGGCAAACCCCACCGGTATAACACAGATGAGTGACAGGCACAAACCGGCAATTAACCCGAAAAGGCAACCGAAGAAACCACCCAGCGCCTTTACAAGGCAAGGTGTCTCTCCTCTTCGATCCCGGGAGATTCTGGCAGGCGGATCGCAGGCGCAATCGTTTGTGCGGAGGTTGCAGGCTGTGGCTCGGGTGGCGCAGCCACTTCGTCAGCCGGCTCTAAAGGTATAGGCTGTTTTGCGGGACCGCCCTCACGGGTCGCATCCAGCGGGCTTCCGCATTGGCTGCAGAAGGCAGCATTGTCGACGTTACTGCTGGCACATGCCGGGCAGGTCTTCATGGTTGTCATTAGCTCCCTAATCAATGGTATGATCCAGCCTGACCGTTCGCCCACCCGTTTATGGCTGCCGGCCGGTTTTTGGATGTCGTTCAATCTTGAGTATTATCGCATAACGACCTTGAATTTGGAAACAAGAATACGCTGATGCATCGCTCCCTGGTACAACAACCGCTGATTTCGCCGCTCAATCATAACTGGAGATCCCCCATGACCCAACCCCTCACCATGCTGCAAATCGACGCTTTTACCGCCGCCCCCTTCGCCGGCAACCCCGCCGGCGTCTGCTTCCTCGACGGATCCCCGCCCGGATGCCTGGATGCAGTCCGTCGCGGCGGAGATGAACCTCTCGGAGACTGCCTTCCTGCTGCCCGAGGGCGATGGCTACCGCTTGCGCTGGTTCACCCCCGCCGCTGAGGTGCGCCTGTGCGGGCACGCCACCCTCGCCAGCGCCCACGCCCTGTGGGAGACCGGGCGCCTGCCGCTGGACGCGACCGCGCGTTTCTACACGCTGTCCGGCTTGCTCACCGCCCGGCGCAATGGAGACTGGATCGAGCTGAACTTCCCCGCCCGCCCACCTCAAGCCGTGGATGTGCCTGCATTAGCGGAAGCGCTGCGGGTAAAGCCGCTTGCTACCTATCAAGATGCTGATGATTACATGGTGCTTGTCGCCAGCGAGGCGGAAGTGCGCTCGCTAAACCCGGATATCCCCGCCATCAACGAGCTGCCGGTGCGCGGCGTCATCGTCACGGCGCGCAGCACGACGCCCGGCTACGATTTCATCTCGCGCTTCTTTGCCCCGCGTGTCGGCGTTATCGAAGATCCGGTCACCGGCTCTGCCCACTGCTGCCTTACCCCCTACTGGGCTGCCGAGCTGAAGAAGAGCGAGCTGGTCGCCTACCAGGCTTCACCGACGCGGCGGCGTGCTGCACGTCCGCCTGGAAGGCGAGCGCGTCATCCTCGCCGGTCAGGCGGTCACTGTCTTCAGCGCGCAGTGGCTTGCTACCTGACTCTTCTCAGGCGACCCGCTCTGGCGCCGTCAGGACGATATTGCCAGCAGTTTCCCCGCTCTCCAGCAGCGCGTTAGCTTTCGCTGCCTCCAAGATCGGAAATCGAGCAGCGATCACCGGCTTGATTTTGCCTTCCTTGAGCAGGCGAAAGAGCGTCGCCCAGTCCTCCAGGTAGGGTTTGCGGTTCCCCAGGAAATAGGTGGATGTCCCGTACAGCTTGAAAGCCTTGCCGCTCCCAGCCAGCCGGGTCTTCAGCGCCAGCCCCAGGATGCGTTTAAATTTCAACTTTCAAACGACCTTATTCCGAAGGAATTAAAGTCTCGTAATCTGCCACGCAGCCCTTATCCATGCAGCACTCGATGATCTGCCTGCCCAGCGGCAGCAGGTCTGGCTTGAGGAAGTCGCTCAAGCAGCGCTGGAAGAAATTGTAAAGCAACTCCGCCCCCTGGTCGTAGGCTTCATCGCCCACTTCCGGCTGCGTGTTCACCTGCAGGAACCAGCGGGCGATCATGCGCCCTTCCACGTGCAGCTGGTGCAGCGTCGTCCCCAGCAGGGCGCAGCGCGCCGGGCGGATCTGGTCGGGCGAGAAGCGCGCCGTGCCGCGCCGCGCCAGGTACTCGCGCGCCACCCACTGCGGCATGAACCCGCATTTCCACGCCCCTACGTGCTGGTTTGGCGTCAGGATATAGCGCGTGTTATGGTATTGGGTGAACTGCTCCAGCAGCAGGTTGGCTTGCGTCACCCGCTGCCCGGTGGCAAAGGGCCAGTACGAGCCCACCCCCTCGCTCTCCATCCCCTCCAGGCCCACGATGCTCGGGTTCTCGTAGCCGCGCGGCGACACCAGCCGCCACAGCCACGCCAGGGCGGGCGGCAGCAGGTGGAACAGACCCGATGATCCCGTAGGTGGGCTTTTCCCGCGTGCAGGGCGGCGTGCGCACCCCAAAGCTGCGCACGTCCACCGCCACCGCCCCATCCACGATATCCGGGTACACGTGGCGCGGGATGATCACGCGCGGGTTGGGGCAGGGCTTGCCCGGCGCGTCCTGGATATGCTCCCAGATCAGCGCCCTGCCGCCGGGCACGGCGTCGATATTGAGGAAGAGCAGCGGCTGGTTGGGTTGGGCGGTGATGCGCTCCAGCGAGGTGTCCGTCCCGTAGTTGTTGATGTGGTTGACGCGCACGAACCACGCCGCCTCGGCGTCCGTCACGCGGATCTTGCCGTTGTTATCCTGCAGCGAGGGGTGGCACAGCGCCATATCGTCTGTCACCGGGCGCAGCATGCAGCCATGCGGGATTTCCAGGTAGCGCCGCTCGCCCGTCACCAGGTTCTCGCCCAGCAGCAAGCGTCCATCCGTCTCGCGGTGCGCCTGCTCCAGCATCTCGCTCTTGCCCCCGCCGCTCGCCCCCTCGTGCATGATCGTCACCACGTTGTCGTACGGCGTGATCACCTGCACCGTCGAGCAGTGCGCCGTCATCCAGCCCTCCCGCTCCCCCAGGTCCAGCAGCATCCCGTACACGCCCTTCTTGGCGCTCGGACCCGGGTACAGGTTGTAAGAAAACAGCTCGTGCATCCCGTCCAGCCGGTGGTGCACCACCACCTGCCTTCCCTCGAAATGCGTGTGGCGGAAGACCGGCGCCACGTAGATCACTGCCCGTGGGTTGAAGTCCGGCGAGATCTCCTCGTAAGGGGTGATCCCTTGCAGCATCGCCAGCCCCAGGGCGAAGAAAGCCGCGTTTGCCGGCGCGATCGCCAGCACATCCAGCCCCATCCCCCGCTCGCCTGCCAGGAAACCGAACATCGCCAGCTCCTGCGTCTTCAGCCAGGCGAAGGTCTCGTCGCGCACCTCGTGGAAGTCCCTGCCGTAGCGCCCGAAGAAGCTCTCTTTATCCGAGGGCATATCGTCGCCCATCAGCATGCAGTCCGGATCGCGCCGGCGCATATACGCATCCGGGTAGTTCACCGAAAGCCCGTTGCGCACGCGGCTCACCGTCGCCTCCACCACCGGACCCTTGCCGGGCACATCATATTCCACATCGAACGAGCAGCTATCGCCGCCGCACGCCATCTCGAGCAGCTCCGCCGTCGAGCTCACGATCTTCACGCTGGGGCAGTTTTCCAGCACATCCACTGCTTCTGCCGGGGGGTTGTACTTGATCCAGTCCATTGCATTAATCCTTTAACGCAACAAATTCTCTCAATTATACGCGCCATTTTGCACAATATTACTGATTTCCTCCGTGCTGCAACTCGCAACAACTGATCCACACCCAACCAACGTGCAATTATGGAAGCGCTCAACCAATACTACAGGGTGCACTTCATCTTTTGGCAGATGTCAATATTCCTGTCTCCCTTCCCGTCCTAAGGCAGTATGGATAGCGAAAATGGGTACTTCGGACGCTGCGCTTCCTGCGCTCCCTGAGCATTATTCCTTGCTCCGCGTTTTCTCCACTTTCCTATGGGAAGGGGCTGGCCTCATCCTGAGGGCACAGCCCGAAGGAGGTGTATCCCTTTCCTCCTCACCACAGGCTATAGCTGGCCTCTACCTCCGCCCGCACAGCGATCTGCCCCAGAGTGATTGGCGAGTCGCCCGTCTGCATTTGCTCGACCTCAAGCGAGCTGGCATTTTGGATCACATTCTGCGCCCACAAAGCTGTCTCCCGCCCACCCCGCCACGAGCCATAGTATTGCGACCAGCTATTCTCGCTGATGGAAAGGATGCAGCCCGCCTGCGCTCCCGCTGCACTCGCCAGGTCTTCGGCTTTCTCCCCCGCAGCCTTCATCGCCAGGGCGCGTGCCTCGTCTCGATATTTTCGTAGCTCGCTGGAATAAAACTGGACGTCCAGTACTTCGTTTGCCCCTGCCTTCAGAGCCGCAATCAGCACATCATCCGCCAGGCTTACATCCCGCAGGGTGACCGAAACTGTGTTGTCGATCCGGTAGCCTTTGATCACCAGCGAGCTGTAATCCTCGTAGACCGGGAAAACCAGGTAATTATCCGTGGCGATATCTTTAGCCTGCCACACCCAGGGAGCGGATCGCCTGGATCACTCTTTGCATAGCCTCAGCGTTGGCCTGGCGCACCGTATCCGGGCTGCCGCCGTTGGACTGGACCCCAAGCTGGAGCAGGCCCCGGTCTGGGGTGACATAGACAACCGCCGCGCCCGAGACGTGCACCGAGCGGCTGCTATCGCATACCTGGTCAGCCGTCCTTTGGCTGGCAATCGCCTTTGTCTGTGGGTGCCAGGCTTCCAAGCCAAGCACGACCAAGATACAAATCACAGCTACGTTCCATAGGTTACGGTTGGGTTTCATCGGATCATCCTCCTGGGTATTATGAGAGCCTGGGTTGGTCGCCCTCAGCTACTCTCTCAGGATAATCCGGGTTCAAGTCAGGAGGGTGTCAGGATAAGGCTGGTTGTGTGTCACTTTCTGCCGCTGGAAGCCAGAATGCTACCGTTGTCCCTTCTCCTTCATGGCTGCTGGCAGAGATACGCCCCCCATGCGCCAGGACCAGGCTGCGCACGATCGACAATCCCAGGCCGCTGCCTCCATCCTCGCGCCCGCGCCCCGGGCTGACCCGGTAAAAACGCTCGAAGATCAAGGGCAGGTGCTCGGGTGGGATCCCTGGACCGGCATCGCTGACCCGGCACGCCACCTGGTCTGCTTCCCGCGTGATCGTTACCGTCACCGTCTCGCCGGGGGGCGAATAGCGAATGGCATTGTCCAGCAGGTTATCCAGCACCTGGGCGATGCGATCCGGATCGGCGAGCACCGGGTAAGAATCCTGCTCCCGCCTGTCCCGGGTTGGTCAGGGTGCGCAGGCTCACCTGCCGCAGGGCGGCAGCATGTTCCAGGCGCTCGCAGCGGCTGCGTGCCAGCATGACCAGGTCCACATCAACGAGCTTCAAATTCAAAGCCCCGGCGTCAGCCCGGGTCAGCACCAGCAGGTCATTGACCAGGGTGATCAACCGCTCGGTCTCGCGGGCCATGGAGGCCAGGAGCGGGCCGCGCCCGGCAAGGTCGTCCAGGGCGCCGTCCTCCAGTGTCTCGATCGTCCCCTTGATCACGGTGAGTGGGGTGCGCAGCTCGTGGCTGACATCGGAGATAAATGCGGTTTTCGCCTGGTCAGCCTGGCGCAGGCTGCTGGTCATCCCATTGAATGCCCTGCCAAGGGTCGCCAGCTCAGCAATCCCCGGGTCTTCTGGCACTGTCTGGCTCCAGGTCCCCCGCGCTGACCGCCTGCGCCGCCTGCGCCAGGGTCTCTAACGGGCGAGATATCCGGCGAGCCAGCAACATCCCCGCCAGAATGGCTAGCAGGAGAGAGATGAGCAGCATCACCGCCGAGCTGCCAGCGCCTCGCAACCGGCAAGGCGCTCCACTGGGTATCCGGCAACGGCGTAGCCAGGTAAACGATCTGCACGACAGACCCATCTGCAGAGAGCACCGGCGCGGCTGCATACAATACCCGCTTTCCTCCAGCCACTTCCACCCTGCGGATTGCTGTAGCCGGCTGCCCGAGCCGCGCCTGGGCAATCTCAGGCCGGTTGGCCAGCTCCTCAGCCGTCACCTGCCCCGCCGTATTTTGAGCCAGCTCAGGCAGGATCAGGCCGGATGCCTCCAGGGTGCCCTCAGGCTCGCCCAGGTCAATCAGGACCGCACCCCTGGGGTCGATCACCCGCGTGTGAATGCCTGGAAGCACGTTGGTCGCCTGGCTGTATGCTTCAGAGCTTTCAGCCACAGGTGCATCACTGCGCAAGGCTGCCGCTACCAGTTGCGCCTGCGCCAGCAGGTTCGTACGCTGAGCGTCGATGTACAGCGCTTCCACCGTGAGCCACACCAAGGCAATCGCAACCCCCATCCCGACCAGGATCACGATCAAGTAGCTCAGTGTCAGATGAACGCCTAGGGTTCGCTTCAGGAGTCACCCCCTCGAAGCCTGTAGCCCACGCCACGCACGGCTTCGATGGCATCCACCTGAGGATCGATGGATCGCAGGCGAGCACGCAGGCGTTTGATCGCGCTATCCACCGCCCGGGTGTCGCCGGCAAAGTCATAACCCCAAACCTCTTCCAGCAGGCGCTCGCGGGTCAGCACCAGGTCGCTATTGAGCAACAGCATGTGGAGCAGATCGAACTCCAGCTTCGTCAGCGGGACCAGCGTATCGCCCACGAAAGCCTCGTGCTTTTCCACATCCAGCCGCAGCCCACCACGGCCGGTCAACACCCGCACGGTCTCCACTTCTTCGGGTTGAGAGCGGCGCAGCACGGCTTTGATGCGTGCCATCAATTCTCGCACGCTGAAAGGCTTGCAGATGTAATCGTCCGCGCCCAGTTCCAGGCCCACCACCCTGTCCACTTCCTCGCCACGGGCCGTGACCATGATGATGGGCACCTTGGAGGCATGGCGCAGCTCGCGGCACACATCCAGACCGTCCACCTCGGGTAACATCAGATCCAGCAAGATCAGGTCAGGTTCGGCCTGGCGCGCCAGCTCCAGCGCCTGGCGCCCGTCATTTGCCGTCGACACTTCGTAGTGAGCTTTACGCAGGTTGTAGACCAGCAGGTCTCGCACTGCCCGCTCATCATCCACCACCAGAATGCGAGGCGCTTTGCTCTTCATCTTTTTCAGTATACCAAAGGATTGTGGCAGAACTGTGTCAGCGAGGCTTGCCATCCTCCCTACCGTCTTCATCTTGTTTCTTCTGCTGGGGGATTTCCTGGCGGCGCTTTTGGGAGGTGCCCAGGTATAAAAGGCAGGATGATGCAACCCTCCTGATCGCCAAAGACGAAACCAGGTACCGGTAAGAAAGCCCTTTGTTCTTCGAAACCCACCCGCCTCCTTCACTGAAGGAGGCGGGCTGTTGATGGATGAAACAGTACTACAGATTAGCCCAAATCAACTGGGGCTTCGACAGACAGGACTGGGGTAAATCCGGGCTTCGAGAATCAGGCCGAGTTGAGCCAAGGTCGAGGTGAGTGTACGCTCAGGTTCTTACGGGTGCCATGTTGGAGCACAATTGCAGCTTGTCCACCCGTCTTGATTTGGCTCAGCGGGGCATTGTCTTGCGTATTCCATCCGTCGATTCATTGCACTTTGAGATTCCGAGTCTTGGCGCCGCTCCAGTCATATTGTTCGCCTCGACCAGAATATTCCCGTACCCTGGTCTAGGACGTCCGTCTTGGTCTTTCCTCCGATTACGATACAATTGGAGGTGCCTTCACCAAGCCAGATTGGGGCAACATTGGCAACGACGTGGTTTACATTATTGCCTTTCACTATGCAACTGTCGACGAAATCACCCACTGCACCCATATAAATGCCCGCATCCCCTGTACCGGTAATCCGGTTGTTGGTAATCACCGCGCCCTGTCCGTGAATGAGCTGAATGCCGCCCCATGCTCCGTCCATAGTAATGTGGTTGCTGGAGACGAGCGTCTTCAATGTTCCGATTCCGTGGAGTAGATAATCCAGTCTTCCAGGATCATGCCATCGCCTGGTGTGTGGATGTCGTTGTGGGTCACGGTAACCATGGAGGAGGCTGACGGTGCCGGTGTTTCCCAACCTCCCTGAGAAACTAAAACGCCCATCGGATCGAAATCCCCATTAACCTCGATATAGTTGCCGGCCACGAGAAAAGTGGAAGGCTCTTCTGGAGCTTTCTCGCTTCCTTGGATAATAATCACTCCAATCCCATCGTAAGGACCTCCCAAAGGGCCAATCTTGTTTGAGGTGACTTCGACCCGGCAGTTGCTACAGTCCCAGATGTATGGTCCGTATAAAGCGTTAGTGAAAGTGTTGTTCGTAACACTGATCCTGCTATCCTCCTGGCGGAAGATGTTGTAGGTAACTGCCATGTTTTCGAAATCAACGTCGGATATAGTGTGGTTTCCCTTCATGTAATCGTCGAGATAGCCCATGATGTGGAAGGCATGAGCGACATTGTACCAGCCCCAAAATTGTCCCCTAGAAGCCACGAGTTTAAGGCGTTCAAATCTAGTGTTAACATCTGTTCCGCCAATCAAGAAGAGGTTGTAAAGAGCATGTTGCCACCAGTCTTGATCGTCCTGGTAACCCGCCGGCTCAGGTTCGGTTATTATGATACTGAAATCGGAGACCGTGATGTCCCCAGATTGTCCTATCGGGATATCAAAGTAGAAGAGGGTGCTTGCGAGCTTTCCGTCCGCCCATTGACTACTCAGTATGCCGTCGATCTGGTGTCCAGGGAGAATTTTCAATACCGTGCGGTCCTTGCCGGCGCCTCGCAGCACCCCATGGAAGGCTGTGTCGACCACGATTGCTTTCGCCAGGTAGTAAGTACAGGCTTCAAGGAAACGGTCTCCCACTGCTCCGCCGTCTCGAGCGCCTCCTGGATAACCCCAGAAGAGTTAACTTCGGCGTTCGGACACGGGATGACATGTTTGAGCGGCTTGTATTTAGCTCCCGCTTCGCCAAAAGTGCCAAATGCAATGGTAAACGCGATGAGCAGGACGGCTAACAGCATATTGGTTGCCTTATTCTGTTCCATTCGAGTCTCCTTTCAAAAAACTGAACTTGCACTATGTTTGGTTGACCTCTGGCAGCCTTCAGAGCATTTGAAAACGGTTCGCTCGTGATGCGTACCAACATTGGCGTGGAATGCAGTATCGCGTTGATCGCAGGGATAATCTACTGTAGGAACCCAGATTTTTTTATATCAACCTGAGATATCTCAGGGTATCCTGGATAAAGAAATTTACTTACGGCAGCTGCATCGGTTCAGGCGGGGAGGTGGGTGGAACGGGGGTAGCATTCAGACCGCAGGTGGTCAACAGGTTGAGCACCAGGGCGCAGGCGATGTTTGAGAAAACGCACGTGCTGGACATGTCTTCCTCCTTGCTGAGACAGCGATCTCATCGGAAAAACAATGCCTTCACAAATCCAGTATACAGCAATAATTAAAATTGTAAACTATTTCCCAATCCAACCGCCAGCCCCCAGGAAATCACACTGAATATCTGGTAAAACCGGCGATTTGGGGATCGCACCCACAGCAGGGTGCTGGTCACGGGCAGTACAACTAGAAGTAAAGCCGGGAGGAGTATTAGAAATTACCGGCCACGTTCGGAGAGTACAAGCTCTCCTGATAAGAATTGAGAAATCAATGATGGGATAGCCAGAGTAGAAAAAGAAAGAACGAAGGCACCCGACATCCGTCCAACGCAGTTGCCGTTCTCTAAGAGAAGAAAAGGAGGGTGGCAGTACGACGGTGGCGGGACGCCGTCGCCTTCGTATGCCCAGGGACCCAGGATGGCGATCAGCAACAGCACAAATACCAGCATACGAACCCAGTTCTTATGCTGACTCATCCAGGCCATGGCTTGCCTCCTTAAGGTTTGTCACGCGGTGGATGGCATGTGATTTTCTCTTTTTCAGTATGTGTCGAAAGCTTCTATAATTGGGTGATAGACCACATCCGGGCTAGGGCGACCAATATGGATCTCTCTTACGGATCTCTTGCAACTTTTTCATAGACTCTCCAACCCCGAAGTAGCGTGAAATATAGTCAGGTTCCAATCGCTTTCGGAAGTGATCAATAGAAGTCAACTTGACAAGATCAGATAGGGAAATGATTCCGCCCTCCTTTTCCTCGTCAAAACCAGCCCAGTTCCGTAGATGTTCTTCCGACCGGAAGAAGTGCATGGTACTTCAGGTGAAGGTTACATTTTCTGCCCATTTGCGAAGGGGAACAGACACATGCCCAATCAGTCCCTCGGGATCACAGTTCAGAACTTCCCCGTCCTTGAAATCCACGCGGATCGGTTCGCCACAATCGAGACAGGGCGCTTCAAGATGGATTGTTTTACCTGGGAAAAGCCAGCAGACCGCTGGCGATTCGAAAGCTCATTGGGCAAACCATTTCTGATGACCATCGATGGTGATTTGATACTGATTTGGTAAATTGTGAAAGGGTGCCATTGAGACAATAAGATCCGTCCCCGGATATAACCAACCCCCTAAACCTATCCCTATCAATGCATGAAGCGCCTGTCGCCCTTCCTCCATGGATACACCTAAGTCAGCTGCTATCTCAGTGAAGTGGGGAGCCTGACCGGTCTCCACCATACGCCTCATAATGATGTGAAAGGTCCTGTCCGCCAAACTAGGCTCATTCATAAGTTGCTCCTTTCAATAATAGGATTGACGAGTCCCATTGATAATCTTGACAAAAGGGTTGTATGTCCGAGATTCCACGTCGAATAAATTCGACCAACATTTTCACCTCAAAGGGTGATGATTTTGACAATCTTGGTTTAAGCATAGCATAATCTCCTCCAGCTTGCATTAAATTTAGTGATCCACTTTCACAAATTGGGGCATCTGTAATGATTTTTTCGGGAGGTTTAAATCAAAACAACGGGTTGAGCCATGAAAGGTTATATTGCTAAGAGCCGATTCCCACACAATTGTATAATTATCTATAAGCGGACGACAATGATAAGAAACGCGAATTTGTACGTTTCCTCAACCTGTGCCTTCAGGAGCGAATGGTCCTCCTCGGCTTGTGATTGTTTGAAAGGGATGGACTAAGAGTATTTCTATTTTCCTGCAACTAGAAACCTGGAAACACGCAGGGTGCAATACCAGAGTATCCAACGACAAGCGAGCCGAGAGGTCTTCAAGCAATATAGTAGAAAAGATGACCCAGCGTTACGAGTATATTGCCGTCGCTCAGCTTTTAAGGGCTATTTTCTGCGGATGGGGAATGAGTGGTATCTAGAAATGACTATCATCCCTTTTATACATGCGTGTGCTGGGCGGTGGTGGTGGTTTCTGTGACGGGTCCGCGCGGGCGAGAGAAGATCACAAAGTTTATTCTTTCAACCGTCCATACGATCAAGCCATAGACCAGCATGGCGATCAAAGTCGAGACTTCCAGTACCATGCCGCCAGCTGCGGGTGTCCCGATCAAAACTGGAAAATCCGCAGCCGTAAAAGGCCGGTGAAAACATAAAGAACCGCGGCAAACAGGCTGGTCGGTTTGGCCCCGTTCAGTTTCAAGACGAAGCGCAGGGCGAGCAATGCTTCGAATATGCATAGTATCAGCCAGACCACCTGGGGGGCTTTATATGTAAAAATACGCAGCTCGCGTTCCGGTTCTTTTTGGGTCGTCTGAACTTCTGAGACTGTATTGACTGTCATTTCGAACTCCTTTAGGAATTAAACCGAGATTTCTACGTCGAAATCATTTTGCCATCAATTTCGCCCAAACCAGGCGAAAACTTTGGCTGAACCATCTTGAGTTTAACCGAGATTCCACGTCGAATAAATTCGACCAACATTTTCACCTCAAAGGGTGATGATTTTGACAATCTTGTCTTTACTATAGCATCTATTCATCCAGGTTGCATTAAATTTAGTGATCCACTATCACAAATTCGAATATTCGATATAGTTTTTCCTGCTCAAGTTAATCAGTGGCGGTTACGCAAACTAGTGGGACGTTTGGTATGAAGATTGCCATTTCTGCAACAGGTTGGGTCGATGGCGAATTGGACGGCGAGTGCAAGCGCCGGAACCACCTAAAGCATGACGTCGCTGCCGGCTGCGTTGGCGGCGGGCAAAGCGTTTACCGCCCCATTCGAACGGTGTAGGATCCTGGTTCCAACCAGAAGCGACACCTTCCAACAAGGGGATGATGTGATAGGGTGTTTCAGGGTATTGTCCTGCCAATCCACGCTTGACCAAAGTGCGCTGCATGGACTCGGCCATGTTCAGCCATGATCCACCCAAAGGAGTGTAGACTGGCATAATGCCCTGAGCAAACAACCAAAGGACGAAATCGGGAGTGTAGTGCCCGCGCAGATTATCCCTGATCAAAAGCATGCGCAAGGCCGGAAGTTCTTGGGGCAGGGTGATGGGCAAGGATAAACCATCCTGCCAGGTTTCCCAGAGCTGCCGATTGGTGTGGGCATCGATCGGTGGCGCTTCGGGCAGCGACTGGAGGATAGCGCTCAATTCCGTTTTCAGCCAGGGATGCAATATGGCGTTGGCGCTGCTGGTGACGCCCTTGACACGCACTCAACCGCTGGCAGGATGAAAAAGTGTTAGCAATTTTGCCGTTCCATTCCGAATATGCTCATGAGGCTGGCGTGCCGGCTGGCCCATCGGCTGCCAACTTGCCCCCGGATAAGGTAAGGTCTGATAAGGTCCGGCTTCGTCTTCGGTCCACACCGCCAAGCCCAGCTTTTCGCCCAGGCGATACGCGTTTTCGATCAGGTTTTTTTGGCGCTCGCATCCGGATCGGTCACAGTGACTTTGCCGCGCTTGCGCTTGCGGATCACCTTGCCCGTTTCGCACCAACTACGCGGTCTCTGCCAGCTAAAGCCAGCTTCCCGCAAGACGGTACGGATCGTATCTTCACTGACTTCTGGCAAACCATCTGGCGCTTTGTGCAGCGCCTGACACAAAGTTTTCAAGGACCAGGTGGCCGTGCCATCCGTCTGTGGGTCCGGTTTCCGGCGGGCTTCCTTCAATATCCGTTCGCGCTCGGCCGGGCCATATTTCGCAGGATGACCGCCTCCGTGCCGGGGTTGAATTGCGTTCAAGCCTTCCCTGTTGAAGCGCTTCACCAGGTTGGAGACGGCATCCCCGGAACTTCGTCCCGAGAGAAGCGCAGCCTCCTGATACGAGTAGCCGTTGGCTACCCCAAAAATCTGTTTGGCTCTGGCGACGTGGCTGGCCGGTTCACTCTGCGAGCGACTGATGCGTTCGAGCCAGATGCGTTCTTCTTCTGTCAATGTGCGGAGTGGGTCTTTTTTTCGCCTGCTCATGCGCTCACCTCTCGATTCCGATGATTGGCGCATTATACTACCCGACATCGCTTATGGCTATCCCGGAGCCAAACGACCCACTAGTTTACGACTTGTTCGGTGCTCACAAGTCCACCGGTCGGTTCAACTCATTTACTCTGTTCTAACAACCAGGTATACAAGTTCGGATCAGCGAAAGCAGTGAAGTAGATATCATAACTTGCATCGGGGTAGACAGTGAATTGGATTTTGTTATTTCCACAAGTTTGAAGCGCGTCAACGAGCATCTGTTCAGCGTTGAGGGGAATTACGGTATCGTCCTCACCGTGAAAAGCCCAAATGGGCATATCCTTGAGGTCGCAAATATTCTCGGGAACAGCGAAAGGATAGCCCATATATCCACTCACAGGAGCGAGAGCAGCGAACAGCTCGGGATGGGCAAGGCCAAGCTCCCAGGTGCCGTTGGCGCCTTCAAGTATCCCGGAGAGATAGATCTGCTGAGGATTTATCTTGAAATCGGCTTGTAATTCTGTAAGAAGGGTCAGTAGTGCATCCATTACTTCAGGTTGAGACCAGTGCTCCTTCTCACCAGCGTGAAGGGGAGAAGCGACAATGAAAGGAAATTCAAGCTGGTTATCCAATCGGGCAGCAATCGGTTTGATGCGCACCCAATCAAGTTTAGTAACGTTCGGAAATCCATGCAGGAACAAGATCAGAGGCCACGTTTGCTGTGGGTCCTTACCATACTCTCCAGGAAGGTAAAGCAGTAGTTTGAAATCGGTTGTTTCGGAGGTGTAGGGGTGCTGGCCAAGGCGGTCAGCCGCAGTAGACAATGGCTGGATAGGGTCTTCTACTTCTACACCAGGCTTGAAGGCGATGAGGAAATTCATATCAGTGACTTCGCCACTCAGGCTTCCGATATCGTGGAGTGAGAGTGTGATCGGATCGGTGCCTGTGAGGGCAATGTTATAAGCGCGCATGTATAACCCGGTCCGTTCATGGACAAAGTCGATGGTGCCAAAAGCGGTAAGATCGACGGGGCGCCCCTCAATACTGAGGGTATAGGTAAATGTTTCCCAATTGGAATTGAGTTCTTCAGGGGTAGAACCATACACGGACGTGGATGGGTTGGTGGGGATACCTACACGGGTGGTACACATGTCGATGCCATTATTCATCGTCCAGGGGAGGTCGAATACAAAGGTGCTATCGTCGGTACCTGTGGTGATGAGTACACCGTTGATGATATCTCCGGGTTGGATCATGTCTGTTGGGGCTGGTGTATTTTGGGATTTTGTCACGGTTGCGTCTGGTATTGTGACCGGCGAGGGGCTGCAGGCAAACAATAACAACATTACAATTCCTACTATTCCGAGTGACACAAAGCGGTTCATCCTGATCTCCTTTCAAGACAGAGCATATCCATCAACTACCTGAGGATTTACGGTTTGGATGGCGGAAGGAGATTATGCCGACGTCCGTTTTAACCTGCGGCACCATCAATCCAGGTTAATCTAAGCCGTCTTGTGATTGAAACCGCCTGACAAAATTACCAATATCAGTATATACACCATTTCTTCCCAATTCAAGAGGGAAAGAATTAGGTTTAATGGAAATCGCCGTGGAAGTAAGCCCGGATTTGGGTGTAGGCGGCTATCGTAGCTTCGCCTTACACAAGTGAGCCCCCAGCTCCGAAATGTGGTCGCATGCGATATTGGCCAGTTCCGCCAGTTTCAGATAGCTCCAGACCCACTCGGTCGGATTGAGTTCTGTAGCATAGCCAGGGAAACGTTCTAGATGCAGGCGCTTGGTCGCTCCAGAAGCCAGATAATCTTTGTCTAGCTGCGAGCGTTGAGTTTGCTGCCATCACAAATCACCAAGAGCAAACCCGGGATCAATCGCTGTAGCTGCTCGAGAAAGGCAACCACTTCACGGCTGGTGATGGAATGAGTGTAGGTCTGGAGAAACAACCTGCCTTGCGGCGTCACTACGCCAATCACCGAGAGATGGTCATAGGACAAATACTCCTTCAAAATCGGTGTGCAACCGCAAGGGGCGTAGCCGCGCACCACCATCGGCAGCAGGTAGAAGCCCGATTCGTCTATGAAGACGATCGTTCGTCCTTCTTGGACCACCTTTTTTTCAACTCGGGCCATCGCTCTGTCTTCCATCGCTGGATCTCGGCTTCCTTGCGCTGTTTGGCTCGCCGAATAGGCTTCTGCGGTGTCCAGCCCAGCTCTTTCAGAAGCGGCTGACGTCGCAGGTGGTACTTCACACCCAAATCGCGTCGAAGATCATTCCACGGTGACAGGTCCCCAAATCGCCTCGGAAATCGAAGCTCTCCGTCCCGCGTTCCAATAATCCTGGGATGCGCTGCCGTCCTTCCGTGCACAAGTGGCGAGGCGAACCCTTCCACTTCCGAGCCGCAAGCGCCGCTTCCCCTCCTTCCTTGCCCGCCTTGATCCATTGGCTCACCGCTCCTTTGGTGACGCCCATCGCTTCGGCAATTTGCTTCTGCGCCAGCCCGCCTACAACACCCAGGCTCGTTTGCGACGTTCTTCTTTCCAATTTTTAGATACTTTCTTAGCCATACGGCCTATCAAACCATAGTTTAAAGAATCATTCTAATAGAACTTCACCAAACTTCTCCCCCGTCCAGAAGAGGGCAAAGCGCCAAGCCAGGATGATTTGAGTAAATCAATTCCCTGTCGACTCATCAACCTCGGGTTCGCTCACAATAGCCCAGCAGGACATCCTAATACACCTCCAGAGTGGCGGATAACCGCGCTTCGTATCCCCCTGTAACCGGAGCGATGCTGATCTGGTTGGCGACATCCTCTGCGCCGTTCACCAGGATCACCTCCATACCGCTGGGGAAAAGGCAGGTAAGCTGCTCCGCAACGCTGGGGTAGACATCGGCGACCAGGCATTCTGCCGGGTAAGCACCGCTGACGCTGAGCTAGCATCTCGGGGTCCGAAAAACGGAAGAGCCGCGTTTGGTCCTTCATGCCCAGGGTGTCGTCGCGGATCAGGAAGGCCACCGAAAAGGCGCCCGGGTTTTCTGGCTGATCAGGGATGAATTCCGAGTCGACGGTCAGCGCCGAGGTGATCACCATCGGGAATAGCTGGGGCGGGGGCAGCTCTACCAACGCCAGGGTTGATAAGCGGTCGATGCGCCCCACTGCCGATGCGGGGGTAGAGCCGGAGACCGGGGATGCCGGGCTGGCATAGCGCCAGGCTAAGGCTGGCGCGGGTGGCAGCGAAGACTTGAGCTGGTAGATGGCATAGCCCCCGCAATCCCCGCCTGTACCGGTGCAGTAGGGTCTGTTCTCGGTTTTGGAAAGATCGTAGACCAGCATCACATTCGAGGGCGAGGTGAACTTCACCCAGCCCGGCTGGATGTCCACGGCTGCCAGAGCATTGTACACGCTGCAGGGCGAGCTATTGTCATTGCGGTCTGTAAAGCACCCGTTGGCGGAGACCAGCTCCATCACGGATGCTTTTGCCAGTTTGAGCTGGCTGGTATCACACCATGCTCTGTTTCCGGGATCACTTAAAGCGATTGCCCCCGCCGGGATCGTGATCCTGGTCAGCTCGCCTGGCAGGGAGGCGGAAACCCGCTCCTGGATGGGAGGGCAGGCTGCAGGCGCTTCCACGACCACTGTTTTCACCACTTCAACAGTCTCGGCGACCACCTGCGTTGCAGGCTGCGCAGGCGCTCAGCAGGAACGCCCCAACGAGAAGCACGCATCCAGCAACCAGTATCGCTGAGAACGGGAAAATCTGTCGAGTCATCGTCTTCCTCCTCTCCGCCCGCTTCCTGAAAGCAAAACACCCCACTTCCCTGTTGTCACAGCGGAGAGGGGTGCGGGTTGCATACCTGTGATGACGAAACAGTTTGTGGGGTGGTCTCCCTGGTCAGCCAGGGTCGTTCTAAAAATAGGATATCTCAAATCCCGGTGGAAGTCAATAAAAATCACCCTTCCCAAAATAGAACAATTGTTCTACAATACCCCAGCTTCGATTGTGCACCTTAACAGCCGGGCATGTTCGTCAGCCCAATACTTCTTGTGTCTCTGCTTGTCCTTGGCTCTCTTCCACGCCTCTGTGCCTCGCATTTTCAACCCCGGCGTGCCACCCCCTAACAGGAAAACCCATTCGTTTGCATTCGTTTTCCTAAGGCAATTACGAAGAAACGAATGCCCTTTCGGGCGGCGCCCGCCTGGATCGCCTCCAGGTCTGAGCTGCCTGCAAACAAAAACCCGGCCTCTCTCGGAAACCGGGTCTTTCCAACAATCTGGTATTAACCGTCAACGTTCACTCCTGAGTGCAGGTCGAGGGACGTCAACAGTCAATCGTCATCCATCCGAATCCGGCGGCACCGTCCCCGTCGGCACATCCGTCGCCTTGGGCAGGTGCGGCGTCTCGCTCGGCGTCACCGTCGGCGTCAGCGTCGGCTCCAGCGTCGGCGTCGGCGTGTAGGTCGGTGTGGGCGTCAGCGTCGGGGTCGGCGTGGGCGTGGGCACCTGGATGTTCAGGTGCAGCACCTTCTCGGCGTACGTATCTTCCGTGCTCTCCATGTACAGGCGCACCGTCACCACACCCGCCTCGAAGTTGAGCAATTCCCAGGTGTAAAGCTTCTCCACCTCAGGCAGCGGATCGTCGCCCTCCGCCAGCAGCTCCCACTCTACCGGGTCATCGCCTCGCCCGAACTCCAGCCGCACGCTCTTGAAGTTGCGCGTCGCGTCCGCCAGCCCAAACAGCTCCAGCGGCGAGCTGCTCACCGTCGAGCCTTCGGAGGGCGCGGTAAACGCCAGCCTGGGGCGCGGGTCGTCCGCCTTGCACTCCCGCGTGGGTGAGAAGCGCACCGGATCGTCGAAGCCCAGCTCCTCCGCCCAGTTCTTCCCCGCCCGGTCGTTCTTGATCCACTTGCGCCCCCACTCGTCCTGTACGTTGAGCGTGAAGGCTTCATCGGTGAAATCCGGGCAGGCTGCCGAAGCTTTCAGCCCCGTCCACGTGTCGATGAGCGACTTCTGCCACAGGTCCTCTTCCTTGGGCAGCGGCGGCTGGTCGGCGGCGAAGATCTCGCTGGTCTGCTCCCGGCACCACTCCGAAGGCTCCGTCCCCGAGATGGCGCAAATCACCTTCTCCACCACCCCGCCCGGGCGCGAGAAGGGCGTCGGGTTGCCGCCGTTGAGCTGCTGCATCGCCGCCTGCATGAACTGGTTCCAGATCGGCGCCGCCCCGGTCACGCCGCTGCTATCCACCATCGGCGTGTAATCGGCGTTGCCCACCCACACCCCTACCGCCAGGTCGGGCGTGTAGCCCAGCGTCCAGTTATCGCGGAAGTCGTTGGTCGTGCCCGTCTTCACCGCCGCCGGGAAGGGCAGGCGCAGCACCGAGTTGGGTCCGAAAGCCGGGCTGCGCGCCTGGTTATCCGCAAGGATCGAGCTGATCAGGTAAGCATGCTCCGGGCGCACCACCTGCTCGCCGGGCGGCTGCTGGTACTCGTACACCAGGCTGCCCGTATGGTCGACGATACGCGTGATCGCCACCGGCGGGATGCGCTTGCCGTTGTTGGCAAAAGCCGCGTAAGCCCCGGTCAGCTCCAGCAGGGTCACATCCCCGCCGCCCAGCGTCAGCGAGAGCCCGTAATCCGGGCGCGTCAGCGTGGTGATGCCCATGCGCCGGGCGAAGGGGATGAAGCCATCCTCCTGCGGCGTCGCCGGGTCGTCGTAGATGCCTACGTAATTGAGCGCCTTCACCGCCGGTACATTGTAAGAGCTGCCCAACGCCGTGCGCGCCAGCACCGGACCATGGAACCTGCCGTCGTAGTTCACCGGCTTGTAGGTGGGTCCCGGGTCGTCTGCCTTGCCGGAGGGCGTGAACTCGGAGGGCACGTCCCAGATCAGCGTGGCGGGCGTCCAGCCCTTCTCGAAAGCCGCGGCGTACGTCAGCGGCTTGATCGACGAGCCGGGCTGCCGCGGGCTGAGCGCCATGTTCACCTGCCCCGAGATGGCTTCGTTGTAAAAGTCCGCCGAGCCCACCATCGCCAGGATCTCGCCCGTGTTGGGCAGCATGGCGATCAGCGCCCCATCCTTGGCGTTCTGCCCTGCCAGCTTATCCACCTGCTCTTTCACCATCTGCTCGGCGGCGTCCTGCATCTGCGGATCGAGCGTGGTGTACACGGTGAAGCCTGAGCGGTAGATCGTCTGCGGGTCGAACTGCTTCTCCAGCAGCGAGCGCACATAGTTCACCCAGTGCGGGTAGCGGATCTCCACGTAGGGTGTGTGGAACTCGTAATTCTTCAGCTCGTTGGCTGCCTGGGTGGCGGTCACCGGGTCCATGCACACGCGCTGCGGGCTGTTGCTCACGTAGATGCAGCCACCTTCCTGGCTGGCTTCGTACATCAACACCAGCACATCCTCCAGGCGCTTGAAGGTCAGGTCGCGGTTGGTGTACACGTCGTAGACCGCCGGCGCCTGCGGCAAGCCCGCCAGGAAAGCCGCCTGCGCCAGCGTCAGCTTGTCTGCCGAGATGCCGAAATAGGTCTGCGCGGCTGCCTCCACGCCGTACGCCATGTTGCCGTAGTAGTTCTCGTTGAGGTACAGCTCCAGGATCTCATCCTTGGAGTAGATGCGCGTGATCTCCGCCGCCAGCACCGCCTCGCGGATCTTGCGGTCGTAGGTGCGCCTTGCCCGCTCCTCGGGCGTGAAGAGCAGGTTGCGCGCCAGTTGCTGTGTAATGGTGGAAGCCCCCGAGACCGTCTCGCCGCTGGTGTAATTCTGGATGAAGGCGCGGGCGATGGCGAAGACGTCGAAGCCCGGGGTGGCTGTAGTATTCCTTGTCCTCCGTGGCGATCGTCGCCGCCACCAGGTAAGGAGAGATCTTATCCAGCGCGACGTAGGTGCGCCTGCCGGCGCTGGGATCGAGGATCTCGTACAGCAGGTCGCCGTTGCGGTCCAGGATGCGCGTCGTCTCGAAGGTGGAGGCTTTCTGGCGCAGCTCTGCCACGTTGGGCAGGTCGCGGGCGATGCTGTAATACTGGTAGATGAGGAAAGTCCCGGAGCACACTGCCATCACCACCAGCACGAACAGCCCCGAGATCGCCAGGCGCAGCCCGCAGCCGATCGCCCGGCGCCAATCGAACGCATCCTGGCTCGCCGCTGCGGCTTTGCTTCCCGGCGGCTGGCTGCCCTGTCCCCCGGCGGGCAGCGGCAGAGGCGCCCGAGCCGAGGTGGGCAGGTAAGCTCCCGGTACTCTTTCTGGAGGCGGTGCAGGCGTGCTGCTTGCCGGCGGCGCCTGGCGGGTGGGTGCGGGTTGGGCGGCGCGCGTGTACGCCACAACCGAGACGCGCGTGGCATCCACATCGATCTCGTCCACCCGCCGCGGCAACGGCATGCCGTTGGCATCCAGCGCCGGTGGGGGCGGCGGCGTGTTGCCGCTTGCTGTTGGGCGATACCCGCTTGCCGAGCCTTGCGCAGCCGGCGCCGGTGGGCGGCGCACGCGCATGGGCTGCGTATCGCTTTCCTCCTGGGCTGCCTGCACATCTTCGATTGGCGCCGGCTGAGAGGGCGGCGCCTCTTCCAGAGGCATGGTGTCGGTGCCCATCACACGCCTGGGATCCGGCTCTTCGATGTCGAAGATCAGCGTCTCACCGTCGGCTGGCTCCGGCAGGTCGAACTCTTCGAAGGGCGGCAAGCCGCCCTCCTCCGGTTGGCTCAGTATGCGGCGGAAGCGGTCGCTCTTCTCTTTTTTCTCGTCAGGCGTGGGATAGTCGTCAGTCATATCAGGTGGGGTGCAAGGAGCGTGCTAGCTCGCGTTTACCCCTCCGGCGGTTTAGACATCATCAAAACCGTCCAGATGCCTTTCATCACAGCTTCGTCTTTCTGATTGAGCACATCCAGCTTGAGCGTCACCGCCCCTCCGCCGATGCGCGGCATGGCTTTGGTCTCGGTGACTTCCATCAACGACGTGGATCGTATCGCCGATGAAGACCGGCTTGACGAACTTCCATTCGTTGATCTCGCGGAAAGCCATCACCGTGCCTTCCAGCACGCCGGTGCGCGTCCCCAACCCCGAGGCGATGGATAGCCCCAGTAATCCGTGCGCCACCCGCTGCCCAAATGGCGAGCTGGCGCTGTAGACGGCGTCGGTATGGATCGAGGTTGAAATCGCCGGTCAGCCCGGCAAAGCTGACGATATCGCTCTCCGTGATCGTGCGTCCGGGAGTGGTGATGCGCATGCCGGTCTCGAACTCTTCGAAGTATAGGCCGCGCGGGCGGGTTGGGGTTGCGCTCATCTTGGCTCCTCTTTGGCTCTTGCCAGGTAGATTTTCCCATTCTAGCATAAAAAATCCGCCCGCCGACCTTATGGCTGGATTAAGATCCGCTTGCCTGCTCCGCCGGGTGAAAATCGTTTGACCAATCCCGCCAGATACCATAAAATGTAGGCATGCGCTTTTGGAGCTTGAAACCCGGCGATCCCTACCAATTCACGCTGGCTTCCGATGCTCGCTTGCCCGGCAGCGATTACTGCAATGACCAGATCTGGCGGCTGGCTTGCGGCAGTGGCGAGCCGCCTGCTCTCAGCTTGCAGACCACGTACGGCTTGCGGGCGCGTTCCATGCGCCTCTTCCCGCGCTTCACCCGGGATGAGCTGGATATTATCGATCCTGCCGCCTTTGCCAAAACGCCGGTCGTGCGTCGCTTCTTTCCCAATTACCTGCACCTCGAGTATGCTCCATTCACGGACATAGACGTTGTAGACGAGGTTTGGGTTCCCACCTCCCAGTCGCTCTGCGGGCGCTTCGCCTTTTACCAACCAGGGCGCTGAGCCGGCATCCTTCCGCTTCGACTGGGTCGCCCAGCTCAATCCGACAGACGGCGAGCGCATGGGACCGCTGGCGCTGCAAGGTGTTTCTGTCCTGGCGGGTCAATCCGCTGCCCTGCGACCCGTGGTGTTTATGACCAGCGGCGCCACGCCGCGCAGCAGCCCCTATCCCGCCTTATCCCAGGAGCTGGAGCTGGCGCCCGGCGCCGCCATCAGCTTCATTTGGTGCCAGGCAGCCCTTACGGATGTAGAGGCTTCCTTCAACTTAGCCCGCCAGCTAGCCGCGCGCCCTTTCGACGCCGATATCGCCCGCCTCGAGCTGCTCAATTCCGGGCAGGTTGAGGTCTTCACCGGCAACCCGGATTGGGACGCCGCCCTGGCGCTCTCCCAGAACCAGGCATACAGCCTTTTCCTCGCCCCGGCTGCCGGGCTCCCGCACCCTTCTTATGTCCTAACCCGCCAGCCGGACCAGGGCTTTTCCCCGCGTGGCGATGGCAGCGATTTCAATCACCTGTGGAACGGTCAGCCTGTCCTGGATTCTTATTACCTCTCCACTTTACTGCTTCCCGGCGGGGCGCCGCTCCTGCAAGGCTTGCTGCGGAACTACCTGTCCACGCAGGAGGAAGACGGTCGGATAGACTGGAAACCCGGCATGGCAGGGCAACGCAGCCGGCTGATGGCGCCGCCGATCCTTGCCAGCCTGGCTCTGCGCATCCACCAGCAGGGTGAAGACCTGATCTTTTTACGCGAGATCTTCCCCCACCTGCTCGACTTCCTGCATGCCTGGCTCACCCCTGCCCACGATGCAGACCAGGATGGCATCCCCGAATGGGACCACCCCATCCAGGCTGGTCTGGATGAGCATCCCGTCTTCTCGAACTGGCAGTCCTGGTCGTTAGGCGTGGATATCGCCACCGCGGAGAGCCCTGCCCTGTGCGCTTTGCTTTACCGTGAGACCCTCGCCCTGGTGGAGATTGCTCGTTTGCTGGAGCGCTCAGAGCCCATCCCGGCGCTGCTGACCACCGCCGAGCACATGCTCACCGCCCTGGAGAGCAGTTGGGATGAGCAGGCAGGCACCTACCGCTATATCGACCGGGACAGCCACCAAAGCCCACGCAGCGAGTGGCTGGGCGAGCGCACCGGACCCGGCTCGATCCCGGTGGACCTCAGCTTCGCCCAACCGGCGCGCTTGCTCGTGCGCATCAAGAGCGGTGAGAGTGCCACAATCCATCCCCGCCTGTACGTTCACGGCGAGAGCGCTGGCGGGCAGCACCGCATCGAGCAGTTGGGCGATGAAGGCTTTCGCTGGCATTTTGGGCTGGGCAGTTTAACTGGCGAGCGTGTTTATGCCCGCCTGGAGCATGTTGAAGTGCAAGGGATCGGCGCGTCCGACAAGGTGACGCTGTACAGCGTGGATTACCAGCACCAGGATATCACCTGCCTGGTTCCGCTTTGGGCGGGGCTGCCATCGCCCGAGCGAGCGGAGGCGCTGGCGAAGCGCAGCATCCTGGAACCAGACCGCTTCTGGCGCCCGCGTGGCTTGCCCACCTGCCTGACCCCACCGGAGTCCCCAGAAGCGGAAACCTGCAGCGGCGTGTCGCTCTTCTGGAATACGCTGGTGGGCGAAGGTCTGCTCCAGTATGGCTATACCCAGGAGGCAGTCGATCTTTTCGGGCGCCTGATGAGCTCCATCGTGGATGCGCTCAAATCCGACGGCGCTTTTCGCCGCTCGTATCATGTCGAGAGCGGGGTTGGCGCCGGCGAGCGCGACATCCTGGGCGGCTTAGCGCCGCTTGGCTTCTTCCTGGAGACGCTCGGCGTGCGGCTGATCTCGCCCCGCAAGGTGCAATTAACCGGATTTAACCCCTATCCCTGGTCAGTTACGGTAAAATATCGAGGATTGACAGTGCTCCGTCAGAAAGACAAGACGGTGGTCATCTTTCCAGATGGGCAGGCGAGTGAGGTGACCGGTTCACAACCCTGTACGGTTTCCCTGGACTGAGATCCATCCAGGGTAAGGTGAGGCAGCATGCAGGAATTCCGCTCCCCACAAGAGATCCACGCCCAGGTGCGTAAGCAAGACACCGCGCCGGCTTCTCCTCCTCCTGGCGAGGCAGCCGCCAATCCGCCGGTTCACATGCTGATGCTGGCTATTGTCCAGTACCAGGATCAAAAAAAAGCTGTCCAGGCGCTGGATTCGCTCGGCTTGATGGTCATCCGCCTCGCCTCCAGCGGCGCTTTCCTGGGACGGCGCAATGTAACCCTGCTGGTCGGCTTGCCCCCTGAGCGCCTGGAAGAAGCGGTCAACGCCATCCAGGAATATTGTCACCAGCGCGTGGAATACGTATCGACGCCCCTGGAAGGCGCGCCCATGCCTATCCCTCTTGCCACCCCCATCACCGTCGGCGGCGCCACAGTATTCACTTTGCAGGTTGACCGCTTTGAGGAGCTTTAGCCATGAAGATGATTGTTGCCATCATCCGCGACAGCGATAACGATGCGGTTTCCCAGGCGCTGGTGACCGGCGGCTTTCGCGTCACCCGCATCGCTTCTACGGGCGGCTTTCTGCGGCGCGGCTCCAGCACCCTGATGATCGGCGTCGAGGACGACAAAGTGGATGCTGCCATCCAGGTGCTTAAAAGACAATACCACCCCCCCTGAAGAAGCCGGCGCCAAGCGCGCCACCCTGTTTGTGATCCCGGTAGAGCATTACACGCAAGTTTAATCCCCTCTCTCCAAGAACTGGTCACGCCGGTGCGTGCGATCGTGCACCAGGTGCTCACCTCGCGCCTCAACTTTGACGTGCTCAAACTCCAGTTTGGGAAATCTACTTTGGATCGTTTGAGCCACGCCTTCCTTGCCGGATTGGCGCGCCTTCAGCATGATCTCCAACACGTGGTACGCCTGCTCAGGGCTGTTGAGTGGCTTACGCCCTGAACGGATGCACTCCACCATATGCCGCAGTCCGGCGGTCCACAACCAGCCGGGATCGGTCTCTTTATACACTTGCCAGGCGCCCACCTCATTCAGCCACAACTCATACCCTTCTGGGTGCCAATCATCGCCAATCAATTGCAGTACGCCTTTCGCGCCGTACAGCTCAAGCCCGGGAGAGCGGTACTGCTGCATGGTAAAAGCCGCCGTGACCACCGCTAACACGCTCTCACCGAAATCCAGCAGCACGTGTGCGTTATCTTCGATGCTCACCGGCACTATTTCGCCATCTACAATCCGCTCGGGGATGGCGGTGCCGGTCATCGCCATGACCCGCCGCACCGGACCCAACAAGCCAGTCAGGCTGGTGAGGCTGTAGGGAGCCAGGTCGAAGATTGCCCCGCCGCTGCCTTGATAGTACCAGGACCCCCACGTTGGCCCGGCATGACCGTAGCGCGCTCGGGCGGTCAGCACCTTGCCGATATCGCCGCGTTGCACCCGCTCCCACAGGATGCGGTATGTCGGGCTGAACATCACAAATGGCGCACACACCAGCATGCCAGGGCTGCTCCGGGCGGTTTCCAGCAACGCGCCAGCCTCTGCAAGGCTTACGCCCATGGGCTTTTCAACCAGCACATGCTTGCCGGCTCGCAGCGCGGCAGTCGCCACCGATGCGTGTGACTCCATAGACGTCAACACAAGTACCGCGTCAACTTGATTTGAAGACAACAACTCATCCGCTTCAGTAGTGAAGTGTGCTACGCCGTAACGCTGGCGCATCACCTCCCCTCGCTCACGCCGGCTATCGCAAGCCCAGGTGACTTCTACAAGCCCATCCACGCGCAGCTCCCTGGCATGCGCCATGTACGCCGTCATGACATCGCCGCAGCCGATCACGCCAAGTTTTACCGGTTGTGCCATCATACCCATCCTGTTACCCACCTATGCTGTTAGCGATTCCCGTATCTGCTGCTACTTCCCGATCCTCACCCCTTCAAGCCGGTCAGTGCGATGCCTTCGATGATCCTCTTCTGCGCAATGAAATAGAAGATGAGCAGTGGCAGGATGGTGAGCGCAGAAGCCGCCATAACCAAACCGTAATCGGTTCCAAAACGCCCGCGCAGGCGCGCCAATCCCACCGGCAACGTCCACAGGTTAGGATTATCCAGAACAATGAAGGGCCACAGGAAATCATTCCAGTTCGTTATCAGGGAGAAGATCCCCAGGGCTGCCAATGCCGGGGCGCACATCGGCAGTATGATCTTTAAAAAAGATAAGCAGCTCATTAGCACCATCCACCCGAGCTGCATCGATCAGGTCATCGGGGATCGAATGGATGTACTGGCGCATGAGAAAGATACCTAACGGCGTGTATAGCGCCGGGATGATCAATGCCCAATAGCTGTCACTCCACCCGAAAGTAACCATCATCTGATAGAGCGGGATGAGCGGCACAAAGAATGGGATCATCAGACCAGCAAGGATGAATAAGAAGATAAAGGACTTGCCCCGGAATTGGTACTTAGCGAAGACATAGCCAGCCAAAGCGGAGGTCAACAGGTTACCGGCGGTCAGAACCGTTGAGACGAACACGCTGTTGGTGAAATAGCGCCCGAATCTGGCGATGCGAAAGGCATCGACCCAATGCTTTAACGTGAAGCTTGATGGCCACCAGGTCACCGGCAAGGTCAGGATCTCCCTCTGCTCCTTGAAAGAAGTCACCAGCAGCCAATAGAATGGCAGAAGCATACAGATCGAGCCAATGCCCAATACGATCCAAACCAGGAGCAGCACGCTTCGCTTATTCATCGGAGTTAATACTCCCACTTGGTGCGGAAGAAGCGGAACTGGAGCAAGGTAAACACCAGGATAAAAATCAGCAGGATCACCCCCATCGCTGCTCCATAACCCAGATTCAGCTCCTTGAAAGCTGTCAGCCACTGGTACAACACGATGACCATGGTTGAGTTCGATGGACCACCCGGTGGAGATTCTCCAGAGGTCAGACCGCTGGATGTCATGATGTACACGGGCGCAAAGATTTGCAAGGCGTTGATCATGCTGGTGATGGAGACGAATGCGAACGTGGGGCGCAGCAGAGGCAGTGTGACATTCCGGAAGGACTGCCAGCGGTTGGCGCCGTCAACCCGGGCTGCATCGTAAAAACTGCCGTCGATGGTCGATAGCCCTGCCATGAACCAGACCATGTTCAATCCGATACTCTGCCAGGCAGTAAACAGCACAATCGAAAGCAACGCCTGCTTCGGATCGAGCAACCACATCTGCCCGGGGAGGTGGAAAGCCTCCAAAATTGTATTGAAGATACCAAACCGCGGCTGGTACAAGTAGCGCCACACAAAGGCAGTGGCGATTACAGATGTGACCACCGGGAAGAAATAGATCATGCGGAACAAGTCTTTGAGCCGTCCCGCTGCATTGATCAGCATCGCCAAGAGAAGTCCGCCCATGGTGACCAGCGGCAAGTACACCAGTGCGAAAATGAAGGTATTGACCACTGCCCGCCGGAAGATGGGATCCTGTAACGCCCGGCTATAGTTGTCTAAGCCGATGAATGCGTGCTGAGTTTGGAAGCCCGCCCAATTCGTAAAGCTATAGAAAAATGTAGCGACAATGGGGTAGATCCAGAAGAGCAGGTAAGCCGCCAGCAACGGACCCAGCGTAATGAGCAGCATCCAGCTTTTACCGCCCCATTTCCAGTCGCTATGCCGGCTGGATGAGCTGCGATGTTCTTTCTGGCTGGTACGGTACTTGTTCGGCATGGAGTGCCCTGCTTATCGGTCGCCATACATGTCAGGCTCGGCCTGCATTACCCAAGCACAACTGCAGGTCGAGCCCGGTGTGATGAGGCCAGCCCCGCTGGTATTTCTGCGGAGCTGGCCTACCTGTATTCATATTACCCCCCTGGCTTGTAATTGCGTTCGGTGAAGACGCGCTTCTTGGTCGGCAGCACCTTATCGATCTCGACCGTAGCATCGTGGAGGGCATCCGCTACAGGCCGCTTCTCCAATATCGCCTGGTCAAACATCGTGCGCCACAGTTTTTCAGCTTCGATTGGGCGCTCGCCGAAGCAGACGCGATGGTCCATTGTCTGCGCCTGGCTGCGGATCGTGGGGATTTCGGTAATGCGCGTATCAGCCAGCACTTTCTTAGAATCCGGCGAGCACTGTTGCGCAAGTGCCCAGGCAACACTATTCTCGTCTCCCGCCATCATATGCTGGATGAAGGCGAAGGCGGCGGCTTTCTCTTCTTCGGGATAGTTGGTGAACACCTGCCAGTTCTCTTCCGGGCTGGCTACGCCGTAGGCAGGCTCAGAGGTGCCGCTGAACGTGGGCAGAACCGCCGTGTCGAAGCGCCCTTCCATCTGCGGGAATTCCGCCAGGAAGAAACCGGTATTCCAGCCGGAACCCATGAACATGGCTGCCATATCATTGCAGAAACCGCCATATCCGGCGGGCAGCTCGAGGCTGTCGATGCCATACGAGTTGTACCAGTCCTGGATGAACTGTAGCGATTTCACCGAGGGCTCTTCTTCCCAAAGCGCCTTGGTGCCGTCCTCGCTGTACAACCAGCCGCCCTGCTGGTAGATCAGACCCTGCCACAGGTATTCGTGCTGCCAGTAATCATTCATAGCACAACCGGCACGCGATACCTTGCCATCGTTGTCCTTGATGGTTAGCTGCTGCGCGAACTTGACGAAATCGTCCCATTGTGTGGGGATATCCGATCCTTTCAGCCCCTCCTGCTCGAAGATATCCGTGTTGTAATAAATCATATCCACGAACCACCCGCTGGGCAAGGCGCGGATCTTGCCATTTTCATCCTTCATAAACGGCGTGCTCAACCGGTCATCCCAGTTCGTGAAATCATCCGGGTAGGGCACAATGGCATCTCCGCGCTGCATATCGTAGCGCCAGAAGTACATCACATCCGATAGTGGCGGGCCATTTTTCGCAGAAGTGGCGGCCAGGATCTTCGTCTCCATATCCGCCCAGGGGTAGACCAGGTAATTGATCCCCACATCGGCATTCTTCTGCTTCCAGGTTTCAATGTATTTATTGACCAGATCCTGCCGGACGGGGAACTCCCAATCCCACATGTCCAGTGTGCCCTTGAAGGTGGCTGCGGCTGGCTCGGTGGCAGGTGCGGTACCTCCGCAGGCAGCCAGCAGCGAGGCTCCCAGCGCCGTTCCGCTTAATTTCAAAAAATCCCGGCGGCTGATCTGGGGGCGCTTGCTTCTGATGATGCTTGGATTCATGGCTGTGCTCCTCTTCCTAATTTTTATACCTGATCAATGGATGGATTGATCAGATTTGGCTTCTATTGACGTGTGCCTGTTCTTGGGTTATACTGGTATAGTTAAATACTATACCAGTATACACGAAAATGGCTAGGCTGTCCAGCCAGAAAAAGGACCCTTACCAATGCAAGATATTCATAATGAGGTGAATGGATTTTACCAGGATATCCTGGGGGAGCCGGCAGCTTTACGAAACCTGCTCAATTTATATTATCCCGAGACTGGCAGGGGGTTACCTGCCATTCCCGCTCCAGCCACTCCCCTGCTCACCGGCATGGGCTCATCCTACCATGCTGCTCTGGCAGCCTCCATTTGTATGCACAGCCGCGGTATTCGCGCTCAGGCTATGGAGACGAACCACCTCATATACTACGGTGGACCCATCTTGAACCGCTGCCGTGAAGTAATCTATCTCTCACAATCCGGCGCGAGCGGTGAAGTGATCCCCTTTATCGACCGGCTGGAGTGCGGTCGGGTGATGCTGGCAATCACCAACGACACCCGCAGTCCCCTGGCGCAGCGCGCAGATCATGTTCTCCCCATAGCTGTTCAGCAGGAGACACTGGTAGCCTGCAAGACCTACCAGAACAGCCTGGCATTACTCTGGCTGCTCATCCGCCTCTGGACCGGTGAGAGCGATGGCAGCGAGCCTGCCGCCCTGGAGTCAGTCGCAAAAGAATTGGAAGCGATCCTCTCCCAAACCCAGGAGCTTACCGCTGCCTGGCTGAACTTTTTAGGTGAGGCGTCCACCATTATCTGCACCGGTTACGGACCGCATGTTGCCACGGCTTTGCAAGCCGCCCAGACCCTGGCAGAGTGGTGCAAGGTTCCCGCCATTGGCTTGAGCGCCGGAGCGCTCAGGCACGGCTTTATCGAGGTCTCTGGTCCGGGGGTTGGCGCCATTATCTTCTCAGGGGATGGCCCGGCTCAGGATGCTTCACACCGCCTGGCACGAGAGCTTGCCAGCTATGGCGCGCATACCGTACTGGTCGAGAATGGACTCAGCTATTTCATGCCAGCGGACGAGCCTGTGCTTGCCGCCGCGACAGGTGCCTCCAGATTGGATGAGTTTCTCGCCCTGCTGCTGGACATCCTGCCTGTGCAGCTCTTCAGCGTTGCCCTGGCGCAGCAGCGCGGCCTTCCCCCACGTTTTCGCTACCTGGATAAAGTTGTCCAGGATTTGTGAGAGCAGGAAAAATGCTTACTAAAACCTCCACCCCATTGTATCTAAAGGTCAAAGAGGAGATCATCGACCTCATCCAGCGTGGCGAGCTGAGATCCAACGACCAGCTCCCCTCCCAGCGCGAGCTGGTCATCAGCTACGGCGCCAGCCACATGACCGTTCGCCGCGCTCTCGATGAGCTGATCGATGAAGGTCTCATCTACGCTATTCCGGGCAAGGGCATCTACGTCCGCGAGCACAAGCAGCAAGCTGAAAGCTGCCCGTTGATGAGCTTCACCGAGGAAATGGCATTGCGCGGCATGCATGCCTCCAGCACTGTGCTGGCTGCCCGGCTGGTACCCGCCTCAACTGTCATGGCTAGCACTTTGCAGGTCGAGCTGGGTATGCCGCTGATATACCTGCGCCGCCTGCGCCTGGCTGATGGTTTTCCTATGGCGTTACAGGTCAACTATATCAAAAGCTGGCTGTGCCCTAACTTGCTAGAGCACAACCTGCAAGACGCATCCCTGTACAACCTGCTACGCCAGGAATACCATCTCTGCCTGTCATCCAGCAAAGGCACGGTCGAGGCTGTACTGGCGGATGAGGAGCATGCATCTCTACTCGAAATAGAGCTACCCGCTGCCTTGCTCGTCACCGAGCAGATCAGCTTTCTTGAAGACGGACAACCGGTAGAATATGCCCGTACCGCCTATCGCGGCGACCGTTACCAATATCGTATTTAATTAGGAGAACGATCCAATGCAATCGCTCAGTTCGCGCCAGCGCATGCACCGCGCCTTCAACCTTGAGGATGTCGACCACACGCCTTGTGCATTCATGTCATTCACTGCCCTGAGAAAGCGCTTCGACGAGGATCTCTACCGTCTCGCCCAGGCAGAGTTGGAGATGGGACTGGATAGCTATCTATTTATACCCAGCCTGCCACGCCAGCAGCGCCGCGAGCACCCCGAGCTGCGCGGTCTGCCTGTGCGCCCTCACTCCTCTGTACAGATTCGAGAGCGCCGCGAAGGGGATATGCTCTACAAAGAGATCGTCACCCCCGCCGGTAATCTGACCACAAGCGTGCGCATCTCTACTGACTGGCCTCATGGCGACCATATCCCATTCATCGATGATTACCAGGTACCCCGTGCCACCCAACGCCTGGTGAACGATGCGCATGACCTTCCTGCTTTGAGCTATCTGCTCACACCGCCCACGGAGGATGACGCCGCCCAATACCGGGCTGAGATCAAGCGGGCGCAAGCCTTTACGGAGTCCCTTGGCATCCCGCTGGTCGGCGGCTGGGGAGTGGGCATGGATATGCTCAACTGGCTGTGTCGGCATGCAGGAGCTGATGGTCGCCACCATCCAGCAGGAGGACTTTGTCGGCGAGCTGCTGGAGATGATCACCTGCTGGAACATCGAGCGCATGCGCCTGGTGCTATCGGCGCCCGTCGATCTGTATATCAAACGGGCATGGTACGAAGGTTGTGATTTTGTCACACCCGGCTTCTACCGCCGCCAGATCCTCCCCCGCCTCAAGCGCGAAGTGGATCTCGCACACGAGCATGGCGCCAAGTTCGGTTATATCTGCTCCAGCGGACTGGAGCCGATGCTCGATCTGTTCCTCGAGTTAGGAATGGATGTGCTCATCGGCATCGACCCGCTGCAAGGCAGGCGCACGGACCTGGTCCAGGTCAAGAAGCGAATCGGAGAGCGCATCTGTTTGTGGGGAGGCGTATCGGGAGCCATCACCGTCGAGTTGGGCTCTGAAGATGATGTCCGTAGCGCGGTCCGCAATGCCCTCGAAAGCCTCGGTCCAGCGCGGGCTGGTGCTCTCACCGGTCGACAACATCACCATCGATGCACCACTTACCTGGCAGAATATCGACATATTCTTGGATGAGTGGCGCAAGAGCTGGAAAGCATGAGCTTCTCTGCCCTGCTCGGGGTAGATGGGGGGAAATCCAAAACCATTTGCCTGGTGACAGATACCTCCGGGCAGATACTCGGCTGGGGCCGTTCTGGCAGTAGCGACCGCTACGACCTGCCGCTTGAGCAAGCTGTGGATGCCATCCAGGACTCCACCCGCCAGGCTTTGCTCATGGCAGATGTATCTCCCTCGAAGGTGACCGGTTGTTTTGGGCTGGCAGGCGCTGATTGGCCCGAAGATTTCACCGAGCTATCCACTGCCCTGGAGGAACGCCACTTCGTGCAGCGGCTGGTGGTCAGAAACGACGCGGCTGTTGCGTTGCGCGCTGGAGCCCCAGAGGGCTACGGAGTGGTGGTATCCGCCGGCACCCACCTTGCCGCCGCAATCCGCACTCCGGATGGGCAAGAGTGGCACTCCGCCTGGTTCAGCGTTGAAGGCGCTGGTGGGGTCACGGTGGGTCATCAAGTGCTCTGGGCGGTGCTCAAAGCCGAGGATGGACGCGGCCAACCTACCGTTCTCACGGACCTTGTCCTTGAGGCGAAGAACCTCAGCCACCCTCTCGAGCTTCTTCGGCTGCTCAGCCAGGGAGGTACCGATGACCGGTATAAAGCATCCCTGGCTCCTCTACTTTTTATCGCACACCAGCAGCATGCCGATGCCGTAGCCGGCGAGCTCATCCGGCAGATTGCGCACGATATGGCTTCCTGGCCGATTGCCTTGCTCTCACGCTATGGGCTAGCCGGGCACCCCATGCCGGTGGTGCTCTCGGGAGGCTTGTTCAAAGCCGGGGACAGCCTGTTGATCGACAGAATAACTACAGAAATCCATGCTCGCTTCCCGTTGGTCGAAGTGCGCCTGGCGCAGCGAGAGCCTGTTGCCGGAGCAATACTGATCGCCGCCGAACAGGCTGGCGTAACCCTTACCCCGGCTTTTCTGGCGACGCTGGATGCCAGCATGCCGCCGGCATCTTTTTTCAGCACACAAGAAAGCCCCGATCTTGTAGAATAGGGTTTCCAGCCATCGCCAGGAGAACCCGGATGCCAAGTCTTCACCTCAACTTGCTCTCCCCAGCTGACATTAGACAGATCCACCGCGCCTCGCTGCACATCCTGGAGCACACAGGCACGCTGGTGCCACACGAGATGGTCTTGCAATCGCTGGCTGAGCGTGGCGCGCGGGTAGATCGAAGCGCCCAGCGCGTCTATTTCCCCGAGGCGATCATCGAGTGGGCAATATCCCAAGCCCCGCCATCATTTACTTTGTACGGGCGCAGTCCGGCGCGCCAGGCGCGCTTTGGTCAGGGGCAAACAAACTTGATCTCATCCCCCGGGCAGATCGCCTGGTTCGATCCTGGGTCAGCGGTCCGCCGCGCTCCCTGCTCGCGGATGTTCGCCGCGCCGCTCGCCTCGGGGACGCCCTGGATAATATCTCCATTGTCGGGGCGATGGGCGTGCCCTCCGATGTTCCACTGCCCGTTCGAGACGTGGTCCTGACCGCCGAGCTGGCGCGACACACGACCAAGCCCACGCGCTGCTTCCCGATCGACCGCTCCAGCAGCGAGTACGTCCTGGAGATCTATGCTGCCCTTGCGGGAGGGCAAGAAGCCCTACGCCGCTCGCCAATGACAGAGGTCTACCTGGACCCGGTCAGTCCCTTGACCTTTTCTGATATCGGGCTAGAGATCGCCATGCCATTCATCTCCTGCGGGCAGCCGGTGAGCATACCTGCCATGCCCATGGCCGGCGCTACCGCACCGGTCACTCTCGCTGGTACCATCGCCCAGGCTAATGCCGAGATCCTGGCTGGCATCGCCATTGTCCAGGCGCTGGCACCAGGCAACCCAGTCATGTACGCTGGCATCCCCCACTTAATGGATCTGCGCACCGGCATCATCTCCTTCGGATCGCCCGAGCAAGGCTTGATGGCGGTGGCTATGACCGAGCTGGGCAGGCATTATGGCTTGCCGGTGTACGTCAACACCAACCTGACGGACGCCCGCCGGCCGGATGCCCAGGCTGGAATGGAGAAAATGGCTTCCCTTTTGCTCGGCTTGCTGGCCGGGGCAGACCTGCTCGGGCACGCCGGCTTGGTGGGCAATGACAACGGAGGAAGCTTAGTTTGGCTTCTGCTGGACCATGAGGCGTTCGATTTCGCTCGCCGCATCACCCAGGGCTTCCCTCTAGATGATCTCAACCTGGCACTTGACGTTATCGATTCGGTCGGACCCGGTGGCTATTTCCTGGATCATGAGCACACCTATCATCACTTCCGGCATTCCTTATGGCACCCCACCAAAACCTGGAACCGCGACAACTACGACGGCTGGCTGGCCTCCGGAGCGAAGGATTTCGAAGAGCGCGCAGCAGCGCTCGTGGAGCAGATCCTGGCTGCCCACCAGCCGGAGCCTCTCGATCCGGCGCTGGATGCCGAGATCGAGCGTATCAAGGATGTGGCATGCCATGATCTGGAAGGATCTTTCTGAATGCTGGCGCAAGCCAGATAAGGGTCACGAACAAGCGATGTGCTTACTCGTGGAACTCTTCCACCTGGTAAATATACACCTGCAATTTATGATAGCGCCAGTAGTTGGCGTCCACCCCCATCTTGTTGCACAAATGCCCCAGGAATTCACGCGGGTCGGGCAGTTTCTCCCACACTTGCGGCAGAAAAGTTGCCCGGCGCGTCCCGTCGCGTAAGACCACCCCATCCACCCCAGGGCGCAGCAGCTTCGGTAAATCCTCCGGCTTGTCAACCTCCAGCGCGACGGGGGCAGTCAGGCGGGATACCTCGATCTTGATCCAGGGGATCTCTTCTGCCCTGACAGGTGGGAAGCGGTAATCCTCCAGCGCGGCAGCGATGGCATGCTCGCGCACGTCTTCCGCCAACGGTTGGTAAGCCTCCAGCGCCCCCACACAGCCGCGCAGCATGTCATGCTCGGTCAGCGTCACAAAGCTCGCACCTGGCCCTCTCAACCGCTCGGGCAGCACATCCAGGTCCAATCGCTCCAGCGGCTGGCGGCGCACGCCGCTTTCCAGCGCCTGGCGCGCCAGGCGCAGCAGGATGGAACGTTCTTCTTGAGAAAGGGTCTCATCCATATCGTTTCCCCGCCCAGATCAATAAGCGAACATCAACAGAGCTGGTGATAATCCCGGTCGTGGTAGAGCAGCGGTTCAGCCGCCGGGTCGCCGCCCTGCACAGCCAGCACTTCTCCGATGAAGACGGTATGCGTGCCTGCTGGATAAGTCGAGACCACACGGCAGTCGAAGAAAGCCAGCCCACCGCGGATCAGGGGCGCGCCAGAAACCAGGCTGAATGTATCCAGCTCGGCAAAACGCTCTTCGCCATCGAGCTGCCTGCCTGCAAAGCGATCCGAGACCGCCTGCTGGGTATTACTCAGCAGAGTGACGGAGAAAACGCCCGATCGTTCAAGCAGGCGGTGCGTCTGCGTGGCATGCTCGAGCGAGACCAGCACCAGGGGCGGGTCCAAGGAGACGGAGGTAAATGAGCTGACGGTCATGCCGTGGCGCACGCCATCCAGCTCCGTGGCGACAACGGTAACGCCGGTTGCCCAGGTGCGCATCACCATGCGCAAGGCTTCAGGGTCTACTGTCATAAGGTCATCATACTTTCGCCGGGGCACGGCGTCAAGAGAGGAATGGATGCCTCACCCGATCAAGCGCCCCAGGCGTAACGCCTCAGCTTCCACCTGGCGCACATAGTCGGAGCGCTGCTCAGCATCCTGCGTTTGCAGCAGGTGGATGGCATTCTGCCACACCTGCTCGCGCCAATCACTCAGCAAGCGCGAGATCATCTTCTCATCCAGCGGACCCAGCAGCCTGTCGATCATATCCATCACCGGCATTGCCGGTTCCACCACCTGATCCTGTACGGCGTCGATGGTTGCGCCAATGACCTCATTCACATGGCAGTGATCCGCATAACGCTGCGACCGCCGCTCATCTGTCAGGCTCTCCCATTCCGGCTGCAGCAGGTCGACCAGAGTCAGCACCAGGTCGTAATTGATGTGCGCATTCACACCCAGGAGCAGTTCTTGCAATACCAAACCTTGCTTCTGGATGGCGGCGTTGTGCGCCACCTGCCAGACAGGCGGCGCCTGATCTGCATCGCGCTCATAGGCTTCCAGCGCCAGGAAGTAGTATTCCGCAAAGCGCTGCAGCAAGACGCCCACCCAAGCCGGATCATGAAAATCTTGCCGCCGGATGGCTTCCAGCATGTTCTGCGTCATCATCAAATAGCAGCTTAGAAAAATCGCCCGGTTGTCGGACGCTGCTTTCCAGTCATCCACGAGTGCTTGCATGCGCTCCAAAAGTGGATCAAGCGCCGGACCGTTCCTCTCACTTCCCAATGCAAAATTGGATGCCATCTACCCCTCCTGTACCTGCGTAGAATGGCTGGAATTATAGCAGATGAGGGCGATACTCCCATCTTGGCAAAACCCCCGCCTTGTGCTAAAATCATCCGTCGCAGCCACGCTCCCGCGTGGCTTACTTTCCGCTCCTGACCGGCTTACGGCTGAGATCAGGGGCTATTTCCGAGGAAAGGAGTATTCCTTATGAACGACTATGAGCTCGTCTTCGTCGTCCATCCTGAGCTGGATGAGAATGCCTTCAAAGAGCTTCTCGAAAAGATCAAAGGGTGGATCGCCGAAGCAGGTGGGCAGGTGACGAAAGTCGACCTGTGGGGCAAGCGGCGCCTGGCTTACATCATCCGTAAGCAGCGCGAAGGTGTCTATGTGGTGATGCAAGCCAGCATGGCGCCCGCCTCTTGCGCCACCCTGGAACGTAATATGCGCTTCCAGGAGCCCGTCTTGCGCTTCCTGCTGACACAAAAATAGAACAACCGGCTAGATACTCATTATTATCGCTCGTTAGCAAAGCCTGGAACGGAGTACGCCATGAGCAGAGGTCTGAACAAAGTCATGCTGATCGGCAGGCTGGGTCGGGATCCGGAGATGCGCTACACGCCCTCCGGTCGCCCTGTCACAACCTTCAGCCTGGCAACCAGCAGAACGTGGAACACATCGGAAGGCGAGCGACGCACCGAAACCGAGTGGTTCACCATCGTCGCCTGGGGCAGCCTGGCTGAGATCTGCAAGCAATACCTCGTCAAAGGTCAGCAGGTTTACGTCGAAGGACGCCTGCAAACTCGCCATTGGGATGATAACGACGGAAATAAACACTCCGCCACCGAGATCGTCGCCAATGAGATGATCATGCTCGGCGACCGGCACGAGAATAATCACACCGGCGAAGAAGAGACACCCGAAGATAACGAATTTCCCTTCTAGCACCGCATCCCCGGAGGCAAGAGGGTTCAGGAGATAAACAGTGGAAGAAACCAACGGAAATGAAGAACGACAGGAACAATCTGGCGGGCGGCGCTTTTACGCACAACCGCGCGTCTGCCAGTTCTGCACCGACCACAATGTGGTCATCGATTACAAGCAAGTCGAGCTGCTTCGGCGCTACGTTACGGAAGAGGGAAAGATCCGCCCGCGCCGCCAGACTGGCACGTGCGCACGCCACCAGCGCGCCCTCGCCAAAGCCATCAAACGCGCCCGCCACCTGGCGTTGCTGCACTACACCGGCGGGTCGCCGCGCTAGCAACGGCCCACGCCTGATCCGCATTGAGTGAATGAGCGCAAGTTGAGGCGCGCATTCACTCAATTTGTTGAGGCTCCGCATGGCTAAAAATCCCACCCAACACCAACCCACTTACCAATCCAAGAAACACCTGGCGCGCCAGCAGCGCGAGCTGCTGTACCGCCGCTGGATCCTGATCATCACAGGTGTTGTTGTCGTCCTGGTGATCGTTCTGATCCTGTACGGTGTTTTAAACGAGCGCTACTTCAAAGCCCGCCAGCCGGTCGCTACGGTCAACGGCGAGCGCATCAGCGCAGCCGACTTCCAGGCGCAGACACGTTACGCCCGCCAGCGCACCATCAGCGAAGCCGCCAGCACCTACCAGTTCGTCCAGTACCTGGGCGACAGCCCCGAATACCAGGCGAATTTTGCCAGCCAGCTTGCCCAGTACCAGGCGCAGCTCGAGCCGGGCCTGATCGGGCAGCAGGTGCTCAACCAGTTGGTGGACGATGCACTCATCCGCCAGGAAGCCAAGCAACGCGGCATAACCGTCAGCGAGGCTGACATCGATAAAGCCATCCAGGACGCCCTGGGGTACTTCCCGGATGGCACCCCCACGCCGCAACCCACCCTGGCGATTGCGGCTACATCGACCCTCTCGGCGTTGCAAATGACTCTCGTACCACCCACTGCAACCCCGACGGAAACCGCCATCCCCTCACCCACTGCAACGCCAACAGATACGCTAGCCACCACCGAGACTCCTGCGGAAACCCCGACGATTACGCCGACCGAAGCGCCAACTGCCACTCCCACGGAGTACACGCGCGAGGGTTTCGAAAAGCAGTACCAGGATACGCTGAAGAACATGCAGACCAGCATCCAATTCACCGAGAGAGACCTGCGTTACGTGGTGATGATGCAGCTCTACCGTGAGAAGATCGAGAAAGCGGTGCTGGATGAGCTGGGATTAGACCCTCAGGAAGAAGAAGTGTGGGCTCGCCACATCCTCGTCACCGATGAAGCCCAGGCGCAGGATATCCTGAATCGTGTCGAACAGGGTGATGACTGGTACCAACTGGCAGCCGAGTTCTCCACCGATACGGGCAGCAAAGACAACGGCGGAGACCTGGGGTGGTTCGCCCGTGGAACGATGACACCACCATTCGAGAACGCTGCCTTCAGCCTGCAGGCTGGCGAGGTGGTCAGCAAGCCGGTGCAAACCAGCTTCGGCTGGCACATCATCCAGGTTTTAGGACACGAGCAGCGCCCGCTCGATGAGAGCGCCTACCAGCAGCTCCGATCCACGAAGTTCACCGATTGGCTGCAAGCGCTGCGCGAGAAGAGCGAGATCAACATCAACGATATCTGGCGCGAGCGTGTGCCCTCAGATCCTGCCTTCCCGAGCGAGATCGCGAATTTCATCGCGGCTGCTCAACAACAAGCCAGCCAGACCGCCGTACCGGTCATCACACCCGAAGCTACACCCACGAACACCACTGAATGAAGCTGAAGGCTGAATAAAGCTGAACGCAAGCTAACAAACAGGATTGGGCAGCCAAGCCGCCCAATCCTGTTTTTTTGTTACCTGTAGGCACGACCCAACATTAGTAGGTGATCACCCGCGGCAGAAGCTTTGCCTGGGCGACCCAATCTTCCACCTGGGACTGCACCGGAACTCGGCGCACCAGGTTCTTCTCGGCATTTACATCCACCATACGGTTAAACAAGTTCGCCGGATTGCGCCCCGCCAGCTCCACGACCGTATCCACGCCGGCGGCTTCCAGGAGATCCGCATACTCAGAGCCCACGCCCTTGATGCGGAAGAGATCGCAGTGATTTACCCACTCCAGCACCAGCTTGCTGCTGATGCCGGTCTGCTCGGCGATCTCCGCCCGCCCTTTGGGTGCTGCGCCGCGCGACAGCAGATCCTTGGGAGTGAGGATGTTGATTGCCTTCAGCTTCTGCCCAAACGCCGGACCAATGCCCTCAACATACTCGATATCCTCCTCGAACTTACCCCCACCGTACCCGGCGGGCACTTCGCCCGCATGCGGGGCGGCTGGCTCGCTCTCCATCGCCTGGGCATCCGCAGCCAACTCGAAGGAAGGCTCCACATCTCCCGCCGCCATCTCGGCGGGCACGGCTACGGCATCAGGCGCTAAGGGTGCGGCTGCGGGTATCTCCGGCTCAGGGGCTGGTGCAGGCGATTCCGGCTCGCTGACCGCCGCCGCGGTTGCTGCGGCTGCCCCAACAACAGGCGCAACGGCTGCGGGTGAGGGAGGCGTTACCGGCGCGGGCGCGACGACCCCTGCCCGGGTCTGAACAGCGGGGGCGGCAGCCACTTGCACCTGTCTAACGGCTTCCTTCTGCAGGCGGCGCAAGCCGAAGGCGCCAAAGATCGCCATGATGCCGCCGGCGATGCCGAGCAAGCCCAGCACCCAGGGCACGGAGATCACTGCCAGGAAGGGACGGAAAAGCAAGATCAAGCCAAAGAGGATGCTCAACACACCCAAGACGCCAGCCCCCCAGCCACCGCCGCGGAAAGCCTGGATCAGACCCACCAATCCAAGCAGCAACCCCGAGAAAGCGACGATATACACCAGCACCGCAGGGACGATCAGCGTGCTCCAGATAGGGTGCTGGAGGATCAGTATGCCGGCCAGGATGCCGACAATACCGGAAAAAAGCTTCCAGCCCCACAGGCTAGGGTCGATAAAGATGCTGACGATATTGAACAATCCCTTGGCGAGCCAGTAGATCCCCAGGAACTGCACCAGGAATGCCGTGGTTGCCAGGGGGCTGGAAAACAAGAGCAAGCCCAGCAAAATGGCAGCGATCCCCTCGATCAGCACCAGCCACCAGGGTGTGCGCGGCACATCGGTGGGTTTGGATTGAGCATAAGCAGACATAATCGCCTCCAGTAGAGTTATTGAGCTGTCAGAACATGGGTCTTCATTAATTTACCATTTATTTATATCCATGGCAAGGAAGTGTTATCATTATCCGGAAATCCACCAGACACACCGGAGAACAAGATTTCACAGGAGCGCCATTGAATAAACCAGGACCCATACCAACCCTCCAGGTGATTGCAGCCGCGATCACTCTGTGCATGGTATTCTTCACGATCACCCAACGGGCATCTGGTCGTGAAGCCAGCCGCATTCTTACCGCTAAAGCCACCCAAAATACATCCGTCATGCAAGCCGGGCAACAGGCTCCCAGCCAGCCCTACGATGTTTATTTGCCCATCCTCTACCGTTGGGAGACCCCGCCTATGGTGACAATCACCACGGCGCGCACCGGCGACGCCAACGGCAACGAGCGAACCCTCTTCCTGCCGGGCGAACCCGTGCGCTACACCGCTGGCGGTAGGAACAACTACCCGGTCAGCGTCACCATCACCCTGCGCTGGGAGCAGGAGAATCCCTGCGGCGCCAACCTGGTGTTCAGCGATACACTCACCATCCCACCGGGAGACTGGCAACATACCACCAGCAGCGCCATACCGAGCTGCCCGGGTATCTACACCAGCACCGCACGGGTGAGCAACGGCATGCAAACCTACTCCCTGGCGGTGCTGGACGTGGTGAATCCGCCCAGCATCGTTCAGACCAACAACCAGCAGGGCTTTGACCGTTGCCACCTGGCAACGGTGCCGCAGATGCAAACCTGGTGGGACAGCAGCCCCTACTGGGTTTACAACATCTACCTGGGCGGGAGCATGTTTTATTGTGACGACGAGATACCCGATGCGTTCTGGGTGCACCAGGTGGCTGGGCAGGGTTGGAAATTCATCCTGACCTGGGTAGGACCGCAAGCACCCTGCTCTTCATTCCGCGTGAAGATGAGCTCCAACACCAGCACAGCCCGCCAACAAGGGCGCAGCGAGGCATCGGCGGCGGCGGCGGCGGCCAGCGCCATGGGTTTCATGGGCGACCGCGTGATTTACTATGATCTGGAGGCTTACGGCTCATCGGCATCCAGCGAGTGCCGGGCAGCCGTGGCTTCTTTCATCCGCGGCTGGACGGAGAGGCTGCACGAGCTCAGCTACCTGGCAGGCGGCTACGGCTCACCGGTCACATCGCACATCGATGAATGGGCGTCCAACGTTCCCCCGCCGGACTTCATCTGGATCGCCCACTGGCTCACCCCGGCGCAGTACCGGCCCGACGCTACCGTGTGGTCATCGTACCTGCCCGACAGCCTGTGGAGCAACCACCAGCGTATTCGCCAGTACGCCGGCGGTCACAACGAGACCTGGGGCGGGGTTACCCTGGATACCGATAGCAACGTGCTAGACGGGGCGATCACCACCATCCCCTTAAGCGCTGCCCCGCGCGGCAAGAGCGCACCCCTGGTGAGCAAGCGGTGGGGAGTCCGGCTATCCGGCAAATGGGGCTCCACTCCCAAGATGGGGGCTGGGCGCTGCTGGGCGAGCGCCTCATGGCGACGACGGATGGCGGCGAGAGCTGGCAAGAGATCACCCCTGCGGATCCGGGAGAGGCGGCAGTGCTCGGCGCGCAAATGCTCGACCGGCAGCATGGCTGGGTGGTGCAACAAGGCGCCGCACTGGATGAGCTGAAGGTACTGCGCACAACAGATGGCGGGGCGAGCTGGAGCGCTAGCAGCCTGGCGCTCTCGCTGTCCCAATGGGACGGGACGCCGGTGCTCGAGGCTAGCCTCGACTTCATCGATGCGAATCGCGGCTGGTTGGCGTTGCGCCTGCAGAGCGGCAGCAGCTTCAGCCTGGGACGGCTCTTCGCAACGCTGGATGGGGGCGTTTCCTGGGAAGAGCGCAGCCTGCCAGCCGCTGGGACGCTCGATTTCACGGATGCCAGCCTGGGCTGGCTAAGCGGCGGACCGGGCGGCAACCAGCACTTTCGGACGGAAGACGGCGGTCGCACCTGGAGCACTGACGACCCCTTCGCAGCAGATAGCGATCCGGCTCAGCCGATGCTGGATGGCTTGCAGGTGCTGCAGGAATCCGGCGTCGGAAACACACGCTGGGTCAGCGTGGCAGACGGCAGATGCAGTGGGGATAAATTAGAAGGAGCCACGCTGGTGTGCTACCAGCGCTCCAGCCTGTACCGCTCGACAGACGGCGGGGCGAGCTGGAGCGAGATCACACCCCTGACCCCATAAATCAGTCCAGCCGGGGGAAACCCGGCTGGACTTTACAACGACTCGCCCGAGCCGTCCAATGGATCTATGTGCGTAAGCTACGAGCGGGGTGAGCGATTCTCGCTCGCTGATTTGGCTGCCATGCCGACGGGATGATAGGTGGGCTCCGGACGGGAGTAAGTGTTCTCCGGCATGGATGCCGGCTTGGGGGCAGGCTTGTAGGTGGCTGGCTGGGAGAAGGAAGCCTGCGGGTTCACGGTGGGGGACGCCTTACCCAGCATGCGGGTGGGCTGCGATGCTGTACGGGGGATATACTCGCCGCGCTCGGCTTGCGAGAAGAGGCGCGGACCGGCAATCGAGAAAGTACCGATGATCAGGACGCGGATCAGCCAGACCATGAGCGCCACGAAGACCGGCACCACCTTGATCAGCGTCTCCTGCGAGACGACGGCATTGCCCAGGGAGGGGTGGTTCAGCAGGGCAATCGAGACACCCCACCAGGTGAGCATGGCGTTCATCGTGGCTGCCAGCATCCAGGCGGCGAAGAGGTACCAGACCTCGGAGCGCTCGTTGACGCTCGAATTTGGCGTGAAGAGGCGGGCGATGCCGGCAAAGTCGATGCCGCAGAAGGCAATGGCAAGGATGGTCGCCCAGGCGATGCCCATAAAACTCAAATCTCCAAGCAGGTCGCTCAGAGCGAAATCCGTGGTGCTATAGTTGAAGAACTCGAACGCCAACAGGGCAGTGATGATGATGGCGCCGAAGAGTAAGCCGCGCCGCATTCGTACTTGTGGGAAAAACGAATTGAAACGCATGGGTTTTCCGACCGAGGGGTTCATGATTTACCTCCATTTCGAATAACAAAGCAGCTATGGGCAACCATAGCCAGATTATAGAACAGTTGTTCTAATATGTCAAGAGGGAATTTTTACGGGTTTTATGATCTATATCCGCATAGGGTATGCTGTGATAATAAAAATTCACTGGATTTCACTAGCGAGTGGCTGCACGCAAGATTGCCTCAGGAGGGGAGCTATGAAAGGGCTGCTTTCGAGAGTGTTATTCATTCTAGTGGGTCACTTGGCATGAGTGATGCCATTTCTGAAGCAGACTGGATCTAGGCCGAGAGGAACGGCGAACACAAGCACCCGAGCCGCCGAGAGCCAAACGACGAGTTCGACTTCGTTCCCTGCGTGCAGTTCTAGCACCACCCCATTCGAATGGGGTTGGATCTTGGTTCCAGGCCCTTGCCACTGCCTCTAACCAAGCAATGATTTGTTCAGGCGCTTGTGGGTTTTGCCCAGAAATGGCTCTCCGGACCAAAATGCGTTGAATGGACTCGGCCATATTCAACCAGGAGCCGCCTAATGGGGTGTAGAGTAGCATTACGCCATACGCGAACAGCCATAACACCAGTTCGGGCGTGTAATGACCTTGCAAGTTGTCCCAAATGAGTAGCATCCGTAACGGCGGCAGTTTCTCCGGCAGGGTAATCCGCACAGATAAACCGAGCTGCCAAGTTTTCCACGCCTGACGGTTGGTTTCTTCATCCAGGATGGGCTGTTCAGGGAGTGTTTTCAGGATTTCCTCCACCTGCTGTTGGATCCATGGATGCAAAATGGCATTGGTCGATTGGGTGACCCCTTTGACCCGCACTTCGCCACTAGCAGGATGAAACAAAGTCAGCATCTTGGCCGTTCCATTTCGGATGTATTCATGCGGCTGATGCACTGGCTGGCTTTCCGGCTGCCAACTTTCACCTGGATAGGGAACCGTCTGATACGGCCCCGCTTCATCTTCAACCCACACCGTCAATCCCATTTTTTCTCCCTGTCGATAGGCTGTCTCGATCAACTCTTTTTGGGGGTGGCATCTGGATCGCTAACCATCACCACGCCCCTTTTTCGTTTCCGCACTACCTGTCCTGTTTCACACCAACTGCGCGATTTCTGCCAACGAAACCCTGCTTCCTGCAAGATCACCCAGATACGTTCTGTACTGATCTCTGGTAAGCCATCCTCGGCTTTGCGCAATGCTTTCTGTAAGGCGGTCAAGGACCAAGTGTTCGTGCCATCCTTCTCCGGCTCCGGTTTGCGGCGCACTTCTGTCAATACTCGCTCCCGCAACGGCACTATACTGACTTTAGCCACCACCATGCCCAGGTTGGAGGGACGCTATTCCTTCCCGGTTGAAACGCTCCACCAATTGTGCGACTGCATCCCCTGATTTCCTACCCGCCATTTGTGCCGCTTGTGTGTAACTGTACCCTCTGCCACGCCAGATTCTTTGCTCTGCTACATGCCTGCAGTTCACTGTGCGAACGCTGACCGTTCTACCATAACGTTCTTCTTCTCATCGCGTACCGATCTTTTTGCTCTTCATTGCTCTCCCTCCTTCGTGTCTTTCCCTCGTAGCTTCCTCCCTACCCACTAGTGGGTCAGTTGGCATGAGTGATGCCATTTCTGAATCAGATTGGTTTGGCCGATAGGAACGGCGAGCACAAGCTCCCGAACCACCCAAAGCATGTCTACGATTTCGACTGCGTTCCCTACGAGCTGCTCTAGCACCACCCCACTCAAATGGGTTGGTCTTGGTTCCAGGCCCGTGCCACTGCCTCCAACCAAGCAATGATCTGTTCTGGCGTTTCTGGGTTTTGCCCAGCAAATGGCTCTGCGGACCAAAATGCGTTGAATGAACTCGGCCATATTCAACCAGGAGCCGCCTAATGGGGTGTAGAGTAGCATTACGCCATGCGCAAACAGCCATAAAACCATTTCGGGCGTGTAATGACCCTGCAAGATTGTCCCAAATCAGTAGCATCCGTAACGGCGGCAGTTTCTCCGACAGGGTAATCCGCCCAGATAAACCGAGCTGCCAAGCTTTCCACGCCTGACGGTTGGTTTCTTCATCCAGCATGGGCTGTCTCAGGCAGGGTTTTCAGGATTTCCTCCACCTGCTCCTTTGATCCATGGATGCAAAATCGCATTGGTCGATTGGGTGACCCCTTTGACCCGCACCTTCCCCGCTAGCAGGATGAAACAAAGTCAGCATCTTGGCCGTTCCATTTCGAATGTATTCATGCGGCTGATGCACTGGCTGGCTTTCCGGCTGCCAACTTTCACCTGGATAGGGAACCGTCTGATACGGCCCCGCTTCATCTTCAACCCACACCGTCAATCCCATTTTTTCTCCCTGTCGATAGGCTGTCTCGATCAACTCTTTTTGGGGGTGGCATCTGGATCGCTAACCATCACCACGCCCCGTTTTCGTTTCCGCACTACCTGTCCTGTTTCACACCAACTGCGCGATTTCTGCCAACGAAACCCTGCTTCCTGCAAGATCACCCAGATCCGTTCTGTACTGATCTCTGGTAAGCCATCCTCGGCTTTGCGCAATGCTTTCTGTAAGGCGGTCAAGGACCAAGTGTTCGTGCCATCCTTCTCCGGCTCCGGTTTGCGGCGCACTTCTGTCAATACTCGCTCCCGCTCAACGGCACTATACTTGACTTTAGGCCCACCACCATGCCCAGGTTGGAGGGACGCTATTCCTTCCCGGTTGAAACGCTCCACCAATTGTGCGACTGCATCCCCTGATTTCCTACCCGCCATTTGTGCCGCTTGTGTGTAACTGTACCCGTCTGCCACGGCCAGAATTTCTTTTGCTCTTGCTACATGGCCTGCAGGTTCACTGTGCGAACGGCTGATCCGTTCTAACCAATAACGTTCTTCTTCGGTCAATGGGCGTAACCGATCTTTTTTGCGTCTGGTCATTTGCGTCTCCCTGCCGTTTCTGAGTTGATTTCTTTCCCCTCATAATGGCAAGTTCCGTGCCAACTGACCCACTAGTGGTCTGTCAAAGTTGATATTCAGAGCTGGCACAGAAGTTGCACCTTGAGAACCAAACCTTCTCAAGGAGAAAGTAAATGTACCAGAAATATTTTGTCAAGCTTACCTTCGAAGAACGAGCGCAACTTGAAAAATTAGTGTCTTCCGGCAGTGCCCCGGCCCGCAAACTGCGCCGAGCCAGGATCTTGCTCAAATCCGATTGCAGCGATGGAGGCCCCAATTGGACGTATGAAGCCATTTGTACGGCATTCGATGTCAATTCACTGACCGTCACGAATGTTCGCAAAGCATTTGCAGAAGGCGGCCTCGAGAAGGCGCTCAACCGGAAGAAACCGAACCGGGAATATCTCCATCGCCTGGATGGAAGCGCTGAAGCCCATTTAATGGCTTTGGCGTGCAGCAATGCACCGGAAGGATATGAGCGCTGGACCTTGCGGCTGTTACAGGAGCGTTTTGTGAAGCTGGAGATTGTGGAGAGTGTCTCGCATGAGACGATCCGCACCACGCTCAAAAAAAGGAAATTAAACCTTGGCTGAAAGAGGAATACTGCATTCCGCCAACTGCCAACGCCAGCTTTGTCTGTAATATGGAAGACGTTTTGGATGTGTATACTCAACCGTACGATCCGGAACGTCCGCAAGTCTGTATGGATGAAACCAGTAAACAACTGTTGTCCGACCTGCGAGAACCCCTGCCCGTTCAGGCGGGACAGTCCCGGCGAGTAGATTACGAATACCAGCGCGAAGGGGTGGCCGATTTGTTTATGTTCTTTGAGCCTTTGACCGGTAAACGGTTTGTGAAAGTCACTGATCAACGCACTCGGAAAGATTGGGCGTATGCCATGAAAGAGCTGGCAGACAAAAAATATCCCCAGGCAGAGAAGATTGTGGTGGTGCTGGATAACCTCAACACACATTCCCCGGCTTCTTTCTACGAAACCTTCGAAGCCGAAGAGGCCAGGCGATTGACGAATCGGTTTGAATTTCATTACACGCCCAAACATGGTAGCTGGTTAACATGGCCGAAATCGAATTAGGCGTCTTAATTCGCCAATGCCTTTCTCGACGGATTGCAGATAAGTCTACTTTGGCGAAAGAAGTCCGGGCTTGGCAAAATGATCGGAATGCCAAAGTGGTAAAAGTCGATTGGCGCTTTACAACCGCTGATGCTCGCATTAAGTTGAAACACCTATATCCTGTGATTCATGTTTGACAGACCACTAGGCTTTACTTTTCTTATATTACCGCCAGCTGGGGATAAAGAATTGGCGAGTGGGTTATGGCACTTTACGTGCGGCGAAGCTAGATGCAGCGCACAAACGTCCTTCCCATCAGCGTAGTGCGAAATTTAAAATCTGCTGATAATTTCTATCCATCGCCAGGGTGAGGCTACCCTGCGAAAGATTGTAGACAACCGACCAGAGGGTGGGGTAATCGCCAGCTTGGGAGGCATCTTCCAGAAGTTCCATCGCTTCCCCAGAAGAAAGCGTGCCGCCCGAGTGCTGCAATGCAGCGTAGGCTTTGTTATAGCGCCAACAGCTCGAGTCTGCCCCCTGCGGCTGCTCTTGTGAGATCAGAAAATTGGTGGAGACCTGCCAGGGGGCTGAGTTGGGCAGGACAACCATCTCTCCGGCGATGAACTCCACCACGGCGGAAGTCCCGGAAGCATCGGCGATCATGTAGTGCAGCGGGGGACCTTCGCCAAAGTCGATGTTGACGCTTTCCAGCAACTGCATGGCTTCGGCGACGGTGGCGGCGCGGTCCAGCAGCAGGCGGATGACCTGCAGCTCATTGAGGGTGGGTTTTGCAGGGTCTGAGCTGTCCTCCGCCCGGGGGACCGCCATCATGCCCACCGCCAGCCCGGCGCTGTTCATCCCGTCGAAGGGCCAGTAAGGGGTAGCGAGCAGCGCACGGCGATCCCGCCAATCCGCCTGAGGTTGGTTAAATCCAAGATAGGAAACGTCCACCATCGACACGGATGCATAACCATCGGAGGGGTGAGTGAAGAGCAGCAGAGCCGGATGGCGGCGCCAGTCGAAGTTCCTGCCGAAGAGGATATCGCCGCCGGGTTGGAGGGCAGCAAAGCCGGTGCAAGCCCAGGTCGCGCCCTGCAGGATGGGCATGGTCGATGGCAGAGCAAAGGATTGCTGGAGGTGAGCGCTATTCAAGAACTCAGTGAAGCCGTAATCCCCCTGATATTCCATCACGTACAACGGGAAATCCGAAACCTTCTCTAGGCTGGCGAGGGTGATGTACTGGTTCACAACCTGCTCGAGCAGCGGGAGGGGCAGGCTGCCATTCTCTAATACAACGCGGTGGAACTCCTGCAAATCGAAGCGATCCCCAAGGGCATCCATCGCCTTCTGGCGCAGCTCGAGCAGGCGCAGGTAGCCTACAGCGTAAGAGGCAGCCTGCCCGGGCCAGGCCAGGTAGCGCACCACCTCGCTCTGGATGAAGCCGCGCTCCAGGCCGGTATTCTCGACCATGAACTCCACAGCCTGGTCGAAGGTCCATTGATCCGCATGCAGTCCAGTATCCACCACCAGGCGAGTATAACGGAACGCCTCCATCTGCAAACGTCCCAGGTCAGCGTACGGATCATCTGCATACCAGCCCTGCTCCCATGCCAGGCGCTCGGCATAGAGCGCCCAGCCCTCGGCGTAGGCGTTGAAAGTAAGCACGTTGCGAAAGAGAGGCAAGTCAAGCTGGCGGGCGAGGCTGAGCTGGTAGTGATGGCCAGGGACGCCCTCGTGGTAAGCCAGGGTGGGCATCTTGAAGCGCGGCTCAGAGCCTTGCAGGGGGGCATAAAAGATGCCGGGCCGCGAGCCATCCAGGGCGGCGGCGGAATAGAATGCCGTAGCGCCGGGATAGCCCCGCACCTCCAGGGGGCTGTCCGGTAAGGCGGGCAGGAGGTTTTCCAACCTTTCACCAGCATGCTGGATCAGCGCCTGGTACTCGCCCAGGATCGCGCCTCCCTGGACAGAACCGCTCTCCTGCGCCAGGCGCTGGTAAAGCTGGGGGAGTGGTGCATCCGCCGGGTAGCCCAGGCTGGCAAAGCGCTGGCGCATCTCGTTCTGGATCTCATCCAGCGCATCCAGACCGAGCTGGTGTACCTGCTGGGGCGTCAGGTCGGTGGATGTATGGTGACGTAATGCTGCCTGGTAATATGAATCGCCATCCGGCAGACGCCAGACGCCGCCCGCGGCGTCATTGCTCACCGGCAGGCTGCGCAAAGCCGATTCCAGGCTTTGATATGCGGGCAGGACGGAGACCTGGATCTGCGATGCAGCCTCTTTCAACAGAGCCTCTTTCTCCGCGGCGGAGATACCCGCTGCCCGGTCGAGCTTATCCCTGAAAGCGGTATAGAAAGAGGTGCTCTCAGGCTGGCTGGCGGCGATGCGGCTGATATCGCCCAGGGAAGCCTGGATCAGGATGGCGGGCGGCAGGTAGCCCTGCTCCTGGCGCAGGCGCAGCGCCTCGCTGAGCTGCGCCATTTTCTCGTCCACCAGAGAAAGGCGCGTGATGTAAGCGCGGGCGCTGTCCAGATCGTTAATCGCATGGTACTCAACGAAAAGGTATTCCAGCAGGTTTTGCACGCCGGTAACGACGAGCGGATTGACCGGGTAATCGGCGTAGGGGTGAGCGCCTATGCGCAGCAGGTCATCCAGGTACCAGGCGTAGACGTCATAGGAGATCTGCTGCTCGGAAGATAAGCTGGAACGATCATATTGCAGCAGCAGGTCGTAAACCGAACGGTATAGCGCCAGATTTTCCTGGTAAGCCGCCGGGGAGATATCGGTGAGGTGGTCATCCCGCACGCCGAGCAAGTCAGAGAGCCCCTCGGTGGTGATGCTCTCCGGATCGCGCAGGAGGATGAGGCGGTAAGATTGAGCGAAGAACTCAGCGATAGGTAAGCCCTGAAGAGCAGAGACTTCCTCCACCAACTCCGCTGGGGGCTCGGTTGGGACGGGAGACTCTGCCTCAGGGGAGGTCATGCGGCAGCCGCGGATTGCGCTGGCGGGGAGGTGGAGGGGGTCTGAAGCCCGGCGCGCTGGCAGCCAGCGGAGCTCAGCAAAGCGAGGATAATGGCGATACCGAACAGGTTTTGAGATGAAAGCTTGACCATGGATTGCATCCCTCCCGAGGGGCAGAAGCCGCGCTTCCCCTCATGATGAATACCGCTGAGAGGGAGGAAAGGATCATATCAAAGCTCAACCCCCTTGCATTTTTCACTGGATTTGATATCATATATAAGATTTATAAGGTCTATATTATCGCATAAGGAAAGCCAATCATGAATGACACCCCCATACCAAACCCATCGAATGCAACGGATAGCAGCGAGTTTGCCGAGCGCCTTTTTGATGACGTTTTAGGCGCGTTCAATGTATTTGCCGTGCACATCGGCGACCGGTTAGGGTATTACCGCGAGCTGGCTAAACATGGCGAGCTGACCTCCGCTGCACTGGCGGAGCGGACCGGGACAGAGGAACGTTACACGCGCGAATGGCTCGAGCAGCAAGCCGCCGCTTGCATTTTGGATGTGAGCGAGGGTAAGAATGGCGGAACCGATCGTCGCTACTGCCTGCCACGCGGCAAGGCGGAGGTGCTCACCGATCGCGACAGCCTGAATTACATGGCGCCGCTGGCGCAGCTCGTCGCGGGAGCGATCCATCCGCTGGAAGCGCTTCTGGATGCATACCGCAACGGCGGGGGCGTACCGTACAGCCGGTATGGGGCTAACCTGCGAGAAGGCCAGGCAAGCATGAACCGGGCAATGTTCCTGCAGCAATTGGGGAATGAATGGTTGCCTGCGATCACAGACATCCACGCTCGCCTGCAAGCTGACCCGCCCGCCCGCCTGGCGGATATCGGCTGCGGGGCTGGCTGGTCTTGCATTGGCATCGCCCAAAGCTACCCCAAGGTACAGCGTGGACGGTTTCGACCTGGACCCAGCCTCCGTCGAGCTTGCCAATGAAAATATCGATAAGCCGGCCTGGGCCAACGGGTGCATGCCTGGCTGCGAGACGCCAGCGACATCGAGCTGCACGGGCGCTACGACCTGGTGACAGCCTTCGAATGCCTGCACGATATGTCCGACCCGGTGCGGGTTCTGCAAAGCATGCGCCAGCTGGCTGGAGAAAAAGGCAGCGTGATTGTGATGGACGAACGCGCGCTAGAGGAGTTCCAGCCCTGCTCTGGGTCGCTGGAGCAATTGCTCTACGGCTTCAGCATATTGCACTGCCTGCCAGCGGGCATGTCGGAGCAACCTTCGGCGGGCACCGGAACCGTGTATTCGCCCGAAGACTATGGAACGCTATGCCGCGTGAGGCTGGCTTCAGCAGCGTGGAAATCCTGCCCATCGATAACTTCTTCTTCAGGTTCTACCGATTAAGGACTTAATAGCAGAGCTATTTACGGATCGTCGGCAGATAGACCCGCTCGGTCAGGGCGGGGTTTTCGCGCAGCAAGCCTAAGGGCTGGTAGCTTGTAAAGCCAGGGAAGACCTGCTCGATGTACGGGTTGCCCAGGCGCTTGACCAGGACCTCGCTGAGCACGTTGCGATAATCGGTAGTAACCGCCAGGTCGGCGCGGTCGTAGAGCTGGTCGACGGACAGACCGGGCCAGGCGCCGTAAACGACGCCGCCGTTGACGTTGCCGCCGAGGAGAAGCATGACGCTGCCATGACCGTGATCGGTGCCATGGTTGGCGTTCTCCCGCAAACGGCGCCCAAACTCGCTGAGCACGGCGACCGTCAGGCGGCTCGTGGTGTTGTTCGCCCCGCTGCCGTTCAGATCGGTGTAAAAAGCCGCCAAACCCTGCGATAGCTGGGTAAGCTGGTTGGCAAAATAGCCGCCCGCGCCGTCGCCCTGGTTCTCGTGCGTATCCCAGCCGCCCAGGTCAACGGTAGCGACGCGCAGACCGACGCTCATCTTCACCATTTGCGCCAGCGCCTTCAGGTTGTCGCCAAAGGAGCCGCTGGGGTAGACCGCGCCATTGGCGGGCGTATACGTACCCGGGTTGAGGTTCTCGATCAGGTCGACCATATCCAGGGTGAGCGTGCCGGAGCGATAGAGCCAGGTATCCCCGTTGTACATCGTACGCAGGGCGGAGCGCTGGGCGTCTTCATACTTCCAGTAACCACTGAATGAGAAATCGCTGGGGCTGGTCATTGCCACGGCTTCTCGCGAGCCTTGCAGGGACGCAGCAGCGCTGCTGCCGGCAGAGAGAGCCGGCAGCAGGATGCTGCCTGGTAAGGTGGGCGAGGTCTCCAGGTGGCGGGTAAGCCAGCCTGTAGGGGTGGTCTTGTTATCCGGGGTACCCAGCTCGATGTACTGCATGGCGTCGAAGTGGCTGCGCGTGTCGCTGGTGAGACCGGCGGCATGCACCACCGCCAGCTTGCCGGCGCGGAAAAGGTCGCGCAGTGCGCCCAGGCTGGGGTGAAAGCCGAAGCGTGCGTCGAGAGGCAGAGCAGCGCCCTGACCGGAGACGGGGACTTTGAGCGAAGCGCGCGCCGATTCGTAATAGCCGCGGTCGCTGCCAGCAATGGGCGGGGCGACGTTCATGGCATCCCAGCCGCCGCGCAGGAAGACGAGCAGGAAGATCTCCTGGTTGAAGAAATCCGGGGCATCGGGGGCGGCAAAAGCCAGGCGGGTGAGGCGCGCCCCGGCAAAAGCGGCGATGGCGGCTGAGCAGCCGACAAGGAACTGGCGGCGGGAGAGTTTTGGGGAGGGCATGCGTCTCGTCTCCTAGCGAAGCTGAAAATCGGGCGCCATCAGGATCAGGGCGACCATGCGCGGCAGTCGCTCAGCAAACAGATCGGCGGGCAGGTCGAAATCGGGGTTGCGCCCCTGGGCGACGAAATCGACGATCGCCTGGCGGTTTTCCGGGGGGTGCATCGGGCGGTTAAGCAGGCGATTGATCCAATAATCCGCCAGGGCGTTGGGGGTGCGAATATTGGCGGGCGTCTGGCTTACCAGATCGACCGAGATATTATCCAGCCAGCCTTCGACGATATAGTTCGCTTGGCGCCAGCGGTGCAGAAAGCTCATGGTAGATTGCCAGTCTTCCTTGTGGTCAGGGTAGCCATCAGGCGGAATGTGGTCGAAGAGCGGCTGCCCCATGGACTGGTAGTTCCAGAGGAAGTCATCGCTGGGGAAGAAATTGGCATTCAAGCCGCGCAGCATGCCGGCGGCGACCTCGAAGGGACGCTTGACCTTATCCCCCCAGGTGTTCATAAAGGCATCCGAAAGGAGGATGGTGCGCACCACCTGCTTGAGCTGGTCGGGGGCGAGGTACTGGTCGTGGAAGACGGCAGCCGCCGCGGCAACCACCTCTTCGGGGGGATTATCGCCGATCAGGCGCCGGCAGAGCTTACCGGCGATGAAATGAGCCGTACCGGGATGGGAGGCGATGGAGTCCAGCACGTCCAGCCCGTCGCGCAGAGGCGCCTGGTCGGCGGGCAGGTAGCGGCGCAGGAAGAACTTGTTGGCGCGATCATGCCAGGCGCTGTAGTACAGGAAGGCGCCCGAGTTGCCCACACCAGGCTCCCAGGAGCTGGAGTCGACGCGCCAGCCGGTGAAACAGCGGGCGGCTTCATAGACATCGTTATCCACGTAGCCGATGGGCACGCCGTTGCCGTCCACCGGCACGGTGAAGGGGTCCATCACACCCAGGTAATTCTCGGCGCCCATGGTGTGCAGCTCAAGCAGCTCGCGGGCGAAATTCTCATTGAAACCGCCCACCTGGTTGAGGTAATTATCCAGATAATAGAGCATGGCGGTGCTCTTGGCGACCGCTTCAACCATCTGGCGGAAGTTGCCCAGGGCGTGCAAGCGGATCACATCCCGGTCATAATGCACAAACACCGGACCGGCGTAAGAATGCCAGCCGTGCACGTTGAAGTGATTGTGCCAGAAATCGACCAAGACCTCGAAAAGCTGGCGCTGGCTGTAGACCGCCCTGATCCAGGTTGCCTTCTCGGTCTCTTCGATGGGCAACATGCGGTAGCTCCAGCCCTGCTGGTTGTTGTAGACGTGGTCTGCCCACAACTGGGCGAGGGACTTGTTGAGCGTGGTGAAGCCAGCAGCAGCCAGGCGAGAGTTGCAGAGCGAATTGTCCACGGTGGCAGGGCTGAGCTGCTGGTCTACATAGGACTGCAGGCGCTCCTGGGGCGTGGAGCCGAGCGCTTGAAAAGCATCCTGAAAGCCAGGACGGGGACCGAAACCCAGGCGATTGGATACGACCACATCCAACGAGGGCAGAGGAGGCGGGGGCACAGAGCGGGCATTCACCCAGGCGTCCGGATTGCGCAGGGGGGTGAGGAGCTGCGGGTCAGGGGGCGGAGGGTCGAGCATCAAACCGAGCGGCGCAGCGCCTGCCAGGGCGCTGAGCTTGAGGAAGTCGCGGCGGCTGGGGGCGGGGGATTCTGACGAGGAAGGCATGCGGGACTCCAGATCAAGATATGGACACGGATAACACGGATTTAACGGATAAATATCAAAAGTACAAATTGGATTACACCTATTTTAACCGGAGGCGACGCAGGAGTCAATTATGGGGGGGTTAAGGGCGGATTGCAGGGCGATTAAGGGAGGAGAAAATCCTGCTAAACCAGCGCGCCAGCCGTATTTTTTACCAGCAGGACGCGTTTTTCGGCTATAATGCCTGCAAAGACAAGTCCAACTTCATTCAGGCGGAGAGCGAGCATGGGTATCAAAGAAGAACTAACCCCAGAGCAGTGGAAAGCAGTGTACAACGCCCCATTCGCCGCGGCGGTCTACGTGACAGCCGCCAGCGGCAGCTATACGGAAGAGCGCCTGGAGCGGCGTTCCGCGGAAAAGGTGATCAAGCAGACGCTGGAGGAAGGCGGCAGCCAGTATGGCGCGCTGGTGGTAGGCATCATCGCCGATATGAATGCCATGACCGGCAAAGAGAAGAAGGCTATCAAAGTGGAGTACAAATCCTGGGGGCTGGATATGATGCGCCCGGATTCGTGGATGCTGGTCAACCAGGCTGCTCAAGCGCTGAAAGGCAAGCCAGGGGTAGAGGGATTCAAACAGTGGGTGCTGGATGTAGCGCGCAAGAGCGCTGAGAGCTCCCGGGGCGGCTTTCTGAGCCGGACCGGCAACGAGCCGCTGGATTCCAAAGAAATTTTCGCCCTGACCGAGATCGAGCGGATTTTCGCGTAAGACTTAAATCAATCCGAAAAGCAGGTGACAGAGCGGGCGCTGCCCGCTCTGTCACCTGCTTTTCGGGTCATCACCTTCAAGGAATCTTATAGCCGTAGGTCTCCAGAATCGACTTTGGGGAACTCGAAGCGCACCGTTTTGAGCGGGTCGACGACCTGGCAGAATTTGAGCTCGCCTGCCAGGCTCATCAACATGCCGGCGTCGTTGAGGGAGAGACCGGCAAATTTCGTGAGAAACTCAGCCATGTTGTGAATAGCGCCGCTGGTAGCCTCATCAAGGGTGGGGGCGGAAAAAACGGTGGCTACCCGGTCGGGTGTTTCGACGAAGGGGGTGGGCAGACCCTTGAGGTCGACGACTTCGGCGGTGAAGCGCACACTACCGGGGGTTTCAGCGCCGCAGACGACGATCTCACCGTCGCCCATGGCGGCGTGCATGTCGCCGGCGCCGAACATGGCGCCCTCGACGCCCACGGTGAAATAGACCGAGTTGCCCTGCGAGACGAGTGTGCAGTCGATATTGCCGCCGTGCGCACCGGGCGTACCGGTGGGGACGGGCTCGCCGGCGGTAGCAACGCCGATGACGCCGATCATGGGGCGGGCGGGCACGCGCACCTTATCCTTGAAAACCACCTCGTCGCCCTCCAGGCGCAGGATGGCAGTCTCCATCTCAGTAATCACATCGCCCAAAGCGCCCTCGCCCGGCAAAGTGACCATGCTGGACTGCGGACCGACCTTGATCTCAAGCAGGTGGATGCGCAGCACGTCCCCGGGCATGGCGCCCTGGATGTAGACCGGTCCGGTGGCCGGATTGACATGCTCCCAATCCAGCGCGGAGACCAGGTCGGCGGTGGTCTGGATCTGCCCTTCGAAGCAATCGTGCGTCTCCATCAGGACTTCCTCCCCCTGGCGGATATGAGCGACGGGCGTGAGACCCGGACCGAAAGCGAAGAAAACACGGTTACGGGGGATAATAGTTGTCATGAGGTTCTCCTAATCATCGGGAGAAACCCGATTTCTCAGAAATCGGGTTTCTGATTTATTGGGGCATACCGCTAAGACCGGCTTCGGCGTTGAGCTTGCGCCACATGGCGGCGTAAGCCGGATCGGCGTAATGCAAATCGGTGCGGGCGCGCAGCCGGGCGATCCAATCCTCCGTAGCGGCGTAAGCCTGGCGGAAGCAATAATCCATGAAATCCGCCTTCTCAGCGGGTGTGCCGCGCATCACCACGGGAGCCTGCTCCAGGAAATCCTCTTCGAGCTGGTCAAATTCGCAGCGGATCTCGGGCACCAGGTTATCGAAGTCAGCCATGGCGCGGCGGTGGAGCAGCTCGTGCTTCCACCACAGGGATTTGGGATCGAAGGTCTCTGCCGGCAAAGGACCGATGTCGGGCAAGTCCATACCGAGGAAGACGGGCTTGAAGATGGAGACACAGTTGCCGGAGGTGGCGGTGACCCACGCCATAACGCCCTGCGCACCGGCGTCGGTGACCATCACGCCGTCCGCCTGCCACCAACGGTTCTCCTGCGGACCGGCATGCACGCAGATGTTGCGGTGCGCCTCAGCGGAGGCGGGATGGTACCCGGGATCATGGTGGCGCATGATGTCGAACATGGTCTTGGGCGTGATCTCCCCCAGGGACTGCTGCAAGCCATTGAAAGTGACCGCCTGGCGCTGAGGCGAGCCGAGGGTGGGCGGCACTTCCGCCAGGGCGTACTCCGCCGCCCAGTCTTTGCCGGCGACAGAAGGGGAGCAGGCGGTGTAGTCGCGGCGGATGCCCAGCATGTTGGAGATGGAAGCGACCGCATCGACTTTTTTGACCGCCCACTGCCTGCCGGCAGTCTCGAGGATATAGGCTTCATCGGGATCGGACATGATGAAGCTGCTATCGAAGTGAGAATTGCCTTTGAGCTCAGCAGAGCCGCCCTGCCCGTACTGCTCCAGCAGGCGGGTCATGACCTCGATGGCTTCGCCACAGTTGCGCGATCGCTCCAAAGCGAGACGCATCAGGTCGGGACCGATGATGCCGTCCTGCGCCTCCTTCTCCATCTCGGTGGTGAAGACGGCTTCTTCCCCCATCGAGAGACCGAACTCATTGACGCCGATCTCGCAGCCATAGGTCCAGAAGGCTTTGGTGAGCAGCACCTCATAGGTTTGCTCCGCCTGGGGGATGACGAGGTGGGTGATGCGCACAGCTTCGCCGCGGGCATGGCGGCGGGCGGGGATGCGCACCACCGCGTTGGCTTCATTAACTTCACAGTCGGCGCTCTTGGCAAAGAGCATTGTATGATGTTGCGTGGTCCCTGGCAGGGCTACGAAAGTATCACACATGGTCTGTCCTCACCATCCAATCACTTGTTTTCAGCAGGCTCAGCCTTGCGGCGGCGCAGGGGCCAGGTAAACTCCCGGCTGCCCATAATACCGCTCGGACGGTACACCAGGATCACGATCAAAACGATCGCCAGCACCACCTCGGTAAAACCGAAGAAGCCTTCCGGGAAGACCTGCAGAATGTTGACATAATTCTCAATGGCGCGCAGCGCTTCGCGGGCGATGGTCACCACCAGCGTACCCACCACCGCCCCGGTCACGCTGAAGGGACCGCCGATGACAAGCATAGCCAGCACCAGGAAAGTCTGATTTAGGTAGAAGGAGTAAGGGGAGAAGAACGTGATGTAGTGCGCCCAAAGCCCCCCGCCCACGCCGGCGATGAACGCGGCGGCGATGAACGCCAGCCAGCGCATCACCACCATGTTGATGCCGATCGAGGCGGCAGCATAGGCATCATCGCGGGTAGCGCGCAGGCGCAAGCCGACGCGCAACTCCTTGAAAAGGTAAACCGCAAACACCGTCAGGATACAGAACCCAACGCTCATCCACAGATTGGTGTAATTATCCACGCCAAACATGGTGCGCGGACCATTGGAGACGGGGTCCCAATGCACCAGCACCACGTGGATGATCACCAGCAGGGCGAAGGTGGTGATGACCGCCGCGGCATCCGAGAGACGCATGAGTGGGAAGCCGACCAGTGCGGCAATGAAAGCCGCAACCAGCGCGCCGATCAGCAAGGAGGGCAGGAAGGGCAGGTGCAGTGGGATCAGGAAAGGATACATATCCGGGTTGGTCATCGCCTTGGCGGTGGGGGTCATGGAAAAAAGCACGGAGGCGTAAGCCCCGATGCCCATGAAGCCAATATGCGCGAAGGACAGGATGCCAGAATTGCCCATGTAGAGCTGAAGCCCCAACACCAGGATCAGGCTGACGAACATGACGGTGACAATGCGGACCAGCAGCGGGATACCCAGCAACTGGGTCAGGACACCGATCAGCAAGATGCCCGCTACCAGGGTGAGAGGGGTGTTATAAGGCTTGAGGCGAGAGGTCAGGTTCATCCCACGCGCTCCACGGAAGTTTTGCTGCGGATCAAGCCTTCAGGCCGGAAGAGCAGGATGATGATCACAATCGCAAACATAAAGGCATCGCGAAATTGCAACAGATCCGGCGGAAGGAAGATACCCAACAGGCTGATGAGGATGGCATAGACGAAGCCGCCCACCACAGCACCGGTTAGACTGCGCATGCCGCCGATGACCGTGGCGACGAATGCCACCAGCAACGGCGGGGCGCCTAACGTGGGGGTGACCGATGCGGTGCGACCGATCCAGAAGATGGAGACGATGCCCGCCATGATGCCGCTGATTGCAAATGCGGATGAGATGACGGTGTTGGCAGGCACGCCCAGCATGCGGGTCATGGTGAAGTTATCGGCGGCGGCGCGCAGCGAGATGCCTAACACCGTACGGCGCAGGAGCAGGGTGAGCAGCGCCAGGGTGACGACGCAGGTGATGATGGTGAGGATATTGCGCCAGGGCACGTTGGTGCCCGCGATCATGACGCTGGTCTGGAAGATCTCGGGCAGGGTGACAGCCCGGGCGCGGGGCGAGATGATCAGCAAGGTGCCGTTCTGCAACAAGGTGCTGACGGCAAAGGAGGTGATCAGCATGGCGGTGAGGGATTTTTCACGCACCGGGCGGAAGGCTACCAGCTCGGTGAGCAAGCTGGTGAACATGGCGACCAGCACCGCGATCACTGCAACCACCAGCCAGGGGAGCGGGCTGAAACCGGTGAGCAGGTAGAGGGTATAGCCGCCGATCATGATCAGCTCGCCGTAAGCGAAGTTGACCAGGCGCAGGATGCCATAGATGATGACCAGCCCCAGGGCGAGCATGGCATACAGGCTGCCCAGGCTGAGGGTGTTGATGATGAATTCCAGGTTGATCAAGGCAGCACTCCTATGCGCCCTTCTGGCGGCGCACGCCCATGTAGATGCCTTCGATATCGGCATGCGCCCGCAACTGCTGCGGGGTGCCCTGGCTTTCGATCAGACCGGTGCTCAGGACATAGGCGCGGTCGACGATCTCCAGGCTGCGGTCCACGTTCTGCTCAACCAGGAGGATGGTGACGCCTCGCTGGTGCAGACGGTCGATCAGCTCGAAGATTTGGTCAACCAGAGCCGGGGCTAATCCGAGGGAGGGCTCGTCCAGCATGAGCAGGCGCGGGCTGGACATGAGGGCGCGGGCGATCGCAAGCTGCTGCTGCTCGCCGCCGGAGAGCGTGCCGCCAGGCTGCTGGAGGCGCTCTTTGAGCACGGGAAAGAGATCAAAAACCTCAGCCAGGTTGCGGCGGTACTCGTTTTTATCTCTGCGGGTGTAGGCGCCGAGGCGCAGGTTCTCATCCACGGTCAGGCTGGGGAAGATATCGCGCCCTTCCGGCACCAGGGAAATGCCCAGGCGGGCGATCTGCTCGGGAGATTTGCCCAGCGTAGAGGCGCCATCGAAGAGGATGCTCCCCTGCCAGGGGCGCATCACCCCGGCAATCGTCGCCAGGGTGGTGGATTTCCCGGCGCCATTGACGCCCAGCAAAGCGACCAGCTCACCCTGGCTGACGGAGAGGGAAATGCCGCGCAAAGCGGTGATGGCGCCATAGCGGGCATGGATGTCGGTAAGCTCAAGCATGCTCTGCCTCCCGTGCGCTCTTACCCAGGTAAGCCTGGAGCACTGCCGGGATCTTGCGCACTTCTTCGGGGGTTCCCTCACCGATGGTCTTGCCGAAGTTCAGCACGTGCAGCCGGTGGCAAAGGCGCATGATCAGGTGCATGTCATGATCGACGATGAGCAGTCCCAGGTTCCGGCGAGACGGGATGGCGACCAACACCTGGAGCAGCTCGTCACTCTCGTCTTCGTTCAGACCGGCAGCAGGCTCATCCAGGAATAAGAAGCGCGGCTGAGTCGCCAGGGCGCGCGCCACTTCCACGCGCCGCTCCAGACCGTAGGGCAGCGCGCCGGCGCGCATCTCTGCCCAGCGGGAGATGCCGATCTCTTCCAGAACCAGCAGCGCCCGCTCTCGGGCTGCCCGGCGGGAAAGACCCATGCTGACGGCGGCAACCTCCACGTTTTCCAGGACGGTGAGCTCGCGGAACAAGCGGATGGTCTGGAAAGTGCGCGCCAGCCCGGCATGGGCGATCTGGTAAGGCTTTTTATTGGTGATCTCCGCGCCGTCCACAAAGACCTGCCCGCTGGTGGCGGAAAGCAAGCCGGTGACGACGTTGATCAGTGTGGTTTTACCCGAGCCGTTGGGACCGATCAGCCCGAGGATCTCGCCGCGCGCGAGGGTAAAACTCACGCCATCCAGGGCATGCAGACCGGCAAAATACTTACACAGCCCCTGGATGGTCAGGGTGTTGTGGTTCGTTAGCGCTTCAGGGGTATCGGACATTGAGTTTTTGGGGGTGGGGGGATTTTGTGCAGATGAACATCGCCGCACAAAATCCCCCCGGAAGATCTTACGGTGCGGGTTGGCTTTCAGGCATGAGCCAGCCGAGGAATGCCGGCACGCCGCCGGTCAGCTTGACCATGGCGGCTTGCTTGTGCGTCTCGTGACCTTTACTGGCGGGCTCCCAATCCAAGCTGCCCGGTCAGCAGGTCCCAGGTATTGTCTTCCATGACTTTTGCCATGGCAGCGCCATCGGTGCTGCCGGCTTTCTCCATAGCGCCAGCCAGGATATGGACCGCATCCCAACCGGGGGCTGCCCACATCGCCTCCGGCGGATTACCGAATTTCGCCTCATAGGCTTTCAGGAATTCAGCCATCTGGGGAGAGGTATCGGGGGAGACCCAGGTGTGAGTGGCGAAGACGATATCGCTGCCGTACTCGGGTCCCAGCGCCTGGAACAAGCCGGGATCATCGTAAGAGTCGCCGCCGAGGATGGGCTGGGTGATGCCCGCTTCGCGCATGGTGCGGATGATCATGCCCAGATCCGGCATGTACGAGGAGATGTAGAAGAAATCCGGCTGCTCGGGCAGGGCTTTAATGCGGGCAAGCTGGGCGGAGAAATCCCCCGCGCCCTGGGTGTAGGACTCTTCGAACAGCACCGTGCCGCCAAGGGTCTTGAAATGCTCAACGAAGTAGAGACCGAGGTCCTTGGTGTACTGGATGAAATCATCGGTGACCACATAGGCGGTATCCCAACCCTGCTCGCGGGCGTACTGCGCTGCAGCGGCGCCCATGGTGGTGTTCCACATCGACATGGTGAACTGCTTGTCGCCGAGGGCGTTTGAGCCGTAGAAGGGGGAAGAAGCCGCCGGGGAGAGACCGACCAGGCCAGCTTTTTGGGCTTCGCTGCTGGCAGGACCGCCAAAGTCGAAGTCGCTGGGGGCGATGAGGGCTTTAGCGCCCTGGTCGATGAGCTGCACCGCCACATTGGCGGTGGTAGCCGGATCGCTTTTACAATCCAGGTTGATCAGCTCGAGCTGCTTCCCTAACACGCCGCCTTTTTTGTTGATCTCATCTACGGCGACCTGGGCGCCCTTCAGCGCAGGCTCATCCAGAGGCGCCTGGATGCCGGTAAGGCACAGCGCGGAGCCGATCTTGATGGTTTGCTCCTGCTGGGCGCCCCCGCCGCAAGCCGCCAGCAACAGGCTGGCAACCAGCAGCACAGACAACACGAACCACAATCTTGCCTTCTTCATATCTTCTTCTCCTTTGTGATGGATTTACCAAAAGGCGATCCTTCTTTCGAGGAAACACCTTTGACCGACAAAAGTTATGCAGGATGAAGGCTATTCAAGCAATACCAGAGGATGCGATACCAATATTCTATTGAAGCAGGACAAGCGGAGATGCCACTTCTGACAATGAAATAAAGCGCTGGAAACGTTCCCATGCTACCATAATCCCACGCGGGATGTCAAGCTACAATCTTCCGATCTGTATCACGGGCGATCGTTAACCAAGCGTTTACAAGCCCATGCCCGGCAGATGGATTATCCATGATAAACTTTAAACATCACGCCCGAAGCAGCGAAGCACGCAAGCGCAATCCCACAGGCTGAAGACATGCATCCAACAGACCCGAGAGCAAGGGCAGGCTCGCTGGGCGTCAGGCGTTTAAGGCAGACAGCTGATTATATAAGTTATGTATATATTATCTTGACAATACATAAACATTCCGGTACAATAACAAAACTGGAGCAACGACACAATGAAGCGCGTGGTGATCATCGGGGCGGGGATGGGCGGGCTGGCGACAGCCCTGCGGCTGAGGCGGCTGGGTTTTGAGGTGACCATCGTCGAGAAGCAGGGGCGCGCCGGCGGGCGCAGCAACCTGTTGATGGAGAACGGCTTCCGCGCCAGACACGGGTCCCACGATCCTGGTGATGAAATCCGCTTTCGAAGAGCTGTATCGCTCGATCGGGCACGACCTGAACCAGCGCCTGGAGCTGGTGCAGCTCGACCCCAATTACCGCATCTACTACCACGACAACACTTTCATCGACCTGTACAGCAACATGGCTCTCCTGGCGAGGGAAGTGGAGAAAGTGCAGGCGGGCAGCGCCGAGCGGTTGTTCCGCTTCATCGGCGACAGCGCCAAGAAATATGAGCTGGGCATGGCGTTTGTCGATCGCAATTTCGACCGGCTGACCGACCTGGCAAACCCCCGGGCGGGCTTGCGCCTGCTGCAAACCAAAGCGCACCAGAACCTGTACCGCCAGGTAGCCGACTACTTCGATCAGAACGACAAGCTGAGCAAAGCCTTCTCGTTCCACTCGATGTTCCTGGGACTCTCGCCCTTCGACGCCCTGGCGATGTACAGCCTCATCACTTACGCCGACCTGGCGCTGGGCATGTGGTTCCCGATGGGCGGCATCTACAGCATGATCGAAGATATGCTGCGCCTGGGCGAGCAAATGGGCGTGGAGGTGCGCACCGGCAGCCCGGTGGAAGAGATCTGCATCGAGAAGGGCAGCGCCAGCGGTGTGCGCCTGGCGGGCGGCGAGGTTCTGAAGGCTGACCTGGTGGTATCCAACGCCGACCTGCCCTATACGTACCGCAAGCTGGTGCCTCGCGCCCTACCAGGGGCGCTACAACCCCGGCAAATTAGACCGGATGCAGTACGCCTGCAGTGGCTTCATCCTCTACCTGGGCGTTGATAAAACCTACCCGCACGTGCGCCACCAGGCGCTGTACTTCTCGCAAGACTACCGTGCCAACCTGGACGCCATCTTCGCCGATAAGCGCCTGCCGGAAGACCCATCCTTCCACATGAATATCCCGACGGTGACCGACCCAAGCCTGGCGCCGCCCGGTCACAGCCTGATCTACCTGCTGGCGCCGATGCCCAATTTGGAGGCAAATATCGACTGGGAGCGTGCAGCGCCCAGGCTGCGCGAGCAGCTTCTCGACCGGCTGGAACAGATCGTCGATCCACACATCCGCCAGCACATCGTCTGGGAGCGGCAGTACCGCCCTGGAGACTGGCTGGCGGACATCAACGCCACGCTGGGGACGGCTTTCGGATCGCTCTCGCAAGGCTTTTTCCAGTCGTCCTATTTTCGACCGCATAACAAAGCCGCGAACGTGCGCGGGTTGTACTTTGTCGGGCAAGGCACGTATCCGGGCATCGGCATGCCCATGGTGATGATTTCCTCCCGACTGGTTACGGAAAGGATCGGCAAAGAATGGACCTAGACTACCCACTCCACCCGGTGAGCAGCCTGCCCGAGGCCCATGCGACGACAGGCATTGCCAGCGCGGCAGACTACGCCGCCTGCAGGGAGATCATGCTGCGGGCGAGCAAGAATTATTCAACAGCCAGCAAGTACCTGCCTGCGGAAAAGCTACCCCACGTGGAAGCACTGTATGCCCTGATGCGGGTGGGCGACGACCGGGTCGATGTTTCGCACTCCGGCTTCAGCTCGCCGCTGGCAGCCATCGACGATTGGGAGGCAACGTACTGGGAGGCGTTCAGCCGGGGCAGCAGCCCGCACCCGGTGATGCGCGCCTACCTGGACACCGCCACATCGCTTCAGCATCCCAGCGGAAACGATGACGGCTTATTTCCGGGCGATGCGCGAGGACCTGACCGTAACCCGCTTCGCGACCTTTAGCGACTTGCTGCATTACATGGAGGGCAGCGCCATCCCGGTAGGGCGAGCGATGACTCACATCCTGGGCGTCTCCTGCGAGCGCATGGGTCCGTGCTACACCTTCGAGGACGCCCTGCACGGGGCGGACTGCCTGTCGATCGCCATGCAATTGAGCAATTTCTGGCGCGATATCGGCTACGACTGGCGCATCGGGCGCGTCTACATCCCCCTGGAGGATCTGCAGCGTTTCGGCTACCGGGAGAGCGACCTGGCAGCCGGGACCATCAGCCAGAGCTTCATCGAGCTGCTGGATTTCGAGTTCGAGCGCACAACCGGTTACTATGACATCGCCCGCGAGAGCGTGAAGAAGCTTGCCAGCGGGAGATGGGCAGTGATGAGCGCCCTGGAGATCTACCGCGGCATCATCGCCAGCATCCGGCGCAACGACTATGATGTATTCACCCGGCGCGCCGGTCCGGGAACCGCCCGCAAAGTCGGTTTTGCGCTCAAATCCTACTGGGCGATCCGAAAATCCTAGCTATGGACCATTCAAACGGCAAATTCAACCTGTATCGCTTCCAACTGCGCCTTTTTCCGGCGCTGCTGGTCTGGGCGCTGGGCTCCATCGCAGCCGGTATGGTCTGGATGCGCAATGATGACAGGCAGGTGCGCGGCTACGGCAGCCAGTTTGCGGGATGGGGAGCCATCAACCTGCTGCTGGCGTTATTCGGCTTGAGCAGCGCCTGGCGCAACCAGAAGCGCCTGAAACAGGGCGAGATCAGCCCCACGCAGCACGCCGTCCAGGCGCAAAAGTTCGAGCGCCTGGTGCTGGTAAACGCCGGGCTGGACGTGGGCTACATCGCCGCCGGCGCCTGGCTGGCGAGCACTCCTATCGATAAGCCGCAAAAGCAACCCGGCTTACGCCGCGGGATGGGCTGGGGCATCCTCTGCCAGGGCGCATTCCTGCTGGGTTGGGATCTGCTGCTGGCTCTGCTGGTGCACCAACGGCGGAAGGCATGACCTACTTTGGCATCCTGGCTCTTTTCCTGCTGCCGCCGCTGGCTGTTCTGCTCGTTTGGGTACCCAGGGATGTGTGGCGTTGGCTTCTGCGGCGCGGAGACCCCGGTAAACTGGGAGCCTTACCTCTATATCCTCATCAACATCGCCCTGGCGCTGATCTACACCACGCCCTGGGATAATTATTTGGTAGCAACGGGGGTGTGGTGGTATGACCCGCGCCTCGTGACCGGGGTGACCATCGGCTGGGTGCCCATCGAAGAATATACCTTTTTTATCCTGCAAACTGCCGTGACCGGCTTGTGGGCGCTGGCTGTGCAGCGCAACATCTTGCCGCAGACGCCGCAGGTCAAAGAGAGCGTGCCCGCCAGGGTATGGAGCAGCCTTTTCGTGGGGTTGATCTGGCTGGCATCCACCATCCTGTTCTTCTCCGGCTGGCGCGCCGGCACCTACCTGACGCTGATCCTCTCCTGGGCGCTGATTACCGGTGCTGGTGCAGACGATCTTTGGGGCAGATATCCTGCTGGCAAACGCTCGCCGCCTGCTGCTCATCATCCTGCCCCCTACCCTTTACCTGTGGCTGCTGGATGCTGTGGCGCTCTCCGGCGGAACCTGGACGATCGATCCGAAGCAGACCACTGGCTGGATGGTGGGGGTGATCCCTATCGAAGAGATGGTCTTCTTTTTTATGACAAACCTGATTATCGGTTTCGGGATGATTCTGATGTGTTCTCCAAGCAGCAAGGAGCGAGCCAAGACGTGGATCCTGAAGCTCAGGTCAAAACGAAGCCGGTTTGTCGCCCTCCAAGGGTTGAGAGACTACCCGGCAGGGCGCCTGACGGTCTGGCTGGCGAGCATGGCTGGCTGGGTGCTGGTGCTCATCGCCACGCCCATCGGTCTGTGGACGGTAGAAGCCGGCATCTTCCCCTTCCTGGCGACCCTGGGCGTGCTGGCGCAGCTCGGGGCGACGATCAGCGCCCTGAGCCTGGAATGGTCCGCCCGGCGCATCCTGGGGACGGCTGGCGCTGGTATTTGCCATCACCTGGGTGATGGAATTCGCCGGCGTCAAGACCGGACTGCCCTTCGGAGCGTACAGCTATAGCGATGCTTTACAGCCGCAGGTCGGCGGCGTGCCGGCGCTCATCCCGCTGGCGTGGTTTATGATGCTGGCGCCCGCCTGGGGGGTGACCGAGGCGATCCTGGGACGCTTCCAAGCCGGCTTGAAAGGCGCCTATGGGCTGGGTCTTCGCCGCCCTGGCTGGGGCGGTGTTCACCGCCTGGGACCTGTACCTGGACCCGCAAATGGTGGCAGCGCGAGATGTGGACGTGGAAAGCAACGGGCGGGCTCACCTACTTCGGCATCCCGCTGACGAATTACGTTGGCTGGTGGCTGACCTCCAGCCTGATCACCCTGCTGATCCGGCCGCGCAACCTGCCCATCCTGCCGCTGCTGGCGATCTACGCCGTAACCTGGGTGTTCCAGGCCATCGGTCTGGGCATCTTCTGGGGGCAGCCCGCTCCGGCGCTGGCTGGCTTCCTGGGTATGGGACTTTTCACACTGTTGGCGTTCGCATCCTGGCGCAGGGAAGCCAGGAGGTAAGACGTGGACATCCTGGCGATTTTCATCCTGTGCGCCCTGAGCGTGATGGCGCTGACCAGCATACTCAACACGCTGAGCTTTCCACGCCTGAAGCCGGGGGCGCCTCAAAGATACCCGCATGTCTCGCTCCTGGTGCCGGCGCGGGACGAGGCGGAGGTGATCGGCGAGACGGTGAAGCGCCTGCTGAAGCAGGATTACCCCCAGCTCGAGCTACTCGTGCTGGATGACGCCTCCAGCGACGGGACGGCGCAGGCAGCCAAAACGGCAGCCGGCGACGACCGGCGCATGCGCCTTCTCACCGGCAAACCATTGCCGCCCGGCTGGACAGGCAAGAATTGGGCTTGCCAGCAGCTTGCGGAGCAGGCGAGCGGGGAGCTGCTGGTCTTCACCGACGCCGATGTGCTCTGGGAGCCAGGGGCGCTGAGAGCGCTGGTGCGCCAGGTGGAGCGCAGCGGGGCAGAGGCTTTCACCGTTTGGCCCACCCAGGAGACGCTCACCTGGGCTGAGCGCCTGGTGGTGCCGATGATGAACTTCGCCATCCTGGCGTACCTGCCCGAGCTGGGGGTGCGCTACACGCGCTGGAAATCGCTGGCGGCGGCGAACGGGCAGTGCCTGGCTTTCCGGCGAGAGGCTTACACGCGCTGCGGCGGGCACGCCGCGGTAAAAGCCGCCATCGTGGAAGATGTCGCGCTGGCGCGGCGCTGCAAAGCGCTGGGGATGCGCCTGGTGATGGCGCTGGGCGAGGGGCAGATCGGCGGGCGCATGTACACAAGCTGGCAGGAAGTTCGGCATGGCTTCGGCAAGAACATCCTGGCGGGGCACGGCGACCAGCCGGCGCTTTTGCTGCTCTCGGCGCTGTTCCACTGGCTGGTCTTCCTGGCGCCGTGGGTCTACCTGGGATGGCTCTCGCTCACGGGTTCCCCTGCCGGTGTCGCCTTGGCGATGATCATCCTGGGGATGGGCGTGCGTGCCCTGAGCGCGGCCCTGCCGCCGGACCTGCCAGCCAGCGCCAACCTCGGACAGCGCTTGCTGGGCGCCCTGCTGCTGCCAGCATCGGTGGTGACGATGAGCATCATCGCCGGGCAAGCGCTCTGGTGGCGCTACCGGGGCGGTCCGCAATGGAAAGGGCGAACGGTCGAGAGGGCAAGAGACGCATGAGCGAACCGATCCTGATCATCGGCGCCGGGCTGGGTGGGCTGAGCGCCGCCATCCACCTGGCAAGCGCAGGCAAGCGGGTGGTGGTGCTGGAGAAAAACGCCACGCCAGGCGGCAAGATGGGCGAGGTGCGCCTGGACGGCTTCCGCTGGGACACGGGACCTCGGTTATCACCATGCGCCCCGTGCTGGAGGCGCTGTTCCACGGGGCGGGAAGAAACCTGGAAGACTACCTGGAGTTGCAGGCGGTCGACCCGCTGACGCGCTACTTCTACCCGGATGGAACCGTGCTTGACGCAAGCCGCGACCTGCCCGAGATGCTGCGGCAGATCGAGAAGCTGGAGGAGCGAGATGTCGAGGGATATTTGCGCTTCCTGGCTTACGCGGCGCGCCTGCACCGCATCACCGGCGGGGTCTTCATCTACAACCAGCCGCCCACCTGGCGCAGCTTTTTGGATGTTCCCCTGTTGGATATCCCGCGGGTAGACGGGCTGCGCAGCATGCACCAGGCGCAGCAGAGCTTCGTGCGCTCGCCGCACCTGCAACAGCTCCTGGGACGCTTCGCCACCTATGTGGGCGCCAGCCCGTACCTGGCGCCGGCGACGCTGAACGTGATTGCCCATGTGGAGCTAAACGGCGGCGTGTGGTACCCGCGCGGCGGGATCTACCGCATTGCAGAAGCCTATACGCAACTCGCCCAGGAGCTGGGCGTGGAGATACACACAAACGTCACCGTCGCAGGCATCGAGCTGGCGGGCAGCCGGGTTTGCGGGGTGCGCCTGAGCGGAGGCGAGCGCATGGCAGCCTCGGCGCTGGTCGCCAACATAGATGTGGCGACGGTCTATGAGCAACTGCTGCCGCCCCTGCCCGCCGTGCGCAGGCGGCTGCAAAAACTGAGGCGCCAGGAGCCCTCCTGCTCGGGCTTTGCCCTGCTACTGGGCGTGCGCGGCGAGCACCCTCAACTGGCGCACCACAACATCTTCTTTTCAGCGGATTACCGTGCGGAGTTTGAGCAGATCTTCCACGAGGGACGCCCGCCCGCCGAGCCGACAATCTACGTCGCCATCACCAGCCGCTCCACGCCCGAGGACGCCCCACCGGGCTGCGAGAACTGGTTCGTGCTGGTCAACGCGCCCGCCCTGGGAACTGGCTGGGATTGGGAGACGGAAACAACGGCTTATACCGCGCGCATCCTGGAACGGCTGGCGCAGCTCACCTCGCCCCAGCCGGGCTACGACCTGGGCGCTCAACTTGATGGCGCAAAAAACCCTGACGCCGGTCGATATTGCACGTTTAACCGGGCGCGCGTGGCGGGGCGCTCTACGGGGCATCCTCCAACAACCGCTGGGCTGCATTCCGCCGCCCGCACAACCGCTGCGCCGAGGTGCAGGGGCTATACTTCGCCGGGGGGACGGCTCATCCCGGCGGCGGCGTGCCGATGGTGACGCTTTCCGGGAAGGCAGCCAGCCGGCTGCTGCTGGCAGACGGGTTCTAAGAAGCCCGGAACTCAACTCCCGCTTTGAGCGGATCGAAATAGCGGCGCAGCTCCTGCTTCAAGGCGTCGACCGAATCGAAGGCAAACAGGATGCTGTTATGCTCCCAGACTGCCTTGCTGTGCAAGATCACGTTCTCGATGGTGAAATCCAGCACCGGCACCCTGCCCTGCACAACGTTGACCATCTCGGAATTGCCGGAGATCAAGCCGGCGCCAAAGATCTTAAGCTCGCCGCCCTCACGGATCAAGCCGAACTCGGTGCTGAACCAGGCGAGGCGCTTGATGTCCTCACGCTGCTCAGGGCTCGCCGCCAGAAAAGCCGGGGCAAACATCTCCTGCAGCTCGGTATAGTGCTTGAGGGTCATGAAGGGCAGGTGACCGAAGATATCGTGGAACATATCCGGCTCCGGCGTCCATGCCAGCTCCTCGCGGCTGCGCATATAGTCGGTGACCAGGAAGATGCGCTGGTTGAATTTGTGGTACCAGGGGACGGCGTCGGTGTAACGCACCATGGTGCGCTCCACCTGCCAGCCGGTGCGGGGTGTGATGCGCTCATTGAGGGCAGCGAGCGAGGGGATGCGGTCTTGCGGCAGATCGAGCAGGTCCAAGCCGCGCAGGTAGTCGGAGCAGGCATATGCCCGCACGCCCGGCAGCTGCTGCCGGTAAAGCGCCTGCCAGATGTCGTGCAGCTCCTGGCTGAATTCCATGATTTCCTCCCTCAGGACGATCTACAAGAAAAGGTTGTTTATTTAAAATCGCCGTGGTAATACCCGGATTGGGGAGTGAAGGCGGCTACGCCGCCTTCACTCCCCCATATCCGGAAATCATCACGTTATATCCCCATAAGCTACAAGGTTGGAAGAGATAGCCTGCGGTTAATTATACATTAAGGGAGTATAGGTGGTTTTACAGATTCCTCAGTAGTGCACGAATGGGTTGTTATCGGTTTTTAGGATGCGGGCGGGCGTACCCCGTCTGCATCCTAAAAACCGACATATACGGATCAACGGCTGAGCACGGGCAGGTAGCTGAGGCTTTCGAAGGGGACCAGGCTGGCAAGCTTGAGCCCGTGATAGCTATCATCGTAGAAGGCGATGCGGGGTATGCCATACGGATCGAGAGCGAGGGAGGAATAGCGCCCCACATCGCCAAAGTCATCGACCGTTTGCATGAACCAGGCGCCGCTGGCACGTGACATGTACTCAAGCTCGCGATTGGAGATATCGTAATAGCTGATATGCACGCCGTTCGATGCATCCAGGGCGATGGAAGTGTACAAGCCCACGTCGCCTGCCGTATCCAGGGTGAGATCGTGCCAGCCGCCCACATTCTTGTAGGCATACTTCAGGTCGCGCTGGATGCCGGAGGCGTAGTAGCTGATGTGCGGGTAACCGGATAAATCCAGCGCCAGGTCGCAGTAGGCGCCGCTGCCCACGAACTCGCTGTGCCAGCCGGATGCGTCCTGGTAAGAGTACTCGCAGGCAGAGTGGACGACGTGAGCGTAGCCACCCACATCCAACACCATGGACGGCGATCCCGAGGAGGCGATGCCGGTTGTTCCGGTGATCCAGCCGGCGGCATCCTGGACAGCGTAGTAGAGGTAACCGGCTTTGGCGTAGCTGATGCGCCCATAGCCAGCGCCATCCAGCGCCAGGGCGGTTCCCGGGCTGACATCGCCGATGTCGATCGTCTGCGTATACCAGCCGCTGGCATCCTGGTAGGCGTAACGCAGGTCAGAGCGCGTCTCGTCGTAGTAGCTGATGTGCGGGTAATCTGCGCCGTCGATTGCCAGGGAGGTCCATTGCCCTACCGTCCCGGCGCTATCGACCGTGCTGGTGATCCAGCCACTGGCAGACTGCAAGGCGTACTTCAGATCGCCGTGCGTGCTATCAAAATAACTGACCTGCGCCCGCCCCTGGGCGTCGACTGCCAGGGAGGCGTATTCGCCAGCGTCACCCTCGTGATCGATGACCTCCACATGCCAGCCGCCGGGATCCTGGAAAGCATAGCGCAGCTCGCCGTCGATATAATCATCGCCTTGAGAGATATCCTTGTAATAGCGGATGTGCGGGAAGCCGTCTGCATCCAGAGCCAAAGCGGTTGCCAGCCCGGTGGCGCCTTCGCTCTCTACGGTCAGGCTGTTCCAGGTGTGCGTCTCTTCATCCTGGAAAGCATATTTCAGATCGTTATCGCCTGTGCCGGAGTTGTAGCTGATGTGCGCCCGCCCGTCCTGGCTGAGGGCGAGCGATTGGTGCGAGCCGCCATAGCCCACGCGCTGGGTGTGCCAGCCGCCGGCGTCACGGTAGGCATGGTACAAGAAGCCGTTATCCTGGTAGCTAATGTGGGGTTGACCACCGGACTCCAGCGCCAGCGAGGTGGTCTCGCCGAGGTATCTGAGGCGACGACAGTTTGGATATGCCAGCCGGTGGCGTCCTGGTAGGCATATTCCAGGCGGCGGTAGGTTGCATTGTAATAGCTGATGTGGGCATAGCCGCCCGGTCCAACCGCCAGAGAGGTATACAGACCGACGATACCCTGCGAGGCGACGGTCTGGAGGTGCCAGCCAGCGGCATCCTGGTAAGCGTAGCGCAGGTCTCCGTCGCTCTGGCTGAAATAGCTGATGCGCGGGTAGCCGAGCGCGTCCACGGCGATGGAAGTGTACCAGCCGGTCACCCCGGCGGCATCCAGGGTATAGGTATACCAGCCAGACGCCCACTGGCGCGCATATTTGAGATCCCCGTTATAAGCATCGTAATAGCTGATATGAGCGCTACCGTCCGCCTCGAGCGCCAGCGATGGATAACCGCCAACCGCAAAACTCGGATCGACAACCTGCTTCACCCAACCGTCCCCGTCGCGGCTGGCATAGTACAGGTTCTCAGCGCCATAAGCAACGTGGGGATCACCCTCCTGATCCAGGCGCAGGCTGTGGTCGGTGTAACTCATAAATGATCGCGGACAGCCGGCGCACTCGATCTCCCAGGCGCCACGCGGCGAGCCAACGCCGAAGTATGCCGAGGCAGGCGCAGGGAGCGAGAGAAGCAGCGCAGAGAGAGCGATCAGGGCAAGCAACAGGTGGGTCCGAAGGCAGAGGGCGCCCGAGCCTGTTACGAAGAGCTGTCTTCATTTCCTTTGGATGATTGATTAACATCTCTCACCTACCTTAGGCAAATTATAGCAACACAGATAAAACGCCGGCTATTCAGAACTGAACAGCCGGCGCACCTTGCGAAAGTGATGGGTGAGGCGACGCAGATCACTTCTTGCGGTTCATCCACTCCAGTCCCTGTTTCGCCTTGGGATGACCCAGGGCTTCGGCGCGCTTGAAGCAGCTCTCGGCGTTGCTATAGTCCTTCTGCTGCACGGCAGCCCAGCCGAGCCACAGCCAGGCGTTTGCGTTATCGGGTTGGGCTTTGACCACCTGGCGCAGCTTCGGGACGCCGGCTTTGTATTGCTCGCTCTTCACCAGGGCGATGCCATCTTTCAAGAGCTGCTGCACGTCATCACCGGGCTGCAAGGGCGGCTCGAGCATGAGCGGCGTCGGAGCGGTATCCCCTACCGGCTCGGGCTCAAGCGCTGGCTGGCTTTCAGCAGGGATGCTGGCTGGTAGGGCTTTTACCGGTTGCGTCGCCTCTTTCTCGCGACCCGATTTCCGCCGGCGAGAGGCGAAGACGATGAGCAGGACGATCAAAAGACCGATCAAGAGAATGGCGCAGATCAGCGGGATGAGCAGCGAGCTGCCGGCAGGCAAGCCGTTGGCGATGAAGAAACCTTCCAGGAAGCCAGGAACCTGCTGGATATCGGCAGGCCAGTAGAGCGGCGTGCCGGTGGGGGTGAGCTGCGGGGTGGGCAATGCTGGCTCGCCGGCTACCAGCGTCTCGGCGGCAACGGCAGGCGTGGGAGTGGCTGCCGCCGTAGTGAGTGTGAAATCGGCTTGCACGGCGTCCGGAGGCAGGCTGACCTTGTGCTGCGACGGCTCCACCGGCTCGCTCCCCGGGAGCTGGGGCTTGACGGTGTACTTGCCCGGCTGGAGAGCGATGATCACATAAGCGCCATCCTCGCCGGTGGTTGCGGCGGGTTGATCATCCAGCAGTATCGTCACCCCGGAGCGCGGCTGCCCGGCAGAATCCAGCACATGCCCGCTGATCAGGTAGCTCTCCGGCGGTCCCTGGCGCAGGCTGCCCAACCAGTAGGCGGGAGACGCCGGCATCGCGGGGATCTCGACATCCGCTTCACCGGTCAAATCGCGCAGCGCCAGGTTCCCCGTGCCATCCTCCAGCTTCTCGACCTGCACGTACCAGCGGTCATCACCCGAAAAGCCATCCAGCACCGGCGCATTGACGGCGGGCAGGTCTTCCTGGCTGCGCCCGTCGCAAGAAGCCAGGAAACTGGCTGCCCCGGCGGGTGAGGCGGAGCGCGCCACCAGCCATTCGCCGTCCGGCGAGAGGTTGCCCCACAAGCCCGGTTTCTGCTCAGCCGGAACGGTTCTCAGGTCAAGGGTGATGAAATCAGTCTCCTCGCCGCCGTCCGGCTTCAAGCACACCAGGGTCACCAGATCGTAAGCGCCGATGCCTGCCAGGAGAGTTTTGCCATCGGTCGAAGCGTCGAAGAGGACATCGGCGATCTTGTTGGCAGCCCTGAGGTCGGGGGAGATGCGGTAGGGACCATAGAAATAGGCGCCCTCGCTCTGCAGCCAGCCCTGCAAGCCCAAGCCGCGCTCATCGAACTGACCGACGTAAAGCTGGCGCTGGGTGGACGGGTCGACGGCAAAAATGGAGAAGCCACGCGGGTCCAGGCGACGCAGGGCGAGGTATTTGCCATCCGGCGACCAGGAGTCCACTTCCATGCCCTGCGCCAGGGGGGTAGATTCACCCGTCGAAGGGTTGTAAAGGTAGGGCTGGAGGGAGCCATCGGCGGCTTTGGCGGTATAGGCGAGCAAATCTTGCCCCGATGGACCAGGTATGGTCGCAGGTGCCGGCAGCGGCAATCTTCTCAGGCGCCGAGCCTGAGCCGACCAGCCACAGCCCGCCATCCGCAGTGCAGTAGCTCAGCCAGGCGCCGTTGTACGACCATTCCGGCAGGGTGCTGGCGTCGGGGATCATCACGCCCTTGCCATCCAGACCCACCAGCCACACGGCTCCATCCTGCCCCTGGAAAGCCAGGTGCGTTTCATCCGGCGACCAGACCGCCCGCCCCTCCCGGATGGCAGCCGGCAAGGTAGTGGTATGGAAAGACAGCTTACCGCCCTCACGGAAGTCCAGGGTGACCCAGCGGTTGGCGAAGACCAGCGCACGGCGGCTGGGTGAGGGGGTAAAGCCAGCGACCGTCATCGGGCGGGTGAGGTCGAGGTTGTTCCCCGTCGCCGGGTTGGAGAGCACCAGCTTGTAATCGGGGGCGACGGAGAGCAACAACCCGTCGCTGTAGGTGTAATCGAGCAGGGCGTCGGCGGGCAGGCTGGCGGCGGGGGCGGAGGTCTGGGAGATCTCGGACCAATCGGCAGCATATGATCCCGCCGGGGTCAGCGCGGCGACCGCGCCGGATGCCAGGTCGAAGATCGACAGGCTGGTTTGCCCGTTTTCGCTGGTGGCAAACACGAGCTGCCCGCCCGAGGGCGACCAGACGACCGGGGTGAGTGAGGCCGGACCGTTATAGACCTGGCGCAGATTCTCGCCGTTGGGGTCCACCAGAGACAGGTGCGCGCCTTGATCCGCTGCCTCGCCAAAATAGGTGAGGACGAAGGCGATATTCTGCCCATCCGGCGACCAGAGCGGGTGAACGGCGGCGGAGTTGTGCTTGGAGTAGATCTGGCGCAGGTTGGTGCCATCCGGGGCAGTAGCGAACAGCCCGGCGCCGGGGAAACCGGCGTAGGTGACCTGGTCGAAGACCAGCTGGCTGCTATCGGGCGCCCAGCTCGATAATCCCGGGAAGAGGTTGGAGCCGATGCCCACCCAGTTCGCCCAGCTTGCCGACTCGGTCTGCCAGGTGCGCAGAACGCCGAGACCTTCAATATAAATCAGCTCATAGAGGCGGATCCATTTCCCGTCGGGTGATAGGTCGGGGTCGATGAGCGGGTTGCCGAGGGGCGGCGGCACCAGCTCCACCTGCGCGCCGGAGACGATATTTGCCTCCCAGATGCCGTAAAACGGGTCCCAGACCGGCGAGCCGCCCGTATAGTTGAAGCTGCGCGGGTAGATGATGCGCGAGCCGTCCAGCGACCAGTCGAAGAGAGGCGAACCAGTATCTTTGCAGGTTACGTCTGGGCTCACCTGGAATGGCAGCCACTCGCCGGTCCAGGAGACGAGCAGCTTCCCGGCGCCCGAGGCGCTGTCATCGGTGACGCAGTATGCCAGGCGGCTGCCGTCCGGCGACCAGACCGGAGAGAAATAACGCCGCGTGGCAGTGGCGTCGTACGTCACCGGCGCGGCGGGCATACCGTCGCCGCGCACGACCCAAACATTGCCATCGATGCCGATGTAGGCGATCTGCCCGGAAAAAGACGGCGCCGGGGGAGCCTCCTGACCCAGAGCGAAATGCACGGGCTGGAGCAGGAGGACCAGGAGGAAAAGAGCAGCCAGGAGACGTTTGCGCATGATTGAAACCCTGAAAGGAATTGGATTTGACCACCCAACCTTGTTGCAACTTTCTTGCCGGACTGATTGTATCCTGAAATTCAAGTTTCATCCCCCAAATCCGCATAGTTCTACGGCGATTCCCACGCGAACCCAAAAACAAAAAGCGCCGCGGGCTTGCCGCGGCGCTTCACTACTTGGATGAGCAGATGCCTTACGAGCGCTCTGCCAGGGTGACTTTCACCTGCAGCTCATCACCGTTGCGCAGGACGGTCAGGGTGACCTCATCGCCAGCCTGGTGCTGCTGGAGCATTTCCCGCAGCGCCTGCACGTCGGAGACCGCCTCGCCATCCAGAGCCGTGATGACATCCTGAGCTTGCAGATTGGCTTTTTCCGCCGGACTGTCCGGGGTCACTTCCTGCACCAACACGCCCTGGGTATCTTCAGGCAGGTTGAGCGAGCCAGCCAGCTCGGCAGTCATGGGCACGCCGCCGATACCGAGGAACACGCCACCCTTGCGGTTGGGGATTAGTCTCGCCGCTCTGCTGGGCAGCCTCAGCCGTCTTAACCGGGCGGGCTTCCAGCGCCACTGTCACGCTGGTCTCCTTGCCATCGCGCAGGATGGAGAGGGTCACTTCCTGCCCGACAACCGTCTTGGAGCCCAGGTAGGCAATGATGTCGTCCATTTCCTTGACCGGCTCCCCGTCGATGGCGGTGATCACATCGCCGCCGACAGTGATCGATTGACCATCGATCTCGACCTGCTTTTCACTGCCCTTGAGCCCCGCTTTTTCAGCCGGACCACCGGGGACGATCTCTCCCACCAGGGCGCCGCGCTGACCTTCATCCAGACCCATGGCTTTCGCCAGATCGGGGGTGAGGGTCAAACCGCTGATGCCGAGGTAGGGGTGCTCGAAGCTGCCTTTTTCGATCAAGGCGGGCGCCACACGCAGCACGATGCTGGAGGGGATGACGAAACCAATGCCGGCGTTGGAGCCGGAAGTCGAACTCGATGGCTGCGGTCACGCCGATCACCTGACCCTGGTCGTTGACCAGCACGCCGCCCGAGTTGCCGGGGTTGATGGGAGCATCAGTCTGGATGATGTCAGGGATGGAGTAGCCCGAGCCGCCAATGCGCGCGTCGGAGGCAGCCATGGTGCGCCCAATCGCGCTGACGATACCGGCGGTCATGGTGCCATCCAATCCATAGGGGTTACCGATGGCAATGGCAAGCTGCCCGACCTTTACCTGGTCCGAGTTCGGCAATCTCGACCGGCTTGAGCAGGTTGCTATCTGCCTTAACCGAGATGACTGCCAGGTCGCTATCCGGGTCCGTGCCTACAATTTCGGCGGGGACGGTGGTGCCATCGGCGAAGATCACCTCAATTTTATCGGCGCCGGCAACGACGTGATTATTGGTGACGATATGACCCTTGGCATCCCACACGAAGCCAGAGCCCAAGCCTTGCCCGTACTGCGGCATATCGGGCATCTGCGGGGTCTCGCCCTCGCCGCCCTGGTCGCCATTGTTGGGTAAGCCCGGAATGTTAAAATCAAAGGGTAGACCGGGGATCACGCCCTGCTGCAGGCTGGCGGCGTCCAATTTTTGGAGGACGCGGATGTTGACCACGGAGGGATTCACCTTGTCATAAATCCCGGTGAGAGTCTGCTGGTAAGCAGCCAGCAAGCCGCTATCCGCGGCGACGGGGACGGCGGTAGCCTGCGCCGAGGCAGAGCCAACCGGGTTGACCTGCCTGGGGAGGATGCTCGTCGCCAGGCTGCAAGCCGAGATGAGCACGGCAGCAACCACCGCGAGCGAAGTCAGCGATAATACGGATTTTTTCATTCTAAATCTCCTGTTCAAGGTTTCGCATCATTAATAGCTCGGGCAGGATGCCCTGGAGCAAGACATAGCATACCCCTAACGGGTAACCGCGTCCTTATGGCAGCTTAATCGCCAGCATAAGGTTTCCTTAATGCAAAAACAGGGTTCGGGGCGGCTGAGCCTGCCCCGAACCCTGTTCTCAGGGGTTTTCGCAGAACAAATCGCTACTTCAGCTTGAAGGCGTAGACAGATGGCGATAATGCCGCCCACCACGCCGAAGGCGCCCGCCACGAACGGCAGCGCGACGGCTGAGACGAAGAGATTGGAGAGCAGGATGATCCCGAAGACGATGCTCAGCGCGCCCAAGATGCCGATGCCCCACCCGCCGCCGCGGAAAGCCTGGATCAGGTTGACGATGCCGATGATCAAGCCCTCGATGCCGAGGATGATCACCAGGGTGGTCGGAACGAGCACGGTGGACCACAGGGGATGCTGCAGGATGAGGATGCCGGCGATGATTCCCAGCAGCCCGGAGAAGAGCTTCCAGCCCCACTGTGAGCTATCGACGAACAGGCTGACAATCCCAAAGATGCCGCTGACAAACCAGTAGATGCCCAGGAACTGCACCAGGAACACCGTGGTCTTCAGCGGATTGATCAGCAATAACAAGCCGATGATCACGCCGGCGATGCCCTGGATGAGCACCAGCCACCAGGGGACAGCATAGGATTGCGGTTTTGCAGCAGTTGCAGTTGCAGTTGCCATACAATTTCTCCTCTACGTCAGAATAATGAGTTAGGGCTTGCTGAATTCAATGCCAACGCTATTATATAAGACATCATCTTCACGCTGAAGGGTATTGCTATTCGATCACGGCATCCCCGCCAGCGTCTGGGGCAGGCGATTCCAGCCCTGCGGCGGATTCCGCCACCTCTGCCGGAGCCTCCACCTCGCTGGCAGAGCTCGCCGCTGCCGGAGCAGCCCGCTCGGCGAGCAGCACCTGGACGATAGCGCCGAAGCCGAGCAGCACAGCCAGGAATGACAACACGAAGCCCAGGTAGGGGATCGATACCAGCAGCACGTACAGGAACAGCCCCAGAAGGAAGGTCCAGAAGCGGTGGATATTGGCTTTGGGCGCCAGCTTGCGCAAGATCAGCCCGCCGACCATGTCTGCTACCACCACTTTGCTCACATAGAAAGCAAAGAGGATGAAAATGAAAAACGCCAGTCCCACCGCCAGTGTGCCGAGGGCGCCGACCAGGAACGCCAGGTTGGTGAAGCGGATCACAGCCAGCCCGTAAGCGACGATGATGATCAGGGACCAGAGTATCGCCGAGCCGGCAAAGGCGATGATGATGTAGCCCAACCCGTAGAGCATCAGCAGCCAGGGCTTTTGCGTGGAGCGCTTGACCCAATCGGCGAGCCGCCAGGGCATAAGCCAGAGCAGCAAGCTGCCGATGACCAGCAAGGTGACGAATTCCAGCAGGCGGTTCATCGCCCAATCGCCCACGGCTGACCAATCGACCCCGCCAGACTGCGCTAACGGAACCTGCTGAGCGGAGCCCAATCCCAGCAAGCTGAGGGGTGCAGCAACGGCAGCGCCCAGGCGCACCTGGCTGCCGGACGGCGCCAGGCTCAGGAAGGGGATATCGAGCTTGGGAAGACCGAACTTGCCATTGACTGCCTGGTAGAGCACCTTCAGCATCTCATAGGGACCAACGATCGCCACAACATCCCGCCCGATGTTCTTGGTGAGCTGCGCGCCGCCGGTGAAGGCGTACAGGTCCCGCCCGATGCTGGCTTGCGGCTTGACATCCAGGCTGCCGCCGGCGTAGTAGAGATCCCTGCCGACCTTAGCGTTGGCGAACAGGTTGGTGGCGCCGGAGGCATTGTACAGGCTGCCGTTGATAGCGTCTTTCACATCCAGCAGACCCGCAAGAATGATGGCGCTGCCGTCGACCGTGCCACTGATGGTCACGTTGCGCCCGATGGCGAGAATGTTGCCGGCGACGTTGCCATCCACCAGGACATCATCGCCAACCAGGATCACATCATTGTCCAGCGTCACCCCTTGCGGGACGGTATCGCCGTAGATAATACCCTGGGCGCTGGCTGGCTGCGCCAGGCTGAAGAACAGCGCCAGAAGTAAGGCAGCCAGCAAAAGAGCTTGCAGCCCGGCTTTGTGCTTATAGGTCATAGGATTGCCTCCAAAGACGGATGATTAACCACGCGTTAATTTCAGATCGAATTCTATTCGGATTTGAGGAAAACTGCAATAAGATGTATAGATCAAATTCCATATCCAGATCAACCGGCTTCCAGGCGCAAGTCTTCCACCACCAGCTCGACTTCCTCGATGATGGTCTCCTTGGCCAGGGCATCCATGCCGCTCAGGCTCCAGCGGCAGGGCCAGGCTTCGCGAAAGGAAAGGCGCATAACTGGGCGGCGGGCCTGGTCCAAGACGACGATCACGCCATTGCGGCGCTCGGTGCGCCCTTCCAGTACAGCCAGGCGCCAGCTCCATAGCTCGCGATCCTGCGTAAGGCCACGGCGCAGGACGATATTGGCGCATTTATGCAATCCCGGAAGGCGACGAGGCAGGGCTCCTCGTTGCCGTTGCGGTACTCGATCACCTCGGTGATGGACTCGATGCCCTGGACGGAGAGGAAGCTGGCGGAGGCCATACCATCGATTTCAACGAGGAAGTGGTTCTTGCGATACGGGTCGTTGCGTTCTGCTGCGGGGGACATTGCGCTACAAACTGCTCGGGCATAGCGGATTGAGGGTTTCGGAAGTAGCCCTGGGGACGATGACCTTCGGCGAGGATTGGGGCTGGGGCGCTTCTAAGGAGGAGAGCCGCAAGATCTTCGAGGCTTACGTCGAGGCGGGCGGCAACTTCATCGATACGGCGGTCAACTACACCAACGGCGCCAGCGAGCGCTACGTGGGCGAGTTTATCGCCTCCAAGCGCGACGCCTTCGTGGTGGCGACCAAGTACAGCCTGCGCGACCGCAACACGGACCCGCGCGACCCCAACGCCGGCGGCAACCAGCGCAAGAACATGATGCGCTGCGTGGAGAAAAGCCTGCGCAACTTGCAAACCGACACCATCGACCTGTACTACGTACACATGTGGGATTACACCACACCCGTTGAAGAGGTGCTGCGCGGCTTCGAAGACCTGATCCGGGCGGGCAAGATCCTGTACGCCGGTTTCTCCGATACGCCGGCCTGGGTGATCTCGAAAGCCAACACGCTGGCGGAGCTGCGGGGCTGGAGCCGCCTGGCAGCCATCCAGCTACCCTACAGCCTGGCGGACCGGGCGGCAGAGCGGGACCTGCTGCCCATGGCGCAGGCGGAGGACCTGGCGGTGACCGCCTGGGGCATCCTGGAGGCGGGCATCCTGACCGGCAAGCACCGCGACCCGCAGGCAACGACGCGCTTCAAAGGGGCGCGCGAGGACGAGATGGCGAAAGGCGACGCGGTGGTGGCAGTGGCGCAGGAGATCGGCTGCTCCGCGGCGCAGGTTGCCATCGCCTGGGTACATGCAGCGCCCGTATGGCGGCGCGCCGATCATCCCCGTTTTGGGGGCGCGCACAGAAGCGCACCTGCGCGATAACCTGGGCGCGCTGGACGTGCGCCTCACCCCGGAGCAGATCGCCCGGCTCGACCAGATCGGCAAGCTGCAGCTTGGCTTCCCGCACGATTTCCTGAGCAGCGACAACGTGCGCGGTTTGGTGTTCGGCGAGACGTTCGATCTCATTGACAATCACCATATCCCGAAATAACCGGGGAAGTGATATACTCAGATGAACGTACTTTTTATCACGATAGAGGAGACCACCGATGAAAGGTAACGAAAAAGTCATTGCCACACTGAACGACCTGCTCAGCGACGAGCTCACCGCGGTGAACCAGTACATGGTTCACGCCGGTATGGACCAGAACTGGGGCTACGAGAAGCTACATGAGGCTGTGGAGAAGCGGGCGATTACGGAAATGAAGCACGCTGAAAAGCTGATCGACCGCGTGCTCTTCCTGGATGGCATCCCCATCGTCAGCAACCTGAAAAAGATCACCATCGGCGCCAAGGTTGAGGCGCAGCTGGCAAACGACCTGGAGGCTGAGTACGATGCAGTGAAGGGTTACAACGCCGGTATCAAGGTCGCCGTAGAAGCCGGCGATAACGGCACGCGCGAGCTACTGGAAGAGATCCTGGAAGATGAGGAAGAGCACGTGGATTGGCTGGAAGCGCAGCGCGACCAGATCGAGCAGATGGGCATCTCCGATTACCTGGGCGAGCAGCTCTCTAGAGCCAACGTTAGTTGTAACCATGAATTCGGGGTGTCCAGCAGGCTGCGCCAGCTGGGCACCCTTATTCATTGGCTGCGGAGAGGAGATTGGAAGATGAGCACTCGCGAGGCGGTCGGCTTTACCGAAGAAGAGCTGGGCGAGCTCGAAATCATCCTGGTCGATGAAGATGCAGATGCCGCCCTCGAATTTCTGAAACGGTCTGTCTGGAAAAAGATCGAAGCAGCTCGCCGAGGACGGCTAAAGTGCCACCTCAATGCCGGGACAATAGACGCCGTAGAAGAATTTAAGGCGGAAAAGCGAGCCTAGGCACTCCCTGCTGCAATGAGCTCTTCGCGCCGCGGCGGTAGGCGATGATGGGCGAATCGCCCTGGATCATCTTCTCGCCCATGTGCAGGAAGCTGCGCTTGGGTGTCTGGGTGATCACCACGCGCTTATCCTGGCGCTCGATGACCAGGTTGGATAGCGCCCCAGACCAGTTGACCAGCTGGCGCAAGACGGGCAGCTTCATAAAGCTCTGGTAGAAGCGGATGTACATCAAGGTATTTTCGTCATCGATGGGGGTAAAGGCGATGACGATGCGCGTGTCCGGGCTGATCCAGTTCTGCCACAGGTTGGGGAAATGGAACTGGAGGAAGGGCGTGCGCGTGGGCGGGGGGAGCTGGCTGGCTTTGCGCGGCGGGGTGCCATCATCCACCCGGTTGTAAACCCACAGGTTGAGCAGGTCGGGATCACCCTGCGCACCGGCAAACTCGGCAATCGGTCCATCCACCACAGCCCGGTTGCCGCGCCCGATGGTATTGTGATGGATGAACGGCAGGTGGACGACATCCAGCTGGTTCTCGATGGCGCGCGAGTAATGCGTGGACCAGTGGTCGCGCAGGGTGCTGTAGCTCATCTCAGGAGGGATCGAGTTCGAAGAAATACACGGGGGGGAGCGCCTCTTGGGGCTCTCCCCACCAGATGAAGATGAAATTGCGCAGCTCACGCGCCGGGTAGGTGGCAGCGCGAATCGCTTTAGGTACGGGGGCAGCGCGACCGTTGGCGGGGATGAGGCAGCAGGCGCCGCTGGCGTCGAAGCGGAAGCCGTGGAAGGGGCATTGCAGGGTGTGCTCCACCAGTTTGCCGGCGCTGAGGGCAACGCCGCGGTGCGGGCAGACATCGCGCATGCAGACCACCTGCCCTTGCTGGTCACGCCAGAAGACCAGCTTTTCTCCCATGCGGGTAACGCCGACAGGCTTGCCCGGCTTGACTTCGTTCGATTCTAAGAACTGCATACCACTGGTTGCGGATCATCGGGTTGCCTTTATCGATTTAGAGATGAGCTCTTCCTGATCCAGATTATACAACCGCGGCGACCCGGATCGGATGACCAATAACGGGAAATTGGCTACAAGGTGGGCGCCACATCGTTCTTCAAAAACCGATATCCGCAGCTTCGCAATCAGCTGAAAGCAGCAAATGCCGGGGGATTATTTAAGGATATGCTATACTTACCGGCATGGATGCCAGGATAGCCGTCGATATCGGTGGGACACAGATCCGGGCAGCGTGCTATCCGGATGGCGCCCTGCAGCCGCTAGCCCAATTGCGCGCCGCCACACAACAGCCGGGCAAGACGCCGCTGGAGAGCATGTTCGACCTGATCGCCGCGGTGTGGCCCCAGGATGCCCGGGTAGCCAGGATCGCCGTGGCTGCTCCCGGACCGATCGATTCCAAGCTGGGGATGATCCTGGCGGCGCCGAACATTCCCGGCTGGCTCAACCTGCCGCTGAAATCAGCCCTGGAGCAGCGCTTCCAGACCCCCGCGGCGGTGGGCAACGACGCCAACCTGGCAGCCCTGGGCGAGTACCAGTTCGGCGCCGGGATCGGGCACCATTACCTGCTCTACCTGACCATCAGCACCGGCATCGGCAGCGGCATCATCATGGCAGACCGCTTGATCGAGGGCGCGCACGGATTGGGCGCAGAGATGGGGCATGTCACCGTCCTGCCGGATGGACCCCTATGCGGCTGCGGCAAGCGCGGGCACCTGGAAGCGGTGGCGGCTGGACCGGGCATCGCCCGCTGGGTAGCAGAACAGCTTGCCGCCGGCGAGCCCAGCAGCCTGGCAGGCATCCAGGGGCTGAGCGCCAAGGAAGTGGCGGCAGCAGCAGCGCGAGGCGACCCGCTTGCCCTGCGCGCCATGCAGCGCGCCGGCGCTTTCATCGGCTACGCCCTGGCGGACTTCCTGCACATCTTCAACCCCACCATTGTGATTTTCGGCGGCGGCGTCTCCAGGAGCGGCGAGCTGCTTTTCAGCCCGCTGCGCAAAGCGCTGGAGGAGCGCGTGATCTCGCCTGGCTACCTGCAGGACCTCGTCCTGACGACGGCTGCGCTGGGCGACGACGCCGGTCTGATGGGCGCCCTGGCGCTGGCGCGCAGCGAAGCTTAGCGCCTGAAGCCCTCTGACACTGCCCAACGAAGAGCCGACGATCCCTCCTATGCAGCCCCTGAGCAAAAGCTGGCAGATCCATCCTTCGATCACCCCTGAGGTTGAGCAGGCGCTGTTCAGCTACCCACCCGTCCTGCGCCAGTTGCTCTACAATCGGGATATCTTTACCTCCGACTGCGGCAAAACGCTACCTGCAGGCGCAGCCGCCGCCCGGCACCGAGGCGGAGAACCTGCTGTGCATGGCGGAGGCAGTGGAGCGCATCCAGTTTGCCATCCGCAAGCTGGAGAGCATCGCCATCTACGGCGATTACGACGCCGACGGCGTCACCGCCACTGCCCTGCTGGTGAGCGCCTTGCAGCGGGCGGGAGCAGACGTATCGGGATACATTCCCAACCGCTTCGACGAGGGCTACGGGCTCAACGTCGAGGCGCTGCGCAGCCTGCAGGAGCAGGGCAAGCAGCTTGTCATCACCGTGGACTGTGGCATGCGTTCCATCGAGGAGGCAGCCTACGCCCAGCAGATCGGTCTTGACCTGATCATCACCGACCACCACCATCCCTCAGACGAGATCCCCCCGGCGCTGGCGATCATCAACGCCAAGCAGCCCGGAGATACCTACCCGGATAAGAACCTGGCGGGCGTGGGGCTGGCATACAAGCTGGCGACGGCGATCTATGAAGACCCCTCCCTGACAGCCGAGCACCTGGACCTGGTGGCGCTGGGGACGGTTGCCGACCTGGCGCCGCTGGTGGGTGAGAACCGCGCCCTGGTGCGCGCCGGGCTGGAACAAATCCGCAGACCGCACCGCCAGGGGCTACTGGCGCTGATCGGGGCGGCGGGGCTACGCCCGGACCGCATCAGCGCCGGAGATATCGGCTATACGCTGGGACCGCGCCTGAACGCTGCCGGAAGGCTGGAATCGGCGCTGGCTGCCCTGGAGCTGCTTCTTTCCCAAGACGTGTACAGCGCCGCCAGCCTGGCGCAAAAACTGGACGCGCAGAACCGGGAGCGCCAGCAGATCACGCGCGAGATCCAGGCGCAGGCGGAGCAAATTGCCCTGGCTGAAGAGCCAGACGCCCTGCTGCTCTTCGCCGCCGATCCCGGTTTCAACCCGGGCGTGGTGGGATTGGCAGCCTCCCGCCTGACGGAGACCTATTACCGCCCGGCAATCGTCGCTTTTCAGGGCGAGCAGACCACGCGCGGCTCCTGCCGCAGCATCCCGGAATTCCACATCACGGATGCGCTGGACCGCTGCGCAGACTTGCTCGTGCGCCACGGCGGGCACGCCGCCGCCGCGGGATTTACCGTGCGCAACGAGAACCTGCCCGCGCTGAAACAGCGCCTGCAAGAGCTGGCGCAGGCGCAGCTTGCCGGGCTGCAATTGCGCCCGCTGCTGCACGCCGATCTGGAGCTGCCCCTGGTGGAGCTGAGACCCGAGCTGCTGCAATATATCGAGGCGCTGCAGCCCACCGGCTACGGCAACCGGCAAGCCGCCTTCGTCTCGCGTGACGTGAAGGTGAATAGCTACCGGCAGATCGGGAAGGACAGCAAACACCTGCGCATGACGCTGAGCGACAGGCACATCACCTACGACGCGGTGGCATTCAACCAGGGAGCCTGGGCTGAGGCGATGCCGCCGGCGATTGACATCCTGTACAGCTACGAGACCAACGAATATAACGGCAGGACCAGCCTGCAGCTCAACGTGCGCGATCTCAAGCCGGCTGGGCAGCTGGATTAGCCCAACCGCTCTACGGCTGGTGATCCAACCTGCGAGTGTTTACAATCCTGTCATGCAGCCGGGGGGAGTACAGCCTCGTGCTATAATCATCGCATTCGAGCATGCCCGGAGGGTAAAGATGGCTAATTTGCGCGCGGTTCCTTCAGCCAGTGCGAGCAGTCCTGCGTCGGCGGGCGGCTTCGTGCCTCCCCCGATCACCCAGGTGGAGGATACCGGTCTTTCGCCCCTCTGGCTGCAAGACCTGGTCTTGAAGGTGCTCTACTTCCAGGGCTACCTCACCGGTTTTAAAGTGGCGGAAGAGATCGCGCTGCCATTCAACGGGGTGACCGACCTGATCCTGGAATCCCTGAAAAGAGAAAAGTTTGTTGAAGTCAAGTCTTCTCCACAAATAGGGCTGGGCGAGGGCTCCTACCAGTACGCCATTACAGGCGCAGGCATCGCCCGCGCCCGGGAAGCGCTGGAGCGCAGCCAGTACGCCGGACCGGCTCCCGTGCCGCTGGAAGATTACAACGACGCCATCATCCACCAGGGGCAATCGCGCCCGATGATCAACGATCGCCTGCTGCGGCAGTCGCTGGAGCACCTGGTATTATCCGAAAAAACCTTGCAGTGCATCGGTCCGGCGGTCAACTCAGGCACGTCCATCTTTCTCTACGGACCTCCAGGGAACGGCAAGACGAGCATTGCCCGCTCGATCGGCGATATGATCCTGCACGAGAGCATGTACATCCCCTACGCCCTGTATATCGATGGACAGGTCGTCAAGCTCTACGATTCGGTGAACCACCAGCTCATCCTCGAAGATGACTTTACCGGGTTGGGAACCGGATCGCTGCGCGCCGGACTGCGGCGGGATACGCGCTGGGTGAAAATCCGGCGACCGTTCATCGTGGTGGGTGGCGAGCTGACCCTGGCTGGACTCGACCTGGTGTTCGATGATGTCAACAAGTTCTACGAAGCGCCTTTCCAGGTGAAAGCCAACGGCGGGATCTTCCTGATCGATGACTTCGGACGGCAACTGGTAAGGCCGCGCGACCTGCTCAATCGCTGGATCGTGCCGCTGGAGAACCGCATCGATTACATCACGCTGCACACGGGGCGCAAGGTGGAGGTGCCCTTCGATGTGATGGTGGTTTTTTCCACCAACCTGCCCCCGCAAGACCTGGTCGATGAAGCCTTCCTGCGCCGGCTGCGCCATAAAATCGAGATCAGCGATCCGAAATACGAAGATTACCGCGAGATCTTCAAGCGTGTGGCAAGCGCCAAGGGTGTGCGCTACAGCGACCAGGGGCTGGCATACCTGCTGCAGGAATGGTACATCAAGCGCGGGCGCAAGATGCGCGCTTCCCACCCGCGCGACCTTTGCTACCAGATCCTGGACATCGCCCGCTACCTGGGGATCGAGCCGGTAATGACACACGAGCTGATCGACCGCGCCGCTGAGTCTTACTTCGTCGATATATAGTATCCCAGGCGCCGCCACAGCCGAATGCTCATGCTGGAAAAACTGAAACGCCCAACCATCTTCGCTCACCGCGGGTCGAGCGCCTACGCGCCTGAGAATACCCTGGCTGCCTTCGAGTTGGCGCTGCAGCACAGGGCAGACGCCATCGAACCAGACGTAAAACTGACCGCAGACGGTGAAGTGGTGATCATCCACGACCAGACGCTGCTGCGCACCACCGGTCAGGCAGGCAACGTGCGCGACTGGACGCTGGCTGAAATCCAGAAACTGGACGCCGGCAGCCACTTTAACAGGGCGTTCGAGGGCGAGCGCATCCCCACACTGGCGGAGCTCTTCGAAAAGACCGGCGACCGGGCGCTGTATAACATCGAGCTGACCAATTACGCCTCGCTGACCGACTCGCTGCCGGAGAAAGTGGCAGAGCTAGTCCAGCGCTACCACCTGGCGGGGAGCGTCCTTTTCTCCTCTTTCAATCCGCTGGCGCTCATCCGCGTGCGGCGTAAGCTGCCCGAAGCGCCTATCGGCTTGCTGGCAAGACCGCATAAAAAGGGGAATTGGGCTCGCTCGCGATGGGGGAACCTGCTACGCTACCAGGCGCTGCACATCCACCGAGAAGATGTAAGCGCGGAAATCGTGACCGCCACACAGCGCAGAGGCAAGCGCCTGCAGGTCTACACCGTTAATGATGAGAACGAGCTCGCCGCGTTGTTCAAGATGGGCGTGGACGGGATCTTTACGGATGACCCACCCCTGGCGCGGCGCATCTTGACTTCTATCCTTGAAGGATTGCCATCTCAATGATACCTTTCAACTGGCTGGAAGAAGCCCAAGCGTGGGTTGCCGGCGTAATCCAGGTCACCCCCTTGACGTACGATCCACAGAACGAGCTCTACATCAAGTGGGAAAACCACCAGGTGACCGGCTCTTTCAAGCTGCGCGGCGCCTTGAACAAGATCCTCTCCTTGCAACCCTGGGAGCGCCAGCAGGGCATTGTGGCTGCCTCGGCGGGGAATCACGGTCAGGGTGTGGCGCTGGCTGCCAGAATGACGCAGGCGCAAGCCATCGTCTACGCTTCTGAGCACGCCGTGCCGGCGAAAATCCAGGCGATGCAAGCGCTGGGCGCCGAGGTGCGCCTTGTCCCCGGAGGCTACGGGGAGGCGGAAAAAGCCGGTCTCGAGTTTGCTGCCCGCAGCGGCGCGACCTGGGTCTCTCCCTATAACGATGGGCAGATCATCGCCGGTCAAGGCACCCTGGCGCTTGAGACGCTTGCCCAGCTTCCAGGAGCGGCAAGCTATACCTGGCTTGTGCCGGCTGGCGGAGGTGGTCTGCTGGCAGGGACCGGCGCGGCATTGAAAGGGGGACCGGAGCGAGAACCAGCGGCGCGGCTGGTGGGGGTGCAGTCGAGCGCCTCGCCATTCCTGTACACCGTCTTCCATCAAGGGACACAAGCCGGCGTGGTCGAGCTGCCCAGCCTGGCAGATGGATTAGCGGGTCCGGTGCAGGAAGGATCATTGACCATTCCGCTCATCCAGAAATACTGTGATGATTTCTTGTTGGTCAGCGAGGAGGAGCTGCGATCTGCGATCCGTTACGCCTGGCAGCATTACGGCGAGCGCATCGAAGGATCAGCGGCGGTGACCCTGGCGGCAGCGCTCTCCGCAAAAGCAACCGCCCGCCCGGCTGTGGTCATCATCAGCGGCGGCAACATCCAGGCGGAGCTGCACCAGCAGATCATCGCCGAGACGATGGGTTCGTGAGCAGATCCCGGTTTGGTGACGGGTTGACCCGCCATCCGCGTTTATAATGGTGCAGTTAGAATCACCGGGAAAGCACCCCTAAATCCGGACATCGTCACGGTAAGCCTTTATAATTAGGCGAGGCGCTCCTCTGCCGAGGAGCGAGATTGAAAAAGAGGCAGCAGAAGGCGCAATGGAAGCCACAGCAGATGAGTATATGGTGGTTTGCATGTCCCGCCAGGTGCGGGACGGCGAGACGGTAGCCCAGGGTATCGCTACACCCCTGGTCGCCGCCGCTTACCTGCTGGCGCGCTATACCCACGCTCCCAACCTCTACTTTGCCTCCGCAATCGGACAGGGAATCTGCCGCCAGCCTGCGCCGCTCAGCCTGACCCACATCGAGCGGCTGTGGCTGGATCAATCGTTAAACCATGCCGGCTTCGTGCGGGCGGTAGCCGATGTGCTGCCGCGCTTACGCCCCAAAGAATTCTTCCGACCGGCGCAGATCGATCCCTACGGCAATCTGAATAACGTGGCATTCGGCAAGAATTACGTGGAGAGCGAGGTAAAGCGCCCGCGCTTGAGGCTGCCCGGCTCCGGCGGCATCCCGGATGTGACCACGTTCATCGATGATATCTACCTGTACGTGCCGCGCCACTCACGCCTGACCTTCGTCAAAGAGCTGGACGTGCGCTCCGGTCTGGGTTATGACGCCAGCCGCACGCACGGCTCCGGACCGCGCTACCTGGTCTCAGACCTGGGACAGTTCGATTTCAAGAACGGCGTGCTGCGCCTGGTGAGCTACCACCCCCACACCAGCCCCGAGCAGATCCAGTCGCACACCGGTTTCCCGCTGGAGATCTCAACCAACATCCACAAGACGCCCGCCCCCTCGAGCGAAGAGTTGCGCTTATTGCGCGAAGTGATCGACCCGCTGGGAATCCGCAGGCTGGAATTTCTCAGCGGCGCAGCGCGGCGCGAGCTGATGCACGCCATCATCGCCAGCGAAAGCATGCAAGGAGCAGCGGAGTAGAGGATGGCTGCGCCTCACGCCCAGGGACAAGCCGCTTGCTCGCGCCAGCGCGGGATGTTTTCCACCTGGATCCGGCGCGTAACCCTCCTGCTGGTGGTCTTAGCGATCAGCAACCCCTGGATGCTGGTACAGGCGGGCGCAGCGGCGCAGAACGATCCTGCGGAAGCCCTGTTCGAAAGCCTGACTCCCGAAGAGCGGGTGGGGCAGCTCTTCTTGACCACCTTTCAGGGCATGCAGGTGGACGAGCAATCCCAGATCTACGACCTGATCGTCAATCACCACATCGGCGGGGTGATCCTCACCGCCGCCAATGACAACTTCACCGATGGCGAAGACGCCCTGGAGCAGATCGCCACGATGAACCGCGAGCTGCAGCTGGCGCGCTGGACCGCCTCGCAGCCCAGCCAGCCCATCACCGGCACCGCACAGGTCATCCCTTCAGCGTTCATCCCGCTCTTCATCGGCGTTGCGCAGGAGGGCGATGGCTACCCCACCGACCAGATCCTGAGCGGGGTCACGCAGCTTCCGGCAGCCATGGCAGTCGGCGCAACCTGGGATCCGCAACGGGCAGCCGATGTCGGGCGTGTCCTGGGGCAGGAGCTGAGCGCGCTGGGGATCAACCTGCTGCTCGGTCCGTCGCTCGACGTGTTGGAGGACCCCAACCCGAACGCGGGCATCGATCTGGGGACAAGCACATTCGGCGGCGACCCGTACTGGGTCGGCGAGATGGGGCGCGCCTATATCTCCAGCGTGCACGAGGGCAGCGCAGGCAAGATCGCCGTCATCGCTAAACACTTCCCTGGCATGGGATCCGCCGATCGCCAGCCGACCGAGGAAGTATCCACGGTGCGCAAGTCGCTCGAGCAGCTTCAGAATTTCGACCTGGTGCCCTTCTTTGCCGTGACGGACAGCACCGCCGATTCGGGCTCAACCACAGACGGCTTGCTGGTCTCGCATATCCGCTACCAGGGATTCCAGGGCAACATCCGCGCCACCACTCGCCCGATCAGCCTGGACCTGCAGTCGTTCAGCCAGCTCATGAGCTTGCCTGCGCTGACTAGCTGGAGAGATTCCGGCGGGTTGATGGTTTGCGACGACCTGGGCACGCAAGCTGTGCGCCGTTTCTACGACCTGACGAATCCCAACCAGCCGTTCGACGCACGCCGCGTGGCGCTGAACGCCTTCCTGGCAGGCAATGACCTGATCCACCTGGGAAACATCATCTCGGGCGACGATCCGGATTTCGTACACATCCACACTCAACGTGCTGGCTTTCTTCAACCAGAGGTACCGCGAGGACCCGGCATTTGCCCAGAGGGTGGATGAGTTTGCCCTGAGGATCCTGAAGCTCAAATACAGGCTCTACCCCGACTTCAACCTGGAAGCGATCCAGCCGCCCCTGGAGGACCTTGCGGGAATTGGCGGGGGCGATAAAGTATCCTTCGACGTCGCCAAAGAGGCGGCAACGCTGATCAGCCCGTCACCGGCAGAGCTCGATAACGCATTGCCCGATTTGCCCAATGCGACCGACCGCATCATCTTCATTACAGATGTCCGCCAATCCCAGCAGTGCAGCACCTGCGCGCAAAATCCCGTCCCGCTGCAGGACGCATTCCAGCAGGCTGTGACCAGGCTCTACGGCACACAGGGCGGCGGTCAGATCAGGGCGAGCAACCTGACCAGCTATTCTTTCGAGGACCTGGAAAAGCTGCTGGATGGTGACCCGGATGCATTCCAGCTCGAGAAGGACCTGCGCCGCGCCCAATGGCAGGTGTTCTCCTTGCTGGATGTGAACAACCGCGATCCCCAAAGCCGGGCGCTGGTGCGCTTCCTGGATGAGCGCCCGGACTTGTTTCAGCAAAAACGGCTGGTTGTTTTCGCCTTCAATGCCCCCTATTACCTGGACCCAACGGACATCTCCAAGCTTTCGGCTTACTACGGGCTGTATAGCAAGATCCCCAGCTCTTTCGACGTGGCTGCCAGGCTGCTGTTCAAAGAGCTCCAACCGGTGGGATCGCTTCCGGTCTCCGTGGAGGGGATCGGCTATGACCTCTTCTCCGCCACCACGCCTGATCCGAACCAGGTGATCCCGCTGGCGCTCGACCTGCCGGTAACCGACGCAGGGGATGGAACGGTAACCCCAACCCCTGCGCCTACCCCAGCTTACCAGGCTGGGGATCAGGTACCGGTCAAAGCCGGGATCATTCGCGACCATAATGGGAACCCGGTGCCGGATGGCACGCCGGTATCTTTTGTCATCTCGCGCAACGGAGAAATCCAGTCGCTGCCTGTATCCGTAACCACCAGGGGCGGCATGGCGACAACCCAGATCCAGATTCCCGGACCCGGAACCGTCGAGATCCGGGTAGAAAGCGAGCCTGCCAAGCAATCGGAGGTGCTGCGTTTCGATATACCGGGCGAGGAAGTACCCGGGGCGACCGATACACCCACCCCCGAGCCCAGCTTAACTCCCACGGTAACGCAAGCGCCGACCATCGCGCCCACGGCATCGATCGCTGAGACGCCGCCGCCCAGGGCAAGACCCAACCTGCTGGACTGGTTTGTCGCCACCATCCTGGCAAGCCTGGCTGGATTTGCGGCTTATAAAGTGGCGATTGCCATGGGGCACGTGCGCTGGGGGGTTCGCCTGGGGTTCCTGGCAGCCATCGGCGGCCTGGCTGCTTACACTTTGCTGATTCTCTCCGAAGCAGCCGGAAACGATGTGATGCAGAATTCTGGGAGCTGGGCAGTCGTCCTGGCAACCTTGCTCGGGGCAGCCTTTGGCGTTGCCATTGCATTGGGCTGGCGGGCGATCTACCAACAGGCTGTGGGCGGTAAATCCAACCCCGACGCCTGAGGCTCCCCTTCTTACGTCATCGCAAGAGAGTCAACATCAGGCTGACCAGGACCAGGCCAGCCGTTATCCAGATTAAGGTCAGCTCGGTTGGGGAGGAAACCAGATCGACCAGCGAGGGCGAGGGCAGCGGGGCACGCGGGCGGGTGACGGGGTTCCAATCTCCCATCAAAGCCCGGCGGAAAGCCTCGACATGATCCGGGCGATCTTCCGGGTGCAGGCTCATCGCCAATAAAATGGCGCGCTCGGTGCGCTGGCTGATATTGGGGTTGATCTGGCGCGGCGGGACGAGGGCGTCTGGATGCAAGAACAGCTCGCGCGCCTCCACCGGCTTGCGGCTGGTGAGCAGGTGGTACAGCGTCGCGCCGAAGGCGTAAATATCGCTGCGCGCATCCGTATGCCCGCTATCCCCGCCGTACTGCTCCAACGGCGTGTAGAGCGCCGTACCGCGCCCCTGCAAGATGGTGATGGTCACGTCATCCGAGGTGAGTATCTTCACCAGACCGAAATCTACCAGCTTTACCACACCTGTGGGCGTCAATTTCAGATTGCTCGGCTTGATATCGCGATGCAAGATCGGGGGATTCTGGCTGTGAAGATACGTGAGCGCATCTGCAATCTGGCTCGCCCAACTTAATACTTCCCGCTCCGAAAGGAATTCGCCCCGCTGTTTTGCCTCGATCATCAGGGCGCGCAAATCTTTACCGGGCACAAAATCCATCACCAGGTAATCCCTGCCGCCCGCGGAGAAGAAATCCGATACTTTGGGCAGGTTCTGATGATCCAGGCGAGCCAGGACCGTAGCCTCGCGTTGAAACTGCTCGCGCGCCTGCTTGAGCAAGTCAGCCGGAAGCGTGCGATCGTGCTCGACCTCTTTCAAAGCGCAAATGCGCCCTTCCAGGCGGATATCTTCAGCCAGATAAACACTGCCCATTCCCCCTTGACCGATGATATTCTGGATTTTATAGCGATTTCGTAATACTTCTCCTGCTTTCAAAGGCGTCGGCATACCAAACCTGTGGGCGTGCTGACCAAAAATAACAATAACCCCAATCAGAGCCTGGGCGGCTCAGGCTCGCAATTGGGAGAATCGTCCTGATAAATTCTATGATATTATACTCGGGGAGAGAGTGTGATGGAGAGAAAGAGCGAAGATATCCCGTTGCTGGTTGCGCAAGAAGGGCTGCTCAACGGTCAACGCTGGGCGCTGCGCAACCGCTTGATCATCGGCAGGGACGCCTCGTGCGACATCGTAGTTGCCGACCGGCAGGTATCTCGCCGCCACGCACGCCTGACGCCAACTCCCAACGGCATCTTGCTGGAGGACCTGGGCAGCAAGAACGGCACCAACCGCAACGGCGAGCCGCTGTCCGATTCGGTCATCTTGCTGGATGGGGACAGTATCCAGATTGCGTTAGCCCAAACTTTCCTATACCTGAGCTCCGACGCGACCCTACCCCTGGATGGAGAGCCCGCCTTCCCCTCAGCCGCCACGGTGGGCAGCCTGCGTGTGGATAAGCGCTCTCACCGGGTCTGGATCAGAGAGCAGGAAGTAACGCCACCGCTTTCCATGTCCCAGTTCAAGATGCTGGAGCTGCTTTACGAGAACCAGGGACGGGTGGTTTCACGCCCACAACTGATCGAAGTCGTGTGGGGCTCGGAGGAAGCCATCCAGGTCACGGAACAAGCGCTGGACGCCATGGTGAGAAGGCTGCGCGAGCGCCTGGCGGACCTGGATGCAACCCACGAGTACATTGTGACCGTGCGCGGCCACGGATTGCGATTGGATAACCCCGAGGAAGACTGAGGGTTATCCCTTCATCTGCATTTCCATCGAGTAACGCAGCACCAATTTATACAGCGCTTTGATCGCCTGGGTCAGGCTCTCGTCCTGGCTCAATTCCACCTGAGCGACGATGTTGGTGAGCGCGTCCATCAGCTCAGGAGTGACCATATCCGGGTTGGCTTCCAGCAAGCGGCGGCGCGCCGGATCATCCGGCGCGTCTAAGAGCTGCTCGATGAAGGCGATCTCGGGCGGCGTGGAGGCGCGAGCGATCACTTCATCGATGCGATTGAGCTTGCTGCTTCTTTCCAGATCGCCCTGCTTGCGCGCTTCGTCGATTGACTTTGCCAGCACCTGCATAAAGAGATCGTCCACATCGGGGAGCGCCCTGACGATGGCCTCGTCGAGGTTTGGCGCCAGCAAGATGCTCTCCAACAGCTTCTGCGTCTCCGCCACCCGGGCTTCGGTCATCTTGTCGATCTCGCTGGTCAGGGCGAGCAGCTGGTCGCGCAAGGCGATCAGCCGCGCCCGCCCGTCGCCGCGTGCCCGGTCGATGCGCTCGCTCAGCAGGCGGAAGAATTCGTAATCCAAGCCCGGACGGGTGAGGCTGACCAGGACGCTCAGGCGATTCTCATTCGGCGCCTCGATCATCAGGTCCAGCAGTTTCTCGCGCGTGAGCTCGTCGCCCACGGCGCGCAAGGATGCGATGGCTGCTTCTACCTCACTGGCTTGTTCCTGGAGCTGCCGCCCGAAGGGGGTGGATTCCAGCAGCTCTTTTTGCAATTCCGCAATCTTATTCGCAGATGCCTGGTCGCCGTTGGCAGCGGCTGCCTGCGCCAGCTTGCCGAGCATATTGAAGAAATCGGCGTCGATCAAAGCTTCGTCGGTTTTAATGATCTCGGCGCGGACATCGGCGGAAGCAGTGAGCAAGCGCTGGAGCAGGCTCAAACGCTGCTGTTGCGCCTGGAGCATTTCCCGGGTGATGCCATCGCCTTCCAGGATGCGCTCGACCAAACCCTGCAGGGTTAATACGCTTTGCGGTCGCAGCAGGTATCCTTTGCGCTTTTCTTGAGGCAGCTTGTTGACCACCTGGTTGATCAAAGCGCCGATCATGCGCTCCTGATCATCGCGCGTTCTGCCCAAATCAGGGGGGACGAAAGTCAACAATAATTCTTTGTCTGGATCATGATAAACGATGGGCGTGGATAGATTCCCCTGGTAGCCGCAGCTTGGGCAGCGAATCTGGTTGAAAGCACCTGAGATCAGCCTGGATTTGGCAGACGGGTCTGAGCCAGCGTCGAAAAGCTGGTCCACGTCTGCCATGACCGGCTGGCGGCAATTTGGGCAGTTGATACGGGTCTTTGGCATGAATAACTCCTGAACTACACTGAATTCTGGCTGATCGAGCGCCCAGGCAGCTTGCAGGGGCTGAGCCAGGTACTGTTAACGAGGCAGTGAAAAACAAATGCGCGCCCCCTCGCCCGGTTTTGGATCTACCCAGATACGCCCACCGTGCGCCTCGATCACCGCCCGCGCCAGGTAGAGACCCAGCCCGGCGCCCTTGGTGGAGCGCGAGAAATCCACCGAGCGGTAGAAGCGGTCGAACACGTGTGGGATGTCTCCAGGCGCAATCCCAGGACCTTGATCGCTGACACATACCAAAACTTGCTTGGGCAAGACCTGACCGGTGATGCGGATCTCTCCTCCGTTTGGCGAGTATTTCAAGGCATTCGAGAGCAGGTTGGATAGCACCTGCGAGATGCGGTCCTCATCGGCGAGCACAACCGGAAAATCGGGCGGGAAGTCGACGGAGATCTTGTGGATGGAGGATTGCGTGCGGAAGCGCTCGGCGATACGCTCAGCCGTCAGGTTGAGGGCGACGTCGCAGAGGTTGATCGCCAGTGCGCCAGCCTGTAAGCGGGTTGCATCCAGGAGATTCTCAATCAGGGCGGTGAGGCGGTCCGCCTCCTCTTCGATGACCTGCAGGCTATCTTCGATGACCTTGCGATCCCAGGCCGCGTCTTCGCGGCGCAGCGTGCTGACGTAGCCCTTGATCAGGGCTACGGGCGTCTTTAGCTCGTGGCTGACGACCGAGATGAACGTGCTTTTGAGCTCGTCCGCCTCCCGGAAGCGGGTGATATCCCGGATGGTGGCGATCACATGGATCAGGCTGCCATCGACGCTCAGCAGCGGAGCGTAGGTAATGCCTACCGGCAGGGGCGGAGCTGCGTGGCGCTCCAGGTCTCCTTCGACGTAGAGGGTGGCGTGCGGCGTGAGCGGCCAGCCCCCGGCTTGCGCTTGCTCCAGGGTCACCCCTTCCTTGTGCTGCACAAAGCGGATGACCTGCTCGTGCGGCTGGTCGCGCACGCTCTCGTTCGAGAGACCGAGCATGCGCAGCAAAGCGGGATTGCACCGCTCGATCCTGCCATCCGCGGCGAGGATCAGGATACCGTCTGCTGCACTATCCAGCAATGCGTCCATGCGCTGCTTTTCATGCGTCACCTGGGTGTAGAGCTGGGCATTCTGGACGGCAATCGCAGCCTGATCGGCAAAGCTCTGCAGCAAGGCGCGGTCATTGGCTGAGAAGATGTCAGCGTAATTGCGGAAAATGAAGATGACGCCGATGACACGTCCACGCGCCAGCAAAGGCAGACCGACGCTGGTAAGGATGCCCAGGCTCGCCCGGCGTGTCAGATTTTGAAGCAAGCGGTTGATCTCAGGCAGCTCAAAGCGAGCGGGGTCTTCGTGATCCGGCACTTCAGCCAGCAAGGGACCCAGGGAGCGCAGAAAAGCCTCCGGGATGCCGATGGAGGCTGCTACCGTCCAGAGACCTTGCTCGCTGCGCAAAGCGATCAGACCTGCCTGTCCGGCTAACATCTCGGCAGAGATGGTCAGGATGCGGACAAGCAGGTTATCGAGATTGAGCTCTTCCGTCAGAGCGCGCGATATTTCCAGCAGGTAATCCCGCTGGCGGACACGGAAATCAGGAAGCATGTACGACGCGCGTTTCCTGCTCGGCTATAGAGATAGCCTCATCGAAGATCATCATCGCCTCATCGACTTCGGCGCGGGTGACGCTCAATGGCGGGGCGATGCGGATGGTGCTTTTGCCACACCCCAGCAGTAATAGCCCGCGCTGGAACGCAGCATCCACAATCGTGTCCCGCAATTGCTCGGCGTACTCCTTGGTCTGGCGGTCTTTCACAAACTCCACACCGATCATCAAGCCCTTGCCGCGCACCTCGCCAATGCTGGGGTGGCGCGCCATGATCTCTGCCAGCACATCCATGGTGTAATCGCCGACCTCCATCGCATTTTGCAGGTACCCGTTTTCGATCAGCTCGATCGTAGCCAGTGCAGCAGCACATGCCAGCGGATTACCGCCATAAGTATTGCCGTGCGAGCCCTTGGGCCAGGTCATCAGACGCTCACGCGCCATCATCACGCCCAGAGGGACGCCGGAAGCAATGCCTTTGGCGATGCAGACAATATCCGGCTCTACATCAAAATGCTCGACCGCCCACCACTGCCCCGTGCGCCCAACGCCGGATTGGACTTCGTCCACAATGAGAAGCATATTGTATTTATCACACAGCTCACGCAATGCCGGGAAGAAACCCGGCGGAGGGACGATGTAACCACCCTCGCCCTGGATCGGCTCGAGCAGCACGCCAGCCACATCCTCCGGAGGCAGCAAGTGACCGAAGATCTCTTCTTCGATGTAGCGTACAATCGCCTGCCCGTAATCTTCCCCGCTTCGTATCTGCAGCACCGGGCGGTAGGGATCGGGGAAGGGGACGTGCACCACGCCGTTCATCAAGGGATAAAAGCCGCGATGATAACCGGGCTTGCTCGCCGTGAACGAAACCGAGCCCATCGTCCGCCCGTGGAACGCGCCCAGGAAGCCGATGAATTGCGAGCGCCGGGTGTAGTTGCGCGCCAGCTTGATGGCAGCCTCCACGCTTTCCGTACCGGAATTCGTCATAAAGGAGACAGCGTTGTCCAGAAATGGGGCGATCTCATTCAGCTTTTCACCCAGCTCGATCCACTTGGTGTGGTAGAAATCCGAGGAGATATGGATGAATTTTTCCGCCTGTGCCTGGATGGCTTTGACCACATTCGGGTGACTGTGCCCGGTTGCCACGACCGCGATTCCAGCGGCGAAATCCAGGAAGCGATTGGCATCCACATCCCATACTTCAGTTCCACTCCCATGATCCATTACAAATGGAGATCCACGCGGGTATGAAGGGGAAATGACAGCCTGATCGCGTTTGATTAAGGCGTGTGCCTTTGGACCGGGTAAATTCATAACTTGCATAGCTACAACTCCCTGATTTAACAATCCTCTTTGAACAAACCTCTTTGAATGTAGAGAACAACCGTTTCTGCTTAATCTTGAGAATTATAACACCAGGTCAATTCAAGGTTATAATCAGGCTTCGTTGGTGCACTAAAAGATTGTTATCGGTTTTTGGGGTGCGAGCGTACGCCCGCACCCCAAAAACCGGAATACCCTGACAACTTGTGAGTGCTCCCTTCGTTGCAGTTCTCCTGGTGGACGGTCTATCCTTGGACGGACAACCCTTTTCCTTTGAAATCACACACCGGCAGGGGCGGGCGAGAGCAGGCATCTTTCACACACCACACGGCGACCTGTTGACCCCGGTATTTTCGCCCGTGGGCACCCAGGCGACGGTAAAAGCGCTTACACCGGCGCAGCTGAAAGAGCTGGGCGCCAGCCTGATCCTGGCGAACACCTACCACCTGTACCTGCGCCCCGGCGACAACCTGGTGGCGGAAATGGGCGGGCTGCACGCCTTCATGAACTGGAATGGACCTATCCTGACCGACTCGGGCGGCTACCAGGTATTTTCCCTGGCGGCAAACCGCAAGATCGATGACGATGGGGTAACCTTCAAGAGCCATATCGACGGCTCCCTGCACAGGCTGACGCCGGAGAAAGCCATTGCCATCCAGGAGAACCTGGGAGCGGATATCATCATGGCTTTCGATGAGTGCGCCTCACCCTATGATCGAGATGTCATCCAAAGCGCCATGCGCCGCACGCACGCCTGGGCTGAGCGCTGCGCTGCGGCAAAGCAACGCAGTGACCAGGCGCTTTTTGGCATCGTTCAGGGAGGCGTCTTCCCCGACCTGCGCCAGGAATCGGCGAGCTTCATCGCCTCTCTGGACCTGCCAGGCAATGCGATCGGGGGACTCTCGGTGGGCGAGACCAAAGAAGAGATGTACGCCACGATCGAAACGGTCGACCAGATCCTGCCGCAGGAGAAGCCCAGGTATTTGATGGGTGTGGGCACACCACAGGACCTCATCAACGGCGTGATGCGCGGGGTGGATATCTTTGACTGCGTGCTCCCCACCCGGCTGGCGCGCCACAACGCCGCACTGACCATGACCAGCCGCTTAAACCTGGTCAACGCGGCTTACGCCGGCGATCCCCATCCGATCGATGCGTCGTGCAACTGTTACACCTGCCAGCATTATTCACGCGCGTATTTGCGGCACCTGATTATCGCCAAGGAAATGCTGGCAGCCACGCTGCTCTCCATCCATAACCTGCATACGCTGATCTCACTGGCTGGATCAATCCGCCAGGCGATCCTGAACGACCAATTGGATCGTCTTGCCGAGGAGCTGCTGGCTCAGATCCCGCCGGAGCAGCCGGACGAGATCAAGCAATCCTCGTGATCCAAACCCGAAAACGGACACCCTGCTACTGCCATGACAATATTCCAATCCATCTTGCTCGGTCTTGTTCAAGGTCTAACCGAATTCCTGCCCATCTCGAGCTCCGGTCATCTCGTCATCATCCCGTATCTCCTGGGTTGGGACATCCCGGCGGGGACGGCGTTTATCTTCGATGTACTGGTCCAGGTGGCTACCCTGGTAGCCGTGATCGGCTACTTCTGGAAAGACCTGGTCGCAATCGCCAAAGCCATGCTCAGCGACCTGTGGCATAAACAGCCGTTCCGCAGCCAGGATTCCAGGTTGGGCTGGCTGATCCTGCTGGCGTGTGTGCCGGCTGGCATCGCGGGGATCACCATCAAAGATATCGTCGAGGCGGCATTCGCCAGCCCGATCGCCACGGCTTTCTTCCTGTTCGGAACGGCTATCCTGCTCTTTATCGCTGAGAAATTGGGCAGCCGCAAGCGCGAGCTGGCAGACACCAACTGGATCGATGCAATCTGGGTGGGCGTCTTCCAGGCGCTGGCGATCTTCCCGGGGTTATCCCGCTCCGGCGCGACGATCAGCGGGGGCATGCTGCGCAACATGCAGCGCCCGGCAGCCGCCCGCTTTTCCTTCCTGATGTCGATCCCGATCATGCTGGCAGCCGGGCTGCTGGCAGGTGTGGACCTGGTGCAGATGCCCAACGTGACGGACCAGCTCCTGGTCTTCATCCCGGGCTTCATCACCGCCGCGGTGACGGGCTACCTGACCATCCGCTGGCTGCTGGGCTACTTAACTCGCCGACCGCTGTACGTTTTTTCGATCTACTGCGCTGTGATGGCTACGCTCACGATCCTGGTATATTTTGTTCGCCGTTGACCGGTTGAGCATCGGGGGGCCATGGGGGAAGGTCCAACAGCTTACAACGCAGGTAATGACCGATCACCTTGAAGCTCGCTATGACGGGGACGACCAGCAGCGCGCCGAAGACGCCGCTCAATGCCAGCGCGCCGATCAGCCCAACGAAGACAACGCCAGGGTGAAGCCTGAGCTGGTGACCCAGGAGCTGCGGGCGCAGCCACAGGTTATCGACCTGCTGGATGAGCGCATAGACGATTACGAGCAACACGATCAGCCCGATGGTCGAGAAGGGCAGCCACCCCATCCGGTACAACCAGATCGAAACGGCGGAACCGATAATAAATAAGATCGCCAGCACCAGGAAGATCAGTAGCTGGACCCTCAAGAACAAGCCCCAAACCGTGTCCAGCTCGTTGAGCAGGCGACTAGAACTCGTTCTGGTAGCGGTCCGGCGCCAGGCTCACCAGCCAGGGCTTGATCTTTGGACCGTCTTTCAAGAAATAATACAAGCTGACAACGATTGTAAAGCCCCACAGAATGTTGGTTGTAATCCCGGAAAGGATGCCCAACGAGCCGCCTGGCAAGCCCGCCAGCGCCGAGCCCAGCGAATTTTGCAGGCTCAGCAGCATGGTGCGGGGGGAGAGATCGAAGCCCAGGATGATGATGGGACGATAGAGCCATTTTCCGCTCTCCTCCACCACCTCGCGCAGGCTATCGCCCCAGCGCTGGAAGAGACCGAAAGCTACCGTGCCAAGCAGAGCCGGCAGCGCGGAAACGATCAATAACAGGATGATGTAGACCAGTATCGCCGAGACCGAGCGTTTCAGATGGAAGCGGCGCATCAATAGCCGGACAAGCGGGTTCAAGAGATAAGCGATCAGGGCGGCGGCAGCCAGCGCTTCCACGAGAGGCAGCGCCAGGTACAGCAGCACCAGGAAAAGCAGGAAGCACAGCACTGCTACCGCAAAGCGTATTTCGCGCGACCAGCTTGAATTATCCATATCCCATCTGATACAAAATCAGTTCAGAATATTATAAAGCCTGCCTGAGAACGCTCAAGCAGCAAGACCGGCGATCTCTCCCTGCTCGGAGGGCTTTCCAGCCTGCCGGCGCAGCGCCCATTTTTCGATCTCGATGGCGAAGAAGACCAGGCTGCTCAGGAATAAGCTGATCGCCAGGTCCGGCAGGGGCAGGGGCATGGTGTTGAAAATCCGCTGCAAGAACGGCAGATACATTACGCATAACTGCAACACGAACACGATGGCGGCGATCAGCATACCCGGCTTATTGGAGGTGATGCCCAGCTTAAAGAATGATTCATGGGTCGAGCGGCTTGCCAGCGCCTGTCCCATCTGCGAGAAAGCCAGGGTCGAAAAGACCATGGTCTGCCAGACGCCTGCCGGATCGATACGCCAGTAGATATATCCCACCCCCAGGGCGATGGCGCCGATCAACGCCCCAACCCAGATGACGTGCCGGACCAATCCACGGCTGAGCACCCCCTCGCTGGGTGGAAATGGGGGGCGGCGCATGACGTTCTTCTCGGGCGGTTCCAAGCCCAGACCCAAGCCCAATAAGCCATCCGTGATGAGATTGAGCCATAAGAGCTGCAGCGGCAAGAGCGGCAAGGGTTTGCCCAGGAACGGCGCCAGTAACATCACTGAGACCTTACCGATATTGCCGGCGATGGAATATTTGATGAACTTACGCAGGTTGTCGTAGATCGTGCGCCCCTCTTCAACAGCAGAGACGATCGTAGCAAAATTATCGTCCTGGAGCACCATGTCGGCGGCTTCTTTAGACACGTCGGTGCCGGTGATGCCCATAGCGACGCCGATATCCGCCCGCCGCAAAGCCGGAGCGTCGTTGACGCCGTCTCCCGTCATAGAAACGATGTGACCGCGCGATTGGAGCGCATCCACAATGCGCAACTTGTGTTCCGGCGAGACCCGCGCGTAGATACTGACGTCATCCACAAGGAGGCGCAGATCCTGATCCGACATGCCTGCCAGCTCTTGCCCTGTGATGACCCGGCTGTGGTTCCCATCCCCTCCAGCGATGCCGAGCTCACGCGCGATCTGCAGGGCAGTAAGCGGGTGATCTCCGGTGATCATCACCGGGCGGATACCGGCTACTTTGCACAGCGCAACCGCCTGCCTGACCTCCGCACGCGGTGGGTCGATCATGCCGATGAGACCGATGAACACCAGGTCTTCTTCCAATTGTGTTGGATCAGCCGGCGCGGAGAATAGCTCCATCGGTCGCATGGCAAGCCCCAGCACGCGCATGCCCTGCCGGGCAAGGCTATCATGGGCTTTGACAATTCGCTGGCGCCAGGTATCGTCCAGCGGCTCGAAAGCATCTGCGGTGTAGATGCGCGAGGAGATCTGCAGCAGACCGTCCACTGAGCCCTTGGTGAACGCGATGAATTTCCATTGCGCATCCAGCGCCTGGTACGGAGAGGAGGCAATGCCTGCGCTGAGGCGATCAACGGCATGGACCGTCGTCATGCGCTTGCGATCCGAGTCGAATGGGGCTTCCGCCAGCCGGGGTGAACCAGCGAGCAGATCTTCCTTGAAAAGACCAGCCTGGGCGGCAGCCACCAGCAGGGCAGCTTCCGTTGGGTCACCGAGAGTTTCAAAGGCGCCAGAGTGAGTGGCAGGCTTGATCTGCGCATCATTGCACAAAGCCATCCCTGCCAGCAACAAGCTCACCGTGGGCGGCTGGGACTGAAGCAGGGAGGGCTGTGCCTGCCCCTCTTCCAGGGAGGGCATCCGGTGGCGCATGCTCTCGGATAGGTTAAGCTGATGACCGGCGACATCCAGAACAATGACCGTCATGCGGTTCTCGGTGAGGGTGCCGGTTTTATCTGAACAGATGACGGTGACCGACCCGAGAGTCTCAACCGCCGGCAGCTTGCGGATGAGAGCCTGGCGGCGCAACATACGCTGTGCGCCAAGCGCCAGTGTGATGGTCACCACTGCCGGCAATCCCTCGGGCACGATGGCAACCGCGATGCTGACCGAGGTGAGCAACAAGTAGCGCAGGTCGTCGCCGCGCAACCATCCCAGCAGGAAAACAATCCCGGCAACGATCAGCCCGATGACAGCCAGGAACTTACCCAAGCGATCGAGGCGTTTCTGCAGGGGGGTCTGCTCACTCCCTACGTCCTGGAGCAAGTACGCGATCTTTCCAAGCTCGGTCTGCATGCCGGTCGCCACAACGACACCTGCGCCGCGCCCGTTGGCAACCAGCGTACCCATGTATGCCAGGTTGCGCCGGTCTCCGAGCGGCAGCTCGTCTCCGGATAGTGCGGGAGTGATCTTTTCAACCGCCTCCGATTCACCGGTGAGCGTGGCTTCCTGGACGCGCAGGTTGTAACTCTCCAGGATGCGCATGTCGGCTGGCACCAGGTTGCCGGCTTCGAGGGAAATGATGTCGCCAGGCACCAGCACCTTTGCCGGGAGCTCTTGCAGGACCGCATCGCGCAGCACCTTGATCCTGGGCGTGGCAAGCTGCTTGAGGGCTGCCATCGCCCGCTCGGCGCGGTACTCCTGGAAGAAACCCAACAGGGCGAAGAGGATGACGATCGCCCCGATGGCGATGGCGTCCTTGAACTCGCCCAGCAGGGCTGAGAGGATAGCCGCTCCGAGCAGGATCAACACCATGGTGGCAGTGAACTGCTCGAACAGGATGCGCCAGGGGCTGCGCAGCCCCTTCTCCTCCAGCTCATTAGGTCCCACCTGCTCCAGGCGATGGGCTGCCTCCGTGCTGCTCAGACCGTGGGAGATATCGGAATTCAGTTGGGAGACTACTTCACCGGAATCGAGCTTATACCAATCCACCCGGACCTCCTTCTATCAGGGGTTGCAAATCATGATAACACAAAGACCGCAGGTCAAGGAGGCTGTATGCCTGAAAAACGTGTAACAACTTACCGGTTATATCTTCAGCTCAGCCCGCACCCGCAGGTAATGCAGGACATTCTCGCGGGTGAGAACTCCTACCAGATTGCCGTTCTCCAGGACAGGCATTTGAGCCAGATTAGCGTCATCCATGGTCTGAAGGGCTTTCAACAGCTCGGTATCTGGCGTAACTGAGACGAGACGCTCTGCCGGGACCATTGCCTGCCCCATCGTTGTAAAGCGCCACTTCGGCTGCGGGATCTGCGAGATATCACGCAAGGTGAGCAAGCCCTGCAGCTTGCCGTTGTCGGCAACGAAGAAGCAGGATTGCCCGTCGGTGAGGACCTGGTTGTCAACCACCAGGGAGACGGGTGTGAGGCTGGCGACACGCACACAATCGCGCTCCATGACCTGCTCGACACGCACATCCTGGAGCTGGTGCTGCATATTGGTTTGGGCATAGGCGGTTGCGGCTGCATTCTGCAGGAACCAGCCGATGAAGACCAGCCAAAGACCATTCATAAAATCGCCGCGAAAGAGGCTCAATACGCCAAAGCCGATGAAGCCAAACGCTACGATCTGACCACTGAAGGAGGCGACTTTAGTTGCTTTGTAGAAATCTTTATTCAGCCACCAGACGAAGGCGCGCAGCACGCGACCGCCATCCAAGGGGAAACCAGGGATCAGGTTGAACACCGCCAGGATGAAATTGATGCGCATCAGGTAAGCGCTGGGCGCCGCCAGGTAAGGGATCTGCTGGTCTAATAAGTAGGCGATCCCGAACAAGATCGCCAGCGCCAGGCTGACCAAGGGTCCGGCGATGGCGATGCGAAACTCAGCTCCCGGTGTTTTTGGCTCCTCGGCGATCTGGGCAACGCCGCCAAAGATGAACAAGGTGATGCCTTTGACCGCGATGCGGTTGCGCAACGCCAGGAAGGAATGCCCCAGCTCGTGGGCGAGGACCGAGACGAAGAACAGGATCGTAGTCAGAACGCCCAGAACGATATGCGCCATGAGGGAGAGCTCCCCATACTCACGCGGGAAGTAGCCGGTCGAGAGAGACCAGGTCAGAAGAAGGAATATGATGAACCAGCTGGGATGCAAACCAACCGGTATCCCCCATATTTTGCCTAATTTAATGCTCGCGCCCATTTTTTATCATCTCCGCTTTCCTAAACACATAATCTGATATCCAAGCGTTCCACGGCATGCGCTTCGCGCAGCACCGTTTTTATGTATATAAATAATAACATAGCCCAGGGTAATTGTCAATATATTGTACACCTATTGTATAGCATTCTAACGAAATATTTATGCTTTCTTACGCCGGGCAAAGGATGCGAAACCGGCAAAACGCACCAGGGAGCTGGCGCCCAGCGCCATGCGGACTCCCACCCGTGAAGCGATAGAAGAACCCGCCATCGGCGCGATGACTCCGGCAAGATTTTGGGCGCTCTGGGCGATGGACACAAAAGTGGCGCTGTACTGGACCGGTATCGTTTTCATCAGCTCGTCGAAGAAAACCAGGTCGATGCCAGCCTGAAAGATACTGGCAAGCGCTGTCAGGAGGGCAACGGTCGCAACATCGTGACTCACAGCGACCAGGGCGGGATAGATGGATAATCCCAAGGTCGTCCATAATAGAACCGTGCGCGAGCCGCGCGTGCGGCTCACACGCGGCCACCAGAAATATCCAAAGAGAAGCAGGCAGGCTTGCACCGTATTGATAAAGCCGATCCAGGCATTGCTGGCATTCAATTCGCGCACGTAGAACAGGGGCAGCAGTGGCGTCGCCAGCAGAATTCCCATCTGGAAGATAAAGCGCTTGTTTAAAAAGGAAAGGAACTCCGGCTGACCTTTGACCAGGGCGACGTAATTGCTCGCCTGGCGCCGGACAGAAACCCCACTTTCACGCGGCGGCGGTTCCACATCCGGAATGCGAATATGACTCGAGAAATAATAACTGACCAAACCACCCAGGGACAGGAACAGGAACAGGATCTGGTAGTTCAGTGGGAAGGGGATAGAGTCCAGCATTTGTCCTGCGACCAGGGTTGTGACCGCGGTGGTCAACCCCAGGATCGACCAGCGCCGGCTCATCAGCTCATAGCGATGAGCAGGACCGGCGACTTCATTCATCACCACCCAGAACGATACCGCCAGGATCGTCTGGGGAAGTGTGGCAAATGCCCAGATCAGGAGAACCGCCTTGACCATAGCCTGCGGAGGAAAAAAAAGCCAACCAACCCGGTGACAGCATAACAGGCAACCACCACCAGGCGTGAAACGCTGAACCAGGGCACAATCTTGCGCTGCCTTTGCAAGAAGCTGCCGACAGGTATCGAGAGCAGGAGACCCGCAAGGGCAGGCATGGAGGTGAGCAGACCGATTTGGTATGTGGTGGCATCCAGGCGAGCGAGGAAAATCGGCAGGAAGGACGCTGCGGCATTCGCCAGCCCGATCCCCACCGCATCGACCTGCACATTCAGGAAATTTTTCTTCTGTTGGGGAGGGACATCCGCTGGCGCAACTGAGATACGGATGCGCTTCACCTGCGCAATCCCCCAAAAAGGTACCAGAAAACTCGCCGGTCAAACCCACCGGCGATCTCTGCCTCCCAGATAAACGGTCCTGCAACGAATGCCGCCTGCAGCAGCAAATCCAGGCTGCCCAACAAGTCTTGCTCTGCACTGGGGGTCATTCTTGCATAGGGGGTCAACAACTGCAGCATCACGCGCCGCTCCACCTCGTAAGCGTAACGGTCGGCATGGTTTTCCGGATCTTCACGATACTCCGTGAGGTAGTTTGTCCAGAGCTTCAAGCGCGCCTGGAATTCGCGCGAGGATTTTCGCTCCCAGGCAACCCGGCGCCGGTAGATGAAATCCTGCAGGCTGGCGCGGCAATCCTGCCGCTGCTGATCCAGCATGGGCGAGAGCTGCCGTCCGAGCAAGCGCTGCTCGTTCAGCAGTAAGCCTCCCAGGGTGAGCTGGCGAAATGCTGGCTCGCCAGGCGGCGGGCTTGCACCGATCGCCCAGTACAGGTCATCGGAAAGCAGGTATTCTTCCAGGATCTCGATGCCGGCTTTCAGGTAGCTGAGCTCATAAACCGCAGACGTCATTGGAAGCATCACCTGTTATGAATGAATCCCCACGCCAATCACACAGCCAACCGGTCCCGAAAAGCCGGGTCAGATCAGGAGCAGCATGGGCTGCTCAATGGTGCGAGCAACGGCTTGCAAGAAGCGCGCTGCTTCTGCGCCATCGCTGACGCGGTGATCAACGGAGAGGGTGGCTTTCATGCGCAGCCCAGGCGCCACCGTGCCATCTTTCACCACGGGCAGCTCGCGCACAGATCCCAGCGCCAGGATCGCCGCCTCGGGTGGGTTGATGATGGCGATGAAGTGCTCTACATCGAACATGCCCAGATTGCTGAGCGAGAAAGTTGAGCCCTCAATATCCTCCGGGCGGACTTTGCCTTCGCGCGCCCGGGCAGCCATCTGGCGCACCTCGGTCGAGATCTGGCGCAGGGGCTTGCGGTCGGCGTCGCGGCAGACGATGGTGAGCAAACCGCCCTCAACAGCCACGGCAATCCCGATATGGACGGCGGCATGGCGTAAAATCTGCTCGCCGGAGAGCGAGGCGTTCAGATTGGGGAACTCGCGCAGCGCCAGCGCAACCGCCTTGACCAGGTAATCGTTGACCGATGTTTTTTGGTCTTCCGCCAGGAGGCTGTTCACCTGCTGGCGCAGGGACATCAATGCCTCCATGTCATATTCATGGGTCACGTAGAAGTGCGGCACCTGCTGCTTTGCCTCCACCATGCGCCGCGCGATAATGGAGCGCAAGCGATTGAGAGGGACGAGCTCATCCGTGAGGCGAGGCGCCTCGCTGGGCAGCGGAAGCGGTGGTACAGCGCCGGCTGAGGGCAGCGCCTGAACAGGCTGTGGCGCAGGCTGGAGGAGATAAGCCTCGACATCTTTCTTGGTCACCCGTCCTCCCGGTCCAGACCCGGGGACCAGACGCAGGTCGATACCCCCTTCTTGCGCTATGCGCCGCGCCAGCGGGGAGGCTTTCAACCCGCCGGGGAGGTTCACTTCTCCTTCCTCTGCTGGCGAGGGGATGGATGGCTCAACCAGGGTGCTGGACACCGGCGCCGCAGCCGGGGTTGTGACAGGCGCTTCTGCGCTCGCAGGTCCTGCTGCTTCGTATTTCTCGCCGGGGGCAGTGATCACCGCAATGGGGGTATTGACCGGCACAATATCGCCGGTCTTTACCAGGTGGCTGGCAACCACGCCATCGTAAGCCGACTCGACCTCGACGGTGGCTTTATCCGTCTCGATCTCAGCCAGCACGCCGCCCTTGGCAACCGTCTCCCCTTCCTGGACAACCCAGCGCACCAGGGTGCCCTCAGCCATATCGAAGCCCAGTTTGGGCATGTTGACGATTTGAGCCATTACAGCACCTCCTTGACCGCCCGCACCACATCTTCTACTTGCGGGAGAGCCATCTGCTCGAGATCCCGGTTGTACGGCAGGGGCACTTCCTTCTGAGCGACGCGCTTGACCGGCACATCCACGTAATCGAAGGCTTCCTCGTAGATACGTGCGGCGACCTCCGACCCTACGCCGTACGAGCGCCAGCCCTCCTCCACGATCACTGCCCGGTTGGTCTTTTTGAAGGATGCAATGACCGGCTCCATGTCCAGCGGTCGCAAGGAGCGCAGGTCGACGATCTCAGCTTCAATCCCTTCTTTGGCAAGCTGGTCCGCTGCCTTGGTGGAGATCTCCAGCATTTTGCTGTACGTGACGATGGTGACATCGCCACCCGGACGCTGGATCTTGGATTTGCCCAGCGGGGTCAGGATCTCACCCTCCGGCACATCCCCGCGCACCTGGTACAGCGTGGCGTGCTCGATGAACAGCACCGGGTCGTTGGAGCGGATGGCTGACTTCAGCATGCCCTTGGCATCTTCCGGCGTGCCGGGTGCGACGACGACCAGGCCTGGAAAGTGGGCGAACACCGCGTCGGGGGTCTGGGAATGGGTAGCGCCGAGCTGCCTGCCGCCGCCGCCGACGGCGCGCATGACCATGGGCAGGACAAACTGACCGCCGAACATGTAATGCAGCTTGGCAGCCTCGTTGACGATATGGTCCATGGCAGAGAAAGCGAAATTGATCGTCATCAATTCTGCCACCGGACGCAAGCCGGTCAGCGCCGCGCCGATGGCTGCGCCGATGATGGCAGCTTCGGCGATGGGGGTATCGCGCACGCGCTCCGCGCCAAAATGATCGTAAAAGCCCTTGGTAACCGCGTAGGTGCCGCCCCACACCCCCACTTCTTCACCCAGGATAAAGACGGATGGATCGCGTTCCATTTCCTCCCATAGAGCCTGGGAGATGGCTTCGCGCATCGTAATTCTTGCCATATTTTCCTCTAAAAACAATCAGTCGCTGAGCTGGTTCGATGAACCGGCGTAGATATGCTCGAAGAGCGCTTCTGGAGCTGGCTCCGGGCTGTTTTCGGCAAAGCGCACGGCTTCCGCCACCTCTGCCTCGACAAGTGCATCCACCTGGTCCAGCTCTTCCTGCACAGCGATTTTGTCTGCCAGCAGGCGGCGAGTGTAGATGCCGATGGGGTCGTTCTCCTGCCACTTGCGCACTTCTTCGGAAGGGCGGTAACGCTCCGGGTCGCCCATGGAGTGGCCGCGGTAGCGGTAGGTCAAAACCTCCAGGAAGTATGGCGTGCCTTCCCGGCGGATGTACTCGAAGGCATCCAGGGTCGCCTGGCGCACGGCTAATACATCCATGCCGTCCACCCGGCTGTTGCGGATGGAATAGCCCTCCGCTTTCTGCCGGATCTCAGATACGGCAGAAGCACGCTCGACTGCCGTACCCATGCCATACTGGTTGTTCTCGCACACCCATAAGACCCGCAAGCCCCAGACTTTGGACAGATTGAGCGCTTCATGGAAATAGCCGATATTCGTAGCGCCATCCCCGAACATGCAGATGGTCACGTTGTCATTGCCGGCATATTTATCTCCCAGCGCCAATCCGCTGGCGATGGGCAGGTGGGCGCCGACGATGGCATGCCCGCCCCAAAAATTCTTCTTGACGTCCGCCATGTGCATGGACCCCCCTTTACCCTGCGAGCAACCGGTGGCTTTGCCTAATAGCTCAGCCACTACCTGGTTGGCGGGGATACCGCAGTTGATGGCAACGCCATGATCACGGTACGCCGTGATCACCCGGTCGCGCGGCTCGCGCGCGGAGACCAAGCCGGTGCTGACTGCCTCCTGCCCGATGTACAGGTGCAGAAAGCCGCCGATCTTACCTTGCTGGTAAAGCTGCGCAGCCTGCTCTTCCACCAGACGGATCATGACCATCTGGTAGTAAAGATCCAAATATTCCTGTTTTTCCATTCATAACCCTCTCGATTGTTGCACATGCAAAACAACACCGGGGGAACCCCGGCGTCATCAGACAATAAAGTCTTACTCAACAACCACGAATTAAATTATACCATTTCTCGATTAATCATCAAACTCCGGAGCCTATTTTTCCCTGCCCCAACCGATCTCTTCAGCGGCGCGGAAGATATCGGTCACCGAGATCATGCCCACGAGCACGCCATGCTCGTCGGCGACGGGCATATGGTGGATGCCCGTGGCGTGCATTTTGAGCGAGCACTCGCGCAGAGACCACGCCGGATCGGCGATCACCACGGGGGAGGTCATCACCTCCCGGCACGCGCGTCTCCGCCGGGTTTCGCTCGGCGATGATGATCTTATCGCGAATGTCCGTGGTAGTCAGGATGCCGTAAACAGGCTTTTCATCGCCCATCACCACTATCAGGCTGTGGATATTGCGCCGGCGCATCAGGGTCAGGGCGTATGAGACGCTGCTGTCAGCGTCGACAACCACAACCGGGCTGCTCATCCAATCTTTGACTTTGTCGGGCATGTCATCCTCCATCATGGGTCGAACCAGAATACGCCAAGTACTGCCAGCGAGCTCAAGGGGCTGGCGTGGCACGCTGAGGCGCCCCACTGTGCTCCCAGGCATAGCCGCCTCGCCAGGGCAGGCGCGGATTGAACAGATCCTGGGGAAAATCGACATTATATTCGATGCTGGCTATCACCACATCCAGGGGCGAAAAGGCGCGTGTCTCCCGGTCTTGGCGGGAACGATCTTGACGCGCGTATTTCAAGATAAAACCGGTTTCCTTGTCAATGCTGATCTCGACTTCCGGCGCCATCTGCTCATCCAGCACGGCGACCTTCCACGCCGGTCGACCGGCGATGGTCTCCTCTCCGGAGAGCTGGTACTTCTCATAACCATACGTCGATGGGCGCCGGAGCAAAGCAGTGGCGCCATACACAAGGCGCAGATCGAAGTACGGCGGTCCTGCCAGTGGAATCGGCAGGCTGGAACCAGGGATTTGCCTCACCCGGTCTGGCGATGAAGATCTCCTCCCGATCCTGCAATAACACTTCACGGGGTTCTTCACTCAGGGGTCCGCCGATTAACAGCGCCTGGTCGTCGCTGAGCCAGAGCTGGATGCGCAGGACATCCTGGACATCCGAAAAGGGTAGCTGCGGGTGCATGAACAGCAGCGCATCGATCCACACCGTATAATAGGTCGGATCTCCTGGGAACATCAGCGCGGCGATTTCCGCTGGTGAGGCAGGCGTTTCCAGCGGCAGGGTTGCCAGGGGCGTAGGCACTGGCGTGGTGCGCCTGAGGTTGAGCTCGGAGAGGCTACCCGGTATATACAAGAACTGCCCGTAGGCGACCTGCTCATCGGCGAGGATGCGGTTGAGACGGCGGAGATCATCCACTGAAACCCCCAGTTGGGAGGCGATCTGCGCCAGCCCTTCACCCTCCTGGCTGCTATACAGGACTCCCGCCGGAGTGGGGGTGTTGGTTGGCGCCGGGATGAAATCATAACTGCGCGGCATCAACGGCGATTCGATGGTCGGCTTGTATCCATATCCCGAAGAGGGTGCGCCGGTGGACCTGGCAGGGGGAGTGGCTGTGGACTGCATGGCGACAGCAGCAGGTTGGGCTTCCTTTTCACCTCGCCCTGCCAGGATCAGGAAGCTGCCCGCTGCCAACACCAGTACCGCCAGCAGAGAAACTTCCAGAAAGGTCGCCAGGGGCTTTACTCGCCTCTTCCGGGCGGAGGTCGCCTTGCCAATCTCTACCGCCAGCGCGGCGAGGTCGAGCTCATCCGGCGCGGGAGCAGACCAACGCTGGGAGAACAGCCGGACGAGCTCCTGGGACAACTCCGCATCAGACGATGCGGCTTGCGGGCAGCTTGCATGCAAGGCGCGGCGGGCAGATTGCAAAACTTCGGCGACATCCGGCTCCTGGAGCACCGGTCACCCGGCTGATCAGCTCTACCGACCAGCCCAGCAACAGATTCAAGCTGAGCGCCCTTTGGGGATAGACAGCCAACGCTTCTACTGCCAGCCACAAACAGGCATCCTCCTGCTTGCCAGAGAGCAGGCTGTCCGAGGTCTCGGGGCGGGATCTGCGCCGTGAACCGGCTTTAAGACAAACTTCCCAAGCGATCCTATACAGCCAAATATCAACGCTCATTGTCTCCATATAGCGATGGGCGGCGAGCATCGCCTCCACGAAGACCTGGCGCGCTGCCTCTCCGGCGGCGAGGCGGTCATCGAGAATCAGATATGCCAGTTGAAATATCCTGGGGTAATACTCCTGAAGCAAGCGTTCCAGGAGCAAGGCGCTGCTGACCTGCCCGCTCGTGAGCATCCATTCCAGGTCAGGCGCCAAATCTGGAGTATCCAGATCGTAGCGGTTTTTCATGTCAACCCTCGGCTTTACCTAACGATAAAAGGACAGCGCGGACTGATCCAAACAACAACATATCAAACACAACCAAACTGATCCAAACCACAACCAAACTGATCCAAACCACAACCATCAAGGGATACAAATTTTACCAGCCGCGCTCGGGAAAACCCGCGGGCGAAACCAATATCTCATCAAGGCTTAAGAATCCGGAAATTTGGGATAAAATTCTTGCCTGATGATCCATACAGAAAACTTAACCAAGAGCTTTGGCGCGACACTCGCCGTTGACAACCTGAACCTGAATGTCAAGGAGGGCGAGGTGTTCGGGTTCTTAGGACCCAATGGCGCCGGGAAAACCACCACCGTCCGCTTGCTGACCACCTTGATCCAACCCAGTTCGGGCACGGCGCAGGTCAATGGATTCCAGATTGGCAAGCAAAACAAAGAGATCCGCCGCACGGTCGGCATCCTGACGGAGTCGCCGGGTATGTACGACAATCTGAGCGCGGAATACAACCTGAGTATCTATGCCAGCCTGTACGAGGTGAAAGACGTGCAGGGACAGATAGAGAAATACCTGCGCATGCTGGGTCTGTGGGACAGGCGCTTCGACGAAGCGGGCTCGTTCTCCAAAGGCATGAAACAGAAACTGGCGATCGCCCGCGCCTTGCTCCACGAGCCGCCCCTGCTTTTTCTGGACGAGCCCACCGCCGCGCTCGACCCGGAAGCGGCGCACCTGGTGCGCGAGTTCATCGAAGAGCTGCGCAAGGCAGGCCGGACGATCTTCCTGTGCACTCACAACCTGGATGAAGCCGACCGGCTGTGCGACCGGATCGGTGTCTTCAAATCCCGGCTGATCGTCGTCGATACGCCGCTGAATTTGCGCAACCAGCTCTTCGAGCGCAAGGTGGTCTTCCACCTCCAGCAGGCTGACGACCAACTGGCGGAAGAGATCGGCAGGCTAGCCTTCGTCAAAAACTGCAAGCGCCTGGATAACAAGCTGGTGGTAGCGCTCAACGAACCAGAAACCCACAATCCCGAGATCATCCGCCTGCTCGTGGGCAAAGGCGCAGATGTGCAGTTCGTCGGCGAGATGAAGCACTCGCTGGAGGATGTCTATCTGCAATTGGTTGAGAACGCGTGAGCGAGCCGCGCCAGTTAATCAAACCGCTATGATTGAAAAATATGAATAAAATCAAAACCATCATCCGCAAAGAATGGGCTGAAGTATTCAAGAACCGCCTGGTGGTCTCGACGGTGATCTTCATGCCCTTGCTCTTCGCTGTCATCCCCCTGATCATGCTCTACCTGACCCGAGACACATCGATGAATGAGCTGACCAGCGACATGCCCACACAATTCCTGCAGTTCTGCCCGCAGGGCGCCGGCTTGGGAGAGTGCTTCCAGGTGTTCCTCGCCGGGCAGATGATGCTGCTGTTCATGCTCTCGCCGCTCATCATCCCGGTCAACATCGCCGCCTATTCGATCGTCGGCGAGAAAACGACGCGCAGCCTGGAACCGCTGCTGGCAACACCCATCACCACGGCAGAGCTATTGATCGGCAAGAACCTGGCAGCCGCTATCCCGGCGGTGGTCGCGACCTGGTTTGGTTTTCTCATATATGTCATCGGGGTCGCCATCCTGGTACGCTCACCGTATGTCATCGCGGCTTTGCTCGATCCCAAGTGGTGGCTGGCGATCGGTGTGATCGGACCCTTATTGGCGGTGCTTTCGGTAAACTTCAGCCTGATGGTCTCCTCGCGGGTCAATGATCCGCGCGTAGCAGAACAGCTCTCCGTGGTGGTGATCCTCCCAATCCTGGCGATCTTTTTCGGGCAGATGTTTGGCGTGCTGCTGATCAACCGCCAGCTCGTCCTGGCGTTCGCTTTCATCATCCTGCTGATCGACATCGGATTGATTTCCCTATCCGTCCGCCTCTTTCAACGCGAAACAATCCTGACAAGATGGAAATAAAGAAGCTGCTTACATCCCTTGCCGTGGCAATCTTGAGCATGGCAGTCCTGGCAGCGCCTGCGCTCGCGCAGGCGGAGCCGGGCTTATCCCTGCGCCTGTCCCGCGATTTCGGTTACTCCTCTGGGACGGGGCGTATCCAGGGCACCTTCAGCATGATCGCCAGCGGTCCGGCAGACTTGCAACAGGTGACCTTCACGATCGACGACCAGATTGTTGGAACAGACAACGAGGCGCCATTCCGCCTGCGCTTCAACACGGGCGATTACCCCCTGGGCGTGCATACCATCGTGGCCAGCGGTGAGACAGGCAACGGCAGCTTGCTGGAGTTGAATGTGGTGCGTGTCGAGTTCGTCTCCGCCGACGAAGGTTGGCAGGCAGCCGTGAAAATTATCGTGCCCATCCTGGGCATCGTTTTCGCAGTCATGCTGTTCGGATTTTTATTCCCACAGCTTTTCAGGCGAGGCAAGCTAGAGCACCTGCCTGCTGGCGAGCAACGCAACTATGGCATGCTGGGCGGCGGAATCTGCCCGAAATGCAAGCGTCCTTTTGCGCTGCACATCTTCGGCTTGAATCTGATTGCCGGAAAATTCGATCGCTGTCCCTATTGCGGGCGATGGAGCCTGGTGCGCCGGCTCCCACTGGAAGAGTTACGCCTGGCTGAGGCAGTGGAACTGCAAGCCGAGAAGAGCGCCGCAAGCTTGCCCGACGACTCAGAAGAAGAATACCGCAAGCAGGTCGAAGACTCTCGCTATCTATAACACCTTGCATACCCAGCCAGCTAAACTTCTCCCCATATTTGTACCGGCAGGGGAGACCGCTTCGGTTACATTAAAACCCTCGGAATAGGCTCGAAGGCTTTCAAAATCACTCCTCAGGAGAGTGGAGACCTCGTTATGGTGGCGATTACTCTCGTTCAATTTATACTATTTATGCCCTTTATATAGATTATTTGCAGTAGAATCGATCATTATCATCAATAGACATACTTTTCAATGCAAGAGAGACTGCTCACACCAGGCTCGAACCCTTACATCCTCATCCAGGAGGCCACATACAAGAAAGGAATGCTATCATACTCTTGACCGTCCTCAACCGGATCGGAACCAACGGGTAAACGGTTTTAGTAGGAGGATTCACGATGTTAGCAGATAAGCAATCTACCGAGCGGATTCCAGGTTACTGCGCCATGTGCGTTTCGCGTTGTGGCTCGATTGGAGTAATTGAGAACGGTCGTTTTGTTGCCCTCGAACCGGATCCATCTCATCCAACAGGAAAGGCGCTCTGTGCCAAGGGGCGGGCGGCGCCAGAGCTCGTCTATCACCCAGACCGGTTGCTCTATCCGCTGAAACGCTCACGACCGAAAGGTGATCCCGACCCAGGCTGGCAGCGGATCAGTTGGGATGAAGCCCTTGACCTGACGGCGGCCAATTTACGTAAAATTGCCGCAGAGTATGGTCCTGAGAGTGTTGTGTTCAGTGTGGTCTCCCCATCCACATCGGCATCGGAAGATTCGACGGTCTGGATTCAGCGCCTGATGAATGCATACGGAAGTCCAAACTTATGCGCATCAATGGAACTTTGCGGGTGGGGGCGTTATCAAGCAACAACCTATACTTTTGGAGCTGCGGTTCCCGGCGCGTACATGCCAGACCTGGAGAACGCCAGCTGCATTCTTTACTGGGGTTACAACCCAAACCTCGCCCGTTTGTCGCATGCCACTGCCACAATGGAAGCTATAAAGCGAGGCGCGCGTCTGGTCGTGGTGGACCCACGCCGGACTGGGATCGCCAAAAAGGCTGATCTATGGCTACAGGTGCGACCCGGCACCGATGGCGCCCTGGCGCTCGGCATCGCCCAGGTCATGATCGAACGCGGTTGGTACGACCGAGAATTCATTCGCGACTGGACGAACGGACCTCTACTTGTGCGCGCCGATAACGGTCGTTTGTTAACCCAGAGCGACCTTTCTGGCGAGGGCAGCGCGCAACAGTTCGTAGCTTGGAGCGAGGCGATGGACCGTCCAATTCTCTACGACCCCGCCACCGGCCGATATGACGGCAACAATTCTGAGCCCGCTCTGTTCGGCACGTTCATAATTGAGACGTTGCAGGGCGAGGTCGTGTGTAAACCGGCGTTGGAGCTTACCGCTGAGCTTTGCCGCCGATTTCCACCTGATCGGGTAGAAGCGATCTGCGGCATCGGACACGAACAGGTCGAAGCGACCGCCCGGATGCTCTGGGAAGCGCGGCCCGTCGCTTACTATGCCTGGAGCGGCGTTGAGATGCAAACCAACTCCACCCAGACCGCCCGGGCAATTGCCCAGCTTTCTGTACTGACGGGCAGTTTCGACGCCCCGGGAGGGAACGTGCTGTTTCCAGCCGTACCGACAACAAACGTAGCTGGTTGGGAATTATTGCCTGCCGAGCAGCGTGCAAAGACACTCGGCTTGCAGGAGCGACCGCTGGGTCCTTCCCGCTGGATGTTCGTAACCACGGATGAGCTCTATCGTGGCATCCTGGAGAAGCAACCCTACGGGGTGCATGGACTGGTCGGCTTTGGCGCTAACCTGCTGCTCGCGCACGCCGGTGTGCTCCGTGGGCGTGAAGCCCTGGCAGCACTCGATTTCTATGTCCACTTAGACCTCTTTATGAACCCTACTGCAGAACTGGCCGATATCATACTACCCGTTGCCAGCGCCTTCGAACGCGAAGCCCTCAAGACTGGCTTCGAGATAAGCCCGGAGGCGCAATCGCTGGTACAGCTACGCCAGCGGATGGCCGCGCCCCAGGGAGAGGCACGCTCCGACAATGAGATCATCTTCGACCTGGCGGGTCGCCTGGGTTTCAGCGCCCACTTTTGGGACGGCGACCTTGAGGCCGCCTATCGCTACCAACTCAGCCCCTCCGGTGTATCGCTGGAAGCGCTGCGTGAGCAGCCAGGCGGGGTGCGGGTACCTTTGCAGACACATTACCGCAAGTTCGCTGAGCTTGAGAACGGTGTAGCGCGAGGCTTCAAGACACCAACACGAAAGATCGAATTGTATTCGGAAACGATGCTTGAACACGGCTACCCGCCGTTGCCCGAGTATGAAGAGCCGCTGATGAGTCCATTGTCACGCCCGGAGCTGGCTGACTCGATACCCGTTGATCCTCACGTGCGCTAAAAACACCCTGTTTTGCGAAAGCCAGCACCACGCCCTGCCGAGTCTGCGACGGCAGGCGTTGGATCCGGAAGTCGAGCTGCATCCGGCGGCCGCCGACGAGCGTGGCATCCACCCTGGCGACTGGGTGAGCATTGAGACACCTGAAGGCAGCGTACGGGCGCGTGCTCGGTTGAATGATACGTTGAAACCGAATGTTGTCTGCGGCCAGCATGGCTGGTGGCAAGCCAGTCCAGATCTCGGAGCGCCTGACTACGATCCCTTCAGTCCGGATGGAGCTAATTTCAACCTCATCATCGGCAATGGAGCGATTGACCCGATCAGCGGATCAGTTCCGCATCGCGCCTACATCTGTCAGATCCGCCGGGCAGACTGAGGCTCCCGGCGATTACTTTAGGTACGCATCGAACAGCAAATTAAGCCCTATTCACCCGCAAGGAACGATATTTTGAATTCTTGGAGGCAGCCTCATTGCCAGGATTTACCGAGTTCACTTCTCCACAGGGCGGGCGGGATCGGTGATCCACTCGCTCCAGGAACCGAGGTACAGGCGCGGCATACCCAGCCCGCAATGCGCCATCGCCAGGACGTTGTGTCCGGCAGTGACTCCCGAACCGCAGTAGAAGATCGCCCTCTCCGGCGAGGTGCCCTCCAGCAGCCTTTCAAAGCGAACCCGTAAAGCCTCAGGGGTTAAGAAAAGCCCATCCCTGCCGAGATTTTCAGCAAATGGAGCCGAAATCGCGCAGGGGATGTGCCCGGCAACCGGGTCGATGGTCTCGTTCTCGCCGCGGTAGCGGTCAGCGCCGCGCAAGTCGAAGATGCGGAAGCGGGGTCGCGGCGCGCTGCCTGCACCTCGTCCACGGTCGCCAGCATGGCGGGTTGCAACTGCGCGATAAACTGCCGCCTGGACCGCACCTCTCCCCCGCCCTGTACGGGCAATCCCGCAGCCTGCCAACGCTGCCAGCCGCCATCCAGAACGGCTACTGCTGCGTGACCCAGATAACGCAGCGACCACCAGCAGCGTGCGGCGATGGCGCCGCTGCCGCCGGGGTGATCATCGTAGACCACCACCTGAGTCTGGCGATCAATCCCCCAACGCGAGAAATTCTCCACAAGCTGCTCAACCGGGGGCAGGGGATGCCTGCCGGTTTTTCCAGGGATCACGGGGGCGCATAGATCGTCATCCAGATGCACGTAAACCGCACCGGGGATGTGTGCGGCATGGTAAGCCAGCCTTCCGGCAGATGGATCAGCCAGTGAGAAGCGGCAATCCAGGATCGCCCAGGCGGGATCGCCCAAGTGTGCAGACAGGGTCTCAGCGGATATCGTTGTGGTGTAGCGCATGCGATAGATTTTATCACCAAGACCGGGCGGAATGCCGGAGAGGAGAAGCATCTTGCTGGCATCAGCACACCGCAATCTAAAGGATGATAGAATTAAAGGCAGAGGACCTGATTATGGAATTTCACATTTCCCGCAAGGCACGCGACCGTTACCAGTTTGACCAATCCCTGTTTGCGTTCAACGGGAATGTGGTGTTTGCCAATTTTCACGCGGCGCGGCTCTTCGCCCAGAAGATGAACGACCAGCGTGACCTCACCCGCTTCCCCGAGCAAGCTGTGCAGGCCGGGCAGATCAACGCCATGGGGATCATCGATGAAATTCTGCACATAGTCATGCAAGGCTACCGGCAAGAGCGCAATCCCGGCGTCAACGCCAGGGCGCTCGATTGGCTTGAGCGTAAAATCGGCAAGGACGAGCTTGAGCGCACGCTGCGGCTTTTCGCCGAGGAATTCCCGCCCCTGGCAGTGTATCGAGGCGAGATCAGCCTGGAAGCCTACCTGGCAGGCAGCGCCGATGATATGAGCAACCGCGAAGCGGTTTTCGAAGAGATGCTGATGCTCTGGCTGGCAAACGCCAACCCGGCTTTCGCCCCCTTCCAGGAGCTCTTCAACGATGCGTCCTTGAGCCGGAATACGGCTTACTCCCAAATCATTAAAAGCCTGCCCGATTTCTTCGAAACACAGCCCGGGGTCGGAGAGGAGGGCAAAAACCTGCTCGATGTGCTGCGCAGCCCGGCGCTTGCCTCTCCCTACTCGCTTGAGGGTCAGCTGGAATACCTGAGCACGCGCTGGGTCACGTTGATCAGCAAATTCATGATACCGCTTGCTGACCAGCATGGACCTGATCAAGGAGGAGCAGAAAGCCGTCTTCTTCGGACCGGGACCCGCGGTGGTTTATGAATTCGCCGGTCAGGAATACGAACCGGAGGCGTTCAGCCCAGACCGGGACTGGATGCCCAACCTGGTCTTGATGGCGAAGAATGCTTACGTCTGGCTTGACCAGCTCTCGAAGAAATATCGCCTGCCGCTGACCCGGCTAGACCAGATCCCCGATGAAACGCTGGACGAGTTGGAGCGCGCCGGTCTTACCGGACTCTGGCTGATCGGCTTGTGGGAGCGCAGCCCGGCTTCCAAGCGCATCAAGCAATTGCGCGGCAATCCAGAGGCGGAGGCGTCTGCCTACTCCCTGTTCTCTTACGATGTTGCCGCAGACCTGGGCGGTGAGGAGGCTTACCGCAACCTGCGCGAGCGTGCCTGGGCAAGGGGCATCCGCCTGGCATCCGATATGGTGCCAAACCACATGGGCATCGACTCGCGCTGGCTCATCGAGCATCCCGATTGGTTCATCTCGCTGGAGCACAGCCCCTTCCCGTCTTATACCTTCCACGGACCCAACCTGTCCTGGGACGACCGGGTGGGCATCTATATCGAAGACCACTACTTCGACAATACGGATGCTGCCGTAGTCTTCAAGCGCGTGGACACCTGGACAGGCAGCGAGAAATACGTCTATCATGGCAACGACGGCACGTCCATGCCCTGGAACGACACGGCGCAGCTGGATTACCTCAAACCGGAAGTGCGTGAAGCTGTCATCCAGACCATCCTGCATGTCGCCAGGAAGTTCCCGATCATCCGCTTCGATGCGGCGATGACGCTTGCCAAGCGGCACTTTGAGCGCTTGTGGTACCCGGAGCCGGGGAGCGGCGGCGATATCCCCTCCCGGGCGGAGTTCGGGATGAGCAAGGAGGCTTTCGAAGCTGCCATGCCGGTCGAGTTCTGGCGAGAAGTGGTCGACCGGGTCGCTCAGGAGGCGCCGGACACCCTGTTGCTGGCAGAGGCGTTCTGGCTGATGGAAGGGTATTTCGTACGCACGCTGGGCATGCATCGCGTCTACAACAGCGCGTTTATGAACATGCTGCGCGACGAGAAGAACCAGGAATACCGCCTGGTGATCAAGAACACCATCGAATTCGACCCGGAAATCCTCAAGCGCTACGTTAATTTCATGAGCAATCCGGATGAGAAAACCGCCATCGAACAGTTCGGGAATGGGGATAAGTATTTTGGCATCTGCACCTTGATGGCAACCCTGCCCGGGCTGCCGATGTTTGGGCACGGGCAGCTTGAAGGGTACACCGAAAAGTATGGCATGGAATACCGCAAGGCATATTGGGAAGAACAGCCGGACGAGTGGCTGGTCAAACGCCACGAGCGCGAGATCTTCCCCTTGCTGCGGCAGCGCTATTTATTTGCCGAGGCGGAAAGCTTCAGGCTATACGATTTCTTCAGCGGCGAGGGACATGTCAACGAGGACGTGTTCGCCTACGCCAACCGCTCTGGGGCTGAGCGCGCCCTGGTGGTCTACCACAACCGCTATGCCAGCACGCGAGGCTGGATCCGCACCACAACCGGCTTTCCGGTTAAGGTGGGAGAAAATGAGCGCCGGTTGGAGATCAGCAGCCTGGCGGAAGGGCTGGGTCTATCCCGGGACGCCAACACCTACACCATCTTCCGCGATCACCGCAGCGGGCTCGAGTACATTCGCTCCAACCAGGAGCTGTGGGAGAAGGGCTTGTATCTGGAGCTGGATGCTTACCAATACCACGTCTTCATGAACTTCCGCGAGGTACAGGATGAGCCGCTGCTTCCATATTCCCAGTGCTGCGAATCCCTGAACGGGCGCGGCGTCCCCGATATCGAAGAAGCGATCAAAGAAATCCTGCTCCAGCCCATCCACATCCCCTTCCGCGAGCTGGTCAATGCGGGGCAGATGCGCTGGCTGATCGATAACCGCCTGACCGGCGCCGCCCTGGAGGAAACCAAAGCGGAGGTCCTGGCGGAGGTGGAGGAGAAAGCGCTGACCCTGCTGGAAGCGATCCAGGAAACCATGGCGGGCAGCGGCGATGCAGCCGAGATCGCTGGCAAGATACGCAGCGAGACAGCCAGCGCCTTATCGCTGCCTGCCCTGGCGGCGCCCAGGCACCGAGCAGCCAAGAAGGCAATCGCCTATTTGAATGCGGCAGCTCCAGAAAAGAAGCAACTGAGCGATGGAAATGCAACCCTGTGGGGAACATTGCTGTGCTGGATCTTCACCCACCGCCTGGGGGAGATAGTCACACGACAGGACCCGAGCGAGATCAGCCGCGCCTGGATCGACGAATGGCTGCTCTCCAAGATCATGGCTGCCGGGCTGGTCGATCTCGGCTTGAGCAAGGAAAATGCCGAAAAATCCGTACTGCTGGTGCGGCTGATGACCAGCCACGCCAATTGGTACGAGCGTTTCGGAAAAGAGGATGAACCTAGCGCCAGCGTGCTGCAAGCCTGGCTGAAAGACCCCGAGCTGCAGGGCTACTTGCAGGTCAACCGCTACCAGGACATCCTCTGGTTCAACCGCGAGGCTTTCGAGGAGCTGTTATGGTGGCTCTACACCGCCAGCCTGGTCGGAACGCCCGCGCAAACGCCGGGCGATACAGCAAGCCGATTTGCCATCATCCAGCGCCTGCTGGAGGCTGAGAGCAAATCCGAGTACCAGGTGGAAAAGCTGTTAGCCGCGCTCCACAAGCCGCGCTAGGTGCGTGGCGCATCCTCAGCCGCCCACCAAACATCCGGCACAGCGCGGCGCAGGTGGTAGAGGAATACAGCGTCGCCCTTCAAGCCGGTGCGGGCGCTGGTCACCTGGCTGAGATCCGGTAGGGCAACGCCTTCCAGGGGGACGCCCGTTGCCGCGCGCACCAGGCGCACCGCCTGGGCAGCCGATGCCAGGTTGTTCTGCGGCTCGATGCGGTCGAAATCGTCGAAGAACCAACCACACGAGGTGTACATGCGTTGCCGGGCGTGCTGCGCTTCGAGCAGCAGGTGGATCTTCAGGCGCGCATCCTCCCCCGGTTGCCTGCCGGCAGCTTCTGCGATGAGCTCGTCAGCCGTGATTTGCCCAAGAAGGACATGAATGTAGCGGTTACGCAAATCCCAGGGATCTGAGATGAAGCGCGCTCGTGAATTCAACAAATTGCTGGTCGATCGCTATGGCGAGCTTGTCCAGCGCGGCGCGCAGATGGATTTTCCAGAGCGGGTCGCCGGGTGTGCAGGCGCAATCCCCTATCCAGCGCGAGACACCGTGATGGCAGCTCCAGGAGGTTCTCTCTATGAGCCGGATGGCAGCCCGGGGTGGGTGGGACTGCAGCCACAAGCCCGGATAAGTGGGCAGGAGCCCGGCTGAACGGCTGGCGCCGTTGACCAGGTGCGCCAGGAAATGCTCGCGCTGGCGCTGGTGATGCCCGTACAGCTCGCCATCGGTAGCAATCAGGATGAGCTGAGCCGCGCCTCTTCCGAAGAGGCGGCATGGAACCTGGGTTTGAGCTGCTCAACGGCGAAGCGATCGGCGTTGAAGGTAAGCTCCGGGTTGAAGCTGACCCCACCGCTCAATCCGGCGTCATACAGGAATACGATGATCTCCCGTCCGCCGGGCAATTCTACCTTGTATGGCTGATGATCACCACAGGGGCGGCGCCTCCACCTGCCAGGGCGCCAGGATGGTGTAGGCGATACCCGCCTCCACCAGGACGGAGAGCGTCTCCAGGTCTACCGCGGTCTCGGGCAGCCACATGCCCTGCGGCTTATGACCGAAGCGGTGCTCAAAGTCAGCCAGTCCCCAGGCAACCTGGGTGACTTTATCCTGGTACGAGGCAAGCGGCAAGATGGTGTGGTTGTAAGCCTGGGCAAGCGCGTTGCCTACGCCGTGCGCCTGGAGATTGGCGCGGTCTTGTAAAACGATGTCGCGGCAGGTGGTGGCGTCATGGCTCTCCATCCAGGAGAACAGGGTTGGACCGATGTTGAAGCTGATCCGCTGGAAGTTGCCCAGCAAGGCGTTGGGGCGGTAACACTCGGCGTAGATGCGCTGGTTCCAGTTCGAGTAGGGAGACGCCCCTGCCTCAACGGGGATCACCCCCGTCAAGGGATCCTCGCGTGGGGGCTGGTAGAAATGAGCGTGAACGGCGAATGCCAGGTCAGTTATCAATGTTTAGGCGCTCACAGACAGGTAAACATACCATTGATCGAACGATTTCATCCAGTGATATTTGTCATATTCTACTCACTGGGATTTAGCGTGACGATGTCCGCACGAGGGGCGCTTCCACGGCGATTCCCACTGGACCGTCATTCCTGCTGGTAAAAAATGAAAAGGCATTAATCGAGTACAATACGAATAAGCTTTCAATCGAACAAGACGAAGCGAGCCGCTCAAAGCCAATCATGTCGAACCTGAAGGTCCTATTCCTGGCAGCCGAAGCTGAACCTTTGGTAAAAGTGGGAGGTTTGGGCGATGTGGCAGGCTCTCTCCCCCAAGCCCTGCGCCAGGCTGGCGACATCGACGTACGCCTGGTCATCCCCTATCACAGCTCAATCCAGGAACGGCGCTACCCGTTCAAGACCGTCACCGCAGTCGACGTACCTCATCACTCAGGCGCCATCCCGGCAAAAATCGTTACAACACGTATTAACGATGTAATCGTCTATCTTGTTTCAGGCGATCCGATCCCTGCCGGCGCCCCAGTTTACTCATCGGATGGGTTGCGGGACGGCTACAAGTTCACTTTCTTCTCCCTGGCAGCTTTGCAGCTTACTCGCGCCATCGACTGGACGCCGGACATCCTGCATGCCAATGATTGGCACACCGCGCCTGCCCTGTATGCGCTCAAGATACAGCGTAATCCGCAGCTCGCGCGCACATCTGCCCTGCTCGGGCTGCATAACCTGCCGTATATGGGCGTAGGCGCCGGTCCAGCCATGCTGGGATTCGACCTTCCGCCTGCCAGCGGTTCGAGCCTGCCCTGGTGGGCGCAGGATATGCCCCTGCCGCTGGGCATGCTGGCGGCAGACCATATCGTCGCCGCTTCGCCAAGCTACGCCAGCGAGATCTTAACCCCCGAATTCGGATTGGGACTGGAAGGCTATCTGCAAAGCCAGCAGGCGAAAATCTCAGGCATCTTGAATGGACTGGACACGGAACGATGGAACCCAGAGACGGATGCAGCCATCCCAATGCGTTTCAATTCCGCCAGCCTGGCAGACAGGCTGGCGAACAAGGCGGCATTATTAGCTGAAATTGGTTTCACAAGCCAGGCGGAAATTCCGCTGCTCGGCGTCGTCTCGCGGCTCGACACTCAGAAAGGGATCGATCTCATCCCGGAGGCGCTGCATGGCATCGACGATCTGCCGTGGAGGATCGTCTTTCTCGCCACCGGCGACCCGGCATTGGAGTCCGCTTTGCGCCGCCTGGAGGCAGAATATCCGCAGCGTGTGCGCGCCTTGTTAAGATTCGATAGCGCCTTGAGCCGCCGCATCTACGCCGGGGCAGATGCCTTGCTGATCCCCTCTCGCTACGAGCCGTGTGGTCTGGCGCAGATGATCGCCATGCGCTACGGCTGCGTGCCGGTCGCCCGCTCAACGGGTGGACTGCGGGATACCATCCGCGATGCCGGCGGCGCCCCGGATAGCACCGGATTCTTGTTCGCAAAGGCGCAGGCGGACGAGCTGGCAACCGCCCTGCGCCGGTGTCTTGATTTGTACCAGAAACGCGAGCTTTGGCTGGCACTGCAGAGACGGGGTATGGCGCAGGATTTCTCCTGGGAGCGCTCCGCCCGGCAGTACCTGGAGCTCTACAAGAAACTTGCAGCGAGGCGCCGACAACGGCGTGCGCCTATGGGTGATCCCATGGGTGATGCAAAAGTTGGTTGATACAATCCAGCAGGTAAGGAGGCCAATGTGAAAACAAGAGCTGTAATCCTTGCAGGCGGAGAAGGGTCACGACTGGGTATCTTAACCGCCAAACGCACCAAACCGGCAGTACCGTTCGCAGGCAAATACCGCATCATCGATTTTACGCTCTCGAACTGTGTCAACTCGGGCATTTTCGACGTTATGATCCTGGCGCAATACCGCCCGCACTCATTGATCGAGCATATCGGCGCCGGCGGACCCTGGGACCTGAATCGTGATTTTACCGGCGGCGTGCGCATCTACATGCCCTACAAGGCGCGCGGCTCATCAGACTGGTACCTGGGGACGGCAGATGCTGTGCAACAGAACTTTCGCTTTATCAAAAACGGCAGCCCGGATAACGTGCTGATCCTCTCCGGCGACCACATCTACCAGATGAATTACGACGCCATGGTGACTTTTCACCAGGATCAAGGCGCCGACCTAACGATAGCATCCATCCGCGTGCCCCCCGCAGAAGCGTCCCGCTACGGCATCCTGGATGTTGACAATGATTTTCGGGTCAAATCGTTTATTGAAAAACCACCCCAGCCGCCGTCCAATCTAGCGAACATGGGCGTTTATGTGTTCAATTTTCAGGTGCTGAACGACATACTTTGGGAAGACCGGGAACGACCGGGCAGCTCGCACGACTTCGGAAAGGACATCATCCCGCGCATGATCCAGGCGGGGGCGCGTGTGTTTGCGTTTCCCTTCTCCGGATACTGGGTGGACGTAGGCACCATCCACTCTTACTGGCAATCGCACATGGATCTGCTGGTCACACCCCCGCCCGTCAACCTGAACGACCGCTCCTGGATCATCCACACCCGCACCGAGGAGCGCCCGCCTGTCTGGCTAGCCCGAAACTCGACGGTCGTAGACAGCCTGATCACCGACGGGTGCGTGCTGGCGGCTGGCGCGCACATCGAGCGCAGCGTCCTCTCGCCTGGCGTGCGCATCAAGGCGGGAGCCACCGTGCGCGAAATCGATCATCCTGACCGACGCCGTGATCGAATCCGGGGCGGTGATCGAGAGAGCTATCATCGATAAACACGTGACGGTGGGCAGCAACACCCGCATCGGCGGGCAGGTAGTAGGCCAAGAGGGCATCACCATGGTCGGCAAGAACAGCGTAATCCCGGGTGACTTCACAATAGAACCGGGCGCCATCATTGCCACAGACGTGATCGCCTCCGACTACGCCTCACCCCTCATCCGCGGCGATGAATTTATCGAGACGAAGAGGTTGCCCTATGAGGTTTGAACGAGCCTCCGGAATTCTCTTGCATCCAAGCAGCCTGCCCGGTCCCTATGGGATTGGCGACCTGGGTCCAGGAGCACATCGCTGGCTGGAATTTTTGGCAGCCTGCGGCTGTAAATACTGGCAGATCCTGCCGTTGGGTCCAACAGGCTACGGAGACTCACCCTACCAGTGTTTTTCTGCATTTGCCGGCAACCCTTACCTGATCAGCCCAGATGCCCTGGCGCAAGACGATTTGCTCTCAGCCCAAGACCTGGAAGTATTGCCTGATTTTCCAGGATCGCAGGTCGATTTTGGAGGAGTCATCCCCTGGAAGCTGAGCCTGCTGGATCGGGCTTTTGTTATTTTCGAGAGATCAGCCGTCCCAGCCCTGCGCCGCGGATACACAGCATTCCGAGAAAAGCACGCCGATTGGCTGGAAGACTTTGCCCTGTTCATGGCGCTCAAGGAGGCGCATGGCGGCGCGTCCTGGACATCCTGGGAGCCCTCCTTGAGGGAGCGTCGCCCGGATGCGCTGTCGCAGGCGCGCCGGGAGCTGGAAGAGCCTATCCGCCGCCAGCTATTTCGCCAGTTTGCCTTCTTCAGACAATGGGAAGACTTGCACGCCCATGCCAGCCGGTTGGGCATCCAGATCATCGGAGATATCCCGATCTTCATCGCCCACGACAGCTCAGACGTATGGTCGCACCCGGACCTGTTTTTCCTGAACAAGAACGGACGCCCCAGCGTTGTGGCAGGTGTGCCCCCGGACTACTTCTCGCCCACCGGGCAGCGTTGGGGCAACCCGCTCTATCGCTGGCGGGTGCACAAAGCGGATGGCTATCAATGGTGGCTGAAACGCACGCATGCTATCCTGGAAATGGTTGATATCGCCCGCTTGGACCACTTCCGCGGCTTTGCGGCGTATTGGGAAGTGCCTGGCAAAGCAAAAACCGCCGAGAAAGGACGCTGGGTGCGCGGACCGGGCAGGCATTTCTTCCAGGCGCTGCAGGACGCGCTGGGTGAGCTACCCGTGATCGCCGAAGACCTGGGCGTGATCACACCCGACGTTGAGGCGTTGCGCCGGCGCTTCGATCTGCCCGGTATGAAAATCTTGCAGTTCTCCTTCGCCGGTGCTCCTGATGACCCATTTCTGCCGCACAATTATCCCAAGGAGTGTGTGGTCTACACCGGAACTCACGATAACGACACCGCGCGCGGCTGGTATGAGCGTGTGTCTGAGAAGGAGCGCGATTTCTACCGCAGGTACCTGGATCGATCCGGCGAGAATGTCGCCTGGGACCTCATCCGGGCGTCCTGGGCTTCCGTAGCCATGCTGGCGCTGGCGCCATTGCAGGATTTCTTAAATCTCGGGAACGAGGCGCGCATGAATTACCCGGGCAACCCCAGCGGCAACTGGACCTGGCGCATGCCCGCTGATGCGCTGCAGGATGATCTGGCGCAGCGGATCAGGGAGCTGAATGATCTCTACGGACGGGTACCTCAAGCCAGCCAGGCAGAGGCGTAGCTAGCCAAGCAGCTTATCCACGGCGGCAATCAATCCGGAAAGGTTATCCGCCTGCAAGATCACGCTGCAGCTTGGGGCGTAATCCAGCATGTCGCTATCCCCGCTGCCCCATTGGCGGGGGGCTTCAGGGTTGATCCAGATCGTCTGCCGGCTGCGGCGCGCCAGGAGCTTGAACAGGTCAGCGCGCGGATCGTTGTAATTGTTGCGCCCATCCCCCACGACGAGCAATGTCGTCCGCCCGTCGATCAGATCGAGGTGACCGGCGCAGAAATTCGCCAGGCTGTAACCCAGGTCCGTATTGTAATAACCGGATGGCATGCGCTCCAACACCCTGTGCACCGCATCACGCGCCTGGCGACCCATAAAATCCGGCGAGATATTTTCCAGGTGATCGATAAAAGCGAAGGCGTGCGTCCGGTTGATCTGGTCTTGCAGGGCAAAGATCAGGCTGAGCATCAGCTCAGAGCAATAGCGCATGGATGTGCTGATGTCACAGATGACCACCAGTTTGGGTTTCAAGCTGCGCCGGCGGTGCTTGAGCAGCATGGGAACGCTGCCGTGGCGCAAGTTGGCGCGGATGGTAGCTTTTGCATCCAGTTGCCCGGTCTTTGCTTTTTTCTGGCGCAGCGCCACGCGCGTGCGCAATACCGCTGCCAGGCGCTGCACTTCCTTGCGTAAGCGGTCCATCTCGTGATCTGACAAAGAATTAAATGGACGGCTGAGCAGATCGTCCAGGGAACCCTCATCTACCCGCTGACTCAGGTTGTTGGCGATGCGCTGCCCGGCGTACCGGCTGATTTGCTCTTCCAGGGCGCGCTGGTTAGATGCCAGCATCTGGCGCAGCTCCTCGGCTCGCTGGGCATCCATCCCCAGCTCGGCGAGCATCTCAGCCAGTTGCTCGATTGCCTGGCGCACTTCTGGGAAGCGCAAGGCGCGCTGCATGCGCTGCGCCATCCAATTCTGGTAGCGTAAATCTTCCATGCGGCTCAGACCGACAAACCTGGACAAACGCTCCAGCTCCTCTGCTCCTAGCGGCTCGCCTTGCAGCAGGCGCTCGAGCATCTCACGCACCTGCTCGGAGAACTGGCGCAAGGCGTCTGCCAGCATGCGAGCTTCTTCGGGGGTCAGGTCCGTCATGAACATTGGGCAGGGATTGCGGCTCAAGGTGATCGAAAAATATGGGGAAGAGCTGGTCGAACACCTGCAAATGCTCGTAATGCTTGACCAGGGTGGCGCGCAGGCTGGTGCGAAAGGCATCCCGATCCTGGATGCCGAGCTGCTCGATGGCGTAAAAAGCGTCGGCGCTCTCCGCCAGGCTGATCCGGACGCCAGCCGCCCGTAACGCGGCGATGAACTGGATAATCCGCTCCTGCATGGGTGGATGATCCTGTCAATTACGCCAGGGCGGGCGACCGCTCTCCCCCGGCTCAGCGCTCGCCCCTCCAGGACGCTGAAGCCAGCGGCGGGCGCGCTGTAGATCGCTCTCGTGCTTCAAAAGCACGCTCAATGTGCTTTCCATGGTTCTCGCGTCCAGCTCCCGGGAGTTAAGCGCCACCAGGGCTTTCGCCCAGTCCAGCGTCTCGCTGATGCTCGGCGATTTGCGCAGCTCCATATTGCGTAGATTGTGAACCAGCTCCACCGCCTGGCGGGCTAACCGCGGGGGCAAATCCGGAACCTTCATCGTGACCACTGCCAGCTCCTGCTCGATGCTGGGATAACCGATGAAGAGATACAGGCAGCGTCGCTTCAAAGCCTCGCTCAGCTCGCGCGTGTTATTACTGGTCAGGACGACTACCGGGCGGTGGACCGCCTGGAGGGTGCCCAGCTCAGGCACGCTCACCTGAAAATCACTCAAGACTTCCAGCAGGAATGCCTCGAATTCCGCATCCGCTCGGTCGATCTCATCGATCAAGAGCACAACCGGCTGCTGGCTGAGGATCGCCTTCAACAGGGGTCTCTGCAGCAAGAAGCGCATCGAGAAGAAGACATCTTCTTCGGCGCCTAGACGGTCGGCGGCATCTTTCAGGCTTTCGGCGCTGGAGAGGGTTTGCTGCAGTTTATCGCGCAGAAGCTGGGTATACAGCAATTGCTTGGCGTATTCCCACTCGTACAACGCCTTGGTCTCGTCCAGTCCCTCGTAGCACTGCAGGCGGATCAGATCGCGCCCAGTGGCGCCGGCGATTGCCTTTGCCAGTTCCGTCTTGCCCACGCCGGCAGGACCTTCGGTCAGCAGCGGCTTTCCCAGCTGCTGGCTGAGGTACATGATGGTCGCGATCTCATCACTGGCGATGTACTGTTGCTCGCCCAGCGCTACTTTCAACTCGGCGGCGGATGAAAAGCTGCGGGTATTTTCCATTTACGCTTCTGGAGCATTCTCCTGGGCCGCTTCTGCCTTCCAATCGGGGGCAGCCCGCAGCAGCTCCTGGCGAGATACCCGGTTGACGCGCCGGCAATGCGGGCATGGCGCATCATAATGCCCCATATCCGAGGCATTCAACGTATCCAAAGCCTGGTGCACGGCTTCGCGACCGAGGGCAAATGGCTTGTGACAGTGATAACAACGGATTTGCATGGATCTTATCTCCCAGTCCAGTGATGGTTATCCTGGAACTCCTACTATTATAGTCTTATTTTCACGTGCTGGACGATGGATGTTGACCTGATCATTTTCCGTATTTCCGCGACGATTTCCTGTTTTATTCATTATAATGGTACCCATGGATAAGCTGTACACCAGCACAGGCGATGACGGCTTCACCGGATTGCTCGGAGAAGGCAGGGTGCCCAAGTACCATCCGCGCACCGAGGCTGTTGGCGCGCTGGACGAAGCCTCGGCGGCGCTGGGTCTGGCAAGGGCTACGTGCGAAAATCCAAAGAGCAAGCTCCTGCTGCTGGAAATCCAGCGCGACCTTTATCACATCATGGCAGAGATCTCAGCCACGCCGGAAAACGCCGGCAAATTCCGCACAATCACGCCGGAAAGGGTAGGTTGGCTGGAGGGCGAGGTGGATGCACTCACCGTCTCCGTCGAGCTGCCCAGGGAGTTCATTCTCCCGGGAGATACGCAATCTGGCGCCTGCCTGGCGCTGGCGCGTACCATCACCCGGCGAGCAGAGCGCTGGTTGGCGCGCCTGCTGCACGATCATGAAATTGAGAATGGAGAGCTGCTGCGCTATCTCAACCGCCTGTCGTCCTTATGCTTCATCCTTGAGCTGGTTGAGAACCAAACCGCAGGGAAAGATAAGCCGACACTGGCAAAGTCATAAGATTGGATAACAAAAACCAGGGAGGACGGATCTCTCCCTGGTTTTCGTTTTAAACCGAGTATTTCTAATTTCCCGATTTCGCCAGAGCAGCATCGATGGCGGCTGCAATCACCTCAAAGGATGGCACCTGACCCGGCGTCAACAACTGCCCGTTGACAAACACGCTTGGCGTCCCATTCACGCCCGCGTTGGCGCCATCCTGCAGATCTTTATTGATCTGAGCTCTGAAGGTGTTGGCTTTGAAGCAGGTATTGAATTTTCCCATATCCAAACCGAGCGACTCCGCAAAAGCAACCAGGCGCTTATCGGCGAAGGCGCCGGCGTTCTCGCCATTCCAGTTGGCAAACAGGATAGCGTGATAATCCCAAAAACGTCCCTGGTCGGCTGCGCACATGCTGGCGTTCGCAGACTGGTCCGATTCTTTGATGACCGTGTTGTCATCCAGGAATGGGAATTGGCGATAAACATAGAGCGCTTTGCCGGGCGTCACGTAGTTTTCGACCACCAGAGGCTCAACCTGCTCGGCAAAAATGCGGCAAGCGGGACACTGGAAATCCGACCATACTTCCACCAGCACCGGCGCATTGGGATCGCCGAGGGTGTTTGCATTCGCCTGAGGGAGAGCTTTGGGCGTGATTGGGATGATCTCACCCACCGGAGCCGCTGCGCGCTGGATGGAGGGGACAATCAGTAAGGCGGCGACAATCAAAGCCGCGCCGGCTACAACCAGGATGACAACCAGGCGCTGCTGGCGCTGGCGCTTATCCCGCTGTTCTCGGACAGCCTGACGCTTGCTCTTGGTTTCGGTCTTTTTTGCCATGCAAACTCCTTCAAATCGCGGAAATATAGGCAAAAATTGTCCCACGATGGATAATATTTGTCCAGTGTTTTGCCTGAAAATCAGATTAGAGCTTGGAATCTGTTGAGCGGGGCAGTTGCTCGTCGAGCCAATCGACGATGAGCTTTCAACACCTCGCCCTGTTCTGGCTCGTTATGGATCTCGTGATAGAAACCCTCCCAACGCTTGAACGTACAGCCACCGCCCGCTTTAGCGGAGAACTCGCGGCTCGCCTCCGCCGAGGTGATGCGATCGGCGCCGCCGTGCATCAAGAGCAGTGGGGAGCCGAACTCAGCAGAATGCTCCAACGCCCAATACCCAGACTGGTAGCTGCTGGCGAAAAGCCGGGCCGAGATGCGGTCATGCACAAGGGGATCAGCCTCATACTGCTTGACGACTTGCTCGTCGCGCGAGAGAGCAGCCGTTTCCAAGCCGTTCGACTGGGTAAAGGAGGGATAAATTGAGTTCATCAACTTTGCCAGGGTAACCTGCACGGCTGGAGGGTCGAACGCCAGGCGCAGCCACGGTGCGGTGGCGATTACCCCAATCACGCCGGGCTTGCGGCGCAGCGCAAAATTGAGCACCTGGTTGCCACCCAGGCTGTGACCGTACAAGAAGAGAGGCTTGTCCGGGTGTTGCGCCATCGACTTCTCCAGGCGCAGAGCGATGTCATCCATCAAGGCGTCGTAGGAGGGCGTATTCCCCCGGGGACCGCCTGATTTACCATGCCCGCGCATATCGAACGCATCCAGTGCGTAACCATTCTGGGTGAAGAAGCGCGCCACATGCTCGTACCTGCCGCTGTGCTCGCCAAGACCATGCACAAGGCAAACCGCCGCCTTGACCTCGGTTTCTGGCGACCAATCCTGAGTGTAAAGCCGGATGCCGTCCTTCGTAAGGATGTTGCTTTCTTCACGATGCATGATTAACTCCCTGGTAAGGCTAAATTTCTTGTACACGATCCTCAACCGTCCAGAGTACCCTTCGTCCTTCAGGGTGAGGCGATGCGACGCTCATAAACGGGGTAGATCTCACCGGTCAGGCGGAAGCCTGATCTCTGGTAAATAGCCAGAGAAGCCAGGTTATTGTGCTGCGTGTTTACGGTCACGTGGAAGGTGCCGCGATCTTCGAAGCGCTTCAGCAAGTCGCACACGATGGCATAACCCAGGCCGCGCCCCTGAACTTCAGGGTGGACAGCCAGGCGCGCCAGGTGACCGCTGGCGGAGGTGGCGGAGCTGATCTGGTAAGCAACGATACGCCCGGAAACCTCGGCGACGGTGGAAACTGCAGATTGGTTGAAGGCTGTCTCAAGGCAGGGGAGCGAGTTGCGCCAGATATCGACAAAGGCAGCCCAGTCGATGCGCTCCACGGCGGGCAGATCTGCGGAGCGCATGGGGCGAATCAGGACACCCGGCAGGCGCGGCGCGGTGGGGAGTTGCTCACCTTTCCAGGAGAGCACGACCACCTCATGGGTGAAAGCAAAGTCGCTCTGCCCTAATAAATCGCGGAACCAGACCTGCAACGGGATGACGGCGACCTTGATCTGCCCGGAACTGCCAGCCAGCTGGCTCCACGCCTGCGCCCACAGGCTATCCCAGACTTGTTGTGGGGAAAATTGGGAGTCGACGGCAAAAAGGCGGATCCAGGCAACCCCTGGCGGATCCGGTGGACAAGCCAGGGCTGCCACCATGTTGCGCGTCTGCTCTGCTACCAGATAAGGATGGTAACCGATCCAATCCAGCGGGGGACGCCAGTCGAGGTGGCGGTGAACCCGGCTCTCATAATGGATCAGGTTAGCCAGCCCTTGCCGATCTTCTTCCCTGGCTGACCTGATCACAAAATCTGGCAATGGATTGCTCATGATGGGCGTATGCAGCCTGGCTGGCGAGATCGAAGGCGGGGTCATGCCCGCCCCAGGATTTTAACCGATCTGCTTGGGAGTGCGCTTGAACAATTTGGAGAAAATATTGCCTTTGCCGCCCGCTTTCTGCCCGGCTTCCAGGCTGGATTGCAATGTGGCTGCTGCCTGCATCTGGTCTCCCAGGCGCATCTGGATCACCGATAGCGACTTCAAAACGTGGGCACGCAGATCAGACTCACCCGCTTGCCCCAGGAGATCCGCCGAGCGCTGGTAGGCGTCGCTGGCTTCATCCAGGCGCTTCAGCGCATCCAATGCGGCTCCCAGGTTGCCCCAGGCAAGCCCCTCCCGGCGTACATCCTGCGCTCCGGCAAAGACCTCAGGTGTGCCTTCAACCGCCTGCAGCGCAGCAGCAGCATCACCGGCGCGCAGATATGCCACGCTGCTGTTATTGGACATTTCTGCAGAAGCCAGCGGGTCGTCCAGCGCCTGGTAACCCTGGGCAGCTGCCTGGTAGGCATGGGCAGCCGCCAGGAAATCGCCCCGCTGGTAAGCCGCTTTGCCTTCTTCGATCAGCTCAGGAAGGGTTAGCGTATCGTTCATTGCACCGCCTCACTTGGATTCGTGAACATCACTCCGGCAATTCTGAGAGGGTTTAGAGGGTAATCTCCAGGATACCTTCACCGACGCTGCGCAGTTTATCTACCGACATTTCACTCAAGCGCTGCGCCAGCTCGAGGTAAGGGCGGTTGATGGGCTTTGAGACGAAAGCCTGCAGATCGGGTGAAAGCTCAAGAAAATCATCGAGCGTGCGTTGCTGGCTCACCCGCGCCCCAACCGGACCCTGCCTGGCTTGAAAGTCGTTGATCGGGTGATTGTAGGTGTTTCCCAGGTATTCCAGCACGGGCAATGGGATGGCTGCCTGCCCCAGCTCGTAGGCTTCCAGCACCTCCGGTTTTAGCGACGCCCGCTCGGATGCCTCTTGCAGAGATAAGCCTGCCTCTTCGCGCGCCTGGCGGATCAGCGCCCCAATCACTTTTTGGCGGATCTCCAGCAGCTTCTGCGGCTGGGGCTTGTCCTCTGATTGCTCTCTTTCGGAGAGCGCCATATTCCCCCAAAAATGGCTCAGGGGCACATTGAGCGAGAATGCCAGCAGCTCCAACTCGGGCAGCGATGGGGCTTTCTCACCCATCTCGTAGGCTTCCAGCTCGGCAGGCGGGACGCCGATCGCCTGCGCCGCCTCGGATACGCTCTTGCCGGAAGCCAGGCGTGCATCCCTCATTAATACGCCAAGTTTTTTCGTGCGCAAGGATAGGGCAGTTGCATTCATCGCTGGAACACCTCCATGATCAAACCGTTAATCGATCAAACCATCAATCCTGCAGAGGCGGCATCGTGTAACCCAAACCAGAGCGGGTAACAATATGCACAGGGTTCTTGGGATCGTCTTCCAACTTCTGGCGCAGCCGGGAAATGGAAACCCACAAGATCTCTTTATCATCACGGTACTCAGCGCCCCAGACGTTGGTGAGCAGTTGCTCGGAGGTGAGCACCTGACCGAGGTTATGGGCAAATTGCAGCAGCAGCCGGTACTCGGTGGCGGAGAGGAAGACGATCTTCTCATTGCGGAACACTTCTGCCCGGGCGAAATCGATCTTCAGCTTGCCGTGGTTGAATACCGATTGCTGGAAGCTGCCTCCCGAGGTCTTCGCCCGGCGCAGAACGGCGCGCACACGCGCCAGCAGCTCGGTGGCGGAGAAGGGCTTGACGATGTAATCATCGGCGCCCAGATCCAGACCTTTCACGCGCGCATTTTCTTCGCCGCGCGCCGTGACGATGATGATCGGGACCTGAGAAAACTCGCGGATGCGCTCCGTGGCGCCATAACCATCCAGTACCGGCATCATGATATCCAGCAACACCAGGTCTGGATGCTGAGACGCCACTTTGTCCACCGCTTCTTGCCCGTTGGTTGCCTTGATCACCTGGTAACCATCCGAGACCAGGTTAGCCTCCATCAGGCGCAAATAACGCGGCTCATCATCGACGATCAAAATACGGTTACTCATAAGCTGCTCTCCCTTAATGACATATGTTCCTGATTCTTCTCCTGCTTGAGAGGAAGGTAAATATGGAAGGTGGTCCCCTCGCCCACCTTCGATTCAACGTCGATCTCGCCCGAGTGAGCTTTTACGATCTGGCGGCAGATGAAGAGACCCAGACCCGTGCCGCGCACGGTGGTATCGTTGGTGGGGGCGCGGTAGAAGCGCTTGAAAAGGTTGACCAGATGCTCCGGCGCAATGCCGGGACCGTCATCCTTGACCGTGATCAAAGCCCGGTCGCTGAGCAGGTCGAGGGTGATGGTGATGGAAGCACCGGGCGCATACTTTGCAGCATTGGTGATCAGGTTGTCGAATACCTGCGCCAGGCGGGTGGGATCGACCGGCGCCTGCAAGCCCGGAGCGTTGATCTCCAGGCGGATATCCATCTTGTCATCCCGGGACCTGGCGCGCGTACAAATTTCCTTCAGGAAGGTATCTAACCTCACCGGCTGGTAGGTCAAGCGCAGCGTGCCGGCTTGCAGGCGGGAGGAGTCCATCAGGTTCTCGATCAGCTCGCGCAGCCGGTCGGCTTCTTCATCAATGATGGTCAGAAATTCGCTGCGCGTGTTCTCATCCCACGTGGCGTCTGCGCGCAGCAGCGTGGTGGCATAGCCTTTAATGAAACCCAGCGGGGTGAGCAGCTCGTGGGAGACGGTGGCGATGAAATCTTCCTGCAGGCGGTCCAGGCGCCGCTCAGCCTCCAGGCTGACAACGCGCTGCACGAGCTGGTCGTGCTCGAAGAGCTGGGCGACGTGCACGGCGATAAACTCAGCCAGGCGGATCTGGTCGTTTTTATAGCTTGGACCGCCGAAGCGGATGAACACCAGGGCGCCTTTTTTCTGCGAGCCCAGGTGTAGCGGCAAGCCCAGGCTGTAACGGACACGGATGCGCTCATCCAGGTCGCCGTTTTCAACTTCCTCTTTGCGGATGACCACCTGCGAAGAGGCGATCGCCTCGCTGGCGGTTACCTCGCCCCAGGTGAGCTGCGCCTCATGCGACCTGCCGCGCCCGATCGCCCTGGCGTAAGACGGCTCAAGCAACTCCTCTCCCAGAACCCGGTAGAGGATAATGTTATCGAAGATGAATACCGGGCGGGCGATGCGGATGATCTCATCCAGGGCAGCATCCATATCCACCGCCCTGGCAACGGCGCGGCTGATGGCATAAACCGCCTCGAGCTCCTGGGGCCTGAGCGTCGCCTGGTGTGTCGGATCTTCAAGCATCAGATGTGCGTTCCCTATCATTTTTCGCTAGCTGCCGGCAATGTAAACTCAAAACAAGTTCCCTCGCCCGGCTGCGATGTGACGGCATACCGGGCGTTGTGGGCATCCAAAATGCGCCGGGATAATGCCAGTCCCAGACCGGTGCCGTTATAGCGCCGGGTGGACGAGCCATCCAGCTGGTGGAAGGGCTCAAATATCTCATCCAGCCGCCCGGGTGGGATGCCGATGCCGCTATCCGCTACCGATATTTTAACTGAACTGTCCGCAGCAGACACGCCGACTTTGACCGAACCTTCTTGTGCCGAAAATTTGATGGCGTTGTCGACCAGTTGGGAGATCACCCAGCCGATCTTCTCCGGGTCGCAGCATACCCACGTTTCAGCCTCCGGCAGGAGGGCTTCGAGGCGGATATCCCTGCGGGCGGCTTTACCCTTTGCCAGGTCAACCGCCGCGCTTACCAGCGGCTGGATGGGGCAAGGGACCATGTCGACCCTGAGCTCACCCCGGGCAGCCAAGGAGAACTGGATCAAGTCTTCGATCAGCCTTTCCAGACGCTCTTCCGCATTCGTCATGACCAGCAAGGCATTATGCTGCATCGGGTGTCAGATCACCCAGGCTGCCCTCGGCTAGCAAATCCAGGTATCCTTTGATATGCGTCAAGGGGGTGCGCAGCTCGTGGGAGACGTTGGCGATGAAGTTGGCTTTGAGCTTATTGAGCTCGGTCAGCTTCTCGATCGCCCGCTCCAACTCGAGGGTGCGCTCCTTGACCCTTGCCTCCAGCTCACGGTTGGCTTGCTGCAACGCTGATTGAAGCTGCAAGATTTGTACCGTGATCGCCCCATCGATAGTCTCCCGGTCGACCAGGCCCAGTTCACGCAATGCCTGCCCTAACAACAGCGGATCGCCCGCCTGCGCCTTCTGGCGCTGGTACGCCAACGCCCTTTCCAGATCCGCCGGCGCCAACACGCCCTGCTCGATCAAATAATTGCCCAACCGGGGCACCAGGATCTCCGGCGTCAGGGCAGGCGCCGCCAGGGGGCTGCCGCCAAGCTGCAACTGGCGCTCTGCCAGTACGGCGGCAATCGCCAGATCCGCCCCACAATGCTCACACAGGCGAGCCTGGGAGTCTACCGGCTGGCTGCACTGGGGACAGGAGATGGGATCTGTCATCGAAGGAGTCAATTCCGCCCGTGATCAAGCTTGCACAATTTTCAGGTCTGAGAATAATCATATCCTTTAAATAACCGAGATGCAAGCCAAACTTGCAACTTTGTTTGGAATTTCGCATCTACGGCGAGATTTTTTGTGTAATTTTGCCCCTAAAAGCCTTAACCTGGTCTTAAATCTATCTGTAAAGCGTTTGTAAGGTAATCGTTCTGGCTTTTCAGGCATAATTGTGACTGGAAGCGCAGGGCAGGCGAGTGGATGACAGTAGCCTGAGTGCCCCAAATCCCAAGAGCGATGGGAATTAAGAGGATTATATCTGTGACACAAGCCTTACCGACCAAAGTGTTGGTAATCGATGACGATGATGCAACGACCGAGATGTTCAAGCTCATCCTTGAGCCCAAACAGTTCGAGGTGCACGTGGTCAACACAGGTCCGGAGGGAGTTGCCGCAGCCCAGCGCTTATCTCCAGATGTGATCGTGCTGGACTTGCTGATGCCGGAGATGAACGGGACCGAAGTGTGCCGCGAGATCCGGGCATTTAGCCAGGCGCCGATCCTGGTGCTCTCGGCGGTGAGCAAGCCGGGCATGGTGGCGCAGGCGCTGGATGAGGGCGCCGACGATTACCTGCTCAAGCCGATCACCAGCAGCGTGCTGATCGCCCGCCTCAAGCGGCTGGTATGGCGCGCCCGGGCAGAGCAAGCCGCCAACGGCAACGGCAGCTACGTGCAGTTGCAGTAAGACTCGTTGCGGTTTCACGGTTCTCACAATCTCCCCGGCTAGCAGCAGCGCCGGGGAGATGCTTTTATTAGCTCAGCGAGATTTACCGTAATGACTTCCGGATTCGGGAGCGCGCTCCCAAATCCGGGTACTTCAACGGCAATTCCCACTGAACACTTTAATGAACCTCGATTACAATAAGGAAAACACTTCGGGAGGCAATGCGTGCAGACCTGTTCCAAGTGCAGTGCACAATCGCCAGATACGGCAGCCGTTTGCGTCAACTGTCAAGCCGAGCTCGCCGAGTTTTCCAACACAGCCGTGGCGCTCAAGCGCCTGGTGGGCAACCCGCGGGTGGTCAATATCCGCCTTTTGGTGGGGCAGGAGTGCTGCCCGGCGTGCCGGGAAGCGGAGGGGACCTACACCAAGGAAAACATCCCCAAACTGCCGGTGGAGGGCTGCTCGCATGCCCTGGGCTGCTGCTGCTTTTACGAGCCGATGTTGAGCGAGATCTACCCTTGAGGCGCGGGGCAACCGCCTGATCCCCCTACCCATTGAAAATCGACTTGCGTGGCGGGCGAGCTTACCGGCTCGCCGCTACGGCTTTTCCAGCAGCGATTCCACCCAACTGAGCGCTTCCTCCAGGCTGCTGACCTGACCGGCAGCCTGGGCTTCGCGCACGGCTTCCAGCAGCCTGCCGATCTGCGGACCGGGTGGCAGCGAGAAACGCGCCATCAACAGGTTGCCATCCAGCAAGGCGGGGGGAGAGACGACCTCAGCCTGGCTCTCCCACCAGGCTTCGAGCAGCATCCGGACGACATCCAGGTGGTGCAGCCAGGCATCCTGGTGGACCGAGGGACCGTAAGTCGCCAGGAAATCCGCCAGGGAGAGGAAGCAGATATCGACGCCGGCAGGACCGCAATCGCGGTAGTAGCGGTAAATGGCGCGGCGGGTGGGCAGGGCGCCCCCCTGCCCCAACAGCAGCGGGCGCATGTGATGGCGCACGATGGTCTCGAGGCGCTCGATCTCAGCATTGCTCAGGCGCAGGGCGGCGAGGCGGGCGTGCGCCAGCCGCGCCCCCTGCTCATGGTGCTCGTAGAAATGTAGCTCGCCGGAAGCGTCGACGGCGCCGGTGAGCGGCTTGGCGGCGTCGTGGTAGAGGGCTGCCAGCGTAACCAGGCCGCGCAGCGAGCGGTGCGGGTTCAGGAGGGCGGCGTAATGCTCGTGAGCCTGGAGGCGGTAGCGACCCAGGCGCAGGGAAAGCAAGCCCACCCACAGGTTGGCTGATTCTCGGGGCACGCCGCCCACATCCAGCACCGCCCAGACTTCTTGCAGCTTCTCCACCGTGAAAAGGGTGTGCTCCCAGGCGTCGTAGACGTGCGGCGGCGGCTGGGCAACGCCCTTCAGGGCAGGCAGCTCCGGCAAAACGTAAGGCAGCACGCCCAATTTCTCCATGATACGCAGGGCGGCGCCCAAAGCTCGGGACCTTCCAGGATGCGGAAGAGCTCGTCGCGCAGGCGCTCCGGTGAGGCGGCGGGCAAGCCCGGAAGCGCCTGGCGCAGGCGTTGCAGCGTCTCCGGCAGCAGGCGGTAGCCCAAGCCGGCTGCCAGGCGGATGCCGCGCAGGATGCGCACCGGGTCATCGGCGAGGGCGGAGGGCGAGCACAGGCGGATCTGCCGGCTGTGCAGATCGGCGGCGCCGCCCAGCGGGTCGATGAGCCGGTCGGGCTGGCGCAGGTCGAGCGCCATGGCGTTGATGGTGAAATCGCGGGCGGAGAGGTCGGTATCGATATCGGCGCCCTGCAGCAGGGCAAAATCCAGCACCTGGCGGCTGCCATCGGGCAGGAAAGCCACCACGCGCCCGGTGTCACGCTCATCATCCAGGCTGTAATAGGCAGCATGCAGGCTATCGGCGACATGCCGGGCAGCGAGGCGGGCGTCCCGCCGCACGGCGAAATCCAGGTCGTGGCAGGGCTTGTTCAGCAGGCGGTCGCGCACCGCCCCTCCCACCAGGTAAATGGCAAATTCGGGGGGAAAAAGAGCGCGGATTTGCGCCAGGCGGGCGAGCAGATCGAGCGGGTCTGAAGACAACTGGGTAATTACTCGGGCGGGTGGTAGCGGCTGGCATCCACCGTGCCGATGAAGGGCAGGTTACGGTAGAACTCGTCGATATCCAGCCCGTAGCCGAAGACGAACTTATCCGGGATGACAAAGCCGCTGTAATGGATGGGCACTTCGACCTCGCGGCGCTCCGCCTTATCCAGCAAGGTGCAGACTGCCAGGCTCTGTGGGTGGCGGGTGTGCAGGAACTCCATCACGGTGGCGATGGTGAAGCCGCTATCGACGATATCCTCCACCAGGAGGACATCCTTGCCGCGGATATCGGTCTTCAGGTCGAGGGTGATGCGCACGTCGCCGGTGGAGCGCCGGGCGCCGACGCCGTAGGACGAGACCGCCATGAAGTCGATACTGTTAGGGACGGTGATCTGGCGCATCAGGTCCGCCAGGAAGAGCACGCCGCCGCGCAGGATGCAGATCATGTGCAGCTTGCGCCCGGCGTAATCGCGGCTGATCTCAGCGCCCAGGGCAGCGATACGCTTCTGCAGGACATCCTCGGGGATGATGACCTCATCCAGGAAATCGTGATAATCCTGCATGGCTTACCTCCCCGGGACGATGTGGTGGAGCGCGACAGCGGGCTTCGTACATCTCAGCCGCGCCGACGACGACCACGGGGTCGTGATAATTGGCGGGCTCGCCGTTGATCAGGCGCTGGGTGCGGGTGGCAGGCTCGCCGCACACCATGCAGATCGCCTGGAGCTTATCCACCTTCTCGGCTTGCGCCATCAGCACGGGCATGGGACCGAAGGGCTCGCCGCGGAAGTCGGTGTCCAGCCCGGCGATGATGACGCGCAGCCCGCGATCGGCAAGCTCCTCGACGATGGGGATGAGGTCGTCGCCGAAGAACTGGGCTTCATCGATGGCTACCACGGTGGTGGCGTCATCCAGGTAGTCGCGGACGCCGGCGGCGTTCTGGATAGGGATGGCGGCAAACTCGTTACCGGCATGCGAGGTGACCTTCTCATGAGCATAGCGGTTATCGATCACCGGCTTGAAGACCTTGACCTTCTGGCGGGCGATGGTGGCGCGGCGCAGGCGGCGGATGAGCTCATCCGTCTTGCCGCAAAACATGGAACCGGTGATCACTTCAACAGAGCCAGTGTGATTCTTCATATTCATCCCTCGCATAAATGGTGGACCCTCCCAAAGGTTGCAAGGGATTCTATCACAAGGCACGCGGGTTGGCGTTGCTGGTTGATGTCCCTCAAGCACAGTCGGGAGTAAACGTTGACAGGTGGGGATTGAAGTGAGTAGGGTACGTTTCCAACGCACCATTGCCACTTTTCTCCGATATGAGTCCAACCCATGCCTGATTATCGTCGCTCATGGGTTCAGCGCAGGCACCCCTTTCTTCACAGTTGTCACCTACCAATTCGCCAACCTATTCTCACCCGCGACGCTTTCCTGGCAGATGCTCCGCCAAGCATGGGTGGATAGCGACCAACAGATGGTGCAATGGATGTAGAGATGATTTTTAAAGTGCTACCGACCCAGAATTATGACCCGGAAGACGAGCATTGGGAGTTTCCTCCTGGAACAATTGTTAGATGCAAAAAGCAAATTAAGCACGTGCTAGAAGCATATGAAAAACTAGTTGCTGTCGAAAAGATCTGACACCTTCTCCCTTACTCAGGGTATAACAGGGAAGTCTTGCCACCTGATTGTTTGGCTACATCGGTAGACACTCCAAGGAACGTGTTGAGAACAATTTTTTCCAGAGTTCATCTGTCGATAAACCAGTCTGGTGTAAAGTGTCAGTAGTAGATTGGGTTTCGCTTTCGCTCAACTCAACCTACTGGCAATTTCGGGGAAGTAATGATGAGTCCGGATCGTCTCAGCCGAGGAAGGCGCATGTTACAATAAATACGAGCATTCTTCTCTGATAAAGCATCTTCCCGTCCTTCGCCCGGTGAGGCAGGAGGTGAGCGCATGGCAATCCAACCCGAGATCAGCAGAGTAAAAGAAGCGCACAAAGAGGCGCTGATGGCAATGCCCAACGTGATCGGCGTGGGGATGGGCTACAAGGTTTCCGAGGGGGTGCGCACGGAGGAGCTGTGCCTGGTGACGCTGGTGCGCCAGAAGGTGCCACCGGCTGCGCTGCAGGCGGAGGCGCTGGTGCCCAAAGTGATCGAGGGGGTGCGCACGGACGTGATCGAGATCGGCGAGGTGCGGGCGCTGCAAACGCACACCAGCCGCTGGCGACCGGCGCCGGCCGGGGTGAGCCTGGGGCACTACCGCATCACGGCAGGCACCTTCGGCTGCCTGGTGCGCGACCGGGCAACGGGCGCGCCGCTGATGCTCTCCAACAACCACGTGCTGGCGAACAGCAACGATGCCACCCCCGGCGACGCCATCCTGCAGCCGGGTCCGGCGGACGGGGGCAGGCTGGGGGCGGATACCATCGCCGTGCTGGAGCGCTTCTGCCCGATCCAGTTCGCTACCGAGCCGGGAAGCTGCAACGTGGCAGGTGCGTACGCCCGCCTGGGCAACGCCGTCGCCCGCCTGCTGGGCTCGCAGCACCGCATGGTGAGCATCAAAGCCAACCCGCAGGCGGCAAACCTGGTGGATGCCGCCGTGGCGCGCCCGAACCTCAGCGCCGACATGCTGGACGAGATCATGGAGATCGGCCGGGTGGCGGGGACGCTGCCGGCTGAGCTGGGGATGGCGGTGCGCAAATCCGGCAGGACGACGGGCTTGACCAGCGGCGAGATCACCGTGATGGAAGCCACGGTGACGGTGAGCTACGGCGCCGGGAAAGACGCCACTTTCGAGAACCAGCTCATCATGGGACCCATGTCGCAGGGGGGCGATTCCGGCTCGCTGATCGTGGCGGCGGGATCGCTGCAGGCGGTGGGGCTGCTCTTCGCCGGGTCGGAGCAATCGACGATCGCCAACCCGATCCAGGCGGTGCTGACCTGCCTGGATGTGACGCTGTAGGAGTGAAGAGAGATGAGCGCAGACGAGCAGATCTCCATCGAGGCGATCCGGGCGGTCAAGCAGACCTACGAAAGCCAGCTCATGCGCATGGCGAACGTGGTGGGGGTGGGCATCGGCTTCCGCACCTGCCAGGGGGTGCGCACAGACGACCCGGCGCTGGTGGTGCTGGTGAGCCGCAAGCTGCCGCCGGAGCTGCTCAGCCCGCAGGAGCGCATCCCGGCGGAGCTCGACGGCGTGCCGGTGGACGTGCAGGAAGTGGGGCAGATTTATAGCCAATAATCAAAAAACAGGTGTGCGGGACCAGCCCGCACACCTGTTTATTTGGATCATGCAGCAAGAGACTAAACCGTGATCTCCTGACCGACCTCGGGCAGGCTGTAGCCGAACTGGCGCAAGCGCTTCTTGAGATCGGCGAGGGATTTGCGACCGAAGCCCTCTACCGCCAGCAGGGCGTTGTCGCCCTGGGCAAGCCGCTCCAGGATCTGACCGGCGTTGGTGATGCCGGCTTTGACCAGAGCGTCGGTGGGGCGGGTGCCCAGCTCGAACTCGGCGATGGGGCGGGTCGGCGAGACACGCGCAGCCTCACGCGTTTCGATTTCGGTGAGGTACTGCTGGCGCGCCTGGAGCTTCTTATAGAAGCGGTCGACCTGGCCCTCGGTATCGACGATGCGCTGCTCGCCGGTGTAGAAGGGGTGGCACTTGGAGCATACGTCGGTGTGGATCACCTTCTTGGTGGAGGCGGTGGTCCAGGTGTTGCCGCAGGCGCAGACGACCTTGGTATCTGTATAGAATACAGGATGGATATCAGCTTTCATGAGTGAGTTCCTTCTTAAGTAAACATCCACAGATTTCGCAGATTTTCACGTACAACCAATCCGTATCCTGTGAAAGCGATGCAGAAATGTCTGTGAGTAATGCCTACGGCAGCAAAGATCAGGCTACAGCAGGGGTTTCGTCGGGGACGACGGAGACCAACGAGCGGTCGTCACGGATGGTCTGGTAGACGACGATGCCATCGACGGTGGCGAAGAGGGTATCGTCTTTGCCTTTGTCGACGTTTTCGCCCGGCTTGATGCGCGTGCCGCGCTGGCGGACGAGGATGGCGCCGGAGCGCACACGCTGACCGCTGAAGACTTTTACGCCCAAGCGTTGGGAATTGCTATCACGACCATTGCGGCTGGAGCCGCCACCTTTCTTGTGTGCCATGGTCAACTCTCCTTTGAGACCGTGATCGAGTCGATCATCAGGCGGGTATAGTCCTGGCGGTGTCCCTTCTTCACGCGGACGCGCTTCTTGGGCTTGTACCTGAATACAACCAGCTTAGGACCTTGGACCTGAGAAACTACGGTTGCCTGTACTTTGGCGCCGGCGACCAGGGGGGTGCCCACTGCCACCGTCTCGCCATCCGCCACCAGGAGCACTTTCTCCAGATCGACGGCTTCACCCGATTCGGCGGGGAAGTGGTCGACGTCGATGGTGGCGCCTTCGACGGCTTTGTACTGCTTTCCGCCGTCTTCTACGATTGCGTACTTCATATTTTTCCTCCAACCTTCACTTCACCGTTGGCTCCGCGCTGCTATGCCAGGAGTGTGCGCCGATGGACGGGGAAGTTGGGGATACAGAATGATAGCCCCAGCCATGCATAGCCGGGGCAAAGCAAGGTGGTATTATACCGAAGATAGTTATGGCTGTCAAATGATTTTCGCCTGAAAAAGTTGACTCCGGTAAAAATTGCCTCTATACTTTAAGCGGATATGAAGCAACCCGCCACTCTCTACGCCCGTGTGATCGACCGGCCGCGACCGCTGTGGGTGAAGCTCGCCGTCAGCGTGCTGCTCTTCGCCCTGCCCTTCATCGTCGTCTACCTGAGCGGTGTTACCGATGAGTTCATGCGTGACGGTCGCTGGCGCTTCCTATTGCTCGCGCCGTCCATCATTGTGTACATCTGGCTGGGCTCGCCGCTGCTGGACCGCCATAACAGAGAGGTATTCGAGGCCCTGCGCTCGATCACTGCGCTGGATGACGAGAGCTTCGCCAGGCTGCTGGCGGAGACCCCAACCGTCAAGCCGCGCAATGAATGGATCGCTATCGCAAGCGGGGCAGTGATCGGGCTGGCGATGAACAGCACCAACGATTTCGGGGGCATGAACATCCTCTTCCCGCTGTACTGGGCGCTCTCCATGATGGCGATGTACGCCTTGCTGGCGTGGATCATCTACCTGTCGGTTGCCAGCACGCGCGACGGCGAGCTGCTCCTGCGCCAGCCGCTGCGCATCAACCTGTTCAACCCGGCGCCATTCGAAGCCATCGGCAGGCAGGGCTTGCTGCTGGCGCTGATGTTCATCGGCGGACTGACGATCAGCCTGATCCTCTCCTTCCGCTGGGAAAACCTGGCGCAGCCGCTCTTTTGGCTGATCTACCTCGTGCTGGTGCTAGTCACCTTGCTGATCTTTTTTTCCAGCATGCGCCCGGCGCACCGGGTGCTGGCAAAGCACAAGGATGCCGAGCTGGCGGGCGTGCGCCGCCAACTGGAACGGCTGGGCGGTGAGATGATGCAGCGCATGAACACCGGGCAGGAGAGCGCAGGGGTTGCCGCCGAGTTCAACGCCGTGGCGGCGTACGAGGCGCGCCTGCAAGCGACGCGCACCTGGCCCTACAACACCAACATGCTGCGGGCGCTGTTCTTCTCCTTCCTGGTGCCGCTGGGATCGTTCCTGTTCAAGACGGCGATCGATCTCGTCTTGCCATAAACGGCTTACCTTAAAAAAACAGATTGCAGCGGGCTGTCAGCCTGCTGCAATCTGTTTTTTTTCGAGCGAGCTTACCCGAGAGCAGGCGGGATGTGTGGTAAACTATTTGTTTGGATTATCACAATCCAAATCTGTGGAAAAAACCTGCGAAAGCAGCTATCCTTACGATCTTGATTCAGGAGGTAAAGTATGTCTGGAAAGAAATGGGTGTACCGGTTCGACGAGGTCGAGCAGGCAGAGAAGTATGTAGGCGGCAACTGGGATGGCGTGCGCGCCCTGCTGGGCGGCAAAGGCGCCAACCTGGCTGAGATGACTCGCATCGGCGTGCCGGTACCACCGGGCTTCACGGTGACCACGGAAGCCTGCAACGCGTACCTGGCGGAGGGGAACAAGTTCCCCGAGGGCTTGTGGACGCAAGAGCTGGAGGCTCTCAAGGCGGTAGAAGCGCAAACTGGTAAGAAGTTCGGCGATCCTTCCAACCCGCTGCTGGTATCCTGCCGCTCGGGCGCCAAGTTCTCGATGCCCGGCATGATGGACACCGTGCTCAACATCGGTCTGAACGATAAGACCGCCGAGAGCATGGCAAAGATGACCGGCGACGAGCGCTTCGTCTTCGACGCGTACCGCCGCCTGGTGCAGATGTTCGGATCGGTGGTGCTCGAACATCCCCGACGAGCCGTTCGAGGATTACCTGGAAGAGTACAAAGCCAAGAAGGGTGTCAAGTCTGACACCGACCTGGACGCAGCGGACTGGCAGAAGATCACGCAGAAGTTCAAAGAGGTGGTGCGCGAGCATAAGGGCTTCGACTTCCCGCAGGACCCGCTCGAGCAGCTCAAGCTGGCGACAGAAGCCGTGTTCCGCTCGTGGAACGGCAAGCGGGCGATCGATTACCGCAACGCGGCGGGCATCTCGCACAACCTGGGCACGGCGGTCAACATCGTGACCATGGTCTTCGGCAACATGGGCTGGGAATCGGGCACGGGCGTGGCTTTCACGCGCGACCCGGCCACCGGCGAGAACAAGATGTACGGCGATTACCTGCTCAACGCCCAGGGCGAAGACGTGGTGGCGGGCATCCGCAACACGGAGAAGATCGAGAACCTGGGGAAGGAAATGCCCGTAGCCTACCAGCAGTTCCTGGACATCTGCGCCAAGCTGGAAGAGCACTACAAAGATATGCAGGACGTGGAGTTCACCATCGAGAAGGGCAAGCTGTGGATGCTGCAAACGCGCAACGGCAAGCGCACGGCTAAAGCCGAGGTGACGATCGCCGTGGATATGGCGAACGAAGGGCTGATCACCAAGGAAGTTGCCCTGCTGCGCGTGACCCCCGAGCAGGTGGACACGCTGCTGCACCCGCAGTTTGACCTTAATGTGAAGAAAGCCGCCGCCAAAGAAGGACGCCTGTACGCCAAGGGCGTGAACGCTTCCCCCGGCGCGGCGGTGGGACAGGTGTACTTCGACGCCGACACGGCTGAGAGGATGGCAAAGGAAAACGGGCAGGATGTGATCATGGTGCGCCCGTTCACCAAGCCGGATGACGTGCACGGTATGCTGGCTGCCAAGGGCATCCTGACCAGCGAGGGCGGGGCGACCTCCCACGCCGCTGTAGTTGCTCGCCAGTTCGGCGTGCCCTGCATCGTCGGCGCGTCCAAGATCCGCATCGACCTGGAAAAGCGCCAGATGGCGATGGAAGGCAACGTGGTAAAGGAAGGCGAGTGGATCTCCGTCGACGGTACCTCCGGCGAGGTCTTCCTGGGCAAAATCCCCACCAGCGCCCCCAGCCTGGAAGAGCAGACCGACCTGCTGACCCTGCTCAAGTGGGCAGACGAGATCTGCGCCACCCCCGGCGTGCGTAAGGCGCCTGAGGGCTGGCCGACCACCGGCTTGCAGGTGTGGGCGAACGCCGATTATCCCAAGGATGCGCGCCGCGCCCGCTCGTACGGGGCGGTGGGCATCGGCTTGTGCCGCACCGAGCACATGTTCTTCGAGACCCAGCGCCTGCCCATCGTGCAGCGCATGATCCTTGCCACCACCAGCGCCGAGCGCACCGCCGCTCTGGACGAGCTGCTGCCCTACCAGCGCGCCGACTTCGCCGGCTTGTTCGAGGCGATGGACGGCTACCCGGTGATCATCCGCCTGATCGACCCGCCGCTGCACGAGTTCATGCCCGACGAAGAGAAGCTCTTCGAAGAGGTGATCGAGATGCGCGTCAAGGGCGAGACGAAGGGCCTGGCAGAGAAGGAAAAGCTGCTGGCATCCATCCGCAGCATGCACGAGAGCAACCCCATGATGGGTCTGCGCGGCGTGCGCCTGAGCATCTACATGCCCGAGATCGTGGAGATGCAGGTGCGGGCGATCTTCGAAGCCGCCGCCGACGAAGCCAAGAAGGGCATCGTGGTCAAGCCCGAGGTGATGATCCCGCTGACCGGTACGGTGAAAGAACTGGATTGGATCCAGCCGCGCCTGGAGCGCATCGCTAAAGCCGTGATGAGCGAGAAGGGCATTAACTTCGATTACAAGTTCGGGACGATGGTCGAGATCCCGCGCGCCGCTGTGACGGCGGGCGAGGTGGCTAAAGCCGCCGAGTTCTTCTCCTTCGGCACCAATGACCTGACCCAGATGACCTTCGGCTACAGCCGTGATGACGCCGAGCGCAACTTCCTGGTGAAGTACGTGGAAGAGGGCATCCTGCCCAAGAACCCGTTCCAGACGCTGGACCGCGAGGGCGTGGGTCGCCTGATGAGCATGGCGATCGATGACGGGCGCAAGACGCGCCTGAACCTGGAAGTGGGCATCTGCGGCGAGCACGGCGGCGACCCGAGTTCAATCGAGTTCTGCCACATGATCGGCAACAACTACGTGAGCTGCTCGCCGTTCCGCGTGCCCATCGCACGCCTGGCGGCGGCGCACTCGGCGCTCAAGCACAAGGGCGTGGCGATCGCGGAAGATCTGTAGGACGGTTGACAGTTGACGGTAAAGAGCTGTCAACGGATTTGGGAACGGATTGAACGGATTGGTTTGTCGGGGCGGGTCGGTGACCCGCCCCGGTTTTTTTTACGACTTGTAGGGTGGGTTGGCGGGCAGGATAAGCATTAATCCCATGCGAATAACGTCTGGCATATTCTATTCCCGCCAACCCACCGGACGATCAAGCCCGTGCCACCCAATTCGTAGACCTTCCCGCCTGCTGGCCCAGGAAGAGGTGCAGTTGGGCGGCGTGCTCCTGCACGTGGCGTAGGTTGTAAAGCTGGAGCTCGGCGAAGGGCACCTCACCCCAGGCGAAGGAGCACAGGCGGTTGGCTTGCTCGGGCGACATGGCGCTGACCGTCTCCTGGCACCTGCGGCGGCAGGTATCCAGGTAGCCGAGCAGCTCCTGCCGAGTGTAAGTACGGGGCAGCGCTTCGTTCGCTTCCATCTCGACCAGGTCGAAGGGCTCGGGCGGGGTAAAGCCTTCCTCCGCACCGGTGAGGTACAGGTCGAGCCAGAACAGCGTGTGGTAGCACAGGTACCAGAACGCCGAAAAGCCCTGCGCCACCCATTGGTCGGGCTGGTCTTGCCAGAGTTGGGCGTCCCACAGCTCATCCGAGCAATCGCGCAGGGCGTTGCCGAACGAGTCGATGGCGGCGCCGAACTGGCGCCAGAGCATGTCGTTGTCGATGATGGTCAACGTGTTACTCCCTCAGTTGTTTCTACGTAGGTGCCGCTTATTTCTTCAATATCCGCAGATTACACAGATTTTCGCAGATTTCTTTATCGATCAATTTTACCTGATCGAGGGACCCGGAGTTCTGATGAGCATCTTGAGGTCACAAACGGACCTCGAGCTGGATGGTCACTTCATCGCCGTCGGCGAGATGTTCGGCTTTGCGGACGCTGTCTTTGATGGGCACCAGGTAGGCGCCATTTTTCGGGAACAAGGATGTGTACCAGCGGGTTTTGCCGATGCGGGCGTCCACCGGGATGACGCCCCAGCCGTAGGTAGCGATGCTGGAGATGGCTTTGAGGGCGCTGCTTTGCTCCGGCGGAACGGCGACGAAGAAGTAGGGGCGCAGGTCCGCGCCAGATGAAGATGACGCCGGTGAAGTCCAGGAGCATGGGGGAGAGTCTCTACGGTCCGTTTTGCAGGGTATTGGGACAACAATAGTCCCAATTATACACTGCGCGATAGCAGCGCACCAGTGTCGTAGAACCTACCCCCACCCCTCCCTAAAGGGAGGGGCTTAAAGCTGTTTTGCTTGTACGATAGCTGGCGACTGTTTCCTCGCGTACTCCGCCCCCTGCCTCAGCGCGCTGAAATTCACCGGCAGCAGCTTCTTGTGCCGCTCGGGGAGGTGGTCGCTGAGGGCTTGGGCGATGGCTTCCACGGGCAGGACGGGCAGGCAGGCGAGCAAAGCGCCTAAAGCCACCATGTTGAGCAAGCGCTTGTTCCCGAGGGACTCGGCGATCTCGTTGGCGGGCAGAAAAATCGAGGTAATATCGCCCCGGCTGGGACCGCGGTTGATCAGGGAGGAATTCGCCACCAGGACACCCCCAGGGACCACCACGGACTCGTATTTATCCAGCGAGGGCAGGTTGAGCACGATGGCGGCTTTGGGGTTGCGCACCAGGGGCGAGCCGATCTCTTCGTCGGCGATGATGACGGTGCAGTTGGCGGTGCCGCCGCGCATCTCGGGCCCGTAGGAGGGGATCCAGGTGACGATCTTGCCGCTATCCATGGCGGCGTAGGCCAGGACCTGCCCGGCGAAGAGCACGCCCTGCCCGCCAAACCCGGCGATCACAATCTCAGTTTGCATAAGCATTATTCCTCAGGTATTTTAAACATTAAACCGCAAAGGTCGCGAAGGAAGAGCGAAGAGCACAAAGATCATGAGGATCAAGAACGGAAACCTTGCAAGCCTTTGTGTCCTTTGGTGTTCCTTTGTGTGCTTTGTGTTTTATTCTTTAAACCTTCAAATCAGCCACAGCCGGGGCGACTTTGTAATCGCCCAACGGGAAGGCGGGGATCATATGCTCGTCGACGAAGCGCAGCGCTTCGAGCGGGGAGAGACCCCAGTTGGTGGGACAGGTGGAGAGCAGCTCGACCATGGAGAAGCCCAAGCCGCGCACCTGCGTCTCGAAGGCGAGGCGGATGGCTTTCCGGGCGAGGCGGATGTTCTTGGGGTCGTGCAGGGCGCGGCGCACCAGGTAGCCGGCGCCATCCAGGTTGGAGAGCACTTCTGCCATGCGCAGCGGGAAGCCCATCAGCTCGACATCCCGCCCGGAGGGGGAAGAGGTGGTCACCTGCCCGGGCAGGGTGGTGGGCGCCATCTGACCGCCGGTCATGCCAAAGATGGCGTTGTTGATGAAGATGACGGTGATGTTCTCGCCGCGCCCGGCGGCGTGAATAATCTCGCCCATGCCGATGGAGGCCATGTCGCCGTCACCCTGGTAGGTGAAGACGACGCGCTCGGGCAGGACGCGCTTGATGCCGGTTGCCATGGCCGGGGCGCGCCCGTGGGCGGCTTCGACAAAGTCGCAATCGAAGTAGTTGTAGGCGAAGACCGAGCAGCCGACCGGTGCGACGCCGATGGCGCGCTCGCGCAAGCCCATCTCGTCCAGCACCTCGGCGATGAGGCGGTGGGCGATGCCGTGCGTGCAGCCGGGGCAGTAGTGCGTGGGGAACTCAGCCAGCGCTTCCGGGCGCTTGTAGACCAACTGAGCATCAGCAGGTAATGCCATATTTACCATCTCCAAAAGCTATTATCCGCAGATTTCGCAGATTCTCAAGGACACGGATTTGACGGATGTACACGGATTTTAATGTCAGGGTTATTGATCCGTGGTATCCGTATCATCCGTGTTTATCCGCGTCCTATCTTTATTTCCGCTCGGCCGCGATGACCGGGGCGAAGCGCTCGATCCAGGAGCGGCGCGGGTCGCCATCCGGGGCGAGGCGGGCGGTGGTCAGGCGCTGGATCTCCGCCAGGATCTCGTCCGGGAAGGGCACCATACCGCCCATGCGCCCGTAGAACTCGACCGGGATACGCCCCTTGACAGCGCGCAGCACATCATCCAGCATCTGCCCGGCGTTCATCTCAACCACCAGGATGGCGTCCACCTGCTCAGCGAGGGTGGAGATTTGTTCGTAAGGGAAGGGGCTGAGGCTGATGGGGCGGAACAAGCCAACGGGGATGCCAGCCTGGCGGGCTGTGCGCACGGCTGAGAGGGCGACGCGCCCGGCGGTGCCGAAGCCGATGACGGCGTAGCGGGCATCTTCCAGGTGGTAGGTTTTATAACGGATCTCGCTGGCGACAATCTGCTGCCAGCGCTTCGCCAGGCGGTAGTTCATCACCTCTTCGTCCACGGGGTCGATGTAAATGGAGCTGAGGATGCGCCGCTCGCGACCCTCGGCGCCGCGCACCGCCCAATCGGGGTATTCCGTGCGCACCGGTTGCATGGGCGGCAGCTCGGCGGGCTCCATGATCTGCCCGATGTTGCCATCCACCATGACAATGACCACCGAGCGGTATTGATCCGCCAGGTCGAACGCCAGCACGGTCTGGTCGATGGCTTCCTGGACGCTGGCGGGGGCGAGGACGATGGGATGGTAATCGCCATGCCCGCCGCCGTGGACGATCTGGTTGTAATCGCCCTGGGAGGGGGCGATGTTGCCCAGCCCCGGACCGCCGCGCACCACGTCGATCAGCACCACGGGCAGCTCGGTGCCGGCGATGTAGGAGATGCCCTCCATCATCAAGCTAACACCGGAACTCGAGGATGAACTCATCACTCTTGCCCCGGTGCATGCTGCTCCGTAAACCATGTTGATGGCGGCGAGCTCGCTCTCTGCCTGGAGGAAGGTGCGACCCAGCTCCGGCATGCGCGCGGACATATATTCCAGAAGCTCCGTCTGGGGGGTGATGGGGTAACCGAAATAAGCCTGGACGCCGGCGCGCACGGCGGCTTCAGCCATAGCATTGTTGCCTTTCAATAACTCACGCGGCATCTAGCGCCTCCTCACCTGCGGTGAGACTCGCCTCCGCCTTAACCGGGCGGGCAGGACGAGATGGCACCTGGCGGTAGACGGTGAGGGCGGCTTCTGGGCAGACAACGGCGCAGATGGCGCAGCCCGTGCAGCCTTCGCCGACCAGGTATGCGGGGTGATAGCCTTTGGGGGTGAGGTGTTCGATATCGAGGGCGAGCACGTTCTGGGGACAGGCGTGGATGCACAGCTCGCATCCCTTGCAGTAAACCTGGCTGACTTCAACCCAACCTTTTACCGGCATAGAGAGTCCTCCAAGAAATAAATTTCCACCATTATTATCTAATTCTTGAGCAGCTTTGGGTAGTGCTAACTGTCATGTTACAGGAAAACAAAAATCCTATCAGGCGATCCAGAAGCCGCTGAGCGGCGGCAGGTCGAGGGCAAGCGCTCCGCCTGAGACGGTAAACTCGCACTGGTCGAGCAGACTATGCAGCGTGCGCCCGTCCTGCCAGCCAAGCTCAGCGACGGGCACAGACAGGCGGCTGGGCGCCGATCCGGTATTGAGGGCGACCAGGATGCTCTCCTCACCATACAGGCGGGCAAAAGCCAGGGTCCCGGCCCGGCTTGCGGAGGCCAGATGGCGATAGGCGCCGTTACGCAACGCCGGCAGGCGCTTACGGAGGGCAATCAACTCTTTCAAGTCATTGCGCAAACCCTGGTTCCACTGGCTCTCGTCCCAGGGGAAGGCACGGCGGCAATCGGGGTCCTTGCCACCCAGCAGCCCGATCTCGTCGCCGTAATAGATGGCTGGCGCGCCGGGGTAGGCGAACTGGCACAGCCAGGCAAGGCGCAGGCGCCTCTCGTCGCCGTTCAGGCGTGTCAGGGCACGCTCGGTGTCGTGCGAGCCGAGCGGCACGTACATAGCGTTGACATTCGCTCGCGGGTAGATGTTGGTAAGCGATTCCAGGCTGGCCAGGCAGTGAGTAGACGATTGACCATCGCCGGTGAGCATGCCCAGCAGGCACTCGCGGAAGGGGTAATTCATCAACCCGTCGAAATGGCTCTCGCCCACCCAGCGCGGATCGGCGGTCCAGATCTCGCCCAGGATGTAGGCGTCGGCGTTGGCTGATTTGACGGTATGGCGAAACTCATCCCAAAAGGCATCGTCATCGATCTCGTTGGGCACATCCAGGCGCCAGCCATCGGCGCCTTGCTCGATCCAGTAACGCGCCACGTCGAGCAGGTAGCGGCGCGTGGGGGGTTGGAGGTGTTGAACTTGGGCAGGCTCTTGATCCCCCACCAGGCTTTGTAGTGCTGCGCTTCGCCTGGCGAGAAGGCATCGACGGGAAAATGGTTGATGTGGTACCAATCCCGGTAGGGCGAGTGCTGGTTGTTCTCCAGGACGTCTGAGAAGGCAAAAAAACCGCGCCCGCAATGGTTGAAGACGCCATCCAGGACAATGCGCACGCCGTGACGGTGCGCCAGGTCGAGCAGGGCGTGAAAATCAGCCATACTGCCCAGCTTGGGGTCGATCTTGTAGTAATCCGTGGTATTGTAGCGGTGGTTGGAGGTGGCGTGAAAAATGGGGTTGAGGTAGATCGCGTTCACCCCCAGGTCGAGGATGTAGTCGAAGCGCTGGATGATACCCCGCAGGTCGCCGCCCTGAAATCCCCAGGAGGTTGGGGAAGAGCCCCAGGGCTGGAGGTTAGGCGGGTCGTTGGCGGGATCGCCGTTGGCGAAGCGGTCGGGGAAGATCTGGTAGAAGACGGAATCCTGTACCCAGGCGGGGACGCTCATGAAGACCTCAAGGTGTTCAAGGTGTGGGTGTGCTTAGCAGCGCGGCATTGATGGCATCCTCGGCGGTCTGCAGGGCGCTGGCAGCAGAGGCTTCGCCGTTGAAGATAGACTGGATGGCGATATCCAGGTAGGGCAGGTAGAGCGAGAATTGCGGGTGCGTGGGGTAAGCAGCGCCGCCCGCCAGGGCAGCCATCGCCTGGAGGATGAGGGGGTCATCGATGGGGGCGGCGTCGCCGGCGGCGGTGATCTGGTCGGGGAGGATGGCAGGGATGAAGCCGACCTGCGCCAGCCCGGCTTGCGCTGGGGGGCTGAAGAGGGTCTTGACGAACTCCCAGGAGACCTGGTCGCCCTCCTGCAGGGCGCGCGGGTTGAGGAAGACGCCCTCCGCCTGGACAAAACCGGAAAGGGCGCCGCCGGCGGTGAGGGGCCAGGGATCGATGACCAGGTTCTCAGCGCCCACCGCCTCCGCCAGGTTCTGGCGCTGGCGGGTGTCATCGGTGATCATGCCCACCCGACCCTCTTTGAAGAGGTTGAGATCGTTATCGGTCTGGTACTCGACCGGACCGGCCTGCTCGAAAGCGCCCAGCAGGTTGACCCACGCCAGACCCAGCTCGTTATTGAAGGCGGGCGCGCCGTCAGGACCGATCCATGTGCCGCCCAGCCCGTTGAGGTGGGCGCCTGAGCTCATGAAGCCGCGGTCGAGCATGGCGCCGACCGCGCCGCCCTCGGTGGCTGACTTGGCAAAGGTGACCAGCTCGTCGAAGGTCGCTGGGGCGATGGGCGCCAGCGCGCCGTTGCGGTAGAGCACGGTGCCCTCCAGGCTGAGCGGCAGGCTGATAAGGGCGTCCTGGTAGCGCCCGGTCTCGACGCCGGCGGGGTTGAGGCGGTCGAGCAAATCCTGCGAGGCGAGTGAGGAGAGATCGGCAACCAGCCCCTGATCGTAAAAGGAAGGACCCCATGCGGCAGTGCCGATGAGCACGGTGGGCGCCTTGCCCTGCAAGGCTGCCTGCTCGTAAGCGGCGCGCAGGTCGAGGGAGGGGACATAGGTGACATCGAACTGCACGCCGGGGTAAGCCTGGCGGAACTCTTCGATAGGACGCAGCAAGGCGGGGAGCTCATCATCCTGCAAAGAATGCCAGATGCTGACCGTGCCAGCCGGCTGGGAGGGGGTGGGGGTGGGCGTGATGAGCTGCAAGCCATGCGGCGTGGGCGTGGGAGACACCGCCGGAGTCGCCTGGGAGTCAGGCAGCACAAAAGGACTACAGCCCGCCAACGCCAGGCAGCAACACAACAGGGGAAATAAAAGTACTCTCGGTTGAAGCCGCATCGCTATTCCGAGAGTACATTTTACTACGGGAGGCTTCCTTTTCTGAAGCGGAACTTAGCCCTTAACCGCCCCGGCTGCCACACCTTCGATGATGTACCTTTGCAGGAAGAGATAGAAGATGACAATCGGGATGATCGCCAGGACTAACAAAGCCATCATAGCGCCCATATCCTTGCTGCCATAACCACCCTGCAGGTACTGGACCGCAATGGGGATGGTTTTGTAGTTGCTGCCGATCGTGAGATAGGGCAACAGGTAGTCATTCCAGATCCACATGGTGTTGAGAATGGCAATGGTAATGGAAATGGGTCTCAGGATGGGAAAAACAATCCAGAAGAAGGTCTGGATTGGGTTGCAGCCGTCGATGGTAGCGGCTTCCTCGATCTCCAGCGGGATACTCTTGATAAAACCGCTGTAGATGAAGACGGAAAGCCCGGCGCCGAATCCCAGGTAGAGGACGATGATCCCAATGGGATTATCCAGCCGAAGGATATTGGCGATCTTGGACATGGTGAACATGACCATCTGGAAAGGCACGATCATCGAGAAAATCAAGAGGTAGTAGATGAACGAGCTCAATCGCGACTTCACCCGGGTGATGCACCACGCCGTCATGGCAGTAAACAACACGATCGCAGCCACCGAAAAGACAGTGATGAAGAGCGAATACCCAAAAGCCGGGATAAATCCAACCTTGATGACGCCGGAGGTATAGTTCTCCAAGCCGACAAAGGTCTCGGAGTTGGGCAAGGCAAAGGGCGCATCTGAGATAAAGAAGCGTCCTTTGAAGGAATTCATGAAAACGATAAAAATGGGCGCCAAAAACAAGATCGCCAGGATCAGCACCAGGATAAAGATAACGATTTCCCAACCGCTTTTTTGTGTCTTCATCAGCTTTCCATCTCCCTTCTCCTGGAAAAGAATAACTGCAGCAGGACAATGGCAGCTACGATGATGGTGAATACCACAGCCTTCGCCTGACCTACGCCTTCGTAACCGTTGCGGTTATAGAAGGTGGTGAAGATGTCCAGCGCCATCATAGCAGATGCCCTACCGGGGGCGCCGTTCGTCAGGGCAAGGTTCTGATCAAAGAGCTTGAAGGAGTTGGCTACGGTGAGGAAAGTACAGATGGTGATGGCGGGCATGACCATGGGGATGGTAATGCTCTTCAGGATCTCCCAGGAGTTTGCGCCGTCGATCCTGGCGGCTTCAAGGATCTCACGCGGGATCGCCAGGATACCGGCGATATAAATGATCATCATATAACCGACCATCTGCCAGTTCATGACGACGACCAATCCCCAGAAGCCATATGTCGCGCTGTAGGTGATATCAACGCCGAAGTTGATGAGGATGCCGTTGATGATGAGCAGCCAGATATAACCCAGGACGATGCCGCCGATCAGGTTAGGCATGAAGAAAATGGTGCGGAAACCGTTTTCGCCGCGCATCTTGCGCGTGAGCAGCAGCGCCAGAGAAAACGCGAAAACATTGATCAAAATGACCGAAACCACGGCGAACTTGGCGGTGAAGATGGTGGCGTTCAGGAAAGTGCTATCTTCCAGGAAGGCGCGGGCGTAATTGCTCAGACCCGCCCAGCGGGCATTGGTAACGGTAGTGAAGGTATTGAAGGAGAGGTAAATTCCTAGCAAAAACGGAATGAAGAACGCGACGAGGAATGCAAGCAAGGTGGGCAGGGTAAAAAACGCATAATATCTCTTAGGCATTTTTAACATAGACCTTCTCCTGCGGAAAATAAAACATTCACCCCGCATCCTTGCGGGTACGGGGTGAATTATAAACCAGAACGAAGATTTACTTACCGCTTTCAGCCTTCCATTGCTCGACAACCAGTGTTTTTACAGCGTCCCAGTCCATGGTGCCCTGGGCATACTGCAGCAAGGCAGCGCCGAAGTTGTCTTTGAAGGTCTGGCTCGGGAACTTCACGAAATTCCAGGCCACGTTGTACATATCGGGATTGCTGATGTAGCGGATCACTTCCTTAGCCAACGGATCGGTGGGTTTCTCGTTCTCGGCAAACGTGTCGAAGGGAGCGATGAACTTCAGATCATTGGTTACGAAAGCTTTTCCGGTCGGGCTGCTGAACAGCCAGTAGATGAAGTCGGCAGCCAGCTTCTGCTTCTCAGGAGAAGCCTGCGAGTTGATGGAGAAGAAATTCTCCGTGCCAACGTTGATAGACTGCTTTTCCTCGCCGGGCATGCCGGTGTAGATGGGCAGGAATTTCACATCCTCGGGCTTGACGGTGTTGCCCTGGACGCCGGAGATTTGACCCCAAGCCCAGTTACCGTTCTGTACCATGGCGCACTTGCCCAGAGCGAACTCAGCCATCGAGTCGTCAACGCTCTTGCTGCCGAGCAGCTTGGACGAGGTGGTGGAGTTGTTGATGTACAGGTCGAAGATATTCTTGTAGTTGTCCGAGTACTGGAACTTTAAATCATTGGTGGCGTCGGTGGCGATGTCAACGTTGTTGTCTCTCCACTCATAGAAGACCGGCACATTCATCAGGTGGGTCTGCCAGCGCCAGTCCTCGCCGGGCTTGAGAGAGGTCGAGCAGAAGACGCCTTCAATGCCGAGCTCACCTGCCTTGGCGGTCATGTCTTCAACAACTGCCTTCAGGGTGGCAAAATTGTTGATCTCATCCATGGACGCGGCTTTAGCGCCTTCGGTGGCAAAGTATTTCTGCATGATGGCGTTGTTGTAGATGATCCCGTAGCCTTCAACAACGTAGGGGAGACCATAAACGCCATCGCCATCGGTAACAGCCAGGTTTTTATCGGAAAGACGCTTGTACAGCTCGGTGTCCTTGAGATCGGCGGTGTAATCTTTCCAGTTCTGGTAACCGATGGGTCCATTGATCTGGAACAGGACGGGGGCATCGGACTTGGCAATTTCGGACTTCAGGGTCTGCTCGTAGGTGCCGGCAGCAGCCGTGACGACCTTGAGCGTGTTACCGGTTTCTGCCTTGTAGGCTTCAGCGATCTTGGCGTAGATGTCTGCTACTTCGGGCTTGAAGTTCAGGTAGTAGACTTCTCCGCCGCCGGTAGGAGCAGTGGTGGCAGCCGGGGCAGCCTCGGTAGAAGCAGGGGCTGCGGGTTGCTGAGCGCACGCTGCCAGCAACATGGCAGATACGAGCAAAATGCTGAACAGGGTCCAAATTTTCTTACTCATTGTTTCTTCTCCTATATCTTCTTCTTGTTTGGTTTGTGCCAGTTAACGCCTGGCAAAGCGTAATTCGAGCGATGTACGGGGATTTCCCTTTCTTCTTCTATCTTTTCGGCTAATCGTCCTCCTTTTGCGCAATCTCAATTAGCTGTCAGTTGATCCAATGCGATGTTGAGGGCTTGTACGACAGCTCCCATACTGGAAGAGCGCCTGCCAAGAACAGCGGCAGTAATGCGCACCGCCTGGGCTGCGGATCGCAAGCTGCGATCGCGCACCACCTGGCGGATTGGGTCAAGGAGTAGATCACCCACTTGAGCTACTCCACCGCCAATCACAATCATACCGGGGTTGAACATATTGACGAGGCTGGCAATGCCGATGCCCAAATAACCGCCCGCCTCAGCCATGATTTGCTGGGCAACCAGGTCGCCCAGCCGGGCGGCATGGGCAACATCCCGGGCGGTGATCTCATCGGCGGGGTGAATATTGGCAAGCTGGGTGCGCTTGCCCGCCAGGACAGCTTCACGTGCTTTTTTGGCGATCGCGCTGCCGCCAGCCAACGCCTCCAGGCAACCGTAATTGCCACAGGTGCACAGGGGACCGTTATCTTTAACGGTTACATGCCCGATCTCTCCGGCGCAGCCCGTAGCGCCCTGGAAGATCTTGCCGTCCAGGAGCAAGCCGGCGCCTACACCTGTGCCCACCTTGATATAAGCCAGGTGGCGCTCGCCTCGCCCGGCGCCGTGCGCCCACTCCCCCAAGGCGCCAAGCTCAGCATCGTTGTTGAGAGAAACCGGGCGCCCCCAGAGCTCCTGGGCGTTGAGGCGGATGGGGTATTTATCCCAGCCAGGCATAATGGGGGGCGCGACCACGATGCCGGCGGCGCTCGAGATGGGACCGGGGACGCCCATGCCGATTGCCAGGACATCCTCCATACTGAGCTGCGCCTCGGCAAGCATGCGGCGCGTGGCTTCGTCGATCTTGCTGAGATAAGCGACAGGATCCATGCGGATATCGAGGCGGGCTTCAGCCTCGTTGAGCACACGCCCGGCAAAATCCGTCACGACCAGACTATAGTGGCTAGCGCCTAAATCGACGCCCATCAAGTAACCGCGGCGAGGATTGAGCTCGAGCATGATCGGGCGGCGCCCACCGGTAGCGGGACCATCCTCCGTCTCATGGACCAAACCGGAGTCGATCAAATCGCCGATAATGGTGGTGACTGCCGCGCGGGTCAAACCGAGCTGGCGCGCCAACTCCGAGCGCGAGATACCTCCCGGGGTAAAGCGAATCAGATCAAGGCTGATGCGTTTGTTAATATTCTTTACATTACAGTCGATTAAGGAAGGGTACAAAGCGTTCGACTCGCTCTTGCGGGCGGTTTCTCTTGCTTTCAAGTCATAATTATACCACAACCCAAATAGATTATCAAATAATTTAACTATCTTCTAATGTTAGTCAATGATTTAAATTAAGTGAGGGATTAAGGGACGCCCATACGGATGATCCTCCTGGAAACCAGGCGGATAAATCCGGTATAATCAGCCCATGTCCAGCAACCATGCACTTAGCGGGGTGTACGCGGCGGCGGTTACGCCGCTCAAGCCGGATGGCACGCTCGATAGCGAAGCCCTGCCCAAATACCTGGGATTCCTGGCGAAGCGCGGTTGTCACGGCGTGCTGCTGCTGGGCACCACCGGGGAGGGACCGTCTTTCTCGGCTGCGGAGCGCCTGGAGCTATTGCGAGCTGCCATGCGGGTACGCCAGCAGCACCCGGGCTTGCGCATCCTGGCGGGAACCGGCACGCCCAGCCTGGAGGAGACCGCCAGCCTGACGCGGGCGGCTTTCGACCTGGGGGTCGATGGCGTAGTCGTACTGCCGCCCTACTACTTCAAGAAAGTAAGCGACGACGGGCTGTTCGACTGGTACCGCCAGGTGATCGTCCGCGCCGTGCCGGCAGGTGGTTACCTGCTGGCTTACCACATCCCCCCCGTAACAGGCATAACGATTTCCTTCGATTTGATCGCCCGGCTGAAAGATGCCTTCCCCGAAAAGTTCGCCGGGCTCAAAGATTCGAGCGGGGATGGTGAGCATGCTCGCAAACTGGGGCAGATCTTTGGCAAGGATCTGCTGGTGATGAACGGCAACGACCGCCTGTTCAGCCTGGCGCTGCAAAGCCAGGCATCCGGCTGCATCACCGCCCTGGCGAGCCTGGCTTCGCCTCTGCTGCGCCGGGTGTGGGATCAGGCCAGCCGCGGCGAGCAAGATGGGGAAACGCAGAGCCGGCTCAACGCAGCCCGAGACGTGCTGGATGCTTTTCCGCCGGCAGCCGCCTTCATCAAAGAAATGCTGCATCACCAATATCATTTTCCGAGCTGGGGGGTACGCCGCCCGTTGACGCAATTGCAGCAAGCGCTGGCGGAGCATGCCACACAGCGCTGGGCACAGTTGAACCATGTCTGAGCAGCCCAAGAACAGCGCACAGAACCGGCTGATCCTGACCAGCATCGGCTTCCTCTTCATCTTTATCCTGGGGCTGATTGTGGTTATTTCGGCTTACCCGGTGCTGCTGAGACCGGCAATTCCGGAGCTGAGACGCTATACCAACACGCCGACGATCACCTCCACGGCAACGCAGACGCCAACCATCACCCTCACCCCCAGCGCGACCAACACGCGCGTCCCCTCCCAGACGCCGACCATCACGCAGACACCGACCAAGACACTCACGCCCACCCTGACACCCACGCCGCCCGGTCCCGCCACGTTAACGCCCGCCCTGCCGCTGGCAAGCACCAACCTGTACCGCCTGGGCTCCTGGTCATCCGACCAGGCGGACTACCTGGTATCGCTGATCGAAGATTATCCGAATTCACTGCCCCAAGCCACGCCGGGCGTGTTGGAGCAGAGCTATTACCAGGGGTATCGCTTCGCCAAGCTCGCCCTAGAGGAGGCGCTGCTGCGCTTCCCCCAGGCGGAACAAGCCAACCGCTGGCAGTGGCTGCTGGCATACACCCTGGCGCGCCTGGGAGATGGCAGCGCCGATGAGCAATACGGCAACCTGATTGCCCAGGGGTTGAACAGCGGCGAAACCAGCATGGATACGCTCGAGGAATGGTTCGCCGAGAAGGAGCCGGACCTGAAGCTATCGGTCGCAGAGCTGAAGCGCCTGCCTGGCTCGCTCGGCTCCTGGCTGGTGCAGATAAGCGGAGCGGGTGGGGCGTTCGTCTGGCTGGAGGAGACCAGCAGCGGTTACCAGCCGCATGTGCTGGCGGACAACTTTAACTTCACCAACCCGCAGGAATATGCCAGCCTTTCTGCAGACCTGACCGGGGACGGCAAGGACGAGGTAGTGATCTACCCCAGGCTTCCCCAGGATGGGATGACCCTGGCAGCGCCGGCCGTGTTCTCGCTGGATGAGGCGGGAGCGGTGAGCCTGGCTTTCGACCCCCGGCTCTTCCCGCGGGATATTGGGACAGAGTTCGAGAACACCTGGACGGCAGAGAAGAACGCGGCAGGCGGCTATGACCTGGTCTTCACCGCCAGCGTCTTCCCGGCTTGCCCGCTCGACATCCGCCTGACGTACCGCTGGGACGGTGATGCTTTAAGCGCAGCCGACGCCAGCTACCGCTTGAAGCCGGACCCGCAAACGCTGCCCTACTGTCGCTTTGTCATCGAGCACGCCGGCAATGCCTGGGAGCCCGGAGTGACCGCCAGCTTGATGGAGCAGCTTCTGCCCGACTGGCCCCCGGCGAAGAACGAGGAAGGCAAGGCGTACAAAGCGGATACGCGCGATGAGTGGCGCTACCGTCTGGGGGTGTACAGTGCTTTGGCAGGCGATCCAGAAAAGGCAACGGGATATTTCCAGGACGTGGTGAGCTCGCCCGCTCAAGCGGACAGCGAATGGGTGGCTGAAGCCGCACGTTTCCTGGCTGCCTACCAGACGCCCGCCGACCTATACAAAGCTTGCGCGCAAGCGGAGGGCTGCGATGCCCGCCTGGCGCTGCAAGCACTGGTCGAAGCCATCCCGGCGGACGAATATCCTGAGGCGCTCACCCAACTGTGGGAAGCGGGCGTCACGCAGCGCACAACGGGCTACTTCGACTTCGACGGCGACGATGTGAAAGAGAGCTGGTTCACCGTACGCCACCGCGCCGGTGAAAAGCTCGAGTTCTGGATCCCGATGCCATACAAGGACGGGATCAAAGCCATCTTCGTAGACAGCCTGGAGTCAAACCGCCCTGAGCTGAGTATTTATGATGAAGAAGAGTACCCGCCCACAGTGCTGATCGACAACTCGATCGCCTTTCGCATCGAGCGCATACCCGGCAGCCTGATCCCCTACCTGACCCGCCCGGCGCTGCCGCAGCTCTACCCGGACCGCTTCCAGAACGGTGTGGACGCCGCCCGGCAAGCCCTGCTCAGCGGCGGAGATGCCAGGCAAATTTACCAGGACCTGCTTGCCTTGCAGACCTCGCCAGGGCTGCTGTGCCGCGCCCGCTGGAGCTGCGACGAATATTATTACCTGCTGGGGTTGGCGGCTGAACTGGCGAAAAACCCCAAGGACGCTATCGACGCCTACCTGAACCTGTGGCGCAACTACACGCGCAGCCCATTCACCACCATGGCGCGCCTGAAGCTGATCTGGACAGGCGTGACGCCTACCCCCACGATCACGAAGACGCCGACGATCACACCCGTGATCACATTGACGCCAGGGACGCCAACGGCAACCTTCGCCGGGACGCCAGCCACACCCACAATCACCCCCACACCGACGCGCACGCCCATCGGCGGCGTTCCCACGGCAACGGTCACTTTCACACCCGAGTCGCCGCTGCCCTACCCGATCATCACCCCCTACCCGTAACAAGGTCCCTGATGAAAGCTGAAACCTGGAGAGTGCTGCACACACCGCCGGCAAGAGGCGCCTGGAACATGGCAGTAGACGAGGCGATCCTGGAGGGCATCGCCCAGGGGCTCTCGCAGCCCACGCTGCGCCTGTACGCCTGGCATCCGCCTTGCCTGTCACTAGGCTATGCGCAGCCCATCAGCGACGTTGACGCCGCCGCGCTGCAAGCGCACGGCTGGGACCTGGTGCGGCGCCCCACCGGGGGGCGGGCGATCCTGCACACCGACGAGCTGACCTACTCGATCACCGGGCGACAGGACGACCCGCGCCTGGCAGGCTCGGTGATCGAGAGCTACCAGCGCCTTTCGCAGGCGCTGCTGCGCGCCCTGACCCTGCTGGGCATCGCGGCGACGGCGGAAGCCCATCCGCTCACGCCAGCCGGCAGCGATCCGAAGGGTCCGGTGTGCTTCGAGGTGCCATCGACCTACGAGATCACCTACGACCACCGCAAGGTCATCGGCAGCGCCCAGGCGCGGCGCAAGGGCATGGTGCTGCAACATGGCTCATTCCCGCTGCACGGCGACCTGGGACGCATCACGCAGGCGCTGCACTTCACGGATGAGGAAAAGCGCCAACGGGCGGCGGAACGCGTCCACGCCAGGGCGGCAACAGCGGAGGAGATCCTGGGGGTTGCACCCACCTGGGAGCAGACCGCGGCTGCCTTCTGCCAGGCGTTCCAGGAAACGCTGGAGGATCTGCACCTGGCGCCAGGCGAGCTGAACGACTTCGAGAAGGATACGGCAGAACGGCTGGTACGGGAAAAATACAACCACCCGGAATGGACGGGCAAGGTATAAAATAAGGGCAAGCTGTCAACAGCAAGACATCCGGAGAAATGAGGATCGGCGTCCTGACCCTGGAGCTACACCTACCCGGCTGCACATCCTTGAAGGAAAAACGCGGCCGGCTGAAGCCGCTGCTGAGCCGTCTGCACCGCGAGTTCAACATCTCGGCGGCGGAGGTGGGCAGCCAGGATGCCTGGCAGGCTGCCGTGATCGCCTGCACCACCGCCAGCAACGAGGCGGCGCACAGCCAGCGCCTCCTGCAGCAGGTGGTGGAGTGGCTGGAGCGGAACTGGCAGGATGTCGAGGTCGTGGATAACCAGATCGAGATCATTTGATCCGGCATAAATTTCTATACTGCGTAAGTCCTCACACAATCAATCAGGAGCAACCACCCATGGATTTACAACTGAAAGGCAGAAGCGCACTGGTCACGGGGGCAAGCCGAGGGTTGGGGTATGCCACCGCCCGGTTGCTGGCGCAGGAAGGCTGCCGGGTAGCCATCAACAGCCGGGATGAGAGCAGGTTAAACGCTGCGGCGCAGCAGATCAAAGATGAGACAGGGAGCACCATCGTGACACTGAAAGGCGACGTAACCCACGCTGCTACGCCGCAAGCCCTGGTGGAGAAGTGCGTTGAAGCCTTTGGGATCCTGGACCTGCTGGTGACCAACTCCGGTGGACCGCCGCCGGGCAAGTTCGAGAGCTTCGACGATGCCACCTGGCAGGGGGCTATCGAGCTGAGCCTGATGAGCCACGTTCGCCTGATCCGGGCGGCGCTGCCCTACTTACGCAAATCGCCGGTCGCCAGCGTGTTGACGATCACATCTTTTTCCATCAAGCAGCCGATACCAAACCTGGTGCTTTCCAATAGCATACGGGCAGCGACCGTGGGGCTGACGAAAAGCCTGGCGCTGGAGCTGGGGAGCGAGGGCATCCGCTTTAATTCCATTTTGCCAGCATGGACGGAAACAGAGCGCGTGCACGCCCTGATGGCGCAGCGCGCCCAGGTGAACGGCACAACGATGGAAGAAGAACTCAAGAAGCAGGCGAAGGACAGCCCGCTGGGACGCATGGGCAAGCCGGAAGAGTTCGCCAATGCGGCAGTCTTCCTGCTTTCGCCGGCGGCAGCTTACATCACCGGCGTGATGCTGTCGGTTGACGGCGGGATGTACAAAGGCACGTTGTAAACGCGGTCAACAAGGCGCAGCAGGGCTGCGCTTTGTTTTTTTGAGATTGCCTGTTACGAAAAATCTACCTGGAGGGGAAAATGTCCACACTGGATAACCTGCTGGGACCGATCGCCCGCGGCGGCATCACCTGGCTCAGCCGCAAGCGATTGCCGCAAATCGAGGGGAAGGTCAACCTGCCGGGGCTCACTTCCGCCGTGGAAGTGCTGCGCGACCGCTGGGGCATCCCGCACATCTACGCCAAGAACCTGCACGACCTGTACTTCGCCCAGGGCTTCGTCCATGCCCAGGACCGCCTGTTCCAGATGGAGATGAACCGCCGCGTGGCGCGCGGCAAGCTGAGCGAGCTGTTCGGGGAGCTCTCGCTGGATACAGACCGCACGGCGCGCACCTTCGGCTTCAACCGGCTGGGCTGCACGGATTGGGCGAATAGCGAGGACGACCTACGCCAGATCATCCTGGCTTATACCGAGGGCGTCAACGCCTTCCTTGAATACCCCGGCAAGAAGCTGCCGGTGGAGTTCACCCTGTTGAGACACACGCCCGAAGCCTGGACGCCCGAGGATACGATGGCTTTCACCCGGGTGATGGTGTGGCAGCTCTCGCATGCCTGGTACGGCGAGGTGATCCGCTCGCAGCTTGCAGAGAAAGTGGGCACAGAGCGCGCCGCCGAGCTGGGCATCCAGTACCCCGGGAGCAACCCGCTGACTCTGCCCAAAGGTATCGAGTTCAACCGGCTGGACAACGCCGAGCTGCTGAGCAAGGTGGGCGGCCCGTTCCTCTCCCAGGGCAAGGGCAGCAATAGCTGGGTGATCAGCGCCGAGAGGAGCGCCAGCGGGTGTGCCGTGCTGTGCAACGATATGCACCTGCTGGTGAGCCTGCCGGCGCTGTGGTACGAGGTGCACCTGAACGCGCCGGGCATGCACGTGACGGGTGTCAGCCTGCCGGGCGTGCCGATGGTGCTGGTGGGGCATAACGAGGGCATCGCATGGGGGATGACCCTGGCATTCACAGATTGCGAAGACCTGTTCATAGAAAAGTTCGACACTGCCGATGCCAGGCGCTACCAATTCGAGGATGGATGGCGAGCGGCGGAGGTGATCCCCGAGAGCATAGCGGTGAAGGGCAGGGCGCAGCCGCATGTTGAGAATGTGGTAGTGACCCACCACGGACCGGTAATCTCCGATGTGATCGGCGTACGCGAGCAACGCGTAGCGGTCAACTCGATGGCGCTGCGTCCGGGCCAGGCATTCCAGGGGTGGCTGGAGCTGAACCGGGCATCCGGTTGGGATGAATTCGTTGAGGCGATGCGGTTGATCGAAGCGCCGCAGCTCAACGTGTGCTACGCCGATGTGGAGGGGAATATCGGCTACTGGGTGACCGGCAAGGTGCCCATCCGCGCAAAGGGCGAGGGCGACGTGCCCGCAGCAGGCTGGACGGGAGAGTACGAGTGGGTAGGCGAAGTGCCTTTCGAGGCGATGCCGCACGCCCTCAACCCGGAGCAGGGCTATATCGTCACCTGCAACCACAAGATTGTGCCCGATGATTACCCCTACTTCCTGGGAAATGTATGGATGAACGGCTACCGGGCGCGAGTGATCAGCGACTATATCGAAAGCAAAGAACAGCTCACCTTCGAAGACCACCGCAAGCTGCACACGGATTTCACCTGCCTGCCCGGAAAGGAGCTCGCCGCGCTGGCAGCAGGGGTGGAGAGCAGCGACGCAGACGTCCTTCTGGCGCAAAAGCTGTTGAAGGAGTGGGATGGCAAGCTGGCGGCAGACAGCGCCGGCGGCGCGGTGTACGAGGTCGCCCGGCTGCACCTGACGCGTGCCATCCTGGAGCCGAGCTTGGGTGCGGAGATGGCAACGCGCTACATGGGGCAAGGTTTCCACCCGCTGCTGCTGCCGACGCACGAGTTTTATGGGCACGACACGGTCGCCGTTTTACGCCTGCTCGCCAAGCCAGACACCGGGTGGCTGCAAGCAGCGGGAGGCAGGCAAGCCGTACTGGAAAAGAGCCTGAAGGAAGCCATCCTTTGGCTACGGGAGACGCTGGGCGCCGACCCATCCGCCTGGCAATGGGGCAAGCTGCACCGGGTGAGCTTCGCCCACGCCCTGGCACTACAGAAGCCGCTGGACCAGGTGTTTAACCGCGGACCTTTCCCGATCGGCGGCGATACCGACACCCCCTGCCAGACGGCGTTCTTCGCCCACGACCCGTACGACAACAAAGCCTGGGCGCCTTCCTTCCGCCAGGTGGTGGATTTGGGAGACCTGACCCGCTCAGAGGTCATGTATCCACCGGGGCAGTGCGGCATTCTGGGCAGCCCGCATTACGACGACCTGATCCAGCCCTGGCTGAAAGGCGAATACCACCCGCAGCTATGGACGCGGCAGCAGGTGGAAAGCCAGGTCGAAGGAAAATTGGTATTGGAGGGAGGCGCTTAGGCTTACTGCAGGCGGAGCAGGATCTTTGCCTGCCCCCACAGTTCTTCCAGGCGGTAGTATTCGCGCCGGTCTGGCGAGAAGACGTGCACGATCACGTCGCCAAAATCGACCAATATCCAGCCATCCTGGGGGCGACCCTCGGTGCGGGCGGGGAGCTGGTGGCGCTTGTGAACAGCTTCTACCGCGGCTTCTGCCAGCGCCTGGAGCATGCGCTCGCTGGTGCCGGAGCAGAAGACAAAATAATCGGCGAACGAAGCCAGACCGTGCAAATCCATGAGAAGAATATCTTCTCCCTTCTTCTCTTCAAGAGCATCGATGATGGTATGGGAAACTTCCAGGGCGTCCAGATAATCCTCCTTGATGACTGACAAACACACGTTTGATCCAGCCCCCGTTTTCTAGCAGAAGACGGGGGTCCTGCACTTACCCTTTCGAGTCAGGCAGACAGGGCAATAGAATATTCGCACTTGTAAACAGCGCCGCTGGGCTGCAGGTCGCTGCTGTACAGGTTGACGGCAGCAACTTCCATCCTTCCCAACGTGGCTACCTTCTCGGCGGCGAGCACCTCGCCGATTTTTAACACCTCTTCGGGAGAGGCGTTCCTGGCGACGCGCCCCAGGGTCAGGTGGGGTGAAAAGGGACGGTCTTCCATTGGATAACCCAGGCGAGCCGCGCCCTGGGCAATGCGGCGCTGCAACGCAGGCAGGGCAGGCGGGGCGCTCACCCCCACCCAGACCACACGCGGCTTGCGGAACGAGGGAAAAGCGCCCAGGCTGGCGACCTCCAGCTCGAAGACCGGCTGAGCGGCGACCTGCGAGTGGAGCATATCCTTCAGGGCAGCCACCTGGGTCGTGACCACATCCCCCAGAAACACCAGTGTCAGGTGGATGTTCTTCACCGGCACCCAGCGTACCGGCAGTGCGCCCAGAGGCACCTGCAGAGATTTCTCAACCTGCTGCAGACCGGAGCAGATCTCAGGCGATAATTCGATGGCGATAAAGAGGCGGAGTACAGGCATACAGGGCGCAGCCGGTTAGGAAGCGTTCATCACGGGCTGGTTCCGTCCGGCGTTGAGCACTTCTTCGGACCGCACTGCACAGGTCCGCGCAGCCGACCGGCTTGGTCAGGAACAGGTCGGCGCCGGCATCCAATCCAGCCTGGATATCGGCGGGCATGCAGCGGGCGGAGAGGATGATGACGGGAATGTTTTGCAAGCGGGGGTCGCGGCGCATGGTACGCAATACATCCAGACCCGACACATCCGGCATCATCAGATCAAGCAGAACAACATCCGGGTGCTGGCGTGTGACCATTTGGATGGCTTGCCGCCCACCGGAAGATTTGAAGACCTGGTAGCCGCTCAGGTGCATCATCTCGACCAGCATCTCGGCTGTATCCAGTTCATCATCAACGACCAGGATGCTCCTGGTCTGCGTGGCGGTCAGGTTATCCATCATCCTGTGCTGATTTTACCTCATGGAGGGGTTCTGTGCAGGACCACCTTCACGGCTGCTCATCCAGCAGGCGGCGGTAGTCCTCGGGCGTATCGACATCCAGCAAGAGGCGCGGGTCGTGCCAGGGAACCCAGCTGTACAGTATAGCGGGAGAATAACTGGCGCCCGCCGGCGTCGCCGCTGAGGGAGGCAAAATCTGCCCAGGTGCGCCGGTCGAAGAGCACCGGATTGGAGCGGCGCCCGTCGACCATGGGGGCGACGATGGGCGCTAAGCTGGCAGCATGCGCCTCGATCAGCGCCTGCAGCAAGCTCTCCTGGATAAAAGGCTGGTCTGCCAGGAAGAAGATCACCGAGCCAGCTTCGGACGGCAAATGCCCGATGCCCAGCTTCACAGAAGTGCTTTGTCCCTCCTGCCATTCGAGATTGTGGACCAGCGTCACATCCAGCCCCTGCAGCGCCAGGCGCATCTCCGGCGTATAAGCGCCGCTGACGACGATCAGCGGCGAAACGCCGCATGCCAGGGCGACTTGAGCGACGCGGCGGACGAGGGGCACGCCCTGGTATTCAAGCAGCTGCTTGGGCGACCCGTAACGGCTGGCGCCGCCGGCAGCCAGGAGGATGCCCGCCACCGGCTCGTGCACGGCGTAGATCTCGCCGCGGATCAGGGAAGCGATGATTACAGCATGGTACGCTTGAAAGAAGGACGGCTGGTCCGGGCGTCCCAGCAGCATGGCATGCGCCTGGGACTGCAGCAGATCCGTATCCGCCTGGTTGAGCAAGAGCATGCGCCGGACGCCGGGCGGGATACCCTTCAAGCCGCCCTGTGGGTGCAGCAGAACCCGGCTCAGCGCGGCGGGGTCGATGGCTTCGCCGGGAGAAATCCCCGAGATACGGGTGAACTCCTGCGGGCGATGGGCGGTCTGCGCAGAGAGAGGCTTGCCCAGGGCGGATAAGCCCGCCACGACCACCACCGTATCGGCAAAAGCGGGGATCACCGGCTCGTGCGCCGCGGGGGCTTTGACGGGGTAGCTGGCGCGAGCCGTCGGCTTCCACCAGCAGGGGGGCGCCCATACTGTCAGCCAGGCGCAGCAGTCGATCTAGAGACTCGCCGGAGAGACCGCCCAGGCGCCCCGAAGCATCCGGCGGAGCGGTATACACCGTGATCCCCTCCAGCGGGTGAGCAGAGAGGGATTCGATCTGAGACGGCGATTCAACGAGGATATGGCGGTCGCCGAGCTGCGCCTGCTCCACGGAGAGGTGCGTGGTGGTCGTGACCAGGACGGGTGCAGAGAAATCACGCGCCAGGCGGAACAGGGCGGTCGTCTTGCCGCCCGCGCCGACGAACGCCAAACGCGGAGCGGGAGACAGGCGCAGGGATTGGAGCAGGTTCATTGACAAGAAAGGCTCAAGCCCAGAGCGTCGCCCGCAGCTCTTTGCGGGAAAGGATCGCCTCCAGCACGCCGCCCCCTACCGCCAGGGCTTTATCCGAAACCAGGCTGCAGAAGCTGGGATCGTCGCGTGGGTCGACGTCGCCGATCTTCAACCCCGCAGTAACGGCTACACCATCGTGCAGCAAGCCGCGCAGCACACCGGCAAACGGCGCGGCAACAGCCACGCCGGCGACCTGCGCCACGGTCTGACCGGCCTCCACGTGCTGCCCGATCTCGAGACGCGCTTCCAGGATGCCGTCCACGGGGGCGCGCAAGACGCGCTCACCGGACTGCCCGCGCACCGGATCCGGAAGACCGGTATCCGGGGCAGCGCTCCCCTGCCAGTAGACGCGCCCCAGGCGGTGGCCGCGCAGGGTTTCCACGACCGCATGGCAGTTCTCGCCAACCACGAAACCGGGCCCGAGACCGATGATCAGGTTGACCGGGGTGGGGAGCAGCTCGGCAGGACGCTTTAACATGCGGGCGTCGACCAGCACGCTGGGATGCAGTGACTTGACCGAGCTTGCCTGGGGATCCACCAGCACGGGGATTTGCCCCCTGGCGAACACCTGCAGGATGTTCAAGGTGTCGGAAGCGTCGGCAACGCGGCGAGCGCCGACCTCTTCCACGCTGACCGACCCGCTGTAGATCGCCTCGCTAAAGGAAACCAGGCGGCGCACGGCTAAAGGCTGGGCGATCTCGGTGATCACCACGCGTAGCCCGGCGCGATGCAGGCGCAGCGCAACGCCGCTGGCAAGGTCGCCGCCGCCGCGGATCAGGACGATCATCTTCGCAGTCCTTCACTCATGCGCTACGGTTTCTCCGGCGCCAGCTTACCCAGGCCGCGCAGGACGCGCTCCGGGGTGAGCGGGAACTCGTGGAACCACACGCCGGTGGCATCGTGGACGGCAGCCATCACCGCCGGAGCGACAGGCAAGAAGGGCATCTCAGCCATGCCGCGTGCCCCCAGGGACCGTTGGGGTCGGGAAATTCCAGGATGAGCGACTGCACCTGCTCGGGGACATCCAGGACGGTGGGGATCAGGTAGGTGGAGAAATGCGGCGTCTGGACATAGCCGTCCTTCTGGACAAAATTCTCCAGGATGGAATAGCCCGCCGCCTGGACCACCGCGCCCTTCGATCTGGCCACGGATCTGCTGCGGGTTGATGGCTTTGCCGACATCGTTGGCGGAGACGACATCCAGTACCTGCACGTGCCCTGTCTCGGTATCCACTTCGACGGTGATCGCCTGTGCGACGTAACCGTAAGCCAGGTTGGGCTTAGAGTAGCCCGTCTCGGGGTCGAGCATGGAGGTCTTGGGCGCCAGGTACTTTACTCAGCGATGGCGGGACGCTCCTCGTTCTTCCATTTTTCAAGCGCCTGCTCGCAGGCGCCCTTGATGGAATTGCCCGCCATGAAGGTCATGCGCGAGGCGGAGGAGCTGCCGGAATTGCCGGTGAAGGCGGTGTCGGAGACCACCATCTCTACCTTCTCAAAAGGCACGCCGAGAGCCTCGGCAGCCATCTGCGCCATGGCGGTATGCGTGCCCTGACCCACGTCGGCGCCGGCATGGTGGACGACCACGCGCTCGATCTCCGCCGCCCCGTGGAGCTCCACCGTGGCGGTGCAGTTCTCCTGGTAGCCGAAGGAGAAGCCGATGTTCTTGAAAGCGGCGGCATAGCCGATGCCGCGGCGCAAATGCGGCTCGGCAGGCGGCGCCTCTTTCGCCTGGGCTTTCAACGCCGCGGCTGCCTTGCCGACCTCATCCACCACCTCGTACAGCGAAACGCCGCCCGGCAGCGGGGTGCCCACCGAAAGCAACGAGCCCTCGCGCAGCACATTCTGCAGGCGGATCTGCACGGGATCCATGCCCAGCGCTTCCGCCAGGCGGTTCATCTGCATCTCGGCGGCAAAAGCGCCTTGTGGACCGCCGAATCCGCGGAAAGCGCCGTTGGGCAGGTTGTTGGTGTAGACGGCGCAGGAATCCACGCTGACGTTGGGGATCTCATAGGGACCGGTGCACATCAGGGTGGCGTTGCCGAGCACCTTGGGGGAGGTATAGACATAGGCGCCGCCATCGGCGATGACATCCACCTGGGCGGCAATCACCTTGCCCTGGCGAGTGGCGCCCCAGCGGGCGCGCAGGATATAGGGGTGGCGCTTGTGGTGCCCGATGATCGATTCTTCCCGGCTCCAGATGATCTTGACCGGGCGGTCGATGCCGCGCTGGTGCAGGCGCCAGACTGCCAGGGCGAGCACAATCTGGACGGACATATCCTCCCTGCCGCCGAAAGCGCCGCCGATGGCGGGATAGATCACGCGCACCTGCTCCAGTGGCAAATCCAGGGCATGGGCGATCTGCTCCTGGTCTTCGTGCGTCCACTGCCCGGCGACCTGGACGGTGAGCCGCCCTTGCTCGTCGAAGTAGGCAATGCCGGCTTCGGGCTGGAGATAGGCGTGCTCCTGGGCAGGGGTGCGGTACTCGCCTTCGATGACCACATCTGCCTGGGCGAGAGCCGCAGCGACATCCCCCTTGCGGATGCGGTAGCGCACAAAGACATTGGAATCGCGCTCCGGATGGAGCAGTAGTGCGCCGGGCTGCATCGCCGCTTCGGGATCGGTGATGGCGGGCAGGTCTTCGTACTCAACAGCGATCAAATCGCGGGCATGCGCGGCGATCTGCTCGCTCTCAGCAACGACCAGCGCAACCTGGTCGCCGACAAAGCGCACGCGGTCGGTGAAGGGCTTGCTTGAGCCAGGTCCGCACAGCACGGGCTGGTCCATGATCCCCAGACCGTATTCGTTGACGGGTACGTCTTTGGCGGTGAAGACCGCCAGAACGCCTGGCAACGCTTCCGCCCGCGAAGTATCGATGGCGCGAACGATAGCGTGCGGACGACCCGCGAACAGGATCTTCATGTGCGCCTGGTTAGGGAGGTTGATATCTCCCGGATAGAGCGTTTTTCCGGTTACTTTGCCCTCGGCGTCGATCCGCTCTACGGATTTACCCATCACTGCCATATAGAAACCTCCGTGTCATCCGTGTTGATCCGTGTCCAACGTTCTTATTCGTCGTCTCCTCGATAAGAAATTAAATGCCCGGGAGGAGAGGCCGGAACCAGGGCATGCCGGCGATCAATAACAGCACCGAGAGGGCATACCACAGTGCGGCGCGCTTGAACTTGCCGGTACTATCCTGGGCCTTCTTGGAGAATGCGCTCCCCAGGTGTGCAAACACCACAGCCAGCAGCATCACCAGGGCATGCTCGATGGCGAAGAAACGCAGCCCAGAATTACTCATAGCTGCCCCGAAATCCTGAAATGCAGACGCGTGATAGGGCTGAAAATAATATATAGCAGCAAGCCAAGCAGGAGCTGGATGTCCATAGCGATGGTGTAGTACATGCCCCACTTGCGATCTCGCTCAGACCATTCTTTTTCCGAACCAGCCCAGGAAGGATAGGACGACGATCACGATGCCGATGATCAGGGCAAACCAGCGGATGATGTTGTGCGCTGCCAGAAAGGATGGGATACATAAAGGGTCATTGCCTCCGTTCAGAGATGATGTTGCGTTGCCCCTATTATAAGGCAATCGGGCAGGTCGGAAAAGCTGCTTGCAATTCATTGCAATAATCCGCCATACAAGGTATTTTATCGGTATGGATTTTAGTGAAACCATAGAAGTCGTTGCAGTGCAATCCATGCATTTAAACCAATAGACGGGGGCTTTTATGATAGGATTTTCAGGCGAGACCGTTTTCGCATTTTTCACAAACCGAGGCAAGCATGGATCAAATCTCCGATGAAGATATCCTGCCGCTGAGCTTGAAACACTCCTTCTGGACGTGGTCGGCGCAGGCGCAGGTATCTCCCATCCCGGTCAAGCGCGCCAAGGGCGCCTACTTCTGGGATACCAACGACAAGCGTTACCTGGATTTCAACTCCATGGTGATGTGTGTCAATATCGGTCACGGCGACGAGCGTGTGATCGAAGCCATCGTGGCGCAGGCGCGCGAGCTGCCCTTCGCTGGACCGCCGATGGCGACCCGGCCGCGCGCCGTGCTGGGCGAGCTGCTCAGTGAGGTGACGCCCGGCGACATGGATCACTTCCTGTTCACGCTGGGCGGCGCAGACGCCAACGAGAACGCGGTCAAGCTGGCGCGGGCGTACACCGGCAGGCACAAGATCCTCAGCCGCTACCGCTCTTACCACGGCGCTTCGGCAGGGGCGATGGCGCTGACCGGCGACCCGCGCCGCCTGGCGTGGGAGCCCAACCTGATGCCGGGCGTGGTGCACTTCCTCGACCCCTACCGCTACCGCTCGACCTTCCACCGCAACAATCCCGATATCTCCGAGGCAGAGTTCGCCCAGGATTACCTGAACCACCTGGAGGAGATCATCCAGTACGAAGGTCCGCAGACGATCGCCGCCATCCTGCTGGAAACGGTGACCGGGACCAACGGGGTGATCATCCCGCCGGATGGCTACCTGCAAGGGGTGCGGGCGCTGTGCGATCAATACGGCATCCTGCTCATCGCCGACGAGGTGATGAGCGGCTTCGGGCGCACGGGCAAGTGGTTCGCTGTGGACCACTGGTGTACCGTGCCGGACCTGATGACGATGGCAAAAGGCTTGACCTCCGGCTACGCCCCGTTGGGGGCGGTGGGCATGCGCCCGCACATCGCCGAGTTCTTCAACGAGCGCGCCTACCAGAGCGGGCTGACCTACAACGCCCATCCCATCTCTCTGGCGGCGGCGATCGCCAACATCCAGGTGATGCAGGAAGACCTGCTCGTCGAGCGGGCGGCGGCGATGGGGGCAGTGCTGCACCGCTACCTGACCGACCTGGGAGAAGGGCACCCTTCCGTGGGGGAGGTTCGCTCGATCGGCTTGTTTGGCGCCATCGAGCTGGTGCGGGACCGGCAGAGCCGCGAGCCCATGGCGCCCTACGACGGCAGCAGCCCGGAGATGATCGCCCTGCGCAAGTACATGCTCGACCACGGCGTCTACCTGTATACCCACTGGCACACGGCGCTGATCATCCCGCCGCTGATCATCAGCGAGGAGCAACTGGCGGAAGGCTTCGCCGTGCTGGATAAAGCCCTTGAAATCACGGATGCAGCCGTGCAGACCGTAAGATTGGCTGCGCGGGGAGAAGGGATTGATGCCGCGCGCATCCCGGCGCCACCCTGCTATAGAGATTGTCGCAGGCGTGCTGCTGCTGGCAGGGCTGCTCCTGCTGGCGGCTTTCCTGCTGCCCTTCGAGCGACTGAAGCCGCTCGCCGACCGCCTGGCGCAGGACGGCGCACTGGAGAGCTTCACGCCGGCGATGCTCGCCCAGCTCAAGCCGGGGCTGCTGATCGCGGCGCTGGCTTGCCTGGCGGTCGCAGGGCTGGCTTTTATTACCGGGAGAGGCTCGAGCAGCGCCTGGATGGGCTGCGCCCCGACTCCCTGCGCCAACGAGCCAGCCGTGACCTGCGCGAGCTGAGGCGATTCTGCTGCGGGCAGAGCTGGGGCACAAGACGGAGCTGGGAATACTGGCGCTGATCACGCTGCTGGCGGCAGCCACGCGTGGCTTATACCTCGCCCAACCGATGCTGCACGATGAAGCCTATACCTTCATCGCCTTTGCATCACGACCCTTGCTGGCGGCGATCAGCGATTACGCGCTGCCCAACAACCACATCTTCCACACGCTGCTGGTGTACCTGGCATACCACCTGCTGGGCAACCAGCCGTGGATCATCCGCCTGCCAGCCTTTGTGGCGGGCGTCGCCATCGTCCCACTGACCTACGTAACCGCGGGGCGCTTCTACAACCGCAAGGTCGGCTTGCTCAGCGCCGGGCTGGTAGCGGCAGCGCCGCTGCTGATCGATTACTCCGCCAATGCGCGCGGCTACACGCTGGTCTGCGCCTTGACGCTTTGCGCCGCGGCGTTGGCAGCCTACGTGAAGGACCACCGCAACCGCATCGCCTGGACGCTGCTGGCGCTGACCTGCGCCCTGGGCTTCTACACGATCCCGATCATGCTGTATCCCGCCGGCATGTTGGTGGTTTGGCTGGCGCTTTCGGGGCTATTCAGCGATACATCGCAGGGATTACCAGCGAGCCTTCTGGGCATACCTGCTCGGCGCATGCCTGCTCCTGGTGGGGCTGGCAGCCCTGCTGTACATGCCGGTCTTCATCAAGTCTGGCATCGGGGCAGTGGTCAATAACAGCTACGTGCGACCGGACGACCCCGCGACCCTGGCAGAACAGGTAGAGTCCCGGGTCGCCAGCACCGCCGAGCAGTGGACTTCCGGCGCGCCCTGGGGGCTTGGGCTGCTTTCCCTGCTGGGGTTGGCGGCGTCGCTGGCGCTGCACCGGCGCATCTCGCGGACAAAAGTGCCGCTGCAAGCCGCGGCGCTGCTGTGGATCGGTTTTGCCCTGATCGTGCAGCAGGTAGCGCCGCTGGCACGGGTTTGGATGTTCCTGCTGCCGCTCTTCATCACCTGGGCAAGCGCCGGGCTCATCGGGCTTGCCGGGTTGATCCTGCCGGGGCGGCTGCACCCAGCGGGAAGGTGGGCAGTATTCATCATCGCTGTACTGCTCCCCGCCGCGGCGCTGGCGGCGGCGATCCCAGGCACGGCTTCGATGCGCGGAGCGCCCGGCGCTGAAGAGGGGATTGCACTCTACCTGCAAGCGCACATCCAACCCGGAGACCGCGTGGCTGTGCAATCGCCGGTCAGCACGCCGCTGGAATATTATTTCCTGGAGTACGGTCTGCCGCAGGATGCCTTCGACACGGAGAAGGGTGCGCCTGAGACGCTGTGGGTGGTGGTCAGCCGGCGCTACGACCAGACGCTGGAAAGCGTGCTGAAGCGCAGGGGATTCGAAGCGCTGATTCCCGCAGCGCCGGGCAGCCCGGCTTACCAGTACAAGCACATCTCGCTTTACAGGCTCAGGAGATGAACACCCCTGTTCCACAGGAGCTTCCTGGAGCGCATGCAGAACCTGCTGGGGGCAGAGTATGCCAGTTTCAGCGCCTGTTACGGGCAGGCGCCGGAAAGCGGGCTGCGCGTCAACACGCTGAAGATTTCCCCGGAGGAATTCTGCGCCTCAGCGGCTGGGACCTCCATCCCGTCCCCTGGTGCCCGGCGGCTTATCACGTCCCGCCAGGACTGCACCCGGGAAAACACCCCTACCACGCCGCAGGGCTGTATTACCTGCAGGACCCCTCCGCCATGCTGGCGGCGGAAGCGCTGAACCCCTCCCCCGGCGAGCGCGTGCTGGACCTGGCAGCCGCCCCGGGCGGGAAATCCACGCACCTGGCGGCGCTGCTGCAGGGGCAGGGCAGCCTGCTGGCGAACGAGATCCACCCCAGGCGCGTCTGGGAGCTGGCGGAAAACCTGGAGCGCTGGGGAGCCAGGAATGCGGCGATCACCAACGAGAGACCGGAACGGCTGGCGGAGCGCCTGGGGGCGATCTTCGATAAAGTGCTGCTGGACGCGCCCTGCTCCGGGGAGGGCATGTTCCGCAAGAGCGAGGCTGCCCGCCAGGCATGGTCGCCGGCGCTGGTGGAGAGCTGCGCCCGGCGGCAGGCAGCGCTGCTCGAGCAGGCGGGAGGGCTGGTGCGCCCCGGAGGGCTTGCTGCTCTATACCACCTGCACCTTCTCACCTGAAGAGAACGAGGGCGTGATCGCCCGCTTTCTGAAGACCCACCCGGAGTTCGAGCTGAGGCAGATCAGCCAGCAGAGCGGCTTTGCCGCAGGCTACAGCGACTGGAGCTACGGGGACGAGCGCTTCTCTGCCGGCAGCCACCTGCAACAAGCCGTGAGGCTTTGGCCGCAGCGCCTGCGCGGCGAGGGGCATTTCCTGGCGCTGCTGCAGCAGACAGGCGCCGAACCACCCTCTCGACCACGGCGAGCGAACGCGCCCGCGCTGGCGCCGCAAGCCAGGCGCTGCTGGAGGAGTTTACCCGTTCCAGCCTGAGCGGCTGGAGTGGTGCGGGGCAGGTCGCCCAGCATGGGGCGTACCTGTACCGGCTCCCCGAGGCGGGCTTAGACCTGAAGGGGCTGCATACCATCCACCCGGGGCTATGGCTGGGAACGCTGAAGAAGAACCGCTTCGAGCCCTCCCAGGCGCTGGCGATGAGCTTGAAGGCGGAGCAGGCGTTGCAGGTGATCCGGCTCGATGAAGCCGGCGCGTTGGACTACTTGAGAGGCAGGTCGCTTCCGGCGCCCGGGGGAGAAACGGGGTGGGCGCTGATCACGTTGCAGGGCTTTGCGTTGGGTTGGGGCAAGTGCAGCCAGGGCAGCGTGAAGAATTACTACCCACACGGGCTGCGCTGGCAGAGTTAATGAAAGTAGCCGAAAAAAGCGGATGGCAAGCCGGAACTCGCCACCCGCTGCGCTTATTTTTGGCCCATTGGGATTTACCTTGATGAATTCCGGATTTTGGGGATGCACTCCCCAAAATCCGGGTGCTTTCACGATGATTCCACTGAACCTTATTTTTTTCGCTTTGGGGGCTTGTGGCGGATCGGCTCGGCATCCAGGGGACCGAGCTGCGATGGTCCCACCGCACGGTAGACCAGGGCGTAAATGGCAACGATCAAGCCGAAACCCAGCATGGCAAGGATGCCAGCCACCAGCAAGTTGGCAAACAAGTATTCAAAGCTGCCGATGTTGGGGATGGTGACCGTCTGGGCAAGCTCAGTCCCCAGCGGCACCCAGCCCTGGCTGACGTTCGCCTGCACCAGCAGGACCGCCCCGGCGTAAGCCATAATGGGGATCATGACCATCAACAGGCAGCCAATGCCCTGCCAGATGGGATGGATGCTCCAGGGGCGCTCGGCGGCGCTGGATCTGGGATTGAACTTGTCATACTTGCTCATGCATGCCCTCCTCCTAACCGAAGCTTGAAGACACCTGGGCAGCTCGTTCAATCGCTTCGACGATCGTGTAATAGCCGGTGCAACGGCAAAGGTTGCCGGAGATCGATTGCTTGATCTCTGCCTGCGTCGGGTGCGGCTGCTCTTCGAGCAGCTTGGCAGCCGACATGATAAAACCCGGGGTGCAGTAGCCGCACTGCACTGCGCCCGCCTGGATAAAGGCTTGCTGCACAGGATGCAGGCTGCCTTCGGGCGCCAGCCCTTCGATGGTGACCACCGTGGCGCCGTGGGCGCGCGCAGCCGGAACCAGGCAGCTCATCACCGCCACGCCATCCAGATAGACCTCGCAGGCGCCGCACTCGCCCTCGGCGCAGCCTTCCTTGGTGCCGGTCAAGCCGGCGTCCTCACGGATCAGGCGCAGCAGGGTTTTATCCTGCACGCCGCGAAAGCGATATTCACGCCCGTTGATGGTGGTCAGCACATCTTCACCCGCCGCGTGGCGAGAGACTTGCGGCAGCGGCGCGGTTCCGCCATTGACACTCTTGCCCCACAGCATCACGGGACGGGCGGGGAACTCTTCCCGCTCGGCGCCCCTGGCGAGCAAACGCAGGGCGCGCAAGGTGCAGATACGCACCATCTCCTGGCGGTAGTCCGCCGAGGAGCGCACGTCGTCGATGGGGCGGGCAGCCTGCATGGCAAGCTCAGCCGCCTTCGCGATGGTGGTCTCGTCCAGGGTTTGCCCGACAAGGTAGGCTTCTGCCTGCGCGGCATGGATGATGGTGGGCGCCACCGCGCCCAGGGTGATGGTAGCCTGGCGGATGCGCTTGCCGTCCAGCGCCAGCAGGACAGCCGCGTTCACCAGCGAGATCGCCTGCGCCCGGCGCAAGCCCAGCTTGATAAACGTGCCTCTCTGGTCGGACTGCAGGGCGGGGAAACGGATATCCACCAGCATCTCATCGGGCTGCATGACGGTTTTGCGCACGCCGGTGTAGAAATCTTTCAGAGGGACCAGCCGCTCGCCGCGCAGCGAGCGCAGGGTGACGCTGGCGCCAAGCGCCATCAGGGGAGAGATGGTATCGTTGGCAGGCGAGGCGGTAATCAGGTTGCCGGCTACCGTGCCCCGGTTGCGGATCTGGGGGGCGCCCACTTCCAGCGCGGCCCGCGCCAGGGGATAGGCGCGCTCGAAGATGAGCTTGGAAGCCACGCAGGCATTGTGCGTCACCAGCGGACCGAGGTGGATGGTCTCATCCTCATCCAGCTCGATATGGTCCAGACCCGGCAGGCGGCTGATGTCGATCAGGGTATCGATCCCGCCGCGCACGCCGCGCTCGATCTCCAACAGCAGGTCGGTGGCGCCCGCCACGATGCGGGCGTGCGAGCCGCGTTCCGCCAGCAGGCGTAAAGCCTCCTCTATGCTTGCCACGTTGAAATACTCACTCCACATAGGGTTCTCCCTGTTTCATCTGAAGGATATCACTTTATTTTTGCTGGTATGAGCGGTTCGCTCAAAACTTGCCAGACTGTAAACTCAATTCATGCGCCGCCTCGCCGCGCAGCACCTGGATGATCTCAGCCAGGATGCTGACAGCAATCTCCTCGGGGGTCTCAGCGTGAATCTCGAGACCCATGGGGGAGCGGATGCGTCCCAGGGCTTCTTCCGTTATGCCCTTATCCAGTAGCTGCTGGCGGGTGGTAGCCCAGCGCCGGCGCGAGCCGATGACGCCGATGTACGCCGCCGGCGACGCCAGCAGCGCGGGCAGGCCGGGGACATCGATATCCACGCCGCGCGTGGTGAGCACGAAATACGTCCAGGGATTGATCTCCAGGCGACCCGCCAGCTCAGCCAGGGGTACAGGATGGTATTCATCAGCGCCCGGGACGGCTTCCGGCGTGCAGTACTGCGGGCGATCATCGCTGACGACCACGCGGAAGCCCAACCAGTGGCAAGGTGCACGACCGCCCTGCCGACATGACCGGCGCCGACCAGCACCAGGGTGGGTTTGGGGATAAGCGGCTCCACAAAGATCTCCATCTGACCCCCGCATACGCCGGGATCGCCCCGGCTGGGGTCGCTCATGTTGTATTCCATAAAGCGCGGTTTGCCATCTTGCATCGCCTGGCGGGCTTCGGCGATGACGCGGCTTTCCATCTCGCCGCCGCCCACGCTGCCCAGCAGGCTGCCATCCGGGTAAACCAGCATCTTGCTGCTGGCGCGGCGGGGGGTGGAGCCCTGGCTGCGCACCACGGTGCACAGGGCAGCCAGCCGGTTCTCGCGCTCGGCTTCTGCTACTGCCTGGTAGATGCTTTTTGCAGCAGGCATCTCACTAACGCTCCAATAAGCCCAGGACGACCGGCAGGAGCTGCTTCTTGCGCGAGACGACACCCTGCGCCAGCAGCGTGCCATCCGGCTGGCGCTCGTAGGGCAGGTCGCTGAAGGCTGCCAGCTCATTGGAGAGCAGCAGGCGGCTGGAGCCGCCCACCACGTCGGTGACCATCAGCATGACGAAATCCAGCCCGCGCTGGTCGCGCAGGGCAAGCAACGCCTGCGCCAGCGTCTCTTTATATTCATCCAATCTGCGCCAGGTCGGTCACCTCCGCCTGGGCGATGGCGAAGCGCAATCCGCCGGCGTCGTACATTTTCAGATCGGTGCTGACGATCTCAGCCGGCAGCGCGGCTGGCGAGCCCGGAGCCTGCCTGCAGCACCTTCTCGCCGAAGGATCTGGACCGTCTCGCCCGCCAGCAGACCGCTGCGCACAAAAGCCCAGCGCCCCAGGCGCTCGGCGGCTTGATGGTCACGCGGCGTGGTCGTGGGTGAGGTCAGGATCAAGGTATCCGAGAGCAAGCCCGCCAGGAGCAAGCCCGCCAGCGGGGCGGGGGCGCTCAAGCCGGCATCTTCGATGCGCTCGGAGACGAGGGTGCTGGTGCTGCCGACCACATCCACGGTGAAGCGGATGGGGATGTGCGTGGAGAGTTAGCCCAGGCGGTGATGGTCGAGGATCTCTACCAGCTCGGCCTCATCCAGGGCGCCGAGCGCCTGGCGCGGCTCGTTGTGATCGACCAGGATCAGCCGCAGGCGCGGCGGGTTGAGCACGTCGCGCTGGCGGCACACCCCCACGTACAAGCCGGCCTCGTCCACCACCCAGAAATCGTCGCCTTCCTCGCGCAGGACGCGGTTGAGGGCGTCGCGGATGCGGCTGCCGGTCTGGAACTGCGGGATGTCGCGTGTTGCAGGCTTCCCGGCTGGGCAGGTCCAGGATCTCGGCGATGCGTCTTCTGCTGGCGGTGCGGGTGCGGACCCACCTCCTGGCTGAGGAGGGCAAAAATGCTGGAGCCGGTTGACCAGACCGTAAGGCTTGCCATCCTCAGTCAACAACCGGGGCAACGCCCCAGGTACGGCTGGCGATGGTCCAGGCGTCGCGCAGGGGCTGGTCGGGAGCGGCGGTATCCAGGCGGCGCACGATGGTTTCGAAGCGCGGCGAGGCATCCTTGAGCAGCACCGGCGGCTCCAGCTCCAGGCGCTTGAGCACCCAGGCAGTCTGCGGGTTGAGGGCGCCGGCGCGGGCGGGCAGACACGTCCTCGGCCTCGCGCTGGCTGAGAACCCAGGCATAGCCCATGGCTGCGGCGATGGAATCGGTATCCGGGTTGACGTGCCCGATGACGTAAATCTTGCTCATCCTGGCTTATTGTTCTCCTGCGCAGCATCGCCCGCCACAGGCGCTCTGGGGTGATCGGAATGACGTTGACGTTCGCCCCGCAGGCATCCAGCATCGCGTTGCCCACCGCCGGCGCCACGCCATCCATCGGGATCTCCGCCACGGCCTTGACCCCGAAGGGGTGGGATGGCTCGAAGGTCTCGACGAAGATCGTCTCCAGGGCCGGCATCTCGTGGGCGCGGAAGATGTGATAATCGCCACAGGTCGCGCTCGCGGGCATTGCCGCTCTCGTCGTAGAGCATCTCCTCGCACACGGCGTAGCCCAAAGCCTGGGTCATGCCGCCTTCGATCTGCCCGGAGGCGGTGAGCGGGTTGACGATCACGCCGGAGTCGACCGCCATCACCAGGCGTGTCCACCCAGACCTGGCCCGGTCTCGCGTATCCACGGTCACCTCGGCAAACTGGGCGGCGAAGGGCGGCGGCGAGACCGGCGACTTGTAGGAGGCGACCGCCATGATCTGCTCCTGGTCCTCGTGGTGCAGAGCGTTGAGCGCGACCTCCGCCAGCGGCACCGAGCGCCCATCGGGAGCCCAGGCCAGCCGGTCCGCGCAGGCGGATATCTCCTGGCTGGAGCTCAGCGCCGGGCTGCTTGCTCAGCATGCGCGCCGCCCGCTCGCAGATCTGCTCCGCGACCAGCTGCGGCTGCCCTGACCACGGCCGTGCCGGAGATGTAGGTGGTGCTGGAGGCGTAAGCGCCTTTATCGAAGGGGGTGAAGTCGGTGTCGGAGGAATAGACGATGACATCCTCCAGCGGCACGCCCAGCACTTCGGCTGCCATCTGGGCCAGGACGGTATCCGAGCCGGTGCCCAGGTCGGTAGCGCCGACCAGCAGGTTGAAGGAGCCGTCGTCGTTCATCTTGATGCTGGCGGCGCCCATGTCCAGGTAGGGGATGGCGGTGCCCTGCATCACCAGGGCAACGCCGATGCCGCGCCGCAGGTGCGGCTTGCCGGGCGACGGCGCGCCAGGCGGGATCGGCAGACTTTTGATCCCAGCCGACGACCGCCCGTCCCTGGCGCACGCATTCTTCCAGGGCGCAGGTCTCGATCGGTCTCCGGTCGCGGCTCGCGGCCTTCGCTCCAGGCGGTGCTGAAGGGGTGCAGCTCGCCGGCGCGCAGGGCGTTCTTCAGGCGGAACTCCAGCGGGTCGAGCTCCAGCGCGCGGGCGATCTTCTCCATGTGGCGCTCCACCGCCCAGTAGCCCTGGGGGACACCATAACCGCGGTAGGCCCCGGCCGGGGGATGGTTGGTGTAGACGACATCGGCGTAGAAGCGGATGTTCGGCGACTGGCGGTAAGGACCGTCGCCCACGTAGAGCGCCATGGCCTTGTGCCCGGTGTTGCCGGTGACGGTCAGCGCATGGCAGCCGTAGGCGCCGGTGTCGCTGAGGGCGTACATCGCGTTCGCGGTGATGGTGCCGTCCTTCTTGACGCCGGTCTTCATGCGCAGGCGCATCGGGTGGCGCGAGCGGGCGGCGATGAACTCCTCCTCCCGCGTGTACTCGTAGATCACCGGTCTGCCGGTGGCGATGGTCAGGTGGGCAGCCACGTCCTCGATCATGCACCTCCTGCTTGCCGCCAAAGCCGCCGCCGATGCGCGGCTTGATGACGCGGATGCGCTTCACCGGCAGCCCCAGCACCGGCGCCAGGATGCGGCGGACGTGGAACGGCACCTGCGTGCTGCTGCGGATCACCAGGCGGTCGTCTTCGTCCCAATAGGTGACGACGACGTGCGGCTCGATGTGCGCCTGCTGCACCTTGGGCACGCTGTACTCGCCCTCGAAGATGTGGTCGGCTTCGGCAAAGCCCTGCTCCACGTCGCCGATGTCGATGCGGATGTGCGCCGCCAGGTTGCGGCCGGGGTCGGAGCCGGCAAAATTGACGTATTCCGGCTCGTCGTGCAGGATCGGCGCCCCGGGCTGCATCGCCTGCGCCGGATCGAACAAGGCCGGCAGCGGCTCGTACTCGACCTCGATCAGCTTGAGCGCCTGCTCGGCGATCTCCTCGCTCTCGGCGGCCACGAAAGCCACCCGGTCGCCAACGAAGCGCACGCTTCGGTCCAGCGAGAAGGTATCCAGCGGACCAGGGATGGGGTCGGACTGCCCGGCGGTGGAATAGACCACGCGCGGGATGTCCTGCCAGGTGAGCACCGCGGCCACGCCGGGCAAGCGCCCGGGCGGCGCTGGCGTCGATGCGCTTGATGCGCGCATGGGCGACGGGGCTGTGCAGCACCTTGGCGTACAGCATGCCGCGGCGCTCGAAATCGGCGGTAAAAGCCGGCTTGCCCTGCACCAGCTTGACGGCATCCACCTTGGGCTCGGGCTTGCCGACTGCTTCCAGGTCGCGGCTTCAGGCGCCACGGTGATGCGCGGCATGACCCGCGTGGCAATCGAAAGCGGATTCGCCAAATCGGGCAGCGGCGCGGCGGGCGGCTCGCCCTCGCCCGGCGGCAGCCACTGCTCGGGGAGCGGAATGCGGCGGCGCAGCGCCCTCCAGCGGCTGGACGCTCTCGCCGCGCAGCACCGCAGCAGCGCGCAGCACCGCCTGCACCGGCTTCAAGTAGCCCGTGCAGCGGCACAGCACGCCTGAGAGCGCCTCGCGCACCTCGGCCTCGCTCGGGTTGGGATTGCGCTCGAGCAGCTCCTTTGCCGCCAGCACCTGGGCCGGCGTGCAGTAACCGCACTGGATTGCCCCGCTCTCGACAAATGCCTGCTGGAGGGGGTGCAAGCCGCGGGTGTTCTTCCAGCCCTGCTCGGGATGCTCGCCCAGCGCCTCGATGGTCTCGACGTGATGACCCTACAGCCTGGGCGGCGAGCAGCACGCAGCTATTGACCGGCTTACCATCCAGCAGGACGGCGCAGGCGCCGCACTCGCCGTTCTCGCAGCCGTGCTTCACGCCAAAGAAACCCAGCCGGCGCAGCGTTTTCAGCAGCGATTCACCCGCCTGGATGCTCACTTCCTGTTCTACGTTGTTGATATTCAAGACAAGTTTCATCCGTCGTCTCCAGGGACATCAAGCTGTAATTGGTCGCGCAATCTCTGGCGCAGCCCATCCAGCAAGAGCCACGCTCCGCTGGCTTCGTCGTAGTAATACCAGTGCTGCCAGCCGTTGACCGGCGCCGCCTTGATCCGGCGGGCGACCTGGTGGATGGAGCCCTGGCTTTCCTGGTACTGCAAGCGCCCATCCGGCAAGACGGTCGCCGTCACCTGCCCGGCGGGATCGAAAGCCAGCACCTGCCCGGGCTTGACCAGCCCCGCCGCAACCAGCATGCCGGGCGAGAGGCGCAGGCGGCTGCGCTTGCGCCGGTCGGCGCCATCCAGCTCGCTGGCATCCACAGGCTGCACCTGGGCGATGCGCTCCCGGGCAATGGCGAGATACTCGGGGTTGCGCTCGATGCCGATCCAGCGGCGGTGGTAGCGCCTGGCGACTGCGCCGCGTGGTGCCCGTGCCGAAAAACGGGTCCAGCACCAGGTCGCCGGGGTCCGAGCTGGACAGGATGACCCGCTCCAACAAGCGCTCGGGCTTCTGCGTGGCGTGGGCTTTCCTGCCATCCACGCGGATGCGCTCCTTGCCGGTGCAGAGCGGGATGCGCCAATCGCTGCGCATTTGCAGGTCGCCGTTGAGCGCCTTCATGGCATGGTGGTTGAAGGTGTAGCGCCCGCCGCGCACCTTCTGCGCCCAGAGCAGGGTCTCGTGAGCGTTGGTGAAGCGCACGCCGCGGAAATTGGGCATGGGATTGCTCTTCACCCAAACCACATCGTTCAGGATCCAGAAATCCAGGTCCTGCAGGATGGCGCCCACCCGGTAGATGTTATGGTACGTGCCGATGACCCAGATCGTGCCGGTGTCTTTGAGCACGCGCCGGCAGGCAGCCAGCCACTGCCGGGTAAAGGCGTCGTATTCGGCAAAGCTGCTGAAACGATCCCAGTCCTCATCCACAGCGTCGACACGCGTGCTGTTGGGGCGCCAGAGATCATTGCGCAACTGCAGGTTGTAGGGCGGATCGGCAAAGATCAGGTCAACCGAGCACGCGGGAAACCCGGACAGCACTTCTAAACAATCCCCGTTGATCGCCTGATCCACAGATAAACCGGAAGACTCCATACCCGGGGCATCTCCGATGTCACGATTCCAATGATAATGCATCCAACTGATAGCCGTAATTTCTGCCTTTCCTATTATACTTGACCGTACTTGCCTGCTGCTTACCGCCAGGCTAGAATGGCGTTCGTGGAGACAAAAAACACATGAAGCTAAATACCCTGACCCTTGCAATCCTCCTGGCCCTGCTGCTGGGCGCCTGCGCAAAAGCGGATACGCAACAGATCGAAGTCAAAGACGCCTGGGTGCGGGCTGCCGCTGCCCCTGAGATGCAAATGGAGGGCAACTCGACCATGTCCGGCTCGGAGCATATGGGCGGCGGCGTCAGCGCGGCCTACATGACGCTGCACAACCTGGCAGGCGAGACCGACCGGCTGGTGAGCGTGGCATCCGACGCAGCCGAAAGCGCCGAGATGCACATGACCCAGATGGAAAATGACGTCGCAACCATGCGCCAGGTCGGTTCCATCGAAGTGCCGCCCCAGGGCGATACCGAGCTGAAGCCGGGCGGGCTGCACATCATGCTCATCGGGCTCAAGCACGAGCTCAAAGCGGGCGATAAGGTCAGGCTGACCTTGCAGTTCGAGAAAGCCGGCGCGGTCAGCGTGGAAGCGGAGGTGCGCCTCCCTTAAGCCGGGCTGAGCTGCTGCACGCAGCGGCGGGCGAGCACCTGCGCCATCTCCTGCCGGTACTCGGCGCTGCCCCACTCATCGCCGGCGCCGCTGCAGGCGCTGCGCGCCGCCTCCTCCGCGCCCTGCGCTTGCGGACCGTCCATCGCCAGCACGGGCGCCGGTCCAAAGCCGCCCAGCGCCAGGCGCGTGCGCCCGGAAGGCCAGCCAGCCGCCGCGGCGCAGACGATGGGCAGGTCGGCAGGCGTGCGGCTCACGCTCTCGTACGCCAGGCGGGCGTTGAGCGGCAGCGACAGGCGCGTCACCAGGCGCCCGCGCAGCTTCTCGCCGCGCAAGGGGAGCACATCCCCCAGGTTGGCTTGCTCGACCGCCTGCCCGGCGTGCATCACATCCAGAACGGCATCCAGGGCGAGCAAGGCAGTCGCCAGGGGAGAGCGCCCGTCCGCCGAGAGCGCCGCGCCCGCCAGCGTGGCGGCATGGCGCAGGTTGTACGTAGCTTCCAGGCGAATCACATGCTTCAGCGCTTCCGGCACGTCTGGCAGCTCCAGGAGCTGAGCCAGGGTAAGCGTGGCGCCCAGGCTCAAAACATGCCCCTTCACCTCGACCGTATCCAGCCCTAAATCCTGCAGATCCACAACCGACAGCGCCTCAGACGATGGGCGGTTTAACACCGTGCCGCCCCCCATCGGGACCAGACCCGGCTGGGCGAGCAGATCCAGCGCTTCTTGCAACGTTTTCGGACGGTAAACCTCACAAATCATAACCGGGCTCCTCATAAACTTTCCAACCCAACGCTTCTAAATCAGCATCCTTGATCACATCCTGGGGCACGTCCACCAGCAGGGCATCCGCCTCCGCCAGCAGGACATCCCCGGGACCGTAAATCTCACCCACCGCCGTGGCGGTGCGCCCCTTGCTGCGGGTAGCGCGCCCGACAATACGCAAGGGCTGCCCCACGGGGACGTTCTGGCGGTAGCGCACCTCCAGGCGGGCGGTGAACATAAAACGCGGCGAGTCGCCGCCCATGTGCGCCCGCCCACAGACCTCGTCCAGCATGGCTGCCACGATCCCGCCGTGCACCACCCCAGGATAGCCCTGAAAGTGCTGGGGGACGGTGTAATGGACGGTCACCTCGCCGGGGGCAGAGTCGTAGAAGCGCAAATGCAAGCCAAACGGATTTTCGAGACCACACACGAAACACTGGCGGGAATTTGCCTGGAGTTTTTGCACGCTGCGGCTGCTCCTGGTGGAAGTTTCTCGGCTGTGAGCCAGGCTAATTATACCTTCTTGACATAAGAACATTTGTTCTGATAAAATGCTAATAGTGAAAAAGTATCGGGAAATGGGGGGCTGCCGCCCTGCCCCTATCTTTCGATCACCCTTCATCCATAAGATATGTCTCTCTGGCGAAGATTGCTGCAGGCTCTTAAAGGTCGCGACGCTCAGCGGGCGTACGAGCTGGACCAGCCCCTGGTGGAGGTGCTCCAACGCTTCGCCGAGGCGGAAAAGCGCCCGCGCGAAGAGGTCGCCGCTGACCTGCTCTCGGCTGCCCTGCTGAAACGCCAGCAGGCTGAGGAGTATTTGCGCACCTGGCGCGCCCTCTCGACGCGCGAGCAGCAGGTCACCGCCCTGACCTGCCTGAACTACACCAACCCGCAGATTGCCAGCCGGCTGTACCTCTCCCCGGATACGGTCAAGTCTCACGTGCGCAACGTGCTGCGCAAGTTCAACGTGCGCAGCAAAGCGGAGCTGCGCCAGGCGCTGAGCGAGTGGGACTTCAGCGAGTGGAAATAAGCACCCGTACGGGATAACGGGAAAAGAGGCTTTTGTTGTTGTTTTGGGCGGCAAAGCCGCCCAAAACAACAACAAAAATACCTATCCCGTACTCTCGCCAAGCAGCATATCTTGGGCTCCCGCGGGTGAGGCACCGCCAGCCCTGGCTCACCCGGCGGGTTCGCCCCCCTTTCACCCCCTTTTTCCCCCACGGGGGGATTGCATCAGGATACAGGATAGGCTATTCTGGAGGCATGAACACACTTCCAGAGCTTCTGACGCCCGGACGCCCCGGCTCTTACGGGGTGGTGAGCGCCCCCCGCAGCGCCATGCGGCAGCTCCTCGAGCTGGCAGCCCACCTGGCTCTGCAATCCAGCGTGCGCGTGCTGGATTGCGGCAACTGCTTCAACGTGTACACCGTAGCCCAGGCGCTCCACCAGCACATGCTGAATACCACCGAGGCGTTGCAACGCATCCGCGTGAGCCGCGCCTTCACCTGCTACCAGGTCACCGCCCTGCTGGAAAGGACGCCGCAGGAGGCGACGCCCACGCTGGCGCTGGACCTGCTGGCGAGCTTCCTGGACGAGAGCGTCTCGCTGGGCGAAAGGCGGCGCCTGCTGGAGCGGGGTGTGACCGACTTAAAGCGCCTGAGCCGGGGGGGCAGCGTGCTGGTCAGTATCCATCCGAAGGGCGGGGCGCAAGAGTCCGCGGCAGGCGGGTTGTTTGCCGCGCTGGAAGAAGCCGCCGGCGAGGTCTGGCGCCTGGAAGCGCCGCCCCCGCCTCGCTCCTGCGCCTGTTCTGAGAGGCTGGAAAAATGGGACGCACCCTGCCCTCCATCACCCAGGTCTTCCTGCAAGAGCAGGAAGCCTTTGCCCGCTTCCGCCGCGCCCTGCGGCGCGGCGACCAGCAGGCGCTGGACGACCTGTTCGCCGCCGCCCGCCAGCACCTGGCGGCGGCAGCCTACGCCGCCCACGCCCCGCCCTTCGAGATCCTGCTGCTGGCGATGCTGCTCGAGGAGCACAAGGAAGTCGCCGCGCCTGCGCGACAGGATCGAGGAGCTGGCGCCCGGTCAGCACGATGGAACATAACGGCTGGCTGCTGGACCTGTACAGCGACCCGGGGCAGGGCGTGGCGCTGTGGCTGCTGGACGAGGATGGCAGCCGGCGCCGCCTGCGCCAGCCCTTCCCGGTCACCTTCTACGCCGCCGGAGCCCCCGGGCGCCTGCGCGAGCTGTGGCGCTACCTGCAGGCGCAGCCCATCCAGGTGAAGCTGAGCCGGGAGGAGCGCAGCGAGCTGGTCGCCGCTGAGCCGCTCAGCGTGCTGGCGATCCAGGTGCAGCAGGCAGCCGAGCAGCCGCCGCTCTTCACCCGCCTCTCCCGCGCCTTCCCCGAGCTGACCTTTTACGACGCCGACCTGCCGATCACGCTGCGCCACGCCGCCGTGTACGGCACCTTTCCCCTGGCGCGCTGCCGGGTCGCTGGCGGACAAGGCGGGGCTGGTCCAGGAGCTGAGCGTGCTGGATTCGCCCTGGGACCTGGACCCCGCCGTAGCGCCGCTGCGCATCCTCTCCCTGGAGCCGGACGTAGACCCGTCCACGCCCCGCCCGCGCGCCTGCTGGTGCGCTGCCAGCAGGGCTGCTACCGCCTCTCGCTGGAGGCGGAGCGCCCGCTGCTGGTCAACCTGCGCGCCATCCTGCTCCGCCACGACCCCGACCTGCTGCTGACGACCTGGGGCGACACCTGGCTGCTGCCGCGCCTGCTGGAGCTCTCCGAGAAGTGGGGCATCCCGCTGCCGCTCAACCGCGACCCGGAGCGCGCCGGTGGCTTACCACCGCGAGCACACCTACTTCACCTACGGGCAGATCATCTACCGCGGGCGGCAGGTGCACCTCTTCGGGCGCTGGCACATGGACGGGCACAACGCCATGCTGTTCCACGACTACGGCCTGGAAGGCGTGCTGGAGCTGGCGCGCGTCACCGCCCTGCCCGTCCAGACCGTGGCGCGCGTCTCGCCGGGCAGCGGCATCTCCGCCATGCAGATGCTCACCGCCCTGCGCCAGGGGGTGCTGGTGCCCTGGCACAAGCAGCAGGCGGAAAGCCCCAAGACCGCCCTGGACCTGCTGCACGCCGACCAGGGGGGATTGGTCTACCAGCCGCTGATCGGGCTGCACAGCGACGTGGCGGAGATCGACTTCATCTCGATGTACCCCAGCATCATGGCGCGCTTCAACATCTCTCCCGAGACGGTGGGCAGCGGGCGCCCGACCGCCGAGCTGGCGCCGCAACTGGAAGCCATCGCCGATACCCAGCGCCTGGGGCTGATCCCCCAGACGCTGCAAGCCGCTGCTGGACAAGCGCATCGCCCTCAAGCTCAGCCTGCCCGGCATGCCAGCCTGGGACCCGCGCCGCAATGCCTACAAAGCCCGCGCCTCGGCGCACAAATGGCTGCTGGTGACCTGCTTCGGCTACCTGGGCTACAAGAACGCCCGCTTCGGGCGCATCGAAGCGCACGAGGCGGTGACCGCCTACGGGCGCGAAGCCCTGCTGCGCGCCAAAGAAGCCGCCGAAGACCTGGGCTTTACCGTGCTGCACATGTACGTGGACGGGCTGTGGGTCAAGAAAGACGGCGCCAGCCAGGTGCAGCGATTTCCAGCCGCTGCTGGACGAGATCGTCGCGCGCACCGGGCTGCCGATCGCCCTGGATGGCATCTACCGCTGGGTGGCGTTCCTGCCCTCCCGGCTGGATGACCGCGTGCCGGTGGCCAACCGCTACTTTGGGGTCTTCCAGGATGGCTCGCTCAAGGTGCGCGGCATCGAAGCCCGGCGGCGGGATACGCCGCCCTTCATCGCCGAGGCGCAGATGGAGCTGCTGGAGCTGCTGGCGCAGGCGCCGGAGGCGGCGGCGCTGCCCGGCTGCCTGCCAGCCGCCATCCAGCTGCTACGCCGCAAGCTGCGGCTGCTGCGCTCTGGGCGTGTGGCGCTGGAGAAGCTGCTGGTCTCGCAGAAGCTAAGCCGCAGCCTGGAGGAATACCGCTCCCCCTCGCCGGCAGCCATCGCCGCCGCCCAGCTCGCCGCTGCCGGTAAAACGGTCAAGCCGGGGCAGCGCGTGCGCTTCCTTTACGTTTTCGGGGAGCCGGGCGTGCACGCCTGGGACCTGCCCCAGCCGCCCCGCCGGGAGGCGATCAACACGCCGCTCTACGCCGAGCTGCTGGTGCGCGCCGCGCGCACCGTTCTGGAAGCGCAAGGCATCGATGACGAGAAGCTGCGCCTGTGGCTGAGCAGCCCGGCTGGCAGCCAGGCGCCTGCCCAGATGAGCTTTCAGGCGCTGAAGGTATCCACCAGCAGCCGCACATCCCCGCCCACCGGGTAAAGCACCGGGCAGGTGCAGCCGCGCTTGCGGTATTCGTTCACCTTGAGGCGCGCCTCTTCGGGCGTGCCGGAAGCGGTGATGCGGTGGATCAATTCTTCGGGCACCAGGTGCTTGGCGCGGCGGATCTGCTCGTGGGTGGCGGGCCAGCCGAGGATGGACTGGATCTCTGCCACCACCTCCGGCGAGACGCCCGAGGCTTTGGCGATGTGCGGCTGCTGCGCCAGGTACTGCGTGAGCAGCTCGCGCGTGGTATCGATGGCTTTTGCGCCGTCGTGATCCACCGAGCAGACGACGAGCTGCGGGCGGTCGATCTCGTCCAGCGAGCGACCGGCTTTGCTGGCGCCCTTCTCCAAGGACTCCATGGCGCGGTCGTTATACTCGGGCGGCACGCAGTAGTTGAGCAAGACGCCGTCGCCGATCTCGCCCGCCAGCTCCATCATCTGGTCGCCGGTGGCGCCGATCATGATGGGCACATGGCGCGGCTCGCGCCGCCCGTGGACGACATCCAGCTCGATGCCATCGACGTGGTGGAACTCGCCGTGGAAGGTGACGCGCTCCATGTTGAGCAGGCGGCGCAGGACGACGATCGTCTCGCGCATGGCGGTGAGCGGCTTGCGCCGCTCGATGCCCACGTTGCGCGCCAGCGGATCCCACCAGGCGCCGATGCCGCAGATGATGCGGTCTGGCGCCAGGTCATCCAGGGTCAAAAAGGTGGCAGCCAGCAAGCCGATGTTGCGCGTCCAGTTGTTGATCACGCCGGAGCCGATCTTGAGACGCTCGGTCACCGCGGCGTAAGCAGCCATGGGCACGATCGCATCGCGCACCAGCCGCGACTCCGCCTGCCAGACCGCTTCAAAGCCGTGCGCCTCGGCATAGCGCACGTAATCCAGAGCCATCTCGCAGGTCGTGCGCGTCCTGCAAATACAGGGCAACTCGCTCTGCCATCCCTACCTCCTATGATTGAACAAATGGATGAGAAGCAAACCGAAAAACGGTTCGGGGTAACTTCAACTGATCTAAATTTTACGACTCATTGGGATTTACCGTGATGATTTCCGGATTTGGGGATGTGAAGGCGGCTACGCCGCCTTCATATCCCCAAATCCGGGTACATCCACGGCGATTCCCACTGAACCAATTTTACCAGCAGTTGGCGCGCCGGTTATAAAGCGGGCGATTTTTCGCCTATTCGTAAGCTGAGGCGATCTGCTCCTCGACCATGGCGAGGTCTTCCGGGAGATCGACGTCCAGAGCCAGGGAAGGCAGCTCGCAAATCTCGAGACGGGCGCCCTTCTCAAGCACGCGCCGGCAATGCCGCCGGAAAGAATCGGGACCGAAATCGTAATCGATCAGCCCCACCGGCGAAACCAGGAGCGCATTCGTCCCCAGGCGGTGACGGTCGGGGACAACCACCACCACAGGCGGGTCCTTGGCTTTCTCCATCATGGTGTGCACGTCTTCCGGCGTGAGCAGGGGCAGGTCGGCAGGCAGGATGAGCACGCTGCCGGTGATATAACTGCGGGCGACAACGGTAGCGCGGGTGAGCGCCAGGTTGAGCTCGTTGCTCCCGTTCTCCTGCACGGTGCGCGCCCCGTGATCGCGCGCCAGCGCCAGCGCAGCCGGGTCGCGGCTGATGACTAATACCTGGTCGATCTCGGGGACGCCGCTTAAGGTATCTAAAGTATGTACCAGCATGCGCTGGTTCAAGTCAGCGCGTTCATCTTGCGAGAGCACCTCCGCCAGGCGGGATTTGCCGTGACGAAGGGGCTTAACCGGGACGATAGCCCAAAGCGCCATGTTGTGCTCTACGTTGCCTCCATCGCTGTGTTGAGTTGCACAGGCAGGCGGTATCTGCCGGTGCGGCAGTGCGTTTGGGCGATTTCTCTCTCACTTGCGCATGAGAATTCTATCGGCGTTTTCTCCCGTGTCAATAGGTTAAACTGATTCTACCCCACGATCTGTTACGAAAAGGGTCCACCTGTAACGTACTTGCAAAAGAGATGACCTCACCTGCCAGGCGCAAGCGGTCTGCGCGGCTCTTCATCAGCGTATCCGTGACCAGAGTGTCTATCCCCAATGCCCGGATGGCGGCAGACTGGGCTTCATCCACCCGGTCGATGACGATGCCGGTCAAGAAGGACGCATAATGGCGGGCAACCGACAGAGCGCTGGGCTCGATGCCCAGCTCGCGGTACATCTTGGCTGCCGGACCTTTGACCGCCTGCCCGCCGATGATGGGTGAAACCGCCACGACGGGGCGCGCGGATACTGCACTCTTAATACCGGGGATCGCCAGGATCGGATCGATGCTGACCCAGGGATTGGACGGGCACAGCACCACCAGGTCTGCGGCGTGCAGCGCCTCCAGCACGCCCGGCGCCGGGCGCGCCTGATCCACGCCAGCAAAACGGAAACCGCTCACCTGCGGCTCGCAGCGGCGGTGGACGAAATACTCCTGGAAGGGCATCTCCCCCTCCTGGGTGATGACCTGGGTGGGGACGGGGTCGTCGCTGGCGGGCAAGACGGTGCAGGAGATGTTCCAGGCGCGGCAAAAATGGCGCGTCACCTGGCTCAAAGCGCTCGCCCGCCCGCAGGCGGCGGGTGCGCTCCAGGTGGGTGCCCAGGTCGCGGTCGCCCAGGCGGAACCAGTCCGCACCACCCAGCGCGGCGAGGCTCTGCAAGGCGTGAAAGGTCTCATCCGCCCTGCCCCAGCCGGTCTCGGGGTTGGCAATGCCCGCCAGGGTATAACACACCGTGTCCAGGTCGGGGCAGATGATCAAGCCGAGGTGCTCGAAATCATCGCCGCTGTTGACCACTACCGTGAGCGCTTCAGGCGGCAGGCAGCCCGCCAGACCATCGGCCAGCTTGGCGCCGCCCACCCCACCTGCCAGGGCTACGATTTTAATGCCGCTATGCTGAGACAATGAGAAAATCCCTCTGCGTTCAAGAGCTATGGAAAAAACCTCGTTACCTCGTTAACAGAGAAGCGCTTGCGCCGCTCCGGCGCCTGCGCCGGGTAGCCGAGCAGGATCAGCGCCTGGGCTTCCCACGCTTCAGGCAGGTCCAGCGCCTAGCCGCACGGCCCCCGGAGCGAAAAGCGGGGCGCACATCCACACCCCACCCAGACCGTGGGCATGCGCCGCCAGGAGCATGTACCCGCCGGCGAGGGCGACGCTCTGGGTCATCATCAGGTGGCTGGCGTGCTGCCGGCGCTGCTCCGGGTAGCGATCCTCGATGCTGCGGTCCAGGCACAGCACTACGGCGACCGGGGCGCCGAGGATGCGCTCCCGCGAGCGTTCCACCTGCCGCTGGGCTTCCTCCGGCTCGACGCCATCGCCGGTCAGATCGCGCAGGAAATCGGCGCCCATCGCCTGCGCCAGGCGCTCCTTGACCGCCCGGCTCTGCAGCACGGCAAAGCGCCAGGGCTGGCTGTTATGGGCGGAAGGAGCGAGCGTGGCGGCTTCCAGCACCTGCGCCAGGATGTCTTCGGGTATGGGATCGTCGCGGAAGCGGCGCACGGAGCGCCGCCCTTTGAAAAGCGCATTCTTATCCGGCTCAGTCGCCTGCATCGTTTTGCGCGCCTCGTACGGATTATCGGAAGAGGTCCTGGTCTGCCGGGCGGATCAGCTCAGCCAGGGCAGCTTCGCGCAGCAGGTAGGGGAAGCCGCGCACGTGGATCACCGGCGTGCCCTCGGCAGCCTGCCCCATCAGCAGGGAGGCGGCGGCTGCCAGCTCGTCGGCGACGCCGACCTGGGTAATGCGCAGGTTGTAGCCGAATAGGTCGGTTTTGCCGCGCAAATCCACCAGCGCGGGCAAGCCCGAGACGCCGATCGCCACGCCCACCGTGCCCAGGCGCCAGGCTCTGCCGTGGGAATCGATGACCAGCACACCCAGCCGCGCCCCGCTGGCTGCCTCCAGATCCGCCCGCAGGCGGGCGGCGGAGGCATCCGGGTCTTCTGGCAGCAAGAGCACCCATTCCTCCTGGTTGTCACCCTCCCCGGCGACGTTGGAGTGGTCGATGCCGGCGTTGGCGCAGACGAAACCCAGGCGGTGCTCGACGATGATCGTCCCGGGGCGCGTGCGCAGCACAGTGCTGCTCTCGCGCAGCACCAGCTCGATCAGCCGGGGGTCCTTATCGATCTGCGCCGCCAGCTCGGCGGCGCGGGCGGAAGGGGTGATCCCCACCAGGTTGACCCGGCGACCCTCGGATTTGGATACAGCCTTTTGAGCGAACACCAGGATATCGCCATCCTGCAAGCGGATGGCGGCGCGCTGCAAGGCGTTCAGGACGATGGCAGCCAGGTCATCCCCTGGCTGCAGCAGGGGTATCCCCGGCAGCGGCGTTAATGTCAGCGTCATCGAAGCAGCTCAAGCGCCCTGCAGACCGGAGATGGAGATGCTGGCGGTCTTCACGCCGTAATGCTTGTTGAGGCTGATGAGGATCGAGGTGAGACCTTCGACAACGACGGCGTTATCCAGACCGCCGGCGTAATACGCCTGCATGCCGGCAGCCCTGGCGAGCTCGATCACCTGGGCGGCGGCATCCTTGTCGTCCGCGCACACCAGCACATGCGCATCGAGGGGCTGCTGCGGGTTCTTTTTCAAGGCGTGGGCGGGCACGTTCTGGAATGCAGCCACCACGCGCGCCGCCGGACCGAGGATCTCCTGGGCAATGCGCCCCGCAGCCGGCGGGGCGGGCGGGATAGGATCGCGGAAATCCACGCGGGCGGTGGCGTCGACCACCACCTTGCCTGCCAGGTCAGCCCGCAGGCTCTCCAGGGCAGCCTGGTGGGCAGCCTGGACGACCGTCAGCACGCAGATATCCGCCAGGCGGGCAGCGTCGCCGTTTTCCAGCCCGCGCACGGCGTCTGAGCCAAGCGCAGCGTTCAGCTCGGCAGCCGTGGCTTGCGCCTTTTCAGCCTGGCGCGAGCCGATGATCACAGGATAGCCAGCGTACGCCCAGCGCAGGGCAAGCCCCGGACCTTCCTTGCCGGTGCCGCCCAGGATGGCAATGGTGGGTAAGTTTGGTTTGACAGGATCAGGCATATCTCCTCGATTCAGTTGCCAGGGACTTGAGCGGCATAGCGCGACCAGACGGCTGGAGCAAGCTGGCGCGCCCGCGCGCTGATGGCTGCTTCATCCATGGTCAGCAGCTTATGGTCTTGCATCAATATTTTTCCGGAAGCGATGGTGGTGGTGATCATGCTCTCATGGAAGCCGAAAAGGATCTGCCAGGGCAGGTTGCCCGCCGTCAGGGGCGTATGCGGGTGGTAGTTGACGAAGATCAGGTCGGCGGTTGCGCCGGGCTGGATCACGCCCAGGGTCACGTCTGGGAAGAATTTGCCCGCCAGGGCAGCGTTGTTGTAAACGCCCATCTCAATGATATCCGCCCCGTTCATACGGCGCGGGTCGCGGTGCCAGGCTTTCTGCAGCAGGTAGGCGGTCTTCCATTCTTCCCACATGGCGTGATAGAAGCCATCCGTGCCGATGCACACCGGGATACCCAGGCGCAGCAGGGATTCCACGCTCGCCACGCCCACGCCGTTGTTCATATTCGAGCGCGGCTGGTGCGTCAGCCAGGTGCCCGTCTCAGCCACCAGCATGGCTTCACGCGCATCCAGGTGCACGCCGTGAGCTACGATGCTGTTCGATCCCAGTATGCCGTGCTTGTGCAGGCGGTCTGCGCTGCGCATCCCGCTGCGGGCGAGGCTATCGTACTCATCCGCTTCGCCTTCGGCGAGGTGGAGGTGGAAGCCGACCGATTCGGGCACGGAGGAGCGGCAGGCTTCCAGGGTAGCGTCCGAGAGGGTCAGGCTGGCGTGCAAGCCGAAGGTGGCAGCCACCCTGCCGCCCGCCACGCGCTCGTGGCGTGTGCGGTTGATAAAGCGCAGGTTTTCCTGGATGCCCGCCAGGGCGCCCTCCTTGCCGTTGCGGTCGGTCACCTCGTAGCACAGCACCGCCCGCACGCCGGCTTGCTCCACCGCCCCGGCGATGACATCCAGCGAGCCTTCGATGGCGTTGGGCGAAGCGTGGTGGTCGATGAGGGTCGTGACGCCGTGGCGGATGGCGTCCACCAGCATCACCTCCGCCGAGGCGAGCACGTCCTGCGGCTGCAGCGCCAGGTCGAGAGGCCACCACAGCCGGCGCAGGATTTCCGGAAAATCCTGTGGCGCGGCGCCGGGGATCGCCATGCCACGCGCAAAGGCGCCGTAGAAATGGGTATGGGCGCAGATGTTGCCGGGCATCACGTACTGACCGCCGGCATCCAGGCGCTCCTCCTGGGGATAGCGGGATAGCAGCTCCGCCTGCGGTAAAACCTCCTGGATGCGCTCGCCGCGCAGGAGCAGGGCGTAGCCCTCCAGGATCCCAGTTGGGTCTTTCCCAGGTGATCAGCTTGGCATTGGTAATTAACATCTCAGCTCTCCATAGTCGTACGCTAAGCGCACCTGCGCCGGAGATTCGAGGGCGCCTGGCACAAAGCTGCGCACCCAGGCGATGGACTCTGCGGCGCCCATCTGCAGTTCACGCTGCGCCAGGCACGCCAGAAACAAGCCGGTGCGCCCTAACCCGGCATAACAGTGGACAGCCAGGTTCTTCCCGGAGCGGATGTCCTGCAGGGCAGCCAGCACGGCTTCATCCAGGGCATCCAGGGAGGGCACATCAAAATCTGGGATGGGCAGGTAGATGACAGACATGCCCTGCGCCTGGTAATCGCCCCGCAGATTGCGACCGGTGCACTCCAGGATCTCTTCATCATCCACCAGGACGACAACCACATCCACGGATTCAGTGATAAAACGTTTGAAAAGCTCACCCTGCGGGTCGCGGTCGTTGAAGGGCATGCTGCTGCGGAAGACGCGCCCCGCTGCGGCAAAAGGCAGTTCAGTAAAGGAGCTGTAGAGGTCCATGCTGGCTCAATCAAACACGGTCGGTCTGCTCGGATCGTGCAGAGCAGCAATCGCATCCGCGATGTGACGCGGCTTCGTGCGCTCGCCGGAAAGCAAGGTAGGCAGGTAGTCCAGGCTGTAAAAGCGCACCTCGCTGGTCTCCGAGCTGGGGCGCGCCTCGCCGCCGATCAGCGTGCACAGGTAGACCAGCTTGACGGCGTGAAACACTTCGAGAGGACCGAGGCGGTTGGCATCGTAAACACCGACGACGCGCTGCGCCCTGACCTGGTAGCCGGCTTCTTCCCAGGTCTCGCGCTCGGCGGCTTGCGAAGGCACCTCACCCACATCCGCCCAGCCGCCGGGCATGGTCCAACCGCCATCCTGGCGCTCGCGTACCAGCAGGAGCTTGCCTTCATGGAATACCGCGGCGCGCACATCCACGCGCGGCGTGGCGTATCCGATCTGGGCGCAAAACGCACCTTCCAGGGCGGGGTAGCTCAGCGTGCTGTACTCGCTGACGATCTCTGCCGCGATTTGCGACAGGCGCAGGAAACGCTCGCGCTGGTATTCGTTCTCGGCATAGTGAGCGCCGCTCTGCCCGATCGCCTGAATTTCCCGAGCCCATACCAGCCAACGCGGCGGCAGCGGATCATCCATTGGCTACCCTTCTCCAATCTTGATTTGATGGACCATCGTTTTGCGTGGCAGGGCTCTGTCAGTGCCTAGGCCTCCCGGCGAGGGTCGCAGGTGGCGTAATTTTAGCACGAAACCAACCCTAGCGCACAGCCGCGCTGCCGCACCCAACCGCTATCCCTTTCGCCCAGGGTTAACTCGTGCTATGATTGGCAACATGTTGAAAGCCCTGATCCGCACGATGAGACCCCGGCAGTGGGCGAAAAATGCCGTGATCTTTGCGGCTCTGGTCTTCGACAGGCAGCTCCGCCCGGATAACCTGCCGGCGGTGCTGCGCACCTTCGCCGGATTCGTGATCTTCTGCATCCTCTCCGGCGTGGTATATATCATCAACGATATCGCCGATGTCGAAGCTGACCGCCAGCATCCGGACAAGCGCAAGCGTCCCATCGCCTCCGGCGCGCTGCCCGTGCCCGTCGCCCTGACGGCTGCAGTCGTCCTCCTGGTGATCATCTTCCCGCTTTCCTACCTGCTCTCGCCCGGATTTGCCCTGGTGGCGCTGGCTTACTTCCTGCTCAACCTGGCGTACTCCAAGTGGCTCAAGCACATCCCCCTGCTGGATGTGCTGGCGATCGCCCTGGGTTTCGTGCTGCGCGTGGCGGCGGGCATCACCCTGATCCATGTCGCCCGCTTTTCGCCGTGGCTGTATATCGTCGTCACCCTGGGATCGCTGTACATCGGGTTCGGCAAGCGCCGCTCGGAGCTTGCCCTGCTGGCGGAGGGGGCTAACGCCCACCGCCGGGTGCTGGACGGCTATACCATCCCCCTGCTCGACCAGTACATCACTATCGTGTCCGGCACGACCATCATCGCCTACAGCCTGTACACGTTCTCGGCGCCCAACCTGCCTGACAACCACCTGATGATGCTGACCATCCCCTTCGTCCTTTACGGCGTCTTCCGCTACCTGTACCTGATCCAGGTCAAGCACAGCGGGGGCGCGCCGGAGGACGTGCTGCTTTCCGACCGGCCGCTGCAGGTCACCATCTTTCTGTGGGGCGTGGCGGTGCTGCTGATCTTCTACCTGTTCTAAATTTAAACCTCGAAATGCCCGCGATCTCTGCCTCTGCGCCCGGTAAAATCATCCTGTTCGGTGAGCACGCGGTGGTGTACAGCCAGCCTGCCATCGCCGCGCCTGTATTGCAGGTGCGGGCGAAAGCCATCCTGACCGCCGACCCGCGCGGCAAGCCGGGCAGCGTGAGCCTCCAGGCGCCGGGCATCGGTCTGGAAGCCGAGCTGCAACCCTGCCGCAGCGCCACCCGCTGCGAGCGGCGGTCGAAGCCACGCTGCGCCTGCTCGCTGTGACGCACGTCCCCGCCTGCAACATCCGCATCACCTCCACCATCCCCGTGGCAGCCGGCTTGGGCTCCGGGGCGGCGGTCTCCGTGGCGCTGGCGCGGGGCATCTCAGCCTTCCTGGGCAAGCCGCTGCCGGACGAAATTGTCTCGGCGATCGCCTACGAGGTGGAGGAAATCCATCACGGCACCCCTTCGGGGATCGATAACACGGTGATCACCTGCGGCATGCCGGTCTTCTTCGTGCGCGGGGAGCCCATCGAGCAGCTGCGCGTGCCGGAGCCGTTCACGTACGTCATCGGCGATAGCGGGGTGCGCAGCCCGACAGCCATCGCGGTTGGGGATGTGCGCCAGCGCTGGGAGGCAGACCGCCTCGGCTACGAGCGCATCTTCGGGGCGATCGGCGAGATCGCCCGCGCCGCCCGGGCGGCGATCGAGCAGGGCAAGCCGCAGGAGCTGGGCGGGCTGATGGCAGCCAACCACGCTTATTTGCAGCAGATCGGCGTTTCCAGCGCACAGCTCGACGGGCTGGTGGTCGCTGCGCTCAACGCCGGGGCGCTGGGCGCCAAGCTCTCCGGCGGCGGGCGGGGCGGCAACATGATCGCCCTAGCCCCTGCAGGCGCTGGAGCAAAGATCGCGCAAGCGCTGCAGGACGCTGGCGCCACACGCACCATCATCACAGAAGTGAAGCAAAGGTCAACCTGATATGCAAGATGCAGCAAAACGAGATGGCTCGCTCGTCTTTCTCAAGTTCGGCGGCTCGCTGATCACCGATAAGCAGCGCCCGCGCGCCCCGCGCCCGGAAGTGCTGGAGCGCCTGGCAGGCGAGATCGGGCGGGCGCTGAAGAAACGCCGGGATATTCGCCTGGTGCTGGGCAACGGAGCGGGCTCTTTTGGGCACGTTCCGCCAAGAAATACGGCACCCGGCAGGGCGTGCACACGGCGCAGGAGTGGCAGGGCTTCGCCGAGATCTGGCGCGAGGCAGCCACCCTGAACATGATGGTGACGGACGCCTTGCACGCCGCCGGTTTGCCAGCCATCGCCCTGCACCCCAGCGCAGCCGTGATCGCTGAGGATGGCAAGGTGCTCTCGTGGGACCTGGCGCCGATCCAGCACGCCCTGAGCGCCGGTTTATTACCCGTGATCCACGGCGATGTGATCTTCGATACCCGGCGCGGCGGCACGATCCTCTCCACCGAAGACCTTTTCGACCACCTGGCGATCCACTTAAACCCGGACAAAATCCTGCTGGCGGGATTGGAGCAGGGGGTGTGGGCAGATTACCCGGCTTGCACCCGGCTGATCGAGGCGATCACCCCCGCCAACATCCACGAGCACCTCGGCGCGCTGGGCGGCTCCAGCGCCGCGGATGTCACTGGCGGCATGGCGAGCAAGGTGCTGCAAAGCCTGGAGCTTGTCCGGCAGCTCCCCAACCTGCAGATACTGATCTTCTCCGGCGAGTTGCCGGGCGCCGTTGAACAAGCCCTGCAAGGCGCCCGCATCGGCACCCGCATCCAGCGCCAGGCAATCCTTTAGACGGGACAGGCAAAGACCATGTTATTCAACCGCTACCAGCTCGAATCCATCGAAGAGCAAGCCCTGGCGCCTTACGGCTGCCGCAGCCGCAATACCCAGGGGCGCGTCTACCCCGATGAGGAGCCGGAATACCGCACGGCTTTCCAGCGCGACCGCGACCGCATCCTGCACACCACGGCTTTCCGCCGCCTGGAGTACAAAACGCAGGTGTTCATCAATTACGAGGGCGATTACTACCGCACCCGCCTGACGCATACCCTGGAGGTCTCGCAGATCGCCCGCACCATCGCCCGCGCCCTGGGCGCCAACGAAGACCTGGTGGAGAGCATCTGCCTGGCGCACGACCTGGGGCACCCGCCTTTTGGGCACTCCGGCGAGGTCGCCCTGGCGCGACTGATGAACGAGCACGGCGGCTTCGACCACAACAAGCAATCCTTGCGCATTGTCACCCGGCTGGAAAGGCGCTATCCGGATTTCCCGGGGCTGAACCTGACCTGGGAGGTGCGCGAGGGCATCGTCAAGCACGAGTCGGAGTACGATGTCTCCGACGCATCAGAATACAACCCCGAGCTGCGCGGGCAGCTCGAAGCGCAGATCGCCAACGCCGCCGACGAGCTTGCCTATACCGCCCACGACCTGGATGACGGGCTGCGCTCGGGGATGATCACCCCGCTCATGCTGGAAGGCATCACGCTGTGGGAGATCCTCTCGGAGAGCGTAGGCTGGCGCGGTCCCACCCTGGACGACGTGGACCGCCACCGCCTGATCCGCCGCCTGATCGGCATCGAGGTCTCGGACCTGGTACAGACGACGCACCTGCGCCTGCAGGAGAGCGGGCCGCGCTCCGCCGAGGAGGTGCAACGCCTGGAGTACAATGTGGTCAGCTTCAGCGAAGATATGCACCGCCGCAACCGCCAGATCAAAGATTTCCTGTACACCAAGCTATACCGCCACCACCGCGTGGTGCGCATGGCGGTCAAAGCTGAGCGCATCTTCCGCGAGCTGTTCAACGCTTATGCAAAAGAGCCGGAGATCCTGCCGGTGCACGTGCAGAACCTGATCGAAGAATACGGGCCGGAGCGCACCATCTGCGACTATATCGCCGGCATGACCGATCGCTTTGCGGTGGATGAGTACAACAAGCTATTCGATCCGACCATCAAGCCCTAATCAGATAATTCCTACAAGATCAGGTTATAATATGCCGACAGGTCATCGGGATAGCGGCAGCATCCGATGAAAGTGCGCCCCAAATCCGGAAATCATCATGGTTAATCCCGAATGAGCCAGGTAATTAATGGAGCTGGTGAGATGAATGATAAGTTGTATTTAACTTCCGAGGGAGCCGCCCGGCTCAAGGCAGAGCTCGAGCAGCTCAAAGGTCCTGCCCGCCAGGAAATCTCCGAGCGCTTGCGGTCTGCCATCCAGATGGGCGACCTCTCCGAAAACGCCGATTACCACAAGGCGAAAGAAGACCAGGGCTTCCTCGAGGGAAAGATCATGGAGCTGGAGTATTTACTCAAGAACGCCACGATCATCGAGCAGAACGATTCAGGACCCGCGAGGTGGTCGAAGTCGGCGCCAGGATCACAGTGATGGAAGAGGGCGAAGCGCCGGAAAGCTACCTGATCGTGGGTGCGAAAGAAGCCGACCCGCGCAATGGGCGCATCTCGCACGTATCGCCCATCGGCAGCGCTTTGATGGGTCGCCGGGTGGGCGACCGGGTGGAAGTGCAGACGCCAGGCGGCGCCTTGTGGCTGGAGATCATCGAGATCGAGTAAGAAAAGCTTATTCACCTTAGAGTAAATAAATACTGCGTGCGGTTGCCGCACGAGTATCAATTCACTCTCTGAAGGATTAGGGGCGCGCGTCGCCCCTACAATTTATCTAACGAGAGATTAGCTTCAGCCCAGACAGCCAGCTCGAGCAGCAAGCGCTCCAGGAAGCTCTGCTCGGGCAAAGCCCCATCGCCGTATGCCATATCGACAACCCGGGCGACCAGGCGTAGGGTCTGCGTTTCGAGCACAACCTCGCTGCCCGGCTCTGCCAGCACGGGGTCGCCCTTCAATTCTAGGCGCTGGCGGATGGTTTCATCCAGGAAAGCGTGAGCGCTCATCAGCACCTTGGTGACGGTCTGGATATCGTTCTTATCGAACAACCAGACCTCGAAAGCGGTCACCTTCTTGGGCTCGCCCACGCCGATGATCTCCGAGATGCCCACGCCGCACTCGCCCAGGAACTCGCCTGCCGGGCAAGTCGATGCTGAACGAGTCGTCGAACAGGTCATCACCCAGCTTGTAAGTCGCCATGAACTGCACCATGGGGGGCTCTTCGCCAACGCCGGTGTACTCTGAGACGGCGGCAGGACGGGTAGACGCCTGGGTATAGGTGGACTCGGGCGGAGCGCTCTTCTGAGGGCGGTTGCGCCAGTAGAGCAGGTAGAACAAAACGCCGGCCACGCCCAGGACAACCAGGCAGAGCAAGGGCAGTATCCAGCGCCAGGCGCTGCCTGCGGCTTTCTCAGGCTCGCCTCCCGCCTCAGGCGTGGCGCCGGGTGCTGCAACCGGTGGAGCCTGGACTGCGGCGGCGTACGCCTGGATCGATTGCGGCGATTGGCTGCCGGGGTTTGCCTCGATCTGAGCCAGGACCAGCTCCTTGTTTTCTCCAACGGCGTTGTAGCGGGCTTGCGCCTGGGCAACATCCTGGTTGACGCTATAAGAATCAATCGCCATGCGCATGTATTCTTCTTGCAGCTCGGGCCTCAACATGTCGATGGGGGCATCCGTCCACTGCACCGGGTTGATCGCCCAGGCGTAAATCAACCCCAGGATCAGCCCGACAAGCAACCCCGCGACGATAATCACCCACGGTTTTTTGCTTTGTTCTTTGATAGCGTCCATTTGTCCTCTCCGTTGATCTGACACATATCCAGCGCCAAAATAGCACATCTATTCTAACACATTCTGCGCCATCCGGCGTCCCTAAGCAAGATGCAGATGCACTAAAAGGTTGTTACCGGTTTTTGGTGCGCAGGCGGGCGTACGCCCGCCTGCGCACCAAAAACCGGAATACCCTAACAACATATGAATGCTCCCCAAGATGCAAGCTTTGTGCCTATTCTGCCTGCTCACCGGAAGTCATCTCATCCAGCGGGAACTGCTCTTCGCAGCTCAAGCAGCGGGCATTGCGCTTATCGGCTTCGACCAGCATGCCGCCGCACTGCGGGCAAGGCTTCGCCAGGGGGCGCTTCCAGGAGGTAAAGTCGCAGGCGGGGTAATTGGCGCAGCCGAAGAACATCCGCCCTTTGCGCGTTTTGCGCTCTACGATATCGCCGCTATCCTTGGGGCAGGTCACACCGATCTTTTGCAGCCAGGGCTCGGTATGGCGGCAGTCGGGAAAGCCGCTGCAGCTGATGAACTTGCCGTAGCGCCCCCAGCGGATGACCAGCTCGTGACCGCATTCCGGGCACGCCCTGCCCACCGGCTCGAGCTCGGCTTTCATCTCGGGGATGGCTTTATCGGCGGCTTCCACCTGCAAGGCGAACGGCGCGTAAAACGTGCGGATCGTATCCACCCAGGGCTGCTTGCCCTCGGCGATGAGGTCCAGGTCTTCCTCCATCTTCGCCGTGAAGCCCGCGTCGACGATGTTGGGGAAGTGCTCGCTGATCATATCGTTGACCAGGATACCCGTCTCGGTGGGCGTCAGCCGCTTGTTCTCGCGCAGCACGTAACCGCGCTGCTGCAGGGTGGTCATAATCGGGGCATAGGTGGAAGGGCGCCCGATACCGAACTCTTCCAGGGCGCGCACCAGGCTGGCTTCGGTAAAGCGCGGCGGCGGCTGGGTGAAGTGCTGCTCCGGCAGCAGGCGCACCAGCTTCTGCGGCTGACCCTCCTCCAGGTTGGCGGGGATGCGCGTCTCCGGCTCTTCCTCGCCTTTCTGGTCCTCGTCTTTGGCTTCTTCATAGACGATCAAGAAGCCCTGGAAGAGCACCGTCGATCCGGAAGCCCGCAGCAGGTATTCGTGCAGCGAGGTCTGCGAGCCGATCTCGACGGTCAGGGTGTTGAACAGCGCGGCAGACATCTGGGAGGCGACGAAGCGCTGCCAGATGAGCTGGTAAAGGCGGAACTGGTCGTTCGCCAGGAACTCCTTGATGGCGCCCGGCTGGCGCATCACGGAAGTGGGGCGAATGGCTTCGTGCGCTTCCTGCGCGCCCAGGGCTTTGGTCTTGTACTTGGGCGGCTCGTCCGGTAGGAACTTGTTGCCGTAGCGATCTGCAATGAACTGGCGCGCTTCGTTCTGCGCCAGCTCAGAGACGTTGGTCGAAGTCGGTGCGCATGTAGGTGATCAAGCCCACGGCGCCGCCTTCGCCGATATCGATGCCTTCGTAAAGCCCCTGCGCCAGCGCCATGGTGCGCCGGGCGTTGTAGCCCAGCTTGCGGCTGGCTTCCTGCTGCAGCGTGCTGGTGATGAACGGCGGAGAGGGATTGCGGCGGCGCTCGCCCTGCTTGATCTTGCTGATCTGGTACGCCGCCTTTTCCATATCCACCAGCAGCGGCTTGACATCCGCCTCGCTGCCCAATTGCGGCTCTTCGCCATCCACCTTGACCAGCTTGGCAAGGTAGGTATCCTTGCCACCCTGCGGCAGCAGCTCAGCCGCCAGAGACCAGTACTCCACCGGGTTAAAGGCGTCGATCTCGCGCTCGCGGTCGACGACCAGCCGCAGCGCCACCGACTGCACCCGCCCGGCAGAAAGCCTGCCGCGCACCTTGCGCCACAGCAAGCGGGCTCAGGTTGTAGCCCACCAGGCGATCCAGGACGCGGCGCGCCTGCTGCGCGTCGACCAGGTCGGTATTGATCTCGCGCGGGTGGGAAAAGGCTTCGGCAATCGCCGGCTCGGTGATCTCGTGGAATACCACGCGCTGCGTGAGACGCGGCTCCAGGTCTGTGGCTTGCAACAGGTGCCAGGCGATCGCCTCGCCTTCGCGGTCCGGGTCGGTCGCCAGGTAGATCTCCTCCGCCTTTTTCGCCAGGTCCTTGAGCTCCTTGACCACCACGCGCTTCTCTTTGAGCACGCGGTACTTGGGCGTGAAATCGTGCTCGACATCGACGGAGATCTGCGACTTGAGCAGATCACGCACGTGACCCACGGAGGCTTTCACCGTGTAGCCCTTACCCAGGAAGCGCCCAACGGTGCGCGCCTTGGCAGGCAACTCGACAATCACCAGCTTGCCGGAGCGCTTCTCGCGCGGCTTGGCAGGGTGATCTTCCGCCTGCAGACCTGCATGGGCTTCCGTGCGCCCCATGCGGAACAGCTTCGTCCCACACACCTGGCAAATGCCCTGCGTGGCAGGCGCGCCAGCCTGGGTGAACACCGGCTTGGGGTCGATGACTTCGCGCTTCTCTTTACATTTCACACAATAAGCTTCCAAGGTTAAGTTCCTCCTTCAGAAAAACGGCTGCACTGCCGATTTTATTATAAGTATTCCTGCCCCGTCTCCACCAGGTGGTTGACCACCTGGCGCACCCTTTGCGCCTGGTCCTTACGGCAGACGAGCAGCACGTCCCCGGTATCGACGACGATCAGGTCGTCCACGCCGATGGTGACGATCAGGCGGTGCTCCTGGTTGACGTACACCAGCGACTGGTTGGTATCCAGACCGATATGCTTGCCGCCCATGACGATATTGCCGGTAGCGTCGCCTTCGATCACCTCGAACAGAGAATCCCAGCTGCCCACGTCGCTCCAGCGCAAGCCGGTTGCCGGGATCACCGCCACGTTTTGGGCGTTCTCCATGATGCCATAATCGATCGTCTCGTTCTTCAAAGATGGCCAGATATTATGCACCACGGAGGACCTGTTCCCGCTATCCCAGGCTTCTGAGATGCTCTCCAGAGCGCCGGCAAGCTCAGGCATCTGCCCGGCGAACTCTTCCAGAATGCGATCCACTTTCCAGACGAACATGCCCGAGTTCCAGCTATGGTCGCCGGAGGCGAGCATGCGCTGCGCCTGCTTCTCTGCCGGCTTCTCTTTGAAGCGCAGAGCCCGGTACACCTCGTAATCCCGGTAGCTGCCCAACAGGGCGCCGCGCTGGATGTAACCATAACCGGTTGCGGCAAACGTGGGCGAGATGCCCAGGGTGACCAGGTAATCCTCCTGGGCTACGTCGTAAGCTGCAGCGAGCAGCTCGCGAAAACCCGGCTCATTGCCGATGTAATGGTCAGAAGTGAGCACAGCCATCATGGCATGTGGGTCGCGGCGCTTGAGCGCCACCGCCGCCAAGCCGATGACGGAAGCCGTGCCGCGCGGCATGGGCTCCAACAGGTAATTCTCCGCCGGAATTTGTGGGCACTGCTGCTGCAGCTCTGCCGCCTGCTCTTCCACGGTGACCACGTAGATATGGTCGGCAGGAAAGACGCCATCCAGCCTTTGCACCGAGGTCTGGAAGAGGCTGCGCTCCTCCAGGAGACGGAGCATTTGCTTGGGTCGCCTCTTGCGCGAGAGGGCCATAAACGGGTGCCTCCACCCCCAGCCATAATCACAGCATAATAGTTGGCTAACATAGATCGGATTTCCTCACCTTTTTTTCCCACCTTATTTTTCATCCTCAGCGCCGGTAGGTTCATAACCGGCTGCCAGCTCGCGCACCGCCACGTAGCGCATACCGCCCACGCTACGCACCATGCCCTTCAGCTCCATCATCGCCAGGGCTGCTGTCACCTGCTCGACGGGCAGGCTGACCTGGTTGCGGATATCATCGATATGCAAGGGCTGCTGACCGACGATCGCCAGGAGCTGCTGCTCGGTAGCGTCGGCTGGCAGCGCCGTGCGCGCCGTGCGCTGCTCCTGCACCATGGTCAGGTCCAGCGCCTCCAGGACGTCGCGCGCCTGGAGCAGCGGGCGCGCTCCCTGCTGGATCAAGGCATTGCACCCGGCGCTCTGCGGGGCGTTGATATTGCCCGGCACGGCGAAGACATCTCTGCCCTGCTCTGCGGCAAACTCGGCGGTGATCAGGGCGCCGCTTTTCTGACCGGCTTCCACCACGATGACAGCCAGCGAGAGCCCGGAGATGATGCGGTTGCGGGGCGGGAAGTTGACGCCATCCGGCGCCGTGCCCACAGGGTAATCGCTCAAGATTGCGCCGCTGGCGCTCATCCGCTCCGCCAGGCTGCGATGCTCGGAGGGGTAGATCACATCCACACCGCTGCCCAGCACGGCAATCGTCCGCCCGCCGGCATCCAGGGCTGCCTTGTGCGCCACCGAGTTCGACGCCGCGCGCCAGACCGGAGACCACGGTCACGCCGCTGCGCGCCAGGGTTGTGGCGACCTCCTCGGTCACCTGGCGACCGTAGGCGGTGATACGCCGCGTGCCGACGATAGCAACCGCCCACTCATCGGCGGGCAGCAAGCTACCGCGCAGGTACAGCACCGGCGGCGGCTGCTCGATCTCCTTCAAGCGCCGGGGGTAGGCATCCTCTTCCCAGGTGAGCACCGTGATGCCTTTGGAAGCGATGCGCTGCATCACGCTATCCAGATCGACTTCACGCCGCACCTGCAAAAAGGTCTCGATCACCTTGTTGCCCAGCCCGGTTGACTGCAGGGCTTGGGGAGAGGCGTTCCAGGCTGCCTCGATATCCCCGAAATGCTGGAGCAAAGCGCGCAGGCGCGCCGCCCCAATGCCTTTGACCAGGTTGAAGCCTACCCAGTACTTGCGGTAATCGTCCAAAATGGTTCCTCAGCGATGAGAGATCAATTCTTCATTATTAACAATAAATACGGGGGAGAGAATACCACAATGGCTTTTAAATTGTCAAGTCATTGGGGGCGCACAAATCTGAAAAGTCGCTGGCAGAAAGGGATCCGCTACGTTTCCGTACCCGGGATTAGCCCTGGCAGCAAACGCACCTGCATCTCACCGCGCTGCACATCCACCTTGAGCAACACCTCATCCGTCGCCGGGATGAGCACTTCTTTGTTCTGCCCGGTTTTCACAACGAAGATATCGTGGGCGGAGGATTCGAGGATCTCGGTGATCACCCCGATCCGCTCACCGGTCTCGTCGACTACCGCCATACCCAGGCATTCGTGGTGGTAGTATTCCCCATCTTCCAGGGCGGGGATCTCATCGGCGCGCACCGTCACCAGCAGGTTGCGCAGTGCGCCCACCGCTTCCGGGTCGTTGAATCCCTGGAACGTCACCAGCATGGCGTTCATCTGCCAGCGGGCGCTGCGGATCAGGCAGGGTCGGTGGTCTTCCCCGACGAACACCTGCACGCCGGGCGAGAGCCGCTCCGGGAAGTCGGTGAGCACGTCCATCAGCATCTCGCCGTGTACGCCGTGCGGGCGGCGCAGCTTGCCGACGACCAAAAATACAGGCTCGCCCGAGTTGGACGAGCCTGCTGGTTCTTGGGGCTGAGCGGGAGGATTTGCCTCGCTCATCGCATATCATCGACATCCAGGATGGCGCGCTTGCCTTCCTGGGCGGCTGCCACCCGCAGCAGGACGCGCATGGCATTGGCTACCCGCCCGCCTTTGCCAATCACCCTGCCCATGTCTTCCTTGGCTACATACAGCTTCAAGTTCACGGTTGATCCTTGCCGCTTTTGAACGACGCGCACCTGCGTGGGATCATCCACCAGAGACCGAGCAATGAATTCGACCAGCTCTTTCAAAACGCACCTCTATGGGTCAGGCTTCGAACAGCCTTTATATCTTCTGAGACTTCTTCGTCGGACCTTCCAGGCGTGTCTTATCGCTGACGTTGCGAGTAACCTGAGCCGACTCAGCTTCTTGCATCAGCGTTTCGAGCGCTTCACCCTTCTTGTAGCGCTCATAGCGGTCCAGCAGACCTGCGCTCTTGAAGACCTGCAGCGCCGACTCGCTGGGTTGAGCGCCATTGCTCATCCAGTGATAGATGCGCTCTTCCTTGAGCTGAATTGTGGCGGGCTCAGTACGTGGGTTATAAAAGCCCAAAATTTCGAGGAAACGGCCATCACGCGGGCTTTCTTTATCGGCTGCTACGATACGGTAGCTGGGCTGCCCTTTGAGACCAATCCGGCGCAAACGAATACGAACCATCGATCTTTCTCCTGACTAGGTATTTTCCAATTTTCCAATTGTCCTGCATCAAACCCGCTCGAGGGTACGCGGAGGAGGCGTGAGCGTGGTTCCCAACCGGACAACAGCAGCCGGAGCTGCCTAACCAAACAAGCGCGGCAAACCACGCTTGCCAGATTTCTTGATTGTTTTAAAGAGGCGCTGCGCCTCGCGGTACTGCTTGATCAGCCGGTTGACATCCTGGACGTCGGTGCCGGAGCCCGCGCGATGCGCCGCCGGCGGCTGGCGTTCAACACATCCGGCTTGCGGCGCTCGAGAGGCGTCATCGAGCTGATGATGGCTTCTGTAAACTTGAGCTGCTTCTCAGCATCCTTCGGGTCGATCTGGCGCGCCATCTGCCCCATACCACCCGGCATCATCTCCAAGAGCTGGTTCAAAGGTCCCATTTTGCGCAGCTGCTTGAGCTGGTCGGCAAAATCCTGCAGGGTGAACTCGCCCGACATCAGCTTCTGCGCCTGCTGGGCGGCGGTCTTGTCATCGTACGCCGCTTCGGCGCGCTCGATGAGACCGATCATATCACCCATGCCCAGGATGCGGGAAGCAAGGCGATTTGGATCGTAAGCCTCCATCGCATCCAGCGCCTCGCCGGTGCCGAGGAACTTGATCGGCACGCCGGTCACAGCGCGGATCGAGATCGCTGCGCCGCCGCGCGCATCGCCGTCCATCTTGGTCAGCACCAGCCCGCTGAGCGAGATCGAGTCGCGGAAGCCTTTGGCGATGTTCACCGCTTCCTGACCGATCATGGCGTCCACCACCAGCAGGGTCTCGGCTGGCGGCACGCGGCGCTGGATTGCCTGGAGCTCGTCCATCAATACCTGGTCGAGCTGGGAGCGCCCGGCTGTATCCAGGATGATGATGGTGAAGCCGCCCTTCTGCGCTTTGTCGAAGGCGCGCTCAGCCAGTTGCGGCGGCTTGACGCCCTCCTCGTAATGCACCGGCACGCTCAACCGCTCGCCGAGCGTTTCAAGCTGGCGGACAGCCGCCGGACGGTAGGGGTCGCAGGCGACGAGCATCACTCGCTCGCCCTGGGAGCGCAGCAGCCTGGCGATCTTGCCCGCGGCAGTCGTCTTGCCCGAGCCTTGCAGCCCGACGAGCATAATGGCACGCGGGCGGGGTCCGCTGAGGTTGAGACGCTCGACCGGACCCAGCGTGGCGATGAGCTCTTCATTGACGATTTTAATGACCTGCTGCGCCGGGTTGAGCGCCTTGGAGACCTCGGACCCGACGGACCGGGCGCGCACACGCGCCACGAAATCCTTCACGACTGCATAGTTGACATCCGCCTCAAGCAGCGCCAGGCGCACTTCGCGCATGGCGGCATCCACATCCTGCTCGGATAGCTTGCCGCGCCGGCGCAACTGTTTAAATACATTATCAAGGCGTTCTGTCAGGTTCTCGAACACAGCACTGCATTTTAGTATGGAAGCGGGGAATGGTCAAGGTGCAAACGCGCCAACGTAACTAACTCCACCCGGCGGGGTTATTAAGCTACAGAATTGACACGGCTCGGAATATTGAAAGACCCATTTTTCAGGATCGCTCTCATTTCCCAAAGGAGGAGTTATGGCAAAAGTAGCCATCGTGACCGACAGCACGGCTTATATTCCCGCCGACCTGGTGAAGGAATATAATCTGACGATTGCGCCTCAGGTGCTGATCTGGGGCAACCAATCATTCAAAGACGGCGTGGATATCCAACCCGACGAATTCTACACCCGGCTGTCGAAAGCCACGGTGATGCCATCCACCTCGCAGGTGACGATCCCGGACTTCACCAAGATCTTCGGAGACTTGAAAGAGCAGGGCTACGACATCCTGGCTCTGTTGCTCTCCAACTCCCTTTCGGGCACCATCAATTCAGCCATCCACGCCAAAGCCGCCAATCCGGATGCGACGATTGAGATCGTCGATTCCAATACCACCGCCATGGCGTTGGGCTTCGAGGTGCTGGCCGTCGCGCGCCTCGCCCAGGGCGGCGCCAGCCTGGCGGAGTGCAAAGCCCTGGCGGAGGAAGCGCGCCAGCACGTGGGCGTGGTCTTTGCCGTGGACACCCTGGAATTCCTGCACCGCGGCGGGCGCATCGGCGGCGGCAGCCGCTTCCTGGCAACCGCCCTCAACATCAAGCCCATCCTGGAAGTCACCGGCGGGCGGGTGGAGGGCATCGAGAAGGTGCGCACGCGCAAGAAATCCCTTCAGCGCCTGGTGGAGCTGGTCGTTGAGCGCTGCGCCGGTCGCCAGCCGGTGCGTTTGGCGACCCTGCACGCCAACGCCGAAGCCGAAGCCAAAGAGATCCTGGTTCTGGCAACGGAGCAGTTGAAACCGGTCGAGAGCATCCTGGCCAGTGTAAGTCCGGTGATCGGCACGCACGCCGGACCCGGCACCGTCGGGCTGGCGTATATGGCAGGCATGTGAGCATGATCCCGAAAATGGGGTAGAAGCCGGGCTTCTACCCCATTTTCGCATGGCGTCTAAAAGGGACACAGTTGGATATTTTCTTCCAAGACCCCACCGCCATCCCCCTGCCCCCGGACGAGGTGCGCGTCAAAGACCTGCGCGCCGCTCCCTGGCAGGATAACCGCCGCGTGGGCATCTACCTGGAAGTGACGCCTTTCCAGAAACGACCCAACGCCGATATCACCATCCACAACCCCTCCGGGCAGGTCGTCGCCACCGCCAGCATTGTCGAGACCATGATCACCAAAATGGAGCTGACCATGCACCTGCGCGGCGCGGTTGACGACGGCGAATACACCATCTCCGTCTCGGTCTTCTACGTGCCGGCGCGGCAGGGCGAAGCAGACGACCCGGCGAGCTTCACCGATCCCAGCCGCCGCCAGGTGGTCGACACGGCGCAGGCGGTTTTTCACATCCCCACCGCCTCCGCCTGACCCGAGCCAGGCTCAAATCTTGCACGCAACCTTACAACATTGAAGGCGCAGGCAAACACGCCTGTAATTGACGCTCCCTTGCGCTCATGCTACAATGCCCTCGGGCGATCCCGCCATGAGATAGACTGCCATGCCTGCCGATTTCAGCCCCTACCCCTTTAGAGATATGGAAATCAAGCGCAGAGCCAGCCAGCGCCGCTTCCGCTTGTGGGTTTTGGTATTCATCGCCGCCGGTCTGGCTTTCCTGGTGCTCAACGGGCGTTTCACAGGCGACCCGCCGCAAGCGCAAGCGCAGGTCAGGTCCAGCTCCACCGCCCTGCACGGCGCCAGCATGCCCTGGACCGGCACACCCCCGGCTGGCTGGACCCAGGTACCGCAAGCCAGCGCCACCCCTTCCCGCCCGGCGCCTACCCAGACCATCACCGCAACCACCACCCCAACTCAGACCCTCGTCTCCGCAGCGGGCGTATCCATATTCGATGGGCTGACCGTGGAGAATGGTGTGATTTTCTTCTCCATGAGCGAAGGCGGCTATGCCCACCTGTTCGCCTACCACCCGCAGCACCTGCCCTTCACCCGCCTGGCGCACGGCGCCTGGGACGATATCACTCCCGCCGCCAGCCCGGATGGCTCCCGCCTGGCATTCGCCTCGAACCGCGGCGGGCATTGGGACCTCTACATCCTCGACCTCGCCTCGGGCGAGATCAGCCAGGTGACCGACACGCCCGAGTACGACGCTTCACCTTCCTGGTCGCCAGACGGGCAGTGGCTGGTTTACGAGAGCTACGCCCCGCCGGCTGAAACGGAGAGTTCCCCTGCCCAGGATGGCACCCCCACGCCGGCTGCCCCGGGGAGCATCGATAACCTCGACCTGTTCATCCGCGCGGTATCCGCGGTGGACGGGAGCGAGCCGCAGGTCATCCGCCTGACGGATCACCCGGCAGCCGATACCAGCCCCGCCTGGTCTCCCAACGGGCGGCAGATCGCCTTTATCTCCAACCGCAGCGGCGACGAGGAAGTATGGCTGGCTGACCTGGATCAAGTGGACGGGCGCTTCCAAAACGTCAGCCGCCTGCCGCGCGCAAGCGACCTGCATCCCGCCTGGTCGCCGGATGGCAGGCAGCTTGCCTGGGCTTCCGCCTCGGACGGCTTCCAGAGCCTGTACATCACGGACATCGTTGCGGCGCCTGCTGCTGCCCGCCCGGTGGGCAGTGGCGCCTGGTCCGTGTGGAGCCCGAGCGGAGAGGTTCTCTTCAGCGCGCTGGTAAGCCCAAACCAGCAATACCTGACCGGATACCCGGTGAGCTCTCCTGGTCTTGCCCTGCCGCCCATCCCCCTGGCAGGCGCGCTGCAGGGTCTGAGCTGGGGACCTGCCAGCCTGCCGGATCCGCTGCCGCTGAGCATGCAGCAGGCGGCGCAGGTCACTGCCCTCCCGCCCTGGCAAACGGCGCTCACGCCTGCCGCCGATATGCCCGCCTCCCGCCAGCGCGTGGTGGAGCTGCCGGAGTTGGACGCCCCGTACCCCTACCTGCATGACCTGGTGGACGAGTCGTTCAACGGGCTGCGCTCCGCCCTGGCTACCCGCATCGGCTGGGATATCCTCTCGACGCTGGAAAATGCCTACGTTCCCCTCACCACGCCGCTCTTCCCGGGCATGCTCGAAGACTGGCTGTACACCGGACGCGCCTTCTCACTCAACCCCGGACCGATGAACGCTGGCTGGATGGTGGTGCTGCGCGAGGATTTTGCCGGCGAGGTGTACTGGCGCGTTTTCGTGCGCACGCGCTACCAGGACGGCGCCCAGGGCAGACCGCTGAGCCAGATGCCGTGGAACTTCAACGCCCGCTACAGCGGCGACCCTCGCTATTACGAGCAGGGCGGCGCAACCGCCCCCTCGCTGCCGGCGGGTTACTGGCTCGACCTGACCGCCCTGGCAGCCGATTACGGCTGGGAGCGTTTGCCCGCCCTGATCACCTGGCGCTCCGCTATGGCAGCGTCGCGCTACAATGAGCTGATCTCCTCCGATGGGCTGGATTGGCAATCCGCCATGAGCCAGCTCTACCCGGCGGATGCGCTGGTGACTGCCACTCCGGCAATGGCGCCCACCCAGACCCCCACCAAAACCCGCTGGCCGACGCGCACCCCCACCCCCACCCGCACACCGCGACCCACGCGTACGCCTGCCGCCACCCCTACCCCACTCGGCTCGCCTGCACCCACGCGCACGCCATGAAGCGCATTCCAGGCAGGAGCGATAGGATGGGTTTGCTCAGGCGCGGCATGCTGACCCTGTTCTGCTGCCTGGCGCTGAGCTCCTGCCGCACCCCTGCGCCTGCGCCCAACACGCAGCCCGTGGAAACCCAGGCATGGGTGGAGACCGCAGCCCTCGAGTCTGCCAGCCCGGCGCCCCCCACGCCTACCGAGGTGCTGGCGGTTGAGCAGGCGGCCACCTCCGAGACCAGCCAGGCGTACCTGCAGATCCCCACGCCGGTCGAAGACCCGCTGCAGTTCGTGTTCCCCACGCCAGCGACCCGCCCCCGTATCCGCCTGGAGACCGCCGCTCTACCCCACCCCGTGGGCGCCAACGCCCCAGGATCACTTCTACTTTGCCCGTCCCATCGCCGCCGACGAGGTCAACTGGCCCCTTGCCGATTACCGCTACGGCGGCGTCTTCCTGCCGGAGGTGGTGCACACCGGCATCGATATCCCTGCCCCCACCGGCACACCGGTGCTGGCGGCTGGCTCCGGCAGGGTGATCTGGGCGGGCTGGGGCTTGTTCAAGGGCAGCGAGGACCTCACCGATCCTTACGGGCTGGCGGTCGCCATCAAGCATGATTTTGGCTACCAGGAGGAGAACCTCTTCACCGTCTACGGGCATCTCTCCCGGGTGGACGTAGCGCGCGGCCAGCAGGTGCAGGCGGGCGATGTGTTGGGGCTGAGCGGCGAGACGGGCAAGGTCACCGGCGCGCACCTGCATTTTGAAATCCGCATCGGGCGCAACACCTTCTCCGGCAGCCGCAACCCCGAGCTCTGGCTGGCGCCGCCCCAGGGTTGGGGCATCTTAGCCGGGCGCGTGATGGGCACCGCCGGCGCCGACCTGGTGAGCACGCCCGTGACGATCCGCTCCAAGGACACCGGGCAAAACTGGATCGTCAACACCTACGGCGAAGGGGCGATCAATAAAGACCCCTACTACCGGGAGAACCTGGTCATCGGCGACCTGCCTGCAGGCGCTTACACTATCCTGATGCCCTTTGGCGGGACGTTGTATAATTATGACATCGCCATCGAGCCAGGTCGGGTGAGCTATTTCAAGTTCCAGGGCAGGAAGGGCTTCACCACAAACCTCCCGCCGACGCCCACCTCAGACTTTACCCCTCCCCAGGCAACGCTCTCGCCCACCCCTTGATAGCGCCATATTTTTTTGCCTGGCGCGAACCTTGACACCGAGAACATTTGTGCTAAACTAAGAGAAATTGGTTCAGTGGTAATCGCTGTGGAATTACCCGGATTTGGGAGTGTGAAGGCGGCAGAGCCGCCTTCACACTCCCAAATCCGGACAACCTCACGGTAAATCCCGGTAAATCGAGATAGTTTTCATTCATAGAAGGAGAATATAGATGATGGCGCGTAAAACTGCCCCCCCGGCTGAGACGGATGGTTCCAAGAACCAGGCTCTGGACAAGGCGATCGGTGACATCACCAAGCGCTATGGAGACGGCGCGATCATGCGCCTGGGCGAATCCCAGCACCATTCGGTTGAAGTCATCCCGACCGGCTCCCTTTCCCTGGATATCGCCCTGGGAGTGGGCGGCGTGCCGCGCGGGCGCATCACAGAGATCTTTGGACCGGAATCCTCCGGCAAGACCACCATCTGCCAGCACATCGTCGCCGAGGTGCAGAAGATGGGCGGCACGGCAGCATACATCGACATGGAGCACGCCCTCGACCCTTCCTACGCCGAGCGCTGCGGCGTGGACGTCGACAACCTGCTCATCTCACAACCCGATATGGGCGAGCAGGCGCTCGAGATCACCGAGACCCTGGTGCGCTCCGGCGCGCTGGACGTGATCGTCATCGACTCGGTCGCCGCACTGGTGCCACGCGCTGAAGTGGAAGGCGATATGGGCGACTCGCCCATGGGCATGCAGGCGCGCCTCATGTCGCAGGCTTTGCGCAAGCTCTCCGGCGCCATCAAGCAAACCAATACCACGGTCATCTTTACCAACCAGCTCCGCCAGAAGATCGGGGTGATGTTTGGACCTTCCGAGACGACCACCGGCGGCATGGCGCTGAAGTTCTACGCATCCGTGCGCCTGGACGTGCGCCGCATCCAATCGATCAAGCTCGGCACAGAAATCATCGGCAGCCGCACGCGCGTGCGCGTGGTCAAGAACAAGGTCGCCGCGCCCTTCCGCACCGCCGAGTTCGACATCATGTACAACGAGGGCATCTCCAAGGCTGGAGACCTGGTAGACCTGGCGACCGCAGCTCGAGATTATCAACAAGCGCGGCTCCTTCTACTCATACGGCGATGTCCGCCTCGGGCAAGGGCGCGAGAATGCCAAGGAATTCCTGCGCGCCAACAGCGACCTGGCGGACGAGATCGAGCTGGCGATCCGCGAGCAGGCGCTGGGCGGCGTGGTTCCACTACCCATCAGCTCCGGCGACGAAGACGAAGACGACGCCGGGGATGCAGAGGTGTAGATCCTAAACAAGTCGGGTTGGGCTACGCCCAACCCGACTGATTTGACAGGCTTTTACCCATGCTGCTATACCGTCTGGTCGCTGCCCTTAGCCTGCTTTCACTTGTGCTTGCCGGTTGCCAGGCGAAGCCCGTGATGTACATGCCCCCCACCGCTGCGTCCGCACAAACCAACGTGCTGCCTGCCGCTCCCAGCGCAACGGCTACCTCCCCAGCCGCTGCTGTCGAGATCCAGGCGACGCCCACACCGCAATGCACGGACAACCTGCGCTTCGTAACCGACCTGTCCGTACCCGATGGCACGCCGGTCTTGCCGGGCAGCCTGGTTGACAAGCAGTGGCAGGTTGAGAACAGCGGCACCTGCAATTGGGACAGCCGCTACCGGCTGAAATTCATCGCCGGGGATGACCTCGGCGCCCCGCTGGTGCAGGCGCTCTACCCGGCGCGCAGCGGGACGCAGCCCGCAATCCGTCTCACCTTCACCGCCCCCAGCGAGCCGGGCGCCTACCGCAGCGCCTGGCAGGCGTACTCTCCCCAGGATGTGCCCTTTGGAGATCCGATCTTCGTTGAAATTGTGGTGCAGACGGAGTAATATGTAAAAAGTGGGGGCTGCGCATGGCAACCCCCACTTTTTATTAAGTGCCTTCTTCCCAGGAGTTCAGGTACTTGACCTGCTCATCCGTGAGCACATCGATCTTCACACCCATCGCCCGCAGCTTCAAGCGGGCGATTTCCTTATCAATCGCCTCCGGCACCGAATACACCTTCTTGCTCAGCTCGCTGGCGTGCTTGACCATGTACTCAATCGCCAGCGCCTGGTTGGCGAAGGACATATCCATCACGCTCGCCGGGTGACCCTCGGCTGATGCCAGGTTGATCAGGCGCCCTTCACCCAGCAGGTGGATGCGCCGCCCGTCGTTGCAGCTCGTATTGCTCCACAAAGGGACGCACCAGCCGCTTCTCACTCGCCATCTCCTCCAGCGCCGGGATGTTGATCTCAACGTTGAAGTGCCCCGAATTGGCGACGATCGCTCCATCCTTCATCGCCGCGAAATGCGAGCGGTCGATCACGTTCAGGTCTCCGGTGACGGTCACAAAGATATCGCCCACGGCGGCGGCTTCCTGCATGGGCATGACGCGGAAACCGTCCATCACAGCCTCCAGCGCCGGCAGCGGATCGACCTCCGTGACGATCACGCTGGCGCCCATGCCGCGGGCGCGCATCGCCAGGCCGCGCCCGCACCAGCCGTAGCCGGCGACGACGAAGTTCTTGCCTGCCAGCAGGATGTTGGTAGCGCGCACGATGCCGTCGATGGTCGACTGCCCGGTGCCATAGCGATTATCGAAGAGATGCTTCGTCTGCGCATCGTTCACCGCGATCACCGGGAAGTTGAGCGCCCCGTCGGCTGCCATGGCGCGCAGGCGGATCACGCCGGTGGTGGTCTCCTCGGTGCCGCCGATCATGTCTGCCATCAGCTCGCGGCGGTCTTTGTGGATCGTGCTCACCAGGTCGGCGCCGTCATCCATGGTCATGTGCGGCTTGTGGTCGAGGGCAGCGTTGATGTGCTTGTAGTAGGTGACGTTATCCTCGCCCTTGATGGCGTAAACGGGCATCTCCAGGTGGGTCACCAGCGATGCCGCCACATCATCCTGCGTCGAGAGGGGGTTGGAGGCGGTCAGGACGACCTCCGCCCCGCCAGCGTGCAGGGTTTTCATCAGATTTGCGGTCTCTGTGGTCACATGCAGGCAGGCAGAAAGGCGCAAGTCCTTCAGCGGGCGCTCTTTTTCGAAGCGCTCGCGGATCAGGCGCAGAACGGGCATCTCTCTCTCTGCCCATTCGATCTTCCTGCGCCCACCTTCCGCCAGGTTGATATCTTTTACATCGTAACTTTTCATGCTTCACTCCATGGGTGCGAAATTCATTCTACAGTTTGATCGAAAACGGGCGTGCAGCCCAGCACGCCGGTTTTCGGAATCATCTTTCAGTGGATGAGGATATCTAATTTGCCCTCATCCTCAAAATAACGCCGGTAGCGGGCGACGAATTCACCGGCGGTATAGTGGTGCCCTTGCGGACCGGTGTTTTCCAGGCAGTACGTGGCTGCCAGGGCGCCCATCCGCCCGCAGGTGACCCAGTCCAGACCGCACTGGTAAGCGGTAATGAATCCGCCGCGGAAGGCGTCGCCCACACCGGTGGGATCGGCGATTTTCTCCGGCGGGACGACCGGGATATTGAACTCGCCCTCCGGGGTGTAAATGGTCGCTCCGCTCTCGCCGCGCGTCACCACCATGAAACGCGCCTTTTTCAGGATGCCGGCCGCGGTCAGCCCGGTCAGCTTGCGGATCAGGGCGTATTCATAATCGTTGACAAACAGCGCCAGGCAGCCCTCCACGCCCTGGCGGATGTCATCCGCCTCCAGGCGCACGATCTGCTGGCTGGGGTCGTAGATGTACGCCTGCTCCAGCTCCTGGCACTCGCGCACGTACTGCTTCATGGCTCCCGGGTCGTTGGGCGAGATGACCACCAGGCTGGCTTGCGCCCGGTCCAGCTCTTTCAGCGAGAGCTGCGTGGCGTACGCCATCGCTCCGGGGTAGAAGCTGGCGATCTGGGCGTTGGAGAGATCGGTGTTGGCGAAGAAGGAGGCGGTGTAGACGCCGGGAATGAGCCGGGCGTAGGTGGTATCCACACCGTTGTTCTCCAGCCAGGCGCGGTAATCCGCAAAATCCTCGCCCACCGTGGCAAACAGGCAGGGCTGCTGCCCCAGCAGCGCCAGGGTGTAGGCGATGTTGGGCGCCGTGCCGCCGCGCAGGCGCACCATGCTCTCCACCAGGAAAGACAGGCTGATGGTCTCCAGCTTTTCCACGATGATGTGATCGCGGAAATACCCTGGAAAGGTCATCAGGTAGTCGAAGGCTACCGAGCCGGTTAAGACGATCTTCATGGCAGATCCTTTCTCTGGGATCCTGCGCGCAATTCCATCTGGTTTCAAATCTCCAAATGCCGTGCAATTTCCGCCAGGTGCTCAAGGAACGGCGGCTGGACGATGCCGTGCTCGGTGACGATGGCGGTTAGCAGGCGGTGCGGCGTCACGTCAAAGGCGGGGTTGCGGGCGCTCGCCCCGGCTGGGGTCACCGCGTGCCCCTCCACCTGGATGCCGAGCACCTCCTGCGGGTCTCGCTCTTCGATGGGGATCAGGTCCCCGTGCGCCAGGCTCAGGTCGACCGTCGAAAACGGCACGACGGCGTACACCGGCACGCCGTTATCGCTGGCAGCCAGCGCCAGCGGGTACGTGCCGATCTTATTCGCGACATCGCCGTTGGCTGCCACGCGGTCCGCTCCGAAGAGCACCTTTTGCACCTTGCCGCAACGCAGGAAGTAAGCGGCGGCGCCATCGGCGATGATGTCGTACGGGATGCCATACTGGCTGAGCTCCCAGGCGGTCAGCCGGGCGCCCTGCAGGCGCGGGCGGGTCTCATCCACCAGCACGTGCAGGCGCTTGCCCTGCTCGTGCGCCATGCGGATCACGCCCAGGGCTGTGCCCCAATCCACCGCAGCCAGCGCCCCGGTGTTGCAGTGATGGATGACGGTGTCTCCATCGTCGATCAGCGCCGCTCCGACCTCAGCCATGCGCCGGTTGGTGCGCACGTCCGCCTCAGCCAGCGCAAGCGCTGCTTGCAGCGCCGCCCGGCGCATCTCACCGGCATCACCGGCGGCTTGATCCACCCTCAGCATCACGGCGCGCAAGCCCCAATCCAGGTTCACCGCCGTCGGGCGCGCCTTGCGCAACAGGCTGGCTGCCTGCTCCAGCTCAAGGCGCAGCCTGGCGGGGTCGTCCGTTTCACTCTGCCGGGCAGCCAGCGCCAATCCAAAAGCGCCAGCGACGCCGATCGCCGGCGCGCCGCGCACCGCCATCTCGCGGATCGCCTGGCTGACCTGCTGGTACGTTCGGCAGGACAGCAGCGAGAGTTCTCCCGGCAGGCGCCGCTGGTCGATCAACTGCAGGCAGAATTGCCCTTCATCCCATTCGACAGTTCGCATCGGCGCACCAAAAGACGCCCTCTTTGGAGAGCGTCACCCCGATAAGCGCCAGAAGTTTAACATGCAAAGCGCGAACTGTCAAAGCATTAGCACACAGGGGTGCACGAAAAGGATGTTACCGGTTTTGGGGCTCCCGCGGACAGCGCAGGCATTGACACCGCCTTGCGCCTGGGTTATATTGGCAGCCATGAAGCTGCGCTTAGTCATCGCCATTCTGCTCCTCTGCCTGCTGGCGCTGGCGTGCTCGAGCCTGAATGGTCTGCAGATTTTTGGCGTACCGGTCGGTGCGGCGGTCACAGCAACCCCCACGCCAACCGCTATCCCCCCTACCCCCACGCCCACTCCCACGCCGCCGCCCACGCCTACCCCCGTCCCGGCGGTGCGCGTCGAGCTGGGCGATGCTTCTCGCTTCAAGGGCGATTGGGAGCAGGCGCAGCTCGAATACCAGACCGCCCTGGATAGCAGCCCCGACGCGCAGGTGCAGAGCGCAGCCATGCTGGGCATCGGTCGCTCGCAGTACCAGTCCGGCGGCTACGATAGCTCAACGCAAACGCTACTGCGCCTGATCCAGAGTTACCCGCAGTCCACAGACCTGCCCTATGCGTATTTCAGCCTGGGACAGGCTTACAGCGCCCTGGGACGCCATGCCGAAGCCGCCGAAGCCTACCAGAATTACCTGGCATTGAGACCCGGGCTGGTGGATGGCTACGTCTTGGACTTGATCGGCGACGAGCTGCTGGCTGCCGGGGATATTGCCGGGGCGATCCAGCAGTACCGGGCAGCCTTGCAGAACCCCAGCCTGACCAACAGCCTGCTGATCGAGATCAAGATCGCCCAGGGGCACGCCGCCCTGTTGGATTACGAGACAGCCCTGGGCATGTACCAGGATATCTACAACCGGGCGCAGACCGAGTACACAAAGTCCCAGATGGATTACCTGATGGCGCAGGCGTTCCTCGCCCTCGGACAGAACGAGCAGGCGTACGCCGCCTACCAGGACGCAGTGAGCAAATTCCCTTCTACCAATACCGCCTACCTCTCCCTGCTCGAGCTGGTCAATGCCGGGGCGCCGGTCGATGAGCTGGATCGCGGCATTGTGGACTATTACGCCGGTCAGTATGGCGTTGCATTGGCTGCCTTCGACCGCTATTTCCAGGCGGGCGGCGCAGACCAGGGCGCGGCGCGCTACTTCAACGGGCTATCTCTGCATGCCCTGGGTGGCTACCAGGACGCCATCGGCGAGTGGGACAAGATGATCCAGAGTTTCCCCGACCATCCCTTGTGGGATGACGCCTGGGAGCAAAAATCGGATACCCAGTGGCGCGAGCTGCAGGATATCGAAGGCGCCATACAAACCTTGCTGGATTTTGTCGCCGCTGCGCCGGCTCACCCCCGGGCAGCCGAGTTCCTCTTCAGCGCGGCGCGCATTGCCGAACGCAATGACCGCCTGGAGCAGGCTGCCCAGATCTGGGAGCGCCTCGCCACAGAATATGCCCAGGATCAACGCTCGCAGCGCGCCCTCTTCCTGGCAGGCGTCTCGCGCTACCGCCTGGGGGATTTTCCCGGCGCGCTGAGCGCTTTCCAGCGTTACCTCGAGAACGCCACCACGCTGGAGGAGCGCGCCGCCACCCTCTTCTGGCAGGGAAAAACACAGCTCGCCGCAGGCGACAACCCGGCAGCGGCAGCCTCCTGGGAAGCAGCCGCTGGCGTTGACCCCACCGGTTATTACAGCGAGCGAGCCAGCGACCTGCTGCGCCAGCTCGCCCCCTTCTCCCCGCCCCAAGATTTCGATCTGAGCAGCGATCCGGCGGCTGAGCGCCTGGAAGCAGAAGCCTGGGTGCGCTCCACCTTCTCCCTGCCGGCGGATACCGATCTCTCTTCGCCGGGTCCGCTCTACGCCGACCCGGGTTTCCAGCGCGGCGCCGAGTTGTGGGAGCTGGGACTGTATGACGAATCACGCGCCGAGTTCGAAGCCGTGCGCCAGGCGGTCGCCACAGACCCGGCAAACAGCTATCGCCTGGCAAATTACCTGGTGCAGCTCGGCTTTTACCGCTCCGCCATCTTTGCCGCCCGCGAGGTGCTCAACCTGGCTGGCATGGGCGACCTGGAAACCCTGAACGCCCCCATTTACTTCAATCATCTGCGCTTTGGCGCTTATTTCTCCGACCTGATCCTCTCCGCCGCGCAGCAGAATAACATCCACCCCTTGCTGCTTTTCAGCATCGTGCGCCAGGAGAGCGCCTTCGAAAGCTTTGCCAGCTCTTCAGCGGGTGCCCGCGGGCTGATGCAGATCATCCCCTCCACCGGTCAGGAGATCGCCGCCGACCTGAGCTGGCCCCCCAACTATAGCGAAGCCGATCTGTACCGCCCGGTGGTCAACGTCGCCTTCGGGGCGCACTACCTGGCAAAGTGGCGGGACTACTTCGATGGCGATCTCTACGCAGCCCTGGCTGCCTACAACGGCGGACCGGGCAATGCCTCCGATTGGAAAGAGCTGTCCCAGGGCGACCAGGACCTCTTCGTGGAGATCATCCGCTTCGACGAAACCCGCGATTATATCCGCCGCATCTACGAGATCTTCAATCTCTACCGCCGCATCTACAACCGCACTCCCTGAGTCAAGACAGCCGGTGGGTATCGATCCACGCACTCTTTCCCTGATTTCTGCCGCCCTCGACGCTCGCTCCCATCTGCTGGGCGAAACCCGTGATGCTGCCCTGCGCCTCTTCAACGGCTTCTACGAAGGCGCGCCCGACCTGGCGCTGGACCTGTATGCTCGCACGCTGGTCATCCACGATTATAGCGCCGCCGCCTCGCTCGACCCCTCCAGCTTCGAGCAGATCATCTCCGCTGTCCGCGAGCAAATCCCCTGGATTGCCAGCGCGGTGCTCAAACCCCGCCGAGCCCCCACAGAAACTGAGCGGCGCGGCAGGCTGGTATTCGGAGAGAAGTCCGACCGGCAGGTGCAGGAGGACGGCGTGCGCTACGCCATTGACCTGCTGCTCAGCCAGGACGCCAGCCTGTACCTGGATACGCGGGGCGTGCGCCGCTGGGCGAAAGAGCACCTGGCGGGAAAATCGGCGCTCAACACCTTTGCCTATACCGGCAGCTACGGCGTGGCGGCGATGGCGGGCGGCGCCAGGCAGGTGGTGGGCATGGATATGAGCCGCCGCTACCTGGATCTCGCCAGGGCTTCGTACAAGCTCAATGGCATCCCCATACAGGCGGGAGATTTTCTGGTGGGGGATTTCTTCGTTTGGATCAGCCGCTTGAAACGCAGCGGGGCGCTTTTTGACTGCGTATTCCTGGATCCCCCATATTTTTCCCAGAAGCGGCAGGGCACGGTGGATATGCTCCGGCGCAGCGCCAGCCTGGTGAACAAAGTCCGCCCGCTCATTGCCGATGGCGGCTGGCTGGTGTTGGTTAACAACGCCCTCTTCCTGAGCGGTATGGAGCTGGTAGCGACCATCGATTCGCTTTGCCGCGATGGCTACCTGGCGCTGGAGGAGATCATCCCGGTAGCGGAGGACGTAACCGGTTTCCCCGGCACGCGCCTCGCCCCCCCGCCGGTGGATCCATCTCCCTTCAACCACCCAACCAAGATTGCGATTTTGCGCATTCGAAGAAAATGAATAGACCCTCCCGAAAAACAAAAAGGCGTGGCGCGGGAGAACCCACGCCACGCCCCATTTTGTTCGGACGAGCTAAGGCGCCGGGCTAGGAGTTGGCGTTGCCTCAACCGGACGCTTGCTGATCAGGTACCACTGTAACAGCGTGGCAAAGCGATCGCTGGTATCGAAGAGCGGTCCCATGCGCACGCCTTGCACCTGCTGGTCTACCCCGTAAGAATACACCGGGTAGAAAAGGGGCAAAGCGGGCATCTCATTCGCAAAGCGCACCTGGAAATTCTTGTACGCCTTGGCGCGCTCGCCGAGATCGACGGTCACACGCGCCTGCTCCAGGTACTCGCTGGCTTGCCGGTCATCCCACTTGGCGTAGTTTTGCCCGCCCGTGATCTGCGCCTGGTCCCAGAAGGGATAAGGATCGGGATCGGGGAAGCGCGACAGGTTCAGGTCCACCAGGGCAGCCTGGTAGCTGCGCGGCTCCAATGCGTCGCTCAGCAGCTCTTCGAAGGGCATAGCTTTCAGCGTCACCTGGGCTCCCAGGCGCTCCCAATCGCGTTTCATTGCTTCTGCGATGGCTGTGCTCTGGGCGTCGTCTGGGTGCGCCAGCTCGAATGCCAGGCGCACACCTTCTTTCTGCCTGGGTCCTTCACCGCTCGCCGGTTGCGTGTAACCGGCTTCCTCGAGCAACGTGGCAGCCGCCTCCGGGTCGTATTCCACCCGGCTGAGCCCATCGTAATAAGCCCAGGTGCCCGGCAAGATGGGTCCGTCTGCCACCAGCGCCTGACCGGTCAGGATCTGGTCCACGTATCCCTGGCGGTTCAACCCCATCAGCAGGGCGCGGCGGATGCTGGCATCCTGGAAAAACGGCAGCGCCGGATCGCCCAGGTTCAGATAAGCCAGTGCCAGCCTGGGCTGCCGCCCCGTGTACAGCTTGAGATCGGGCTTCTTCAACGCCTGCGGCAGGATCTCGGTGGGGATGACGCTCACGCCAGTCACCTCGCCGGAATCATACGCCGCCAGGGCAGCGCTGGCATCCGGGAAATAACGGAAAACGACCTGGTCGATGAACGGGCGGTCGAAATAATAATCCTCGAAGGCGGAGAGCACCACGCCCTGGATCTGCCCGTTCTCGGTCAGAAAGCGCGAGAAGCGGTAGGGTCCGCTGCCAACCGGCGCCAGGTTGAAATCGGCGTTTGCCAGCTCGCCTGCCGGCACGGATTCCAGCAGGTGCCTGGGCAGCACGCCGAAGGTCAGGTAATCCAAAAATGGGGCAAAGGCTTCCGGCAGGCGGAATTGCAGGCTCTTCTCATCCAGGGCAGTCACTTCCACATCCTTCCAAAACTGCCGGAGATCGGCAGGGATGGAGGAGCTGTCCTGGCGTAAGAGATCCACGGTAAAGAGTACGTCATCCGCTGTCACGGGCTCGCCGTCATGCCACTTGGCGTCCGGGCGGATGGCAAAATTATAGGTAACTCCGTCCTGGGAGACCCCCCAGGACTCGGCAAGATCTGCCTGGGGCACACCGCGATCATCGAACTTGATCAAGCCGCTGTAGATCAGCCGGTTCACATCCCGATCCGCCGGGTTGTTATAATCCAGGACCGGGTTCAGCCGTCCCGGCGCGCCTACCAGGGCTTCCGTATAGATCCCACCGGAAGCCGGCTGAGCGGGCGCTACGACCGGCTGCAGGATCGGCGATTGCTGGTTGCGCAGTAGCAGGGCGATCGCTACCAGTGCAATCAGGACAATCAAGAAGGGCCAACGCAATCTTTTCATAGGGTTTTAAAGATACAATAAAAAAGGACGCTTCCCGCCCTGTCTGGGTCCGGCTCAATCAAGGTTCCAATCTGCTGAAAAAGCTCACGCTTTCAGGATTGTCTGCTTGCTGCGCTCGAACGGACGGGGTCAGCGTTCCCTTTTCAACTCGCTAAGCGGACGACCTACGCCGAAACCATAACGATGGCAATATCCAGGACAAAGAAGAGTATGCTCAGCCCGATCGTCACACGAAATAGCGTCTTTTCAATCCCGCGCCGTGCTGTAAATATGCCGCCGGTATCGGCGCCTGTCAGACCGCCCAGTCCGGCGCCCTTGCTTTGCAAGATGACGCTGGCGATCAGGGCAATCGACGTTATAATCAGAGCGATATCCAGATAGGTTTTCACACTTCCTCCGGCAATCCTAACCTTTGAATTTAAGCACGGGGATTATACCTTCCGTTTGCTAATTGGTCAACCGATGCACGAGATCATCGTAAATCTTCACATGCACACCCCTTACTCCGACGGCAGCAGCAGCCACGCCGAGATCGCCCAGGCTGCTCTCAAGAGCGACGTAGACGCGCTCATCGTCACCGATCATAACGTTTGGGTGCAGGGTCCGGAGGATTATTACCGGGATGGCAAGCGCAACGTGCTGCTCCTGGTGGGCGAGGAGATCCACGACCAGGCGCTCCAGCCACAGAAGAACCACCTGCTGGTCTTCGGCGCCGAGCGCGAGCTTGCCGTCCACGCTTACGACACCCAGCGCCTGATCGATAGGGTGAACCGAGCCGGCGGTCTGGCGTTCATCGCCCATCTCTACGACCCTGCCGCCCCGGCCGTCGGTGAGGACGATATCTCCTGGGTGGACTGGAGCGTGCGTGGCTACACCGGCATCGAGCTATGGAACAGCATGTCGGAGTTCAAATCCCTGCTCAAAACCAGGCTGCACGCCCTGTACTACGCCTTCAATCCCCGCCGTGTGGCGCACGCCCCATCCTCCCAGGCGCTGCAAAAGTGGGACGAGCTGCTGCTCAAAGGGCAGAAAGTGGTTGCCATCGGCGGCTCGGACGCCCACGCCCTGCACGCCAGCCTGGGTCCGATTCATAGAATCATCTTCCCCTATGAATTCCATTTCCGCTGCATCAACACCCATGTGCTGGCACAGCAGCCGCTCAGCGGCGACCCGCGCGAAGACCGGCATCTCATCCTGGATGCCATGCGGGGCGGCAACGCTTTCGTCGGGTACGACCTGCCTGCCTCCACCCGGGGCTTCCGCTTCACCGCCCAGGGCAAAGAGCAGACCGCCCAGATGGGCGAGGAGATCAGGGCAAAATTCGGGCTCACCTTCTCCATCCGCCTGCCGCGTGCTGCCGAATGCCGCTTGCTGAAGGATGGGCAGGTGGTCAAGACCTGGCAAAAGCGCGATACCTGCATCCATATCACCGCCGAGCCGGGAGTCTACCGGGTGGAAGCCTACCATCGATTACCTCGGCTCGCGCCGCGGCTGGATCTTCAGCAACCCGATCTACGTCAAGCCGTAGGGACAGCGCCCAACCAGTATAATGGTTAGAAAACCACCCCAGGAGCAATCCCAATCCTATGGACTTCAAGTTAAACGCCCCGTTCAAACCCACCGGCGACCAGCCTGAAGCCATCCGGCAGCTCGTGGATGGCATCCAGCGCGGCTACCAGCAGCAGGTGCTGCTGGGCGCAACCGGCACGGGCAAGACCTTCACCATCGCCGCGGTCATCGAGCAGCTTCAAAAACCGGCGCTGGTCATGGCGCACAATAAAACCCTGGCAGCCCAGCTCTACGCCGAGTTCAAGGAGTTCTTCCCGGAGAACGCCGTCGAGTACTTCGTCTCGTACTACGATTACTACCAGCCGGAAGCCTACGTGCCCCGCAACGACCTGTACATCGAGAAAGACGCCGATATCAACGAGGAGATCGAGCGCCTGCGCCTGGCAGCCACCACTTCCCTGATGTCGCGCAAGGATGTCATCATCGTCGCCTCTGTCTCCTGCATTTACGGCATCGGCAACCCGGAGGCGTATGGCAGGGTGGTCATCAACCTGGAGAGCGGCAATATCTACCGCCGCAACGCCCTGCTGCGCCACCTGATCGAGAGCCACTACGAGCGCAACGACCTGGAGCTGCGCCCCGGCACGTTCCGCGTGCGCGGCGATACGCTGGAGGTCATCCCCGCCTACCAGGATAACCTGGGCTACCGCATCACCTTCTTCGGCGACGAGGTCGAGCGCCTGGTCGAGTTCGACGCCCTCACCGGCGAGCTGCGCCGCCAGCTCGATACGATTGCCATCTATCCCGCCAAGCATTTCATCACCGACCAGGAGAAGCTCCAGCAGGCGATTGTCGATATCGAGGCGGAGCTACAGGAGCGCGTCGCCTGGCTGAAATCGCAAGATCGGCTGCTCGAAGCCCAGCGCCTGGAGCAGCGCACCCTGTACGACCTGGAGATGCTGCGCGAGGTGGGTTATTGCTCCGGCATCGAAAACTATTCCCGCCACATGGACCAGCGCCCGGCGGGCACCTCGCCCTGGACGCTGATGGACTACCTTCCCAGCGATTACCTGCTCATCCTGGATGAATCGCACATGACCGTGCCGCAGATCAGGGGCATGTACAACGGCGACCGCTCCCGCAAAGAGACCCTGGTGGAGTACGGCTTCCGCCTGCCCTCCGCCCTGGATAACCGCCCGCTGACCTTCGAAGAGTTCAAGAAGCGCATGGGCTACACCGTCTATACCTCCGCCACCCCGGCGCCATACGAGATGGGGCAGGCTGAGCAGGTGGTGGAGCAGATCATCCGCCCCACGGGTCTGGTCGACCCCGAGGTGGAGGTGCGCCCCATCGAGGGACAGGTGGACGACCTGCTGAAGGAGATCCGCCGCCGCGTGGAGGTCGGTCAGCGCACACTGGTGACCACGCTCACCAAGCGCATGGCTGAAAAACTGGCAGATTACCTGATGGAGCTGGGCGTCAAGGTGCATTACCTGCACTCCGAGGTCGAGACCCTGGAGCGAGTGGGCATCCTGCGCGACCTGCGCCTGGGCGTCTTCGACGTGGTCGTCGGGCATCAACCTGCTGCGCGAAGGGCTAGACCTGCCGGAGGTCTCCCTGGTCGCCATCCTGGACGCCGACAAAGAGGGCTTCCTGCGCTCGGGGACCGCCCTGATCCAGACCATCGGGCGCGCCGCCCGCCATGTCGACGGGCGGGTGATCATGTACGCCGACCGCATCACCAATTCCATGCGCCGCGCCATCGACGAGACCAACCGCCGCCGCCAAAAGCAGACGGATTACAACACGCAGCACGGCATCCAGCCGGTCAGCATCTTCAAAGCGGTGCGCGACCTGACCGACCAGCTCTCGGTGCACGCCGTCGCCGAGTCGCGCGGCGAGTACCGGGTGAAGGAAGCTGCCCGCCTGCCGGTATCGGACATCCAGCGCGTGATCCAGGAGCTGGAAAAACAAATGAAAGAGTCTGCCAAGAACCTGGAATTCGAGAAGGCAGCCGTCCTGCGCGACCAGATCTTCGAGCTGCGCGGCGTCCTGGCTGAAGAATCCAAGCTACCTCCCTGGAAGAAGGTGCGCCTGCTCTCCGGCGAAGATGAGGAGCTGTAAAGCGCATGCCCACCGTCAATAATGTCACCCGCCTGCTCGACCAGCGCAAGATTCCCTACACCGCCTTCGAGCTGCCCGCCGAGAAGCTGGGCGCCGTCGAAGCCGCCCAGCACATGGGCGTCGACCCCGGTTTAGTGTACAAAACCATCGTGGTCCGGCGCGAGGGCAAAGGCAAGCCCGTCCTGGCGCTGGTGCCGGGACCCAGCGAGGTGAACCTCAAGCTGCTGGCGAAAGCCCTGGGAGAGAAGAAGATGATCCTGCCTACCGAGCGGGAGGCGGAAGAGCTCACCGGGTTGCAAGCCGGCGGCATCTCACCCCTGGCGCTGCTCAACCGCGGCTTCCAGGTGGTGCTGGACGAGTTGGTGCGCGCAGCATCCCGAGATCTACATCTCGGGCGGGCAGCGGGGCCTGGATATCCGCCTGCATGTCACTGACCTGCAGGCGCTTACCAACGCCCGCCTGGAAAAAATCACGAGCTGATGGATAGTCTCCGTAATTTTGGATTGTGAGCGGGCTGCGCCCGCTCACAATCCAAAATTACGGTATGGAATGTCAAAAAGCTTGCCAATCCCCGCTTTTCCCCTATAATATAGCCCAATCCATCCCATGCCCCAGGGAGCCACCCATGAACGGTCAGGCTGAAGAACCATCCGGGGATGAGCCGATTATCATCTGCCGGGATGTGCATAAATGGTACGGGCACTTCCACGCCCTTAAAGGCGTCTCCATGGAAGTGCAAAAAGGCGAGGTCATCGTCATCTTCGGTCCCTCCGGCTCGGGCAAGTCGACCTTTATCCGCACCATCAACCGCCTGGAAGAGCACCAGGATGGGCAGATCATCGTGGATGGCACAGAGCTGACCAAAGACGTGCATAATATCGAGCGCGTGCGCATGGAGACCGGCATGGTCTTCCAGCAGTTCAACCTCTTCCCCCACCTGACCGTGCTGCAAAACGTATCCCTGGCGCCCATCCACGTGCGCAAGTGGCCTAAAGCCAAAGCGGAGGAGATCGCCCTAGCAACTTCTCGTACCGGGTGGGTATCCCGGAGCAATCCGACAAATTCCCCGGGCATCTCTCCGGTGGGCAGCAACAGCGCGTCGCCATCGCCCGCGCCCTGGCAATGCAGCCCAAGATCATGCTCTTCGACGAGCCAACCTCAGCCCTCGACCCCGAAATGATCAAAGAAGTGCTGGATGTGATGATCGAGCTGGCGGAAAGCGGCATGACCATGCTCGTCGTGACGCATGAGATGGGCTTCGCCAAGGCGGTGGCGGACCGCATGTTCTTCTTCGATGAAGGCTTGATCGTCGAGAGTGGCACCCCGAACGATATTTTTACCAACCCCCAGGAAGACCGCACCAAACTCTTCCTGTCGCAGATCCTCACGCACTGATCCTGCGATAATCCAAAAAACAAGGTTTGGCGTGGTCCAAACCTTGTTTTTTCGGTAATCAACCCTCTTATTGGGTAAACTGCCCCGCCTCTTCTCCATTAATGGTCACCGTGTACGTCCCGTCCGGGTAGCTGCCCAGGGGTACCGTTTCATCGAACGCCTTCAAAACCTGGATGCAGTTCTGCTTCGGATTTACCAGCGAGTAGACCTCTACGGCGATCTGGTTCTGTTCGTCAGGCTCGCCCACCTCCACTTTGAGCTGGTGGCAGGGAGTGGGCAGTGTGCCCGTGATGTGCAGCGACACCTGCAGCGGGTAGCTCTCTTTCACCAGCAGCTCCTGGGAAGTGACAGAGACCCCCACCCGGGTCAGGTTGGCTTCATCGGGTACTGGCGCCTGCGTCTCCGGCGCCTGGATAGCGGGCGCCTGGGTCGTTGAGTCGCCGGATGGCAGCGCCTGGCAGCTCACAAGCAAGGTCAGCGCTACTGCGACAAGCAATATCCACTTCGGACGCATATCATTCTATCCTTTCACCACCGCCACCGGCGTCAGGCGGGCAACTTTGCGGGCGATGCCGGCGCCGGTCACCGTCTGCACCACATCATCCACGTCCTTGTAGGCTTCCGGCGCTTCTTCCGCCAGCCCCGCCAGCGAGCCGGCGCGCGTGTGAATGCCTTTCGCCTCCAGCGAGCTGAGCAGGTCCTCGCCCCAGATGCTCTTCTTGGCTTTGGCGCGGCTCATCACCCGCCCCGCGCCGTGGCAGGAAGAGCCGAACGAGCGCTCCATGCTGCCCTGTGTGCCCACCAGCACCCACGAGGCGGTGCCCATGCTGCCCGGCACCAGCACCGGCTGCCCCATGCTCCGGTACTCCTCCGGCAAGCCCTCGTAGCCGGGTCCGAAGGCGCGCGTTGCGCCCTTGCGGTGCACGCACACCTTGATCCGCTCGCCATCGATCACGTGCTGCTCGATCTTGCCCATGTTATGGGCGATATCGTACACCTGGTGCAGCTGCCAGTTCTTCACGCTGCCCGCCAGCGCCTCTTCGAACGCCTTGCGGGCGTAATGCGCCAGCACCTGGCGGTTGGCGAAGGCGTAATTGGCGGCGCTGCGCATGGCTGCCAGGTAGCTCTGCCCCTCCGGCGAGGAGAGCGGCGCGCAGACCAGCTCGCGGTCCGGCAGGTGGATGTTGTAGCGCTTCACCGCCCTTTGGAACTCGTCCACGTAGTCGCTGCACACCTGGTGCCCGAAGCCGCGCGAGCCGCAGTGGATCTGCACCACCAGGCAGCCTTCCTGCCAGCCCCATCGTCTGCGCTGCCTCCAGGTCGAAGACCTGCTCCACCAGGTCGACCTCGATAAAATGGTTGCCCGCCCCCAGTGTGCCGATCTGCGCCCGCCCGCGCTCCTTGGCCCGCTTGCTCACCTTGCCCGGGTCGGCGCCTTCCAGGCAGCCGGATTCCTCCGTGCGGCGCAGGTCCGCCTGGGAAGCGTAGCCCGCCTTGAGCGCCCAGCGGCTGCCCTCCCGGCAGACCTGGTCCAGCTCGGCCTCCGTCAGGTGGATGTGCCCCTTGGTGCCCACCCCGCTCGGGCAGTTGTGGTCCAGCGCCGTCGCCAGCGCATCCAGCCTATCTTCGACATCTTCATAGCGGATGGCAGAGCCCAGCAGCCGCACGCCGCAGTTGATATCGTAGCCGATGCCGCCCGGCGAGATCACCCCATCCGGGAAGCGCGTCGCCGCCACGCCGCCGATCGGGAAGCCGTAGCCCTGGTGCATGTCTGGCATCACCAGCACGTGCCCCACCAGCCCCGGCAGCGTGGCGGTATTCACCGCCTGCTCCAGCGATTTGTCGTCCATCACCGCTTCGATCAGCTTGCGCGTGGCGAAAATGCGCACCGGCACCCTCATATCCTGCCGGAACGTCTTGGGGATCTCCCATTCGTAATCGCTGATGCGCACCAGGTCATGCAAATCGACCATCTCACACCTCACCTTCTGCCTCACACATCGAAGACGATGCGTCGCCTCCAAGCCGGCAGGTGTCTTGCGCACCGCCAGGTTGTGGTAGGTCACCGCTTTGATCTCTTTGCCATCGCCGAGCGGGGCGCCGCCCAGCACAGCTCGACCGCCCTCAGCCTCGAGGGTCACATCAAAGTGGTCAAATGCCAGCCCCTCGGAACCGGTCAGGTAGAGCAGCTCCTGCAAAAAGCCCACCAGCCGGGTCTCGTCATCCGCGCCGGAGAACTCAAGGTTGCGCTGAGCGCGAGCACCCTCCTCAAGGCGCAGCGCCCATCAGCCAGTACATGCCGCGCGCCGCCTGGACCAGCAACCGGGCAGGTCAGGAGCCCAGACCTCCAACTCCCAATCTGCGGTATGTTCCTTTTCGCGAAAACCAGCGGGTTGACCTGCCATGTCAGCCTGCTGTGGGTCTCACCTTGCCCACTCTCAATCATTATATCCTGAACCGGACAAACAGAAAAATAGGGTGCAGGCGGGATGCAGCCCCACCAGCACCCTATTTTTCAGTATACTTTCCAACTCACGTTATAATACCCTGGGGATACGAAAGAACATGAGCCGCCTCAAATCCAAACTCTCCAGCCTGGAAGCCCGCCTGCAATCCCTGGTCGAAGGCGGCTCAGCCAGGCTGTTCCCTGCCAATTTCTCCCGCCAGGACCTGCTGGACCAGCTCACCGGCGCCATGCTCGCCGGCGTCCAAGACCCGCCCGGACGGCGGGCGCGTGGCGCCTAACCTGTATACCCTCGTGCTGCCCAAAGACGGCGTCGAAGCCCTGCAGAAAGAGAGCCTGTTGCTCGATGACCTGGCAAAGGGCGTGGAAAAAGCCGGGCAGGATGCCGGGCTGGTCTTCGTCAGCCCGGTGGTGGTGCGCGTCGCCCCCAAAGCCGAGGCGCCCGCCCAGTTCATCCAGGTCACGGCGCAGGTCAGCATCGCCAGCCTGGCTGAGACCACCGATTTCTGGGTGGAGCCAGGAGCGGCAGCCCAGCCGAAAGCGCCGGAGAACGCCTTCCTGATCGTGGATGGCACGCACATCTTCCCCCTCACGCAGACCATCCTCAACATCGGGCGCCGCCCCGACAACCACCTGTGCATCGACGATAGCCGCGTCTCGCGCGTCCACGCCCAGCTGCGCAAGATCAACGGTCGTTACATGATCTTCGACCTGGACTCGGCAAGCGGCACCTTCGTCAACGACCAGCGCATCCAGCAATCCATCCTCTTCCCCGGCGACGTGATCTCCCTGGCGGGCGTGCCTCTCGTCTACGGGCAGGATGAAGCCATGCTGGGCAAGACACAAAAGCTCGGCCTTTAGCCGCTCCATGATCGTCTCCTCGCTGTTGGTCCTGCGCCTGGCATTGATGCTCAGCCTGTACGGTTTCCTGGCATGGGCATTCATCACCTTGTGGCGCGACCTGAAGATGCAGACCAAAGTGCTCGCCCTGCGCCAGCCGCCGCCGCTCTGGCTGTGGGTGGAAGCGCAAGGCGATAGCGCTGCCGCTCTCCTTCAACAGGCAGGTGATCGCCATCGGGCGCGACCCGCTGTGCGATGTGATCCTGGATGACGGCACCGTCTCCGCCCAGCACGCCCGCCTCACCTACCGCCAGAGCCAGTGGTGGCTGGAGGACCTGCACTCCACCAACGGCACATTTCTCAACCAGGAGGCCGTCCTGGAGCCGGTTGTGATCACCAGCGGCGATGAGCTGCGCTGCGGGCAGGTGATCCTGCGCCTCAAAATTGGAGAAGCCCAGCCGGCTTGATGCCTGCCGGCGGAGACCAGAAACACCGCAATACTTGTGGAGATAGCCCATGGAACAACCCCCCAGGCTGGCGATCATCGGCGGCTCCGGTCTCTACCAGATGTCCGGTTTGGCGCAGGCGCCAGGAGATTGACGCGGATACGCCCTTCGGCAAGCCCAGCGCCCCCATCGTGGTCGGCGAGCTGCAAGGGCAGCGCATCGCCTTCCTCGCCCGGCATGGCATCGGGCACCGCCTCTCCCCCTCGGAGGTGCCCTACCGCGCCAACATCTACGCCCTGAAAGCCCTGGGCGTCGAGCGCATCGTCAGCATCAGCGCCTGCGGCTCGCTGCGCGAAGATTACGCCCCCGGCGAGGTGGTGGTGCCGGACCAGCTCTTCGATTTCACCCGCAAGCGCAAGAGCTCCTTCTTCGAGGACGGTCTGGTGGCGCACATCAGCGTCGCCAACCCCTTCTGTGAAGACCTCTCCATGAAGCTGTTCGCCGCCGTCCAGTCTACGGGCGCGGCTTGCCATTCCGGCGGCTCGCTGATCACCATCGAAGGTCCGCGCTTCTCCACCAAAGCCGAGTCGAACACGTACCGCTCCTGGGGCATGTCGATCATCGGCATGACGGCATCTCCCGAGGCTTTCCTGGCGCGCGAAGCGGAGCTGTGCTACGCCGTGATGGCGCACGTCACCGACTACGACGTCTGGCACACCAGTGAAGAAGCCGGTGACCGTCGAGATTGTCATCGAGACCCTGCACCGCAACACCCAGATCGCCCAGGATGCTGTGAAAATGCTCCTCAGCGGGCTTGGGGAGCAGCGCGGCTGCGCTTGCGCCAGCGCCCTGGCGAGCGCCCTGATCACCGATCCGGGGTTCATTACTGCAGAAACCCGCCAGCGTCTGAGCCTGCTCACCGGCAAGTATCTGAAATAGCCGCATTATCCCGCGCTCGCCTCCCCGCCGGCGCCGCCTTCTAGCGAACATTTTGCACCTTCACGTATCCACCTCACGCAACGACCGGGTTGAAAGCCGCCTGCTGATCCTGGCAGCCCTCTACCTGCTCTTGCTTTCCGTTGCCCTCACCCTGGCGCCCGCAGCCAGGGAAGGTGCATTTCAGCTGGCAGCACTGGTTTGGCTACGGCGTCTGGCTGCTGACGGCGCTGCTCGCCCATCGCAGCCTGGCGAAGCGGCTGCCCGAGCGCGACCCTTACCTCTTCCCCGTGGTAGCGCTGCTGTGCGGCTGGGGGCTGCTCACCATCTGGCGCTTATTCCCGGCTTTCGGACTGCGCCAGAGCCTGTGGGTTGGGCTCGGCTTTTGCCTCTTCGCCCTCGGGCTGCGCCTGCCTTCCGACCTTTCTTTCTTGCCGCGCTACAAGTACGTCTGGCTCTTTGCCGGCTTGCTGCTCACCGCCCTGACCATCGTCTTCGGCGCCAACCCGCTCGGTTATGGTCCGCGCATGTGGCTGGGATGCTGCGGGATCTACCTGCAGCCCTCCGAGCCGCTCAAGCTGCTCTTGATCGCCTTTCTGGCGGCTTACCTGGCAGAACGCTTGCCCGCCCTCGCCGGCGGGAAGGCGAACGGCCGGAGGCCTCCGCCGCTCGTCCCCCTGCTGGCGCCCACGCTGATCCTCACCGGCGTGGCGCTGCTCCTGCTCATCTTCCAGCGCGACCTGGGGACGGCCTCGATCTTCCTCTTCCTCTACACCATGATCGTCTTCATCGCCGTGCCGGCAGGTGCGCATCCTGCTCGCCGGAGGTCCTGGTGCTGCTGCTGGCAGCCATCGCTCGGCTACGCCTTGTTCGACGTCGTGCGCCTGCGCGTGGATGCCTGGCTCAACCCCTGGGCAGACCCCAGCGGGCGGCTCCTACCAGATCGTGCAATCCCTGCTGGCGGTCGCCAACGGCGGCATCCTGGGGCGCGGTCCCGGGCTTGGGCAACCCCGCTCTGGTGCCCATCCCCCATTCGGACTTCATCTTCACCTCCATCGTCGAGGAGAGCGGGCTGGTCGGCGGTCTGGCGCTGATCTTGCTCATCGCCCTGCTGGGAGGGCGCGGCATCCGCAGCGCCATGCGCGCCGGCAGCACGTTCCATTCCTACCTGGCAGCCGGGCTCACCGCCTACCTGGTCGCCCAGAGCGTGCTGATCATCGGCGGCAACCTGCGCCTGCTGCCGCTCACCGGCGTCACGCTGCCCTTCGTCTCCTACGGCGGCACGTCCTTGCTCACCTCGCTGGTCGCCCTGCTCTTCCTGGTGCAGATCAGCGGCAGCTCCGAGGAGCATGCTCCCCCTCGCACCGCCCTCTCCCCGCTTCTACCAGGTCCTGGCGGGCGTGCTCTTCGCCGGGTTGGCCGGCGCCGCCCTGGTGCTCGGCTGGTGGAGCTTCTACCGCGCCCCCGCCCTGCTCACCCGCACCGATAACCCCCGCCGCGCCATCGCCGACCGCGCTGTGCCGCGCGGCGCCATCCTGGCCCGCGACGGGCAGCCGCTGACGGTCACCTCCGGCGAGCCGGGCGAGCTACGCGCGCCAGTACCTTTACCCGCCCCTCAGCCCGGTGCTGGGCTACACCGATCCCACCTACGGTCAATCCGGTATGGAAGCCAGCCTGGATGGCTATTTGCGCGGCGTGCAGGGCTACCCGGCGCTCACCATCTGGTGGAGCCACCTGCTGGACGGGCAGCCGCCGCCCGGGCTGGACCTGCGCCTGACACTGGATATGGACCTGCAGCGCCTCGCCGATGAAGCGCTGGGCGAGCACGCCGGAGCCCTGGTGCTGGTCGACGCCGCCAGCGGCGAGCTGCTGGCCATCGCCTCGCACCCCGGCTTCGACGCCAACCGGATCGCCGCCGATTGGGAGCAGATCATCGCCAACCCCGGCTCGCCGCTGCTCGACCGCGCCACACTGGGGCGCTACCCGGCAGCGGACCTGGTGGCAAAGCTGCTGCCGCAGGGCGTCTCAGCCCAGCAGCCCGTCCCACAGGTGTAGCTTGCCCGATGGCGGCGCCCCCGCAGCAGGCGAGTACAGCCCGCTGCAGGTTGCCCTGCTGGCAGCCGCGCTCAGCAACGGCGGCGTGCAGCCCGCCCCCAGCCTGGTGCAGGCTGTGGAAAATCCGCAGGGCGGCTGGACCAATCTCCCGCCGCTGCGGAGAACCTCAGACAGTTATTTACACATCTAGGAAGCTGAAGCGCTCAGCGCAGCCTTGCATTCGCCCGGCTCGAGCTGTGGGGGACTTCCGGCGTGGACCGCCAGCGCCCCGAGCGACCGGTGACCTGGTACGCCGGGGGAACGCTGCCGGATTTTGGCGGCAGGCGCCTGGCGCTGGCGGTCTTATTGGAAGCAGACGACCCGCAACTGGCTGATACGATCGGTCAATCCTGCTGCAAGCAGCATCAGGAAGATAAACTACGTCATGAAGCAAAAATGGATTGTCAATGCTCGTGCCGTTACCCGCACGATCATTCGAAATCCATATTTATATCACCCGCAGAAAGCGCCGCTTGCCCACCTGCAACACCCCCGGGTGCGGGAAGGGCTGCCCGCCGTCGCTCAGCGTCTCGCCGTCCAGGCGCACGCCCTTCTGCTCGATCATGCGCCTGCCTTCGCTATTCGAAGCCACCAGCTTGCCCTCCAGCAGCACCTGCAGCACGCTCTCCCCGCCTTTCAGGTGGTATTCCGGCATCTCGTCCGGCGTGTCTTTCTGCTGGAAGACGCGCACGAAGGCCTCTTCCGCCTGGCTGGCAGCCTCATCCCCGTGATAGATCGCAACGATCTCGCCGCGCCAGCTTCATCTTGGCGTCGCGTGGGTGCAGGCTGCCCTGGCGCAGACCGCTCTCCAGCAGGTCGATCTCCGCCTGGCTCCAGCGCGTCACCAGGCGCATGTACTGCCCCATGGCCATATCCGGCACGCTCATCACCTTGCCGTACATATCTTCCGGCGTCGCCAGCAGCGGGATGTGGTTGCCCAGCGACTTGCTCATGCGCACCACCCCGTCCGTGCCGGGCAAAATGCCCATGATCACGGCGATATTGGGCTTTTCGCCGAAGTAGGTCATGATCTTGCGCGCCGCGGTGACGATGTTGAAGAGCTGGTCGGTGCCGCCCACCTGCACGTCGGCGCGCAGGGCGTAGGCGTCGTAGCCCTGCATGATGGCGTAAAAGGTCTCGTGCAGGTAAATGGCGTCGCCCTTGTCCCAGCGCAGGCGGAAATTCTCGCGCGTCAGGAACTGCTGCACGGTGAAATTGGACGCCAGCCGGATCAGGTCGGCGAAATCCAGCTTGGAGAGCCATTCGGCGTTGTAGCGCACGATCGTCCGCTCCCGGGCGAGCACTTTGTATGCCTGCTCGGCGTAGGTGCGGGCGTTGGCTTCCACCTTTTCTGGGGAGAGCTGCGGTCGCAGGACATCTTTATCGGAAGGGTCGCCGATCAGCGACGTGTAGGTGCCCACCAGGAAGGTGACCTCGTGCCCCAGCTCCTGGAACTGGCGCAGCTTGCGCATCGTGATGGTGTGACCCAGGTGCAGGTCGGTGGTGCGCGGGTCGTAGCCGCAGTAGACGCGCAAAGGGCGCCGCTCCGCCCGGGCTTCGACCAGCCTCTGGCGCAGCTCCTGCTCCATCGCCAGTTTCAGCTCGTGATCACCGTACTCGGTGCCGCGCATCAGGTATTGCACCTGCTCATCAATGCTCAGCTCTGCCATCATCTCCTCCAGGTCTACCACCACCCAATCGATGCGGTGGGGAATTGCTCACAATCCATGAAAAAGCGCCCTCTGTAGTGAGGGCGCGCCATCTCACTACCTATTCCCGTCACTTGCGCACGTAAATATAACCTGCGCCGGCATCGTCCTTGATCTCCAGGTTGCTGTTCAAGACGATCTGGCGCAAAATTTCCTCTCCCTGTACAAACCCGAAGCGTCCCTTTAGCTCGCCGCGCACTTTCACCTCTGCCAGGGTGCGGAAAGTAATATGGCTCTTCTCTCCGTACACTTCCACCTTGTTGCCCCACGGGCTGGGGATTACCCGCACTTCATGGATCTCGTTCCAGCCCAATCGCACCTGGCGCAAGCCGTTCTTGAGCTCGATGCCCGCCCCGTCGATGTGTAAGACGGTCTTCCGGTCGCTCCAGTTTCCCAGGCTGATGAGCAGGGCGGAGAAAAGCAGCGCCGCCGCCAATAAAACCACCAGCCAGGACAGCGCCTGCCCGCTGAGCAGCATCACCACCATGCCCAGCGCCAGCAATAGCACGCAAGCCCAGGCGATCACCTCTCCCCGGCGCGGGATCAGCTCGGGCTCGTAAACCTGGGGCGGCAGATCGCTGGTCACGGCGAAATTATACCACCCCGTAAATTTCTCCTGGAAGTGAAAGCCCCCAAGGCGTGCTATAATTTTCGGAGTCTGGGATAAGCCATGCACACCCACGTATTGGTTCTCAACGCCAATTTCGAGCCGCTCAACGTGTGCACAACCCGCCGCGCCATCAACCTGCTCTTGAGCGGCAAAGCCGACCTGATCCTGAATGGGCGCAGTCCCATCAAGACCATCTCGCGTACTTACCCGCGCCCTTCCATCATCCGCCTGGAGAAGATGGTCAAGCGCCCGCATCCCCATATCCGCCTGACCAAGCGCGAGGTGCTGCGGCGCGACGAGTATCGCTGCCAGTACTGCGGGCAGCACACGCCCTACCTGACCATCGACCACATCATCCCCCGCCGCCTGGGCGGCTCGCACGCCTGGGATAACCTGGTGGCTGCCTGCCCCTCCTGCAACCATCGCAAAGGCGGGCGGACGGTGGAGCAGGCGCAGATGTCCCTGCTGCGCCCCCCCGGCGAGCCCCCTTCCTCGGCTCAGTACCTCTTCGCCCGCCACCTGAAGGAGAACCAGGAATGGATCCCCTTCATCGAGGGTTGGTAAATTTGAGGACAACCCAAAAAATAAGAGTGCAGAGCGGGCGCAACCCGCTCTGCACTCTCATTTTCGGTATCCTTCTAACCTATTAGAGGTCCAGCTTCATAAAATCTTCAGCAATGGTGACCAGACCGCTGTAAGTCTGGCTGGCTGCCAGCGCCAGCCCCGGCACATCCACGCCGCGCGTCTTGTAATGGATCAGGAAGAGCGATCCCGCCTCGGCGCGGCTGGCTGTCTCGCCCGCCTTATCTGGCGAGGTATGCCCGATGGAAGGTCCGCCGCATTCATGCACCAGCACATCCACACCCTGCGCCAGGCGCACCACCTCCGCGCATGGCTCCGTATCGCACGAATAAGCAAAGGATTTCCCGCTCTCCAGGCAATCGACGCGCAAGCCGATATTGGGGATCAGGTGGTGCACCGGCGAGGCAGTCACCCTGAACTCGCCGCTCTCCAGCACGGGCGCCAGCTCCTCAGCCGCCACCGGGTGGAAGGTCACCGGGAAGAACCCGGGCCACGAATCCCAATCATAAGCCTCCATCAGCTTTTCCATGCGCTCGAGCGTGTAGGCTAACCCGTAGATCTTCAGCGGCGTTTTCCTGCCCATCAGCCACATATCCAGCAGCAGTGAAGGCAACCCGGAAACATGGTCAGGGTGGAAATGCGTCAGGATTACATCGCTGATGTCCCCATAGTGGATCCCGGCTTGCTCCAGGCGCACGAATGCGTTGTTCGAGCAGTCGATCAGGATCGTCTGCTGGCGACCCAGGACTGCCATGTACGTGTTTTCATGATTCTCATCCGGTACAGCGCTCGCTGTTCCCAGAAATACCAACTTTGGCATACGATTACCTCCAAAAAGGGACATCAACCTCCGAGCAGCCAGACGGCAATGCGCGGAGTGACCAGGACTTCTAACAAGGCAGCGCCCAGGAGCAAAGGCAACACCAGGCTGAGCATGACCTTCGCCCAATCCGCCAGGGCGGCGATCCATGCCTCGCCGATCGTCTTGTCTTTGGCTGGAGCAGCCAGCGTCGCTCCCAGGCGCAGGATGGCAGCGCCAGCCAGGATGATGGCGGGGATCTCCAGGATGCCATGCGGGAGGACCATGGCGGCCAGGAAGGTTGTCACCGGCAGCCCCGTGGAGCTCATGCTCGCCATGAAATAACCGATCAGGATGAAGGGCAGCATCAAGACCAGCACGCCCAATACGCCAAATGAGAAGACGCCGAACAGCGTCGCCAGGGCGATGGCGCGCAGGTTGTGCAGCCACACCGTGCCCACGCCCGACACCGAAAAGAAGCGCATGCTCTCCAGCCCTTGCAAGAAGCCCTGGTCCAGGTTACTCCAGTTCAAGAGCTCGGGAGGCAGCACGAACACCTTTGCCTGCGATGCGCCAATCAGCAGCGCCGCGCCAAGGGCAAGGGTCATGATCACCACCGGCAGAGCCATCTTGCGCAGCGTCCCCCACAGCTCCTGGGTGAACCAGCTCCCGAGCGAGGTCGCCCTGCCCTTGAACGATGCTCGAAACTGGCGGAATGCCCAGCCCAAATTCAGCGTATCCAGCTCCCTGCCCAGCAGCTCCTCCCGGTTGAAATGGGCGACCCCGGTGCGGATCAGCAGGATAGCGATGAAGACCTGCCCGACGATCACCCACCACAGGACGCTGTAGCGCGCCCAGAACATGATGATCGCTTCGCCCTGGATGAGCAACGCCATGGGGATAATAATGAAAGATGCCAGCAGGTTTGCCGAGCGTACGGAGGTAGCCTGCGAGGAGATCACCACCGCGCCGCTGACCATGAGCAGCGCCTGCACCAGGGTGAGCAGGAGCACCTGCACCAGCAGCACCGGCGGCGCCGTCCATCCCACCTGCTTGTACACGCCCACCAGGTAAACGGTGATCCCCAGGTAAGCCATCAGCAGGGGCGGCAGCAGGGCAGCCAGCAGCTTGCCCAGGTAGATCTGCCCGTCGCTCAGCGGGCTGCCCAGCAACGGCTCGATGCTGCGCCGCTCTTTCTCGCCCACAAAGCTCTCCAGCGCGATCACCAGCGAGACCGAGATGGGAAAGAAGCCCACGATCAGAAGCAGGAACGGGATCAGCCGCTCGCCGACGATCGGCGCGCCGTAGCGCTGCACGAAGGAGACCACCCGCTCGGCGGTGAAATTCATCAAGCCCGGGAAGAACAGGGTCAGGATCAGGATCGGGAAGATGACCCTCCAGTCACGCACCTGGTCGCGCACCTCACGGCGCGTGATCAGCAGCGCCCTGCCCAGATCCAGCCCGGTGAGTCTAACCATCCAGTACCTGCGCTTTCATTTCCGGAGTGTTGATCGCATTCATGTACACCTGCTCCAGGCTGCGGGGGATTTCGTACAGCCCCACCACGGGCAAGCCGTGGCTCAGCAGGCTGTTGAGCACCGCCGGGTTAGCCTCCAGCGGGCAGGCGGTCTGGTAGCGCAGCCAGTTCTCACCCTGCTCGCACAATGTCACGCCCGGGGGCAGGCTGAGCGCAGCGCCGTTCAGCGCGCTGCCCAGGCGCACCTCGAACACTGCCGGACCGAGATAGCTCAGCTTGAGCTCGTTCGGTGGACCGCTGGCGATGATCCTGCCCCGGCGGATGATGGCGATCTGGTCGGAGAGCTCTTCCGCCTCCGCCAGGTTATGCGTGCAGATGATAATCGCCCGGCTGGCAGAGCGCAGCTCGCGGATGGCGTTGCGCACCAGGTGGGCGCTCTCCGGGTCCATGGCAGAGGTGGGCTCGTCCAGCAGCAGCACCGGCGGATTGTGGATCAACGCCCGCGCCAGCGCCAGCTTTTGGCGCATGCCTTTCGAGTAATCGGAGATGCGCCGCGCCGTGTAGTCGAGCAGCCCGAAATCCTCCAGCAGCTTCTGGGCGCGACTGCGCCGGGTTTTGGCGTCCATCCCATAGATCCGCCCGAAGAAATCCAGGTACTCGCCCGCTGGCATGCGCCCGTACAGCCCGTGCTGCTCGGTCAGCACGCCTACCGCCGCCCGCACTTTTTCCGGCTCTTCCACAACGTCATACCCGGCGATGCTCGCTCGCCCGCGCGTTGGGCGCAGCACCGAGGTGAGCATGCGCACCGTGGTGGTTTTCCCCGCCCCGTTGGGACCCAGCAGCGCCAGCACCTGACCGGCTTCGACGCGCAGGTCGATGCCGTCTACCGCCCAAAACTCATCGAATTTCTTGGCTAGATCCTGGGTAATGATCATCCTGGCGCTACATTTTGTCTTAAAGACTGACCCGAAAAATGGGGTGCAGGGGGTGTACATCCCCACGCACCCCATTTTTCGGAGTTACCAGTACGGTTCTGATGATATGGCTCGGATAGATACTATAACTAATCCGGGGCATCCTGCCAATGAGAAAGCAGTCCTGCTATCAATAATGTGAGTTAGGCAGCGCTTGGATTGGCGGTCGGGCGGCGCCGGACGTGGCGCCAGATGAGCGTCGCGGCAGCAAGCACCCCCACCACCAGCATGATCATCTGGTTGATGTTGATACCGCCCACCATGGATGGGTCGAGGCGTAAAAATTCCAGCATGAAGCGCCCAAATGGGTAGACGATGAGGTACACCAGGAAGATATCGCCGGGCAGCAGCTTTTCGGATTGCTTCCTGCTCAGCCACATCAGCAGCAAGAAATTGGCAAAATTCCACAGCGACTCGTACAGGAACAAGGGGTGGTAATAAGCCACATTCTCGTAACCCGGCAGGCGGTTCGCCGGGGCGATGAAGATCCTCCACGGCAGGCTGGTGGGCGCGCCGTACAGCTCCTGGTTGACGTAGTTCCCCCAGCGACCGATCGCCTGTCCCAACGCCAGCGCCGGCGCGGCGATATCCACCCACACCAGGAAGTTCAGCTTCTTGCGGCGGCAGAACAGGTACAGCGCCAACCAAACCCCCGATCACCGCCCCCGGCAGCCCCAACCCGCCGTTCCACGTCGTCAAGATATCCAGCGGGTGGGTCAGATAGAACTGCACCGTGATGCCGCGCTCGACCATCGAGGGCGGCGGGGTGAACACGTGCCACAGGCGCGCCCCGATGATCCCGCCCACCAGCAGCCAGATCAGGGCGTCCCACACCAGGTCGGCGTTCAAACCGCGCCGGCGAACTTCACGCTCTGCGACGAATGCCGCGGCGACAGCCCCCAGCATCAGGATAATGCCGTAAAAACGGATAAACAGCGGACCGACTTGAAAACCTACCGGCATGGCTTACCTCGTAGTATCGGATTTCTGTTGGTGCGCCTGGCGGCGCACATCCAGGATGCGCTGCAAGGCGGTGATGTTGGCAAGGATCGCCAGGATCCACAACGCAATTTCGGGGGCAAAATCAAACCATTGGCTGAGCACCAGCAGCGGGGCAAGCACGATGTAGCGCTCCATGCGCGTCAGGATGCCGACCTTGGTATCCAGCCCTAAAGACTGCGAGCGCGCCCGCGTATAAGATACCAGGATCGCCCCGGCGGCTGCCAGGTAAGCCAGCGAAGCATACAATACATCGCCCTGCTGCAGGTAGTAGAACAGCAAGCCGCCGAAGATGACCAGCTCCGAGTAACGGTCCGTCACCGAATCGACGAAAGCCCCGAAGTTGGAGGCTTCACCGCGCAGCCGCGCCATCGTCCCATCCAGCGCGTCCACCGGTCCCATGGCGAGGATCAGCAACCCGCCAATGGTCATCTGCCCGGTCGCCAGGAAATAAGCGCCGATCGTATTGCCGACCAATCCAATGATGGTGACTGTATTGGGCATCAAGCCCAGCCTGTTGAGAAAGCCGCCGATCGGGTCCAGCACTCCCTTTAAATCGCTTGCGCATCTGGTCCGTCGGGGTCAGGCGAGTTGGTGTTTTATTGGCTTGCTCCAAGATAGTCTCTCCATATCATTCCGAAAAATAGGGCGCACGTCGCCCCATTTCTCGCAGGATCACTTAACTTTTTAATGCTATCAGCAGCACACGGGACTGTCAAGCCAGGGGCTGAGATCAAAATCGAATCTTAATCCTCGCCCTCCGCTTCGGGAGCGATGAGCACATCCCGGTCCCTGCCGCCCCCCTGCGACGGTCCCACCACGCCCAGCTCTTCCAGCTCGTCGATCAGGCGCGCTGCTCGCGGGTAGCCGATGCGCAAGCGGCGCTGCAGCAAGGAGGCGCTGGCGCGCCGCTCATCGCGCACCACGGTGATGGCTTGCTCCACCAGATTATCCCGCTCCGCCAGCACCGACTCCGCCTTGAGCGCTTCTTCCCAGGGCGCTGTGGCTTCGCCCTGGTAAAAACCGGTGTTCTGCCAGAAGGTGGTCACCCGCTCCAGCTCCTGGTCGCTCACCATCACCCCTTGCGCCCGCACCGGTCCCGAAGCCTCCGGCGGCAGGAAGAGCATATCGCCATGCCCCAGCAGGCTTTCCGCGCCGGTGGTATCCAGGATGACGCGCGAATTGACCGAGGACGCCACGGCAAAAGAGATGCGCGCCGGGAAGTTGGCTTTGATCAGCCCGGTCACAACGTCTGTGCTGGGGCGCTGCGTCGCCACCACCAGGTGGATGCCGGTCGCCCGCGCCATCTGCGCCAGGCGCACCAGCGCCGGCTCCGTCTGCTCCGGCGCAGACATCATCAGGTCTGCCAGCTCGTCGATCAGCACCACGATGCGCGGCAGGGGCGCCTCGCCCTTGCGCCGGCGCACCTTGCGGTTATAGCTATCCAGGTTGCGCGAGTGCGACGCCTCCAGCAGCTTGTAGCGCCGGTCCATCTCCGCCACCGTCCAGCGCAGCACGCCCAGGATGCGCTGCAGGTCGGTCTCGACCTGCCCGTACAGGTGCGGCATGCCGTTGAAGCGCACCAGCTCCACCATCTTCGGGTCGATCATCACCAGGCGCAGGTCTTCCGGCGTGTTGTTCATCACCAGGCACAGCGTCAGCGCGGCGATGCACACCGATTTACCCGAGCCGGTCGTGCCGGCGATGAGCAGGTGCGGCATGCGCGTCAGGTCGGTGACCACCGGCTGCCCGGAGACATCCCGCCCCATGGCGATCGCCAGCTGCGATCCCACCTTGTAGAAAGCCTCGGTCTCCAGGATCGGGCGCAGGCGCACCACGGTGGAGCGGGCGTTGGGCACCTCGATGCCCACGTACGGGCGCCCGGGCACCGGCGCTTCGATGCGCAGCCGCTCGGCAGAGAGCGCCAGCGCCAGGTCGCGGTTCAGCGCCGAGATCTGCGCCACGCGCACCTTCTGCTTGGCGGCGTCGCTCTCCGTGTTGCCTCCCGTTTTCTCCATGAACCCGGGCTCCACGGCAAACTGCGTCACCGTGGGACCCATGCGGAATCCCACCACCTTGGCGGGGATGCCAAACTCCGCCAGCGTCTTCTCGATCAGCCCGGCGGTCAGGTTGATGTTGCGCTCATCCTGTCGCTGCGCCTGCTCAGCCACCAGCAGGTCCAGCGGCGGGAGGCGGTCATCTCTGGGCGGCGGCGGCGCGCTCTCAACCGGTTCTTCTACTTCTTCCTGCAGGTGCAGCTTTTTACGGAACTCGGCAGGAAGCGGGACGCGTTTCTTCTTGCCGCCCATGTCGAGCACGGAGGATGTCCCCCCGCTCTGCACTGGCGAGAGGCTGAGCATCGGCTCCAATCCGGCGCCTGCCGTCTCGGGAGCGCCGGCTGCCGCCAGCGTCCTCGCCGACCATGCCAGCAGCCAGCCCACGAATCCCAGCGCCAGCGCCATAAACACGACGAACAGCCCGCCCCAGATCAGCGCCTGCCAGCCCCTGGCGTCCATCCCCAGCGGCTCCAGCAGCAAGCCGAGCACATAGGAAAGCGACCAGCCCACCCTGCCCCCATCCAGACCCGCATCGGCGCGCTCGATCGACGTGCCCCCGATGGCTGCCAGCAAGCCCAGGCTGCAGAAGGCAGCCACCTCGAAGGCGATCACCCTGCCCCAGCGCAGGACTGCCGGGTTTGCGCTGGAGCGGCGCAGCATCACCAGCCCGCCGGCTGCGATCGCCACCACCACCCAGACTGCCCCCCAGCCGAACCACGTCGCCAGGAAGCCCGCCCACCAGCCCAGCAGCACGCCCGAGGCGGCTTCTGGCAGCAGGATGGCAAGCAAAGACATGAGCGCCAGCGCCAGCAGCAGAATCCCACCCACATCCCAGGCGAAGCGCTGGAAATGGGTCAGGGTCGTCATGGCTGTGTCGAGCTTGCCTTGCGGTTTTTCAGTGGGGGGAGATGCCGGTCCTTTTTTTGCCATGCTGCAAATAAACCGCCAACCAGCGGGTCTATGCCCGTTTTACCTCGACTCGGGATGCCGGGATGCAATAAAGATGCCCGCAAGGATAAGTATAGCACCAAAAACCTGGATCGCCGCTGGCGCCTCACCCAGCAAAAAGTAAGCCAGGATCGTCGCCCCGATCGGCTCGCCCAGCAAGGTCACCGACACGTAGGCTGCTGAGACGTACTTGAGCGCCCAGTTGAACGAGGAGTGCCCCAGCAGTTGCGGGAAGATCGCCAGCAGCAGGAACCACAGGTAGGTGATGGGTGGGTAACCGAAGGCGGGCTTCCTCGCCAGCAGCATCATCCCCACCAGGACGACGGCAGCCACGCCATAAACCAGGAAAATGTAGCTCAACAGGGTCAGGTTGCCGCGCAGCTTGCGCCCGATGATCACATACGCCGCGGCGAAGATCGCTCCCGCCAGCGCCAGGATATCCCCCAGGAAAGCGCGGCCCCGTACCATCTCATCCAATCCCGGGCAAGCCAGCCTGCCCGCCTGCCAGGTGCAAGTATCGCTCAACCCGATGATGATCCCCCCTGCCAGCGCCAGCAGCATGCCGGTCAGGATCGGCCGGGTGATGGGCTCTTTGAGCAAGAACGGCGACGCCAGCGCCACCCACAGCGGCGTGGTCGTCACCAGCACCGCCGAGCTGGCGACCGTCGTAAACTCCAGCGACGAGATCCACGTGGCGAAGTGCAGCGCCAGGAACAATCCCGAGAAGAGCGCCAGCGCCAGCTCGCCCCGCTGCAAGCCTTGCAGCGCCTTGCGGTCGCGGCGCAACGCCAGCGGGGCGAGGATCAGCGCCGCCAGCGCTAAACGCCATGCCGCGATCACCAGCGAAGGGGCTGTCTCCTGGGCGTAACGCACGAAGATCGATGCGCTGGATACCGCCAGGATGCCGAACGCCAGCACGAACAACGGATTGACTTGGGGTCGTCCTTCCACGAGCTGTTTATGCCAATCGCATGGGCTTTCCCCCCTCTTACCGGCTTATCCAGCCGGTCTGGGGATGCGCCACAGCACCTTGCCGATCACATCCTGCTGCCGGATGGGACCAAAGCGCCGGCTATCCACGCTGTCCGGATGGGTGCCGATCACCGAGAGCGTGCCCAGCTCGGCATCGATCCCCTCCACCTGCTTGATCAGCGTGCCATAAATGGGGTGCCGGAAGAGGATCGTATCGCCAGCTTTGACCCGCTTAACCACGAAGGGGATCGTTGTGATCAAAACGTAATCCCCTTCATGAAAAAGAGGTGACAGGCTTTCGCCTGTCACCTGTATCATGCGGAACATTAGAGAACTGGATAAACCACTTCCAGGGCGGGCGCGTAAGGCGCTTTCACCCGCTTGGTGGCAATACCCTTGGTCTCCCAGAAGATCTCGGCAAACTGGTTGATGGCTTCCACGAGCTGCACGGCGGTCTCCCGGTCGGTCGTCTGGCGGCTCTTGGATCCAAGCTGCATGATCTTGTGCACCAGGTCGTGCACGTTCGGGTGCTTTTCGAGGTGCTGCGCCTTGATGTAATCACCCCAGATCACGCGCACCTCAGCCTTGGCTTTCTCGGCGTGCTCTTCTTTGACGGTGATGTAGCGGCTCGAGGGTGTTATGGTAAGCCGCGTTCTTATCCCCGCCCTTGCTCTCCAGGTCGGCGATCAGGTCCATCATCCGCACCACGGTCAGTGCGGCGATCAGGGCTGTGCTGGGATCATAAATACCACACGGAACATCACAATGCGCCTTGGCTTGCTCGAAACCCAAGCGCTTGTCCAACGCTGCGACGAACTTGTAGATCATAAGAACCTCCTTCTACGGGTCTGATATGGATTTGTTTGAAAACGCCGGTCTTCCGGCGCGGTGATTTTTACGGGTTTCATCATAATAATAAAGACCACTCCTGTCAAGATAAGAGAGTGAATATTTGAATGCTGCGTGCGGCTTCGCCGCACGCAGCATTCAAATATTCTACTTATCCTGAACTCACGGAAAATTTAAGCTATAATATAGCAGCAATAAAACAGCCAGCCAGATTACTTTAAAACTCTCTTTTCACACACGGAGGTACATGTATGACCCACATCATCACCAGCCTATGCCTGCGAGACGCGGGGTGCGTTGAGGTGTGCCCGGTAGAGTGCATCGTTCCCGGGAAGCCCCAGGAAAAGTGGCCATGGTACTACATCGATCCTGACACCTGCATCGATTGCGGCGCCTGCATCCCGGAGTGCCCGTACGAAGCCATCTTCCCCGAAGATGAGGTCCCATCCCCTTACACCGCCAAGGGCGGCGAATACATCAGCAATCTCGGCCTCACCGGTCACTATGAGGGCACCAATCATCATGGCGAGGCGGTTGTGCTCGACTGTGTAAAGCAGCTCAGCGCTGGCGAAACCGTCGACCTGACGCCGGATATCAAGCCCAATTACGACTACTTCTCCTCCGGACCTGGCTACAGCGCCCTGGAGTGATTGATTTTCCAGATTAATAATAAACGGGCTGCCGGGCGTGTGCCCTGCAGCCCGTTATTTATTTTGCCCGTCTCAGCGTGTGCTCAGCTCCAGGTTCCCGGCGCCGATGTTGACGTTGATGGTCAGCATCAGGACCTTCCCCAGCGGTGCTGTAATCATTCCCAGACTTTTCCCAGCCGCTGTCGATATCCACGTTCGCCAGTCCCCGGTCGACGATGACCCGCGCCGCCATCCCTTCGGGCACAATGATCTGGATGCTGCTCAAGCCGGCGTCTACCGATACCGTTGCATCCCGTTGCAGGTCGCCTGAGAAATCCAGCTCATACTCACCCGCCCCGCCCTTGAACACCATCCTGGAAAAGTTGGCGTACGCCAGCCCTTTCAGGTGCACTTGCGAGGCGCCGGTCTCGTAGCGCAGGGTTTCCATTTCAGCCCGGTTGGGCTGCGAGAACTGCAAGGTGACATCCGCCGCGCCGTCAGACACCTGCAGGGATTGGAGCGCCAGGTCCCCCAGCTCAAAGGTACCCTGGTAAGCGCCCGCCTGGATGGTCAGATTCATCGGATCAGTGACCCAGATCCAGCGCCCATTCATTCTTAAAATCCTTCATGATCGGCAGACCTTCCAGCTTCAGGTCGCCGTTGCTGATGGTGACCTCATTCCCATTGACCGTAACTTCCGGTTTGAGCTCATCGACATTGTAGGTCGCCGTCCCGTTGACCAGCATCTCCTGGTCGCCGGGGTTGATGGTTAGCTCGCCGGCGCCGAATTCCAGCTTCAGGTCTGCCACCTCTCCGGCGGGTAATGCGTCCACTTTAATCTCATCCGTCTGGGTGGGACCGGTCTTGATCGTCCGGTTGGGGATATTGATCGAGAGATTGCACGCCAGCATCGCCAGCACCAGGACAGAGATGATAACAAGCATAGATTTCTTAACCATTTCATGCCTCCATATTTTTCGGTGTTGCCTTGACCAAGGTAACTTCATCCTGCTGTATATATTAACGATGCACTCACAGGAAAGTCGCGGATTGGGCGGAACTGCCCCTCAAATCGAACAGCCGCCCAACCCTTGCCTCTGGCAGGAACGCAGCGCCACACCGTATGATGGAGTTGTATTGAAATCTGGAAGGGCTACACCCGGCGGATGAATAACCGCACCACTCCGCCGTAGAAAGCATACACCAAACCCAGGAATACCAGCCCAAATTTGAGCACCGCGCACCAGTAGGCTACCTGGGGCATGGGCGCGGCAACACCCCCGAACAGCATGGCGGTCAGGGCGAAGTTCTCCACGGCGTCGAAGCCAGCCGCCAGCCACTGCGCCCATGCCAGCGTCGCCCCGATGCCCGCCAGCGAACCAGCCGCGGCTGCCCAGCACGCTCGCCGCCATCACGCACCCCAATGCGATTGCCGTGGAATAAGCCAGCATGAAAACGTAGTCAAAACCCAGGGCAAAGGCAGCGTGCAGTTGGGTGAGGCTATCCCAGGAATCCAGGATGCTTTGCGCCTTCGCCGCCGTCCCCGCCAGCTCGTAGGAGATGATCCCCATCGGCGCCGCCGGCGTGGTCAGCGGCGCGCTGACCACGTTCAGGATCGCCATCACCAGCAGGGTGATAACCAGCAACGGGATAAAGGCGCCCCGCGCAGCCCGCGGGGACAATCTCTGGAATGGATGTCTCATGATAACCCTCCTTTCAAATGCGCCTCCAGGCAGGCTACGCCATTGACACCGACCTGGGCGGCGTGCTCCACGCCGGCTGGCAGGTCCAGGCGGTCCCCCGGATATAGCGTTAGCTGCTCTCCTGTCTCCGGCAGGGAAAAGGTGATACTGCCCGCCACCACATAGATCACTTTATCGTATGCATGGCTGTGCGCCGCATAGGCATCACCCGCCTGGTTCGACCAGCCGTAAGGCTGCAGCCCCTGGGCGAGCATGCTGCCCCGCAGGTCGGCTTCCGCTGGCGCCTCGCTCCGCGACCATCGGGTCACTTTTACGGTTGAAGCCATCGCTTTCCTCCGCTTTCCAGTATGCCACATTTGGAAACGCAGTGCAAGACCACCATTTCAATGGAATTCAGCCTTGCATTTCAACCGAGGTTGCGGCAAAATATGCGCACAAATTCCGCTCAATACCATAAAGGCTCGCCCTGTACACGAACCAAATTTCAACCCTTGAAGGATACCCAGGAAAAATGGACGACTCTCCAAAACCCGAAGAAAACCTGACCGAAGAGTTCCGCACGCTGGGACGCAACCTGCTCGGCACCTTGCAAGCCGCCTGGGACCGTCCTGAGCGAAAAAACCTGCAGCAGGAGATCGAGAGCGGTCTTTCCGAGCTGGTCAACACGCTCAAGAACGAGGCGGGTACTATCGCCAGCAGCAGCACCGGGCAAAAGGTCAAAAGCGGGGCGCAAGACCTTCGCCAGCGCGTGCAGAACGGCGAGGTTGATACGGCTCTGCGCTCGGAGCTGCTCAAAGCCCTGCAAACGGTCAATGCCGAGCTGAAGAAAGCCGCCACCCACATCGCCGGCGACCAGGAGCAATCCGGCAGCGATCAAGAGAATACTCCTCCAACCTAAAATGTCCCCAAAAAGGGGATGCATCGCAGGCTTTGTCTGTCCTGCATCCCCTTTTTCGGAAATTCTCTCCCCTGATATTCGGATGAATCCGGGCATGTTATAATTAATCTATCAATCTGCACCCGCACAGGAGGACGCCCAGATGGAAATCACTACAACCCAATTCAAGCGTTGCGACGTGATCAAAGCTACAGGTCGCGTGGATAGCTCTACCGCCCCACAGCTTGAAGAAGCCATGAATGCCATCATCGAAGGCGGTCGCTTTAAGATCGTCTTCGACATGAGCGAGGTAAATTTTATGTCCAGCAAAGGCTGGTGGGTGCTGATTGAGACGCAGAAGAAATGCAAGCGCTACAAGCGCGGCGAGATTGTCCTGGTCGACGTCAAAGAAGAGATCCGCGCTTCGCTGGACCTGGTGGGGATGGGCTCCTATTTTCGCATTTATGATGATGTCACCACGGCGGTCGGAAACTTCTAGAAGGCGCATCCGGCATCATGGATACGGTCACGTTTCCAGGACGGTACGACAGCCTGGCAAGTATCAGCAACTTTGTTGAAGCGGCAGCAAAACAGGCGGGGTTAGATCACAAAGCGACTTACGAAGTACAGCTAGCAGTCGACGAGGCTTGCTGCAATATCATCGATCATGCTTATGGCGGTGAGGGCATCGGCGATATCCGCTGCACCGTGAAGGTTGCCAAAGATGCCCTTACCATCGTCCTCGTCGATCGCGGCCGTCCATATTCCCCCGAAAAAGTTGCCCCACCCCAACTCAACGTACCCATTTCAAAAGTCAAGCCGCGTGGCGTGGGCTTGTACCTGATGCGCAAAATGATGGACCAGGTCAGTTACGAGACCACACCCGAAGCCACCAACGTCCTCACCATGGTCAAGCGCCGCAGTGCGTGAGCCGTTGGACGCTAGTCTTCGCTCTCCCGCATCACGACCAGCAAGGTGATATCGTCGAACTGCGCCGCCGCGCCCACAAACTCCTGGATCGATTCCAGCACCGAACGCTGGATCTGCCCGGCGGAAGTGCCCATGTTCTCCTGGGCGATCTCGATCAGCCGCATATCCTTGAAATGCTCCCCCTCGCTATCCTGCGCATCCGGGATGCCATCCGTGTAGAGCAGCAGGACGTCTCCCCGCTCGATCTGCACCTCTTCCTGCCTCCAGAATGCGTCCACGTCCACCCCGATCGGCATACCGGTGGCGGTCAGCGCTTCCACGCGCCCACCCTCCCGCTTGCGCATCAGGAAAGGCGGGTTGTGCCCGGCATTGCAGTACGCCAGGCGCCCGGTCTTCACGTCCAGGATGCCATAAAATGCCGTGACGAACAGGTTCGCACGCGCGTCTTGCAAGATGCGCTCGTTCGTGGAGAAGAACACCAGGTCCGGCTGTAGCTCGAACTCCAGGGCATAGGTGCGGATCAGCGTGCGGCTCAGCGCCATGTAAAGCGCCGCGCCGAAGCCTTTATCCACCACATCGGCGATTAAAATACCGATCTTGTCCTCCCCCAGCGGGAGGAAATCGAAATAATCGCCAGACATGTTGCGCGCCGGCAGCAGCGTCACCGCCAGCTCCCAGCCGGGCAGGATAGGCACCTCATTGGGTAAAAAGCTGGCTTGGATGCGGCTGGCAAACTCCAGCTCCTGCATAGCCGCCTGGTACTCCAGCGTTTCGCTGTATACCTGCGCCTGGTAGAGCGTTGAGGCGATTTGCGCTGCCAGGGAATTGACCGCCGGGAAGAGGCCGGATAGCGCCTCCCGGTCCCACGGTTGCGCCAGGCTGCGCAGCTCCAGGTAGATACAGCCGATCATATCCTCGTCCACCGCACCCTGGATGGGCGCCAGGATCGCCGGGTTATGCTCTTTCTCTACCGTCGCCCAGGGCAGCGGCTCGCTCGCCAGCGCGGCGGTGGTGCTCTTCTCCTGGCGGAGCCACTGCCAGGCGGGCTCGATATCGACCTCCCAATCCTGCGGATGGCGGTGCAAGAATCCGCCGTTTGCCAGCCAGATCGCCACCCGTCCCGAGGGGAACATCTGCGCCACGTGCTTTTGCAGCAGCTCAGCCAGCGTCGAGGCGTCGGGCGGCGCTTCCAGGAGATCCTCACTGAGCTGCTCCAGCCTCTCGAGCTGGCGGCTTTTTTGGCGGCTCGCCTCCACCGCCCAGCTCAGCCGCCGCGCCAGGAACGCCACCAGCACCAGCCCGAACACCAGGAACAGGTACAGGTCAAGCCCATCCTGGACGAATAAACCGGCGAGCAGCACAGAAAATGGCAGCGCCAGGAAAGGCAGCCCCAGGGCGAGCAGCATAAACCGCACGAGCTGTCCCATGGCGGATGATTCGGTTAGCACGCTCTGCACCCAGATGCCGTATCCCAGGTAAGGCGCCCAGATCACCACCACCCCTAAGAAGTTGGTCGCCAGCGCCCCCAGCGCCGGGATCATGTTCTCCGGGTTGAAATTGGGGAACGGGAAAATCCCGCCCAGGCGCACATAAACGCTCAGGGCTGCCAGGCTTGCCAGGGTCAGGGTTGCCAGCTCCAGCGCAAGGTTGCGCAGGCTGCTCCAGCGCGCCGATTTGGAGCCCGTTTTTCCCCAGCTATAGAAGAATACGCCCAGCCTGCCCAATAATGGCAGCCAGATCACCGCCGGACCGTAGAGAAAGATGCCCGACCACAAGATAGCGCTGACCAGCGATCCATCCGCGCTTCCGTAGCGATCGTTCCTCAGCTCGACGATGATAAAGTAGCTCAACCGGTTGAAAACCACGATCAAGACGCTCAGCAGCACGAACATCTGCCAGTTCGCCAGGATCACCCCGGCATCGGTAACCCGCGCCAGCCAGACGATACCCACCATGGCGAACGGAAAGGCGATCAGGGCGGTGAGCACATCGCCCTGCCCGACAAGCCGGTTCTGCTGGCTCATATTTTCGAGCTCGGGCCATAACTTGCGGTAAATCGTTGTGAGCATGTTTGTTCCTGGTTCCACGGCGGTCGGGTTGCTGCTTATCCCGCCAGAAAGGCATTATAACCCCATCGCCGCATGGTAAACTTGAAAAATCGGACCAACCTGGAAATTCTATGCTCGCATCGCAAGGCTGGAAAAGGCTTCTCAGGATAGGCGCTGTCGCCATGCTTTGGACAGCCCTTTTTGCCATCGCTTATTCGCAGTCTCCGCTCTACACATCGAATCAGAACCAGTATTTCCTGCACGGTCTTGCCCGCGCCGGCTACGGCTCTCTAAACCAGGATTGGCTGGCAAACACGCGCGATCCCACCCCCGTATTCAGCCTCCTGGTCGATCTCACCTACCGCGCTTTTGACAGCCTGGTGGTCACCTACCTGTATTACGCCCTGCTGATGGGCGTTTACCTGTTCAGCTTGTATGGCATCGCCGATCAGGTTTTCGGGATCGGCAAAACGCGCTTGTCCAGCCTGATCTTCCTGAGCTTGATGATCGTCGTCCACGCCGCCGGGCTGCGTTTTGCCTTCTCACGCTGGATCGGCAGCAACTGGGCGTACATCCTGGAAGATGGCGTCGCAGACCAGCGCATGCTCGGTCCCGTCTTCCAGCCCAGCACGTTCGGCGTCTTGCTGGCGCTCTCGGTCTACTTGTTCCTGAGGCGCAAGCCGCTGCTCGCCGCGCTGGCAGCCGCACTGGCAGCCATCCTCCACCCCACCTACCTGCTGGCATCCGGCGTGCTGACCGCCAGTTATATGCTCGTCGCCTACCGCGAGCAGCGCCGCCTGACGGCGCCGTTGTGGATCGGTCTGTGCGCCTTGATCCCCGTCCTGCCCCTGCTCGCCTACCTGTGGATCTCATTCGGCGGTGAGCCTGCCACGATCACCGCCCAGGCGCGCCAGGTGCTGGTGGAGTACCGCATCCCGCACCACGCCATCATCGCCCAGTGGCTGGACCTGACCGTCGTGGTCAAGGTCGCCATCGTCGTGCTTTGCCTCTTTATCGTGCGCCGGCAGCGCATCTTCCTCGTGCTGCTGCTGCCCTTCCTGGCGGCAACCCTGCTCACCCTCCTGGCAGCGCTCATCGGTAGCTACAGCCTGGCGCTGCTCTTCCCCTGGCGAATCTCCACCCTCCTCGTCCCGCTCTCTACCGCACTGCTCATCGCCTTCCTGGTGATGCGCCTGTTGAGCCTGCCGCGGCTGCAATCTGCCGCCTGGCAGAGAGCGCTCACCGTCCTCAGCCTTGTGGCGGTCATCGCCAGCGTGCTGGTCGGCGGCTTGCGCTTTACTCTGGACTGGCAGCGCAAAGCCCAGGATGCCGAGCGCAGGCTCGAATTATATATCTATGCGCAGCATTCCGCCGGAGATACTTTCCTCACCCCGGTCAAGATGCAGGATTTCCGCCTGTTTGCCGGCGCCCCGGTTTATATCGACTTCAAATCCATCCCCTACAAAGATAGCGATGTGCTCGAGTGGTATCGCCGCGTCCAGAATGCCGACCGCTTCTACAAGACGAAGGATTGCGATCTGCTCCAATCGCTCGCCGGCGAAGGCGTCACCCACGCCGTTCTCGCCGTCGAGGATCTGCCCCTGAACTGCCCGCTGCTGCAAGAAACCTACCGCGACGGAGACTTCGTCGTTTACAGGCTTCTCCCTGCGGCTCAGTAATCTCTTTCCGTGATGATTCGGATGGGGGCTGTGCAACCAAACCCGTGCTTTCCCGTAGACATGCATAGAATACAGGAAAGGAGCTTTGCAATGTCTACAGAAACCAGGAAGTTCTATCGTGAGCGCGATGGGCGCATTTTGGGCGGCGTGTGCGCCGGTCTGGGTGAGTACCTGGATGTTGACCCCACGCTGGTACGCGTTGCATTTGTCGCCGGTACGTTGCTCGGCTGGCTGGTGGCAGTGCCCGCCATCTACCTGATCCTTTGGATCTTCACCCCTGAAAAGCCGCTGGCTGTCCCTGTTACGCAGTAAGAAAATCGCGAGTAACTTGCGGGGCGGGCTTGGCTCGCCCCGCAAACGTTTTATAATGTGCCCTATATGGCGCAGCGGCAAAAGCAATCATCTCTCAGCAACCTGGCGCCCCTCATTCTCGCCATCCTCGTCACGGCGATCTGCGGGCTGTCCTGCCTGCCTGCCGCCGTGCTCGCCAGCCTGTACGGCTATTACCAGGCGGCGCATCTCATCTACCCCGGCGTCTCTGTTGGCGAGCTCAGCTTGCAAGGCAAGACCCTCCAGGAGGCATCCTCCGAGCTGCACCGCCGCTGGAACATGGAAAAGCGCATCCAGGTCGCGGATGGGCTGCATACCTGGAGCCTCTCCCCGGCTGAGCTGGGCTTGAGCCTGGATGCCCTGCAGACCGCCCGCCAGGCTTACGAGGTGGGGCGCGGCTACACCCTGCCCGGCAACCTGGGGCAGATGGTCTATGGCATGCGCAACGGCTGGCAGGTCCAACCGCGGCTGCTTTCCGATCCACAGCAAGCCCGCAAAACGCTGGAGCTGCTGGACCAGCAAGCCCGCCTGCCCGCCGTGAACCCCACGCTGGAGCTCCTTGCGGGTCAGGTGCAGGTTGTCCCGGGCAAGATCGGCTACGAGCTGGATCTGGAGGCTGCCCTGCAAACTTTGCAAGGCGACCCTGGCGGCGTCTTGCTCAGCGGCGCGCTGCGCGTCCCCTTGCGCCCCCTGGCGCCGGAGTTGATCGACTATACGCTTGCCCAACAACAGGCGCAGGCGCTTTTAGAGAGACCGCTTACCTTGCACGCCTATGATCCCGTCACCGACGAGCATCTCGATTGGTCTATACCGCGTGAGACTCTCGCTGCCTGGCTCGCCCTGCGTCCCACCAGCACTGGAAATGAGATCGGCATCTCTCACCAGCGCGTTTCGGAGTACCTGGCTGCACTCAATAGCCAGATCGGACCCGAGCGCTACATCGATGAAGCGCAGGTCTCGCTGCCGATCGCCCAGGCAGCTCAAGCCGGGCAGCCTTTCACCATCCCCATCCGCCATCACCCCACCCAGTACACCGTCAGGTCGGGGGATACGCTGCTCAAGATCGGCTGGAATTTGGGCATCCCCTACTGGATGATCTTGCAGGCGAACCCTGGGCTGGATGCGGACAAGCTGCCGGTTGGGCAGGCGCTGACCATCCCCTCCAAAGACCTGCTCCTGCCCCTGCCGGTGGTGGAGGGCAAGCGCATCGTCATCAGCATCCGCCAGCAGCGCTTGATGATGTACCAGGATGGCAAGCAGGTGGCGAAGCATCCCATCAGCACCGGCATCGATCGCTCCCCCACCCAGCCCGGCGTCTTCCAGGTGCTCAACCACCAGCGCAAAGCCTACGCCTCCGTGTGGGACCTGACCATGCCAGATTTCCTGGCGATCTACGAAGCCTGGCCCGGCTTCTACAACGGCATCCACGGCTTACCTACCCTCTCGAACGGCGTGCGCCTGTGGGCGAACATCCTTAGGCCGCCCCGCATCCTATGGCTGCATCATCCTCGATCTGAAAGCCGCCAGGGACCTCTATAAATGGGCGGAGGACGGCGTGGTTGTGGAAATTCGACCTTGAGGGTTTTCCCTTCTGCGGTTGTGAAACTTTACTCAATAATGTAAAATACTTAGGACGTCAACAATCCTGGGACGTCTACAATTTGATGATAGGCATCTGCGAAAGCACCTTGCCGGGAGGTCAGCATCCATGAAGCTTACGATCGGTCAAAAAGCCCCTGATTTCATCCTTCCCAGCCATCTTGGTATGGATATATCCCTCAAAGATTATCGCGGCAAGAACGTCGTGCTCGTGTTTTTTCCACAGGCTTGGACGCCGATATGAACGAGCCAGATCCCGTCTTATGAGGCCGACCAGCTCTCATTTGCGGGATTGAACACCCAGGTCCTGGGTATCAGCGTCGATCACATTCCCTGCCTTAAAGCCTGGGCAGAAAGCCTGGGAGGCATCCACTTCCCATTATTGAGCGATTTCTGGCCGCACGGCGCTACCTCAAAGACTATGACGTATTTAAGGGCTGAAGGATACTCCGAGCGCGCCATCTTCATCATCGATAAGGATGGCATCATCCGCTACATCGATGTCCACGATTTCGACAACCAGCCCAGCAACGAGGTGTTGCGCCAGGAGCTGCAGCGCTTGAGCTCCCAGCCCACCTCAGCCCCCTCGCCTGGCACAGTCCCCGACCGAATCCAGCCTGCCACATGGTGGGATTGTCATGTATTGCACCAAATGGTGCCCCGATTGCCGCCGGGCGCGCGTCTGGTTCAGCGCTCGCAACCTGGATTTTGTCGAAGTTGATATCGACGCAGTCCCCGGGGCTGCCGCACAGGTTAAAGCCTGGACCGGCGGGAAGCGTATTACGCCCACCTTCGATATCGACGGCAAGATTATCATCGATTTCGACGAGAAGAAGCTCGCCGAAGCCCTGCAGGACCGCCTCAGCCCAACCACGCCCTGACTAGCTCGCCACCCAGGCATGAATCTCGACCCGCAAACTGCCGAACAGCTCCTGACAAGCCTGCTCCAGCCCTGGCATGCATCCCTGGCAGATCCAGCCGGAACGCAGGAGCAGGTTTTGCATCGCCTCTTGCAGGAGTACGCCCGCACAGATTACGGCAAGTCCCACGGTGCTGGCAATATCGACACGCTCCAGGACTACCGCCGCAGCTTTCCCATTGCCAGTTACGCCGATTACAAGCCCCTCATCGACCGGCTGATGGCAGGCGATATCCAAACTTTGCTGTGGGAAGAGCCGGTTGGCTGGGCGATCACGCGTGGCACGACGCGTGGCGAATCGAAGTTCATCCCCATGACCCCCACCGACCTCCAGATGCGCATCAGCGCCGGTCGCGCCATGATGAACTACGTGCTCAGCACGCGCCGCTTCGACCTTTTCTCAGGCGTCAACCTGAACCTCAACTTCCCTTCGGTGGTGGGCACGGTCAAAGTTGGCGAGCGCGACCTGGAGTACGGCTACAGCTCCGGCATTTACACCAAATACGTCTCCGCCTTCACTCCCATCCGCTCCGTCCCCAGCCAGGATGAGATCGACGTCCTGGGTGGCGGAAAATCCATCCAGGATTGGGACAGGCGCTTCGAGCTGGCGTACCAGAAATGCAAAAATGAAAATGTCACCCTGGTCGGCGGCGTCTGCCCCACCGCCCTGCGCTTTGCCCGCTATCTCAAACGGGTGCATAAAGCCTATCCCAAAGACCTGTGGAAGACGCAGATGATGACTCTAGGCAGTGTGCCCGGCATCAACACCCGCTACAGCCCATCGCTGAAAGCACTGTTCGGTCGCGTTGCCATCCGCGAGATCTATGGCGCCACCGAAGGCATGTTCGGCCAGCAGTTAGATGAGAAGCGCGCCTGGTCGCCGAACTACGATATGTTCTTCTTCGAAGTGGTCACCCGCTCAGGGATTAAGTTGCTTCACGAGATGCGCCCCGGCGAGATGGGCGGGCTGGTCGTCTCGACCCCCATCCTGCCCCGCTACCGCATCGGCGACTTGCTCCTGGCGTTCACGCCCCCTTACTTCCGCTGCATCGGCAGGGAAGAGCTGGAGCACCCCCATCCGTTACGCCTGGGACGAGCTCGTGACGCTCAACCTGGGACAGCTCTAGCTTCAGCGTTTGCCGAACAAGCCGCGCACCAGGATCGCCAATCCTGCCCCGATCAGGATCAGCGGCAGCACCAGCGTCCAGCCGATCTGGTTGCCCAGGGAAACTCCGATCAAGATAAAGGCGAAGACGATTGTGCCGCCCACGCCGCGCCGATACTCGGGGATCAACAGGCGGATGAGCACCTCGATCAGCAGGATGATCCCCGCCCCCAGCAGGATCACCGACCACACCTGCAGGTCCGCCAGGAAGGCGAGATTGGTCGCCGCCGCCAGGTTCGCCAGCCAGGGTTCGAGATAGCCGAGATTATCTGCCAGCAAGATCAAGCCGGCGTAGATCAGCAGGATCGCCCAGATGATCGCAGAGATGGGGTCCCTGCGATACTTCTCCTCCACATTTTTCTTCTTCGCGTGATTTCTCTTCCCGCTTCTCCAGATCTTTCTCGTCGAACTTCTCGTCTCTCTCGTCAGCCATCGCGCCCTCCCAAAATAACCAGAAATCCACATAACCGGATGTCCGGGCCCATTTTCTCACTCATATCACTTCAACTGGCAATTCTGATTAGTATACTCAATCTTGAAGGGTAAAGCAACAAGTTTCCTTTACAAGGTGCACTAAAAGGTTGTTTTCGGTTTTGGCGAGTGAGACATTTCCGTCCCCTCTGATTACTCTCATGCAACCTTCATTTCAATAGCTCCCAACGCCTCAATCTATGATATACTTCTCCCCCGGTCCGGTACTGGACCGCAAGCTACAGGGAAATTGTTTTGAAGATTCCAGAACAGTGCCCGGCGCGCTTTGGTCGGGCATTATTGTTGCCTGGCGTCGGCTGATCCGCGAGGAAAAGCCCAATAGCGCCGGCAGCAGGGGCGGGTTATTACCGCAGAGTCATCAAAACACCCCTCAATCGATAGGAGTATTTTGATGGCGAACGGATTTAACCGCTTCAACCTGCACCCCACCCTGGTGCAGGCGATATCACCAATCTCGGCTATCAGCGAGCCGACCCCCATTCAATCTGGCAGTCATTCCCGCCCTGCTCGCAGGACAGGATGTCATCGGGCAGGCGCAGACCGGCACCGGCAAAACCGCGGCTTTCGGTTTGCCCATCCTCAACAACCTCGTCGGCGGTCTGGGCATGGTCCAGAGCCTGGTCCTCGTGCCCACGCGCGAGCTCGCCCTGCAAGTGGCCGGCGCCCTAGAATCCTACGCTACCGGCTTACAGCCGGTCGTCCTGGCGGTGTATGGCGGGCAGCCCTACAGCCGCCAGATCGGGCGCCTCAAGCGCGGCGTCGACATCGTCGTCGGCACGCCCGGTCGCCTGCTCGACCTCATCCAGCAACACGCCCTGGACCTCAGCGCTGTACAAACCGTCATCCTCGACGAAGCCGACGAGATGCTCAGCATGGGCTTCATCGAAGATATCGAAGCCATCCTGGCAGAAACCCCCGACACGCGCCAGACCGCCCTCTTCTCAGCTACCCTGCCCCAGCCCATCCGCCGCCTGGCGGAGCGCTACCTGCACAACCCCTACGCCGTGACCATCCAGCGCGAGCAGCTCACCGTCGAAGCCATCGAGCAGCGCTATTACCTGGTCAACTCCGCCGATAAGGTCGCCGCACTCACCCGTCTTTTCGAGGTCGAGGAAATCGCTCAGCGCCCTCATCTTCGTGCGCACCCGTATCGGGTCAGCGGAGCTGGCAGGCGAGCTGGCTGCCTACGGCTATCCCGTCGAGGTTTTGAACGGCGACCTGACGCAGGAATCGCGCGAGCGGGTCATGTCCAGCTTCCGCCAGCGCCACATCAAGGTCCTGGTGGCTACTGATGTCGCCGCCCGCGGTCTGGATGTGGATGACATCTCCCACGTATTCAATTTCGACCTGCCCGACGACGAAGAAATCTACATCCACCGGGTCGGTCGCACCGGGCGCGCCGGCAAGACAGGCATCGCCATCTCCCTGGTCACCCCGCAGGAGCAGTGGCGCCTGCGCCGGATCGAGGCGCTCACCAAGAAGAAGCTCACCCGCTGCCAGTTGCCTACGGAGCAGGAAATTCAAGATCACCGCGACGAGCAACTGCTCACGAGCATGCGCGTCTGGTTGCAGCGCGCCCGCTATAACAAGGAACGCGAGCTGGTGGCTAAGCTGGTCGACGAAGGCTTTGACTCTAATGAGATCGCCGCTGCCGCCTTGCGCCTGGCCCGCGCCGGCGAGCGCCGTCGCCCCATCACTCCTGTGAGCGAGGTGCAGGAGAAGCGCCCCATCCGGGTGGAGCGCATCAGCCCGCCTCGCTTCGACCGCCGCGCAGCCTCGGGGGAGCGCACTTCGCACGAAGCCGGCATGGTCAGGCTTGCGCTCAGCAAGGGGCGCTCCCACGGCGTCCGCCCCACCGATGTGGTATCCACCATCGCCTTCCATGCCGATATCCCCGGCAGCGTCATCGGCAAGATCCACATTCTCGACCAGCAGACCCTGGTGGACGTGCCCGGCGAGTACCTGGCGCAGGTGCTCGCGCGCAGCGGTAAATACCGCATCCATAAGCAGCCTGTCGCCGTCGAGCTCGCCGCTACGGAAAAAACGTCTCGCTAAAGTAGAAACCCCAACCAAAACGTGTAGAGCAGGGACTATCCCGCTCTACACGTCATTATTTGTCCGGCAAGCGTCAGATTAATTGCCCGGCTGCGGATGCGCCTGGAAGAATTCCCACATCACACGCGTGGCATCGATCGCCAGCGTCGTATGCCCCGCCAGCTGCTCGAGCATCGCATCGACCCCTGGCCAGGAATGTCCCCCATCGATGATGGAATAAAGCATCACCTGCGCATTACCCCGGCAATCGCTATACTGGAGCGCCTGTACTTCCTGGATGGTCAGCAGCTCCATTGGAAGCTCGCTGCATCCGTTTCGCCGGGCTAATTCACCTACCCATTCCGGGATGGATGGATGAACGATATCGAGCTCCGTGGGCAGCCCGCCGGTGTACGGGATGACGGGGTCTGCAGTTCCGTGGAACACGATCGCCGGCACCGGGCGCGCCGGGTTGCACTCGTCCCAGGGGAACAGGTAGGTCCCCGAGACGATCCCGATCGCCGCAATCCGGTCAGCCAGCTTGCAGGCGAGCACAAACGACATCCCGCCGCCGTTCGAGAAGCCGTTGGCGTAGATGCGGGATGCATCGATGTTATACTCCCTCTCCAGCTTATCGATCAAATCCGAGATAAAGGCGACATCCTTATCGACTTCTTTTTCGTCGCCGGAGATGCTGCCAGTTCGCCAGTACATGGGCAGCCCGCGTCCTGCCGGGTAAACGACGATAAACCCATATTCGTCTGCCAGCGCGTTCCACCGGCTCACATCCATCTGGTGGGCGGGCCACCCGGCAAAGCCATGCATGCTGATGATCAGCGGCGCTGGCTTGCTCGGGTCGTAGCTATCGGGTACGTACAGCAGGTACTTGCGCCTCTCCCCCGCCGATTCGATTTCCCCGTTGGTCTTGTTGGCAACATAATAGGCAGAAGCCGGCACCGCTGAAACCAGCACCAGGACGACGACTATAACGAGAACAATCCGGAAAATACCTTTATTCATGCCTCGACTTCACTATTCGTGATCTTAAGGGTAAGTATATCCTGAGTCAAAAGCAAAATATATGAGGCTTTTTTAAGCTAATTGCATATACCAATCAACCTCGGCTCATTGGGATTTACTGTGCTGAATTCCAGACTTGGGGTTACTTCCACGGCGATTCCCACCGAACCTCAACCCCAGACTGCACCGACCTCACCCGTTTGTGATAGTATTGATCTATGCTTAAGATCAAAGTCAGCGAATCCTGGAGCGGTGCCACCAAGCTTTGCACGCAAAACGAATTTCATTCAACTTAGGAGCAAACCATGGAATATTTTCGCTTTGGATCCACCGGCATGAAGGTCTCACGTATTTGCCTGGGCTGCATGAGCTACGGGCGACCCACCGATCGCTGGCCCTGGGCTCTCGAGGAAGAGCAAAGCCGCCCCTTCATCCAGCGCGCTTTGGAGCTGGGCATCAACTTCTTCGATACCGCCGATATCTATTCCTATGGGGCGAGCGAGGAGATCCTCGGCAGGGCGCTGCGGGATTTTGCCCGCCGTGACGAGGTCGTCATCGCCTCCAAGGTGTTTATGGATATGAGCCCAGACCCCAACAATCGCGGCCTCTCTCGCAAGCATATCCTCACCTCGATCGACAACAGCCTCAAGCGCCTGGGCACCGATTACGTCGACCTGTACCAGACCCACCGTTGGGATTACGACACCCCTATCGAGGAAACGCTAGAAGCGTTGAACGATGTCGTCCGCGCCGGCAAGGCGCGTTACATCGGCGCATCTTCGATGTACGCCTGGCAGTTTGCCAAAGCGCTCTTTACCTCAGACCTGCACGGCTGGGCGCGCTTTGTTTCCATGCAGCCCCATTACAACCTGCTCTATCGGGAGGAAGAGCGCGAGATGCTGCCCCTGTGCCAGGATCAGAAGATCGCCGTCATCCCCTGGTCGCCGGTCGCCAAGGGCAGGCTGACCCGCAAGCCATCCCCGGAGCAGGATGAGACGCCGCGCGCCCAGACCGATGCCTATGGTAAAAGCCTCTACGCCGGCGTCGATTATGCGATCGTCCAGCGCGTCAGCGAGGTGGCTGAGCAGCGCGGCATCCCCATGGCGCAGGTGGCGCTCGCCTGGATGCTCGCCAAGCCGGTCGTCACCGCCCCCATCATCGGCGCCACCAAACCCCACCACCTGGATGACGCCGTGGCATCCATCTCCGTCCAGCTCACGCCGGATGAGATCCAATTCCTGGAAGAGGCATACCAGCCGCACGCCGTACGGGGGCATGCGTAAGAGCGCCGCAACAGGCGCCATATATAGAGTACAATAACCGGTGACAGTCACCTGGCAGGTGACTGTCACCGGTGAATACCATAACTCTTACGGTTATATGCTTTGTTGCCGCAGCGCCGGTTTTTCGCTGATCGGTGTGCCTTACTTGATCGCCGAGACCTGCACGGAGTAAACCGCCACGCCAGCCGCATCGCCCTGGCTGGTGGAGCGCCGTACCCGGATGTCCTTGAAGCCCGCCTGCCTCACCAGGTCCACATATTCGCTCTCGGGCAGCGCACCCGAAACGCACTCCGACCAGCCCAGCGCCGAGAGGCGCACCTCGGGCAGCACGGCTCCTCCCAAGACCACATCGTTGACCTCCAGCCGCCCGCCAGCTTTGAGGGCGCGGTACGCCTCGGCAAACACCTTAGCCTTGTCTTCGGTCAGGTTGATCACGCAGTTGGAGATGATCACGTCGATTTCGCCGTCCTTGACGGGCAGCTTTTCCGCATACCCATGGCGGAATTTGACGTTGCTGTAGCCGCCCTTCTTAGCCGTGCGCCGGGCGCGCTGCAGCATGGCGGGCGTCATATCGATGCCATACACAAAACCCGCCGGACCTACCCGCCGGGCAGCCAGGAACACGTCGATACCCCCACCCGAACCGATATCGAGCACCGTCTCGCCGGGTTTCAGCTCTGCCATCGCAATCGGGTTGCCGCAGCCGAGCGAGATCACTGCCGCTTCAGCGGGGATCTCAGCCATCTCACGGCTGGAATAGTTACCGTCCCAGTTCACAGTGCCGATGTCCTCCAGACTGACCAGGCCAGGCGAGCAGCAGCTTGAATCAGCGCAACCGCAGCCAGCAGAGGTGTCGGAGCTGAGCGTCACGGATAAAGCCCGCGCCGAGTAGGAATCCTGCACCGCCTCGCGCATTTTCACCCGCTTGGTCCCCGCAGCGACGAAGATGCTGATCTCGGCGTGCTCCCCCTCTTTGCTGGCGCACTCCGATTGGCACGCTTCGCCCGTGCAATCCACGACGACGTTCACCAACCCACTCGCCTCGAACCACTTGCGCATCTGCTCCCGCTCGAAGCCCAGCCACACGTCTGCCATCTCGCTCCTGAGCCACTCGGAGGTGTGTGCGTCCATATCGGTGATCACCAGCCTGCCCGCAGGGCGCAGGATGCGCACCATCTCGCCGATCGCCCTCAGCGGGTCGGGGCAGTGATGCAGGTACATATTGGCAAACACAGCATCCACGCTTTGATCCGGGAGAGGCAACGAAAGCCCGTCTGCCTGCTGGAACTCCAGGTTGTTGAACATAGCCAGGTTGCTGCGGGCTACATCGAGCATCGCTGCGGATCCGTCCAGCACATGCACATGCTTCACCAGCGGCGCCAACCCGGCGGCGACGAAGCCCGTTCCCGCGCCCACATCGGCGACGGTCATCTCCGGGTGGAGGTAGGCTTTGCCAATAGCCGCTTGGCGCACGGCTTCCGTGAAATATCCGGCGCGCAGGTCGTCCCATTGCGAGGCGACTTTTTCAAAATAACCGGAGGAGGGATTGGAAATTGTCATGGTTGCTCCTTTAACTAAATCGCAAATTTACGATAATTCAGATCAAAAATAATGCCGCATTTGCGGCAAGATAAGCTATGCGTTACTCCAGTTGGATGAGCGGCGCGCAGCAGATATTCGATTCGGCCAGCCAGTTGCCAATCTGCTCGTTCAACCAGCGAAACCCTTCGGGGTCGAGGCAGTAGCAGGTGGCAGGACCCTCGATCTCACCATGGATCAGCCCGGCTTCCCGCAGCACCTTGAGATGCTGGCTGACAGTAGACTGCGCCAGCGGCGTGTTGCGCACAATGTCGTTGGTGATGCACATCGTGTTCGCCGCCAGGAACTCCACGATCTGGAAGCGCACCGGGTTGCCGAGCGCTTTAAGCATCCTCGCCAGGCGCTGTTTCTCCGCAGAGAGCTGTTGTGTCTGAGCCATATCGTAATTTTACGATGAATGCCGCCTTTGTCAAGGGGGACTATCCGTTATGTTATAAAGGAAAAACGTCATTAGCCCTCCGTATAATAACGTCAGCGCTTGAATACACCTAAGACGCTCTGGACACTCATATCATAGGTGATCAGACCACACTTATAACGACTTTTCCCTTGGGATGTACCTTCTCAAAATACCAGAAAGCTTCAGGGGTTTTACTTAACGGATAACACCGATCGATAACTGGCATAATTTTCCCGGACTCAAGCAGTTCTTTTATAAGGATCAGATCCTTTTGGCTTTGCACCAAGGAAACGATCGTTATTTTCTGGCCCCCGGTTTTGGACATTCTTTTCCCATTACTCGCCGCCTGGGCGAGTTGAAACATCGAGCCACCAACGACGACACAGCTTCCTTCCGGTTTCAATGCACGTAGATAATCTGAAATCGGATGATATCCGTTCACAGCCAGGATCAGGTCATACCGCTGCCCGCTTTTGGTAAAATCTTCCTTCTTGTAATCGATGACATGGTCTGCCCCAAGGGAGCGCACCATTTCCAGATTCCTCGTGCTACACACCGCGGTGACTTCCGCCCCGAAGGCTTTGGCAAGCTGCACGGCAAACGTTCCCACGCCACCCGAGGCGCCATTGATCAAAACCTCTTGCCCTGGCTGAATGTTCCCTTTATCGCGTAATGCCTGCAAGGCAGTCATCGCCGCTTCAGGAACGGTCGCAGCCTGCTCGAACGTCAGGTTGGCCGGTTTCAATGTTATTAGATTTTCCTTGGCACACACAAACTCGGCAAAAGTGCCACGACCGGTTGCACTCGGTAAGTACCCAAAGACTTCATCGCCTGGCTTAAACTGCTCTGACGTTACTGCCAATCGCCTCGACACGCCCGGCTACATCAGCCCCGAGTATCTTGTTTTTGGGACGGAAAAGACCTCCAGGCATCAGTCGTATAAAAAACGGATTTGCCCGCAGCATTCGTAAGTCACGCGAATTGAGAGAGGCTGCATGAATTTGGATCAGCACCTCGTCCTCTTGCGGAACTGGTTTCACCACCTCCCGGAGCTGAAGAACATCCGGAGAACCGTATTTTGGGCAGATAATGGCTTTCATTTTCAAACCTTTCCTTTTTGCTTATCGAATAAATAGCCAATAACCAATCCAAGGGCAAGAAACCTTGGGGCATTCATTCCTGTGTCGAGCAGGAGGTAGATGGAGGCATGGGCTGGGTTTCCAAGCGCTGAAATGACCTCGATAATGACCATGACAAAAAAGCTAAGGATCAATGCCTTGAAGATGGATTTTTTACCGGGGACCCTATCAAAGAAACGAAGCAGGAAATAACTGACGCAACATCCGATAACCAGACCGCCAACCAACGCTTCAACCAGAGCCACAGGAAGCGAAGAGATCGAGAAGGCGGCTGTATACGCCGCGGCTATGGGGGAGACTGCGATTACACAGTCAGTGATCCAGAAAGCCGCGCCTCCCGCTGCCGCCAACATAAGCAGTTTCTTTGAGAACTCTCGAGAAGCCTGCGCCTTGCTTTGACAGGTGACCTGGGTTTCCATAGCAGCTGCCTTATTTCAACCCGAGCAGGTTTCGCGGCAACTACAGATATATTGATCCCCCTGTATTGCCTTTTGCACACAATAGCCTATCGCTATTCCAAGGGCAAGGATCCGGATCACGTTAAATGCTGTGCCGATGATGAAATACCGCAAGACATTATTTGTCGCGAAAAACTTGAAGGACCTCCGAGCAGGATCGTGACGATGACCAGCACAATCGAGCTTAGGATGACTGATTTAAGGACTGGATCCTTTACCGGAATCCTGTCAAAGAAACGCAGCAAAGGATAACTGACCCACAACCCAATGATCAAGCCGCCAATCAAGGATTCAAGCAGCATTGGATAATAAGAAATTGACATGGCAGCCCGGTATTCTGCTGCAATGGCGGTTCGCGAGATTGCGAAGTTAGCCAGCCAGAATGCCAGGCCCCCCACCAGGGTCAATACGAATGCCTTTTTCCAGATTCCTTTTGAGTTTTTCATTTCTTTTCCTTCCTTTATTCAGGATTCACTGATAACTGAGGTTTCACGGACTTGATCGAAAGCCACAAAGCCAGGGAAACTTCTGCAATAAAACTGATCACCAAACAGGGATAAGCGATGATCCCGAGATCCGGAAAGATCAAACGTTGGCAAACATACACGAATTGACAAATGCCATCCGCGATTAGTAACACCCCAAGGATCTTTGGAAGAAAGCCCGATTTTAGAACCAGATAACCGAGTGGAAAGAGCCAGATGCCATAAGGCACCTGGGCGATAACGACCCCATATTTGTATATACTGACAAAAAACACTGCCAGCGCCTGCAGTTGATCTGGTTGGAACACTTGGACGGTTTCTCCCCCGTTCAAGATCACCAGGCTGGCAAACAGGCAAAGTGAACTGAATAACCAGACAGCAAAACCAGCCAGGTTGAATAACAGGAAAAGCAGAGCCAGGTCTTCATTCACCGGTTTCAATAGCACGTACAAAGCCCAGGCAGCTAAAAGGAAAAAAACGACGGAAAACAGATTGATCACAAAACCGATGCGGAATAGAAATGCATGGGTCATGATGTGATTGACAGTGACCGGCGCTTCCACGAACACAAATTTTCCGAATAGATTGGCGATGACCGAGGTGATCACGTAAAGCAAATAAAGCAGGCCGGCGGTTCTTGCGATTTTAGAGGTTGAATTCATTTTTAGCTCCTTTTATGAATAAGGAATAGCCTGATAAGCTAATGCCCGTAATATAAAGAATGCTCTGAACCACATTCACCTGCCAGCGCCCATGCCCAATATAGGAGGAAGCGAAAAATGCCATCACTTCAATAAAGCCGATCACAAACACTAACATCCAGAAAGCCGATTTTTGACCGGCAACCAGGTTTTTGCGGATGAGCGGCCATGTCAGCACGGAGATAACCAGCGAGCAAGAGTTGTACAGGATCGTAAAACAATTGAGGGCTGCAATGGTCTTGGCGCTAAGGCTGGCAATTTCAGATTCTGAAAAAGAAGCCACCTGCAAAATTGGGGAGTCATCTTGAAGAACGATGACATAGCACAATATGACGAAGGCAAGGATAAAGTTGATGACGCACCATATTGAAAGAACGATCGAACCTCTTTTTAACACTTTGCTTTCTCCTTGTGATGTGTTGTGTCTGCTTTTTAAGGTCTATTCCACGAGAATTTACATGTAGCGGTGTGGGGAAGGTTGTAGGGAGGGTCTTCAGCCCTCCCTAATCCCTATGGTGCAAATCTATGCCGCGCTCAGAAGCTCGTTCGTTTCTGTTTTCGCAAGACTTGGAAGCAATTACAGACGGATTGAATCCTTTAACGATCAGCCAGACGGCCAGAACCATTTCCTGCACGGCGATAGGAGCCGCCAGGGGAATGTAGCTGGTAATACGGTTACCGCTGAACAAGGCCAACACGCAAGCCGCCATCATCAGGGTGATCGCGACGATACCGAAGCCCGACAGCCATCGGGGAATGAGCCGTGATTGGAAGAACAGGTAATAGTACATAAATGCACCCAGGCAGAAGGCGAATACCGCCACCAACGCGGCGTTGTCGCGTACGCTCACCAACAAATTGCCGATAGCCTGAAGCGACATACGATCGGCAGTTCCCGCTGTTGTGAACTGCTGGCCGAGTGTCAGCAGGGACAGCAGGCTCACGAGGCCGACCATGTAAAAGGCTGTCTCAATGGTCCTGAAGACGACGGATCCAATGGCCAGACCTGAATTCCACTGCTTCAAGACCGGATACATCACGACGGCTATACCGGCACATGCGAAGTGCCCAATGAGTATGAGCAGCACTCCTGCGGCCACCTGGTTCGGATGTGAGGAGACCTGGGTGAGGTAATCCGTACCAGTCAGAACAGGTATGAGCGGCGTAGCCAGGATGGGTAGGACAGTCGCAATGATGAAAATCACGCCTGTAATGACCGCATACTTTCGAAACGGAGGTTTTACTTTTGGATCTATTCCCGTGAGTCGATTTGTATGTGTTCATTTCTTTCTCCTTTTTTGAACGATATGGATGAGTTTGATTGAGTTGGACTTGGATGAAACAGTGATCGCCATCCTATTGTGTCCGCTATTTCTCCCATTTATTGAAAATCTATGCCGCGCTCAGAAGCTCGTTCGGCGCTGTTTCCGCAGACCGAGAAGCGACTGCCGACGAATTGACCCCTTTGGCGATCAGCCAGACCGCCAAAACCATCTCCTGCGGGAATATCGGCAGACTGAGAAGCATCTGCACGGTACCGAAGCCGGGGATGACATGCAGCATGACCAGTACGCCGCTGATGGTGACCAGGGTAATGCCAACCAACCCCCAGGCGGAGAGCCAGCGCGGGACAAGCCGGTATTGATAAAAGAGCGAGTAATACATGAAAGCGCCGATGCACCAGAGCAGCAGCACGGCGCCATTGCTCAGCCAAGCGTCTCCGGCATTGAGGACGGCGCCGATGGTCTGAAAATAAGCCGCGTCTGGCGCTCCGGCTTTGACAAATTCCTGGCTCAAGGCTAACAGGCCAATGGTGATAACCCCACCCAGGATTTCGAGTATGCCCTCAGCTACCCTGAATCCAACCACCCCGATTGCCAGGCCTGTACTGTATTTTTTCATAATCGGATAGAGAGCCAGACCAATCCCGGCGCAGGCGACACCCATCAGGAATGCGAGGAATGCCACAATAATGATCTGGCTTTCATTGGCTGAAATGTTGGTCAGATAGTCTGGCGCATCCAGGATGGGTTTGCCAATGATTGCCGCAATGGTGCCTGTTACGGTCCCGATGATAAAAAGCACGCCTACAATCACCGCATACATTCTATTTGAATTCATTTTTTATCTCCTATTGGTTGAAATTTTTTTAAACGACGCTGTTTACGCCAATTTACGATTTGATATCCGGCGCCTCCGAGCAACCAGGTTCAACAGCGACTGACCGAGACCAAGGGCATACCCAAATCACGCACTTTTTTCAGCAATCCGTGCAATGCAGCCTGGTCGATCACCGGGCCGGTTAAAAGCGTGTCGCCGTCCTCTTCCAGCGTGATGGTCAGGCCCTCAAACCAGTTTGTCCACTCGTGACCTAAATGGCCCTTGATCCTGATCTGATAGATCACGGTTTGACTTGAAGTCGGTTTTGGTTCGAGTTCGTTTGACATTACCTTGTACCTTTTGTGGCCGGTCATTACAGTCCGTGCCACTTGTTCAATGTACAAGGATAATATCCCCCACACAGTGTTAACGAACAGACACTTTAGTGTTGGTTCTAGGTGTTGTTTTTAGTTATTGAGGGGAAATGTTGAGGAAAGGTGAACCTTACAACAAACCCAGTTCGCGGGCGCGGGCGATAGCTTCGGTGCGACTTTGAACTTGCAGTTTGTCAAAAATTTTGCGGTTATGCCCTTTGACCGTGTCCAGGGCGAGGTAAAGCCGCTCGCCAATCTCTCGATTCGATAATCCCTGGGCAATGAGTTGTAGTATTTTTAACTCGCGTTGGCTCAATGGCTCGATAAGTCAGTGGCTTGGAGCAGGGGCTAGATCAGGTTTGTCTTCGCTTTTCCGCTTCTCAGCTTCAAATGCTGCCAGTAGCTTGCCTGTGTAGTCTGGCATAATCCCACGAAACGGCAGCTTCGAGAAGCAGTTGCACCATGGTTGGGCCTTCGTCAAGGAACATGCGGACGTAGCCCTCCGGCTCGGCCAACGCAAGAGCATGCTGCAAAGACATGAGAGCAGCAGGGAGGTTACCTTGCGCGTGATAAGCAATCGCCTGCAATACCAGGATTTCGATCACGCTGCCCGTCCTCCCGCCTTCTTCCGCTGCTTTCAGCAGGCGCTCCAACAGCCCCATTACCTCAGAAATGGAGCCATCCGCACGGTCGCTCTGGAAGCGGGCAAGGAGCACCCTGACCAGGGTGATGTGATCGAACTCGTGCAGGTAGCTAAGTTCGTTTTCAACGGACAGTTGAAACTCACGCGCCCAGCGGAACGCTTCACCCAACCGACCCTGGGCCACCCACACCCGTATCTTTCGCGTCGCGATCGGACGCACATTCGGGGAAAAGTCAGCATCGTATAGGCGCTCAGCCTGGTCGAGCAGGTCGAGCGCCTCATCCAGATCGCCTTGGGCTCTCCCGTATGCGCGCCATCGCCGCGCACCAGCGATACGGGTTTTGCGGTAACCCGGCATGCTCACCCAGAGCCTGGCTGGTGAGCAGGTGCTGCGTGGCGGTCTTCAGATCGTTATGCTCACGGCGAAGGTCGCTCATGCCTACGTACATATCTGCCGCTCCCCGCAGGACAGGCGCGCCCGGTGTTATCGCCCATTGCAATGCCCGCTCATAGGTGGTCATTGCCTCGTGGAGACGGCCTTGCGCAATCTGTATATCCGCCAGGACAATGGCGCCGCCGATGGCGGAAGAGATGTACCCGGCCAGCCGCACATTTGCCATGCCATCAGCAGTCATCCGGCAGGCGATCTCGAGATCCCCGCTCGCCCATGCGGCGAGCCCCAGCACCGAAGCTGCCCCACCGAGCATCAGATGGGCGTCCTCAGGTGTGAGATCGAGCACCCGTCGAGCGTTTTTCGCGGCTTCGGGCATATCGCCCCGAGCCAGGGCTTGCGCGGCACGGAGAAGGGCGATCATACCCGGCAGACGGCGAAATTCCTCTTCGTCCACGACGACCATCCCCGCCGTGCCGGTTGTTGTGTCCAGCCACCGTTCGGCGTCCCGCAGTCGAGGCTCAACGGCCTCTAACTCGCCGCTGCCAAATAATGCGTATGCATAGGCAACGCTTAGCACCGGCCTGAAGCGGACCAGCTCGTCGGGTAGCGCCTTTAGCCAGCCAAGCTCCGTGTGCGTGGCTTCCTGTCTATTCCTGCGCATATTGGGTACTGCCAGTTCGATCAGGTCCGCCGCTCGCTCGTAATCCTTTGCCGCCAGCGCGTGGCGGATCGCATCAGCCGCCGAATCATTGTGCTCGTACCACTCGCTCGCCCGCTGGTGCAGGCTGAATACTTGATCCGGCTGCTGGTCCAGTAAGCGCGTTTGCAATACTTCAGCGAAGAGGGGATGATAGCGGTACCACTGGCGCTGGTCATCGAGTGGAATGATAAACAGGTTGCCGCGCTCGAGTGTTTCCAACATTGCTTTACCGTCTTCTCGACCTGTAACGGCATCACACAGAGAACCGCTTAGCCGATCGAGAATGGCAGTTTTCAGTAAGAAGCTGTGAATACCTTCTGGCTGGCGCTGGAGAACCTCCTCAACCAAATAATCCAGCACAAAGCGATGGCTGCCGGTGAAGGCCTGGATAAAACTGGCAGCGTCTGACCGCCCCTGCATCGAGAGCGCGGCCAGCTGCAAGCCGGCGATCCAGCCTTCGGTGCGGGTCTCCAACTCGGCGATGTCTTCTTCCGAGAGGCTCAAGCCCATTACCCGGTTGAGAAATTCAGCGGCTTCGGCAGGGGTAAAACGCAAGTCGGCGGCGCGCAGCTCGGTCAGCTGGCCCCGGGCGCGTAACCGAGCCAGGGGCAGATGTGGATCCTCACGGGTGGCGATGACCAGGTGCATCTGCGGCGGCAGGTGCTCGAGCAGAAAGGCGAGGGCCTGGTCAACCGGTTTGGAATCAATCACATGGTAATCATCCAGGACAAGGATGAAATTGTCCGGGATAGTGGTGATTTCATTGAGCAGGGCTGTCAGAATCGATTCGGTGGACGGTGGCTGAGGGGATTGGAGCACAGCCAACACCCCTGCTCCAATATTCGCCGCAATCGTCTGCAAAGCCGCGACGAGGTAAGTCAGAAAGCGAGTGGGATCGTTATCCCCTTCATCCAGCGACAGCCACGCGACCGGTCGCTCGCAACCGGCGATCCATTCGCTGACCAGCGTGGTTTTGCCAAACCCGGCAGAGGCTGAGATGAGGGTCAGCTTGCAACCCGAAGGGAGGCCCTCGTTCAGCCGCTCGATCAGGCGGGGGCGTAGGACAATTTTAGCCCGAGGTGGGGGGATATACAATTTCGTGGCTAAAACTGCTATAGACATAGATCAATTATAATGCCGCAACCTCCGCCTTCCGATTTATGGTGATGTCACCGTGATAACAACATTCCCCTTTTTGTGTCCCTTTTCGACATACCGGTGAGCCTCGGCAGTCTGTTCCAGCGGATAGCGTCTATCTATGACTGGTTTTATCTTCCCTGCTTCAATCAACTCTGTGAGAAAGACAAGATCTTTGATCTTCTCCCTGGCCGGTCTCAAACCCGCAGCCACAAACTTTACCTTTTTGCTGCCGCTCTTTGCAGGCCATAATGCTTGAAGCATAATTATCGGCGTAGGGACCGTCGAGAGATAAACCCCTGTATCCGTCAGCGAACCTTTGCACTCAGAAAACGAACGCTTGCCTACCGTATCAAAAATAATGTCATAGGTCTTGCCGTTTTCGGTAAAATCCTCCTGGGTGTAATCAATCACCTGATCGGCTCCCAAAGATTTGACCCATTCTAAATTCGTGGTACTACATACCCCGGTCACCCTTGCCCCATAGTACTTGGACAGTTGGACCGCAGCAGCGCCGACCGATCCAGAAGCGCCATAGATCAGCACGGTTTGTTCAGGCTGGATATTGCCCTTGTCTCTGAGGAAAGGCAGGGCTGTCAATGCCCCATTTGGAACGCTGGCGGCCTCTTCGTAGCTCATGGTGACCGGCTTTATGGCTAGCGCCCCGTCTTCAGGCATACAGATGTATTCGGCGTAAGCGGCAAACATGCCGATGCCATAGACCTGGTCGCCAGACTGAAAACGGGTCACATTTCTACCGATCGCTTCCACCTCCCCGGCCAGCTCCTGCCCCAGGATCGGATGCCTGGGTTTGAGAAGACCGTTAAAACCGGGGGAGGCTCTCATATCAGGGTCCTCTTTTACGACCGTTGTCGCATAGATTTTGATCAGCACTTCGTTGTCCTTGGGTGTGGGTTTTTCCACCTCTTGGAGTTGAAGCACATCTGGTGGGCCAAATTTTGTGTATACAACTGCTTTCATGAGAATTCCTCCACAATTACTTTTCAAAATTGGAGAGGTTGAGAGTCAACCTCTCCAATAGTCTTGATTGCTGTTGAAACTTGAAGTCGAAAAGGCCGTTGGTATTACGCTGTCATGCCCGGTTTGCTGCGCAGCAGCACAATCCCCAGCCAGACGAACCAGATGATCTGGCTCAAGCCAAAAACACCGGTCAGGCCGGTCAATCCTGGTAATACGGAGAGGATACCCACCACGCCGACCAGCAAGCCGAGCACATTCAAGCCCTTGGGAAGCCCGCCCGTTCGCAGCGCGGCCAGGCTGACCAGCAGCACCCAAAGACCGCCCAGGATCTCGCCGTTGCCGTTTCCCAGCCCGCTTGCCACGGTTTCAATTCCCTGCCAGGTCAGCGCAGCCTGGGCAGGGTCTTGAGCGTACAGCGCCACGACGGGCTCGATGCCGGCGTTCGCCACCATGCCGCTGGCGATCAGCGAGCCCGCCCAGATGATCCCGATCGCCGTCGCCACCTGCATCATCGCCGCCGCGCCGGACTTCAGCCGATTGTACAACGCCAGCGCCAGGACGATCAAAAAAACGCCGAAGAACACGTACATCAGCAAGTTGGTCGCAAAAGTGATCATCGGCATTTCGACGAGCACAGCTACCTTTTCGGCTGGGTCGCTGATGTTGGGGTAGTCCAGCACGACAAGAAAGAGTACCATTCCAATCAGGTAGGCGACTGCCAGGTACAGCGCCGCGAAACCACCAAATTTCTGCAAAGTTCTCATGTTATTCTCCATTTGTTAATCACTCTAAACGACATATTATTCATTGATGCTGCTTTTTGAAGCTCAAAATCGGTTGTGGTTTTATGTTTCTTAGACCTCCTCGCTATCTGGCTCTACAGAATTGACCGAGAGCAAGGGTAAGCCCACATCGCGTACCTTTTTGAGGATGCCGTGCAGCGCAGCCTGGTCGGACACCCGGCCGGTCAAAAGCGTGTTGCCGTCCTCTTCCAGCGTGATGGTCAGGCCCTCAAACCATTCGGACCATCGGTCATCCAGGTGTCCTTTGAGGCGGATTTGGTAATATGGAGCATTTGAGGCGTGTCTGTCGATCATTCTGTTCTTCATGGTTCCTCTTGCGATTGATCTGCCCATAGGATACCGTCTGACGTGGGGAGGTGTCATCACCACATGATGTGATAAATGTGGTGATTGGTTGCGCAAAACAAAAAAGCCCCGGCAGGTGGTTTGATCCGCTTGCCGGAGCCGGTGTTGGCAATTTCGAGCCAGCTAGAATATATCCAGTTCCTCGGCGCGGCGGATGGCCGCCCGGCGGCTGTTGACTCCCAGCTTGTTGTAAATATTCTTGGTGTGCGTGCGCAAAGTGTTCAGCGAAACGACCAGTTGTTGGGCAATTTCTGGACCGCTTAAATCGCTCCGCAGCAGCTTGAGCACTTCCATCTCGCGTTCGCTCAACGGATCAATCAATGGTTGAGGGTTGAGGGCTGAGGGATGAAGGTCGGCGGCAATGCTCTGCTGCCCAAACGCAACCAATAGTTTGCCAGCATATTCCTTTATCCTTCCGTCTTCCACCTTCAGCCCTTGCAAAAGCAATTCCATCGCATTGCCTTCGTCCACAAAGGTGCGGATATAGCCCTCCGGCTCGGCCAGGGCCAGGGCGCGTCCAAGCGAGGCGAGCGCTCCAGGCTGGTTACCTTGCGCTTGATAGGTCAGCGATTGCAGGATCAAGATCTCGATCACGCTCCCATTCCGTCCGCCTTCTTCGGCTGCTTGCAAGACGCGCTCGAGGAGCTCCAATGCCGCGTGAAGATCGCCATCTACCCGATCGGATTTATAGCGGGCGATGAGCACTCGGGCCAGTGTGAGATGCTCGAACTCGCGCATGTAGCTGAGGTCGTCATCAGGGGATAGGTTTCGTTCGCGCGCCCACGACAGTGCTTCAGCCAATCGGCCCAGCCCAACCCATGTCCGCGCTTTCAACGCCGGAACGGGACGCACCTCCGGCAGGGGGCCTCGAACATACACGTCCTCTGCCTCGTCAAGCAGAGCGAGCGCCGCATCCAGGTCTCCCTGCGCTACTTCCAGTCGCGCCTTGGAAACGCACAGCCGGTGCGGCCAGTTCGTTGTCGCGCTCAGCTCTCCCAGCTTCTGCCCGGTCAGCAAGTGTTGCGCCGCGGCTTCCAGGTCGCCCCATTCGACGTATAGCACAGCCAGGCCGCGATGCAGGTCTGCCGTTCCCAGGGGTGCCGGCTCGCCCATGCCCCTCACCAGGCGCAAGGCTTGTTGGTAGCTGCTTTCCGCCTCACGCAGGCGGCCCAGCGCCACCCTGATGTCGGCCAGCAGAAACGTGATGCCGATCAGGGTCGGGATTTCGCCGATATTGCGCAGGTTGGTAAGGAAATCAGCCAGAGAACGCTCGGCAGCCTCCAGGTTACCGTTTGCATACTGGGCAAGCCCCAACAGCGAGGTAGCCTGGATGTGCCGCACCTGGTCATCTTCAGGGGTGAGTTCGAGCGCTTGCTGAGCATACTTTACGGTGCCATGGATATCGCCAAGCGCCAGGCAGCGGTAAGCCCGGGCGGTGGCGATCGTAGCTGGCAACGAGCGAAATTGTGCTTCATCCAGGACGACCATCTGCTCCGTCGGCGTATCCAGCCACCCTTCTGCATCCTGAAGCCGGGACTCGCTGGCCTCCAGCTCGCCGCCATCCAGCAACGCCCAGGCATAGCCCACGCTGAGCACCGGTCGGGACTGGATCAACACCTCAGGCAGCGCTTTGACCCAGCCAAGCCAGATAGACGATTGGTAGCTGACGTCCATTGCTGACCAAGCCAGTTCGATCAATCCTGCCGCTCGCTCAAAGTCCTTGGCCGCCGAGCGCGTGGCGGATGGCGTCCGGTGGAAATCCGTTCTCTTCATACCACGCGCTCGCCCGCCGGTGCAGGCTGGCTAGCTGCTCGGGTCGTGCTTCTCTTAGGTGCGCCTGAAGCACATCGGCGAAAAGGTGATGGTAGCGATACCACTGGCGCTCGTCGTCCAGCGGGAAGACAAACAAGTTGTCACGCTCCAGGCTACCCAACATTGCCTTGCCGCCGTCGTCTCCGGTCACGGCATCGCATAGGGAGCCGCTCAATCGGTCAAAAATCGCCGTTTGGAGCAAGAAATTGCGCACGTCCTCCGGCTGGCGTTCGAGCACTTCCCCGGCCAGGTAATCGAGCACAAAACGGTTGCTGCCGGTAAAAGCCTGGATAAAACCGGCGGTATCCGAGCGCCCTTGCATAGACAATGCAGCCAGTTGCAGCCCGGCGATCCAGCCCTCGGTGCGCCTCTCCAATGCGGTGATATCTTCTAAGGATAGGTTAAGCCCAATCATCCGGTTGAGAAACTCGGCTGCCTCGCCAGGAGTGAAGCGTAGGTCGGCTGCTCGCAGCTCGGTCATCTGCCCCCGCGCCCGGTACCGCGCCAGAGGTAAGGCAGGGTCCTCACGAGTGGCAATCACCAGGTGCATCTGCGGCGGCTGGTGATCGATCAGGTAAGTCATAGCCTGCTCCACCGCATTGGCATCGATCACGTGGTAATCGTCCAGCACCAGCACCAGCCGCTCCCCCAATCCCGCAATCTCGTTCAGCAGCATCGTCAGGATCAGCTCGCTGCCCGGCGGCTGGGGCGATTGCAGCGCAGCCAACGCCCCTGCGCTCATACCCAACACCGTCTGCACAGCCGCCGCCAGGTAAATCAGGAAGCGGTTAAGGTCGTTATCCCCTTCATCCAGTGACACCCACGCCACCGGCAACCCTCCCCCTCTCCCGCCCGCCGATAAGTCAGGGCCGATCGCCGCCACCCATTCGCTGACCAGCGTCGTCTTGCCAAATCCGGGGGGCGCCGAGATCAGCGTCAGCTTGCAGCCCCTCGCCAAACCCTCGTCCAGCCGCTCCACCAGGCGCCAGCGCTGCACTGTGTTCGCCCGCGGTGGGGGGATGTAAAGTTTCGTGGCTAAAATTGGCGCAGGCATAGGTCAATTATAATGCCGCCTCCTCCGCCATAAATGCCTATCCGGCATCTTAGCACTCTGCACGCTGTTAGCTCCAATGCCACGCATACCACACTGTGACAAGATTGAACACCATGCTGACCGCCAGCAGGAATTTGTCATAGTACGATGGATAGGTGGGCAGGCCGACCAGGTTGAACAGGAAGAAGAAGGCGGCCACGATGATATTCGCCCAACGACTCACAGACTGGGGCAAAACCAGGGACAGAAAAACCATCAAAATTGGAATGAGCATCAAGATGGCGATTCCCAACCAAACGAACTGGTTGAGATTCATATCGGCCATCGCTTTTGCCTCGCCTTTGCAGAGGCGCAAGACATCACCATAAAGATATATTAGTGTGACGACAACCCAGGTTGCGGATAGCATGATTTTCGTGTCCATGATTTGATTACCCCTCCGTTGGTATGGTGATGACCACACTGCCCCGTTTACGCCCCGTGTCCGCGTAGCGGTGCGCCTCAGCAGTCTGCTCCAATGTATAGCGCCGGTCAATGACTGGTTTGAGTTTCCCAGCCTCAACCAGCCCTCTGAGGAAAACCAGATCTTCTACACGGTCGGGCGCCATCCCGGCGATCACTTTCTTGCCGCCGGTGATCCCGGTCCAGGCCATTTGAGCAAAGGATCCCAAACCACCTGCCCCGGCCAGATACAGCCCGTTTGGTTTGAGCGAGCCTTTATAGCGTGCAAACCGAGACTTGCCTGGGACCATATCCAAAATAACGTCATACGTCTGGCCGTTCTGGGTGAAATCTTCCTTGGTGTAATCGATGACATGCTCTGCCCCAAGGGACCGCACCATCTCCAGGTTCCTCGTGCTGCACACGCCGGTGACTTCAGCCCCATAGTTTTTAGCGAGCTGGACGGCGTAAACGCCAGTACATCCCGAAGCGCCAATGATCAGCACTTTTTGCCCGCGCTGGAGTTTCGCCGCATCTCTCAGGAAATACAGCGCCGTTGCTGCCCCAAACGGAATGGAGGCGGCTTCTTCGAAGGTGATGTTTGCCGGTTTCATGACCAGCATGGCATCTTCGGCAAGGCAGGCGTATTCAGCGTAAGCGCCAGATCTTCCACCGGCATTGCCAAAGACCTCATCGCCCTTCTTGAACAGCGTGACGTCTTTGCCAACTTGGACAATTACACCCGATAGCTCCGTGCCAATGATCTGCTGCTTGGGTTTCCGCAGGCCGAACATCAGGCGCGCCAGGAAGCCAAAACCGGGCGGGACGAAGACAAAACCGCGCGCGTTGCAGTCTGCTGCATTGACGGATGTGGCATGGACCTTGATCAATACTTCATTACCCTTTGGGGTGGGCTTTTCGACCTCTTGAAGATGCAGTACATCGGCTGGGCCGTATTCGGTGTATGTAATCGCTTTCATCTTTCACTCCTTTTTCGAACGGTTCTGATGCGTTTCATAGGATTGGACCCGGTTGACTGAGAGCAACGGCATGCCCAAATCACGAACTTTTTTGAGCAAGCCGTACAACGCGGCCTGGTCGGTCACCGGTCCGGTCAAGAGCGTATCGCCACCCTCTTCCAGCCTGATGGTCAGGCCCTCGAACCAATCTGTCCATTGAGAACCCAGATGGCCTTTGATCCGGATTTCGTAAACCGGGGATTGATTTTCGTCAATTTTGGAGCTGGGTGCCTTTGACATATCCTGTACCTGTTGTGGCCAACCAGTAACGCCTGTGCCACTGGTTCAATGTACAGGTACTATACCGGCAACCCGGTATGGGCGTATAGCTACCAAAGTATTGTTCGGGAGTATTGTTTTCGGGGAGTTACAGCAGGCCCAGCTCGCGGGCGCGCCTGACGGCATCAGAACGATTCTTTGCCTGCAGCTTGCCAAAGATGCGCAAGTTGTGCCCTTTGACCGTGCTCAGAGCCAGGACAAGCCGCTGGCTGATTTCTTTATTGGTGAATCCCAGGGCTACCAGGCGCAGTACTTCCAGCTCGCGTTCGCTCAACCGCTCAATCAGTTCTGCTCTCTTGGGGCTGCTCGTTGGCTGCTTCTCTTCCACCCCCTGGAAGGCAGAGTTGAGTTTTTCTAGATAACCCAACAGCGGATGGCTTGGGCTGCGCGCTTGCTTTTCAATCCACGCTCGAAGCTCCAAAAGCAACAAGCGCATGGGTTCACCTTCATCCACAAAGGTGCGCACATAGCCCTCCGGCTGGGCCAGGGTCAGTGCGCGCTCTAGTGACGCCAGAGCCAGGGGAAGGTTCCCCTGTTCCTCGTGGGCAAGCGCCTGCGCTGCCAGGATTTCAATGACATTGCCGTTCCTTCTTTGTGCTTCAGCCGCTTTTAACAGGCGCTCCAGCAATCCGGTTGTCTGCAGGATAGAGTGCCTGCTCCGGTGGCTCTGGTATTCGGACATCAGCACCCAGGCGAAGGTGAGATGCTCGAACTCGTTCAGGTAGTTGATTTCATCCTCAGCCGATAGCTCCCGCACATGCACCCAATCCTGTGCCTTTGCCAGCCGGCCTTGCTTGAGATACACTTTCGCTTTCAAGGCATCGATAGGGCGGGCATCCGGTATGGGAGTCTTAACATACGCGCCTCTGGCTTCATCCAGCTCGGCCAGTGCGGCTTCCAGATCTCCCTCGGACTCCTTCAGCCGCGCCTGGGCAAGGTGCCAGCGATAAGACCAGTCGACCAGCGTGGTCTGCTCACCCAGCTCCCGGGCTTTTTGCAGGTGCTCCGCAGCAGCAGCATCCTCCCCCTTCTCATGAGCCAGCATCGCCAACCCTAAATAATGGTGCGCTGTGATATGCTGCGCATCCTTGCCATGTTTTGAGGCAAGCAGTAAGGCTTGCTGGTAGGTTTTTTCTGCTTCGCGAAGACGCCCTAGCACAATCAGGATATCAGCCAGACCAAAGGCGCTGGCAACCACAAAAACGAAATTGCCCGCCTGCTGCATGCTAGTCATCCATTCACCCAGGGCAGAGCGGGCGGACTCCAGGTCTCCGCGTGTCCAGTGGGTCACCTCCAGCGTGATCGTCGCCTGGGCGCGCCTGAACAGGTCGTCTTCGGGGGTGAGTTGCAGCGCAAGCTCGGCATATTTCACCGTGGCGGAAAGATTGCCCTGAACCTGGGCGTTATAGGCGCGAATCATGGCAATCATCGCTGGCAGGGGCTTTAGCAGCGTTTGGTCCACCACAACCACCCCGTCTGGTGAACCATTCAGACACCGTTCGGCATCCTGCAGGCAGGCCTCGCTGGCCTCCGGTTCGCCAGCATCCATGTATGCCGTGGCCATCTGGGTGCTGAGCACCGGCCGGAGGCGGACTTCGTCTTCGGGGAGTTTCTTGACCCAGCCCAGCCAGGCGGCAGACTGAAAAGCGCTTTCCATCCCCTGCCAGGCTAATTCAGCCAGCCCCGCCGCCCGGCCATAATCCCCGGCAGCAATAGCGTGCTGAAATGCTTCGGCCTCATCCCCGTTCTTTTCATACCACAGGCTGGCGCGGAGATGGTATGCTGCTATCTCTCTGGGTGGAAGCTTTTGTCCCAATCGCTGGCAAAGGATATCCCCAAAGAGATGGTGATAGCGATACCAGCGCCGCTCATTATCCAGGGGCACAATAAACAGGTTTGCGCGCTCGAGGTATTCCAGGGTCTCCTGCCCAGAGCCCGCTGGTTCACGCAAGACGGCATCGCAAAGTGACCCGCACAGGCCGTTGAGGATCGATGTGTGCAGTAGAAAGGTCTGGATTGCTTCGGACTGCTGGCGCAGGACTTCTTCCATTAAATAGTCCAGCACGAAATGGTGGCTGCCGGTGAAAGATTTTATGAAGCTTGTGGCATCTTGATGTCCCTGCATCGAAAGCGCAGCTAATTGCAAGCCGGCGATCCAGCCTTCAGTACGGGCTTCCAATGCGCTGATGTCCCCCGCTGAGAGGTTCAAGCTCATCACCCGACTAAGAAAATCGGCGGCTTCGACGTGGCTAAAACGCAAGTCGGCGGCGCGCAGCTCGGTCAGTTGCCCCCGGACGCGTAAACGGCCGAGGGGCAGATGTGGATCCTCACGCGTCGCGATCACCAGGTGCATCTGTGGTGGCAGGTGCTCAACCAGGTACGCCATAGCCTGCTCCACCGCCCTGGCATCGATCACGTGGTAATCGTCCAGCACCAGCACCAGCCGCTCCCCCATCGCTGCAATCTCATTCAGCAGCATGGTGAGGATCAGCTCGCTGCCCGGCGGATGGGGCGATTGCAGCGCAGCCAACACCCCTGCACCGATATCCCCCGCAACCGTCTGCAAGGCTGCGGTGAGGTACATTAGAAAGCGAGGGAGATCGTTATCCCCTTCATCCAGCGACAACCAGGCAACCGGTCTCTCGCATTGGGCAACCCACTCGCTCACCAACGTGGTCTTGCCAAACCCGGCGGAAGCGGAGACCAGCGTCAGTTTGCAGCCCCTTGCCAGACCCTCGTCCAACCGCTCGATCAAGCGCCGGCGTGGCACAACGGCAGCCCGCGGCGGGGGAATGTACAGCTTCGTAGCGAGAATGGGCGCGGGCATACACTCCATTATAATGCCGCCGCCCCATCCATAAATACCTATCCTGAGCGAATACGGGATATAAGCCTTTGTCCTGGTACTCGGCTGCTGAGCAGCCGAGTGCCAGGACAAAAGACCTCATTTCTCATTATCCCGTACTGGCGGAATACTCCATCACAACAATCTGCACTGTGCTAGCTCCAATTCCAGGCGTACCAGACCGTCAGCGCATTGAACACCAGCCCGACAACGATTAAGAACTTGTCGTAGGCTGAAGGGTAGGTGGGCAATCCGACCACATTGAAAAGGAAAAAGAAAACGGCGGCGATGATGTTCACCCAGCGATTGACCGGTTGGGGCAGGATGAGTGACAGCACCACCATCAAGATTGGCAGCAGCATCAAAACGGCAATTCCCAGCCACATGCCCTGCGTAAACTGCACATTTCCCATTTTCCCAGGGGTAACGTCGCCGCTGTACATGCGCAGCACATCCCCCAGCAGGTAGGTCAGCATGAGGGCGATCCATATTGCAGAAAGTAGTATCGGTTTTTCCACCATGATCCAATCTCCTGATTCCCACTTAGGATGATGCTACCGTGATAACAACGCTGCCCCTCTTGCGCCCTGTGTCCGTGTAGCGGTGCGCCTCAGCCGCCTGCTCCAATGGGTAGCGCCGGTCGATAACGGGCTTGAGTTTCCCCGCTTCGAGCAGCCCTTTGAGGAAAACCAGGTCTTCCCGGCGGTCGGGCGCCATCCCGGCGATCACTTTCTTGCCGCCGGTGATCCCAGTCCAGGCCATTTGAGCAAATTAATTCAAGCCACCTGCTCCAGCCAGGTACAGCCCATTGGATTTGAGCGAGCCTTTATAGCGTGCAAACGAAGACTTGCCTGGCACCATATCGAATATAACATCATATATCTCGCCGTTCTGGGTGAAATCTTCTTTGGTGTAATCGATGACCTGGTCTGCGCCAAGTGACCGCACCATCTCCAGGTTCCTCGTGCTGCACACGCCGGTCACTTCAGCCCCATAGGTTTTAGCGAGCTGGACCGCGTAAACGCCAGTACATCCCGAAGCGCCAATGATCAGCACTTTTTGCCCGCGCTGGAGTTTTGCCGTATCTCTCAAAAAATACAGCGCGGTGGCTGCCCCAAAGGGGATGGAAGCCGCTTCTGCAAGGTCAAATTCGCCGGTTTCATGGCCAGCCTGGCGTCTTCGGCAGGCAGATGTATTCAGCATAAGCGCCAGATCTTTCACCGCATGCCAAAGACCTGATCGCCCTTCTTGAACAGCCTGACTTCCTTGCCAATCTCGACAATTTCGCCCGCCAGCTCCGTGCCCAGGATCGGCTGCTTGGGTTTCCGCAAGCCGAACATCAAGCGCGCCAGGAAGCCAAAACCGGGCGGGACAAAAACAAAACCGCGGGCATTGCAATCCGCAGCCGTGACGGATGTGGCAAGAACCTTGATCAATACTTCATTATCCTTTGGGGTGGGCGTTTCCACCTCCTGGAGATGCAGCACATCTGCAGGGCCGTATTCGGTATATATAATCGCTTTCATCTTTCACTCCTTTATCAAACGGTTCTGATGCGTTTCATAGGATTGGACCCGGTTGACCGAGAACAGCGGCATCCCCAAATCACGCACCTTTTTGAGCAAGCCGAACAAAGCCGCCTGGTCAGCCACTGCGCCCACGATCAGCGTAACGCCGCTCTGCTCCACGCGGATCGCCATATCATCGAACCAGCCCGCCCACTGCGAACCCAGCTCGCCGCCAATCCGGATCTCATAAATCGCAGGCTGATTTGTTTCGGTTTTAGGAGCGGGTATCTGCTGACATGACCTGTACCTGTTAGCTTCAAAATAATAATGCCTGTTTCGTCTGCTCACGATACAGGCAATATACCGGCAACCCGGTACGAGCGTATAGATACCAAAGTATTGCTTGGGAGTATTGATTTTGGGGATAGCGTAGAGCTGAGTGATGCAAATAAAAACCCGCCTTAATGGCGGGTCTGTGTCATAACCTTTTAATTACCCGATCTGCTGCTAATTTTCCGGTTAAGATGGAGATTGGCAACCCGGCAGGGCTGTAGGTCCATTGACCCGCCTGCAAGATACCAGGGATTGGGGTCCGGATGGCATTGAGTATTTTAGGTATTCTACTTTCTGCTGGTATGGGATGATTGCTGAATGCCCAGCCAACGATGGCGCCATCCGTGTTACCTGCGAGCTTAGCCAGGGTGATTGGGGTGGATGAAAACCTTTGCAGTACAGCATCCTGGATGCCGGGATAGATGGATGCATCCAGGTTCTTTAGGATGAGCGTCTCACAGAAAGCCTTGAACTCCGGGTACCAGCCCTGCTCTTCAATACGTTTCGTTAGTTTATAGTCGAAAAGAACGCTTACGATGAGCCCTGTTTTTCCGGCGGGCGCCAGGGAGGCATCTCTCAATACCGGGCAGGAGATTTCGTAGGTGGTCAACGTGAAAAATTGTTCCAGCCATTTCTCAATGGTTGTGCGGTCTCCATCCACAGGGATCGGTCCCGCCGCTGTCTGGCCAATTCTGGAAGGAGTATAGAAGAAATGTTCGCTGGCGATCCTGGCAAAATAACCCGGATCCAGATCCAACGCCAGAAACAAGGTGAATACAGAGTCATTCCCGATCTTGTCGGCAATGAAAGCACGCCGCTCGGAAATGGCTGTTTTTACCCGGGGATCGTGGAGCTTTTCCGCATCAACACTCCGATAGAGTGCTTTCTGATCGGCTGCCCAGATCAAGTATTGATACTCATGGATTCCACCGTTTAAATCGATGACAAGTTTCCTTTCCGGGTCAATGGAGACGATCTCCGTATTCGTGAGGATGATCCCCTGTTTGTTTTCGATAAATTCAACCATTTTCTCGACGATCTTGCCGATGCCCCCCAGCGGGTATTTATATTCTAGATACAACTTGATATAGCTAAGGGCAAAGAAGGCAGGGGTTTCTTGAAAAAAATGCTGGCAGATGATATCCAGCAAACTTTGATTCTGGGTATAACGCCTCAAATAATCCACAACCGGTTCCTGTAGTTTGGAAATTTTCGGCGCTGTAATGGCGTATTTCACCATCCAGGGAAGAATGGTCTTTATAAAATAATCCCGATCCTCCTTGATGTCCAGAAAGATGGGGTTGTCTATCCCATATTGAACTTCCATATAAGCCATGATATTCTCGATCTGGGTGATGATCGCGCTGATCTCCTGCCTGTTTTCCGGATAAAGCTGGTTCAGCAGTTCTTGATAAGCCCGTACTGCCCCAACGTCATTGATCCGGATAACCCGCTCCTCGATGCCGACCGAGATCTTGTTGCGTACAAATTCGATATCTAACCCCAGCTTTTTAAGCATCGGGAACAAGACGCCCGAGTTCTCGGTAGCCCGAATGCCTCCATCAAAGAAAAAGCCATCCCGTTCGAACGTGTTCAGCAACCCACCAGGAGCATTTTCCTTCTCGCAAAGCAATACAGAGTGCCCGGCCCTGGCAAGAAACGCTGCTGAAGTCAAGCCTGCGATCCCTCCGCCAACAACAATCGCATCATATTTCATAGGAGATCCTTTCCTTCCAGAAAATGGCAGCCTAAAAAGGTGGCAACAACCTATCCCTGCCCATTTGTTCCATTTAGACCGGTCAACTCTTCGCTGACCTGCCAAACCTGTTTCCCAAGTGCCCGGTCCAGGGCATGCGCAGCGGGTTTTTCTTCGATGGTCAGATTGAAGTAGCAGCCGCTGACCGAAGCCATTTCGGGTGCAGCGGCCAGGTAGTAGATCGATTCCCCCGAGATACGTGGATCTTTTAGCAGCGGCCAGAGCAGATAGCGCTGATACCACTGGTAGAGAAAGCCATTGTTCATGCCAATATTGGTGCGGACCGCTCCGGGGTGCATGGCGTTGATGGTTACGCCGGTTCCCTGCAACCGGTCTGCCAGCTCCCAGACCGTGAGAAGCTGCGCAACCTTGGAGGCGCCGTAACCCTGCAAGCCGCGGTAACGGCGCCTTTCCCAATTCAGATCGTTCAAATCCAAACCCCCGAAGCGGTGACCCTGCGAGTTGACCTGGATGATCCGCGCCGGTGCACTTTCCAGGATACTGGGAAGCAGCAATCGGGTGAACAGAAAGGATGCAAGATGGTTCACGCAAAAAACGGTTTCAATCCCGTTCTCTGTTAGGGTTCGCCTGGTGTTATGTATTCCCGCATTATTGATCAATACATCGATGCGGGGATTGTCCTCCAAGATAGCCGCGGCGGTCTTTCTGACCTCAGCAAGGTTGGAGAAATCCGCCTGAAGGATGCGTACGCTGGTCTGGTGTTCATATTCTAACTCTTCTTTGACCCGGGCGGCTTTTTCAGCATTTCGGCACACCAACACCAACCGCGCACCGCCCTCGGCCAGCCGTTTTGCGGCGTGATATCCAACACCCGAGGTCGCTCCGGTGAGCACGCACACGCGCCCGTCCATGCGATGAGTCGTCGTCTTCTGAGCCATGCGGCTGTTAGGTATGAAGATGAGTTCATCCGGCCATTTCATTGATGTTACCGTTACCCGAAATGCCGCCGTAAAAACCTCCGATAGGGTCCGCGGAAATAGGGAATGCCGTTGAAAATATCGCCCCACATATCGAAGTAATCCCGCTGATGAATAATGCGGTTGTCCGGGTCTAGCGTCAGCTTGGAGCATCCAAAAAGCGGCGTGGGTGGGTACTTATTGAACATCATCACCATTTTCCAGTCAAAGAAAATCTCATTGCCATTCATCGCCAGGGAGATGATCTCCATGCTGAGTTGTTCGCAACGTTTGGTGAGCCGCGCGCACATCGCGCGGAACGCCTCGATTCCCTCGATGCGCTGGATACTATCCTCGAAGATGATCTCCTCGTGATAGTAGGGGAAAATGTGCGACCAGTCAGGTTTCCCTTCAGTGTTGTAGGTTCGGGACCATAGTTCGCGAAACCGTTCGGGAGTTAGTGATTCCATGCTGCTCTTTGTTCTGGCTCCATTGCAAGTTTTCAATCAATTATTCCAGTTATTCTAGCATAACAAAAACTCACATTACAACGAAGATGCTGGGATTTTTAAACGGACCGAGGACAGCCAATGCATAAATAAGGTAAAATGTTTACAGGCACAGAAATGACATTCCCAAAAGTTCGCGGTTCAAACTTGCTCCGGCAGAAACTGACTCTGCCCCAGGATTTTCAAGGCAGGATCAATCTCGTCTTCGTCCCCTTTCAACGCTGGCATCAAATGGAAGTGGATTCCTGGGGCATCCTGGCTGAGGAGCTTGAGAAAAAGTACGCGGGTCTGGCTTATTACGAGCTACCCACGCTCCAGGGTTCGGGAGCTTTCTACAAGCTTTTCCTTAACGAAGGCATGCGAGCCGGTATCCCCAACCCAAAAACGCGTGAGCGCACAATCACGCTGTATCTTGACAAGGCGGATTTTCGTGCCGCCTTGGATATGCCCGACGAAGAGCACATCTATATTCTGCTGGTGGATCGCCAGGGGGAAGTGTTCTTCCGCGCCCGCGGTCCGTATAGCCGCGAGAAAGAGGCAGCCCTGAGCCAGACCCTTGAGCAGTTGTTTAATTAGGAGAGTCTGCCATAGCTATCCATTCTATACTCACCCCTGGCGTTTATCACGGTTCAAATAAAAAACCGCCCTTCTTTGAGGGCTGGTATTACAAGTTGATCAGCGCAGACGAGCGCCAGAAAGTTGCCATTATCCCGGGAGTAATCCTCGGGCAAGATGCACACGCCTTCCTGCAGGTATTGGATGGCGTGGATGGAACCACAGCCTATCTTAAGTTCCCAATTCAGGATTTCCGGGCTGATGATCGACATTTTGCAATCGAGATCGGTGAAAACCGGTTCGATGACCGTCATTTATTTTTGGCGCTTGATCAACCCCAATGCCAGCTCAAGGGCGAAATTCACCTGGGACCACTCAACCCCTGGCCCGTGACGTGGTTATCGCCAGGTATCATGGGCTGGTATGCCTGGGTGCCGCGCATGGAATGTTATCACGGAGTACTCAGCTTTTCGCATTCCCTGCGGGGTACGCTAAACCTCAATGGCAATCGGATGGATTTCAGCGGCGGACGAGGCTACATCGAGAAAGATTGGGGACAATCTTTCCCGGCGGCTTGGATCTGGTGTCAGAGCAACCATTTCGCCAACGAGTCGGCTTGTTTAACCGCCTCAGTGGCAGTCATTCCCTGGATCGGGCGAGCCTTCCGCGGCTTCATTGTCGGCTTATGGCTGGACGGAAAACTTCATCGCTTTGCAACGTACACTGGCGCGCGTATCGAATCGCTGCAGATCTTCGACGACCATGTCGACTGGGTGTTGCGGAATCCTCAATCTCGCCTGCTCCTGAAAGCCAGCCGTGTTCAGGGTGGCTTGCTGCGCGGGCCAACCCGCCTGGACATGGGCCAGCGGGTGATGGAAACCCTGAATGCCACGCTGCAGGTGCGGCTTGAAACCCTGGGAGGGATGCTGCTCTTTGAAGGAGTTGGCGCTCATACCGGGCTGGAAGTGATGGGCGATCTGCCTCGGCTGCTGCAGGATGGATAGGCTTGCCTCGCAACAGGAGCGAATTCATTTGCTGTGCTCTTCCCCAGGAATTCGCCCTAGCAAGTGACCTGCCCCCAACGATGTGCTGTTTCTGCGAAAAATACGGGGGCAAGAGGGTTATAATGAGTTCTTGATAAGCCTTTATCGCCCGCCGGGTTGTGTACCAATTCCTTCCTCTTTTCGTGGCTTCGATACGACCCAGGCGCGCCAGCAGGCTGAGGTATTCCTGGCTGTAAGGAGTACCAACACAGGCATCCCGTAACAGGATCCATTCCTCCTCGGGTTGGGGAGGTTTGACCACCGGTTTGCAGGCTTCGATATAAAGATTGAGGCTGTTTTCCACTGCCCGCCCGACGAAGTTTTCCAACGCCTCAGTATTTCCGGAATCGGCCCTTGCCAGCACAGAATAATACTGCCTGCGGTTTGCACGCAGGATGACCGTGGGGGGGTACTCGCTGCGCATGAGCAGCAAATTCATCACCAGCCGGGCGGTCCGTCCGTTTCCGTCAACAAATGGATGGATCGCCACCAGGCGGTGGTGAGCCTGCGCAGCGAGAGCGATAGGGTGCTTTGACCCTTCTGCGCTTGCGATCCAATCGCTCCATTCAGCCATGAGACCGGTGATCTGCCAGGCTTCAGGCGGAGTAAAAGGCGCGCCTGCAATGCGGACCAGTGTCTTTCGATAACTGCCGGCATTCTCATCGTCAATGTGCGACAGGATGAGTTTATGGATTTGCCGAACGTGGAACGCGGTGATTGGCTCGGTATTCTGCACCAGATCTTCAACGTACTGGATGGCTTCTTTATGGTTGGTCACCTCAAAATGCTCGCGCAAGGATTTTCCGCCAACGGTCAGTCCGGTTTCAAGGATCAGGCGTGTTTCTTGGAGTGTGATCGTGCTCCCCTCGATCGCATTTGAGTTGTAAATCCACTCGATAAGAATCTCATTCCTTAAGCGGTTGATGGATGCCGCCGGGAGGGGACGCAGCTTATCCAATTGCGCTTTCTTTGCTTCTAAGCGTGTGAGCAATCGAGATTCGATCATGAGTTCTCTCTATCGGTATCGGATAACCGGTATTATAGCATATCCGATACGCACAGCCTACCACCCAATCAATAAACAGTATTCCCCGGACTGAATCCGGGGAAGCCTCTCTTACAATATTATCTGTGCCTCTAAGGGGATTTAAATCGCCTCGCTGTAGGGCCTAGGGAATTTGGATTAGGTTGATACCACTCAAGTCAGCCCGACCACAGGAACGCCCCGGTCAGGATAGCTGGTTAAAAAGGTATCTTGCGATGTGCTTTCACATCGCAAGATACCTCGGACGCTCGTACCTCTATGACCAAAAAAGGTTTAAGGGGCAGTTTCTGGATAATAGGGGATGGACTTGCGCTTGTACATGCCGCTGGTATACGTGAAGATATCCATTGCAACAGCCAATCCAATCCATAGCCAATCCCACCCATTTAGAGGGAAGACAATCGCATACATCAATATGGTCCAGGGCAAAAAGACCAAACCCGCGATGCCCACCAGCCAGGGGAAGTTAAATTGAGCAAATGCGAGATTCACTCTTACGGGCGCGAGCAGCCACCAGATCAGAAAAGCGAAACGCGGACCCAAAAAGAGCAGGGATAGAAAGAAACAACACATGTCATTCTCCTTAGTAAAGATATTCAGCGTGAAATTCTGGAACGATCTTCCAATCGTTTGGGCAACCTCCTGTTAATCTCCCGAGAGAGCCCCTGGCGCGGGCTTTCGCACATCAACAGTCTGCAGTTCACGCTGGCTGCGGCTTCTGCGCATGAAGAACTTGATCACTTCGTCGACGAGCAGCAAGGCGATGGCGAAACCGATGCAGATCAGCCATTGGTTGCCGGTGATCTCGGTCAAGCCCAGGAAGCTCTGAGAAACCAGCTTGACCGGCAGAATGATCATCAACAGCGAAATCCCATAGAGCATAAGCTGGTGTCGATTCTTGATAACATCGCGGTTGAATGCGCTGGCGGTCTCGCTGCGTGCGCTCAGGGCGAGTACAACCACAGCCAATGAGAAGAAGACAAATCCCATCGTTGCTGCAACTGCTGCGTCTGTTGCCTGATACACTGCCTCCAGATAGATCGTAACGATCGACATCAGCAGCCCAATGAAGGCAATGCGCACCCATTGTGACCTTGAAAGGATGGGTTGCTTTAGCGGGCGAGGCTTGTGCTCCATCAGATCCGGTGCCGGATCGTCGAACCCCAGCGCTAACGCCACCGGGATCTGCACCAGGAAGTTAATCCACAGGACCACGAACGCCGTAAACGGTGTTCCGCCGAGCACGAAAAAGAACGCCGCCAGCAGGTAGGAAACGATGAACGCCACCAGCGATTCCATCTGGAAACGGACGAAGTTGAACAGGTTGTTGTAGATGGCCCGCCCGAACTCCACCGCCTTGACGATGGTGGCGAAGTTATCGTCGGTCAGGATCATCACCGCCGCCCCCTTCGAGACTTCGGTGCCGGTGATGCCCATCGCCACGCCGATGTCGGCCTTCTTCAAGGCAGGCGCATCGTTCACGCCGTCCCCGGTCATGGCGACGATGTTGTCCAGCTGCTGGAGCATCGTCACCAGGCGGATCTTATCCTCCGGCGCGACGCGCGCCACCACGCCGATCTCGGGCAGCTTTTTCTTCAGCTCCTCGTCGCTCATGGCGGCAAATTCTGCGCCGGTGAGCGCCGTTCCGGTGATGCCCAGCTCGTGGCCGATGGCGGCTGCCGTCACGGCATGGTCGCCGGTGATCATGCGCACCTGGATGCCGGCGCTGTGGCATTTGGCGATCGCATCCTTGGCCTCGGTGCGCGGCGGATCGACGATGCCGACCATCGCCAGCAGGGTGAGGTCTTTCATCAGGTCGATCAGCTTGGCCTTCGGATCGAAGGTCTGCGGGTCGAAGTCACGCCGCGCCACCACCATGACCCGTTCACCCGCTTTAGCGATGCGCTCGTTTTCTTCGAGCGCCAGCTGGCGGTTCTCGTCGGTGACGGGCCGATCGTCTTCGCCGCCTGGCATCCAGTACTGAGCCGCTGCGGGCGATCAGCACATCCGGCGCGCCCTTGACAAAGGCGCGCACCACCGGCTTGCCCTTGCTCGTTCGTCATGTTGTGGAAGGTGGCCATGAACTTGTAATCCGAGTCGAAGGGCACTTCCGCCACCCGGGGATACATCTCCCGGGCGCCATCCACGCTGATGCCGCCCTTCTCCGCCAGCACGATCAGCGCCCCTTCGGTGGGGTCGCCGATCAGAGCGCCGTCGTCGTCGAGACGGGCGTCGGCGCACAGCGCCATGGGCAGCAGGATCTGCTCGAGATCGACCTTGGCGCCGCCTGCACTCAGCAGCTTGCCTTCGGTGCTGTAGGTCAGGGTATTTTTCTGCCAGGGCTGCAATCCGGCAACACCGCTTGCCAGCTCATCGTCCCTTGCGTTCCGTAGCCTTCGCCGGTCACCGTGAAGCGGTTCTGACCGGGGATGGTGAACTCACGCGCGGTCATCTTGTTGAGGGTCAGCGTGCCGGTCTTGTCGGAGCAGATCGCCGAAACCGAGCCCAGCGTCTCCACCGATGGCAGGCGCTTGACGATGGCGCCCTGGGCGGCCAGCTGCCGCGTGCCCATGGAATACATGGTGGTGACCACGGCCGGCAGACCGGTGGGGATGGCAGAGATCGCCAGCGCGATACCGGCGATGAAGACTGTCTCCATTGCCTGCCCATTCGCGGATGCCAAGAATCACCATGATAATGAACGCCAGACCGGCCAATGAGGCAATGATCACGGTCAGCCTGTCAAGCTGCTTTTGCAGCGGCGTCTTGTCGGCTTCGGTCTTGTTCAGCAAATCGGCGATATTGCCCATCTCGGTGCCCATGCCGGTGGTGGTGACGATCATCTCGGCGCGTCCACGCGTGACCGAAGTGTTCATATAAGCCATGCAGTGGCGGTCGCCCAGGGGCGGCATCGGCTTTGGCGATGGTTTCGGTGTCTTTGGGCGAAGCCACGCTCTCACCGGTCAGGGCAGCCTCCTCGATCTCGACATTCGCCGTGACGAACAGGCGGCCATCTGCCGGGACGCGGTTGCCCGCCTCCATCAGCACGATATCTCCCGGCACCAGCTCCTCGGCATCGATCTCGATCGCCTGGCCATCGCGGCGCACGCGGGCGATGCTCTTCATCGATGATGCCAGCGCCGCCAGGCTGGCCTCGGCTTTGGCCTCCCCACGCATGCCCAGGATGGCGTTGAAGACCGTCAGGCCGACCAGCACCAGCGTGGTTCCCCATTCTCCGGTGAAGATCTGGTTGATGATCGCCGCGCCGAGCAGGACGAACTGCATCAGGTCCTGATACTGTTCTAGAAATGCCTGCAATCCTGACTTTTTCTTCTTCTCTGCCAGACGATTCGGGCCATATTTCTGCAGTCGCGGCTTCGCCTCGGCTGCGCTCAAGCCCTTGGCCGGGTCGACCCCAAGCTCTTTGCCGACCGCCTCCGGGGTCAGGGTGTACCATTTCGGTTGACTATCTGTTGTCTCTGCCATGCTCTGTCTCCTTTATCTCAATACTTTTCCGGAACGTAACGATAGGGATAGTCCGGCTCTTTGTACTTGCCCTTCGCCTGGCGCTTGGGGAACTTGATCGGCTCGCGCGGCACTTCTTCATACGGGATCAGGCTCAAGAAAATGGGTGATGCAGTTCAGCCGCGCCTGGCGCTTGTCGTTGGATGGCACCACGTACCAGGGGCTTTCGGGGGTATCGGTGGCAGCAAACATGGCATCGCGTGCCCGGGAGTAATCGTACCAGCGCGCCTGTACCTCCGCATGTCCATCGGGCTGAGCTTCCAGATCTTGCGATAGTCTTCGTCGCGCTCCTGAAGCCGCTTAGCCTGCTCATCCATGTCCACTTCCAGCCAGTACTTGATCAGGATGATGCCGGATTCGATGATGACCTTCTCGACAGCAGGGGCGTATTTCAGGAAGTTTTCCACCTGTTCCTCGGTGGCAAAGCCCATCACCCGCTCGACCCCGGCCCGGTTGTACCAGCTGCGGTCAAAGAGGACCACTTCGCCAGCAGCCGGTAAGATAGGGCATGTAGCGCTGGAAGTACATCTGCGATTTCTCCCGCTCCGTCGGAGCCGATAATGCCACGTGACGGAAAACGCGTGGGCTGGCGCGTTCGGTGATGCGCTTGATCACCCCGCCCTTGCCGGCTGTATCGCGGCCTTCGAACAACACGCACATCTTAGCGCCCGTGGCTGTGACCCACTCCTGCATCTTGACCAGCTCGACCTGCAGCTTTTCCATCTCCTTCTCGAACTCTTTGCGGCTCAGATTGGGCTTGGGTTCGTCAGCCGCCTGGCTGGCTTCGCCTTGAGTCTGGTCAGAGGCGAGCACCTGCTCCTGCATTTTTTTCTTGGATTTCTTCTTCTCCTTGCCTTTATCTTTTGCCATGGTTATCTCCTCTCAAATTATGTGCACTTTTGTGATCACTTCTTCCAAACATAAAACCCGCACTCATTGGCTTCAGCTATGGTGCCAGAGCGCATCCCGCATGGGAAGCGCACCACGGTGAGATTCTCTGCGCTGGTCACTTGAATTGCCCTTGGCACAGCGCCTCTGGCTACCCAGTAAGCTTGCCGGTTGGAGCTGGCGGCGAACAACAAGGCGATGAGCATCAAGCCAACAAGAATGCCCGCTATCCAGGGCCAGGCTTTATTCATCTAGCACCTCCTATATTCCATCGCGCAGAATCGGGCAGGTCATGCAGTGCCCGCCGCCGCGGCCCTTGCCCAGCTCGAACCCGGCGATGGCAACGACCTCTACACCGGCCTGGCGCATCTTAGCGATGGTGTAGGTATTGCGCTCGTAAGAGACGACCACGCCCGGCTCCAACGCCACGGTATTATTGGCGTCGTCCCACTGCTCGCGCTGCGCCTGGTACTCATCGCCGCCGGTCTCGACCACGGTGAGCTTCTTGATCTTAAGCGCATCAGCCACTGCATCCACGAAGCTTTTCTCCTCGGTGACATGGAAATCTCCTGGCTTTCTTGCCAGGACGCAGGCTGATGGCGCGGATATTATTGACTACCTTTGGGAAAGCAGTGGCGATATCCACGATCCAGAAAGGTGAAGACCGTATCCAGGTGCATGTGGGCGCGGTCTTTGGTCATCACTGCCACGATCACACGCTCAGCGCCGCCCTTCTCGAAGAGCTTCCTGGCAACCATCTCGATCATGCGTCGCCTGGGTACGCTCGCTCATGCCGATCGCCACCGTGCCCTTACCGATGGGCTGGACATCGCCACCTTCCATGGATGCCCGGCCAAAGTCCTGGATATTGAAGCCGCCATCCTGACTCTGTTCCGGGTACCAGAACTCGAAACCGGCGTCCTGGAACATGGGATGGTAGCGGTAGATGGTCAGCATGTTCAGCGCTTCCCGCCGCCGGGCTGGCCAGTACATCGGGTTGACCGTCACACCGTTGTAAATCCAGCAGGAGGGGTCACGCTGGAAGAGCGAGTTCGGCACCGGAGGCAGGACAAAGTACCCGGGTCTTCCAGCTGCGGCTGCAGCGCCCAGGGATATCTGCCTGAATTTTGGCAGGTCGAAGCCCATCTGCACCATCTCGCCTACGGTCAAACCACCTACCAGGTGTTTGGCGAGCACGTCCGGCTGCATTTTCCACAGGAATTCTCGCACTTCATCTACCAACGACCAGCCAACGGTGTATTCCGATGCCACCAGATTGATCACAGTTTTGCCGCGCTTCCTCGGAGGCCGCCAGTGCTTCACCCAGCAGATCGACGTGATAAAACACCTCGGTGCCACGCTCGCGCATGGCTCTCACAAACTGGTCATGTTCCCATTGAGCCCGCTCCACCCACAAGACATCATCGAACAACAGGTCGTCATGGTTGGTGGGGGTTAAGCGCTTCAGGTCGAGGTCTGGCCGGTGGACGATGACTTTGCGCAGCTTGCCAACTTCTGAATGAACACCAAATTGGTTGCTCATAGCTATTCACTCCTTTTTTTGTTCTGGATTGTTCTGACTAAAACAGGTTCCCATCTCTTCAGTGCTCATGTGTCTTTCATGATGGTACAACATTCGTCCCGGCTTCACCCGCTACGATCTTCTCGATATCCTGCAGCGACCCGATGGCAGCTCGTTTACCGGTCCTCTCGACGAACTGGATAGCTGCTGACACCTTGGGACCCATCGAGCCAGCCGGGAATGGATGGGCTCTCAGTTCCTGGGGGGTTACCTTCCCCAACTTGCGCTGTTCCGGCTTGCCCCAATCCAGGTAGACGCCGTCTACATCGGTGGCGATGACGAACAGGTCGGCTTCGACCTCGCGCGCCAGCAGCTCGGAGGCCAGATCTTTATCGATGACGGCTTCGATACCGGTCAGCCAGCGCTCTTTGGCAGGATCGTACATGGTGGGTATTCCGCCGCCGCCTGCACAGATCACGATGGTGCCCTTTTCCAGCATCCATTTGATCGGGCGGATCTCGAAGATACGCTTGGGCAGAGGGGAGGGCACCACCCGGCGCCACTTCGCCCCATCTAGTTTGAAGACCCAGCCTTTCTCGCCTTTCAGCCGGTCGGCTTCTTCTTTTTCATACACCGGGCCGACAAACTTGGTCGGATTTTGGAAAGCCGGGTCGCTCGGATCGACTTCGACCATGGTCAGGATGGTGGCAAAGGGCACTTCGAAGGGCAGAAGGTTGCCCAGCTCCTGCTCGATCATATAACCGATCATCCCTTCGGTTTGCGCCCCCAGCACATCCAGGGGATATGCCTCAACATCTTTGTAGGCTGAAGCCTGAAGCGCCAACAAACCTACCTGCGGTCCGTTGCCATGCGCCAGCACAACCTGGTGCTTTTGGCAAACTGGCGCTAAAGCTTGGGCGGCAACCCGGATATTGGCGCGCTGGACATCGTGCGTCATCGGTTCGCCTCGCTTGAGCAAGGCATTTCCACCTAATGCGACAACAATTTTCATCGGTCACTCCTTTATTTCATAGGCAGATCATCTCTTTAGCGCCCCAGGCTTGCATCAATTGGGCGTAAAACTTGACCATCTTCCCCATGGCTTCAACCGGTATGCGCTCGTCGATGCCATGCTCCAAACCCATGAAACTCTCATCCATCACAACGGATGTGAAGCGATAGATATGATCACAAACCGGCACGAAATGCTGGCAGTCTGTGCCCCCCAGCATGACGAATGGGGCGACAGGCGGGTTATCGAATACCTGGCGGATCACATGCCTGAGGCTCTGATATGCCGGCGCGTTGCGAGGCGAGACAGGCAACGCTTCGTTGTACTTGCCTTCAACTGGCTTGAACTTCACTCGCTCGTCTTTGATCACCTTCTTGACATGCCACAGTACTTCAGCGATGGTATCGCCAGGAAGCAGGCGAAAATTGACGATCGCTTTCGCCTCGGCGGGGATGGTATTGTCTTCCACGCCACCGTTGACAATGGTCAAAGCAGTAGTCGTGCGCATACTGGCGTTCATCTCCGCTTTGGGGACCAGCCAACGCTTGAGCAGGGGTCCGAACAGCCAGACATTGGAAAAGGCGACTTGGATGTACAGCGGGGCAGCCTTACCAATGCCATGATACATGGGGCGCAGCCGGCGTAAATGGGTTGGCATGGGATGGGCTTCCAGGCGGGCCAGGGCACGCGCCAGGATGCCGATGGATGTTTGTGGCGGTGGAGTTGATGAATGACCGGGCTGTCCGTGGACGGTGAACTCCACCGTCAGGTAACCTTTCTCGGACACCCCCACCAGGGCGATCGGTCCACGCACCCCGGCGGCCAGGCCAGCCATGATCCCGCCGCCTTCGTCAACGATCCCCGCCAGGTGGATGCCGCGCTGCTTAAGCTCCTGCCCAAGGATCTTGCACCCATTCACGCCGCCAGTTTCCTCGTCATGCCCCAGCCCGAACAGAATGGTTCGCTCTGGACGGTATCCCTGCTTGCAGTAGCGCTTCAGCGGCTTCCATAATGCCGATCAACTGGTTCTTGATATCCAGTGTGCCGCGCCCCCAGATGAAGCCATCGACTATCTTGCCTTCAAAGGGCGGGTATGTCCATTCGGTTGGGTCTGCTGAGACCACATCCTGGTGCGCCATGAGCATCACCGGTTCCAGGTCTGCCCGCTTTCCCTGCCAGATATACAGCAGGCTATAACCGTTGACCACCTCGCGCCTCAGTTTCTCGTGCACAAGGGGGTAGGTCTCACGCAGCATCTGGTGTAGTTGTTGGAAAGCCTGCGGGATCTGGCGTGCCGCTGTCATCCAAAGGTACTGTCTTACAGCGCACAGCCGCGGCAAGGTGCTCGGCGACCTGCTGTTCGTCGACCGGACACCCTCGATCTTTTCCACCGACCCTTGCGACCATTCGAAAATGATCGTACGCACCACAACATAAAAAGTGGTGAGGACGAGGATCGCCAAAACGATGTACAGCAAATTCGTTAACATAATGGGTTCCCTTAGTCCAGGCGGGTGAGCACCCACCTGGACTAACAGTCAGGATTCAATCACCCAGCGTAGCGACCATGATCGCCTTGATGGTGTGCATGCGGTTTTCCGCCTGGGCGAAGACAATCGACATCTCGGATTCGAACACCTCTTCGCTCACTTCCAGGCTCTCCAGGCCAGTCTTCTGGTAGATATCCTCGCCGACCTTGGTCTCGCGGTTGTGGAAAGCCGGCAGGCAGTGCATGAACTTGACCTTGGGATTGCCGGTCTTCTTGACCACATCCATGTTGACCTGGTAAGGCTTGAGCAGCTTGATGCGCTCATCCCACACCTCTTTGGCTTCACCCATCGACACCCACACGTCGGTGTAGAGGTAGTCCACGCCCTTGACGCCTTCGTCCACGCTCTCGGTCAGAGTCAGGCGGGCGCCGGTCTCCTTGGCAATCTCGCGGCAGGTTTTCACCAGGCTCTCTTCCGGCCATAATGCCTTGGGAGAGCACAGGCGCACGTCCATGCCCAGCTTGCAGCCGGTGACCATCAGCGAGTTGCCCATGTTGTTGCGGGCGTCGCCCAGGTAGCAATAGGCGATCTCATGCAGGTGCTTGTCGCTGTGCTCCATCATGGTCAGGATATCGCAGATCATTTGAGTGGGATGGAACTGGTCGGTTAGCCCATTCCACACCGGCACGCCGGCGTACTGGCCTAAGATCTCGACCAGCTCCTGGCCGAAGCCGCGGTACTCGATCCCGTCGTACATGCGCCCCAGCACGCGCGCCGTGTCTTTCATCAACTCCTTATGCCCGATTTGTGAGCCGGATGGTCCCAGGTAAGTGACGTTAGCGCCCTGGTCGTAGGCTGCCACTTCGAATGCGCAGCGTGTGCGCGTGGAGGTCTTTTCAAAGATCAGGGCGATGTTCTTGCCCTTCAGCCTTTGCTGTTCGTAACCACCGTATTTGGCAGCTTTGAGGTCGGCAGACAGCTTGAGCAGGAACTTGAGCTCTTCGGGGGTGAAATCCAGCTCTTTGAGAAAGCTGCGGTTGCGTAAATTGAATGCCATTTCCAATTCTCCTTTCAAAAAGATATGTTATCGGTTGGTTAAACAAGCGTGCCTACAGCCAACACCAGGATGCTGAGGACCATCAACAATATCAGCACCGGCCAGACGAACTTCCACCAGACGCCGTAGCCCACACGGGCGATCGCCAGGCCACCCATCACGACCGCCGAAGTGGGTGTGACCAGGTTGACCAGACCGTTGGCGGTCTGGTATGCGGTCACAATCAAGTAGCTTGGCACCCCGGCAAACTGTCCTAATGGCGCCATGATCGGCATGGAAACAGTTGCCAGGCCCGAGCTGGAGGGGATCAGGAAGGACAGCGGCAAATAGAGGATATAGGTAACGATAATGAAGCCGACACCACCCAATCCGGCAACGGCTTGCTCCGCCCAGTACAGCACCGTATCGGTGATCAAGCCGTTGTTCATGATCACGGTGACGCCACGCGCCACGCCGATGATCAGCGCCACGCCCAGCATATCCCTGGCTCCATCGATGAAGGTGTTAACCAGGTTCTTCTCAGATAACCGGCCAATGATGCCGATCAAGATGCCGAAGAACAGGAAGTTTGCCGTCATCTCCGGGAACCACCACCACCAGGTTGGGATGGCTAACCCCAGGTCTGCCCACGGGATCACACCGTAAACCATCGTGACGAAGGCAAGGAAGAAAAACAACAGGATCACCTTGTGCCTGCCGGTGAACTTTCCAAATTCAGCTCCTTCACCACTGGACATGAATTGTTTCTCGTTCTCTGCCTTCTGGTCAAAGATCAGTGATTTCGAAGGATCTTTCTTCACCTTCTCGGCGTAGCGCATCACGAAGACGATGCCGATGATCGATCCAACAACCAATATGATCACCCGTCCGATGAGCCCTTCACTAATCGTCGTCCCGGCAAAACCCGAGGCGATGCCGGTGGCAAAGGGGTTGACCGTCGAGCCGATCACGCCAATCCCTGCGCCCAACAAGATCAAGGCGCCGGCGGTGAGACCATCGTAACCGGCAGCCAGCATCACGGTGATGATCAATGCGTAAAAAGCCAGCGTCTCTTCCGCCATGCCATAGGATGTGCCGCCGATAGCAAAGATAGTCATCAGAATCGGGAACATCCATTTCTCTTTACCTTTAAGCTTCGCGACCACCCAGGCGATCCCAGAGTTGATTGCACCGGTCTTCATCGTCACGCCCAGAAAGCCGCCGATGATGAGCACGAACATAGCGACGTCGATGGCGCCGAACAGCTCGCCGTAGTTCCACACATCCACGTTGCCGGTCTCGTCTTCGATGCCGTACATGCCGTTGATGGGTCCTTTGAGGGCGCTGGCGAGCAATTTCTGTGGATTTTGCTCCACAGGGTGGTACGTGCCCGATATCGGCGCCCCATCCGCATCGTAGTCGTACGATCCCGCGGGGACGAGCCAGGTGGCAGCTGCAATGAGAATGAGCAGAAGGAACAGGATTGTGAAAGCGCTTGGAAAGGTGAATTTCTTTTTGTTTTTCTCGTTAGCCATGTTATTTCTCCACACAATCTTTGAAATTTTTTCTATCCTGGTGAATCACCTCTTTCTTTTATCTACACCGTGCACAACGCGCCGCCAGCCATTCCACCAACAACGAAGACATTCAATGCTTTCCTCCTTTCGTGGTTTTCCCCATCAGACCTCACTAAACTGGATGACTACTTTGATGTCATCGGGCTGCCTCTCCAGTGCCTTTTGGAAATTCTCCGGCTTTTCACAGCGCGTGATCAGGCGGCCCAGCCACTGCGGATCGGCGTTTTTTAGGTTCTGACCTGCCCGGTACCAGTGGCGCTTGTTGGCGTTGACGCTACCGAAGATCACATTGTTCTTCAAGACAGCCGCCGCTGCCATGTCGGCCACCACCTTTCCGGCAGCGCCGCCGGCTCCCACCCCAGTCAGGCAGATGATCCCACCCGAGTCCGCATGCTGGATCGAGTCGGCAATCACCGCTCCGACCCCGGTGCACTCCACAATCACGTCAGGATGGAAGTCCAGGTCCAAAACGCTCCCCGTGTGATAGGTCGCCCCCAGATCACGTACGATTTGTGGCTTGGACCCGCTATCGATCCGATCGAGCACATGGACATCCAGATTGCGTGCCTTCAGGCGCAGCGCTGCCAGGAGACCGATCGGGCCTGCGCCGGTCACCAGCACGGTCTTGGGTTCCCAATAGGCACGCTGGCCAATGATGAAGGCTTGTTCTAACGCCTTGGTGATCACCGTCATCGGCTCCAGCAGTACGCCCAGCAGCCCCAGTGAAGAATCCACCTTGATGGCGTATTCGGGCTCGATGCGCCAGCGCTCAGACATAAATCCATGGATTTCTTTAATCCCCCGCTCGGTGTACTGTCCGTTGGTGCACATATCCCATTCGCCCACCGCGCAGTTGGCGCAGGGAACCGGATCCGGACGGCGGACGATTCCGACCACCAGGTCGCCCTTTTTGAAGGAACTGCTTGGACCTGGATCGAGGACGCGACCAAGGGATTCATGCCCCAGCACCAGGCGCCTCTTTCCCGGTGGCGCCCAACCATACTTCCCTTGGACGATCTCGGCGTCTGTCCCGCACACACCGACTGCTATCGCTTCAACCAGTACCGAGCCTTCACGCTCATCAGGCTCCGGAATATCCTCGTATCGTGCTGAGCCAGGCTTCTTAGGTTCTACGGTAATTGCTTTCATGGTTCAACCTCCAAGGTAAAGATGTGGTAAGACCAGGGTCCCATATCCAGGTAAAGTCCGCGCTCGAGCAGTTCATTGCCATCGCGATCATAGCGGGCGGAGCTGAGGGTGTCTTTGAGCCAGACCGACCGGTCTTTTATTTCAGGAAAAGGTAGCGGGAGATAGCACTGGCTGGAATAGGGTGCGTAATTCACCACGACCACCATCCGTTCGCCACTGGACGCTTGCCAGGAATGTGGGATGAAAGAATCCCAAGAATCATTACCGTACCATGCCGGCTGGCAATTGAGCCACTGCCAGTCTCCTTTTTTCAAGATGGGCATCCGCAAGACAGCAAGCAAACGGTCATAGAATTCCTGGATCTCCTGGTCCGGTGCTTCTTCAGGCCTCCGAACGAGGTGTGGTGAGATGCGCTTCTTCCGGCCTTCGAGCTGCCCCTGGTGGAAGAAACGCAGTCCGGGTGTGGTATACGTGATCACTGCGGCTGCCAGGTGAACTTGTGGATCAAAGGACGCAGCCGCCCTCGGTTCGTCGTGGTTCTCCAGAAAACGCGCCAGCTTGACCTGGTAGTCAAGCGTCGCCTGGAGGTGCTCACGCACCGGCCCGGCACGCCCATCTCGCAGCCGATCATAGAGGCGCTTGTCATAGGTATAGTTAAACCCCTGTTGCTGGAGGGTCCATTCCAGGTCCCAGTAGACCTCAGCCATGAAACAGAAGTCGGGAGCCTGTTTGCGTACACGTGGGATCGCCTCCGTCCAGAATGGTGCGGGCTTTCTACCCCACGTTCGCTCAAACACCTCAGGCAGGATTAGCATCGCCATATCACAGCGCACCCCGTCGCATTGGCTGGCGATCTTCTCGAGTTCTCCGATCATCGCTTCCTGGGTGGCGGGGTTGCTGTAATCGAGCTGCAGGGTATCCGGCCAGCCAGGGAAGTAGGGGTCCCGGCCGTGAGCCAAAATGAGGCTGTCCCCTTTCCCCTTGACCCGGACATAGTTCTGCGGCTCCTGGGCTAATAGTTCCTCCGTCCCTGCTACAAAATACTCCCGGTGGCTCTCGACCCAGGTGTGATCCAGCGCCATGTGATTCGGGACAAAATCGAGCATCAATTTCAAACCACGTTTCGCCAACCGTTGGCGCAGGCGAGCCAGCGCAGCTTCGCCTCCGAACTCAGCCGGGACGGTATAGGCAGTGATAGCGAACCCCGAGCCGGCGATATCCTCTTCGCGCAAGTCCGGCAGCGTCTCTTGAAATTCCACCCGCCACCCGGCGTTGGACCGCGAAACTCGCTGCCCCGCCAGACCGGTCTGCCAAACGCTCAGCATCCAGACCCAGTCAAAGCCCAGCTCAGCCAGGCGGTCCAACTCGGCATCGGGAATGTCTTCCAGCATTGCTGGTCGACCCAGCTTCTGGGATAGCTCGGTCAGCCAGACGCGCGTGTTGATTTGGTACAGCGAAGGATAGCGAAGATCGGACATATTCCCTCTTCAGTTCCCTCCCGTCGATTCTCCGCCCACCTGCTCTCTCACGAGCCGGGCGGTCAGGCGCTCGCGTTCGGTCTCCAGCAATCTCTGGGCGTCGACCCGGCCAAAGATGTCCAGCAGGACGGCGACCAGACCGGTCCATCCCGTCTGGTGGCTGGCCCCAAGGCCCGCTCCATTGTCACCGTGGAAGTACTCGTGAAACAGGATCAGGTCGCGCCAATGCGGATCTTCCTGGAACTTGGCGATGCCTCCGTAGACCGGCCGTCGTCCATTGGCGTCACGCAGGAAAATCCCTGCCAGCCGGCGCGAGATTTCATGCGCTACATCAAACAGCGTCATGTACCGGCCAGAACCGGTTGGACACTGAACCTTGAATTCGTCACCATAGAATTCGTACAGGTTCAACAGCGCCCGGACGATCAGCCCATTGACCGGCATCCACACCGGACCTCGCCAGTTGGAGTTCCCGCCGAACATCCCCGTGTTCGACTCGGCCGGCAGGTACTGTACCTTGTACTCCTGATGATCCACCAGGAATGTAAAGGGATGATCCAGGTGATACCGTGAGAGAGATCGGATTCCGTGCGGCCCCAGAAACTCATTCTCGTCGAGCATGTAGCCGAGCACCTGCTCCAGCTTCTTCTTGTTGAGGATCGACAACAGCCGCCGTCCCTTTATAGCCGATGAAACCCTCATCGGTAGGAGCCACGTGGGAAACTAACTCAGGATGGCGTTTCCGGAAGAGGGCAATCATTTCCATCAGTTTCGGATAACGCGTCACGGCATCCGCCTCGAACACCGTGGAGGCGCACAGCGGCAGCAGTCCCACCAGCGAGCGCACTTTCAAACGCATGGCATTGCCATCCGGCATCCGCAGCAAATCATAAAAGAATCCATCCTGCTCATCCCACATCTCATCGTGGTGCTCGCCGATGCGGTCCATGGCGTAGGAAATCCACATGAAATGCTGGACGAACTTGAAGGCGACCTCCTCGTACATCGGGTCGTATTCGGTCAGAATCAGGGCTATCTCCAGCATGCATTGGCAGTAGAACGCCATCCAGGCTGTCCCGTCCGCCTGCTCCAGCGATCCGCCCGTGGGAAGCTGCGCGCTGCGATCGAATACGCCGATGTTGTCCAGACCCAGAAAGCCCCCGGCGAAGACGTTGCGCCCGGCGGGGTCCTTCCGGTTCACCCACCAGTTGAAGTTGAGCATCAACCCCTGAAAGGAGCGCTCCAGGAAACGCAGGTCCGCCCGGCCCAGCGTCCGCTCGTACTTGTACAGCCAGAGCGTGGCCCAGGCGTGCACCGGGGGATTCACATCGCTGAAGTTCCACTCGTAGGCGGGAATCTGCCCATTGGGGTGGAAATAGAGATTACGCAGCATCAGCAGAAGCTGCTCCTTGGCGAAATCGAAGTCCACCGTCGAGCAGGGCGATCGTATGGAAAGCCAGGTCCCAGGCCGCATACCACGGATACTCCCACTTGTCCGGCATGGAGATGACATCGGCGTTGAGCATGTGGAACCATTCCGTGTTCCGCACGCCTTGCCGGGCAGATTCGAGCAGCGGATGGCTCTTGTGCTCGCTCAGCCACTGCTCCAGGTCGAAGTAGTAATACTGCTTGCTCCACAGCATTCCCGCCAGCGCCTGGCGGTGCACGCGGCGTTCGTCTTCGCTCAGCGACTGCGGCGTGATCCTCTGGTAGAATTCATCCGCATCTCCGATCCGGCTTTCGAATACTCCCTCGAAGCTGCTGAAGGCGTCGTCTACCGGGGCGGCTGCGAGCCGCAAGCGGACCGTTTGGCTGCCACCGGCGGGTACTTCCAGCACGTAGTGGGCCGCGGCCTTGGTCCCCACCTTAGCGGGATTCACCGCCTCGCCCTGTCCCGAGATGATGTAAGCGTGGAACGCATCCTTGACGTAGGCGGAAGCGCTGGGCTGGCCCCAGAGACGCTGCGCATTGGTCTCATTCTCCGTAAACAACAGCTCCGGGTCCTCCATCGCAATACAGCCAGTACTCGCCCAGTTCATTGTGGGAGGCCTGAATGGCGCCCAGCCCTACTTCACGCAGGGATGGTTTCTGCTGATCCTCTCCCCAGGACCAGGTGTTCCGGAACCACAGCGTCGGCAAAAGCCGAAGCCGCGCCGCTTCCGGCCCGCGGTTGTGAACGGTGATACGGATGAGCACGTCTTCCGGACCTCCTTGGCGTACTCCATGAACACGTCAAAGTACCGGTCGTCGTCAAACACGCCCGTATCGAGCAGCTCGTATTCCATCTCTTCCCGCGACCGTCTGCCGTTCGTTTCGATCAGGTCGCGGTAGGGAAATTCCCGCTGCGGATACTTGTACAGATACTTCATATAGGAGTGCGTGGGAGTACTGTCGATATAGAAGTAGTACTCCTTCACATCCTCCCCATGGTTCGCCTCGCTGTTGGTGAGCCCGAACAGACGCTCCTTCAAGATTGGGTCGCGTTCGTTCCACAGCGCGAGGGCAAAGCACAGCCGTTGCTTGTCATCGCTTATCCCCCCCAGCCCGTCCTCACCCCACCGGTAGGCCCGGGAGCGCGCCTGGTCGTGGGTGAAGTAATTCCAGGCGTCTCCGTTTTCGCTATAGTCCTCACGGACCGTGCCCCACTGCCTCTCGCTGAGGTAAGGTCCCCATTTCTTCCACGGGATTCCCGCCTCGCGCGCTTCATTCAACCGCTTCTGTTCTGTGACGTCGATAAATTTTTGCTCCGCCATAGTTCCTCCGCTAAAGATCAACTAAATGTTGGCGCATCGCCGCAGCAATTCACGGGGTGAGGCGCGTGCCTTCCGCCTTCTTCGCCTTCCAGTAATTCACTCTGCCACCAGCACCGAGCGGGACAGCATGCCTCCGGAGATATTTCGAGCTTTGAACCCGTTCTGCAACAGGATGCGCGTGGCGTAGTAGGCGCGCTGACCGGAGCGGCAAATGACGAGGATCTCTCGGTCGCGGGGGAGCTCGCCCAGGCGTGCGCGCAGTTGCGGCAGCGGGATGTTGACCGCGCCCGGAACAGACTCCACGGCAAGTTCCTGAGGATTGCGCACATCGAGCAGGAACCCGCTGTCTCACAGGCTCCCAGTGGCTCAGCGGCATGTCGCCGCGCAGGATATCGGCCGCGACCATCCCGGCGAAGTTGACGGGGTCCTTTGCGCTTCCGAACGGAGGCGCGTAGGAAAGCTCGGCCTCTTCCAGATCGTAAATGGTACAGCCCATCTGGATCGCCATGGCGAAGGAATCGATCCGCTTGGCAACACCGTCCTCGCCCAGCACCTGCGCGCCGAGCAGGCGCCCGTCGGATTTGCGGAAGATGACTTTCATCGCCAGGTATTTAGCGCCTGGATAATACCCGGCGTGCGAATTCGGGTAGAGGTAGATCTTCTCGAAATCTGTCTCCCCAAGCTGAGTAAGGAGCTTCTCAGCTGGCGCCGGTCTGGGCGATCGCGGCCTCGAAGATCTGGCAGATCGAGGTGCCCTGTGTGCCGCGGAAACGGGAGTCGCGCCCGGCAATCACATCCGCTGCGATGCGGCCCTGCCGGTTGGCCGGCCCAGCCAGCGCCACCAGAGACCATTGGCCGGTGACGAAGTCTTTGACCTCGACCGCGTCGCCGACGGCGAAGATATCCGGGTCGCTTGTGCGCATGTGCTCATCGACGCGGATCCCGCCGCGCTGGCCGATCTCGATGCCAGCCATCTTCGCCAGCGCTGTCTCTGGACGCACGCCAATCGCCAGGATCACGATGTCCGCTGCATGCCTCTTGCCTGAGCTGGTGAGGACTTCCAACGAACCATCTGCGGATTGCTGAAATCCGGCCACGCCGTCATTGAGCTCGAGGTGGACGCCGTGCTTTACCAAATAACGTTCGACGAAGCGCGCCATTTCCGGATCGAGCGGGGGCATGACCTGGTTGAGCTTCTCAATCAGCGTCACTTCGAGCCCGCGGTGGATCAGGTTTTCCACCATCTCGAGGCCGATGAATCCGCCGCCGATCACCACCGCACGCGGAGGTTTCGTCACCGTCTGGTAGCCTGTGTACGAGTGCATTCCAGATCGATCCGCGATATCCCGGTCAAGCCACTCGCGGATCTCCCGGGCATCCGGCACGGTTCTCACCGAGAAGATCCCCGGAAGATCAATGCCGGGCAGCGGCGGTCGGATCGGCGCCGCCCCGGGCGACAGCACGAGCTTGTCGTATTTCTCGGTGGTCACCTCACCGGTAACGTGGTTCTTGAGCTCCACGGTTTTCTGTTGCGGCGAGATGCCAACCACCTCACAGCGCGTCCGCACATCAATGGCGAACTGTTCGCGAAACGTCTGTTCCGTCGCCACCAGGAGGCTCGACTCTTTTTCAATCGCGCCGCCGACATGGTAAGGCAGCCCGCAATTGGCGTACGATACGTACGGTCCGCGTTCCACCATGAGGATTTCCGCATTTTCATCCAACCTGCGCAAGCGCGCCGCACACGAGGCGCCGCCAGCCACTCCACCGACAATGATGACCTTCATATTTTTAGTTTTACTTTCGGATGCCATTATTGATCTCCATTCATAGTTCTGGTTTTCAGGCAAATTTATGCCGGTTGTGATCTGATCGCTCCTATCATCTGATAGAAGTTGTTATCCATTCTCAAAGTTGTTTCAAGCGCCATACAGTTGGAGGCAAACCGGCGTTGGCACTTTGGCCACGTGTCCGGTTGCGGTCAGCATCCCGGAATCTTGATTGATCCAGAACGTGACCACTGTGTCCGTATCCTGGTTTGCCACCAGAAGCAGCGCGCCGGATGGATCGATGGTGAAATCGCGGGGACCAATGCCCTGTGACGATTCGATGCCCAACAACCGACAACTTGCCGGTCTCCTGATCGACGGCATAGATCGCCAGGCTGTCGTGCCCCCGGTTTGAGGCGTATACAAAGCGACCGGAGGGCGCAATCTTGATTTCCGCACCCAGATTCGGTCCCTTGAAATCGTCAGGTAAGGTTGAAATGGTCTGCACTGCCTCAAACGTGCCCTGCCGCTCCACGGAGTGGAAAACGGTGACCGTGGATTGGAGCTCGCTGATCACATAGGTGAAGGGCCTGTGTGGGTGAAATGCCATATGTCGCGGGCCGGTGCCGGGCGGCATCTGTGTCCAGGGGGAGTCGGCAGGGATTAGCGTGCCCCGTTCCATATCGAGGCGGAACGCCATCAGCCTGTCCGTACCCAGGTCAACTGCCAGAATGAAGCTGCGATCGGGGCTCGGCAGGATCATATGGGCATGCGGGCCTCCCTGGCGCTCGGGATTGGGACCAGATCCAGAAAACTGAGCTGTATCGGTTGCCTCTCCCAGGCGCCCGTCTTCCCGGATCGGTAGAACGCACACGCTGCCGGTCTCATAGTTGGCCACCAGGCAGTACCGTCCTTCAGGCTCAATGCTGGCATAGCAAGGCGCCAGACCATGGGTTGATTGCTGGTTAAGATAACTCAAGTGCCTGGTCACCGGATCGATGGCAAAGGCGCTCACAGTCCCGTGCGGGCCTTTGCCCCCGGTGATCTCGTTGACAGCGTACAGACAGCTATTGTCCGGCGCCAGGGTCAGAAACGAAGGGTTGACCGTGCCGTCGCCTTTCACAGTGGCGGCGTAGGTCAACTCACCTGAGGTCGGATCCAGGTGATAGATATAGATACCTTCGGCTTTTCCATCAACAAATGACTCTCGCCGGGTGTAGGTACCGATGTAGGCAGTGATTCTGTTGGAACTTAGCATGTCTTCAGTCTCGCTTAAGCGCCAATGTTTCTTGGTGTGATGGTGCGTTCAACCACGACTCCCGCTTTACTTCTTGTTTCGTATTCGAACGGTAACCGGCACATGAGCCGGTCGCCTGGCGAGCAGGCACGTCACCAGCACCAAGGCCAGAACGCCTGCCCCGGCGAGGATAATTCCAGATTCGATCATCTCAACCTTCCTTCTTCACGCATACCGAACTCCTTACGCCATCAGCACACAAGGCGATCAGCTTGCCATTGGTTTCAGCCTGAAGCCTCAAACTCTTTACTAGTCGGCCACATCCGAGCCTGAAGCCGGAGCTGCTGGAGCTGAGTCATCTTATTTGAGCCAGACTCGGCATCTGCGTGCTCGCCCGGCTTGACAGGGCTGCGGGTCTACATTCCAAGCAGTTTCGCCTTCTGGGCGGCGAACTCTTCTTCGGTGAGCATCCCCTGGGCCTTGAGCGCACCCAGGCGCTCGAGCTGCGTGATCACATCCTCTTCCGGGGCGGGCGCAGCGGGAGCCTCCACGTACACAACTTCCTGGGGCGGTGGAGCAGCCGATGCCATGCGCCTGTGTGTACGCCTGCGCGTTCTTGTCCGCCTGCCGGCGGTTTACAGCATTGCGTGTGGCTGTTGCCGTGCCAACCACGGCTGCAGTGCGAGCCATTCCTCTCATTAATCCTGGCATTTTAGTCTCCTTTACACATCTGCACCGAGCGAGGCGAAGGCCTCGTCGACAACCAGCGCCGGCACGCGGAAGTTCAGCGCCACATCCACACCGGCCTGGTACAGGGCATTCACCAGGGCCAACGCCCAGGTGTGCTCGATGGCCAGGGCGACCACGGCCGAGCCGGGCACCATGCCCTCGTACAGCGTTTCGGCATCCTCGGAGTCGAAGAGGCCGCGCTGTCCCGGTATCGATAAAGCCCAGTGCAGCCGCCTCTTCCGGCGGGAGGTCCTCGAGGTCGAGACCCCAGCACTTCCCTTCCTCATCTTTCAGAGGATCATGGCATCCAGCACCCGGATCGTTCCGGAGGCTGCCTGCCGTTCCAGCTCTGCCAGCACGCCGCCATCAAAGCGCGGTTCTCCGGCTGCCAGAACGACTACATCAACGGGTCCATGTTTGATCATTTGTTTTTACCTCCTATCGTCATTCTGAGTTGTATCTGGTTGCTATCGGCGAAGACTTGTTGGTGTGGTGAGTGTTCGGCGGGAGCCGCCGAACACCTCAACCATGAAGCAATACTTTTCGGTGATCTAATAATTCGCGAGCGGGTCGTTTTCTGGATATCCCGGGACCGCCTGGCGTTTGTGGTAGGCGCCCATGTAGCTGGCGACATCTGCCATCACGCCAAACCCGAGCCAGATCCAGTCATAGCCGTTCAAGCGGGAAGATGATCACGTACCAAAGGTTGTCCAGGGGATGAAGACCAGCCCCAGGATGCCCACCAGCCAGGGCAGATTGAAGGCGGCGAAGGCAGCGTTCACTCGCACCGGCGCCAGCAGCCAGTAGATCAGGAAGCCCAAGCGTGGGCCAAAGAACACGAGCGCAGTGAAAAAACAACACATTGGTAATCCTCCTCAATAGTTTTCAGGTGACAGTCACTTTGAAAGTGACTGTCACCTGGATGGATTAGTTTATTTGCCTTCGTGCGCCATCTCGTCGATGCACACGGCTACCGCCAGGATGAGGGCATCATCCTGCCCGGGGTCGATGGACACGCCATAGCTGTCGCGCAGGCGGAACCATTTCTTGGATACCTCGGCCACTTTGTCGCGGCCTTCGCCAATGGAGTACTCGTGATCGAGTATGTTGCCTTGCACCTCCAGATCGGGGCCACCCTTGATCTTCACCACCCAGCGCTCGCGGACTGGGCGTGATCAGGGCTTTCTTGACCATGGCCATCTGCTTACCATGGGCGTCTTCCACTTCCATGCTGTCTTTGACGCGCAGCATGCGCTCCTGGATCTTGTACAGCTCAGTGCCATGTGCGTCCTCGAAGATCAGGGTCTGGCGCACGCGCAGCGCCTTGCCGTCCACCTTGAACACCTTCTGACCCTTATCATTCTCGATCCAGAAGTCATCGCCGATGGCAACCATCTTCTGGCGCATCTGGTAGTGGTTGCCGCCACCGCCCGGACGCCCATCTGGCGGTCATCCTGGCGTTCTTCTCGTCTGTTTCGCATCGTTCTTCTCCTTTGAATGCTACTTCTCTACTAGAACTTTTCTCAATAGGCGGGTTGCGGTAGAGCGGCACCGCCATAACGCCCCGTCCATTTTGGATTGCTTCTATTCAGTTACGGCCAGTGATGTACACGTAGAACTGGCACACACCTGGCTGCCCATGCCGACCTGCCACATCTCTCCATACGCCCGTCGAAGGGAGCGATCATCGGCACGGTGAAGTTGTATGTGTCGCCAGGCTGAACGGATGCAGCCAGGTCGTAGCCATCTGAGCCCTGGTGCAGGGGGATGTTCGCTGCCGCGCCCGACATAGCGCATGTCGTACTTCGTTCTCGTCCCACTTGGTGCTGCCGGTGTTCTGCAGCACCCAGGTGGTTTCGAACGCCGTCCCGGCTGCGAATACCGTGCCATCCGCCGGGGATCTGCGAAACCACCGCACAGCCTGTTGCGCTGGTAGCGGCGGGCGGTGGAGTCGCCGGAGCGGGTGGAGGAGCCGGGGAGCAGCCACAACCGGTACGCTGTCCGTGTTTTGGGTGACCACCCAATCAGCCGATACCCAACCAGAGCCATCTGCCGAGTACTGGGCGGGGATCTTCACCTGCCACCAGTCGCCATCGGAGCTCTTGCCGCTCACCTCACCGGATGCCCCGGGAGGTGCGACCCCCAGCACCGGGTAGTTGGTCCCCGGGCCGGTGCGCACGTTCACATAGTCGATCGCCATAGCCGCCGGCGCGCCGGAGGCGGGGCGGGCGGGGTGACCGGTTGAGACGCTGTCCGGGTTCTGGATGGTCTGTACGTCTTCCACGTTCGTCGCTAGTGTGTACTGCGCCATCACCCAGCCGTAGCCTGCGCCGACACTGTTCCGGATTCAGCCGCACGACCCACCACTGGCCATCCTCGCTCTTGCCGATCACCCTGCCGGTAGTGCCAGCCGGGGCAATGCCGTAGGCTGGGAAGTTGGTGCGCCGGACCAGTGCGCACATACACGTTGGCTATGGCAATGGCCTGCGGATCATCCGGGCCAGGCGGGACCATCTCGGCGGTTGGGGGCACGGGCGGCGTGGGCAGCACCGGCACGCCATCTGCGTTCGCTCACCGTCACCCAGGCTGGCTCACCCAGCCCTGCCCGTTGGGAGCAACGGGAACGCTGATTGCCCACCACAGGCCGTCTTCGCTGATACCGGTCACTTTGGCCGTCTTCCCGGCCAGGAAGATGCGTACACGACATAGTTTTCACCGGGCCCGCTGAAGATGGTCGTGTTGTAGTTGGCGATGGCTGAAGGCTCGCCCGGTGCGGGTGTGGGAACCACAGCCACCGGGATGTTCGGATCGGGGGTGGGTCCGGGAGGTGGCGGCGCCTCAGTCGGTGCTGCAGTCGGGGGCGGGGCTTGTGTCGGTGGAGGCGGCGCGTTCCTGGGTGATATCCGCCACCACGGTCTGGGCTGCCTGGGTCTGGATCAGCGCCATATCCTGGGTGGGGGCAGGTGTGGCTGCGGGGGCGCAGGCACTCAAAACCAGAACAGCCATCATGACCAGGCTGAGTACCAATGCTTTTTTGGTGGATAATGTGTTCTTATTCATCGGGTTAATTATATCTCCTTGGTAGTTTTTTGGTTCAAACGGATGGATTCTTGTCCTCTTCCGCTTCGAGCATGGCGACCTCCTGATCCGTTGGCTCCTGGCCTTCGATGCCGAGTTCGCCCATGGCGGCATCCAGTTGTTCTTCTGACAGATCCTCGACCTTCTTGCCGGTGTGTTGCTCCACCTGCTGCACCTCGCTCTGGGACATCTTCGTTGCGCTTGCCCCAACGGCAACGATCACCGCGCCGCCGATGATCAGTCTTCTGCGCATCCGCCTGCGCATCCGGCGGTGCCTGCGCATGACACACCTTCTTGCTGGACCCCTTCCGGGGCCGCCTGGACTTCCTCGCCTCTTCGCATGATTTTATCTCCTTTATCTTAGCAATGGATTTTCATCGGTTTTTGTCAACGATGACACCCAAAATGCGATGCCTGTTTCACTCTGCCGGTAATTCGACCTCTTCCGGCACTATCGCGACCGTCTCGGCATGTTCAGCCAGCTTCTCGACCTCGGCCAGCTGCTCCTCCACCATCTCGGACACCACAATCTCGCCCTGGAAATTATGTGCTGCCATACGTTCTTTTACGGCAGCCCAATCGGCTTCTTCAACCAGCACTGCCAGCGCCGATTCTTCGCGGTCATGTTCTCGCCAAGCTCCTTGAGCAGCTTGTTTTTGATGCCGCGATCAAACATGGAAAACGCAGTGCCCAATAGCGCACCGACGGCGATCCAGGCTGCTCCGCCGAACAGCACGGCGAAGATAATCCCGATGACACCGCCTTTGAGAAAGCCCTTGCTTGCGGGGTCATCCTTCGTCTGGTGCAGCTTGATCTTGCCCTTTTCGGTCTTGGTGATCGCCACAGCATCCTTGAGCTTGACGATCTTCTCCTTTGCCAATCCCTTTACCGCCTCCAGAGCGGCTTACCCGGTTTCTTTCTTGGGGTACTTGACAACAATGAAACTGTATTTTTCTGACATGATTTTCTCCTTTATCTATATGTTGAACGAATTTATGACTTGCGTAGTTGGTCGCCATCGTTTTAGTTGGATCTTTGGGCAGGCATCGTCCGCCCAAACAGCCCCAAAATGTCTGCAGACTTCGTAAATCCTACAAATATTAAACTTCATCAATGCCCGCTTTACTCCGGGGAGCATGACCAAGATCAGGATGATGGCGTTGATCCAATTTCCGCATTTATCGATCAAATTTCCAGGCGCTTCACCAAAAGTACGGTCAGATGCATCTCATAAAGCGTGTTGAGCACGCCGGCCAGGGCAGCCTGGTCGCCCAGCTCGCCACATAAAGTTGTGACCGGGGGGTCCGCCTCCACTGTGTCCGGGGAGATCGTCATACCTCCCAGAAGATCAGACATGGTTGGGTCAATCCGGCCTTGCACATTGATCTGGTAGTTAGCCGGTCGATCGAAGGGTATTGGTTTCCTGGATAGCATGCTCATCATGCTATGATGATAGACTAAAGTGGCGCGTAAAAATACCACTAGAATCATGTAATTAACATGTAGTATGTTTAGAACGATCGGGTTTTAGAGCGGAGAGAAACCCCGCTTTGTGCAGCGGCTCAGCCGGGGGGAAGGATGTTCAATTCTTCTGCTCTCGCCACAGCATTCCAGCGCCCGTTGACGCCGAGCTTAGCATAGATGTTGATTGTGTGGCGGCTGGCGGTCGAGTAGGAAATATTGAGTTTGAGGGCGATCTCTTTGATGCTCAACGGATCTCGCAATAAGGTCAGGACCTCGAGCTCCCGCCGGGTAAGGGGCTCAGCCAAAGTCGAATTAGCGAGTGATGGCTGGCGCCTCGGCTGCGCAGGGCTTGCGCTGCCAAGCAGATTTTTATCATCCTCTTGAAATGCCGCCAGGATGCGACGAATCATCTCCGCCAAATCATCTTGCCTCGCAATCCGGCGAAGCATCCTCTGCATGGGTTTGCCCAGGTCGACGAAAACCCGGATGAAGCCACCCGGCCGCGCCAGGTCCAGCGCCTGCATCAGCGCGGCGTCCGCCTGGCCGGTTTCCCCTTGGGCATCCAGCGCCAGGGCGCGCAATGCCAGGATCTCGATCTTGTAGCGGGTGTTATGCGTCCGGCTAACGATCTCATCCAGGACGTCCAAAATTTGCAGCGCCAGGCGCAGGTCGGCATCTGCACCGCTAGCCACCAGGATACGCGCCCGGGTCACCTGCGGCTCTTCCAGCCAGATCAGAGCCTGGTCCGGCGGTGGATCGGTGAAGGTGTCAACCCAGCGGCCGGCGCCTTCCAGGTCCCCTTGCAAGAGTTATCAACCTGGCGCGCAGAGAGCGTGTCCGCTCGTCTTCGCTCCCGTCTCGCTCCAGGTCAAACTGGCTGATCGACTCCACCATCTGCCAGGCCTCAGAGCTCTCCCCTTTGATCTGATGGATCAACGCCAGGCCCGCAACGGCATCGCGATAAGCAGTTATCTGGGCTGTATAGCGATTTTCGACAATCTGGGTAAAGTGCTGCGCAGCAGCCTCCAGCTCATTGCGTTGATAATACACCACACCGAGATAATAGTCACCCCAGTTCTTCATGATTGCCACTCCCGCTGCGGGTTGCCCCTTGGAGCAGCACCTGCGCAATTTGCCTGGTCTGCTCAAGCTGGCCGGTATTGAGGTAGTTGAAACACAGTGTTTCCAGGAGGAGCAGGGCATAGACATCGTTCTTATCGCCGCAAAACTCATATTCATCGAGCAGCAACCGTTCGGCCTCCTGCGCCTGACCGCTGGCCTGCATGGACAGGCCCAGGTAAAACATCGCCCCGCCGCGCACGAATGTCCACGAAGGGGGAAGAAGCGCCAATGCCTGCCGGCAAAGGTCGATCGCCCGCATTATCTGGTTGCTGAAATACGCCTGCTGAGCTCTTATACACGAGGATTTGCCCGCGCAGGATTTGCAGGTCATCCGCCGGCAACGATGCGCCTCCGTCTGAATCCAACAGCTCTTCTACCTGCTGGAGCACCTGTGCTTGCAGGTCAAGTCTCCATAAAAACTCCAGAGCCCAGACCCTGATCATCAACAGCCCCGGACTTCGCTGGATCATCTCTTCCGGCAGCAGGCGCAGCCAGCGCTCCAGGGTCGGCCGGTCCTCGCGGTTGAGCACATCGCGCAGCCCGGCACTCATCTGGCGCGCAGCCAGATCAAGGTCGCCGGCTGCCAGGGCGTGATGCAAAGCTTCATCGATCAGTCCATGCTCTTCGAACCAGGCGGAAGCCAGGCGATGCAAGCTGGCAACCTGGTCAGGCGCCATCTCGGCGGATAATCTCTGCTGCAGCAATTCCTGGAATAAATGGTGATAACGGTACCATTCCCGGCGGTTGTCCAGGGAGATGATGAACAGCTCAGAGCGTTCAATCCAATCCAGACAGGCGCGCGCATTCCATGCAGTGTCGGTCTCTCCAATGACAGCTTCGCACAGCGAAGCGCAAAAACGATCCAGGATGGAAGTCTTCAATAAAAATGAATGGATCGCCGGAACTTGATGGGACAACACCTCATCCACCAGGTATCCGGTAATGTTGGCATTCCCGCTGGATAAAGCCTTCAACACGGATTCTTGGCTGCCTGCGGAACGCAAGGATAGGGCAGCCAGATGCAGACCAGCGGGCCAGCCTTCGAAGCGTTTCTCCAACAAGGCTAAGGTATCCTGGCTCCTAAGAGGCTATTTTCATCTGGCTCAGATAGATATCCGTCTCCTCGGGTGTAAAGCGCAGGTTCGGGTGCGAATCTCGCTGACCATCTCCTTCGCACGTAATTTGTCAGCGGTATAGGTGGCTCGAGGCGTGAGATCAGCACCAGGTGCAGCGGATCTGGCCAGTGGCGCGCCAATTCAATCAGCAGATTGTGCACCTCCACCCCTTGGATGGTGTGGTAGTCATCCAGGACGAGAATAGCCTCTCCGGGAAGCTTTTCAAGCTCATTGATGAATGTGGCGTAGAGCACAGTATCAGGCGGTTGCTGCTGCGCCTGGAGTAAAGCCAGGGTTTCCGGACAGGTTTCTTTGAAGATCGTCCGTAGTGCGGCGATGAAGTAGCGGAGAAAGAGGTTGAGATCGCTGTCCTTTTCATCCAGCGAAAGCCACGCAGCAGGTAAGGATGCTACCGATGCAGACGGATCGGTAGCCATCCGCTCGAGCCAGGTGCACACCAGGGTGGTTTTGCCAAAACCAGCCGGTGCACAGACCAGGGTAAGCGGGTGGTCAATAGCGTGGTTGAGCGCCTCTAACAGTCGCATGCGTACGACCAGATTGTGCGGCAGGCGGGCTGGTGCAGCTTAGTCTGGAGAAGAATGGGATCGGTGTCTGGCATGCTGATGGAATGACCTATAATGAGGATATTTTTAACTCAGTTGGAGGGAGCATGGGAAATTAAACGAAATCATCCCGACCGACTTTTCACCAACTCGTCAGGCAGTTCTGCCAGTTTATTGCGCTGCTCGAAGCGCAGCATGGCTAGAAACTGCTCGACGGGTATAGATTGCGGTTCGGGATGAGCCCGCTTAGGTGCCCCCAAGGGGACTTGAATCCCATCCCCGTAGGATCCCCTGTTTTGGCAGAATCACATGGATTTAAACACGTAGAGACGCAATCTTGTGCTGTTCACGGCGGATATGCTGAACGACAAGATCAAAAAAATTCTCGAAAAGATTTAAAAATATGCCGTGAAAGGAAAGTCAAACATGGACGTGAGATTTATCAATCCCTTCTTGGAGGGGACCGTATCGGTGTTGAAAACGATGGCCATGATAGAGCCGAAAGCGGGTAAGCCTTATATCAAGAAGGGTACCCAGGCTAAAGGAGATGTATCGGGTATCATCGGTATGACAGGGTCTGCCAGCGGTTCTTTGGCATTGAGCTTTACGGAAGGGTGCATCCTGAAAATTGTTTCCAACATGCTCGGTGAAGACCATAAAGAAATAAATGGCGATGTAAACGATGCCGTTGGTGAAATTACCAACATGATTTCCGGTGTGGCCAGAAAACGTCTGGAGGGCGACGGCTTTAACATTGTTGCAGCCATCCCAACGGTTGTATCGGGGAAAAACCATTCTATTCTTCATGTTCTGGGCGGACCAAGCGTGATCATCCCGTTTCAAACTCCGGAGGGTGACTTTTATGTAGATGTGTGCATGGGTGACCTCATACAAGGGGATTAGCGTTGAAAAATATTAGCATCTGTAATTCGTGTCGATTTACAGCAGCCATTCGCGCATCGATTTATCGCGGGAGATGTGTTGCTGCTGCGCCGATTTCCTGAAAGTTCGCTGAAGGCGCCGTTTGGGGAAAGTCAGAGTGACGGTTTAGTCAATCGTTTCCTTGTTCGAGAGTCCGTGTGTCTCGTATCAGCTCTCGTTCCACTTCAAAGACGAAACGAATAATCATATCCTGAATGGTCTCATTCATCTTTAAAAAAGATACAGTAATATAATAGCCAGTTGTTTGTTTCTCGACGGAACGTACCTTGCCGTACACAATGAGCGCCGAAGTTTGGGCTAGTGATAGAAGCATTTTGAATTCAAGAATAGCCCCTGGTTTGAACAATTGGTTGGAGGAAAACCGCATCCCGTTACCGCTGATGGTTACATATTTAAAAGGCAAATAATTAAAGCCCTTATATTGTTCCACCAGCATTTCAATCACAGCATCAAGCTTTTTATCCAAAAGTCTCAGGCATTCTGATTGAGGATGATGACCTGAAGGCGGTTTTGCATTAAATTGAGCCAGGATGACCTCGGTTGAAAATCGTGATTGTGCACTTTTTTGCTCTTCTTTGGGGACAAGCCTGTATGAGAGAGGAAGATAGGCATCGGCTCGGGAATATTCTCTCTTGTTGGAAATGGCATCCGTATTCATACCCTCAATTCAGTACCTTTCTCGTTTTTAAATGAAAATTCTTTTTATCCCAATCCCAAATCAAAGTGCTATCTTTTTTGCTTCGTCTCTGCCCGATAGCATCATTGATTTTTAGAACCGGAACGATATAAGAAAAGCAAAAGCAGTGCCATGAAACGCAAAATGCCAATGATAAATTTTTTTGTTGAACGTCAATCTTATGGTTATGCATGGAAATGGTACGTTAGTTGCTAAATATTAGGCAATAGCATGAACCTGATCGGTTACCATGGATGGAGAAATGAAAACAGCCAATCGTAAAATCATCAAATCGGAAGAAGTTAACTTCATATCTGTTCCCGAAAAAAATGGATCAGTGAAAGGTCCGGGTATCAAGGGTTCCAGAAATACGAGAATGGCCGGAGCGCAAGCGGCAGAGGGGTTGGAGAACTTAAAAAAGACGTTTGCCCAGAAGATCCTGCAAGTGGAACGGGAAGCTTATGAAAGAGGTATTGCCGATGGGATCGGCCAGGGCAGAGAACTCCAGAAGAACGATGCGTTGCATACCCTGCAGGCGATGAGCAATATTGCACTGGAGGTTTCCGAACTGAAAAAGAATATCCTGCAGGATGCCGAAGAGGAGATCATCCGGCTTGTGCTGGGGGTTGCGGAAAAGATCATTCATATGGAGGTGACCACCAACCGGGAGGTCATCCGAAGTGTGTTAAAGGGTGCCATAAAAAAAATCGTTGACCGGGAAAATATGAAGATCAGAATTCATTCTCAGGATTTTCATTATATGATGGAAATCAAGTCAGACTTCATTCAAAATTTTGACGGTGTTAGAAACATTGTCTTTGAGGAGGATGATTCCATCCCTCGAGGCGGCGCCATTATTGAAACCCTCTTTGGCGAAATTGATGCGCGGTTGGATCAACAATATAACGAGGTCAAGACGCGGATGACCGCATCCCGTTCAAATAAGACATGATTAGCTTAGAGAAATACCACCGGCTTCTCGATGAAATTGATCCGATTCGGGTGCATGGAAAGGTCAGTGAAATTGTTGGACTGGTCGTTGTCGGGCATGGCCCGGTCGCTTCCATTGGAGAGATCTGCGGGATATTCCAAGGGAAGGAGAACCGTCCCCTGCCTGCGGAGGTGGTCGGTTTTAAGAACGGGAAGGTCCTGCTGATGCCGTTGGAAAGTCTGCAAGGATTGGGACCCGGGTGCAAAATTACGTCGCTGGGCCGCAAGGCGAGTGTTCCCGTCGGTAAAAACTCTTGGGAAGGGTGATTGACGGCCTCGGTAATCCCATCGATGACAAAGGGCCGATTGAATCTGAATGCGAGTATCCCATTTACGCCGATCCTATCAACCCGATGAAAAGAGGGCGTATTTCTGAACCGCTGGATCTTGGCATCCGGGCGCTGAATGGTGCCCTGACGTGTGGCAAAGGCCAGCGAATGGGTATTTTTGCCGGATCGGGTGTCGGAAAAAGCATGCTGCTCGGGATGATTGCCAGAAATACCAAGGCGGATGTCAATGTCATTGGGCTCATTGGCGAAAGAGGCAGGGAAGTCCGGGAGTTTCTGGAAAAGAATCTGGGCAAGGAAGGGTTGGAGCGGTCTGTTGTCGTTGTTGCCGGAGCGGATATGCATCCCCTCATCCGCATGCGGGCGGCTTATGTCGCAACGTCAATCTCCGAATACTTTCGTGATATGGGGAAAGAAGTTTTGTTGATGGTTGATTCTCTGACACGATTTGCCATGGCTCAGCGTGAAATTGGTCTTTCTGTGGGGGAGCCGCCTGCCACAAAAGGATACACGCCGTCCGTCTTCAGCCTTCTGCCAAAATTGCTGGAACGTTCCGGAAATATGGAAGGGAGCGGAAGCATTACAGGGCTCTATACCATATTGGTGGAAAGTGATGATTTTAACGAACCGATATCGGATGCGGCCAGATCCATTCTGCGACGGGCATGTTTACCTGACGCGCCAGTTGGCCAATAAAAATCATTATCCGGCGATTGACGTCCTGCAAAGTGTCAGCCGGGTCATGATTGATATTGTGGATGACAAACATCGAAAAATGGCTGGAGATCTTTCCAATATCCTTGCCACCTACAGGAAGGCCGAGGATCTCATTAACATCGGCGCCTATGTGAGTGGGAGTAATCCCGAGATTGACCATGCCATACGGATGATTGAGCGGGTGAACGGTTTTTTGAAACAAGATATCCATGAAAAAATCGATTTTCAACAAACAAAAAACCAGATGGAAGCTCTCTTTGAAAAAAAAGAGGCCGGAGCGGTGAATCCGGTCTGGTGATAAGCTTGAATATAAAGGTTTGAACCGATGGCAAAAAAGTAAAGCTGGATATTTTGATACGGAACTTGATGGACCAGTAAGAGCACGGTTCCTGAGGAGAGTGCACCCCCTGAGAAAATCGCAGCAGCGGAAAGCTGGCTTTCCAGATTCAAGGCCGTTATCCGAAGGATCGTCCGTCGGGATTCCGCTGGCTTCTGTTGTCCTTCTAGGCATTGTTGCCATACTGGTTTTTCTTTTATGGTTTGGCAGGCAGGATGCGCAGGTACCCGTTGCGAGGGGAAAAACGGTTGCATCCGGAAGTCTGCCCTATCGGAAAACCTGCTGCTCCGGGGAACCGGTTTGAATATGACCGATGAAAAAGCCGTCCTGTTTTCAGGGATCGTTGTGGATATGAGAGATGCTAAAAACAATCTATCCATCGCTTTTTGTGATATTGCCATTGAACCTGTCAGTATCCAGGATATCAATAAGATCAAAAACAACCCCGGCGCCAGAGAGCTGATTTATGGCATTTTGAGAAGAAATAAGGTAGAAAAACTGCGGACGGCCAGTAGTCGGAACGACTTGAAAATGGAGTTGAAAAACGAATTGAATAGCCTTTTCGGCGGCGATACGGTAAAAAACATCTATTTTTCTCAAGTGGAAATAATGTAAATGACGCATGGCATGGTTACTGGCTTTACCAAAGAAAGGCACAGACGGAAAAGAAATCCCGTCAGAAACAGGAGAAAATAAATGAATGAAGCGGATGTCTACGCATTCCTAAAAAAAATTCCGTTGCAACCCTTTTTGACGAAATCACCCCCGGAATATTTCATAATTTTGCCAATCCGCTAAACGGTATCATGGGACGTTCCAAGCTTTTGCAGAAGCGGCTTCACGAGTTTGTTGCGAATTGAATAGCGCTATCCCGGTATTGAGGGAGAAATGGGGGCAACGATGACCAAGTTGGTTGCCGATGTGACCGCCATCAATGGTGAGTCTGATAAAATGTTTGGTTTGTTTCGTATTTCTGCCGGGAAATATGCCGCTATGGGGAATCGGGATGTTGAAAATCTTAATGTAACCCATCTTGTCGAGTCTGAGCTGCAATTTGCCGATTTTTGCCTTGATTTTAAGCACAATGTGAAAAAGGAAATCCGGCTGGACAAAGAAGTTCCTGATATCAAAGGGGTCGCCGCCTTCTTCTCCATGGCTTTCTGGACCTTGATCCGGCATGCCATGAATAAGATCGGCAATAAAGGTGAGGTCCCTTTTTTGATTGAAACGAGTCATGATGACCGAAGCCTTTTTGTCAAGATACAGCCGATTGACCACTTGATCGTTACGGAATGTCAGGAGGTCATGTCCGAACCGTTTTCAAGTAGTGATCCCGTTTCAGAATGGCCTGATGAGAAGAAAAATCTGTATTATGCCTTGCTGCTTTTAAAAATGCACCATGAGGGAATCGGATTTGGGTATTATCCGGAAACGGATATGCTGAGTATAGAAATACCGTACCAGCATAAACGAAAACCTTGAGGAAGACGATGTTTTCATTGCTTCATATCCAGATTATAATTGATCTCTTTATTTTTTTAACCATTCTGTTTCTCTTGAGACGGATCGACAAGAATACGCCAAAAATCGATTCAACCGTTCAGGAAGCGCTTCTTGCTGATTTCCGAAAGCTATTGGAAGACACCCATGATTCTACAACCCATTTTCTGGAAACGGTCGAGGATAGCAAGAAAGACCTGAGCACGCTCTTTGCGCAGCTGGATAACAAGGAGAAAAAGCTCTCTGCGCTTTTCAAGGAAGCGGAGGAGATGATCAAAAAACTCGATTCAGTGAAGCCCGTTGCGGTGCCTTCTCCACCCGAAGGAGGAAAATACGGCGAGGTTATCCGAATGCTTCAACAGGGTTTGAGCAGGGACGAAATATCCAGGCAGTCAGGGATACCGGAAGGAGAAATTAATCTTATCCTTGATCTCGAGAAAACAAAGAGCGGTCCTGTTCTGTAACGGAAACGTCCTACCAAGGCCTGCTTCGGGCCATCGCGTGTTCTGCCGATCCAGGTTGTATTTGCCCGCCCTTGCTTGCAGATCCGTCCGTCAAAACGCAACAGCGCTTCTTTGTCCGGTTTGTCAATTCTTCCCGTCCTTCAAAAAAATATAAAACCTATAACGTCAATTTTTTTATAATTTACGTGGTCCGTCAAATTCTGAAAAGAAAAAAGCTAAAGTTTCGTCGTTATTCGGCCGATACAAAGATCGTAAAGGGATTTTTTTATCGGAGAGGTAGTGTCAAGGATGACAATATCAGCGTATCAGGTGGATAATGTTATTAAGGCATACAATAAGCAAAGCAAATCGCAGACACGTCTGGAGATGCAGCAGGCTTCCCCGTATAGCAACTATACGGATAGCGTGACCTTGTCCGGTAATCCGGACATAAAAGCTGATGCATACCAGAAAATTTCCTACAGCTTATTGGATGTCCTTTTAAAAGGAAAGCCATAAATAAAACGATGGCCTGTCTTTTTAAAAGAATACAGACTTAAACAACGGTTTGATCCACAACCTATAAAGAGGGATGGACGAATCTGTGTTCGTCGGCCTTTTTTATCTGAAAGGTAGAAGTGCGATACAGAGTCACAATGGATTGAGATATTGAGGCGATATGAACCAAATGCTTAGTATGGAGAATCCGCTCGGATTAGATAAAAGTATTCTCATCGTAGACGATTATCTGCCAACCAGACAGATTCTTACGGATTCCCTGAGACAGGCAGGGTATCATGAAATCTGCGAAGCAGAGAATGGAAGAAGAGCGCTTGAACAGTGCCGTCAATCTTCTTTTGATCTCGTCATCAGTGATGTGATGATGCCCGACATGGGGGGGATGGAGCTTCTCAACCAGTTGCGGGAAATAAATCCAGATACCGGCGTTATCATGATCACGGCCCATCCGGCGACAGACTTGACGGTATCCGCCATGAAGAAGGGCGCGATTGACTTTCTGAAAAAACCGTTTGATATCGACGAACTCTTGTTCAAAGTGAATCTGTACCTCAACGAAAAGACATTGCTTGAACACAATCACCCGGAAACAAGGGTTTCTGAAATCCAAATCAAAAACAAAACCAAGGAATTAGCGGTTCATGAATATATCTACGATTCTTTTGAGCCGATCGAAGGGGATCATGATCAGGTTTTCAAGAAAATCGTGGATCTTTCCCTGAAGGTTGTCGATGGAGAAGAAGGTTCGCTTTTGATCTTTGATGAGGAAAACCGCGTTTTTCGCTCCGAGATCATTGTCAGCCCAGACCGTAAGCTCTATGAACAGCAAACAATACCGGCCCTCAAACAAATATTTCTAGAAGTTGTCGAAAAAAAAGAAGCGTTGGTGATTCATTCGTCTGAACATCCGGAAATTGCGCCGTCTCTTATTTGTGCGCCCCTGATGATCCGCAACAATATTTTCGGCATTTTGTGCATCCGTAAAAAAATAAACCATGAATTGTTCACAACCAAAGACTTGCATTACATTGTGAGTTTGACCAAGCGGGCATCCCTCAATCTCGAAAACAGACTGCTGTATGAAAGTGTTTACAACAATGTCCTGGATACCTTCAAATCCATCATCGCTTCGATTCAGGTTCGGGATCACTATACAGAAGAACATTGCTTCCGGGTCACCGCGATGTCCGAGAAAATTGCCAGAGGCTTGCATTGCACCGAGCGCGAAATTGAATCCCTGAAAATTTCCGGGATGCTCCACGATGTTGGTAAGATTGCCATACCGGACAGCGTCCTGCTGAAGCCGGGCAGCTTGACTTTTGAAGAGTTCACCGTGATCAAGAGCCATTCTGAAATGGGAGAGCAAATCCTGCGGCCGCTTCTTTTGCTTGAGCAGGAAAGGGATATCGTTTTGCACCATCATGAGCGTTGGGATGGAAAGGGATACCCAACGGGGCTCGCCGGGACGGATATTCCGATGCTTTCGAGAATTCTTGCTGTTGCGGATGCTTACGATGCAATGACCAATAATCGGCCTTACCGATCTGCAATGACGCAGGAGTCCGCCGTGGCTGAGATCAATCGGAACCGGAATACACAATTTGACGAGCAGATCGTCGATGTGTTTATGAATGTTATGTCATGAACCCGGCTTCTGGAAGGGTTCATGTTTTGGCTGCTTCGTAGTAGCGCGTCACTTTGTCGACATAGTTTCTGGTTTCTTCTGGCATTCCTGCCCGATTTCTTTCAACATTTCCCATGCCCCAGTTGTATGCTGCCAGGCAAAGTTCCACATTGCCGTCATACCGATTCAGCAGGGATTTCAAATATCGGGTTCCTGCCCGGACGTTTTCAACCGGATCGTAGGCGTTACGTACCCCAAGATCCTTTGCCGTAGCGGGCATCAGTTGCATCAATCCCATCGCCCCTTTGGGTGAAGTGCTGTTGGGATTGAAATTGCTTTCGGCCTTGATGACGCTTTTGACCAGAGCGGGGTCAACACCGTAAGTTGCTGCGGCATTCTTGATAATCAGTTCAAGATCTTCCCGGACAGTAAAAACGTCATTATTTTGATGAACCTGATCATTTTTTGACGTATTTTCAAGCGTATTCTCAACCGGCATGTCAACGGATTCCGGTTTCGGAATATCCTCAAGAATCGAAAGGGCTGATTTTGAAAGGTGTGAGATGGGAAAATCCAGCTGCTCCGAATCATCTCCGGAAGAAAATGCACGCATCAGGTTCCTGTTCATTTCAAAACGCATGCTGCTCAATATATCCGATATCTGTTCCCGGGGTAGAGACGCCGTGCCGTCAAGGCGTGTGTTTGGCGGTTTTATTCCGGCATTGTTTAACGCATCCCGGAATGACGATTTTGCAGTCTGACCCTCAGGCCGTGTTTTTTGAAAAATGTTTTGTCCGTTACGAATTGGTGAAATAGCCATACGTCACATCCATAAGACCTTTTAAGCGTTCCCTGTTTACGATCTTCATCATTTCTCCCTCTGTTCCTGTGTGGAAGTCATGCCCAACCAAAAATCCCTATAAGATGGATAACAACTTTCATGCCATGACACAGGCATTTGAATGTTTCCGGTTTTAAAGAATGAAAAAACCCGCTTTGCAGGTCATCATTTAAAATAGGCATGATTTACGCATACCTTGGACGAGGATAGGGAAATCAAGATGATTTCACAGGAGGTTGCTGATGCAAGGGGGGATTAAACGGGATGACGCAGGTCGTATCTCTTCGAAGATTCGTGAATGCAGGGTGTATCTTCAGCATGATAATGTCTATTCGTGTCTGTTGACCTTCAGGGAAGTCCTTGAAAAGACACGTAGTGTAAAAATGCTTCCCCAGGATGAAAAAATGCTTCGGGAGGATATCAATACGTTTCAGAATGACATGGCTGCATCAAAAGCGTTTAAGAAGCTCTATGGTCCTGTGACGTTTAAAGATGATGATATTGATACCTCATATGATTTCATGAAACAGCTCATTCAGATCAAGGAAGAGGAAATCATCGAGGCCATGGCCAAAGCACAAGACCAAGAGGAGGCCGTGGAGGAAACCATTCATCAGCGTATCGACAAGATTATGGTGTATGTGGAAAGAGGCGATTACGCATCAGCAAAAAGCATGGCGGAAAAAGATGAGGAAGCAGCGGATGCGCTGGTTGAAATCTATAATACCGCCGGCATTGAACTGAGAACAGAACAGGATTTTGAAAAAGCCGTTGCGGCCTTCAGAAAAGCCCTTGTCCTTTCTCCGGAGGACGAAGGTCTTTATTACAACCTGTCGCGGGTCTATATCGAAATGGACGATTTAAAGCTGGCAAATGACGCCATCCAGGAAGCCTTAAAGATCGCCCCTGATTTTCAGGAGGGGATGACACTTAAAGCCTTTATAGAAAAAAATGTAAATCCGGGTTAATAGCCCAGGGTTTTATGCCAAGCGCTAGTAAACAAGTTTGATGCTTAACATACTTAATTTATATAATTAAATATATCTATTAACAATCAAGAATACATATGTGAGAATTAATATGACTTTGAGAAGTAACGTCAATGTGACTGTAGAATCGCATCTTTGCCTCAGTTGTGGCATGTGCGGGGCCATTTGCCCTTTAGAAGCCATTGTCTTACAGGAAACTGCTGATGGGAGGCTTGTTCCTCAAATTGATATGAAGCGTTGCCAGGAATGTGGCCAATGTCTGCAGTTGTGCCCAGGGGTTACTATAAGGGGGATTGAAACTCTGCCTTCTGCTCAACAACCCTTTGCCGGAACTTGTGACGCCGTCTATGTAACTCATGCTACCGATAGAAAGCTACATTCGCAAGGACAAAGCGGAGGTGTCGTAACAGCCATTGCCTCGGTTTTGTTGGAATCAGGACAGGTTGATGGTGTGGTTGTGTCACGTTTGGCCTGGGATAAAGGAAAGCCACGGGGGAGAGCATATATCGCCCGTAATAGAAATGAATTACTCGCTTCACAGGGGTCTAAGTACTGTCCAATGCCGATATTTGAAGCATTAGATTCAGCAACAGATTCCTCAGAAAAATTGGCGGTCGTTGGCCTTCCTTGCCATATTCACGCACTCCATAATTTAAGGATGCTATACCCTGAAATTGCAAAGCCGGTCCGTTATACGATAGGACTCTTTTGTGATCGCATTCTGACTTATGCCGCCCTAAACTATCTTGCGCAAAGGGCTAATCTTAATTTCCCAGAAATATCATCATTTTCTTATCGAGATAAAGAGCGAACAGGTTATCCTGGAGATGTTTGCTTTATAACGAAAGATGGGAAAAACAAAATACTACCGAACACGGAACGGATGAAAATAAAGGAGTTTTTTACGCCTCTTCGCTGCAGATTCTGTTTTGACAAGCTCAACATCCTCAGTGATATTGCGATTGGCGATCCTTACGGCGTTGAAGGCGCGGACTTTGGTAATGGTGAGTCCGTTATGGTCGTACGTACGCGGGAAGGGCTCGATGCTGCCAAACGATGCTTTGATCATAACGCTCTCCAAGCTCGTGCCGTTCCTTACGAAAGTGTTCTTGCAGGTCAAGGAATCGAAAACCGGAAAAAGGATTGGCTCTCCTTTGCGAATGCCTGGAAAGACCTCAAAGGGCCTGAACCAACCTACATGGAACATATAAAGGCCACATTGCCTCAGGCAATTCAAAATTCAACGGGGGGGCACGCCGCAATGCTTGTTCAGTCCCTTAATAGGGAGCGTTGTGAGGATAGAGAGGACTTGTTACGGGATGTATACATGTTGTCTGGCGAGCACGAACCCCATTGGGGCAGCATTGCGGGCAGTCACCAACTTGTTGAAATTATGGGGTGTGGCTTCGTCAATAAAGGCGCTGCGCTTATGATGCTTGCTATCATCGGGCAGCTTGCCGAACATCTACCCACAGCAAAGATCACCAGTGCTCCCATGCCTCAAATGAAGCGCTTTCTTGATTACAATATTTTGCCCCTCTTGCCGGGTTTTATTGACTATCATGATTTAAATGTTGTTCTGGATGCTTCCGGCTTTTTATATTCCGACCAATGGGGAACGGAACCGACTAAGGCAGCCGCTTTGAAGTTCGAAAAGCTTAAAGCCTATGGGGTTAAGACAATTCTTTTGCCACAGGCCTTTGGCCCATTTCAAAATCACGAAAATCAAAAGTATTTTAAAAGGATTGTTGCCGCTGCAGACCTTATCTTTGCGCGTGACCAAATTTCTTTTGAGCATATCAGGAGCCAGATAGGTGATACTTCAAAGGTACACAAGGTCCCGGATTTCACCATACTGCTTGAACCGTTGATGCCTCATAATGTAGATCACTTTTCGGATCAGGTGTGCATTGTGCCCAATGTTCGAATGCTCGATAAAACGGCGGCCATTGACGCAAAACAATATGTGGATTTCTTGGAAAATACAATTTTAATAACGCGTGAGTTAGGCTATGAGGCTTTCTTCCTGATTCACGAGGGTGCTGGTGATTTTCAAATTGCACGGCAGGTCAATACACGCCTTGATAAAAAATGCGATATTGTAAATGAAGAGGATCCACTGCTTGCAAAGGGTATCCTTGGGGCATCACGGGCAGTGGTTGCATCGAGGTATCACGCGCTGATTGGTTCTCTGTCACAGTCAGTGCCATCTATTTGTGTCGGTTGGTCGCATAAATATCAAGAGCTTTTTCGAGATTACGGATACGAGGAGGGTGTTATCCCCGCTGATACTTCTCCGGCCCGGTTACGGGAGGCGCTATCCAGATTGCTCGACGATGCAACGAGGAGATCACTGATTGAGAAACTCAGTTCTTCTGCAAATAGGCAAAAAAAAATGGTGGTGCAGATGTGGGCACATATATTTCGCTATATTGCAAAACTGATGTAGGTTGAAAAAAATGGACACCAATGTTTAGGTAAGAAACCAAAACGGAGGTGTGAAAATGGAAAGAGATACCCAACGGGCGATACACGAAAGAGTTTCGAGAGGAAGCGGTAAAGATGGCAACGGATGGAGGTTTGTCCGTGCTGGAGATTTCGAAGCGTCTATCTTTGCCGAAGTCAACATTAGAAAACTGGATAAGGGTTTCAAAGACAGGGAATCTTGGTGAGATTGGCAAAGGTCAACGTCCCCTGACGGAGATTGAGAGGGAATTGGCGAAAGTTAAGCGAGAGCTGGCTCTGACGAAGATGGAGCGGGATATCTTAAAAAAAGCGGCCGCGTACTTTGCCAAGGAGTCGCTGCAAGGTACGCGGTGATCAAGGAGTTGCGACTCACCTATTCTGTTTCGATGCTGTGCCGTGTGTTGGATGTGACCACCAAGCGGATACTATGCCTGGGTCAAGCGTCCGACTTTCCATCCGGCAGCGGGATGAGATGAGGCTGGAATTGGAGATACGTGCTGCTCATAAACGGACGCGTCAGACGTATGGTCCGGAGCGCTTACAGCGGGATTTGGCCGATAACGGAGTTGTTGTGGGCGTTCATCGGATCAAGCGGATTCGCAGGAAGCTTGGCCTGCGTTGTCGGCAAAAACGGCGGTTCAAGGCCACGACCGACTCCCGGCATTCTTTGCCCGTGGCGGAGAATCTGCTGGATCAGAAGTTCGAGGCATCCGCGCCGAACCAGATCTGGTTGAGCGATATCACGTACATCCCCACCGGGGAAGGCTGGCTGTATCTTGCCGGCCATAAGGATCTTTTTACCGGAGAAGTCGTAGGCTATGCCATGGCAGAGCGTATGACAAAGAATCTGGTCAGCCAGTCCCTCTTGAGGGCGGTAACCGCCAAACGACCGGCAGCGGGTTTGATTCACCATTCGGATCGGGGCAGCCAGTATTGCGCCCAGGAATATTCCTCATTGCTTGACGGGTTCGGGATGAGGGCATCCATGAGTCGGAAAGGGAATTGCTACGATAACGCCCCCATGGAAAGTTTCTGGGGTGTGCTTGAAGAACGAACAGATTCACCATTGCCGGTATGCAACCAGACAAGAGGCTATACAGGATATTACAGAGTACATCGAGATTTTCTATAATCGGCAAAGAAGGCAGGCCAGACTCGGGTTTCTGTCTCCCGCTGCTTTTGAACGATGGTTCTATGAAAAACGACTGGCAGCATGAAATATTTGGTGTCCACTATTGACGACCGACCTCATTTCTCCCGTCATTAATGAACATGGACTTGGATATGGAAACCACGGAGAGGTATGCCAAGGATTATCTCAGTCAGTTTTCTCACATGATGGATGCATCGGGTTTGAGAGACAAGCTGCGAAATTTTTCAGCGCTACTGAATGGCACGTGCGCTCATTTAAAGGAGTCCCTCGAAATATCTGACCAGCTCTATCATCTGTCTTTTAATATAAATCGAAATCTTTCATCAATCCAAATGCTTGGTTCCGAGCTTCAAGACAGGGAAGATTCACTGCCCAGTCAAGGAGCTCAGGAGATACGACATCGTTTTCAAATACATTGAAATGGAGCGAAACAATATCAATGAAAAAGATTTTCATCAGCTTGCGGCGCTCAATGTAGGGCTTTATAGGAATGCAATAAAACTTGTTGAGAGACTGAAAGAGAACGCTCGGCTGGTTTCTAACATCCTTGATGAAATATCTCATGAATTACGGATGCAGCCCAATATCTGAATTACAAAGGAAACGCATGTCGTCAAAACAAATGAATCTTCAAAGTATAAAGAATATTACTTCTTCTGGCCCATTGAAACCAACCATTTCCCTGTGCATGATTGTCAAAAACGAAGAAGAATTTCTTGAGAAATGTCTGCGCAGCATTTGCGACTTTGTCGATGAGATCATTATTGTAGATACGGGTTCAACAGATAATACGGTAACGATTGCCGAAAGATTTACCGATAAGATTTATCATCATCAGCAATACATC